>CBDFFH010000012.1:0-176874 GCA_965246715.1 Chamaesiphon sp. | reverse complement strand
GGGCAACGATCGGCGGTTCTACCCGCGATTTAGCTACGGGAGTTCTTACCTATGGTGGCATGGTGCGAGAGCGATGGTCGCGGCCGCTCCGCTTCTCCTTGGTGGCACCCAGCCAGGAGATCGAGCAGTGTGATACGTTCAATGGCAATTGCGTGCTAATTCCGAGAGCGGTGGCTCGACTCGTGGGTAATTTAGACCCAGTTTTTACCCATTACATGGGAGATTTAGATTATGGCTTACGATCGCAGCAACTGGGCTGTACCGTCTGGATTCCACCAGGTTATATCGGCACCTGTTCGCAAAATCTCCGCCCGAGCAGTTGGAGTGAAACAATCGCCGATCTCCCCTGGTACCAACAATGGCAAAGAATCGGACAACCTAAAGGTTTGAATTTTACCGATGTTACGCTGCCACCTTTAGGTGAATGGAGAATATTTGCCCAGCGACATGCGGGGCCACTATGGCCGATTTACTGGTTGTTTCCCTATTTCCGGCTGATGTTGCTCCCGATCTTTAGTATGCGAGATCGCTTTGGGAAGAGATCGATCGGTAAATATCAATAATTTTTTGTCGATCGGGATGTTTTTACAGCAGCACTTGCTTGTTATTTTTACCATTAGGAGATGCTTGAGTGAATCCATCCGATAACAACAACTACCGAGTTGCTTTTTTAGTTCCGTCAGTAGAATTAGGCGCATACTGGCAACCAGTATTAAGTGAATTAGCCAAGACCTTTAAGCACCTAGTTTTCTATACCGCACAGGTATGGCCAGCATTCGATCCCACTGTGCTCGGTGCGGATGTTATTCAACTAGTGGGAGAATTTAAATTTGCGAAAGTTTCGCAGACAGAAGGTGGTTATGCGCGGGGTTTAATGATTCTCTCCCCCACGATCGTTTTTCACCTATTAAAATTTAGACCGCAGCTGATTTTCACGCAATGTTTTTCGGTCTGGACATTATTAGCAGTCTTGTTTCAGCCGCTAGGTCGGTGGAAAATTGTTGTCATTTATGATGGCAGTTCTCCCAATGCTGATTTTAGAGATTCAAAGATTCGTTCGTTTTTGCGCTGGCTACTGTCGCTTTCTGTTACAGCATTTTTATCAAATAGTCGTTCGGGTCGAGATTATCTGATCGAAGTTTTAAAAGCTGACAAAGAGCGAATTTTTACTGAAAATTACTTAGTACCCGATGCTGTGGCGTTGTTAAAAAACGTTGAAGAACAGCATGAAGCTGTGAAATCAGACCAGAAACGCCCGGTATTTTTATATGTCGGTCGCATTAAGCAACGGAAAGGGCTGAAAAATTTGCTCGTTGCTTTCGCGATGCTCGATCGCAGTGGTTATCGCGACTATACACTATCGATCGTGGGAACAGGGGTGCAGCGTCTCGAATTAGAAGCATATATCAGTCAACACAATTTGCAAGATCGGGTGAATTGGATCGGCTGGGTTGATTATGGTAGCTTGGGAACCTACTTTCAGCAAGCTGATGTATTTGTGTTTCCCAGCTTTGAAGATGTCTGGGGAATGGTAGTTTCCGAGGCAATGGTTTTTGGTAAACCAATTATTTGTTCTAAAGGTGCGGGAGTCTCAGAGCTGATTGTTGAAGGTGAAAATGGTTATGTTTTTGACCCCAATGACCCGCAAGAGCTTGCTGATAAAATGCAGCGGTTGCTCGACCGCCCCGAACTGATTCCGACCATGGGACGATCCGCTCAACAATCGATCGCGCGAACTACATCGGTAACAGCAGCAACCGCCTTTGTCGAAGTCGCCGACTTCGTGCTCGACGGTCAAAACCGCGTTCTCAACGTAACATAATGGCTGTGGCAACTACCCGAGTAAGTTGCGGGTTAGCAAAAATCGATCGACTTGTAGGGACGCTCTGATGACTGAGTTAGTTTTTACTGCCAAACTTGGTGGCCGAGTCGGCCATCGTCATCCGATCGAACCACAGATTCACTCAAACAGATAACGATGATGGGATTCAAACGTCGGTGGGTAGTGCTGCTTCTACTAATGACGATCTTTACGGTAGCGGTGACATCCACCATGAGAGCACAGTTTTCTCAACCGCTTGCGCTTATTACTGCGAAACAGACCATTCCTGCCAGCCTATTTGGCATGCACGTCGAGCATTCTGGCACGACCTGGCCGAACGTACCATTTCGAGGCTGGCGGTTATGGGATGCAGGTGTGACTTGGGGATCTCTGGAGCCGCAACAGGGTGCCTGGAAATTTGAACAACTGGATCGATATGTGGCGCTGGCAACTACCAAGAAAGTAGAAATTTTGTTGACATTAGGCCAAACTCCGCGCTGGGCTTCGGCGCGGCCCAACGATGAATCGCCCTATGAGAATCCAGGTTGGCCCGCAGAACCCGCACAGTTGAAAGATTGGCGCAACTATATCCGGACGGTCGCTACTCGTTATAAAGGGAAAATTCACTACTATGAAATTTGGAACGAGCCTGACTTAAAGCAGTTTTATACTGGCAGCGTTGACAAAATGGTGGAGTTGGCACGAGAGGCTTATACCATTATCAAGCAGGTCGATAACACGAGCATCGTGTTATCGCCAGGCGCTACTAATGGTACGCCAGACTTCAAATGGCAAAAATCCTTCTTTCGTCAGGGTGGGGGCAAATATGCGGATGTCATCGCGCAACACTTTTATCCGCAGACGCTAACTTCTCTCCCTGAAGAGCTGGCGGATTATATCGGGCAAATCAAAGCAATTATGGCTGAATTTGGCCTGAGCGGCAAACCGTTATGGAATACCGAAGCAGGCTGGTTAAAACCATTTAAATTCCAATCCGATCGTCAAGCAATGGCATACGTAGCCAGATCCTACCTTATCAATTGGGCGAGTGGAGTTCAGCGGTTGTATTGGTATGCCTGGGATAATAAATACGCAGTAAGTTTATTTTTTACCCAAAGCGACGCTAAAACGCCAACCCCGATTACTAAAAGCTATGCCCAAATCTACAAATGGATGGTTGGGGCGCAACTGCAACAATGTAAACCCAATGCCGATAAAACCTGGATTTGCGATCTTTCGCGGCAAGGGCGACCATTTTGGATTGTCTGGAACTCCGAGCGAGAGTTAACTTTCACAGTCCCTAAAAACTGGAAAATTCGGAAAATTCAGGATTTGACCGGAAAGAACACGGCCTTATCAACTTCTCGTCAAATTCCGATCGATCTGGCTCCGGTACGCTTATCTAGATCTACATCCCCATAAAAATTCCGACTTGCTGTGAGCTGCGAGGATGTTGGTCTAGAACCCGTACTTCAATTGCTGTCGTTGCAAAATTACTTATCTTTAAATCCCCAGAATGTGTAGACTGTTGTTTGGGCATAAAAAAGAATCGTTTTTGCAATTGTCATCGATATCGGTCTCCGCTCTTTGTCTCATCCTTCATGACATATTCTGATGTACTTGTCTCTGCACCCACAGGCATTTTCCAAATCGCCGAAGCTACCACTATTTTACCGGGCCGCGATCGCTACGATCTGAAGTTATCGCTAGTTTTGCCGACATATAATGAGGGGGGAAACATTGAGTCAATTATTAGTATTATCAGCCAATTACTAGACGCTGTTATCGCTGGCGAATACGAATTAATTGTCGTTGATGATGATAGTCCCGATCGCACTTGGAAAATCGCTGCTGCATTATGCTCTGAGTATCCCCAACTGCGGGTGCTGCGCCGTACCACCGAACGAGGACTCTCAACGGCAGTCATTCGGGGCTGGCAAGTCGCGCGCGGCGAAATCCTGGGGGTTATCGATGCCGATTTGCAGCATCCGACGGAGATTTTATTACAACTGCTGCAAGAGATCGATCGGGGTGCCGATTTAGCTGTTGCTAGTCGCCATGTCGAAGGTGGTGGGGTGAGTCAATGGAGTTGGATTCGCCGCGTGTTATCGCGCGGCGCGCAGATGTTGGGCTTGATGATTTTACCGGAAGTCATCGGTCGGCTCTCCGATCCGATGAGCGGTTATTTTATGGTGCGCCGTCGAAGTATCATGGGCAAAACGCTCAGTCCGATCGGTTACAAAATTTTAATTGAAGTTGTCGGTCGCTGTAAAATCGATTGGATTGCGGAGGTTGGGTATGTGTTTCGAGAACGTCAGGCTGGCGAAAGTAAAGTTACTTGGAAACAATATGTCGAGTATATCCAACATCTATTAAAATTACGATTATCTCGATCGGCTGTATTTATCCAGTTTTGTCTGGTTGGCTTGACTGGTGTTGTGGTAGATGTATCAGTCTTTAATATCCTCAGACAATTTTTTGAATTAGGACTTACTCGCAGCGCGATCGTTTCGGCAGAAATTGCGATTGTTAATAATTTTTTATGGAACGACCTGTGGACATTTGCCGATATTTCTCGCAGACAGCCAGGCAAAGCACAGCGGCTCAAGCGGTTTTTTAAGTTCAATCTAGTTTGTTCGGTGGGAGTGCTCCTGCAACTAATTATTATCAATATTATTTATAATTTTTTCAATCTTAACGATAGTTTAAAGAGTCTAATTCGCATCGATGTTTTAGCAAAGTTAATCGCCATTGTTTTAGTGACTCTGTGGAATTTTTGGTTTAACTCAAAACTGAGTTGGCGCGTCACTCAAATTAGCAGCAAGTATGACAATGACGATCTAAAATAATGAAAAAATATTGTTTAGCGATCGAATGATTAATTAGATTAAAAAACGAGATTTGTGAAGATCTTGGAGTCAGTACTTTGGCGGATTTCAGCTAGACAAAGGTTGTTATATTATTGACTAACGCCTGCCAAAAAATTTTATGACATCTCGGGAATCGATCGCGCTAGAATTGAATCGTTATTTACCAATAATAAAGCGGCGGTGGATTCCAGCTGTCAGTATTTTGGGTTCGACGTTAGCCCTGAGTTTAATCGCCGCAAATTACGCGAAGCCGTTGTATCAAGCTGAAGGCAAGTTATTATTTAAAGATTCATCTTTTAGAACTTCCCAGGATAGTCGATCTTCGACTAATAGCGATCGCGATAATACTACAAAATCAAAATCATCAGTAGTCACGGATAACTCGCTCGACAATCGGCTCGAAGTAATCTCTGCACTTCCATTGTTAAAGCAAACGATCGCCAAGATTCAACTCAAAGATGAGAAAGGTAACCTTGTTAGTACTGAAGATCTCCAATCGAGACTGGAGCTAAAAATTGTTGGTAGTTCTGACGTTATTCAAATTAAGTATCAAAGTCCAAAACCTCAAGAAGCTGCGCGTGTAGTTAACACACTCATGAGTGTTTATTTAGAGCACGATCTTCAGCTAAATCGTAATGAGGCAGTAGCAAATCTTCAAGCTATCGATCGACAGCTGCCCCTCTTACAACGCGCTGTTAATGATGCCGAAACAGCATTACGTCAATTCAAGCAAAAGCATCAGATTGTGGATTTGACTGAGGAGGGAAAATCGGCAATTAGTATCATAGGAAATTTAGAAACGGCAATTAATACTACTCGCGCCCAAATTGCTGAGACGACAGCTCAAAGTAATGAATTGCGGCAAAAATTAAACCTCAACCCTCAAGAAGCGATTGCGGTTAGTACTATCAGTCAATCATCTGTCATCCAAGCAAATATCGCTCAACTTCAGGAGATCGAACGAAAATTAGCAGCCGAGCGACGGCGGTTTTCCGATAATAATCCGATAATTATTAGCCTCAAAGATAAGCAAACTAATCTCACAAATTTGCTACAGCAGCAAATAACTCAAACTGTCGGTACTGCTACACAAGCTCCCAAAGGATTACTACGCATTGGCGAGCTAAAACAAAAACTGATTAAAGATTTTCTTCAGTTAGAAGTACAACAAATTGGTTTAACTAAAAAGCTCACATCTCTAACTAACGCTCAAGTCGATCGCCAGCGCAGAGTTCAGAAGCTTCCCCAATTAACGCAAGAGCAACAGCAATTAGAACGTAAAATTGAAATTGCAAGATCGGCTCAGTTAACGCTATCAAATAAGGTGCAAGAGTTAGCATTAGTTAAAGATCGAACTAATACCAACGCCAGAATTATTGCTGAAGCAATCGTTCCAGTGCGATCGGAATCAGGGCATAGATTATTAATTATGAGCTGTGGATTACTGCTGGGTAGTTGCTTGGCGATCGGTACGATTAGCTTGTTAGAATTGCGAGATAAATCGCTCAAAACACTCAAGCAAGTAAAAGATGCCTTTGGCTATCAACTACTTGGTATTATTCCCGCAGCAGCTAAACAAGCATTGCCGCGCGGCTACGATCCTGCTGTAACTACTTTAGAGGTTGCTGTTCGAGATACACCGCAAGCGGTAACTAGCGAAATGTCACGGATGATTCAAGCGAATCTCAGATCTTTGGTTACGGATCGGCAACTAAAAACGATCGCGATTACTAGTTCGATCGCCAATGAAGGTAAATCGAAAGTAGCTGCTAATTTAGCCGCAGCAATCGCTCAAGTCGGTCAACGGGTATTACTCATTGATGCCGACATGCGGGTGCCTTATCAGCATCAATTTTGGAAACTTCCGCTCAAAAAAGGTTTGAGTGAAGTCTTGACTGAGAAAGCCAAATTTAAAGTTATTTCTTGGAAGGTGATGAACAATTTAGATATCTTAACTGCTGGGACTAAATTGAATAATCCTTTAGCTTGTCTGGATTCTAAACAAATGCGATCGCTACTGCGAGAAGTCTCAGAATTATACGATCTGGTGATTATCGATACTCCACCGATCCTCGTCGCTGCCGATGCACTCGCAGTAGAAAAAATGACCGATGGACTTTTGTTAGTTGCTAGACCAGGAGTAATCGACGATCGACATGCAGCTGCGAGCATCGAAAAATTGCAAATGTCTAATTGTCATGTTTTAGGGACGATTGTCAATGGCATCATCGACAAAAATGAAACTGAAAATCACTTTGCTTGTGTCGATCGGTACTTTAATGACGAAGCAGAAACCGAACTACCTTGGACTGATTATATGACACAACTCGGCCAGACGATTGCCGAGCAGTCACAGCTAGGAACAGGTTTTGCCAAGTCAAAAATACCGCCGCAGAAAATTTCAGATTGAGTGATATTATCTCCAGACACAAACCAACGTATCGCGATACTACTTTAAACCAGATATTATCCCACATTCCGCTAGTCCCAGCGGTCGAAAAATAATTAAAACGAAGCTATTGGCTCGTAGCGATTGAATTCTCAATAATTTAAGACTGTTGAAAATATGCTGTCATCGCCATCCAGAGGCTAAATCGCTAGAAAGCTAGATATGGCAGGATTGTATCTTTTATTATTTTTTAGCAGAACGCGCAAGCGCACCCCCAAGGGTGGTCGAACTAGCGGAATGTGATTTAAATACGACAACATGTAGAAAGTTTATGTCTAATAATATTTAGACAATGAAGTAATCATGCAAGCCAAGTCGATCGCGATCGCGATGTTTTTCTGCCAAGGAAACAGTGACATCTACTAAGCCCGCTTGGGTCGCCGTACCTGACGACTGGAACAAAACAGTTGGCGCTTTATGCACGGAGTATATCAAAAAAACAGAGCCAGTACGTGGCCGAAGATGCGATGGTACCGAAGTCGATTTAGAGCCAGGGTATGCAGGTTATCAACTGAATAACTGTAAATTGAAGGGAAGCGGTTTTAATTCTTTGACAACTACTTCAACTAGCGGAATGTGGGATTATTCTTTGGCGTTGCTAAATTGGAGTATGATTCGCCCTCATCCCGCCCTCGCCTTCATCCCTGAATTCAGCAATGCCTATTTTTTAGGCAAAAAACCGATCGTTGCCGCTCCGATCGAGAATTACTAACAATGTAGAAAGGAACGATGTAACGTTTCGGGCGCATTCATGCGGTTTGACCGAATGCCAACCGCGTTTGCCAGTCTCAGACGTTTATAATAGAGTGACAAATTTCTAATTGTTAGCAAATATGCGCGTGCGAGTGATTGGCGGTGGTTTAGCAGGTACTGAGGCGGCTTGGCAAATTGCCCAGGCTGGCGTACCCGTGACACTTTACGAAATGCGTCCCCACACGTTGAGTCCCGCGCATCATAGCGAAGAACTGGCGGAATTGGTATGTAGTAACTCCTTTGGTGCCCAATCTACCGATCGAGCGGCAGGATTACTCCATGAAGAATTGCGGCGATTAGGTTCGGTTATCATCCAGAAGGCCGATCTGCACTCGGTTCCGGCTGGTGGGGCATTGGCAGTCGATCGGGGGAAATTCAGCCACGATCTGACCGAAACATTAGCCAATCATCCGCTAGTGGAATTTTGCCGTGAGGATATCTCGGAGATTCCGCGCGACGGCATTGTCGTATTGGCAACGGGGCCGCTCACCAGTCCGGCTCTAGCTGCGGATTTACAGCAATTTGCCGGGATGGATTACCTCAGCTTTTTCGATGCGGCAAGTCCGATTATCGTGGGCGATTCGATCGACCAGGAGATTGCGTTTTTTGCTTCCCGTTATGATAAGGGCGAAGCAGCGTATCTCAATTGCCCGATGAATAAGGAGCAATATCTCCACTTCCGCCAAGAGTTGTGCAACGCCGAACAAGCCGAATTGAAGGATTTCGATCGGGAGACGGCCAAATTCTTTGAAGCTTGTCTGCCGATCGAGGAATTAGCCCAACGGGGCGAAGAAACGATGCGCTATGGCCCCTTAAAACCCGTCGGATTGTTTGACAGTCGTCGCGGCGATTTTAAGGCACCTGAGAACCAAATTCACCGTCCCTATGCAGTGATTCAACTGCGTCAGGAAGATAAGGCGGGACAACTGTGGAATATGGTGGGTTTCCAAACCAATCTTAAGTGGGGCGAACAAAAGCGGATTTTCTCACTGATTCCTGGCTTAGAAAATGCTGAGTTCGTGCGCTTGGGTGTGATGCACCGCAATACTTTTATTAATTCGCCGAAATTACTTTCAGCTTCGCTCCAGTTTCACACACGCAGGGATTTATTAGCCGCTGGACAAATTACTGGCACCGAGGGTTATACAGCGGCGGCGGCGGGCGGTTGGTTGGCAGGGACGAATGCGGCACGATTGGCGTTAGGATTGGAACCGATCGTGATGCCAAATGTGACGATGATGGGTTCGCTGTTTGATTTTATCAGCAGTGCCGAACCAAAACATTTTCAACCGATGCCGCCAAATTTTGGCATCTTGCCAGAATTTCCGACGAAGATTAAGAGCAAGCCCGAACGGTATGGAGCTTATCGCGATCGAGCATTAAGTGCGATCGATGACACGATCGAGCGGTATTTATCAGCCAAACTCGTTCTTACATAACGTCAGTTGATAATCATAGATCGTTGAGAGTTTTATCTTTCGAGCTTCATCTTTTTGGGAATTACCAATCGCATTCCGCTTTTCGCGCCATCGGTATCGCCGTGATAGCGAGGAATGACATGGATTGTCGAGTGATTCATGGCTTGTCCCGCTGCTTTGTTAATGTTCATGCCGACATTAAAACCATGGGGTTGAAATTCTTGAGTTAAAATCTGCTGAACTTTATTTGCCATCAACCAACAAGCAGATTGTTCTTTAAGTGGCAGATCGAAATAATTACTGATATGTCGCTTTGGTACGATGAGAACGTGACCTTTACTGAGTGGATAGCCATCGAACATGGCATAAGCCGTTGCCGATTCTGTTAGTAGTTGAATTTTGCGATGGGGATTACAAAAGACACAGTTATTAGCTGAATTCCATTGATGATTGTAATGGACGTATTCATAAATCTCGCAATAATCGGTCAACTCGATCGATTTAAATGGCAGCTTGACATTACATTGATAAGTCGGCTTTTTATGAACGTAATGTTCGCGAAATCCTTCTTTTTTTAAGTCGCGCCTGACTGCATAGTAAGCTTTACCACCAGGTTTGAGTAGATGAGCGATATTCATCAAGACATCAGCTTGTTCCTCTGGCATCAATACATTTAGCACATAACAACAGACGATCGTATCAAACTTGCCAGTCGGAAATGTCGGCGCATAATATGGATCGTAGCCAGTAATATTCAATCCTTTTTGTTGTAAGCATTGAACGTCATTACCCAAGCCACAACCAAAATCGAGGATGCGGGATTTAAGCAGATTGTTGTCGAGTAGAAACCGAACGGGGGATGATAATTTAGTGCGATCGATCGCGGTCAGATGGCTAAATTTATTTGTCTGTTTCCGCATAAAGATCGACGTAAAATATTTTTAAAAACCTCATCTGAGGTGCAATCGCATTCGGAAAGGGCACCCACAAGGGGATGCCCCTACAAAAATACCATTCCAACCCTCCGTAAGAGATGCCCACAAGGGGGTCACCCGCACCATCTTCGCGATCCACTTCCTCGCAAACTAGTCCGACACTAGATCGTATAACGTGTTGCGTTGCCGATACTCTCTGCCCAAGTCGCGAATCGCACCCTGTAAATCGCTGACTTCCAAGCAAGTTCCGCCCTGTGCCCCCGCCATCGTGGTAATATGCTCCTCCATCAGTGTGCCGCCCAGATCGTTGCAACCCCAAGTGAGTGCCGATTTGGCACCTGCTAGCCCCAATTTGACCCAGCTGGGCTGATGATTGGGGATATAATTACCCAAGAAAATCCGCGCGACGGCGGTTAGCAATAAATTATCCGCTAAAATCGGTTGATCGCGATCGACGCGACTGCGGAGGGGGGCGGGAGCTTCTTGTCCGACGAAGGGGAGAATAATAAATTCGGTAATGCGAGTAGGATAATTATGCTCGATCGCGTGTTGTTGGAGCTGCTTTAATCGATCGAGATGCGTGATTTGTTGGGCATGAGTTTCGATATGTCCCGATAGCATCGTGCTAGTAGTCGGCACCCCCAAGCGATGGGCGGTTGAGACAATTTCGATCCAAGTAGCACTATCGATTTTTTCGGGACAAATAATCCGCCGGATGCTATCGTCTAAAACTTCTGCCGCAGTTCCTGGCATCGAACCGACACCAGCATCGCGCAACGCGACGATGACATCGGCATAACTCAATCCATCCTGTCTGGCGATAAACTCGATTTCCTGGGGTGAGAAAGCGTGGAGATGCAGCTGCGGAAACGTGGATTTAATCGCGGTGACTAATTCTAAATAATAGGTTAACGACTTGCCGTGAATCTTTGCCCCAGGATGTAACCCGCCCTGCATGCAGATTTCGGTCGCATCTCTAGCTACAGCATCTCGCGCCTTGGCTAAAATCTGTTCGGTATCGAGCCAAAATGCTCCCTCAGAGCCAGCATCGCGCCTAAACGCACAAAAGCTACAGTGCTGCTCGCAGATGTTGGTAAAATTGATATTGCGATTGATGACATAGGTGACTGTATCGCCGACTTGGATTTGGCGCAATCGATCGGCAGTGACTCGAATTTGCTCGATAATATCGGGAGCGGTTTGTGTCAGAAGCAAGAGTGCTTCAGCAGTGGAAATATCCTCGCCTTGCAAGGATCGATCGAGTATCCGCTCGATCCTGCTAATGTCTGAAGCGGTGAGTGAAGTGATTAGTTCAGACATATCGAGCTGTGGATCTACTCGTTCATTTTAGTCAATTTAGACTCTTTGGCATAGCCTTGAGTCAGTAATAGATTATCTCCGGTACGCTTCGCCTACTAAATCGATCGCTTGGCGAGGGTTTGAGCGATATGCAGTTTCAGATACAATACCTACAGCGACCCTTTATTTTGGGAGCAGTTATGACCGCAACACTAATCCAAAGTCCCGATCGTGTAGTTTTAAAGAATATTAGTTGGCAGTCGTATCAGTCTCTAATCGTTGACTTTGAGCGCGAACCTGCGATGCGACTGACTTACGATCGTGGCACCCTTGAAATCCGTATGCCGCTCGCGCCACATGAAACATATAAAAAGATTCTCGGTCGCCTCATTGAGGCAGCCACAGAAGAACTCAATCTGGAAATTCGCAGCCTGGGTTCGCTAACTTGTAGTCGAGAAGATCTCGCGAAAGGACTAGAACCAGACCAGTGTTATTACATCCAAAATGAGTCAATAGTTCGGGGTGTCGAACAAATCGATCTGGCAAAGCTACCGCCACCAGACTTGGCTGTAGAAATCGATATTACTAGTAGTTCTCTCGATCGATTTTCAATTTATGCCGCTCTCAAAGTTACAGAGATTTGGCGATATGATGGGCAGATTTTGACTATCTATGGACTGGTAGGGAGTGAGTATGTCATTCGAGAAAGTAGTATTGCTTTACCACGATTGAAAACGGGGGATATTTTACGATTTCTGAGTTTGTCACAATCGCTCGGCGAAAATAATTTAGTGAAGCAGTTTCGCCAGTGGTTGAGAACTCTTGAATCCCCTATATCGATTGGGACTCAGTATGAGTAGAATTGGGTAAATACGAGCGATCGAGGAATATCGGATCGAGATCGACAAAATCGTTAATATAGAGTGAATATATCGTTAATATAGATCGAATATATCGACAATATTTTCAGAATGAAGAATAAAAAAAGTGGGCTGACAATTCAGATTCGTTATAGTGATGGGGAAGCTGATATATCAGGAACGCCGATGAGCCTACGACAAGTTAACCAATTTATGCTGAATTTTATCAAGTCCGATCGAGAAGAGGCTATTATAGCCACGCTAGATGTCGATCCACCCCCATACGATCGTTGCCTGAATTTTCTTTCAAAAGGTTTTCATCTTCTCGATCGATCCTGCAATATCTGGTAATTCTTGCCCGTATTTTTCGGCTGTTTCCAACCATAGATCGGTCATAATCTTCAACTCACTCACGACTTCTTCAAGGGTTTCTCCCTGTGCCAAACAGCCTTTTAAAGCTGGAATTTCGGCAACATACCCACCTTCTTCGCAAGGATAAATTACAATTGGATATTGCATTAGTCTTCTTCCTCATCTAGTTCTATATCTGCTGATTCGATTAATTCTAAAACTTTGCGAACGTAAATTGCTGGCTCTACCGAACTTGCTATGCTAAGTAGTGGATAAGAATCAAGTTTAATTGACAAAATTGATAATTTTGAGTTATGGAAGCTTGGTGCAGCATAAATGACAGATTTTATTATAGAATAGTAAGATCTTGATTTCTGGCAACAAATAAGCTTGAATTGCATTATGTCATCCAAATCGCAACTAAAAACCATTAATGAAATTCTTAATATCGACGGAATGACCGTCACTGCTTATAAGATCTTAGATGAAATCGGTTATTTTATTTATCTAGAAAATCAGCAATTAAAAGCAGTGTGTCCTCATTGTGGAACTGAAAGTAATAAACTTCATGAGAATCACCAATTAACAGTGAGAGATCTACCATTCGGTGAACATGATGTTTACCTTAAAATTAATCGTCGTCAATTCAAGTGTATGAGTTGTGGTCGAAAATTCAGTGAGGAATTAAATTTCATCAAAAAGAGAAGTCATTTCACCGAGCGAATGAAGCAGAAGATTGTCGAAGAGAGTCTAGCTAGTGATATTAAAAGTGTTGCCAAAAGAAATGGATTAAGTGAGCAAGAAGTGGAGACAATAATCAAAAAAGCTGGGGTAAATCTAGTGCAAAAAAAGCCAGAGAATTTAACCAGACTAGGAATTGATGAAATTGCCTTTGTTAAAGGGCAAAAAAACTATTGTGCGGTGTTAGTAGATCTAGAAAAAAGAGAGTTAATAGCCATCTTACCAAAAAGGACTCAAGAATGTATTGGTGAGTGCTTGAAGTCTTGGGGTTCGGAGGTTTTGAACCAAATTACAGAAGTAAGTATCGATCTATTTTCATCATACAAAAGTCTGGTAAATGAATTGATACCAAATGCTGAAGTGGTTGGAGACAGATTTCATGTAATGAAACAGATAAATGAAGAGTTAGATCGAGAGAGAATTAAAATCAAAAGAGAGGCTGAGAGGGTGAAGAACAAAGATGAAAAGAACAAGAAATTAGCAGCATTAACTCACAGTAAATATGCAATACTCAAAAACGAAGCGGATTTGAATGAATTGCAAAAAGAGAAGTTGAAAGAGATTGGAGACGTTTTTCCAGAATTAGCAGCAATGCACAAAACAAAAGAGTTATTTAGAGATATATTTGAATCAAAAACAGATTGGGGAAATGGGCTAATAAGCTTGTGTGACTGGCTCAAGAATGCTTGTGGGAAATTCCCCAAGAGTTGTGGAACTATTAAAAGATGGATTGGTGAAATAATTGCCTATTTTGATAATAGAACAACTCAAGGAGTCGTCGAAGGAATTAACAATAAACTCAAGCTAATAAAAAGAATGGGATATGGGTTTAGAAATTTTGAGAATTTTCAGATCAGAAGTTTGCTAGCATGGCATTTCAATCCTTGATTTAGCATAGTAAGTTCGGTAGAACCAAATTGCTTTGGCTTGATTATTACGAATGGGAATCACAAAGGTTGTTTCTGCATATATAAAAATATGGTGACTGCTGGTAACTAGATCGAGATAAAATCCTTCATATTCTAGTAAACTACGAATATCGGCAAAGGTAGCATTCTGAGGGTTATTTGTCAGTCGATCGATTAGTTTTTCTCTTTTGCCCATATATTACTGCGATCCGTTTTTAAAAACTAGGAATCATTCATCGATCGCTTGTAGTGCTAGCATAATCTCGCCGGGATGGGCTTCTGCATATTCCCAAGCCATCGCTAAATCGCCCTCTGTAAGCTGAGGATACATCTGAAGGATATCTCGATCGCTATAGCCAAGATCTTGGGCGTTGACTAGCTCCCAGATGGCAATCTGGGTATTCGCGATTCGGGCTTCACCGCTACCGCTCTCTGGGAGTTGGGTAATTTCTGGCTGGGTGCTGGCTAAACTTTGAGTCAATAACTCGATCGCGCGGTGTTTTTCGGCGGGTGTTAAGGCTAGCAATTGGGATTCTAAGTCTTTGAGCGTCATAATTTAAGATAAGCCTTAGAGATCCAAACTAGAGGATTATCGATCTATTATGCCTTACAGCCATCTTGATGAGAATAACGGACACAAATCCTTTCAACTACCTGGTTCGCGCCCGCATTACAATCCCGATCGACCGGGACAAGTCGAGCATATCAGTTTAGACTTGACTCTAGATATCCCCAACCAGAGTTTTGCTGGTACTTGTGAAATTCGCCTCAATCCAGTGCGGAGTGGGATCGAGTCATTAACGCTCGATGCTGTCAATCTCGATATTCAGGGAGTATCGATCGATGGTACCGCTCATGAGTTTAATTATGATGGCGAACTGTTGCATATTCCCGTCAAGGTTGAAATCGTCGCAGGTAAGGTCGTAGATATTACCATTGAATATGGCGTAACGAAACCCCAACGCGGCTTATATTTCATTCACCCTGACGAACATTATCCCGATAAACCTACCCAAGTCTGGACGCAGGGTGAAGATGAAGATTCGCGGTTTTGGTTCCCCTGTTTTGACTACCCCGGACAATTAGCAACATCAGCGATTCGGGTACAGGTACCCAAAGATTTTATCGCTATTTCTAATGGTGAATTAGTCGAACAAACAGCATTTGGTGAAGACAAAGTTTATCAGTGGATGCAGAAGGAGATCCATCCGACTTACTTGATGACTTTAGCTGTTGGCAGATTTAGCGAAATTGCCGATACTTGGAACAATAAGCCAGTCACTTATTATGTGGAAAAAGGTCGCGAAGAACAAGCGAAGCTCAGCATGGGTAAAACACCCAAGATGATCGAGTTTTTCAGTGAGAAATTCGGCTACCCTTATCCATTCCCAAAATACGCTCAAGTTTGTGTCGATGATTTCATCTTCGGCGGGATGGAAAATACTTCAACGACGTTATTAACCGATCGGTGTTTACTCGACGAACGTGCATCTTTAGATAACTTCAATACCGAGAGTTTAGTCGCTCACGAACTCGCCCACCAATGGTTTGGCGATCTAATCGTCATCAAACACTGGTCGCAAGCTTGGATCAAGGAAGGAATGGCTTCCTATTGTGAGGTATTGTGGACGGAATTTGAATATGACAAAGACGAAGCTGCTTACTATCTATTAGGCGAAGCCCAAAGTTATCTCGAAGAAGATAGCGGTCGCTACCGTCGCCCGATCGTTACAAATATCTATCGCGAGGCGATCGAGTTATACGATCGTCACCTGTATGAAAAAGGTGCTTGTGTCTATCACATGATTCGGACGGAATTAGGCGATGAATTATTCGATAAATTTATCCAAACCTTTGTCAATGATAATGCACATAAAACCGTCGAAACGATCGATCTGTTACGCGCAATCGATAAAGCTACCGGACGCAATCTCGCCTTCCTATTCGATCAATATGTCTATCGCGGTGGACACCCAGATTATAAGGTTGCCTACAGTTGGGATGGCGATAGTAACTTAGCAAAACTCACCGTCACTCAAACTCAAGCCAAAGAAGGTATTCATACCCTCGACAATGACCTATTCGATCTCAAAATCCCGATCGGGTTTGGTTATCTTAAAGATGGCGTAGCAGATGTCAAAGTCACCAAAGTTCGCGTCTATGAAAAAGAACAAGTCCTCTACTTCCCCCTCGAAACTAAACCCGATTTCATCAGCTTTGATGTCGGTAACAACTATTTAAAAACCGTTACCCTCGAATATCCCCTCCCCGAACTCAGAGCACAGCTCAAGTCAGACCCCGACCCGATTTCGCGGATCTATGCCTCAGAAGCGATCGCTAAAAAAGGCAACCTCGAAGCCGTCAAAGCTCTAGCCGAATGTCTCGCTACCGAGGACTTCTGGGCCGTCCGCCTCGAAGCCGCGCAACAACTGGCGACAATCAAACTAGACCAAGCCGTCACCGCATTAGTCGCCGAAATCGGTGATGAAGATCCCTTCGTCCGGCGCGCGATCGTCGAAGAATTAGCCAGCATCAAAACCCCCGAAACCTATGCGGCGATTAAACAGCTAGTCGAAGCTGGCGATGAAAGTTACTACGTCGAAGCCGCTGCCTGTCGCTCCCTCGGTGGCATGACTACCGCCAGCCTCAAAGACAAGCAGGAAGAAGCGATCGAACTCCTGATCGATGTCCTGAATACTCGATCGGGTTGGAATGAAGTCGTCCGTGGTGGTGCGATCGGCGGTTTGAGCAAAATGACCGACTCGCCCACAGCCCTAAATACCGTTCTAGAATACGTCAAACCAGGCGTACCCCAATCCCTGCGGTTGACATCAATTCGCGCCCTTGGAGCCATTTCCAAAGGTCAATCCGAAGCAAATCTCACCGTTATTCTAGAGAAACTATCCGAACTCTCCCGCGAATCGTTTTTCCTGACTCAAGTAGCGGTAGTCAACGCCTTGAGCCAGATGGAAACCGCCAAAGCAATCTCTGTATTGCAAAGTCTCGCTACTCACAGCCCCGACGGACGCGTCAAGCGAATGGCAGATGAAGGCGTACAAAAGGTACAGCAGAAAATCGGTTCGGACAAGGGGATGAAACAATTACGCGAGGAATTGGAAGAGGTCAAGAAAACCAATCAAGACTTGAAAAGTCGTTTGGAACATCTAGAAGCAAAAAGTAAGGCATAAACATAGTCTCACTTCAATCTAAAAGGTAGGGGTAATTTCTGAATTACCCCTACCTTTTTATTCAGTAATACAGGCTCTTAAATCGCTAAGTGTAATCATTAATGTCATTGACTCGATCGGGGATTCACCAAACCCTAACGCCACATAAAAATTCTTGGCTTCCGTTGAAATTGCATGAACGATAATCCCACGAATCCCGATCGTGTCCGCCGCGCGATCGATTCTCAATCCAGCATCTCGAAATAACGCTCGTTCTAAACCTTTTCCTTGACAAGAAAGATCGATCGCTAGCCTTGCTAAAATTACTACTGGAATCGGATTAGGCATATTGCGTCGAAATTTACCCAATGCAGCTTCACTACTAATCCCCCCAGAAGCAAGCGCGTAATAACCAACGACTTTGTTATCGATACAAGTCACAAAAGTTCTGGTTGCACCGCTAGTCTGATTTGTGAATGCTCGGCGTTTTAACCAATCATCTAGCGCATCGATACCACAATCAAAATCAGTTACTAAGTGTTGACTAGTCAACGGTTCGGGTAAGGTAAGACTCATGATTTAGTCCCACGGTGCTGGAGTCTGCATCGTTCTACGCAACCGCTCGTTAGGTTGGGGTGGGGCATCGAGAATCGCTAAAAATTCAGTATATGCTGCTGGACTCACCCAAAAAATAGTCCGATCTAACAAAGTTTCTTCCGCAGCATTTCGAGCGGCTTCTAAAATAAAGTCAGTGCGATTTTTGCCCTTAACTTTAGCTGCCATGTCGATAAGCTCGCGCTCTTCTGGCTTGATTCGCAAATTTAGCGTGTTGCGTGGCGTTGTGTTTGTCATCTCGTTGGTGCCATGTCTGTTGAAAACGATCGATACAGCTATTCTAACAGCTTGTAATGACAACGACACTACGATCGCCTTAGCTCCACAAGAACCTAGCATCGAGCACGAATCCTGGCAATACATCTTCACCCGATAGCGACTCAGGCGCAGTCAAGAATTCTGGTGGTTTTCCCAGCCGATAAATAGCAGCACGTTTACCCTTGGGATCTAGCAGCCAGCCCAAGCGACAACCGCTCTCCATATACTCACCCATTTTGGCTTGCGTTTGCACCCATGAATCAGAACGCGACATCAACTCGATGACAAAATCTGGACATAGCGGCAAAAATCCCCGTCGTTCTTCTGGAGTCAGAGCTTCCCATTTATCGATCGTAATCCAAGCTACATCGGGCGATCGATCTCCGCCTTCTGGTAATTCAAAGCCAGTAGATGAATCAAATAGTTTACCCGACGATCGACTGGTGCGATTCCATACGTACAGTTGCCCATTCAGATCGGAATTAAAGCTGCCAGTTTCACCGCCTGTCGGAGCCATAATAATTAGATTTCCTGCTTTATTTCTCTCCAGTTTCATATCTGGATTGTCGCTGGCAATCTGCCGAAATTGACTGCGGCTGAGATTGGAGATCGAGTTTAGATTGAGAGTGAGGGCTGCCATGACTGAAGAATGTAGTCACTACTATTTGATTTTAGCATCTGCAAATAGCGGGTCGATGCCGATCGATATCAGATCGCCTACAGTTGCTATTAGCTCTCATTCTGACGCACCCAGCTTTCTGAGATTATCGATCGGTTGTTGCAGATTGGTCGCGATCGTCTAAAGAGCGCCAGAACGCTCGATAATTATCCAAATTAAGTGTGCGGAAACGGCTGAAATTATTTGGTGAAGCCTTTCGGAACGAAAATTGGAATTACGACTTAAAGATGTGGTTATACCAATTAAAAAAACAATGGCGACAGATAGGTTGGCAGACCGATCGTCTTGTGTCTGGCTTATGTAACCCAAGTTGCTACCTTAGAACGCCTACGATTGAAATCGTGGCTAATGTTGCAAAGTCCGCCTTCGCGGACTAATAAGCTAGTCCGCGAAGGCAGGCTTTTGCCGCGAGCGGCAACAACCGGACTTTGCATTCCGAGGAGCGGTTTCTAACCGCTTAAGTTATAGGTAGCAACTTGGGTTATGTAATTGGTTTGCTCGTTACCGCTGAACCGTGGACGAAATGGGGACTGGTGGTAGCAGCGATTCCTGTGGTGTGGGAAGGGAGATTCTAATTTAGCCAGAGGATAAAAGGTAGTACAGTAGGATTGGCAACGAACGGCGATCGAGTGAGTCAACATCGATCGTGAGATCGAATCTGTTACTGGAGCAGCAACATCGTGTCAGACAAAGCAATATTTTGGGTGGGTTTAATGGGTGCTGCGGCGACGATTCCGC
The DNA here is from genome assembly GCA_965246715.1 of Chamaesiphon sp. GTDB lineage: Bacteria > Cyanobacteriota > Cyanobacteriia > Cyanobacteriales > Chamaesiphonaceae > Chamaesiphon. The sequence goes on along the minus strand of CBDFFH010000012.1, from coordinate 157,011 downwards.
TCGTGCAGATGGTGGCTACGGCGGCTACAGCCCCAGAAATCGCTCAGACAGCCAAAGCCATTACCGTCAAAATTTCCGAGCCAGACAGCCAAGGCTCTGGAGTCATCTTGAAACATCAAGGCGATGTCTACACCGTACTTACCGCCGCTCATGTCGTTAAAGCTAAGAATGTTACCTATACGATCGCGACTTCAGATGGCAAACAGTACAGCGTCAGTAACAGTTCGATCCGGCGTGCTGCGGTGGATATCGACCTAGCCGTAGTCGAATTTCGCGCGGCAACAAACTATCCTACAGCTAAATTAGGGAACAGTAACTCACTCACAGAAGGGATGGAGCTATATGTGGGTGGATTTCCCTTGGCGACTAAAACTATTACCGATTCGATTTTCGTCTTTAGAGAGGGTAAAGTTTCGGCCAATAGTAACAAAACCTTTGAGAAAGGTTATTCGCTGGTGTACAGTAACGATACGCTCCCAGGGATGAGTGGGGGCGCAGTGTTGAATCAAAATGGCGAACTCGTAGCCATCCACGGTAGGGGCGATCGCGAGATAACTGCTAGTGGCGATACTGGCGCAAAAACGGGATTTAATTTAGGCATTCCGATCGCGCGGTTTGGGACGATCGCGAGTAAGTTGGGAGTGACGCTCGATACAAAAATTGCCGCCATTCCACAGAATAGCGCACCCAAGCCCGATGACTACATTGCTCTGGGGGTTCAGAAGTTTGAGAAGAGAGATTATCGAGGCGCATTAGCTGAGTTGAATCGTGCCATTCAACTCAACCCTAAATCTGCGATCGCTTACAGCTATCGTGGAGCATTGAAAGGAGAAAAACTCAGTAATATCCAGGGGGCATTAGCTGACCTTAATCGGGCCATTCAACTCAACCCTAATTTGGCGGAACCCTACAGCAATCGTGGAGCATTGAAAGGAAAAAAACTCGGCGATATTCAGGGCGCATTAGCTGACTACGATCGTGCTATTCAACTCAACCCTAATTTGGCGAACCCGTATAACAACCGTGGAGCATTGAAAGAGGACAAGCTCGGCGATAGTCAGGGTGCATTAGCTGACTATAATCGTGCTATTCAACTCAACCCTAATTATGCGAACCCTTATAACAATCGTGGAGCATTGAAAGAGGACAAGCTCGGTGATAGTCAGGGGGCATTAGCTGACTATAATCGTGCCATTCAACTCGATCCTAATTTTGCAGAAGCTTACAACAATCGCGGATTCTTGAAAGAGAATAAGCTCGGCGATAGTCAGGGGGCATTAGCTGACTATAATCGTGCCATTCAACTCAACCCTAATTATGCAGAAGCTTACAACAATCGCGGATTCTTGAAAGAGAATAAGCTCGGCGATAGTCAGGGGGCATTAGCTGACTATAATCGTGCCATTCAACTCGACCCTAATTATGCGATCGCTTACGCCAATCGCGGAGCGTTGAAATATAGAAAGCTGAACGATCGATCTGGAGGAATTAGCGACATGCAGCAAGCAGCGAGACTCTATAAGTCGCAAAATAATACATCAGGATATGATAACGCGATGGGATTTCTGAGACAATGGGGAGCAGCGGGTACTGGGGGATTTTGAGTTGAGGGGAGCGAGTCGTTTTGAAAAGTGCTAGAGGATAGATTACTGAGGATGGGTCGATAATCCTGGTAAATTGATAAATGCTTGTATCTCAACTGCTCGATGCGGAATACCCAAAGTGCGATCGTCCTGTGTCTGGCTTATGTCATCGGTTTACTCGTTACCGCCGAGCCGTGGACGCGATGGGGACTGGTAGTAGCGGCGATTCCCGTAGCGTGGGGAGTGCCGCGAATTTGGCGTAAGGGTGGAAATTGGCAATTTTGGTTAGTGGCAAGTGCGATCGCGATTTGTGCTACGTTTTATCTAGATTTACGCACCCCCAAACCTGCTACTAACGACATTAGTAAATACATCCACACCACCGCCGAACGGGGTACCGCGCAATTTACGATCGTTCAAGGGATCGTCGATAGTTATCCACATATCACCCGCAGCAATAACAGTCAATTTTGGCTCAATGCCACGCAATTAAATGAGATTCAGGGTGAGGGATTGCGCCCCGCAGACGTGAGCAGATCCGTGAGCGGTCGGTTGTATGTAACGGTGCCATTGCAGAGCGGGACGGGCTTGCAACCGGGGGTGGAGGTATCGATTACGGGGACATTGTATCTACCCCAACCAAATGCCAATCCTGGCGGATTTAGCTTTCGCGATTATTTGAGTCAGTCGGGTGGATTTGCAGGAATGCGTGGGGTACAGTTGCGGGTACCAGATGAGAGTCAAACGCAGCGGTGGAGCTGGGGCAAGTTGCGCCAGCGGATCGTCGCGGCGCAGGTACAGTGGCTGGATGTTCCCGTTGGGCCGTTATTGACGGCAATGGTGTTGGGATCGGAGGCAGTGGATTTACCGTTCGATTTGCACGATCGATTTGTTAGGGTCGGATTGGCTCACGTCCTCGCCGCTTCTGGTTTTCAGGTTTCGTTGATTTTGAATACGCTCATCTCGCTCACCCGCAAGCGATTATCGGCTGTAGGACAGTTTAATCTGGGCGTGGTGGCGTTACTCATTTTTCTAGGTTTGACAGGGTTACAGCCCTCTGTAGCGCGATCGGTAGTGATGGGCATGGCGGGACTGATTGCTTTACGCACCAACCGCAAGATCGAGCCGCTGAACGCGCTATTTATCGCTGGCACGATCTTACTAGTTATCAATCCTTTATGGGTCTGGGATATTGGGTTTCAATTAAGCTTTTTAGCAACATTAGGGTTGATAGTTACAGTCGAACCATTAAAGGAAAAATTAGACTGGCTGCCACCAACGATCGCGGATCTCATTACCGTACCCCTAGCTGCATCGATTTGGACGTTACCGATTCAATTATATGTATTTAAAGTTTTCCCGCTCTATAGTTTACCTGCAAATATTATTACTAGTCCGCTCATAAGTATCATCAGTATCGGTGGGACGATTGGGGCATTAGTTGGCTCGATGATACCGATCGCGGGTAGTGCCGTTTCTTGGCTACTTTATCTGCCAACTCAGCTCCTAATTTGGATTGTCGATCTGTTTAATTATCTGCCAGGGGCTTCATTTGCGGTCGGACAGATTTCGATTTGGCAATTATTTGCCCTCTATGGCATCATCTTGGGTGTCTGGAAGGTACCAAAGTGGCAAAAAAAGTGGCAAGTGCCGATGTTAGTGGGATTTTTATTAGTCATAATTCCGTTATCATTCTTCAAAGCAACCGAACTACAATTTACGGCTTTGGCTAGTAACGATCGACAGATCTTAGTAATTCAAGATCGCGGTCGAACGCTGTTAGTCAATAGTGGTAATGAGAGTAATGCGAGATTTGTCGTCTTGCCATTTTTACAACAACAGGCAATCAATTATATCGATACGGCGATCGAATTTAATAGCGATCTATCGACTCTAAATAGTTGGCAGACACTGACTCAAACGATCCCGATTAGCAACCTTTATAGTATCGGTAGCGAAGGTGGAGATACTACGACTAGTAAATTCAAGCCAGTCCCCATCGGGGCGATCGAGAAATTCGGTCGCGTGGAAGTTAAGAATATTCAAAATAGTCCGGGTATTTTCCAAATTAATATTCCCGAAGCAAATCAAAAATGGTTGGTAATTGGCGATCCCAAAGTCGATCGCACTCAACCTGCGATCGATCCAGAAAACATTCAGCCCATTCAAACTTTATATTGGCGCGGTGGTAAATTAAGCGAGCGAGCGATCGTCAAAATGAGTCCAAAAATCGCGATCGCCGCCACTGCTACTCCCGATCCCGATACAGTACGATTGTTGGAACAACATCAGGTACGGGTCTATCATACCGGGCGCGATGGTGCGATTCAATGGTCGCCCGCCGGCGGATTTAAGCCTTATTTGGAGGGCGAGCGCTCTCAGTAGACGTGGAAAAGAGTTCGATCGCCAGTTAAAAACAAGCAGCAATATCTAGGGCTAAAAATCGATCGAGTGGCAAATACATCCAATGCAGAGATAATTGGCGATCGCGACTCATGAATTGAAAGCCGAGTGCCGAGGCTTGGCGCTCGTAACTGGGATGAATAATCATAGTGTATAAGTCACATAAATTTGGGAAATCTTGTTGCATGGCGGTTAAAGTTTGTTGACAATCGACTAACAATGGGACGCGATACCGATCGAGATATTCCCGATCGATCGCCCAACTCCGAATGAAAATCGAGACACAATCTAAGTCGCCGGATTCCGCCATCACAAACGGATCGACATCCCCGATCGCACTCAAATGCAAACTCTTACTCGGCGATATAAAAAAGTTAGCATCCGAGGCGGGTACGGTTGGATACATCATGTAAAAGCCGACGGGGTTGAGATTGTCAGTGCGGCGTAATACCCGCATCCCGCGATCGTATTGACTCGCCCATTTTCTTAGCAAATTGGTAATTCGTTGGGGTGTTGTTTCATGATTGCGGTTCATCCAGTTGTAGTTTGCTGCTAATAGATTTGCAACTGGAATCGCATCGCATCGCGGCTCGAAGGCGGTTATCTTCAGTGCTACTTCAGCGGGGGCTGTTTCGCGTAATTGCGGCACATCGACGATTTCAATCCGTGTGATATTGCCATCGAATTGCTTCTGAATCAACCGGAGTGCCGCTAATTTATCTAGCATCATGCCAGCAGATCGATCGCTACCCCGCTCTTTATCGTAATAAAACAACTCCGCCGCTTCTGTCTGAGAGCAACTGACGGGCGCGCACAGCAGCGATAGTTCGGCTAATGGCGGTTTCAGTTTGGCATCCCGTTCCAATTTTTGCTTGACGGTGAGATAAATCCACAAGCGCAGAAAACACTCAGCACGGGAGCGTGTCAAGCCCACCCGTTCTACTAATTTAGCGATCGCTTGCTCCTGGCGCACCCGATCGAACCACAAATCCAACTCAAATTTGCTCACATCTTGTATCGAAACAAAGTTATTGGTGTTTTAGTGGCTAGTGACTAGTGCCTAGTACTTCAGAGTAAGGAAGTTTTGTGCCTACTTCATCAGTTTTTATTTACCGATGCAAGCTGTGAAGCTTAAAAGCCCATCTTTACTAATCACTAGCCACTATCCCCTTTACTCAGGCAAGCTACGAATACCAAAAGCCCAGCATTGCCATTCACTAGCCACTAGTCACTAACCACTATCCACTAACTTCATCTTACTTCACCCCAGTTCCCCCTGGTAGTGGTTACTCATGGCGATCTCACCGATTTGGCTGTGAGAATGCAAATATCAACCACTTCACCCAGGAAAAACTCTCATGAACGCGACCAACCAAATTCAACTCTGTACCGACTTAGCTGGCTACTGCCCCGCATATCCTAATTATTTGCAAATCAGAGCGCGGATGAATCGGTTAATCGATCGGTATCTGTCGATCGAGATTCTCAGCCACCGCCTGAGCGACTTACCTACGCAATTTTCCCAACCACATACCAGAGTTTGGGAACCGATCGATTGGAAAGGCATTTCCCGCGAGCAAATTATCGGTGTCGATCCGGATTTATTTATCATGCTCGTGGCTGGAGCGACAGAGATCGAAACCCCGATTCGTGAATATTCCAACGAAAGCTGGAATTATATGAAATCCCTTCATCCCCAGATGGCATACTTCCTCGGTGGCGAACAACGTCCAGATGGATCGATCGTTACTATGGGGATTTGGGAAAAAGAAGAACGCCAACACGCACCGACATTCAAAAAAATCTATCATTTACTTACAGGTGAAAAACTCCAACCCAAACCCAATAGCGTCGATAGCGATGGAGCTAGTAAATCGGCATTGGCAGATGTCTATCGCCATACCCTCAGCCGGATTTCGACAGAATGGGGCGCTACTTCTGTCTACCTGTGGTTGATGGCGCATTCTACTGGCGCTCTGCAACAAGCGATCGCCCAACCGCTCCAAGATGAAGTCAATCACCTCGCCAAATTTTGGGGCTTTTGTCGGTGGGCATTCGATGGTACTTATTTCAAGCAGCTCAAGGGTTCCGCACACAATATCGTCAGTTTGATGAGCCACCATCAGGGCGAACGTACTCACAGTGGCAATATTTTGGGAGTAGCGACAACGGTAGATGCCGTAGAATTAGCTTTTACATTCTCGCGGGTAATGGTCAGATTGCACGCTTGGAATCGGGAATTGAGTAATAGTTTTCTCAATCATTTATTCGATTCTCAGCCGCAATCGAACGAGTACCGCCCTGCCTAAATATTCATTATGCTGCTACTGCAAAAATTCCTTTACCCTTCCAACCACGATCTTTGATTCTTTGAGATAATTCTTGTTGGAAGTCTGGCATAATGCGCTCGCCACTTCGATTAAAGCAGTCGAATAAGGACTTGAGATTTATGCTAGCTTCTTGTAACCAAGGCATTTCTTGTACTAAAGCAATTAACTTAGCCAAACATTCTTCATTACGGCCTTTTTCAGCTAAATGATAAGCATGTTCTGCTCGAAAGTAGGGACTATAATAAAATTCTGCTTCGGCCAACTTCCAAAACTCTTCCGCCTGATTGGGATTACTTAACTGTCTTCCGATCTGGATCGCAAATACTGGCGATGGGACTGCTCCATGTTCGATCGAGAAAGTTACTAAAAACATCTCGCTTACAGATTCGCTTGGCGACGGAGGAACGAAAGATACACGCTTGCCATACATTTTACAGGCTCGATCGCAGTCGCCAGACAAAAAGTGAGCATCTGCTAACACAATCTTAAAATGTTGGTTATTAGATTCGGCTTGACATGCTTTTTTTGCCCAAACTAACGACTCATCAAAATATGTCAGCGAGCATAGACTCTTTGCTAAAGCGGCACAATGTGAAGGATAATCTTCACCCAGATTTCCCTTGTTGCTAGCTTCTGTCAAAATATCGAATGCCTGAGATGCATTGCGATCGATCGTCAAGTAGTTGGCAACTTGCCAAGGCTTCATGTATTGCCCAACCGCATCATAGATAATCGAAAAAAACAAGCTTTCTTTATCCCACGCAGAGCTAATCTCCATCCATTCTGCATAAGCATCTGGCATCTGTTCGTAAGCGGTCATGGGTTGCTTAGTTTGAGGATGTTTTAGATCGATATTTAGTGACTTCAAGCCAGCAATCGATTTAAATTTTTTGATACTTGCTTTCCATTCTGCATTAAATAATTCTATGCTATTTTGGGAAGACATCTGTAACCTGTATTTTGAGAGTAAGTAGTTAGATGCCTTTATTATTCCCAAATAAGTCTATGAGTCGATAGAGTGCTCGATCTATGCATAAGAGGATGTCTGAAAAGTGAACAGCGGTTAAAACAGCGCCTACACGATCTAAGTCCGGCTGTCTTGGCGCGCATCGCCACGCCCACTAACAGTTTCTTTAACCTGCGTAGGCAGGTTTTGCAAATGTAGCGGCGATTTCAATCGCTAGGCTAACAATGATTGGACTTTTCAGACAGCCTCTAACAACTATCGTGAAAAAGACTTACAGCTGAAGACTAGCTTCAATCTGGCGGACGCTCTCCGCTACGGACTGTTCGATATTTACGACGATCGCATCTTCTGGTGGTTCCAAATCATCAAATTGACTGCGTAGTAAATCGGGATTCATAAAGTGTCCGTGACGTTCTTTAAGTCGTTGTTGGATTAGCTCGAACGAACCTTTGAGATATACAAATTTCACTAGCTCCGGTCGATCGTCTTCCAAAATCTGACGATAGGTAGCTTTTAGCGCCGAACAAGCCAGAATCAAATTGGTATTTGCTTGAATGGCTGCGTCGATCTCCTGTCGGAGTACTTGCAGCCAGGGGCGGCGATCCTCATCGGTGAGCGGTTCTCCCCGATGCAGTTTATCGATATTTGCCTGGGGATGAAAGTCATCTGCATCCTTGAATTGCCAGTGCTGTTTCTGGGCGAGCATTTCGCCGATCGTCGTTTTACCAGAACCAGAAACTCCCATAATCAGAATTACCATGACATTCGCACAGCTTGTTATCTGCATTAGCAATCGCCCCTCGATCGTACCTTCATTCTAACTTTAGGAATAAGGATTTAAGGCTCTTCACTACTTAGTATGCTCGATCGATAGTAAATATGGCAAATAAGAATTGATAAATGTGTGTAATTACCATAAAAATCTAAGTGGTGATTCACATGGGAGGCATTCTATTGTTAAGTATAGTCTAATTGAAAGTGGTTTGAAAAGCGACAAATTACACCAGAACCATCGGCTGAAGGAGGATTTTCGAGAAATATTTGAGACAAAGGAAAACTGGACGGAGGGATTACTGGGATTAGGGAAATGGCTTTCCATAGCTCAAAAGTATTTTGTTAGCAGTCAAGCGACAATTTATCGATGGTTTGATGAAATACGTAGATCTCCACAACTCGATGCAATGCTTTTGTCATCTCACGAACGGCTTCAGGAATCTCCGAAAATAAATAATCCAATAAAATAAGGGCGGTAAACTAGGATTTAGATTCCTAACTTACCGCCCTCGATCGAACCTTCGCTTTATACTTCTGGTTCTACTTCTACAACTTCTTCCTCTTCCTCAGCTTGTTTGAGCGTATTCGCGGAGACAGCCGTACCTGCGTTGAGTTTTTCCCACACTTGTTTCTCGACTTTAGCGACAAACTCGGCATTCTCTTCCATGTACTTGACGGTATTGTCGCGTCCTTGAGCGAGATTATCGCCTTCGTAGCTATACCAAGCACCGCGACGAGTGATGATGCCAGTTTCTTCGGCGAGATCTACCAAACAACCGACAGTCGAAATACCTTTACCAAAGATAATATCGAACTCGGCAATCCGGAATGGCGGCGCGACTTTGTTTTTAGCAACTTTAACTTTGACACGGTTACCATATTCACCATCATTCGCGCGTTTGAGCGTTTGAATCCGGCGAATATCCAGGCGTACCGATGCGTAGAATTTCAGCGCCGTACCACCAGTAGTCGTTTCGGGACTACCATAGACGATCCCGATTTTCTGACGGAGTTGGTTGATGAAAATTACGGTACAGCCGGATTTAGAGATATTACCCGTGATTTTCCGCAGCGCTTGGCTCATCAAGCGTGCTTGTAAACCCATATGGGAGTCGCCCATATCACCCTCGATTTCGGCGCGGGGTACGAGTGCGGCTACCGAGTCAATTACCACGATATCGACAGCGGCGGAGCGAACTAATTGATCGACGATTTCTAGTGCGGCTTCGCCTGAGTCGGGTTGTGAGACGAGCAGATTGTCGATATCTACGCCCAATGCCGCTGAATAAGTGGGATCGAGTGCATGTTCTGCATCGACGAATGCGGCAACACCGCCCGCACGTTGGATTTCTGAGATCGCATGGAGGGCGAGGGTAGTCTTCCCAGAACTTTCAGGCCCATAAATTTCAATGACTCTTCCTTTGGGTAATCCACCGCCCAAAGCAATATCCAGGGTCATCGCTCCACTCGAAATAGTTTCTACCCGCATCCGAGTAGCATCGCCGAGCCGCATAATTGCCCCTTTGCCAAAAGATTTCTCGATCTGGGCAAGGACTAGGTTGAGGGCTTTCTGTCTATCTGGGCTATTCGCGATCTGGTTTGCCATTAATGCCTCTATATAACAAGGGAAAAGTGAAATTGACTTGCCTTAGTTTAACAACCAAAAGCTTAGTTTATACGTACTATTATACTCTCGATCGAGTACAAAAGTCAAAGCTCGGTAGGCGGTCATCTTATGGTACCTCGCCAACTCACGGTTGCTGACATCCACATGGTCGAGAGTTGCTTGGATTTTTGCGTTCTAAAGTAACTTTTTCCCGATCCCCGCGCCAAATAATTCTAAATTTTTACGTTAAGAATTGTAAAAAACGACTAAAATAAATAATATATAACAATTTTCTATTTACTAAGTATGTCTAAATCTCACCCTTCCGAGCACGAACTGCTGCAAAACATTCTCCAGCCCTTACTTGTAGACTTTGACTACTGGTTTGGTCGTTCGATCGAATTATTAGAACGCGAACCAATTGCCTTTCTAAGTCCCCGCGCCCAAGCAAGCTTGTTGGCGCGGGTCAAACACGCACAACAAGAGGTCAGCGTAGCCAAAATGCTGTTCCAAGCGGTAGACGGACAAGCGGGGATCGAACCCAGCCAAATGATTGCATGGCATCAACTCGTCACTGAATGTTGGCAAGTGTCGATGCAGTTAAGACAGTCGCAACAGTCTAGAATAGAAGAATAACTGCCTCGTTCGTCTGAATTTCTCATAAAAGCTAAATCGACGGTCTCAGGATATCCGCTCTCATGGCGAGCTACGGTAGTTGTATCGATCTCGATCGCCAGCAGCTCGATTTGCTGAGACCAGATGTTGCGGATTTCCCACTTACTATCTCTAATTCCTCGCTTGTAGTGGAGGACATCGACATGTTGCAAATAATCTATCTAATCGCTTTCACTATTTTGGCATTTCTCGCGATCGGTAATCTGATTCGCAGTTTGATTGGATTTAGCATGGACGCATCACAGCCAAGAGCGATGTCCAATAACAATCTGCGAAATTATGGCTATCGCAACGGCACGGTACCTCATCCCGAATTACTCGACGATATGGGCAATATCACCAACGAGCCACTACTAGTGATGAAGTCGATTAGTGTCGAGGATGCACGCACGAGATTGGATGCGCTGTATCATAATGATGCTCCTAGTGCTGCTGAAGGTGAGGGATGACCGTCGTTGGCTAGCACGCAGTTTAGACTTTGAAAGAGTGTGCGTAAACAAATAGCTTGGATACTGATTTTAACGATCGGGATTAGTTTAGGCGCATGTCGCAATCCCAACGACCCTGGCGATACCAAGGGCAACATCAACCTCCTGATGGGGAATCCGTCGCAAGCGACTAGTTCCCCTAGCAACTCTGAAAACTACCTGATTGCCCGTCCTCAGTACGCACTCTCTTATGCCAAAAATAAAGGGATTCCGAATTGGGTATCCTGGGAACTGAATGCGTCTTGGCTGGGCGATGCTCATCGAGTGGGTAAATTCGCACCTGATGAAGAATTACCCACAGACTGGGAGCGAATAAAACCCGCAGACTATACGGGCAGCGGTTTCGATCGCGGTCACATGGCAAATTCCGAAGATCGCAGTCGATCGGCTGAAGATAATATTCCCACTTTTTTAATGACGAATATCATCCCCCAAGCGCCCGATAATAATCGCGGTGTCTGGGTGGAGCTAGAAAACTACTCTCGTAAGTTAGTCAAATCGGGAAAGGAACTATTTATCGTTTCCGGCGGACACGGACAAGGTGGGATTGGGGAAAAGGGGCTAAAAGCGACTGTAGGGCATGGAAAAGTCGTCATCCCAGCCGTAACGTGGAAAGTTATTTTAGTTAGCGACAAGCCCAATTCTGGTGTAGCTGGAGTCGATCGCAATACGCGCACGATTGCCGTTATCATTCCGAATAAACAAGGGATTAAATCCGACCCCTGGCAACAATATCGGGTTTCAGTTAAGGAAGTAGAACAGTTAACTGGGTACAAGTTTTTTACCAGTGTACCTGCGGACATTCGCGAAGCAATTAATTCAAAAGTCGATGCTGAATAATCTAAATTTGTTGTGGTGCCACTTTTAGGGACACATCAGGTCTACACCTCAGACAGGCGGACGATTGTGTCGCCGATACCATGTCGCCGTACCCACCAAGATTCCGGTTAAAGCTAGTGCGATCAGCATGGGGAACACATCACCTTGTTTGAGTGCAGTTAAACCCGCGCCCATCATCACAAAGGGCAAAATTCCAGGGACTGTCCCGAGCAACGTCCCAAAGAAATAGTCGCGAAATTTAATCGAAGTCAACCCTGCTGCAAAATTAACCAGTCCATACGGAATCAGGGGTAATAACCGAATCGCAAACATGTAAAAGAAACCACCTTGGTGCATTTCGCGATCGATCGATTGCCATTTACCAGCTAGTCTTTTCTCGACTAAATTACGCCCGATCGTCCGACTGAATCCAAAGGATAACATCGCTGCTAAAATAGCAGCAATACTCGTCCAAACGGTACCCCAGACAGAGCCAAAGATCGCGCCTCCCGTGAGATTGAGGGGTGTAGAAGGGAGAATGCAGATAGTCGCGATCGAGTAGATTAAGATGTAGATAATTGGTGCCCACATTCCCATCTTTTGCAACCATAATTGCAAATCTTTTTGATTTATGCCACCAAGTAAGTAGATTCCAACAACAGTGGCAATAATACAGAATAAGGCGATCGCAATAATCGTAGCTTTAGACTTCATTTACTATATTTTAGGATCCACTAGTTACTGTTTCCGCAGAACTGGGGGTAGTTAAACAATTCGTTCTAATTTGCTCGACTAGATCGCCAAGTGAGTCTCGATCGATCCGATAACTGAGTGGATGTGCGATCAATCGAGCGCTACTATAAAATAGAGTCTCGATTTCGATCAAACCATTTTCTCGAAGTGTCGTCCCTGTAGAAACTAAGTCGACAATCGCTTCTGACATGCCCGTAATTGGGCCTAATTCGACCGAGCCATATAGTGGAACGATTTCAACAGGTAGATCGATACTATCGAAGTACGCTCGCGCACAATGGACGAATTTGGAAGCAACTCTGCCATGTGTGGGCAAATCTAACGTAGTTTGATAAGGGCTATCGGCTTTGACTGCTACCGACAGCCGACAGGTGCCAAATTTTAGATCGACTAATTGAGCGACTTTGGGAGTTTTTTCCCGAATTACATCATAACCAGCAATCCCGAGTTGTGCTTGGCCGTATTCTACATACACAGGCACATCATGCGTGCGCACGAGCAAAGCTCTGGCGCGATTTGTCGGATCGGTTATTTGCAGTTGACGATTATTTTTATCTAAAAATGCACTAAAGTCTAAACCAACAGACTGAAATAGGCTGATACAATCTTTGAGTAAAGCACCTTTCGGTAAGGCTACAGTTATCATCTAAATTATGAAGTGTGAAAGTTATGGATTTTATAACCAGTGATTTGAATGATTTTTTAAAGGTTTTCGATCGAGATCTCCCTAGTTAACGTGAGTTCGGGTTAAAGATGTCCACTTAATGACTCCTAGCTTCGTTTCTGAACCGCCCTCAAATGAATTAGTTGCTCATAGCAAAAGTTCTCTTCAGAGAACTGCCCAATTGATTAGTTCGTTTCAACGAACTTTTGCTATTAGCCCGTTGGCGTAGCCTTTCGGAACGAAACACTTATAGTTCAGGGCGGTGCTTGAACGGAGCAGATCGATTTTCCTTATCCCGAACTCACGTTAGTTAAATGGCACTCGATCTCAGCTCCTTAAAAATTCTTGAAAATAGGTTAGTGAGTCTTCAGTGTAATAAGATCGGTAGATTAATTATTTATAATTTCCTAGCTTGTTGTTGTTGAATGCGATCGATCGTCCCGAGTGGAATTGAAGCAATTAACTTGCGGGTATAATCGGTCTGGGGGGCTTGATAGATCGTGTGTGCGGAATCTATTTCTTCGATCTTACCTTGATTCATGACCATAATCCGATCGCTCATAAACTTGACAACGCTCAAGTCATGCGAGATGAAAATATAGGTAAGATCGAATTCACTCTGTAACTCTTTGAGTAGATTTAAGACCTGTGCCTGAACCGATACATCTAGAGCAGATACGGATTCATCACAAATGATAAACTTAGGATTGAGTGCCAGCGCGCGGGCGATACAGACGCGTTGGCGTTGACCGCCGGAGAGTTGGTGCGGATACGATTTGAGATATTGGAGATCTAGTCCAACGCGTCCTAATAAATATTCAGCGCGTTCTTGACGCTGAGCTTTACTTTTTACCGTGCGATGAATTAATAACGGCTCGACAACCAGATCGCAGATATTCATGCGCGGATTGAGTGCGCTAAACGGATTTTGGAACACGATTTGCAAATCTCGGCGGAGGATTTGCATGGCTTCTCCCCGTAGTTTAGTTATGTCTTGTCCTCTAAACTCGATCGATCCTTGTTGCGGTTCGATCAGTCTGAGAATCGTTCGCGCCAAGGTACTTTTACCACAACCAGATTCGCCAACCAAACCGAGAGTTTCGCCGGGAAATACATTAAAAGAAATATCATCGACCGCCCAGTTATATTGTTGCTGATTTTTACCAAATATCCCTCGAACGGGAAAGCCAACCTTTAAGTTACGAACAGCTAAGATCGATTGGGGAGGTAGTACGGTTTCGGGTAATTGAGTTTGACCATTATCTGAATATAGCTGTTGGGCGAGTAACGATTCGGATTGAGGTTTTTCAATAATTTCGATCCGACCATCAGGTAACTCTCGCTCCTCCATGAAGTCTTTAATTGTCGGGAGTATTTTTGAATTGCGATCGAGTCTGGGACGGCAAGCTAATAAACTTTTAGTATAGGGATGTTGCGGTTGCTGAAATAATTCTAAAATCGGCTTGCATTCGACAATTTTACCTTTGTACATGACTGCAACTTCGTCAGCAATCTCGGCAATAATACCCAAGTCGTGGGTAATAAAAATCATCGCCATATCGCGCTTGTCACGTAACTCTTGGAGGAGTTCTAAGATCGTCGCTTGGACGGTAACATCTAGCGCAGTTGTCGGCTCGTCGGCAATCAATAATACTGGATTACAAGAAATTGCCATGGCAATCGTCACCCGTTGCAATTGTCCGCCCGAAAGTTCGTGAGGATAGCGTTCTAGCCAATCTAATTTCTTCTGCGCGATCGTATTATTGAGTTCGCGCTCGCTTAAAGGCTCGAAATCATTGTTGACTCGATCTGCTGGTTCGCTTGCTGTCGGATTGAGTCCGCTCAAATACTGCTCTTTAAGTCGAGCATCACTAGGAATTAATTTGACTTCTTGTAACAGATGAATCGCTCTACGTCTGGCCTCAGCGGGAGAGATTGTTTGATATTGTAAAATTGCTTCGATCAGTTGATAACCGATCGTAAATACCGGATTGAGCGAACTCATCGGCTCCTGAAAAATTATCGCTATTTGTTCGCCACGATAACTCGAAAGTTGGGCTGGTGATAATGTGAGTAAATCTACCGCTCGATCTTGGGCTGGCTGAGACTCGCGATCGCTGCTATTATTTGAATCGGCAGCTTTCTGAAACCAGATTTCACCTTGAGTAACGCGACCAGGATTGGGAAGTAACCCCATAATGGCAAGCGAAGTAATCGATTTACCCGAACCCGATTCACCGACGATGCCTAAAGTCTCTCCACGTAGCAGTGTAAATGACAAGTCATCAACGACTGGTTGCTTGACACCAGGAAATTCTACCCGTAAATGCCGAACGGCAAGGACAGGATTGCGCTCTGGTATGACAGCGTAGCTATCGCTCATAGGTAAAGTGTGGTTGAGTGCGGGTTGAACGGAAAGTGCGCCAAGCTGACAATTTCGATCTTAGTTAGACGACGAACAAGTTGCTCGAACGATATAATCTAGCGCAGATTATTCAGGTTAGGCCAAAATAGAAACCTAAATAGTTCGGATTGATGTTAAGTTTAGCATTTGCTAGACCTCGCTGATGGCACATTAGTACCCCTAAACCAGTCATCGATAACTGAGTGATAAATTCCCAATACCTAAAAAGTTCATGATTGGAATTCTCGCCGTGCTATCGGTATCCGCCGCAGCGGGAATGCGAATCGCGCTCCCACTGTTGGTAATCGGGCTGACACAAGGCAACTTGTGGGCACAGGTACCGCTGCTTAATACCATTCAACCGCAAATTGTCATTGCTGTCCTGACAGCTTGGACGTTTCTCGAACTATTCGTTTCCAAGTTACTCTGGGGACAGCGATTGTTACAGGTGGTCGAGCTGATATTTAGCCCGCTGGTAGGCGCTATCATGGCGATGGCGGTAGCTGGAATTCTCCACCTGCAACCACCTCAATTAGTGTGGATTTTAGGCGCTGTCGGCGGTTTAATCGCCCTGGTATTGCAACTGGTGCAAGTCGGCTGGTTTTATCGGCTCAAAGGGTTGCCGATTTGGGCGGTGTTGCTCGAAGATGTGTTGTGCGTGTTGTTAGTCTTATTTGCCTTCAAAGCACCTAATTCTGGTGGTCTGATCGCACTATTACTTTTATGGCTGGCTATTCGTAGTTCGCAGAGTTGGTATCAGTGGTACCGAGCTGGTAAGAAAAATTACGATCGAGAATAATCTAGCGCTTGTATATTTCCGCACCGCACATCTACATCTTGAAAATTGTAGCTACGCCAATGAGTAAAACAATCGAGTTATAATGCTTTTAGGTATTCAATCGATCGATTCCTATGACTTCTCAACAACTTGAAGAACGCTCAGAACAACTTGAAATGCGAGTTGCAACGTTGGAAACAGAACTGGCTCAAATGAAACAGATGTTAGTCGATCCTTCGCCAAGAAAAAATTCTTGGTGGCTAGAAATTGCAGGTAGCTGTGAAAACGATCCTACCTTTGATGAAGCTGTTCGGCTCGGACAAGAGTGGCGCAAATCTGCTGAGTAAGTCTCTAATGTACATTTTTGACACCGACCATCTCAGCCTCATTCAGCGCAATGGCGCAGACGGAAAACGAGTTCTATCAAGACTGGCTACTATTGTCGATCCTGAAGTTGCCGTAACTGTGATTACTTACGAAGAACAAGTCAAAGGTAGATTGAGTGTTCTGGCTAAAGCAAAAACACTAGATGAGCAAGTTTTTGCTTATCAAGGGCTGCAACAAGTAGCGATCGATTATCTCAAGATTGCGATTCTTCCCTTTAGCTATGCCGCAGCTTTGGAGCATCAGCGCTTACGAAAAGCTTATCCTCGATTAGGAAATATGGATCTGAAAATTGCGGCAATTTCACTGACAAACAATGCGCTCTTACTAACTCGGAATAAATCTGATTTTGGGCAAATTTTAGAATTGAGAATAGAAGATTGGTCGAGATAGCTGCCGCAAAGCTGACGCTAAGCCAACAAATCGAAACATTCTCGTTGGCGTAGCCTTTCGGAACGAAAATCGAGACAACTGAGATAATCTTAAAAGATTCGATTATACCACCCAAATTATACCAAACAATACACATGTACTTTAGATGTCTGTATAATAAATAATTGTATTACCAAATTATTGGACTTTTTAAGGTAGGGGAATTACGAAATGAGCGATCGAAACAATGACACGAGTACAGAATCAGATGATATGGGCGGAGGTATTTTGGCAAGTACTGGTGATTTCATAACTGATTTAGTTACTAGCTCATCAATTCCTGCCCCAATTAGAAAAAATGTATTCAAGGCTTTTAATCAACTTTGTTCAGCAGCTATTGATATCCCAGTTGCTCATCTGGAAGGGATTGCTGCAGAAAAACGTGCAGAAACGCAAGCACGTGTCAAACTCATTGTTACAACTGGCGAGCAAATTGCTAGTCAGATGAACGTCGATCCTAAATTCGCCGATGCTGCGGTAAAAAAGCATAGTCAAAAAATCATTCGTGAGCAGGTCAATCTTGATAAAATTTCTGAGATCGCAGCGCAACAGATTCATCAAGATGTCATTGAATCTGCATCAAAGCCAAATGAAGCTACTGAAGTTCCTACGATAAGCGAGGACTGGCTAAATAATTTTGAAAAAGAGGCTAGCCAGAAAAGTACGGAAGAAATGCAATTCTTGTTCGGTAAGATTTTGGCTGGAGAGATTCAAAGACCATCCTCCTTTTCCATCAAAACTGTCAAGCTAATGTCGGAACTTGATAACACTGCGGCAATACTATTTCGTCAACTTTGTTCGCTATGTGTGTCTATAAAAATTGGTGATATGTATTTTGATGCTCGTGTCCCTTCCCTTGCTGGCAATGCAGCATCAAATTCACTTAAAAACTACAATCTTAATTTTAGTAGTCTTAATATTCTACAAGAATACGGATTAATAATTTCTGATTATAACTCATATTTCGATTTTCAAATGTGTATCGTCAACGAAAATAATCAGGCAGGACTTTCATTTTTACATCAAAACCGTCAATATGTTCTTTACCCACTGAACGGACGAGCAAGTAATCAAGAATTTAGATTGTCAGGTGTTATGCTTTCATGTTCTGGCATGGAACTTCTGAGCATTATTGATGTTGAGCCTTCAGTACATTACACAACTGCACTGATTGAGTACTTTGCAGGGCAAAACTTGCAGATGGTAGAAGTTATCAAATCCTAATGCGCATATATTGAAAAGATAGAGTTTAACTAATGAGCGACATAATAAGTGCTTTCAGATAGATTAAATAACCACAGCCAACTTAGTTAAAATAAATGCCGTTTGTTTATCAGAGTGAAAATTAATGCATCGTCTCGAGACTATACCGAGTGCGTGGAATTCTACCGTTGAAGGAGCGAGCTGTTAAACGCAGGATTTGTTTGTTCAGTTACAACCGTATAGATCTTTGATTGGTTACGATAGAGATGTAGCCTTGGCTAGCTACACGACTGTTGTAAGCCATTGAGGATAAATCTGATGATTACAGTTAGTGAATATCTGTTGCAGCGGTTAGAAGACATGGGTATCGATCGAATTTTTGGCGTACCAGGCGACTACGTACTCGACTTGATGGATGTCATCACCGAATCCCCGATCGAGTTAATCTGTAACTGTAACGAACTCAATGCTGGCTATGCGGCGGATGCTTACGCACGACTGCGGGGAATGGGTGCGGTATGCGTTACCTATGGTGTCGGCGGATTTAGTCTGGTAAATGCAGTCGTAGGTGCCTATGCCGAGCGGGTACCGCTTGTCGTCATTAGCGGCGCGCCAAATAATGCCTTGAGACACAGTAACTTGCTACTGCACCACACGACGGGAGATTATAATCTCCAGTTTGCAATTATGGAAAAAGCGACGGTAGCAGCGGTAATTCTCGACGATGCGAGTCAAGCAGCCGATCGAATCGATCGAGCTTTAGCAGCCTGTCTCCATCACAAGCGCCCAGTATATATCGAAATTCCCGTTGATGTCGTCAATCAACCCTGTATCGTACCAACGACTTATCCAGCAGTAGCCGCCAAACTCACTAACTCAGCAGCATTACAAGAAGCTGTAGCTGAAGCAGCTGATTTACTCAATCAAGCCACAAATCCAGTAATTCTAGCAGGCGTAGAATTTCATCGGTTCGATCTCGAAGATAAGTTGCTCAAACTATTAGAAATTAGCGGCTATCCGATCGCGACAACGATGCTGGGTAAATCCTGTATCTCTGAGATGCACCCGCAATTTATCGGTAATTATATGGGCGGTTTGAGTCGCGAATATATCCGCGATCGGATCGAAGATGCCGACTGTGTTTTGTGTCTCGGCGCGATTATGTCAGACATGAACTTGGGCGGAAATACCGCTAAATTAGACGATCTGAAGTTAATCAATGCTAACTCTGAAAAAGTCAAAATCAAACATCATTTCTATCAGCCAATTTATTTAGGTGATTTTATTGAGGGATTGATTAATAAGCTTGAGTATAAAGAAGCTGCAACCTTAGATATCAAACCTAGTTCCTACTCACTCGATCGTCCATTCGTTCCGCAACTAGATACAAAACTAACAAATATTCGCTTTTACGAACGCGTCAATCATTTTCTCGAAGATGATTCGATCGTGATTGCCGATACTGGGGATGCGATCGTGGCGACGATGGATTTATTGATGCGCGAGCGGGCACATTTTATCGGACAGGCTTTCTATCTATCGATCGGTTATTCGATTCCAGCTTGTTTGGGCGCAATGATGGCAGAGCCGCATCGTCGCCCGATCGTCTTTGTTGGCGATGGGGCTTTTCAAATGACCGCACAGGAATTATCGACGATTATCCGCCACAATCTCAATCCAATTATCTTCTTAATTAATAATGACGGCTACACAATCGAACGAGTGATTCAGGACAATACCTATAATGATATTCAACCGTGGAAATATCATCAATTACCGCAAGTATTCGGCAAAAGTTGGAGTTGCGAAGTACGAACCGAAGGTGAATTAGAAGTAGCTTTAGTTAAAGCGAAAGCAAATATTGAATCTGTTTCCTTAATTGAAATTCATCTCGATCGCTTTGACTGTTCCCAAGGCTTAATCCGGCTGGGGCGCGCGCTCAATCAAGCAGGTAAATCTGGTGACATCGCCTAAGAATAGTCCTAATTCTTGAAAACTGGCGATCGAAACTGCGTCGAGACAAACACAGTCCGCTTTCGCAGGCTAAATTCACCGATCGGTAGCTTTATTTATTTTAATTGGGGCATTGTTGAATAGGAGAATTCAGAGTAGAGACAATTCATGAATTGCCCCTACTCTGAATCTTAGCGATCGCATATTAATAAATAATACATGTATTCAGGAACGCCTAAACTAGGATTATTTAACAACATCTACCGCCGCAAACAAATCGATCGGGAGATGACCGAACATTTCATTTAACTTAGTTAAATCGTCAGATTGAGCGGCTACTAATACACCGCGCTCGCTCCCCTCATATGCCGAGGCGTAACAATTGGGGCTACTCGGATTGAATTTGATATAGATCGCTCCGCTCAACTCAGGAGTTGGCAAGAGGAGGGGCAGATTTAGGGCACGACTGTATTGTGTCAACGCAAGCATACCCTCAGTCCAACTATTCGCACAGATGCCTAGCATCAGCCGCTCGATCTCCGGTAAGAGCGTCAGCAGTGCTTGACGGATTTCTGCGGGGTTCTTGGCGGCAGCAACTTGCGGATCTTGACATGTCAAGAGGAGAGATCGAGCGGCGATTGCCTGCGAATCGGTTAAAGACATCGTGATAGTGGTTGCTCGATCGGAGCAGATAAACAAAGTACAGCCTCTTATTATTGCAGTAATCTAGAAAGGTAAAAATTAAAACAATCGGCAGGTAAGTTTCTCTAGTGGCAAATTTTGATAATCTCCAGATCCAGCACCAATATTCTACGCTGTTAAATATCCCTGACTCTCTTCCATTACCAAAAGTTATCTTTCTCGATGCTGTCGGTACGTTATTTGGCGTGCGCGATAGTGTCGGGCACATTTATAGTGAAGTAGCCAGTAAATATAGGGTAAATTGTCAACCAGAATTACTCAATCAATGCTTTTACAAGGCTTTTAAAAACTCTGCGCCCTGTATTTTTCCGCATGTCGCAACCGCAGATATCCCGCAGCATGAGTATCAGTGGTGGCGCGAAATCAATCGTCAGACTTTTACAGCCGTTGGCGTTTGGGAGCAGTTTGTGGACTTCGATGCTTTTTTTCAGGAGTTATATGGCTACTTCGCAACTCCATCGGCTTGGGTTATTTATCCCGATGTCATTCCAGCTCTAGATCTGTGGACGCGATCGAAGATCGAACTGGGCGTATTATCTAATTTTGATTCGCGGTTGTATGCGGTGCTCGAAGCATTGGATTTAACTAAATATTTCTCGACAGTGACAATTTCTACCGAAGTAAGTGTGGCGAAACCGCAGCCAAATATCTTTAGAGCAGCTTTAGATAAACATCAATGTCAGCCCAAATCAGCATGGCATATTGGTGATAGTTTTGAGGAGGATTATCAAGGGGCAAATAGCGTTGGCTTGACAGCTATTTGGCTCAATCGGAAATGAAACATATGAGCAAGATCGCCCGATGAGAATTCACAAGAGTTAAAATGTACCATCATTGCTGAAGGTAAAAAATTGTGGCAAATGGCAACATTAAGCTGGGACATTGCTGCTTCCCGAGATCGAATTGGCAACAAACGACTCGATCGATCTGTCATAGCTAAATAGTTACTACAACTCTCGATCGTGAATAGACACACATTAATCTTGCTAGGCAGTGGAGTATTATTAACCATTGGCTCGATCTCCACTTATGCGATAAATCCGGCTCGAACTGCACCCAAACAGGCTCAGCAGGCTGGTAAATCGGCTGGGGTACCGGAAATTCCAGCCGGATATCAAGCTCTGCTCGATACTGCTGGCGTGCGAGTATTTAAAAACTCGGAGCGGGAAAGTTATGTCACGGTAATAAACCTGCAGCGAGCTGAAGCGATCGATCTTACAGGTAAGTATACCGATGCACCCAATGGTAAAGTTGCCCCGCGATCGATGGCTCAGTTTTGGCAAGATGGTGTCAGCCAGAATACATCCAAACGTCGCGTTCGAGTCGTCATCAATGGGGCATTTTTTGCTAAATACAACCAACCGACACCGATTGCCTTTGGCTTGAAATCAGCAGGAACGGTAATTAGTTACGGTTATGGATTGGATGAATTTCCTGGTTTAAATCAAACTGTTGCTTGGAATAATGAAACCAAACAAGCGAGAATCGATAACTACGATCGCGCCACATTTGACAATCCACAATTTCCTGAAGTAGTTGGTGCGTTAGCAGAAACAGCAGGAAAACGCGCAAATCGTCCGCTCGCACGGACATTTATCGGGATAAAAGATACTGATGGCGATGGTAAAAATGAAACGATCGTGGTTTTTTCGAGTAAAGCAGCAAAACAAGCCGATGCAGTCGCAGCACTAAAAAGTTTTGGAGCACAACGAGTTGCCATGTTGGATGGTGGCGGGAGTACTGGTTTAGTAATTGATGGTAAAAGATCGATCGATTCCGGAACTTCGGTACCGCACGCGATCGGATTTTATACTCATTAATCCCGATCTCTGAAAATTAATTAGTAGATCTGCAATCGTGTTCAAGCAATCTGGGCAATTATTTACTGCGACAGTACCCAATATTCATGCTAATTATTCAGACTAGTTGGAATTAGTTTTTTTCACTCTTATGAGGATCTGATTCGAAAATTGGTAGTCAAAACTAGAATGCTGACAAGCGATCGAGTGCCTGAATGCATAAAACATCACAGCTTTGTGGGCTGAATTTAGGCGAAGATAGCATATCCGCACTCGACAGCAGCTGTTAACGCCAGTGTTAAATTACAGCTACTGAATTTAGAGTTACATAAAATTGACTTCAGATGCACAAGATTCCTGATTGGTATATTCTTCCTAGTGCTGCATACACGATTAGTCGCAAACAGATCAAATACTATAATTTTTTAGATAAACAGCCTGAGATTGGTGATGTCGTTTACGGGAAAATTATTCGACTCGGGCAACATGCCGAACTAGAGAATAAATCGGGCAGAATCCATCGCATTAATGAAGGTTCGACCGCAATTTTTGTATTTGGCAATCGGTATGCACCCGATTATTATGAAGGAGTAATTCCGATGACGATGACTACCAAAGTGGATCTGTTGGCTCGATCGGGAATTATTGGTAATGTAAAAGTCAAAAATTCTTCAGTCAGCGAACCGACTCACGTTAAGGTATTAGGCTATGTTTGCGATAGCGATGGCAAAGTATTAAATACTCGTCAATACTCATTAATCAAACCCAAGAACTCGAAGA
The DNA here is from genome assembly GCA_965246715.1 of Chamaesiphon sp. GTDB lineage: Bacteria > Cyanobacteriota > Cyanobacteriia > Cyanobacteriales > Chamaesiphonaceae > Chamaesiphon. The sequence continues at coordinate 133,514 of CBDFFH010000012.1, read as the reverse complement.
AGAAAGAAGACAGATCGAAGCTGATTTTAGTGGTGGGGACGAGTATGAACTCTGGCAAGAGTACCAGCGCGACTGCCTGCTGCTGGGCGTTGACATCGATGGGTTATGACGTTCGGGCATCAAAGGTGACAGGCACGGCAAGTCTTAAAGATATTTTGCACATGCAAGATGCCGGTGCTTCGATTATTAATGACTTCACTAGTTTTGGATTTCCCTCTACTTATTTATTAGACGAAACAGAAGTCGTCCAAATTTTTAACGATCTCGATCTCAAGTATGCTAATAATCCGAAGAATTTTTGGGCGGTGGAGTTAGCCGATGGGATTTTACAACGAGAAACAGCACTACTATTAAAGTCTCCAGACGTGCGATCTCGCATTCATAAATTGATATTTGCCGCGCATGATACTTTTGGGGCGATCGGTGGTCTGCACACCCTCAAGCATGAGTTTGGGCTGGTTCCCGACGCAATTTCTGGGGTGTGCTCGAGTTCGCCGCTGGTGCTGCGTGAGTTGGCTGAATTTACCGATATTCCCGTGTTCAATAATATCGATTGGGACTTAAAGCAACTGTCGGAATTGTTGATCTAGAAGTATTCAGAATTCTCTCCTGTGCCTCCCAAGAGGGGATCGTAGGGGGAGTTGGGGGATCGAGATTCAATTCATCATTGTGAAAGTTGTTTTTGTGCCCAGAGTGCAGCTTGGGTGCGATCGCGCATATTGAGTTTTGAGAGTAAGGTCGTAACGTAATTTTTGACAGTACCTTCGCTCAGGTGCAAGATTTCGGCAATTTCGCGGTTATTATGACCGAGTTTCATCTGCTGGAGAATTTCTAATTCGCGACTATTCAATCGATCGATCGGCAGATCGACTTCCTCAGCGGTTTCCAATTGTCATGGTTGCCGTCGATATGGTGTAGTTCCGCAATATCACCAGAAATAAACGATAGATTACAATCTGTACATTTGTGATTCTGTTTCTTGAGAAGTCGTGCCGTTATCCCATCGTAGTTAGCATTTTCCCGTTTTGACCAGTAAACAAAATCGCCGTCATAAGGTGATTTATTTCCTTTTACACTGACGAACTTGCAAGCCGACCAACTAACTGAAGGAATTGCTCTTTTTATAACCATTCGCTAGTAATGGGCTAAAGACCCCACCTTGAGGCGTGCCGGATTCTGAAGAAGGAAATTCTCCTCTAACTCCGGCTTTTATTGCCCTAAAGACTCCTTGTTTTGCTGCCTTTTGTAGCTGAACAGATTGCATTAAGAATTTGTGGTCAATCTTGTCGAAGCACTTTTGAATATCCAATTCCAAAATTCTTTTTTCTAATCCATTACTACTGGAATTCAGATTATTGAATAATTGTTTCTGGATGTCATGACAGCTTCTGCTAGGTCTAAACCCGTATGAATGGGCATTAAACATCGCTTCTGCTGACAGTTCCAAGGCATATTTGATAAGACACTCATTAACTCAATCACCAAAACCTTCAACTACAATCGACTGCGGCTGCTAAACATCCAGTCAACTTATACAGAGATAATTGCCGACATCATATGAATGTTGGTGAGAGGTTTTTATGCAGCAGCCCAAGAATACTCAAAGACTCCTCCGCGCTCTTGCCAAGCAAGGATTGGATGTCAGTTACGATAACCGAACTTACACGGTGCGATTAGATCGGGTTCCTGATGCACCAGCAGCAGAAGTACTATTACCGCCAGATTTTCCGATCGAAGGTAAAGCCTTCCAACAACTTGCTCAACTGACTACCCTTAGCCATCCCAGTGGCGGTAAAGTCGCTCGGACTATTGCTACTCCTGCCTGGTGATGCTGGAGTCGCGATCGGTTCGGTAATTCAAACCCAAGGGATGGTAGTACCCGCAGCAGTCGGGAGCGATATCAACTGCGGGATGCGCTTGCACGTTGTCGATCTCAGTCGCGACGATTTTCTTGCACAACGTGACAAATTCGTCAACTTGATGAAAGGCGATTACTTCCTAGGTACCCGCGACGTGACGATGACAGCAGCTACCAGTCGGGCGATGTTTGACAATGGCATCCCTTGCTGGTTGGAGCAGATGGGGAAAGCACCCCTGGGGAGCGTCGCCAACTCGGACTTTACCCAATTGTGGCAGGAGATCGATCGAGTGCAATTTCTCGGTGCTCTCCATGGCAATGCTCGCTGGGCACCGAGCGAATTGGTGCCAGCATCAGGATTGGTTCGCGATGGTAGTCTCGGCACCATTGGCGGTGGCAATCATTTTGTGGAAATCCAGCAGATTCTTGCTGAATTGCTCCGGTTGCGCTTGCGGCAAGTCTATGGAGATATTGCAGCTCCACTAGTCTGCGATATCCCCCACAACCTCACCTTTCCAGACAATCCCAAAGCTCCGGAAAGTTGGATCGTCCGCAAGGGCGCATGTGCGGCAGCAGCCGGACAATTGCTGATTACACCTGGTTCGATGGGTACGCCGTCGTATCTACTCTCAGGATTGGGAAACAAGCGATACCTTAGTTCGGCGGCACATGGCGCGGGACGAGCGATCTCGCGATTCGATCTCACTCGTGCGGGGGCAAATTATACCGAGTCAGATTTAGGTTTGACGGGAGTAGATTGCATCACCTTACGGGAGGAACGCCGGATCGAAGAAGCGCCTGCGGCATATAAGTCGATCGATCGAGTGGTGGAGACGCAAGTAGCTGCGGGAATGGTGGAAGTGGTCGCAAAAATGCAGCCAATTTTAACATTCAAAGCGTAGTACGGCTCTGTAGGGGCGAGCTTTAATAGAGAATCTCGCGATTCTTCATTAAGCTCGCCCAAAACCCGATCGCGGAGCGAAGCAGATCCATCCCCTCGCCGCAAACTGAAAAAAATCGATCCCAAATCTTAAAAAAAAGTATCGTAATTGACCAAATATTACTTTCGATCGGATAATTACCCTTATAATCGATAAGTAAAGTTAATCAGTAGTATAACGGGGATCGTAGCAATGGTGGAACGTGCAATATGGAGTGAAGCAGTCGAAATGTTAACCTATCGTCCCGGACAAAAGGTCGAACTCAAACGACGACCAGGGATTATCGATACGGTGATCGGCTACGATCCCCAGCTAGTTCCGCCGGTGATTCTGGCAAGCGATCCCCAACCGCGCTATCCCGAGGAATTAACGGTAATTTCGCAACCAGGGAATGCCTTCGATTGGTTTAATCCCTTGTCTAGAGCTAGAGCGGCTGGGAAGGCAGCTAAAACCGGACGGCCATTGGTTGGCGGTCGCTACTAAAACCTAGAGATTAAAATACAATTGCGAATTGTAACGCATGTATAACGCAGGGTCGCGATTTTCTGCGATACTGAAAAATCGATAAAAGAATATTGTTGGGAGAGCTATCTCATGCGGGATGCTGTAACAAATCTCATTAAAACTTACGATATAACAGGTCGTTACTTAGACCGCAACGCGATCGATAGCTTAAAATCCTATTTCGATACTGGTGCGGCGCGGATCGCTACTGCGGGGGTAATTAATGCCAATGCAGCTGCGATCGTCAAAAAAGCGAGCTTGGTGTTATTTGGCGAATTACCGGAATTAATCCGTCCTGGTGGCAATTCTTATACCACTCGTCGTTATGCTGCTTGTCTCCGGGATATGGATTATTATCTCCGCTACGCTAGCTATGCGATCGTCGCTGGAGATACTAATGTTTTGGACGAGCGTGTCTTGCAAGGCTTGCGCGAAACTTATAACTCTCTAGGTGTACCCATCGCCCCCACAGTGCGTGGGATCCAAATCATGAAAGATTTGGTCAAGGCTGAAGTTATCGCGGCGGGTATCGCCGATACTAGCTGCGTAGATGCACCTTTCGACCACATGACTCGCGAAATTAGCGAACGAGATCTCTAATCGTTCCTAATTAGATTGAGTGGTTGCAGTTCCCTAGATTTATAAAATAAACGATCGTCACGATAATGCTGATTTCAGCAGGAGTGACGATCGTTTTTATTTTAATGATGTGCTTTGCTACCAAATAGCCAGTGTTAATAGCTCGAAGTAGTTTGACTTCGAGCTATTTTTCTATGCAGCTGGCTCGGGAGTCACAGCAGTGAGACTATCGAGTGAAAGGGGAATAAAATCACCTGTGCTGGTTAAACCCAATAACATCTGTTCGTTAGGATTGATAATCTTACCAGTAATGCCACAACGCTCTTCTGCATTAGCAGTAGCAGCAACGGTAGCGCGGATATCATCAGGAGTAAACCGATGGCGGTAATCGCCAGATTTTTGCTGCACGTATTTCCAGAGAACTTCCCGGATCAATGCTTGATAGCCTTGATGACCAGAAATTTCTTTGAGACGCTCCTTGAGTTCCCGCTCTAGCCGAATGCTAGTAACTTCCATTTCCGTGGTGGGCGTACGTTTGAGTGTATGCATGATTGACATTGCTCCGAGACTTAAATAGACAGGGTGGTGTATTTAGTGTAGTATTTTTTGCGGAAAATTGCAAACATTTTCTAAACCTCACTAATTATTCCGCAAGTAGGTCTACTTGTAGATTTTTTATTACGGAACAGTTACAGACTTTTTACGGAATCAGTCAAATGGCTGTTGAAGTTACTACTAGTAGATAACTATAAATAATCGACCTGTATATCGAGCGGCGGGTGACTGGCAAGCTAGCGATGAGCTTAGATCGAGACGGATAGTTCCGCTCTAGGTAAGAGCTTGTCGATCGAGTAGTAGATTTAAATTTGGATACGATAAAACCCCCAAAATGAAATCGGCTGATTCGATCGCTCCTCACAATTTCCTCACAATTTTTCTTTAAGCTACAGCGATGAGCCAGCACTTAAAAATTCATTATTCCCAATCTTGATGAATTGTTGGATCGGAAGCAAGATTTATCCATACAAACCCATGCTGAAATTTATCTATACCGAGACAGCTTTACATTTGGAATTGTTAAGTGTTGACTTAGCAGATTGGGTCGAACAACGGCGCAGATTTGCAGCCAGTACGGGTGAACCGCTCTCGATAAGTACCGCACGCGCGACAATGCTCTTGCCTGCGCCACTCGACAAAGTTACGGAGGTCGAGCGGTATATACGTGATGAAAGGGTGAGAAATGTGACGATCCATCACTGCGATCTCGACCATATGGAGATCGCATTTAGTGGAGATTGGCTCTCTACCCAAGCAGAGTTTATCGAACCGGAGCTGGTCGAAGGTATCTTTGTCACCCAATTAGCCGATCGAGTCGAAGTCTACTTGTGGCAATTATGGTATGCAGCCAATTGTCAATTACTCGCTGGCGATGGGGTCATGGGATAGTTCGGGCGATCTCGATCGATTTTGGCTAATGTGCCAAAATCGATCTCATAATTAGATCGATAATCGTTTCCCGCATCCTCATTGCAGCTTGAAAAAACAACGTCTGGACTTACTATTAGTAGAACGCAATCTCTGTGGCTCGCGCCAGTTGGCACAACGCTGGATTCAAGCAGGGGAAGTACGGGTCAATGGCGAGATCGTTGATAAAGCTGGCACGGAAATTTTATTGACTGCGGAGATTGAAGTCAAAGCTAGAGCGCGGTTTGTCTCGCGTGGTGGCGAGAAACTAGCCAAGGCTTTGGAATTATTTCCGATCGAGATCCTCGATCGAATTTGTCTGGATGCGGGGATCTCGACAGGTGGTTTTACGGATTGTTTATTACAAGCTGGTGCAAAGCAGGTTTATGGTATCGATGTCGGCTACGGACAAGTAGACTGGAAAATCCGGACTGACGATCGGGTAATCTTACGCGAACGCACGAACATTCGCCATCTCACACCAGCCGAACTTTATGGGGAACCGATTGAAGGCTGTTATTCTGTCACCCTGCCAGATTTAGCGGTAGTAGATGTCTCCTTTATCTCGATCGCCAAAATTTTGCCCGCACTGGGATTGTTGCTAACAGAGCCAAAAGAACTCTTATTGCTGGTTAAACCGCAATTTGAGGTGGGTAGACAAGCGATCGGGAAGGGTGGAGTGGTTAGAGACTTATCAGCCCAGGCAGGGGCGATTTGCGGGGTCTTAGCCGCTGCTAGCGATTTGGGTTGGCATTATCGGGGGTTAACATGGTCGCCACTCACAGGGCCAGCCGGAAATATCGAGTATCTATTATGGCTGAGTACAACCGCGGCGGAACTAGTCGAACCACCGAGTTTAGCTGAAATTCGATCGCTCACCGCAGCCGCATACCAAGCACTGTAACTAAAAAAAAGATCCTGTTACTTATTTTGCAGCTAGTACAAATCAAGACCTAGGAATTGTTAAATCCATCCACAAACCATTTAAAAAATTGATTCTGGACCCTTCCCGATCGCGAACAATCAATAGATGTTTAGCATAGATTAAAAAGAGAACTAGGTAATTAACTACCTAGTTCTCTTTTTAATCTATTACAGTCGACCTTTAAGTGTTGTCTCCTTTAACTGTTAGCGTAGGGTTTTTGCTGCCCGTCAATACATTACCAACTTCCTTCTCGGCAAAGTACTTATTGAGGAATGTGCTAGTAAAAGACAGAGTTAACGGAGCTAAAATAAACGCTGCCAATCCACTCATACTAAAGCCAGGTACCAAAATCGAAGCTAACCAAAAACAAATGCCATTCACGACCAAAGAGAAGCCACCTAGAGTGACGAAATTGAGCGGTAAAGATAGCAATGAAAGTGTCGGTCTCAATGAAGAATTAATTAAGCCGATCGCAGCGGCGGCAATTAATGCGGCTGGGAAGTTAGCAATATCTACCCCAGGGACGATCGTATCCACCACCAATAAACCAAGTGCAGTTGCCAAAATTGTTACTAAATATCCAACCATATTATCCTTCCTTGTACTAATAAAAAGAGCTGCTTACCATGGATTGGGAATGGCCATTAGCCTGCTTGTTCTTCAGCTTTGGAGATCGCCCAAACAGCATGGATACTACCAGGAATCCAGCCTAAAAAAGTCAGTCCGACATTAATGAGAAATGTTGGGCCGATGCCATAAGTCAAGAATACACCGAGGGGAGGAATTAAAATTCCGAGCAGAAGTTTAGTTAAGTTCATGATGTAGGTTGGTTGCTAAATAAACTGTGAAAATGAAAGTCGATCGCGGCCAGATGGTCGATTACTTGTGTTTAGAATCAAAACCTTTGTTTTTCCAGATTTCCTGTAAATATTTAACGATTTCGTGTTCGGCAATTACTGCGGCAGAAGCAAATCTACTCAGTTTGCGTTCGATTTCTGTTTGCTTGGACTGGATGGGGGTAACACCACTAGCTTCAGCTTCGGCCTTGGCTTTGTCATACAACGTTTTGACATTTTCCAATTGTTGCTTGACTTCGCTGTAGCGACTGCCATAACGCTCAGCTAACTTAGCATCCAAATTAGCTAACTGAAATTTTAGCGTGAGGTATTGCTGTTTGAGCGAAGTCGTTTCTTCGCGCTCTTTGACATTATTTACAGCTTTGTCGATCGCGTCATTTAGCTTGCTAGAGTCATCAACTTCAGTAGCTTTGACATCGACGATCGTATCTTCGATATCCATATCCAACTGTCGTTGTCGCTCATCAATTTGAGCTTGAATCTCCTGCATCTTGGCCTGAAGACTGGCAATTGCTTCTTTGCGGTAGCGAGTGCTTTCTTCGATCGCATTTTCGATCGAGTGCGTCACTTTTTCAGGAATTTCGCTAGTCGTATCTTTGACATCAGCAAGCGCTGAGGTAATCGCGTCTTTGACGATCGTGCGCATCCGCTCGGCACCTTCTTTAATCTCTGATGCGGTTAGAGAAGCAGCATCAGCAACGATCCCGCGAATATTTTCCGATCGTAGCTTACCTTCGCCCTTGGCTTTATCGATATTTTCGGTAAGATGTTCTTTGATTGGTTTAGACATAATTAGTTCCTAGATACTGCTATTCTTCCATCGCCAATATCTATCTCAATAAAGCGATCGTCGAGCTAAGGATGTTCTCGTAGCGATCGATCTCGATCCGAAGCTCTTGTCCTAGAATAACCCTACCAATCGATTTCCAAATCTATCCTTAGACTGAGATCGACAACTGGCTAACTGTCCCAATTTAGGTACTCTTATCGCGATCCTAAATGAGCAACGTAACTCTTGGTGGGCGAATATAAAATACAGCCCTACAAGTTAACATTTCTCATCCTAGTGAAGGGCATTATTAAGAGTTTTAGTGACTAGTGGCTAGTGGCTAGTGAATATACCTCATTCAATTGGGAACCGTTAGATCATTGACTAACGCGGGTAGATTGTTGTTAATTTACCTAACCCCGATCTCTAAGCTCTGAGCAGTTTCAATCGTTGGCACTTCTCACGAGTGCCGTCCGCCGCGTTTCGGCGGAGATCCGCGCGGCATCGGCTACGCGCAGTGTCGCGAGACTAGCCGCAGGAGTCACATAATTTGGTTTACCTTCTAGTAAATGGTCGAGCACTATTTCTAAATCCTTGGCAAATAACCCTCGGCGCGAACCGAGATCGATCGGGGTGGAACTATCGGCTTGCAAGAATACCCCAGCATCGCCATCAAAGATTAACGCGCCATTTTCGCCGTGGACTTCAAACTTGCGGGAACTTTCCCACAATCCTTCTCCCTTACCGTAGACAACTTCGCCGATCGCGGTAGTATTTTTAAAGCGTAATTGCGCCGTGCATAAACAAGTCTGAAAATAATTACCCACACCACCCCAATATTGATTGTGACAATCGACGCTCTCGATCGCGCCAAATAAATCCGTGAAGCGATGCAAGCGAGAAAGTGCCCCACTGAGGGGAAATCCAAACTCAACCCGATCGAAAGTCCATTTTTGAGGTGCGGGACGTTGGGGGACGATCGTGCTGTAGCGGGCATAATGAATCGCTCCCAGCCGCACCAACCATTCACGCATCGTTTGATGCAAGCCGCCTAAGAGTTCGATATGCTCGACATGCAATAAGACTTTTTTCGCTGCTGCCAAATCGATAATTTCGGCAGCTTCTTGCGGATCGAGCGAAATTGGATACTCGACAATTGTATGTTTTCCGGCAGCGATCGCCGCGCGCACGATGCCTCCGCGACCGCCATTGATCGTCGAAACGACGATCGCATCGATGTCTGGCATCGCCACCAATGTCTGCCAATCAGCAACAGCTTGCATATCGACACTAGCGGCAAATTCAGCCGTCCGGCTGGCATTTCGCCCAGTTACAGCCACTAATTGAGTGCGAGCTTCGGCGGCGATCGTTTGTGCGCGTAATTTGGCGACAAATCCGGTGCCTACCAATCCAACTCTTAGGGGAAGAGTTATTTCGCCGTAATTAGTGATTTCAGACATGAGCTGTTAAATAGGATGAAGTGATGATGGCGATAAGTATTATAACTGCTTAATTCATCCACCATTCACGCGTTCGAGCGGTTGTCTCCTGCTCGGGCACTTGTTTCTACCCAAATAGAGCCACTATTCCCCAACCCCTAAGCCCTCACCCCTAACCCCATTCCCCTATCCCCTGATTCCTGAAATATAAGTAATTAGGATGAATTACCGTAATTTGATTACGAATACCGTTCGACTTTAAATGGACTTACGGATACAGATGGTGAGGTTTTCCCTTAGTATTCAAATAGAGATGGAAAATACTGCTATGAGCTGGACGATCCTGCGAATGGCGGTTGCCGACAAATCTAGGCTGGCGACGATCTCGCACGATTGCAGGCAATCTATCTGTATCCGCCATTTTTAATCGAAATAGAGAGGAATCAATCTGACATGGCAACTTTTAAAGTTACATTAATCAACGAAGCTGAAGGTCTAAATAAAGTTATCGATGTAGCTGACGATACCTACATTTTAGACGCAGCCGAAGAACAAGGCATTGACTTACCTTATTCTTGCCGCGCTGGTGCTTGTTCTACTTGTGCTGGTAAAGTCACTGCTGGCGAAATCGACCAATCCGATCAGTCCTTCTTGGACGATGACCAAATCGAAGCAGGTTACGTCCTGACTTGTGTTGCTTATCCTAAGTCTGACTGTACGGTCGTCACTCACCAAGAAGAGCAACTTTACTAAGAGTTAATCTCGGAGAGTTAGTTATTAGGAGCGTGGAATTAATTTCGATTCCACGCTTCTATTTTTGGGTATCAACCTTTAAGGTTGGTAAACTCACTGTTGGCGAAATCGAGCTTGTAGAGATCGCGCTCTCTGCAATTATGACCGATCGAAGAGCGCTTCACCACGCCATAATGCAAGGGGATCTAGCTGTGGTGAGTAAGGTGGCCAAAATAATAAATCTGCTTCAGCTCGGGGTAGTGGCTGTGCGAGTCCCAATCCCAGACAGAGATGATTGAGGATCTGGGCATACGATCGATCGTGTCCGGCAATACCCAGATGCGCGTGGGCGTACTCATGCGCTACTAGCGCCAGCCAATCCGCTGGTGCGACCCGACCGACATCGACTAAAATCGTCACTGGCACGATCTCGATATTGCAAAAACCATCGAGCTGCATGGACGCAGCAAGTGGTACGGCGAAGATCTGAATCGATCGCCGATCGAGTGGCATAAAGCACTCAGCACAGGCGTTTAGATGAGCCTGAAGTTGGAAATTTACCGTCTCGATCGAGTTGCCAATCCAGATACAGATCGACTCGCGATCGCGGAGATTGGACATCACATCGATCGATCGGCGATCTGGCAAAAATGTTGAAATTTTGGCTAAATACTCCACCCCTTGCTGATAAGCTAGCGGTTGTCGATTACCAACCAAGCGGGGAAACCAACGCCTTGGCATCTAGTTGTGCTGTGGCAATTTCTGGTTGTGGTGTCGCCAACTCATCGGCACCAACGCGAGTTTCGGTACAAAAAGTCGCCGTACTAAATCCCCCCATCCGCTTCACCGTACTACTGCGAACGCGAACATTCGGACTCGGGAACCAGAACCGCTCCACCGAACTCATGATGTCATAATCAGTCGTCAGCACCAATCCACCATCTTCATCCATATGATAGTGCCCGTTGACCGCCACGATTTCGGCATAACCACGATCGCGTAATAACTGTCCGTTGCGCGGGTTGTCAGCATCAGGGACGAGGGCAAATACCGTCTGACCCTCATGGTTTTCACCTTCTTGATCCCAACCCATCGACGCTGCCCAAGTGACGTAGCAACCGCCGACAGCTAAGTTAGGATCGACCTGATGCAACTCACACAGCGCGATTACCTGTGGATCCTTAGCATCGAGTGCTTTGACTTCAATCTCAGATTCGCCCATCTCAGATCTTCTAAATGCCAGATGATGAGTCGTCCGTTTCGATCGCCATCTACCAGCACTATGCTGAAAAAATTCCATTACGTCCATCATCTGCGGATTCACCTAATTAACTCAAAAACAACGATCGATGTCACTCACTGCGACAATACTCGATCGATCCAGATCGCAGCTAGCCCTAGCATTTGGTGCGATTGCTTGACGATCTTACTTATTTTAACAATTTCGCTCGGTCGGGACACCCTCTCGATCGAGCAAATAGTGACATTCAAGATCGACACTTTGTCAAAAATACGTTATATTTATTTACATAGTCGGATCGTTGCTTCCTAAATACCCAGCACAATAAATGGAAATTCCAATTGAATTGACCATCGAGCAAGAATTTAGTTTAAAGATTCAAGCAGAACAAGTCAAAGAATTGAACTACGAACAGACCCAAGAATGCCTATTGGCTTTGCTGAGACAGTTGGCGATTAAAGAAAATGTCATCAAACACTTGATGATTAAGCAGCTATAAATTCATGACTCGATGGCCGATCGGCACTCGAAATCGCTAATCGATCGATACTACGATTTACTGCTTTTGCCACCACACTTTATCGCAATATCCCCGACTTCTCGAAGAAGTCGGGGATATGTTTTAGGATCGAAAATAATTGTTATACCTTTAGCTCTGAATGCACTAGCGGATCTGAATGTGCTTGACTGAGGAGAGCATATAACTTCTCGCCTTCGATCGTCTCGGTTTCCAAGAGTTGCGCGGTGATGGTTTCGAGGAGATCGCGGTTGCGGCCGATCGTATCCAAGGCTTGCTGGTGTGCGGTTTCGATAATTTCTTTGACTTCGCGATCGATCGCTTGTGCTGTCTCTTCGCTTAGTACGCGGCGCGGATTGGGGGTGCCATCATTCAGGAAATTAGCTTGCTGTCCTTGTTGATATGCCAATGGCCCCAAGACCTTACTCATGCCAAATGTAGTTACCATTTGCTCGGCGAGATCGGTAGCGCGTTGAAGATCGTTGGCTGCGCCAGTGGTGATATTACCAAAGACGATTTCTTCTGCCGATCGACCCCCGAGCAGAGTCGCAATTTGACCGCGTAGTTCGGTTTCATCCCGCAAGAACCGATCTTCGGTCGGGAGTTGTAGCGTGTAACCCAGCGCTGCCATCCCACGCGAGACGATCGAGATTTTTTCAACGCGATCGCTTCCAGGCATCAGGGAGCCAACGAGCGCATGACCGACTTCATGATAGGCGACGATTTTCTTTTCCTTCTCATTGAGGACGCGACTTTTCTTCTCCAACCCAGCGACTACTCGCTCGATCGCTTCAGCAAAGTCTGCCTGTGCTACCGTTTCCCGTCGATCGCGCGCCGCTAATAATGCCGCTTCGTTAACGAGATTTGCTAGTTCTGCCCCAGCAAAACCCGGCGTACGGGTGGCGATCGCTTTGAGATCTACATCTGCACCTAGCTTCACTTTTTGGGAGTGGATCTTAAGAATTGCTTCGCGGCCAGCTTTGTCAGGCCGATCGACTAATACTTGTCGATCGAAGCGACCGGGACGTAAGAGCGCCGGATCGAGGATTTCAGGACGGTTGGTGGCGGCTAGGACGATGACAGTATCGGTGCCAGGGGCAAATCCATCCATTTCCGCCAGCAACTGGTTGAGTGTCTGTTCCCGCTCGTCATTGCCGCCGTAGAAACCACCACTGCTGCGCGATTTACCGATCGCATCTAGCTCATCGATAAAGACGATACAAGGAGCTTGTTTTTTGGCTTGCTCGAACAAGTCGCGCACGCGGGAAGAACCAACGCCGACGAACATTTCGACAAATTCCGAACCGGAAATACTAAAGAAGGGCACGCCCGCTTCCCCAGCAACTGCTTTGGCTAGCAACGTTTTCCCAGTTCCTGGTGGGCCGACTAATAACACACCCTTAGGAATACGCGCGCCGATCTCAATGTAGCGTCCGGGGGTCTTGAGAAATTCGACAATTTCGACTAACTCAGCTTTGGCTTCCTCAACTCCAGCCACATCAGCAAAGGTGGTTTTGCCAGCTTCGCCCTCAACATAAATTTTGGCTTTGCTTTTACCGATCGATAGTACTCCCTGACCGCCACCACCCGCACGGCGGATAAAAAATTGCCAGATGGCGACAAAGATCAGCGGTGGTACGACCCAGCTCAAAACATTACCGATCCAGCCATTAGTTGGCGGTGGCTCGGCGGCAAATTCCACCCCTTTGTCTTCGAGTAACTTGGGCAAGTTTAGATCGAAGATTGGTGTGGTGGTAAAAATCTGCGGTTCTTTACCCTCAACTGGTTTTAATTGAAACCGAATCTGATTTTGGCCGATCTGCACGCGCTGAACTTGCCCTTGCTCGATCTGATGCACGAACAGACTGTAGGGTACTGCTGAAGTCTGTTGCCCCAAGCCGTTTGGCAAGACTAAGCTAGCAATCAGGAATAGCGTACCGATCGATAGCACGATGCTATTAATTAGTGGGGAACGTGGGGGTGTAGGTTGTTCTTTGATGGGCATAACGAGCGGTTATTTTTACTAAAATTTATGCAGGTTGAGGAGCGGTCGAGCTATTGCTATCGGCTAGATTGTGGAGAGCTGACAACCCAGGTTTGAGCGCGATCGCATTCATCAATGGTAGTTGCTCTGACTTAGCTGCATACAAATCGACAAATCGATTGAATAGCTGCATGGTTTGGCATTTTGAACGTTTGGCAGATCTGAGCAGACGGCGTGGATTTTTCTTGGCTAGTTTGCGGAGGTAGGGGAGATCTTCAAATACAGTCAGACAAGATGCAACGTGCAATAGAACCTGCAAGATGGGCTTGGCAATGCCGACACTACTGTAGATGTCAATGAACAGTTTGTGTTCGTTTTCACTCAGTGGTAAAACATTGAACATTACCGTAATTTTTTTGTTTCTGTAAATACCAACATTTAGCTCGATCGTGTAAGGATTGAGCAATGTTAGCTCGACATCGACTACGGGCTGTCGCCAAATTCTCAAGAAATTTAACGAAGATACTAGGACTGTTTTGAACTTAATCGTTCCGCCAGTATTTGTTGTTTCAAATAAATCGATACTACTAATTTTCAGACCATTGAGACTGAATCCATGAACTACTTCTAAATGCTTGAGATTGAGGAGGTGATAAATCTGACACAGATAAGGAATCGGTAAAGTGTATTCTTGCCCGATCGCCCGATCTCGATCGAGTTCGAGCATTCTTGCCGCAGTCTGGTCGAGGTAAGAACTGTTTATGGGCTGGACTGCGCCTTGTTTGTAATATTTGAGCGTACTGATGCGTTCGATATTAGACTGTTCGATCTTGGCGGTTGTTTTTATCATGAGTAACTACCCAAAGCCACAAGTCCGTGTCAATCGAGTTCCGATCTCTTGCTACTAAAACTGTAAATTAAATCACTTTTTTCAACATTTGATGTGAGAGATTAGTGCTTAAAGTTACCGATTTTAGCAGGGTTCTCAATGTAGCTAGCATCGGAACATAGCATCACTCGTCGAGACATTCTTTAGACTTGTTTAAGATTTATTAAGTGATTGCTTCGATTGTAACGATTGCGATCGGCAATAATATCTCTCTTTGGATATATACTCTTCTATGTCTGAGCTAGATATTTCTCGTGGATTGTCAATATTTTCCAAGGTACTAGATCGGTGGCAGATACTGAAATAGCATCACAGCGGACATCATCATTTACTAGGAAAAAATCGAGTGGATTGAATGGCGATCGCGCTTAGCTCCCGAATTGGGGGATTTCATATTTATGGGAGCACCAGTTTGAAAATACTAATGCTAACCAGAGATCTAGGGTACCCACGAGAGGCACCCCTACAGGTTGATTGTTTAGGGGTGCCCCTTGTGGGTACCGTCAAAGCGTTAACCCGATCGCGCTAGGGCAATATTTCTGGATGACTGAGGATGTTCCAAAAGTGTAATACACCATCACCAGAGAACAATTCGATCGCCAAAACCGCGACGAATCCAATCATCGCCAACCGACTATTCCAAATCTCAGATTGGGCGGAAAATCCCCAAACCCAATCATTGCGACGATTAGTTGGCGGATCGTTTGTTGCTGGTGCTGGGATTACAGCAGGTGGCTGATTTTGTGGAGATTGTGACATGATAACTACTCCGTTATTTAATATCTGTAGATGTCATAACTCGCTGGTTGAGCCAGCCTTGGGCGAATCGCAATTCGCCGAAGTTATATACTCATCCAAGATAGTAGAGTGATGTTTGAATTTGAGTATTATTTGGTTGACTAGCTCGAGCGCTGGCGATCGAGGACTATTTCGCTGTTTTAACCAGAAATTAGCGATCTCGGTCGCTTTCAAGACAACATTTATATGTATTCCAGTTCTCATTAAACTTTGCACTTCTCATAAAATGTGTGCGGTAGTTCGTAGTATTTGACTCGGCAAACTCTTGTCACAGCAGGATCTGTGCGTACTACTAACTACGATCGCGATCCCTGAGAATCATGTAGAGATATGTCTCGATAGTAAGAGTTTGCGAATAAATATTGCAACTGCTCGACCTATTTGATAAGGTGTGCTTACGAAACAACAGTTCGAGTTAACGTTTCATACTGAGGAAAGATACTGAATGTTTAATCCCTCACCAAGCTGGACATTTCGCGGATAACCATCAACTGGCTGAATTTAGACGATCGCCGCTTCGCTCCCAATATCGTTGCACCTCAATTTCTGTCGTAATATCGCAGAAACAGTCAGTCAGTCCATACATCTACTCAGTATTTAACTTAAATTCCAGTCCCCGGTTTACTGCTGCGAGCTAATGAAACACCAATTCATTAGCGACAGCGGAGCCTTAGCTTTGAAGGTTTTAAAGATGAATATTACAGGAAAAACAGCCCTCGTTACAGGCGCATCGCGGGGCATCGGACAAGCGATCGCTTTCGAACTAGCCAAAGCTGGTATCAAGCGCCTGCTAATCGTTGCCCGCAATGCCGATCGATTGGGTGAAGTCGCCGTCGATCTCGCCGCAATGGGTGTCGAAGTCATCCCCATAGCTGTCGATCTAACCGATCGCGTTCGAGTCAATGTCGTAATTTCGCAAGCATGGCGGGATTACGGGCAGATTCACCTCCTGGTAAATTGTGCGGGAGTTGCCTATCAAGCGCCTTTTCTCCAATCCAAGTTACCGCACGTTCAAGAAGAGATCGCGATCAACTTACTTGGGATGTATACAATTACGCGGTTAATCGCCCGGCGGATGGTATCCCAACGCGAAGGGACGATCGTTAATGTAGCGAGCTTGATGGGCAAGGTGGCGGCACCGACGATGTCTACTTATTCAGCGACTAAATTTGCGATCGTCGGCTTCACTCAAGCACTACGCGGCGAACTCGCCAGCCATAATGTCCGCGCGATCGTGTTATTGCCGACATTAACCGATACCGACATGGTTCGCGATTTGCAGTTATTCCGCTGGGTAGTCCCCATGTCGCCCCAACGCGTCGCCCAGGCGCTAATCCGAGGGATCGAGCACGATGTCAATGAAATCTCGATCGGTTGGCAAAGTCATCTAGCCATCTGGGGTAATTATCTCGTCCCACAGTTGCTAGAGCGGGTGATGCAGCTCGCCGCGCCCCTCCCCCGCAAACAGTCTTGGTTGCGATTGGGCGCTTCGCGAGGTTAGCAACTTGGGTTATTTAACTTAAGTTCGGGTTGAGACAAGAGATCTGTACTGCAAAAATCACTGGTGTTGTAGAACCCGGATCTGGGGGAGGCTTCCCCCAGACCCCCCGTTGAGGAGCGGGGTGCCGCCCCTCAAACTTCCTTGCACAAGGATTGGTTTGTTCGCAGCGGAGCGCGCTTCGCATTAGCTTCGCACTATAGGTCGATCTGTGGGTTAGGGTTTATTTTTCGGGGGCGGTTTCAAAACGAAGCTAGGAGCGGTTAAGTGGACATCCTCAACCCGAAATGAGGTCTCCTTAGTGCAAGTCGATCGAAACCCCACCCGACTCCACTAGCAATTTACACACATTTTTAGCATGAAAACATCAGGAAAAAGTTCGCATCTTTGCTTGCAATTTTTGATAAAGATCCTCTAACTGAGTCGCATCTCGATCGAGCAATTTATCCCGATCGATTAATAGCTTAATTTCAACTAATAAATCTACCGCGATCGGTAAATCAAGTTCTAAGGCTGATAAAATTTCGGTCTGGCTGAAGATTTCAGCCGGAGTACCAGCCAGGATTAATTTTCCCCGATCCATGACTAGCAACCAATCTGCCCAACGATAGACGAGATCCAAATCGTGAGTCGCCATTAGAATTGTCGTCCCATTGGCATGAATTTGTTGCAAGGTAGCGAGCAATAAGCGGGTATGACGCGGATCGAGATAAGCGGTGGGTTCGTCTAATAGGAGTAACTCTGGCTGGAGTACCATTACATCCGCGATCGACACCCGCTTTTTTTGCCCCAGACTGAGGTGATGAATGGGTGTTTGGGCTAATTCGGTCAGATCGAAGTCGAGCAGGGCTTGGCGGACGCGTTCGGACACAATGGAAGTAGGTAACCCAAGATTGTATAAGCCGTAAGAAATATCTTCTTCTACCGTCGTCGCGACGATTTGCTGTTCGGGATTTTGGAAGACTAAGCCTACCTGCTGGCGCAGTTTCATCAAGTTGGATCGATCGTATTTAAACGGCTGCTGTTGCCAGGAGATCTTGCCCTGTTGGGGTTTGTATAGGCCATTTGCTAGTAAAAATAGCGTTGTTTTCCCACAACCATTTTGCCCGATCAGGGCGCAGCGTTTGCCAGTGGGAACTTGGAGCGAGAGATCGACAATAGCTGGACGCTGGCTACCGCTGTAGGTATAACTAACGCGCTCAAACTCTAGTAACATACATCCATCCAGCCAAGGTTACTAGAATCGTACAACCGATCGCGGCTTCTAAGCTATAGCGGCGCGAGGGTTGATACGATCGCGAGTGCCATACTTGAAACTCACCATTAAATCCCCTCGCTGCCAAACTCAGCGATACCTGTTGATAATTTTGCATCGTCCGGCGTAATAATTGACCCACTAATAGGGCGATACTCTGCATCCACAATCGCCGCGTACGATAGCCACCGCGCGCATTTTGGGCGATCCAGAGTTCTTGTGCAGTATCGAGCAAGATGAAGATAAACCGATACATTAAAAATAATAATTCGGTGAGTAGTGTCGGACAACCGCAGCGCCGGAAAATATCGAGCATCGCCACAAATGGGACGGTGAGCAAAATCAGATACATGCAAGCTGATGTCGCGATCGTGCGTACTCCCAGTTCGCCAGCTTGAATCAACCCATGCTGACTGATATATAGATAATAATCGCCAACTTGCCAACCCCAGAGCGCATCCACTCGAACTCGATCTAGATCGGCAAATCCTACCCCATTTAACACGATCGCGGGGACGCTACTGAGCCAAAACATCGCCGTCAGCCATAACAACCGGAGATATACCCCAACGGGAATCCTGGCATAGATCGCGATCCAAATCGACACCCAGCCGAGAATTAGTAATTGGATCGGGATTGGTGTTAAATACGTAATAAATAATAGAACTAGGGCAAAACCTAGCTTTTGTTCGGGTGGGAGCCGACAGAGGCGGTTGGTGTAGGCAAGCGTATCGATGTGCATCTCAATATTATTGCGGCAATCGGTCGAGTTTCAGCGATCGAGATTGCAGATCTAGTAATGTCAGTAATCATAGAGGTGCCCCTTGTCGGTAATAATAGATCTACTACTACCCACTTGAAACCGTCTGGGTGTCCCGATCCTTAGCAACTCTTAACACAAAGATCCCGATCCATCAGCCCAGAATTGGTACACTTCAATAGTAAAGGCGATCGATATCTGAGCGATCGTGGCGATCGATCCACCTGCCGAGAGGCTTTTTAAAAACAAACGCTTGGTGTTAGCTGAGTTTTCACTCTAAAGCGCCATCCCGCGATCGATCTTAGTTATAGAAAAAATCACTATGGTAAATTCCCTTACAAAACAAACATCATTTGACGAATTAAGACCAGGGGTCAAACGCCCCGCCAAAGAAACTCTTCTTACGCCTCGGTTCTACACAACCGACTTTGAAGAGATTGCGAAAATGGATCTCTCCGTCAATGAAGATGAGTTGCTAGCGATTATCGAAGAATTTCGGGTTGATTATAACCGCACCCACTTCGTAAGGGATGAAAGATTCGATCGCTCTTGGGACGATCTCCCAACAGAAACCCGGCAGATATTTATCGAGTTTCTCGAAAGTTCTTGCACTTCAGAATTTTCGGGATTTTTGCTCTACAAAGAACTCAGTCGTCGGCTCAAGGACAAGAATCCGATCCTCGCTGAAGGCTTTAACCTCCTGTCGCGAGATGAAGCGCGTCATGCTGGCTTCCTTAATAAAGCGATGTCCGACTTTGGACTCTCGCTCGATTTGGGCTTTCTGACTCAAAATCACAAATACACCTTCTTCAAACCCAAATTTATTTTCTACTCAGTGTACCTATCAGAGAAGATTGGGTACTGGCGCTATATCAAAATTTTCCGTCACTTAGAAGCAAATCCCGAAAATCGGATCTATCCGATCTTCCATTTCTTTGATAACTGGTGCCAAGACGAGAATCGTCATGGTGATTTCTTTGATGCGCTCATGCGCGCCCAACCCCAACTCCTGAATGACTGGAGAGCAAAACTCTGGTGTCGGTTCTTCCTGTTGGCGGTATTTGCCACGATGTATCTCCGCGATCGAGAAAGCAAATTCTACGGAATTTTGGGGATGAATAGCCGCGATTTTGATATCGAAGTCATCCAAGAAACCAATAAAACTGCGGGACGAGTATTCCCCGTGATTTTGGATGTAGATCGTCCAGCATTCTTCCAAACTTTAGATAAGTGTGCCGCAGACTATCTAAAATTAGTCGCCTCCTCACAATCCAACACACCTAAGTTTTTGAAAAAGATTCAGAATCTACCGATAATCGTGTCGATGGGTGTAAAATTACTCCGCTTGTATCTGATTAAACCGATCGATATGACTAAACAAGCAGGTGTAGTTCGCTAACACGATCGACCTAATTTTGGATTCCTATGGGATGATGGTTCTGTCTATAACAGAGCCATTTTTTCGATTGGTTAGCAACAAAATATCCCCGACTTCTCGAAGAAGTCGGGGATATTGCATCGCAGCGATTAGATTCGAGCTTTATTGAAGTAATTTAAGTAAATCGCTGGATACCGATTTAACTTTTTTAGCCCCTCGCGGTGGAGAAAATCTAAAAGTTTGACTAGTGGTATTATTGCTGGTTTTGTGGCTGAGAATTTTTTCAGTTATCTTTAGATCCCCACGCTCATCATTGCTAACAAATTCGATTTGTTTGAGAACTCCGGTTTCGGGTTGAACGAAGCCACTAAAGGCTAACTTTTCTTCCTTATTATCATAGGAATAAACGTACAAATTTTGACCGTCAACTAACCGATTACTACCTTGTAAGCTTTTAATTTCACTTTGTGGAATCGAACTCAAAGGATTGTTATCGGTAGCAAGCCCAGCGGTAATTTGTTTGCGAGTTGTCTCTGGCATACTGACAAAGAAAACCGAAGACAGTCCGATTAATGTCGAATAATATTCAGATTTAAAGGCTGAGAAAGTGTATTGAGCATACTGACGTTTATCGGGACGATATACCCAGACTGTTTGACCGTTACCGACGATCGTGTATGTTAGTTTTGATGGCGATCCTGCTTTAGATACTGTCAGTTCGGAGCGAAATTTATCGCCTGTTTGAGCGATCGTTTTGGATGTGGCATTAATCGTGACTAATTTGGTATTTGTAGTTTTGCCCTGAATTGTCATTACAAGCTGAGATTCTCCTTGGGCGCGACTTCCTTGCCAAAATATCCCGATCGCTTTACTCAATAATTTTAGGTCTACAGTAGTTACGGCAGGAGTCCCAGAAGGAACTGCTGAGGGTGTGGGTGTGGGTGTAGGAGTAGTTGTGGGAGTAGGCGATGGGGAGATCGATGGGGTTGGTTGAGTTGGCGGAAGGGATGGCGAAGCTGAAGGGAGTTGAGCTTGCGCGGCACCAGAGAGGCTTACTAGTGCAGCAGCCATAACCATCTTGGACAAGAATTTCGACATATTTATCAGGGGCAATTTAGGCAAATTCTACAGGGAAATCAGGGGTGGTGGCTAGGGGTTAGCGGAGATATCTGGCGATCGAGTTTTTATCGATAATTAAGTAGACAGATGTTGTTATCGCTCTAGTTCCCGACTCCTCCCCCAGTCCCGCCCCGAGGCGGAGAGGGGCGCAACAGCAGTGGCGGGAAGGGAGTATTAGGGTAGAGGTAATTCATGAATTACCCCTACCCTAAATTTCAACAGTGATTCATATTGCAATTCAATAAAATGCGTAAAAATTTATATAGGGTAAAAGCAAGCTATCGATCGAATTCAGTCATCTCTACTTGGCAAAACCGATTTAGCTTTCTTGCTTTTTGGGAAATTTCGGGAGATCGATCGTGACTGCTTTGGCGATGGGACGATTGCGATCGAGTGTTGGTGACGGCCAATTTGGTGAAGGTTTCGCGATTGATGTATCGTCCTCATCGATATCGATCTCCCCATAAGTTATTTCTGGGGGTTTCGGCGCGAAACTATGCGGTTCGAGATTGGGGAGATCGAGGTACTTGGAATTGTTGCTGGCGATGGCTTCGCGCCAACTGGTTTGGGGTGGCGATAAGATAGTTTTTTGGGGACGTGCGGCGGTTGATGGTGTCCAGGCTGGCAGCTCGCGATCGGCACTCGGTGTCGTCGGCGAGTCAATCGAGCGGGAAGCTGTTGGAGTTGTCTCCATCGATAGATCTTCCGAAATAGCTGCTTCGGAAATGGCTCCTGCCAGGGCTGCTGCTGGAGATTCGATCGGGGTGGGGACGGGAGCGCTAGTTGCGAAATCGACAGTCTCAGCGACTACGGGTGCAGTTACAGGTGGCGTTACTTCCGGTTGGGCAAGATCTGGTGCTGGGTTGGTATTTTCGGCGGGAACTATCGATCGAGTAATTGCTCCAGTCTGTAATTTCAGCCGCCGATGGAGTTCGACTGCGACTCGTTCGGTTTTGTCTAATTTCTGTGCTTGTTGGCGATATTTTTGGCTGAGTTCTTCGTTTTCTGCTTCCAATTGCGGGATAACAGCATGAGAGATTTCTAGTTGCTGGGAGAGCGACTCGATCAGCAGTTGTTGGCGTTGGCCGATTTGGTGTGAATTTTCGAGTTGTTGAAACAATCCGCCAACTCGATCGCGAGCTACTTTTAATTCATCTTGATGTTGCAAGATCGTAATCTCATGATTCTGATTTTCTGCTTTGCGATCGTGCAGTTCTTGCTTGGCAGATGCCAACGCCTGTTCTAATCTAGCAATCCGTTCGACTAATTGCCGCTCGCTATGGCGGAGATTGCTAACTACTGTCAGCCAATCAGTACGATCGGCTTGCGACTCTACCGTGGTGTAAACAGTTTCAATAGCTGGTGCAGACTGCGAACCATTGGGTTGGTCTGCTTTGGATCGATCGGGGTTAAAGCTTTCTGCTGAGGACATGAATAAAATTATGAATTATGAGTTATGAATTGCCACACAGATCCAATTAGTTGACTAATATCTTAATTGGTTAAGGCAAGTTGTAACAGATGTTGCGGGATTTTAATTACTAGCGATTAGCTATTAATTGCCGCAGTCAGTAAATCTCGATGCGCGAGGGATTTTTGGTTGAGTGTATCGATGGCTGTCGGACTTAGCGCGGCACCTGTGGTGAGGTGTTGTTGCCAAGCTTGAGTAATGGCGTTCGACTCAGTCGGAATGTCGGCTAATTCCCAGCCGGGGAGATCGATTTCTGTCATCAGTTTACTAACTTTGGGGTCATAACTAATCGCCCAACATTTACAACCTTCGGCTGCTGCCATAATCAGACTGTGATAACGCATCCCGATCGCTAGATCTACGCCTTGAAATAAGCCTTTGAGTTGTTTTGGATCTGTTAGCGTGACTACTTGGCTATTATCGGTTAATTGCGATCGGATGCGTTCGGCCATCGCTACATCGGTAGTCGGCTGAAAGGGCACGAGTAAAATATGACTGCCAGTGGCGGCTTGTAAGTCCACCAAGGCTTGAGTTAGCACGTCTAAGCGGGCATTTGTCAATTGTGGGTGCGATCGCAAGGTGACGGCGATTTTGGGACTAGGGATGCTGCTAATGACGGGTACTGGCGTGGCATCCATACTCCAAACTGGGTCGGGCGCGAGGAGACAATCGATCCCCCAATCTGTTAATAATGCTGCGGAAACAGGATCGCGGACGCTAATTGCCGTACAGCCAGCAAAGGCATTTTTGGCAATCCACCGCGTTAGTGGCTTATCGAGCGGCCCGATACCTTGGGCGATGGCGATCGTTTTGAGTCCAAACTGTCTGGCTAAACCCATCAGGCCGCCATAATAGATCGAACTTTGCATACTCGTGGCATCCTGGATCAAGCTGCCGCCACCCAAAATCAAATAGTGCGACTCTCTGAGCGCGCGGACTACCGCACCGCTATTCATTCGATCGGCACTTTTGACTCCATAGCTTTTAGTCGTAGCACGGGGATTTGCTGACAATACTAGCGGTGTTACTGTCGGCGGCAGCATCTCCAACATCGATACTAATAATGCCTCGTCACCGCCATTACCTTTGCCATAATAGCCACACAATACCACCTGGATGTTCGTCATCGATCTTCTTGGCCTCCCCGCATTAACATCGAGCGTCGATCTATCATAGATATGGATAGTTATAAATTGTTAACAGTATGATGACTCTGCCACCGAGCGTGAATGCACCCAATTTCCTCCAATTGTGGGATTGGATTATGACTCCATTGGAATTTTTGCACAAATACGATCGGGAATGTGGCGAGATTTTTACCGTGAATATGACTGGGGGATTCGAGGGCGCAATCTTTATTAGTAGTCCCGCAGCAATTCAACAGTTATTAACTAGCGATACCAAGCAGTTTTCGGCTCCAGGCGAAACGAATCAAATCCTCCAACCGTTTATCGGTAGTAATGGGGTTATTTTATTGGATGGCGACAAACATCGTCAACGTCGACAGCTAGTAATGCCGTCATTTCATGGCGATAAGGTACGGCTGTATACCGATTTGATGCGGAAAATTACCCAAGAAAAGATCGCCAACTGGCAAGTCGGTGAAACTATTAATGTCCGCGAGCAAATGCAATCGATTTCACTATCGATTATTTTACAAACTGTATTTGGGCTGTATCGCGGCGATCGTTACGATGAGATCCGCGATAAATTAATCGCTATTCTCTCTTTGGTGGAGTCGCCCCTAAGTTCGGCGCTGCTATTCTTACCCGCTTTACAATTAGATTTGGGGGCATGGAGTCCGTGGGGTAAATTCTTGCGCGGGCGCGAATTACTCGATCGCTTAATCTATGCTGAAATTGCCGAGCGTCGCGCTGAAGATCGATCGAATCGAGCGGATATTCTCAGTTTATTAATCGATTCTCAAGATGCCGACGGGAATGGGATGACCGATGTAGAGCTACGCGATGAATTGATGACGCTACTATTTGCCGGACATGAAACTACAGCCACCGCGTTAGCTTGGGCGATTTATTGGGTCAATTATCTACCTGAAGTCAAAGAAAAATTACTAGCAGAAATCGCAACATTAGACCCACAAGCAGATGCAATGGCGATTAATAAATTGCCGTACTTAAGTGCGGTTTGCTCGGAGACTTTACGGATTTATCCAGTGGGAATGTTAACATTTCCGCGTTTGACCAAGGAACCAGTATCGCTGCAAGGATATGACATCCCGGCAAATACAATAGTGGTCGGGTGCATTTATCTGGCACACCATCGCGAAGATATCTATCCCGAACCCGATGCGTTTAAGCCAGAACGCTTTTTAACCCGTCAATTTTCGCCGTATGAATACTTCCCATTCGGTGGTGGCAGTCGGCGCTGTATCGGGATGGCATTGGCACAATTAGAACTAAAATTAGTGTTATTTGAGGTACTAACTAATTGTCAACTGAAATTGACTGGCGAATTACCCGTCGCTCCAGTCCGGCGCGGGGTCACGTTAGGGCCAAAAGGTGGGGTGACGGCAAAGGTGGTTGGTAAAAACTAACTGCCTCGATTTTACATTCAACTTCGCTCTCGTACTTTAGTGAAATGAAAATTACCAGACCCTAGTACTTAGTCAGCAACCGCCCTCAAATGAATTTGGGGCTAATAGCGAAAGTTCGTTGAAACGAACTAAGAGGATGTTTGAATGCCTATAAGAACCTAGACAATCATCCAAGCCGCCTTAAAAAAGGCAGGATAGTTTCATACACCACAAGAAAAATCTTTCAGTTCACTTCAGTGAACTTTGGCTATTAGCCCCGAATTCATTCGAGGGCGGTTGCTGACTAAGCACCAAGGTTTAGACATTTCCCAAACTGACTTCAAATCGGCAATGCCTTTGTTATGAATGAAATAAACTTTGGTTGAGGTAGTTGGGTTGAAGAATGAAACCCAACTACAGATTCTTGCTACTAACTGATGGCATTCATCCTGATAATATTGCTATGCAGACAGAAGCAAGGTTTGCGATTAATTTATGATAGTTCTATTCTTCCTTCCTCTTCGTCTATATAAGCTTTGCCATCAATAAAATAGATCGGTACTGGCTTAGAGTAATGATATCCTAAGTTTAGTAAGTGATGATAATAACCAACTAAGTAAGTAAGTAAGCGTATCGACAACATCCTGAGAAACATCCGCTCTTAGATGACAGTTTAAAGCTAACTCATCTTGGCTACTCATAATCTTAGATAAGCGATATATATAGTTAAAGGTATCGGATTTACAATCGACCTAGTTTTAAAATGCCCAATATTCCTGCTTAAAATTCGAGAATTACTGGTGCGTGATCGCTGGGTTGAGGTAACTTACGCGGCTCGATATCGATCGAACAACCAATAGCTCGATCGAATAAATCGGGGGTTAAATAAAGATGGTCGATCCGCCAACCGCGATTGCGCTCGAATCCCTGTTGGCGATAATCCCACCAACTATAATGTCCGCCTTCAGTTGTAAATTTCCGAAAGCTATCGCGCAACCCCAAATCGAGTACCGATCGTTGTAAAGTTTCGCGTTCGATCGGGGTTGCCATTACGCGATCTTTTGCGATAGTTTTACTGTGAATATCCAGATCTTCCAGCGCGATATTAAAGTCCCCACAGACGCAAATCGACGCGCGATCGGACGTAATTATAGTTTTTAAATACTTTCCTAATAATTCCAGCCAGCGCAGCTTGTAGGTGTATTTATCACTGTCTACGGAGTTACCATTGGGGACATACAGATTAACAATCCTTACCCCAGCTAGCGTCCCCGCAATTACCCGCTTTTGCTCGTCTAAATCGCCGACTAATTCTGGTGCGAGTACGCTACCAAATCCTATTTGGACATCAGCTAACGGTTGCTTGCTAATCATCGCCACCCCGTTATATGCCTTTTGCCCAGAAAAATAGACGTGATAGCCACAAGCTTCAATTGCCACGATCGGAAATAACTCGTCAACTACTTTAGTTTCTTGAACGCAGAGGACATCTACTGGATTTGCTTGCAACCAACCAGTGACGATCTCCAGTCGCGTCCGAATCGAGTTGACATTCCAGGTGGCAATTTTCATCTTTAAAATCTAAGGTTGTCAAACATCGACAGATCGATCGTCAGTTTGTAACGTGCAAGCTGCAATTATGTCGGGAAGATCTTGCGGTCGAAGGTGATGATACCATATTCGGGCTGGTAAAACGATCGCGTTGGGGCCACTACCACATCGACCCAAGCAACCACTCCCCTCAGATTTGAGTTCGGGTGTCGGGATGGCTCTAAATGCGGTAAGTACTTTTGCCGCACCTTGTTTGCGACAGGTGAGATGCTGACAAATCAGGATAAAATTTGGCTCTGAGGATGGCTCGTTCGCAGCAGCCAGATGTTCGGTCATGACTTTGTAGAAAAGGCGAGGGTATAAAATGAATTACTATTTAGCTCAAATTCATCGATAACTTCCAGGTCGAGCTTGCGAGTATGTGCGGCAAACGATCGCTGGTTCAACTTATTAATAAAGGTAATCCCGATCGTAAACTTAGGCGCGAAACTCGATCGCATTTTGGCAAATAAATCTGGAAAAACTGTCGTACCTCGGACAGCTCGATCGACACAAATCGGGCCATACTGAAAACTATTCTCTCTAGTTATTTCTCGACTCTGAAATTCTAGCGTTGGTAATCGATCGAGCATCATTTTGAAAATTTCCCACTGCGAGAAAAATGCCCAATCACCTGCAAGTAAGTAACCAACGATTTTACCTCCATCTTCAGCCACGAACACACCAGTATTGCGGAATAATTGCTGAAGTAAAACTGGAGTAAAAGGTGTAGTAACAAATCCATCACCTAACTCGGCTTGAGCGAGGTTCGATAAGAGATTTTGAGATTGAAGATCGAGGATGCCACTAATATCCGATTCTAACGCAGTTCTAATAATTGAGGACATTGGAAAGCAACCTCGTAAGTTAAAAATTAGCAACAGCTAAATTGAGAAGTCCCCAAACTAACGCAAAAAATCCTCCTCTGTCAAGCAGCGGAGGTGATGTCAGTTAAAAATTACTAGCCACTAGCCACTAGTAAATTTGTTGTGATGGAAGATGTGAGTCTACCAATTTTGCTAGGGTACCTCACTTACTTGGCGAGCGGTTTGTCGATCGTTAATATAGGTATAAGTCAATTTTGATACCTGCTGTACGAAGTCGCGTGCGCGGGTATCGTTAAACGAACGACGGACGAAAATACCTGCGAGATAGAGCTTCCCATTCGGCATCTCGATAATCCCCGCATCACCGATTAGCCGTCCTAGAGTACCTGTCTTGTGGGCGATTGCCGCACCTTTACCCAATCCAGCTGTCAAGAATTTGCGATTGGCCGTTTGGTTAAGAATATCGAGAACTTTACTGCGACTGCTTTCGGTTAGGAGTTGGTGCTTGGCAATCAACGCTGATAACCGCACTAAATCGGTGGGACTAGTCGTATTCAACCCCGCAAAGTCGCCAAGTTGGCGGCGGATCGTCGTTTTCTTCAATCCCCAACTCCGAAACTTACTATTGAGCGGGTCTTTACCGCCCATGCGGGCGATAATCATATTCGTCGCGGTATTGTCGCTGATGGCAATCATCTTTGTTGCCGTTTGCAGCACGCTCAATTTTGCCCCCCGACTATACTGCAATTCCCCCGAACCAGACGCAATCAAATCGCCCCTGACACTAAGCGTTTCATTCAATTTGACCTGTCCGGCATCCACGGCTTGAAACAGTGCCATCAAAATCGGTAATTTGATCGTACTCGCTGCGGAGAAACTCTTATCGCCATTAATATCCAGATAATTACCAGTATCTACCTCCATGAAAAACATGCCTGGCGATAGATAATCATACTTCGCTACCAAGGCAGTAATTTTGCTCTTGAGTACAGTCATTTCCTGGCCGAAGGGGACTACTCCAGCTAAGATCACCGGACTGACGGGTACGGGTTGAATTTTACCCGTGCTGGCTGTCGAAACTCCCCGCGCGATCGATCTTAATTTTATCGTCCAGCGGGAGGGCAAATCGCTCCGGACGATCGCATTTTGGGGACTCAGCCCATACCCCGGCGCGAGTTCGATGACGATGCGGGTATTGTTATTATCGGCTTGCGCGATGCGGACTTCGCGCACCGCTCCACCGTACTTTTTGCGGACGGTTGCCTCGGTCATTTTTGTACTGGGTAAGTCCACTACGAGGCGGTAGGGACCATCGAGTAAGCTCGCTTTGGGCTGAACTCCTGTATCTGTGCCAAAGTCTAATTGATTGCGATTGGCATCAAATTGCCAACCAGTGAATTTGCTCGCTTGTGCTGGTGCCGCTAGCAGCAAACATGCACTACCGAGCAGCCCAGAAATAAGCCAATTTAGTTTCATGGAGGTGAGGGATAGAAAAGGTAGAGCTAGATTTCTTCGATCGAAAATTAACTCGATCGGTTGATGCGATTGACAGTAAAGATGTGTAAATTGGGGGATTTAAGCTAGCACGGTTCTAGTTTTCACTAGGATGATGATTAACATCAATCTGTTCCGTTCGTCAATCGATCGACACGAGTGAAAGTTTCGCAATCGCTTACTGTCAGTGGCTTTAGCGCCGATCGATATTTTTTTTTGGATCGATCGCGATCGTCAGACCACGAAAGTTCGCTTTATGCTAAGATATGTTAAGATTTTTACCTATAAAATCCAAGTAGTGTGTCTAGGACAACGACTCTCTGGTCTGACTTGTGAAGCTTACCAACAACTGCTGCATTTTATTTAGCGTGCTGTTTCATCCCCGCCATCTATCTCTTCAACAAGCATGAGCTGATTCTTGTACAATCCCTTAGCCGTTGAAGCGATCGATAAAGGATTAATATGATATCTAAAATTGAAAATATGTCAGGTACTTGTGAATTAGCTGTGAATGGAACTTTAATGCGCGGATTGGAGCTAAATGATAACTTGCAACAGGTTGGCGCAGTATTTGTCCGCGAAATCGCGACCACACCGATTTACCGGTTGTGGTCGATCGACGATCGTCATCCGGCGATGATGAGAGTGAGTACTGGGGGAGAATCAATCGAACTAGAAATCTGGTCGGTACCTTTAGCTGGACTAGCCAAAATCTTGCAACAAGAACCCGCTGGATTATGTATTGGTAAAGTTAAATTAGCCGATCGTACTGAAGTTTTAGGCGTTCTGGGCGAACCATTTTTGTGTGAAGGACAACTAGAAATCACTAAGTTTGGTGGATGGCGAAACTATATTAAATCGGTAGAGATCGATCGAGTTCAGGTTTAAAATATCAGTTTGCAAAATTGTCGATCGACAGCTTGGATTCGATCGGTAGCCACTAATTGACAAATAAATAACGGTATTGTCAGATACTTTTCATCCCAGCATGGGTTGCTAAGATCTGTGACATTAAACTAAATATCAAGTCAGGATTGCTTCTAGGGTTCCGATCGAGTATCTTCGATGACTGGTCCGAGAGAAGCCGCCGATTGGGAGTGAATTGACACTACTAATTCGGTCACACGGCGGGATAAAAGCCCGGGAGAACCACTTCAGCTTTGCTGTGGATTTCCTCGGCTTATGGTATCTACCCTACCTGCGATCTAATTACATTCCCAATCTAGAGATTTTGCGATGAATACGACTCTAGCTCCACAGTCAGAAATTGACTCTAGCCTCATCCTTCTTGATGAAAAGTTGCCAGGAGGCGACTATTGGCACGGCATCATCAAGCGCGGTAACACGCTCCGCATTACCGATCTAGCTGGCTCGCATGGCGTATCCTTCGTTTGCTACAATGCCGACAGTCCGATCGAACGCTTAAACGTCGCGGATACAGCCAAAATCCAGTTCAATGCCTTCCTGAAACAAGGGATGGTGATGTACTCGGATATGGGCAGAATTTTGTGCTCGATTACTAGCGATACATCTGGCTGTCACGACCTAATTTGCGGCTGTAGCAATGCGGCAAGTAATACCGCTAAATATGGCGATGGTGACTTCAATAACTCGCGTAATAACTTTCTCAAAGCCTTGGGAAAACGGGGTTTAACCCGCAAAGATTTGATGCCGAATATCAATCTCTTTAGTCGCGTTGCTGTCTCCCCCGATGGAGATTTGCAATACGATCGATCTTGCGAAAAAGTAGGTAGTTATATCGATTTGCGTGCGGAAATGAATGTCCTCGCGATCGTGTCAAATTGTCCTCATGTTTTGCATCCGAGTACGGAATATAAGCCGCAACCGATTCAATTAACAATCTGGAAATCTCCGGCACCAATGGCTGATGATTTTTGTCGGACGGCAAATACTGAAGTTGTGCGGGGATTTGTCAACACCGATGCGTTATTTGCACAGGATTAAGCAGTTTTGAATTGATGTGTGGGTTGGGCGGGTTTGAATTGAATTTTTAGTACAGTCGATATTAATGGCATAAACCCGCCCCTAGAGATCCATATTATCGATCCCAATATCTACTAATATTACTAACCCTAAATATAAACATGGTTTCTACAATTTCCAACCCAACACTCGATCCGGCTAATGCTATCTATGATGAAGTAATTCCATCGCGTCAACCTTGGTCGCGAGTCGTCAAAGTTGGGCAGACTCTTCGCATTATCGATCTCCAAGGCAATCAAGCAGTCGATACCCTATTTTATAACGCTCACGATCCATCCGAGCGTTATAGTGCGCCAGACACGATCGTTCGTCAAGGTAATATCTTCATCACTACTGGCACCAAAATTATTTCCAATGAAGGGAATGTAATGATGACCGTGATTAATGATACCTGCGGTCGTCACGATACCGTCGGCGGTGCGTGCAGTATGGAGAGTAATTCTGTTCGGTATGGATTGCACAAAAAACATCTCCATGCCTGTGTGGAAAACTACTTACTAGAATTGAGTAAGTATGAGATGAATAAGCGAGATTTGGTGAGTAATATTAATTTCTATATGAATGTGCCTGTAAGTGCTGATGGTAGTTTAGAAATTGTGGATGGTATTTCGGAAGCTGGTAAAATTGTCGAGCTACAAGCGGAGATGGATGTGATGGTATTAATCTCCAATTGTCCTCAGGTAAATAATCCCTGCAATGCCTATAATCCCACGCCAATTCGCCTGGTGATTTGGGATGCCCCAAATCATGTGTAGGTTGGGTTGAACGAATGTGAAACCCAACAATCTCAACCTATTTAATTAGAGAAGCAAATTCTCATGTCAGAATTAAACACAAAAATTCCCACGCGAATGCAGTTAACTGAACTTCAGCAGACTGCAGCCAGACCGCCAGCCGCCGCAATAGCTCTTCCCGCTCAAGCTTATACCGATCATTTTTAAATGGTGAGACAAGCAGAATATTGAATGGAGTTAGATATAAACTTTGCTTATCCTCTTAATCTGCTCATTCTTCAGAATGAAAGCGTTCGTGGCAAGAGTCGCAAATTGCTGCTAGTTCAAAGAGAAATTCATTGCCAACATGCTTGTACGAATGATGATGGACTTGTGTAGCAGGCTGCATTCCACAGCCTTCACAAACGCCATTCGATCTTTCAAAAACGAGGAGTCGCCGTTTGCCCCACTCAGGAGATTTAAGATACTCTGTGTAGCCAGACCAAAACACATTCCTTGTTCTTTCATTTAGATTAGCTCGTTCTTCAGATTCTGACTTTCTCCAGTTCTCTCGAAGTGATGTATCTATTTCAGGCGGTTCGCTGCCGCCACATATTTCTAACGCCTTTACCTTAGCTACAGGTTGAGAACTAACCTCTCCGCATCTGACACATTGATAGACATACTGCTTCGCCCCACCTCTGATCTCGCGGGTGCGTAAAACTGTTGACTCACATGAGCAGGAAAATCGCTTTTTATGCTCATCGATTGCTTCGGATTGAAGATCTCCAATTTGTTTCATGAGTTTAATTTTTACTGTTTTAATGATTACAATTTAAGAAAATTGATACAACATATACTAATACGATGACAAATACCCTCAGCTTGACAATTAGTTATTGCCACTCTCAGCTTGCATTTCTTGAAGTTGCTCGATTGTAAATCCACTCATACGAACAACTATTTCTAAAGGTATATTTTCCTGAATCATTTTCAGAGCGACCTCTCTTTTACCTCTAAGTTCGGCATTATGAATTTCTTCATCATACCAAGCATCGATTTCTGCCATCGTTTTCATAAAATCTTGCTCCTCTAAAGTTAGGCTATCGACAGGTACATCTCGTAAATAAACGCAATACTTGACACATGCTTTGATTATATCATTTTTCTCCCTGCGGTCGGAAGACAACCGATCGATAGCACCAAACGCTATCCGAGCAGATTCCTTATCTCCCAACATTTTCAACCACAAAGTTTCCTCACTATCTGGCAATCTATCGATAACCACAATGCCCATCCTCAAGAACGGAATGAGTCGATACACTCCCACGCCCAACTCTCGATCGGGTTGAGCACTACAAGCCTTCAGGATATTCTCACTGCAATTAACTGTGAGAACCCAGGTAAATGGATTTTGCTGCTCGATTTTGTCTAATGACTCTTGAGATAGTCTCTGAGATTTTGTCAACTGCCGATCGACTCTGGCAATTTCTAACTGTTCTTTATACTTTGGCTCCCAATATAAATTTTTTCGGGTAATAGACTTATGGATATCCATTTCGTTCAAGTAACCGCTGTAATGCTCGACAATAATCGTTTGATGTTCTTGCATTAACAGGTCGAACAAGCCTAAGTCTTCCTGCTGCCATCCTTCATTTCCTGGCTGACTGATAAACATCAAATCGATTTCTAGATCTTCATCGTTACGAACTTGAATATTTTGTTGAGTATCACCTTTGGTTTTGTAGAGAGACTGGATATAGAACTTAAAAAAGCGATCGTGCTTGTATTGCGCCATTGAGTGTCATTTATCGACTATTAATAAAATATTGTCAGTTACATCGCAACGCTCGTTAAAAATCTTATGTAAATTATAATGTTACAAGCTCTCAGCCAACTCGATCTATCGGCAGAAACCAAAACATCATGTTCAAAAAGATCCTAGTTGCCAATCGTGGCGAGATCGCGGTGAGAATCCTCACCACCCTCAACCATCTCAACATTCCTTCCGTTGCCGTCTATTCCGAAGCCGACATCTACACCCCCGCTGCCACCCTCGCCACCGAAGCCATTTGTATCGGCGCATCCCCTGTTGCCGAAAGTTATCTCAACTGGGTACGCATTCTCGAAGTCGCCCAACAGATGGGTGTAGATGCCATCCATCCTGGCTATGGCTTCTTGAGTGAGAATGCCAAGTTTGCAGTAGCTTGTGAAGCCGCTCAGATCGCCTTTATCGGCCCGACACCAGCCCAATTACAACAATTTGGACTCAAACATACCGCCCGATCGATCGCGGCTGATAATGGCATTCCGATGTTAACTGGTAGTGAATTACTGGAGAGTCTAGCACAAGCCGAAACGATCGCCTCCCAGATTGGCTATCCAGTCATGCTCAAAAGTACCGCTGGCGGTGGCGGGATTGGGATGGAAATTTGTCGCGATGCCGATAGTTTAGCCGCAGCATTCGATCGAGTCGATCGCTTGAGTAGGCAGAATTTTAGTCAGGGTGGGATTTTTTTGGAGCGTTATCTCGATCGAGCTAGACATATTGAAGTCCAAATCTTTGGTGATGGTAATGGCAATGTCATTGCCTTGGGAGAACGGGATTGTTCGCTGCAACGGCGGAATCAAAAAGTAGTCGAAGAAACCCCCGCGCCAGGTATCGATGATAACTTGCGATCGCAACTCTATGCTGCTGCTGTGAAATTAGGTAAAGCTGTCAACTATCGATCGGCTGGTACAGTAGAATTTATCGTCGATGTCGATAGTCAGGAGTTCTATTTTTTGGAGGTAAATACGCGCCTCCAAGTCGAACATGGCGTGACCGAATTAGTCGGCAATATCGATTTAGTGGAGTGGATGGTGCGATTAGCAGCGGGGGAAGATCTGGGTTTAACTAATTACCAATATCAGCCCCAAGGACATGCAATTCAAGTCCGAATTTATGCCGAAGATCCTAACCATAATTTCCAACCGAGTGCGGGATTATTAACCGCTGTAAATTTTCCTGATGATGTACGTGTCGATGGTTGGATTGCAGCGGGCACTGAAGTCACGCCTTATTACGACCCATTATTAGCAAAGGTCTTAGTGCATGACATCGATCGAGAAAGTGCGATTGCCAAACTTCAAACTACTCTAAAAAACACGGCGATCGCCGGAATTGAAACCAATCTCGATTACCTATTTCAAGCTATTTCTCAACCCGAATATCAAGCCGGAAGAGTCCACACAAAGTTTTTAAATACCCTCAATTATCAACCGCGATCGATCGATATCCTCGATCCTGGCATCCAGACCACCATTCAAGATTATCCAGGGCGAATCGGTTACTGGGATGTCGGCGTACCGCCATCTGGCCCGATCGACCATCTCGCATTTAGGCTAGGGAACCGACTGTTAAATAACCCTCCAGATGCCGCTGGCTTGGAATGTACGGTATCGGGGCCAAAAATCCGGTTCAATTGCGATCGATCGATTTGTCTGACGGGAGCGCAGATGTCAGCCACCTTGGACGGCGCACCTGTGCCGTGGTGGACAGTTATTAATGTTAAAAAAGGTAGCATATTAAAACTAGCAAGCATTAAAGGAAACGGCTATAGAAGCTATCTCACCGTTGCTGGCGGCTTCGATGTTCCAGATTATTTGGGTAGCAAATCCACCTTTACCCTCGGTCAATTTGGCGGGCACGGGGGGCGGATTTTACGTGCGGGGGATGTGCTGCATTTTGCAGGAGATGGGGGGATGGAGAGGCGGGGGGATGGAGCGATTGCAGCTAGCAGGGTTTCGCCTCAAAGTCTAGCTCCTGAACTGATTCCAGTATATCCCGATCGCTGGGAAATTGGGGTGATTTATGGCCCCCACGGTGCGCCGGATTTCTTTACAGCTGAAGATATTGAGATGTTCTTCGCTAACGATTGGGAAATTCATCACAATTCAGCACGGACGGGCATTAGACTGATCGGCCCCAAACCAGTTTGGGCGAGGACAGATGGCGGCGAGGCGGGATTACATCCCTCGAATATCCATGATAATGCTTACGCGATCGGGACTGTCGATTTTACTGGCGATATGCCGATTATTCTCGCTCACGATGGCCCTAGTTTAGGCGGTTTTGTCTGTCCCGCGACAATCGTTCAAGCGGAATTATGGAAAATTGGTCAACTCAAACCAGGCGATAAAGTTCGATTTCAAGCTATATCGATCGAGCGTGCCAATGCCCTAGAACTCGCCCAAGATCGGGAGATTGACACACTCGTATCTGAAGCAAGAGATGATACTCCAGAGCAAGTATTATTAGTAGATAAATTACCTCTTAGTGACAACCTCACCACCTACCGTCGATCGGGTGATAAATATCTCTTAATTGAATATGGTGAATTAGTTCTCGATCTGAATCTCCGATTTCAGATTTACGCCTTAATGGAATGGTTGAAAGCCAATCCCATTGAAGGAATTATCGATCTTACTCCAGGCATTCGATCGCTCCAAATTCACTACGATAGTCGAGTCTTAGCTGAACAGGAATTACTCGATCTGTTAACAATTGCTAGAGCAAATTTACCAAGTATCGACCAGTTAACCATCCCCACGCGGATCGTGCATTTACCCCTATCCTGGGATGATGATTCGACCCAACTAGCGATCGATAAATACATCCAATCCGTTCGTGCCGATGCCCCATGGTGTCCGAGCAATATCGAATTCATTCGCCGGATTAATGGCTTGGATTCGATCGCAGCCGTCCGCCAAATTGTCTTTGCTGCCAGCTATTTAGTGTTGGGATTGGGCGATGTTTATCTCGGCGCA
This sequence comes from Chamaesiphon sp., assembly GCA_965246715.1. Taxonomy (GTDB): domain Bacteria; phylum Cyanobacteriota; class Cyanobacteriia; order Cyanobacteriales; family Chamaesiphonaceae; genus Chamaesiphon. The sequence continues at coordinate 96,567 of CBDFFH010000012.1, read as the reverse complement.
CCAGTCGCTACTCCGATCGATCCGCGCCACCGACTAGTTACTACGAAATACAATCCCGCCCGCACTTGGACACCAGAAAATGCCGTCGGTATCGGTGGTGCATATATGTGTATTTATGGCATGGAAGGGCCAGGTGGTTATCAATTTGTCGGGCGCACGGTGCCGATTTGGAATCGTTATCGGCAGACGGCGGACTTTACTAAACCGTGGTTATTACGCTTCTTCGATCGGATTAGATATTTCCCAGTTTCTCCCGCCGAATTATTGCAATATCGCGAAGATCTGATTTATGGACGGGTGAAGTTAAAGATTGAAGCAACAACATTTAGCCTAGCTGAATACCAGCAATTTCTCACCACTAATGCCGCTGATATTGCGAAGTTTAAACATACTCAACAAGCCGCATTTCAAGCTGAACGAACTGCCTGGGAAGCTGCTGGAGAATTTACCAGACAATCGATCGAACCAGAACCCGCTCCGATCGCCCCAAAACTAGATCTACCGCCCAACTGTACGCCAATTAATGCTCATTTAACTGCAAATGTGTGGCAGGTGTTAGTAAAACCAGGCGATGTGGTGAAGTCAGGAGATCGACTAGTCATCCTCGAAGCGATGAAAATGGAAATGACGATCGAGGCTAATGAAGCGGGATCGATCGAGGCTGTTTATTGTCAGCCAGGACAAATGGTGTCTACCGGACAAGTATTAATTGCATTGAAACCTAATTAACATCAGTTCGGGATAATGAAGAGCCTAGACACTGAAATCGTTGGCGATACTAGAACGAAGCAAATAGCCTTAACTAGAATTAACATTAATTAGCTTGTGTCGAGCGAAAGAAATAGCCTCCGGCTGAAATTATGGCGGAGTCAAAAATGAAACGGTGACACCACCAATAAAATTATTTAAATCGATGCCTGCTGCTGTATTTACCTCACCTTGGCCATTAAATAATCGATCGATCCGAAAGCGATGATAGTTGAAAACTAGCTGAGATAGAGGTATTACATTGCGATCGCTATCCCCATAAAGCTTGTTATGTAATTCTGGTAAATCGTGCCACGGACAACTCATGTTGTGGTGATGGGCATTGTGATAGCCAAAATTGAGCAAGAGCAAATTCAGCCACGGAGATCGAACGGATACTAAGTTAGAAAAAGTGTTGGCTTGCTCGTATGTACGATCGCGTTTAATTAACTCCTGTCCTGGTAACGCATACTCATAAGTGTGCTGGAATGCATCCACAAATCGCATCACATTTACAAACGAAATATAGGCGAGAAAATAAAGTAAAACAGCCTGCCACGAGATCCAGGCCAAGATACTAAAGGCCAGAGTCCGATAGCTGATGAGCAACAAATTTCGGCCTAATCGCGATCGCTTGCTCTCATCCAGCCAGGGGTCGAGAATAATCTGCCAGCGCAGATCCATCTCTAGGATGGGAAAGTACAACCACTCCAACGCCACATAAATCGATCGCTGCACGGGATGGAGCTGTTTCATGTAATCGATCGCATCCAATCTCACCACATCCGCCCGATCTAGATGATGGTTGAGGTGATAATCGGTCAAGTTTTCCCAGGGAGCATAACAAGCTCCATTCAGATGGGTCATCAACTGCCCCCACCAAGCGTTGGCTGTGCGATCTTTGAAAATGTTGCCGTGAATAAATTCGTGCGCCAAATTGGTGGCGGTGACTAAACTATGGACGATCGCGATTACTCCAAGTGCATTCAGTTGCCAGGATGGAGAGCAGATCGACAGAATGCCGAGAACATATGCAGTGAAGGTATAGGCAATTGCCGCAGTGTTTTTGTTACTAGGTGACATTTTCAATCGTTTACAACTGCAAATTGATGTCTTAAAAAATAGCAGGTAAAGCTCGATCGAGAGTGTTCGCCACTAACATTGTTCGTTCGGAACATTTTGCGATCCCCATCCTGATATTTAATAAGTTGTAGGTTAGTAGATCGACTAAAAGCAGAGTGCAGAGCGGCTAAGAATTCTAGAGCCTAGATCGATCTATGAAATTCTCGAAAACATACATTTACGCTCTGAATCGTTAGCGATTTATCACTATCCATAAGCAATGAACAGCAGCACACTCGCCCAAAATATTGCCCTCAAGTTACCCGATCGCCAAGCCCCAAAACTAGCGGTTGAGAATCTTTCCAAATCCTATCTCATCCGAGACAGTCAGCAGTTAACAGTGCTGCAAGATATCAATCTTGAAATCTTCCCCAGAGAATTTATTTGCCTAGTCGGAGCATCTGGTTGTGGCAAATCAACTTTGCTCAATATTATCGCTGGACTTACGCCACCTTCATCTGGAGCGGTATTAGTTGATGGTCGATCGGTCACGGGTAAACCTGGTTCCGATCGCGGCATGGTGTTTCAAGGTTATACGCTCTATCCCTGGTTGACAGTTGCCCAGAATATTGCCTTTGGGTTGCAATTTCAGCACATGTCTAAAGCAGATCGGCGGGACAAGGTTGGTTACTTCCTGAATGTGGTGGGGCTAGAAAAATTTGCCCATAGTTATCCCAAGCAGTTATCAGGTGGGATGAAACAGCGGGTAGCGATCGCCAGAGCCTTAGCGAACGAACCTGCTGTGCTATTGATGGACGAACCATTTGGTGCCTTGGACGCTCAAACCAAAGAACAGATGCAAGAATTTTTACTAGAACTCTGGTCGAAAACCCCTGTGACGGTACTGATGATTACTCACGATGTTGAGGAAGCTATCTATCTGTCCCAACGGATATATGTATTGAGTTGTCGTCCGGGTCAGGTTAAGAGCGAGATTCCCATCCATCTACCCGAACATCGCGAACTTGAGATCAAGTTGTCACCAGAGTTTATCGAGATTAAACGACAGGTTCTGCAAGTCATGCGCCAGGAGTAAGGAGATGGCAACCAGACAAGTCTGCGATCGTTGGTTTGCAACGCAACGCATGGCAGAGGGACTATATCTGATTACCGAGCCTCATTACTATTGGTACAACCGCGCCAATCTGTGGCTGATTAAAGGGCGCGATCGGGATTTGTTGGTGGATACGGGTTTGGGAGTAGCCAGCCTGCGCGAACATATCGCAGAATTAATCGATAAACCATTACTGGCGATCGCTTCCCATATCCATTTCGACCATGCGGGGGGAATTCATGAATTCGATCGTCGTGCCATCCATGCCGCAGAAGCGCAAGCCTTGCGGGAGGGAGATGCTCATGAAGCCCTCTGCGCTCAACCAGGCTGGATTCATCCAGACCATTTCGATCGAGTGCCTCATCCTGGTTTTAGCGTGGAACAATACACTTTTCGAGCTGCCGAACCTACCCAAATTTTGCAAGATGGGGACGTATTAGATTTGGGCGATCGGGTGTTGGAAGTCTTACATTTACCCGGACATTCAACGGGTTGTATCGCTCTATATGACCATCGATCGCAAGCATTATTTTCTGGAGACGTAATTTATGATGGTGAATTGCTTGACGAGCTGCATTGCAGCAATATTTCCGACTATATCTGCACTTACGAACGACTGCAAAAGCTGCCGATTGAAATAGTTTATCCAGGACACTATCAAACCTTTGGACGAGAGAAGTATCAGCACATCTTAGGAGAATATCTCGATCGCCGCCGACAGCCAGGATGTCCACAAGAAGTTCATCGCAAACATAAATCTTAGAAGGATATCGAGTTGAATAGTTGAGATATTATTATATGTCCTCACAAAAATTAGCAGTTCTCGATTTTGCATCTAACCACAAGTCCTTCATTAGAGTTAATTGTAGTGATTGAATCCATTTCCGTCCCTATTCCTAAACCGCCGACCCGCAAACATCGCTACCTTTCCCCTTCAATCTTTTGGAGTATCCGCCAGGGATTTCCGAAACGGTTGTCGGTGTTACTTGTAGCCTCGTCTTTGCTCATACCGCTGACGCTGTGGACGATCGCCAGTTCGCTCCAACTCGTGCCATCGACTTTTTTACCCACTCCTTTAGCCGTGCTAACTGCCGGATTCACCATGTTCGCCGAAAACGACCTAGGTGGAGATGTGTTAGCTAGTTGCGGTCGGGTGTTTGCTGGTTTTATGCTGGCGGCCTTAATTGGCGTACCCGTGGGATTAGCGATCGGGACTTTTTACAGCATGGATAGCCTATTCTCGCCGATCGTCGGCACGGTGCGCTATATGCCGATTACGGGCTTTGTACCGCTGATTATCATCTGGGTGGGATTGGGGGAACCGTCAAAAATTCTAATTATTAGTTTGGGAGTAGTGCTTTACAACATCATTATGGTGGCTGATGCAGTCAAGTTCATTCCCAACGAGATGATTAATGTCGCCTATACGATGGGTGCCAGTCGTTGGGATGTTTTGTGGAAGGTGATTGTACCAGCTACTTTTCCAAGTGTGCTCGACACGCTCCGCGTGAACATTTCTGGGGCTTGGAACTTCGTGGTGATTGCCGAATTATTGGCTGCTCAAAATGGGCTGGGTTTTAAGATTATCCAGTCCCAACGGTTTTTACAAACTGATAAAGTCCTATTTTGTATTGTCTTAATTGGTGCGATCGGTTTAGCAATTGACTATGGATTGAAATGGTTATCCCGCAGACTCACACCTTGGGCAGACCAAGTACGTCATTAATTTATTACTGAAATCGATCCAGTATTTAGCTCTATTTTCAGGATTTAAGCTGCATCTTATTTATTTAATTGCTCCATTATTTATCTATCTTCATGCTCAAACTATCTTCTTGGCTGCGCTGGACTTTTTTAGCTTTGATTGCTTTCACCTTAACTATTGCTTGTACACAGCAACCGAATACAACCACTACCGCTCCTAGTGCTAGTTCCACGCCAGCAGCTTCATCCCAACCGATCGCCTCAGGACTCAATAGCTGGGTCGGTTACTCTAGCCACTATGTAGCGACGAAACAGGAGTTATTTACCAAAGAAGGCTTGAATGTTCAGGAAATATTTTTTCAAAGTGCCACTGAAGAAATCACGGCGATGTTAGCCGGGAAGTTGGATATTGCCTGGTTGACTTCTGGTGATGCAATTCAGGCAGCAGCAAAAGATCCCTCACTGAAGATCGTTTATCTCGTGGATTATTCCGATGGTGCCGACGGGATTATCGGTAAGAATATTGCAACCCCTAAAGATGCCAAAGGTAAAAGTCTCGCTAGGGAAAACTTACTGTTTACAAAAGTCTTGCTCCAAGCTTATTTAAAACAGGCTGGTTTAACAGAAGCCGACCTCAAGGTTAAGGATATGACAGCAGCAGAATCGGCTACGGCTTTTGCTGCCAAGCAGGTGGATTTAGCTGTTACCTACGAACCTTTTCTGACTAAAAATGCCAAGCTAGGTGGCGGCAATGTTGTCTTTTCGACTAAGGGTACCAACTTGGTTGCAGATGTGCTGGTCGTGCGAGACAAATTCATCCAAACTCGCCAAAAAGACCTGCAAGCCTACTTCCGCGCTGTGGATAAAGCCGTCAAACTAGTTAATGCTGGAGATCCAGAAGCCCTAAAAATTGCTAGTGGAAAAATGGGCGTAACTGTTGCTGAAGTTAAGGAACAGTTGTCGGGTGTCAAGGTGTTCGATCTGGCAACCAATAAGGCGATGGCGTTTGACAAGAGCAATCCAAAGAGTCTAATTGGCAATCTCGAACTGACGGCTAAGGCGGCAGAAGAATTTAAGATTATTCCGCAACCACTCAAGTCAGAATCGCTCTATGACGATTCGATCGTCAAATCACTATAATCATCATTGGCACGATCGTGACTCAACTCTCACCCGAACTCCAATCGCTCAAATCTACCCTCGAAGCACAAGGCATCAAGTATGCGCTAGCCAGCTTTGTCGATATACATGGGATGTGTAAAGCCAAAGCAGTGCCCTTGTCACATTTTGGACAGATGATGCAAGGCTCGGAACTGTTCACAGGCGCAGCCTTAGACGGCGTGCCGCAAGATGTCAGCGATGAAGAAGTTGCCGCCATGCCCGATCCGGCTACTGCCACCGTTTTACCTTGGAAGCCTGAAGTGGTGTGGTTTGCTAGCGATCTCTATTTGGAGGGCAAACCGTTTGATGCTTGCTGTCGCGGCATTTTGAAAAAGGTACTGGCAGAAGCGGCTGCTATGGGCTTCCAGTTCAATTTAGGGATTGAAACTGAGTTCTTTATGCTCAAGGAGACTACTGAAGGGAAACCGCTCCCGATTAGCGATCGAGATGTCCTAGATAAACCCTGTTATGACATCCAAGGGTTACTCGACAACTACACCTGGGTGACGGAGATCGTCGAAGCGATGAATCAGATGGGCTGGGATGTGTATTCCTTCGACCATGAGGACGGCAACGGTCAGTTTGAAACCGATTTCGCTTACTGCGATGCGCTAAAAATGGCCGATCGACTGGTGTTTTTTCGGCTGATGGTCAAGGAAATTGCTCGCAAACACGGCTTTTTCGCCACCTTTATGCCCAAACCCTTTGCCAATCGCACAGGCAGTGGTGCCCACTACAATATGTCCCTCGCCGACATTGAGACGGGCAAGAATCTATTTGAGGAATCTGAAGATCCGCGCGGTTGCGGCTTGTCAAAATTAGGCTACCAGTTTATTGCGGGCATTTTGCGCCATGCTCCAGCAATTTGTGCGACGATCGCACCGACAGTCAACAGCTACAAGCGGCTGATCGCCAGAGGCAGTATGTCAGGATTTACTTGGGCACCCGTGTACATCTGCTATGGCAATAACAATCGCACCAATATGCTGAGAATTCCGTTACCCGGGGGCAGGGTAGAGTGCCGAGCGGCGGATATTGCCAGCAATCCCTATCTAGGAGCCGCAATGCTGTTAGCCGCTGGACTCGAAGGCATTCGGGAAGGACTCGATCCGGGTGAGCCACATACGGAGAATATGTATAAGCATTCGGTGGCAGATTTGCAAAAGATGGGGATTAGCTGTTTACCCCGGAATCTGGAAGGTGCGATCGAGTCTTTTGCTGCCGATCCACTCAGTGAAAAGGTGATGGGATCGTTGATGTACAAAACTTATATCGACTTTAAAACCCAGGAGTGGGAAGAGTATCACAGTCACGTCTCCGATTGGGAAATTCAGCGATATCTCAAGTTTTTCTAGCATTTAGATTGGGCAAGTTTTGGGCAATCGATCGAAGCATCCCACAGATCGAACCATCCCAAATCAACGATCGATTGAGATCGGACAATAATTGACTGAAGTTATTTCTCTGCATGGTTTTGCTCGTGGTCACTGCAAAACTCACAAATTAATTTAGACTGGAAGATTTACGGTCGATCGTGAAAGTACCAATAATCGACTTTCATTAGATAGCGAGCATATTCTCTCATATTAAAATTATGACGCATTGCATAGTCGGAAAGTGTATATTGCTCGACCATTAGATTGAATGCTTCCATTGGTGTTTGTGGAAGTTTGCCAACATTGAGATTTAATACTGTCCCGAAATGACATACTAGTTCCGCCTGATATTTATCATGCCATCTCTTGAGAAAAGCGATCGCCCCATCGCTACCCGATCCTGAAGAACCATACCAATGCATGTAAGCTAAGACTTCCCAACTATTTTGAGTTGGGAATAGAATAATTGCATATTCACTATAATCAGGAAGTCCATGACGTTGATAATATCCACCTAACCAATCTCTTTCGTAAATCGTACCTTCATAACTACTAGCTTTTTCGGCGTTGCTGGATTAAGATATGATTTGGCGATCGAGAGGTAATCTGTGCCGTCGATCGCCAGAACTAACTGAATTAGGAGTTGGTACTTCACCAAATTTAAGATAATGAATTAACAATCTAATAGAATGCTTTAGCATTTGTTCGCACTTAGAATAACATAATGTTTTTCTTTTTAATCGAGCTAAGTAATGTCTGAGCCTAGTGTTTTCACCCTCAACTCTTGTCATATAAGTTTTACTCACGATTTGGTCACCATCTGGAATAAATATTGGATAGACCCTCCACCCATCCGTCACATAAAAATAACATTTCCATGTACTTACCAAATTCTCCCATAGCGGTCTAAATGTCTTAGCACTGTGGTCGCCTAATACCCATCCTAAAATACCCATCTGAAAGTGATTTACTGCCGTCCAGAGCCAGATCTTGTTTTTTTTGAGCCAACAAACGTCTCTAACTCATCCAACTCACCAACTTCTGGTATTTGGTCTGAATTATAGTAATCTGGGAGATTTCCCCCTACTTGCTTCACCCAATCCATGACAGTTGTATTATGCACACCCATTACTCTTTCTATTGCTCGAAATCCCATCCCATTAACATACATTGACAAACATTTCTGCTTGATTTGTGGTGAATATCCTCTGTGTGCTTCATAACAATCTATAAATTGCCGTCCGCAGTCTTTACAAATATGGTTCTGCTTTCCCTTTATTCGCCCATTTTTATTGATATTAGACGATCTACATTCAGGACATTCCATTTAGATATTTGCTCTTGTTACTTCTCTCGATCGCCTTAGATCATATCCTAATCCAGCAACGCCGCTTTTTCGTAATCTCCATTAGCTAATTCCCATTCAAATAGCCACCTCTCAAGTTTTTCTTCATGGATATCCTCCCCTGTAATAGTTACACCCAATTCTTTGTCAGTTAATCCAAGTGCTGCTAGCATCTCTTCTATCTCTGGTGCTTTACCATATTTTTCTTCCAGACTTTCAATCTCTCCTATTAATATATCTTCTATTTCTTCTTCGTTAAACTGCCATAATAAAAATTCTTCGTCTTCTGCTTCAATATACTTATCTACGTCAAATGATTTCGATCGCTCTATGATTTGATTGGGTGCAACGCCACCTTCTCTATTTCGATCTTCTTCATAATAAGTGCGACTAAAAAAATCACTATCTCTAGTACCCTCTTCCCAATTTTTCAATAACATCTCATACTTGCCATCATTAGTCATCACTGGATAGTAACTATCAGCTTGAACGATAACAGGATATCTTCCAGTTATAGCAATCTGGCAATACATTAAATCCCATGCAGCATACCCATTGTCAGGATTGATTTGGATGGCAAAAGCTCGATCTTCTGATTCAGGAATTTCTAGCTCCATCACCTGAGCATCAGCAAGAAGTGTATCCTTGAGTAGATTGACTATTTCTGGAAGCGTGTTAATAGCCATAGATAGATTTTTTTATAGTACCTTAATAATAGTATTTCTCGATCTTACTTGCTGAATACCTTTAATCGATCGGATGGTTTCAGGTATTCAAGAATATCTCTGGAGACAACTTAAATCTGTGTGCCAAAGCATTCGCCTGACTGGGATTAATTAACTCCTGTCCCGCCAAAACTCGATCCACAGCATCACCAGAGCCAAAAATCTCAGATAGATCGGATCGATCGATCCCACTAGCTTCAATGATATGCTCCAAAACTTCCACAGGCGACGATCGATCGATCGGGTAATGTTTCGCCTCGTATGTTTCCACCAACATCGTTACTAAATCATATAATGCCAACTCTTCAGGTGTTTGAACCTGCTTGAAAGTCAGCCTTTCTGCCACAGCTAGAAATTGCTCATACTCATCCTCAGTTTCAATTACCTTTGGGCTTACTTCGGCAACGAGTTGACCGTACACTTTCAAATCAATAATTTGGGTCATTTTTTCAAAAATCCTTATCGTATTCAGCGTGAGTCAAAAAGTACTTAAAATAGATTCGCCCTTTTACATAATTAATTCCCACAATCAAGCGATAATTATTGTCTTTAATATTGAAAACAGTAAAATTACCAGCAGATTCAGCATCTCGGTACACTTGCCGGACATCTTCTAAACTAGACCAATCAGCACTCTTTACAATCAGATACCAAGTTTCAATCGCTTTCTTTGCATCTGGATATCGACTAGCCTCATTGCGGAGATTTTTGATAGCAATTAGACGCATATCTGCTTGCCAGTTTTTCTCTTTAATTCTACAGATCCAAAACTTGCCGCGATCGAATTTAGAATGAGCACATCTTATACTATATCAGGATCTCAAACCTAATTAATTAGATTGAACAGGCACGCAGTAATCGATCGGATGTAGTTACCCACAATAATATCGAAGCGACGCATCAATGCTTGTTGGTCGTAGCAAGGTTTACTCGATCGATCCAACCCGTCAAAAATCCTTTCCCCATCCGCACTCAGTAAAAAATACTCGCACTCTACCCCTGTGTTCACGCGATATCCCCGTGCTGCGGCTTGCTCTAACACCCGTTTGAGCACTAAGCGAGGTGTTTGTCTGAGCGGTTGTCTATCGATCGTCAGTACATCCGCTGGCAACCAAGCTACATCCGGCTGCCAGGGCAATTGAATCATTTGACTGGCCTCGGGCATCGCCAAAATATCGGGATCGGCGGGAGTCATGTCCAACCAAGCAGCAAAACCCGCAAAACCCGCACCATCCACTGCCATCAGATCGATCGCCTGGGCTGGCACCATCTTGGCTCGTTGGGTGCCAAATAGATCGGTGAAGGAAATCAGAAAGTAACGGATCCCGCGATCGCGAGCGATTTCAGATAGCAGCATAGGTGATGGGTGTAGACGACGATCGGGTCAAATTTCTAGAATAAGTGACTGCGCCGATCTAATTCGATCGCTATGAACTGAAATACTTACTCTGTTAAGAATGTTAGAATGGTGCTGTGTACGCAGATGGGATATTGGAGATGTACGATGTAGATTTGCTGTGGTAGCTTGATATTTAGAGATCGAGCGCTTGGGCTGGCACCATCTTGGCGCGTTGAGTACCAAATAGATCGGTGCAGGAAGTCAGAAAGTAACGGATACCTCGAGCGATCGAAATCAAACGATTTGAATAAAACGGCAAAGAAATGAGATTTTAAGCAGGTAAGTGATTTAGAGACGTGTATAGCTGGTTAGCTTAGTGATAGCGGAGCTATGTGGCTCAATCCTATATTACACAATTGCTGTTTAGATAAAATAGATGATATCTTTCAATGATTTTGGGCATAATAATATTGTTAGCAAAACCAGAGGAAATCATTTAGATAACATGCAACATACAATTTGTCTGTGCTTTCGTTGACGATAAATATCTATGAAGCATAGTCCTAAAAATTGGGCAATAATTGCCTCGATCCAACTTGGAATAATTATCGGTAGCTTTAGTCTTCCTAATAATATTGTTAATGGTGCTACATGGTATGCACCCATAATAGATTTTGGAAGAATTGCTTTATTGTTCGGTATTCCTGTTGGCGATGTATTTTTGTCGCTAAAATTATTGAAAACTGGGAAACGCAAAAAAATATATTTGAAGCAATTTATAGATGCTAGTAATCATGTCGAATATGAATCGATCGATTCAATCTATTTTATAAATCTTACGTCAAAACAGATAAGTTCAATTGAGCTTGCTTTTAAAAATAGTAGTGACGACTTAATTTTTGGTGCAAATTTTCCATTTGAATCACTTCAACATTATCTACAAAGAACGAACAAAAATGTTTGATTTCAAAAAAATTGGTTTTTTAACTTTAGTTGTAGCAGTTGCGACAAGTTCAACATCTTGTTCCTCTGGTGCGATTTTCGGAGTTACAAGCTGGGAAACACTTAGTGCGGGACAGGTTGCAGCAGTTTATCATGCTTCGGGCGGGGAAAAAGACAAAGTAGATATTTATTCTGGTAAATTTAACTATGGCCCATTTGATAAAGTTTTGATTTATTCAACTGGTCAACAATTAGTAGACTATTCTTCAAGAACAGATCAGGGCAAAGAAATCGATCAATCAATTCACTTCGCAGCCCAAAATATCAAAGGTGCAATTAATATTCAGGTGATTATTACATTTGAACCAACTCAAGAATCTATTGGTACAGTTGCTAAAGTCTTGAGAGTTGATGAAGAGCATTTTAAATCTCAAAACTTATATGCTTCGACTCAAAATGCAATTATCCAAGTTGGTGCAGGTTTAGATCCTGCAACTTTCAACTCTAACCTCCCTGATGTTGCGGAAAAAGTAAAGGCAGCTCTCCAAAAAGAATATGGCAAAATGGTTCGTATTCAAGAGGTGAGAATTACTGGCATTGCAGACTTCGGCAAATCCTTTAATGACCAATTAGCACAACAATCTGCCCTTAAAGCAGCAACCGCAAACGAAGCATCTAAGCTCAAACTAATCCAAGCAAAAAAAGCCACACTTGAAGCAGAAGCAATCAACATCAAAGCAATCGATCCTCTAGTTCGGGATTACCAGCTCAAAGTCAAACGCTTAGAGATCGAAGCAACTCTTGCTGAAAAAGGAATTAGTCCCTACGCGACAGGTGTAACCCTTTCTCCATCGTCCAACAAGTAAAGTCAGTCGATCGAGTTATTCGCTTAGCAACTCTTGCACCGCAGTGCGAATAAAAGCCGCATCTTCAGGATTTTGATAAGGATTGCCCGCCCGATGTCCCCAGATCGAGGGGATGGGCAGATATCGAGCAGCGGGAATCTTCGCAGCTTCAGCAGCGCAGTCTGCTGGCGTGAAATATAGATCCGTTGCAGAGGGCATGACCAGAGTTTTGGCTGTAATCGAGGCTAATGCTCGATCGATATCGCTTTGATAAATAGAATTATTGCTGATGTCGCAGCGCAACCAGGTATCCAGCATTGCTACCAGATTATGCGGATCGCGCTTGCGGTAGCCCACTTCCCAACCCCGCCACAGATAATCATCCAGCGATGCATAGCCCAGTTGGAGATAGATTTTTACTCGATAAAATGCCTGAGAAGCCGCCCAACTCGCGTAGATCCTCGCAAATGTCCGAAAGCCCTGTTCTGGTATCCCGTCAAACCCATGACCCGTCCAGGTTCGATCGGCAGTAAGGGCACAACGTAGGCTTTCGAGAAAAATTCGATTGTGGTCGGTAGTTCTCGCCGTGCCACACAATGCCACAATCCGTTCCACTCGAATCTCATTCTCAGCGGCTCCGCCAACGGGGAACATCGCTCCCCAATGATATGCTTGCTGCGCTCCCATCGACCAACCATAGATCGCTGCCAATCGATCGATCCCAAAAACCTGAGTTAATAACTGCGCCTGAGCGCGAACATTATCTACATGTGTAAACCAAAAACCCTGCTCGGCCAATCTACAAGCCGGATTATTACTGGGTGAGGTCGAGAGACCATTGCCAAACATATTGGGGATGATAATAAACCATTTCGTCGGATCGAGAATGCCGTCGGGTCGAATCAGCCAATCAATATCCGTGTGTTGGGCACCATAGGAAGTCGGGTAGATAATGACATTCGATCGATCGACATTCAGCTCGCCATAGGTTTGATAGACTAATTCAGCCTGGGGCAAGGTTACGCCACATTGCAACTCAAAGTTTGGCAATGTCAAACATTTTGCATTACTCAATACCACAATGATTCCAATTGGCTAATAATACCCAGATTGACCGATACATAGCCAGGATCGACGTTAGTAAAATGACTGTTTAATCGTTCGTGTGCCGCAGGCAAAGCATGGAACGGAATCGAGGCATACAAGTGATGCTCGGCATGGAATGGCATATTCCACATCAAAAAGCGCAGCGGTGCAAAGGTGAGAGTTGTCCGCGTATTGGTCAAAGAATTATCATCCAGGCTACAGCCAGTATGTTCTGCCAAGAGGATAAAGCGCAGGATTGGTTGACCGACGATCGGTGGTAGGAGCCAATAGGTAATGAACCAAGGTTGAGCAAATCCTACAGAAACCCCGATCGCGATGGCGTACACCAACAACTGTAACCTAATCGATCGAATTGTTTCCACCCGCGCCGTTTCGGGAATATATTCGCATTCATCGATAATACCCAAAGCAATTCGACTATGCCCCCGCAATTTGCACCACCACCAATACACACCACTCAAATCCAATCCATAGCTCAATAGACTATCTGGGGTGCGATCGGTCAATTCTGGATCTTTACCAGGAATGCGGGTGTAGCGATGATGCCATTTGTGATAGCGACGATAGAAGGTACCGTTGTAAAAAGATAGTACCCCCGCCCACCAAGCCACGAGATCGTTAACTTGATTATTCGCAAATGCTGTTCGGTGACAGCACTCATGCATAGTGGCAAACATTGCCGCCAAGCTAAATCCATAAATGATTAGGCACGGAATCGCCAATGGATTCATTGCCCATAAATAGCCACTAACCGCCATCACAGTCAAATGTCCACCCAATCGCAGGCATCCGGCTAGATTCGATCGGGTTACGATCGATACCTATAACGATCGGTCAATATTTAGATAAGCGGATTAGGGTTGAATGAAGTGTAGCTAATCGGATAGGTGTCTAACTTGCAGACAGCGGATAAAAATTACCAGTTAGCCAAGATCTGCTGTGACCGATCGAATTCCATAAATGCTGGGGCATAATAACTATGCCCCGATTTTGTGTAAATTTTACGGCTGGATGACGATCGAAAATAGTCAATAAAGTGTCAATTCGTTACTACCGATTTGCAGGGCGAATGCTAATATCGATCGAGTTAATCGCTAATTTTCAGTAGATCGCCGATCTTTCACCTGAGCGGATCTTCAGCCGATGTTAGCGCGAAGACAGCAACCATCCCAAATAGCGGATAAATTTTACGATCGGGCAATTTGGGGTAAGTTAATCGGTATTATATAAACCAAGTTAACGATCGCTCACAAATATTTAGTTACTCCACATCAATCCCATGCAACCAAAATTTGTTCCTGTAATTCTTGCTGGTGGTAAAGGCGAACGGTTTTGGCCGCTCAGCCGCAAACATCGTCCCAAACAGTTTCTCTGTCTCGACGGTAGTGGGGAAAGTCTGATGCAAGCCACAGCTACCAGATTATTACCGATTGTCGGCGGCTGGGAGGACATTTGGGTGATAACGTCGGGAATGTTGGCAGCAGGGGTAGAGGAGCAATTACCAGACCTCCCAGCAGACAATCTCTTAGTCGAACCAGAGGGTAGAGATACGGCGGCGGCGGTTGCTTGGGCGAGTTTGGAAGTCGCCAAAAGGTATGGGGAAGATGTGACGATTGGCTTTTTTCCAGCGGATCATTGGATCGGGGATGTGAAGGCGTTTGCCCAAACGCTTGCTTCGGCGGTAGAATTGGCGCAAACGCAACAGGCGATCGTCACTTTAGGGATTACGCCAACTTTTCCCTCGACTGGTTACGGTTACATTCAGCAAGGCAAACCTAGTGGCGAGTATCAGCAGTTACAGACTTATCGAGTCGATCGATTTGCTGAGAAACCGGATACTGCCAAAGCTGAGAGCTTTATCGCTAGTGGCGATTATACCTGGAATAGCGGAATGTTTATTTTCACCGCAAAAACAGTGATTCAAGAGCTACATTTGCACGCTCCAGAAATCATGACATTACTGTGCGAGCAAGGCGTAAGTTGTTATCCAACATTGCCGAAACTGAGTGTCGATTATGCATTGATGGAGAAAACGAAATTAACTCATGTAATTCCAGCAGAGTTTGGTTGGGATGACTTGGGGGATTGGAATGCGATCGAACGGTTATTAAAAGGCGATAGCATCAATGTAGATTTAGCCAAACATGTCTGCCTGGATACTCAGGGGGCAATCGTCTATGCGAGCAATCCTGAAGAAGTGGTGGTCACCATCGGACTAGAAGATGTCGTCGTCGTCCGCGATGGGAATGTGACGTTAATCGTGGCAAAAAATCGCACTCAAGAAATCAAGCAAGTATTGGGCGAAATCAAGAAAAATCCTGAATTCGATCGATTATTATAGATTCCAGCATAATTTGTCGAAATCCAGCCCAATTAAGGTGTATCCACTAATTCGGCTAGTGACTTTTTGCGTCTAGCCGCGTGTAAGCGGTTGAGCATTCAGTGTCGATCTAACGAGCATATCGACGCTGCAATTTTTTTGGTAACTTGCTGACTAAAATCATACTATCTTATTCAGCTCTCCTAAATTAATATGTCTACTTTATATAATTTTGTCGATGCTCAAAGGTTGCTAATTAAACCATTCGATCGCATTTGGTTTATCGTTATTTTTGTTTCAATGACAGCTATATGTCGAGTGATTGCCGATCTATGTTGGTCTCAGCCAATCTTCGATCTAGTTTGGGAGCAGAATAAAATCGGATTTTCGATCGGCTCGGAAATAATTACCGGCACGGTGGTTGGATTCATTCAATGGCTAGTTTTACGGAGGTATCTAGTGAGTTGGAAATGGATCTTGGCTTTAAGTATGGGTTTCGCGATCTTGTCGATATATCGAGCCGCTTCAACTATGTGGATGAGTTCGTCGTTCGCTGCTAATTTATCCAGACCTGAAGGCATGAATGCGATCGTGTTACCATCAATTATTTCTATTGTAGTCTTAATTATTGCAATTTTTATTGGTGGGTACCTACAGTGGTATGTGTTGCGTCCATCTGTTATGCAGGCGCGGTGGTGGATTTTAGTGCCGTTTATTGCTACGGTCGTGGGCGGAGTTCCGATCGCACTGAGATCTTTGATACCACTATTATCTCCAAATTTATCGCTGCTGCTGACACCCTTTAATTCAGCTTTTATTATCTTAACAATGCTACCAGCAATTCAAGCAATTGGGTTCTGTGCGCTGAAGAAAAAATCGTCAGACGAACGACCGATTTTACAAACTCCGCTAGCTATTGCTACTGACATTACTAGTTATTGGGAGATCGAACGGATAAAGAAAACTCTAGACATCAGGATTTCGCGGATCTGGAAAACAGATTTAGAGCCAGCCGATGGAAAACTGACATATTTAGTTGGAGTCGATCGCAATTGTACGCAGACAGCTTACGAACCAATGGATCGAAATTCATTAGATAATGTTGCTCTTACCCCATTACCCGAACTAGTTGAAAGTTCTAATTATGTAGCTGGATCGGTCGATGGTTTGACAGCACTTGCCAAGTTTCAAGTTGTGTTCGCTCCTCCTGGCACGGTTGAGATTAAATCTTGGAGAGGTATACCGCTACAATGGTTAGTGTTAGTTGTCTATATGAGTATTATGGGGATTAGTATCTTACTGCCATTGGCAAATATCTAGCTATTTCCCTGGAGAAACAACTTAATTTAACGTCAGTTCGGGTTAAGGATATTAGCTTCGTTCTAGTAACGCCGCCGATTGAAATCGGGGCTAACGATACGAAGTCCGCCTGCGCGGACTAGTTAATCAGTCCGCCTGCGCGGACTTTATATCACAAGCGGAGACTTCCAGTCTCTAGGCTATTCTTATCCCGAACTGACGTTAATTTAGCATTATGTTCAAGGTGCCTGAGTTTTCTTGTTGCATATTGGTAAGTTTCAACCATAGATAGTAGCTGCGACCTAGTCAATCAGAATCGAGATAAAAAAGGGAGCGATCGAAATATTTCGATCCCTCCCCTTTTACCATTAATAAATTAAGCTAATTAAGCTTTGTAAGATACCTTCAACATGGCATCGTTGAAGTCCTTATCGCCGCCGCCCCATTGGTCTTCAAAGCCGAACATATTGTTACCGAGCGATTTCACATGGTCGAAACCGTCAGCATTAGCTCCGGCAAAGCTGAAGAACACATGCGGTGTCGTGGTGACATCACTACCAGCCGCTTTCTCCAGGTTGGTGGGGTTTTTGGCATTGAATTCTTCGATCGTGCCATTGGAGATGAGGTAGGACGCATATAGCGCGTTACCAGTAACAGTGATAGTTTTGTCGTCGGTTTTGTACAGATTTGCTACGCTGCGATCGAGTGCAGCTTTAATGTACTTAGCATCGCCGACTTTAATACCGTCGATGTCACCAACGGCGTTATCGACGCGGTAGATCCCGATGTAGTTTTTGTAAGCAGCATCTTGAGTCGCTGTAAACTGGATGCTCGAAGCACCAGTTTTATCGCGTAAATCGAGTAAGCTCTTGCCAGCAAAAACCAATTTGTCTGGTGCGACGTTGGGCACACCAGGTAAAGCTTGCGTACCGTCTGCTACCGCACCCGTGAGTTTGTTAGCATCGAGTCCGAGTGCCTTGAGCGCGGTGACGGCGATTTGCTGAGTGGAAACGGTGGTATCGTTGACCGTACCCTTAGCATAGTCGGGTAAACCCGCACTTCCGACGATCGTGGCAACATGCGTATCCTGGTCGGTGAAACCACCATGCTCGGAGCGTTTCTTGGCTGCGTTACCGAAGAAGTACCCAGTGTTGAGGGCGACGGCGATGTCGGGGGAACGCTCGTTTTTAGTCGGGTCGCCCAATCCGGCATTTATCAAGCCTTGACCGGAGATGACCGTACCTTGAGCCAAAAAGTCTTCAGATCCGAAGGATTTATTGGTAATCGAATCGATCGCCGAGTCAAAGGAATACTTATTGGGGTCGGTACTGTTGAGCAGTGCGACTGCTTTGGCAGTATCGGCTGGATTTTGCAAGTAAATCAGCGAAGAAGTATCGCCACCGCGCTCGGAAGCGATCTTGATGCCGTTGCGGGCTAGAAGGGCACCGATCGCGGTTAAGTTACCATCACCACCCACTGCCCCATCCGCTTCATTGAAGACGCTACTCAAGCCGACTGTGGGGTCTTGAGTGGGGTTTTGACCGTGTTTGGCGGTTAAAACTACCAGGGTCGAACTGTCTAAGCCTTTGGCTTTGAGTTCGTCGAGGATGAGGCCGACACTTTGGTCTACGTGATTGACTGCGGCAATGAGGTCGGGACGCGCGTTACCATTGGCATCAAAACCACCACCGTTAAATAATGTGCCGGGTTCTTTTTCAGCGACGCTGACAGCTTGGAGGTTTAGGCCGAATAATGCCGGAGCATCACCATTATTGACGGTACCGGAATGGTCGAAACCATCGATCTCGTTGAGGATCGCCTTGACTTTGTAGTCATCATAGGTCGAAGTGGTCGCATAACTGCTGAATTGTTGAGCCGTAGTTCCCGCAGGTGGAGCTTTGAACAGCGTAGCATTACCCTTGGTCGCGTCGTTAAAGAAGTTTGTAGCGATCGCGGGATTGGTGTTGGAGAAGGAAGTTCCAGTCGATTTATCAACCAAACCAGGTAGATTTTTGAAGTAATCGCTCTTGTCAGCGAGCGGATTTTTCTTGGTGGTGTCGATCGCGACTGGTGCGTTGATTTCTAACGAGTAGTAATCGTTAATACTGCCGACTTTGCCCGATTTGAGATCGAACTTGGTGGGGTCAGAGTTGGGGCCAGCCAGGATCGTGTAAGCGGCGGGGTGTTTGTCCGACCAGGCAGTCGCCAACCCAGCTTGACTCGCAACATCGAAAATGGTGTTAACGCCAGGTTTGATGTACTGGTTGGGGTAGACGGGGTTTCCATTGCTATCGACGGGTAATTGGCTCAGATCGAAGGCTTTACCGCTAGCGTCTAAACCAGTTAAGGTACCACCACCAGCCCAAGTTGCATCCACGTTTTCCGCAAATTCTACGTCGGTACCTGGTTTAACAGTTCCGGCTTTGATTTGTGCCAGAGTAGTACCAGGAGCGTAGAGCGCACGACTGTAGGATTTATCGTAGAATACGCCAGTGGTGCCAGGGTCGGCACCAGTGATATAGTTCAGTTCGCCAGGGAACGAGTCGGAAGGTGCAGCGGAGAAGGAATTGGTATAAGTAATCCCCTGTTTCTGCAATCGTTTGATATTAGTCAAGGAAGATTGCAGGCTGGCCGCATTGAGGTCGGAGTTGTGCAGACCGTCAACCGAGATGACCAGAACATGTTTGAAGGGGCCAGTCGCACCTTGTCCGGCGGGGACGGAAGCGGTCAGACCGACCGTGCCGCCAACGACTCCGGCGGCATCGAAGTATTTAGTACCACCGACGGTTTGATAGTCTAGCGTGGTTGCCGAGCCATTCGCGGTCTTCGCCGATTGGATGACTCCAGTAGTCGAAGGGGTGGTAGCTGGGCCACCGACTAATGCTTCAGTCGCAGCACGTCCGACTAAATTAGCACCACCACTAGTATCTGGCAATTTCCAACCGAGGATACTGGCTAAGGTGGGGACGACATCAGCATTGCTGACAGGTGCAGTATCGACATAGGCAGTTTTGAAGTCTGGGCCGATCGCGGCCATATTATTGAAGGTATCGCCACGACCGAAACTACCGTGCATCCCTTGTCCTTGTTGGAGCGGAGTATCGGCGACTTCTACTGTGGCTTGCGGATCGTTGGGGTCTTTCGGATTGGTGCTAAAGGTTTTGAAGTTAATCGCGATCGATGGAGTTGGCAATTCGGCTGTACCGATTAGCCCGATCGTACTCATCTTCAGCGCGCCAGGGACATCGCCAAATTTATCATCGGTAAAGATGCCGCTGATATAATCTTTCTGTGCCAACAATGCCACGATCTGCTTGACTAGAGCGGGGTCGTTGCTCGGAACGTAGAGGAGATCGGAACCACCATTAGCCGCAACTACCACTTTAGTGTCTTTGTCGATGACCCCATTGGTGACTTTACCAGTACCGCCAATTACACCATTACCACTCGCTGGTGATTGACCTTTGGTGGGATCGACGACATTGTATTGAATGTTGTTGATATTGGCAGTAGTAACTGGGGCTGAAGGTGAATTCGGATCGTATAATGTTGTACCCAAGTCTTTAGCAAGATCGATCGCGACGAAACCAGTTGGTAAAAATCCTTTATGTACGGTGGGAGTCTTGACTCCAGTAGTCGCATCGGTCGTGTAGTAATCTAACGAAGCTGCATAGCTGGTGGTATTGATGTAAGTCGGAACGCCATTAGCATCAAAACTCTTAATCCCTACCGCTTGGCGACTAATCGTGGAGAAGCCGTGATCCGCAGTGACAAAGATATCGGTATTGTCATAGAGCTTTTTCCCAGGATTGGCGGGGTCGTCGGTAGCTTTGAGGTAGTCGATGAGCTGCTTCAAGTTCGCATCGGCATCTTGAACGCCCTTCTTGGCAGTCGGGCCATTAATCCCGATCGTCAGCGAGTTATTACCAGGATCGGCAGCATTAAAGGCATCGCCGTTGTTGTGCTGCGTCCCATCTGGATCGCGCGACCAGTAGACTGTCGCAAATGCTTTGGAAGTACCTGCTTTAATATCAGCCACAAACTGCGGCAAAATCGCCTTGGTGGTAGCATCCGCGAAATATTGCTGTTGTTGAGTGTTGGCATTGAGCGTTCCCGCCGTGGTTAAGTTACCTGCTGGCTGGTTGTTGCGGATACTACCGATCGTTGTTGCTACTGTTGCCGTTCCTGGAACGCTGGTGCCGATTAGTTTAGCGGCATCTAGCGCATCGGCGATCGTCTTGGGAAGCGGAATCGCACTTTGCGAACCAGAGTTAGCATTGGTAACTGGAGGAGTCGTCGCATTAGCAACTGAGTTGATATAAGTACTGTCATCGAGAATGACGGTTTTGGGAATGATATTTGCGGTGGTTGAGTTCCCAGTCCGCGTATCCTGAGTGACATCAAAAATCGCTACGGGGCCGAGTTTACCGATCGCGGCGGTAGAGTAGCCATTGAGCCTAGCGTAAGCTAGTAGTGATTCTTCAGTGAGGAAGTTATTTTTGTTGAAGCCAGTATCGGGATCGGCCAGATTGGCATTGGCATTGAGATCTGCCAAGATCGGGTCGTTTTCGATGAATGGCGTAACGCTGCCGTTGGCATTAATCACTGGATAGCCAGTGTAAACTGTATTACTAAAGTCGCCAGTATCGCCAAGATAATGTCCGGTCGCGATCGCCGAAGCATTTGGGGTAGTAAATGTAGGAAATAATGAGTGGCTATTTGCGAAGTTAACTCCATCTTTCTGAACGCTGTATAGAGTTGGTGTATCTGTCGCAGTAACAGAACCCGCACGTAATCCATCCGCAACGAAAATAATGACGTTTCTGTTGGTAGCCATGAGTTTTTAGGTTTTCAATCTGAGCGATCGAGAGGTTAAGAGTATTGATAATGCCAAGAGCAGAGTCTACAGTAGACACATCAAGGTCAGGCGATCGCTAAGTTAAGACAACATAGACCCAAAATTAAGAAACGATCTAAAGACAAGCACAGCAAAGGTTATGGTGCTGCCGATCTATTATTATTTTTTATGATTATGTAAACTTTTCTCAATACTTCGATCGCCTAGAGATCGTTGCAATAAAAAATGCCAAATGTCAAAAAACTGACATTTGGCAATATATTTTAATAAATCTTTGGCAATTGCCAACAGAGCTAACTATTTGAGAGTGACAACCTAGACGCGCTTGATCTGTAAGATCGCATCGTTAAAGTCATTGTCACCGCCACCAAACATATCCTCGAAACCGAACTTATCACTACCGAGGGACTTGATATGATCTACACCGTCGGTATTCGCACCTTTGAAGGCAAAATAAGCATGAACGTCAGTCATGCGATTCTTCTCATCACTGAGCGGATTCTTGGCGAGGAAGTCCTTAATCACCGCGTCTGGCGCACCATTGACGATCGAACTATTGGCAATCAAGTAAGGAGCATACAACGCACCACCAGATAGGTAGGTAGTTTTGTTGTCTGTCTTGAGGATATTTAACAAGCTGCGATTGAGTGCAGCTTCGATGTATCCTTTATCCCCTGGCTTCACGCTACCGATCGAGCCATCAGCTTTGTCGATTTGGTACAAGCCGACATAGTTGTTATAAGCAGCGTCGTGACTAGCGGTGAATTTGATATTCGTCCGACCTTTTTCGTCGCTGAGATCGAGACGATTGGCGGCATCGAATTTCAACGCGTTGTTCGCTCCTGCTAATCCCACTGGATTATTGAGCGAGATCAGACCCAATTTAACTGGCGCATTGTCATCCACACCGATGAGTTTCCCGTCACCTGTAGTAGTAGCGTTACCCACACCAAAATCGTTATCGTTGATAATCGCTAGCGTTTTGCTATCGAGCAATGCCAGACCTTCGAGCTTCTCAACACCTGTATAGCCTAGAGTAGAAGCATTAGCGACTAACTTCTTGTCTACAGTCGTAATCCCAGCAGTGGTTAACTCAGCAGCGGTGAGTTGGTCGATCGTTTTACCTGCGGGGACTTTGGTGAGATTAGCGGCATTGTTGACATTAGTTGCCTTACTGATGTCGATTTCAAAAATCCCTTTGAAAGAATCGACAGTCGCATCGGCATCACGCTCGACGACGAGGAATTTGCCATTACCTAGAGATGTAGCATCGCCGATTTTATCAGCGATTTTGACATCTTTGAGTTGGTAGATGTACTCGCCAGTGACTGCTTTGGTAGCAGTATCGTATTCTAAAATCCGCAAGTTGCTACTAGCTTTGGAGTTGGCATCGTTAGCGACATCGGGATTGTCTAAACCGCTTTGCATGAATGCATAGATTTTAGTACCTTCCAATGCGATCCCTTCAAAGCCACGATTGGCACGACGTTGAGCGTAGACATCGGGCAACACTCGCGTACCGAAACTATTGTTATCGGTGGGTGTACCTTTGGGAATCAACCGTTCGAGCATTTTACCATTGGCATCGAAGTGGTAGATCGAGGGACGATATTCATCGACCATCCAGAATGTACCATCTTTCGCAACGGCGATCCCTTCTAAGTCGGCACCGAGAGGGTCGTTAGCAAGGCGATTGCCGAATAGGTCTACAGGTACCTCGTCGGTGTAAGCTAGACCTTGAGCTGCACTTTGAATATTTGGTAGACCAGTTAAGGCTTTACCATCGGGAGCGGTTAATTTGATGCGTTGGGTGAGAGCAAATTTACCAGTAGCAGCATTTAATTCAAACCGATCGATCTCTGGTTGGAAGTTAGGTAAGGCAAATGGTTTTTCATCGCCAGCGACATCTTTGAGGAGATCGACGTTAGCTGCATTGGGACCGCGATCGGTATGCGTGATAAATTTCAAGTTACCGTTAGCTGCAACACCTTCAAATTGCAAGCCAGAGAATCCACCCAGTTTGATATCTTGACCAGGGACGGTGACTTTAGTATCTTTGGGATTGAATTTAGGCGTAGTACCCAAGATCGGACGATCGCTCCAATCATAGTTAGTCAACACACCAGTATCGGTAGCGAGGTTATTGACACCAGCAGCTTGAGCGCGGTAGATCGTCGTTTGGTCGATTAGACCAGGGATACCAGGCACGTTAACACCATAGTTGGTATAGCCTTTACCGATATCAGTGGACAATACTGAAGTATTGGCACCTTGATAGTAAACGGGGACGGGGCGGTTGGAGTGATTACCCCAGCCGTATTTACCAGATTCGGGATCGTCGGTTACTGCACCAGTTGTGGCATTGGTAACTTTGATGATATCTGGCTTAGAACCCCAGTAGTGTCCGGCTTCAGCCGTAGTATCTACCGCAGTCAGTGCTTCGGCACCTTTTGTCCGTAGTAACTCAGGGAAATTGTCATTTAGAGTCAAGTAGTGATCGTGGTCGGCGGTAACGATCAGTTCGTTCTGCTCCCAGCCACCATTTTTGCTAATCCAGTCGAGCACCGAACCGACTGCTCTGTCGAAATCAAACATGGTACCGATCGCATTATCGATACTATTGTCATGTTCTGCCCAGTCGATATCGCCACCTTCGATCATCAACCACATCCCATCTTTGTCTTTGCCCAAGACTTCCAGTGCAGCTTTGGTCAGATCGTCGAGGGTGGGGTTTTCGTTACGTTCTTTGGCGATGAAAGAGTCATTGGTTTCACCTGGTAACAGCGGACGAATGAAGTCTTGTGCCAACCCTTTGCTGGTATTGATCGTGAACATCCCCAACCCAGTAGTGCTGTAGTCACCATTTGCCGAGCTGACTGGTAAGTTACCATCTTGACCTCTGGCACCATACAATCCCAGCAAGTGACCGTCTTTGTCGGGATCGATCGTTTTGGCTGTTGCTGCTAGCACCGATGCAGCATCCTTGCCCCGCTCTAGGAAGGTGTAGCCATAGAGATTACTATTGGTACCAGTCGCATTTGGTTTGGTACTCAGCTCGGTGTAAGTCTCAGGTTTGATGTAAGTATTGTCCCGAATTGGCTCGACACCTACAGGTAGTAGCGTGGGAGAGTTAGACAGCGGGTGCCCGCCACCGAGGAGAACGTTAGGTTGGTAGATTCGGAGTTCTTGCTGGAGGATATTATCCAGAGCGGGGTAAGCAACGTCGAATTTATTGCGATTGCTGACATTGGCAGCAGCAGCAGCCGGAGTCGCGTGATCGATCGGTACTGAAGTTACCAATCCAGTCGCTTTACCCAATCTTGCAGCTTGAGCTAAAACACCGTCTAATGGCTGCTCGAAAATGTCTACCCCGATCGCGCCGTTGTAACTTTTTACGCCCGTATAGAGAGTTGTCGCAGTGTTGGCAGAATCTGGATAACTGTATTTGATATATTCTTTGTCAGTTCCAGGTGTCCAAGGAGTCGCACCACCTTTGACTGGATCGTAACCGACTAAGTTACCCTTGACACCATCAGCCACCTTAGCTCCACCACTAGCATTAATTCCTGGGTTGAAGGTCGGATCGAAGCTAAAGCCAGCCCGCTCGGCAGTGCTATTCGTGGGAATCGAGGTAGTGTTACCACCTGTTAAGGCACTAATCCCATCACTATATACCCCAGTATCACCCGCGATTGTCGTCCCGTAAGTAGTAGCCAAACCGTATCCAGTTAAGGTCTGAAGGTTTAAGCCAGTACCTACGCCGCTGGTGTAGAAATCACTGAGTTTATTACCTTTATTACCAGCGTTAATCTGTGCTTGAATGGCGGCAGCACGAGCTACTTCCCAGCCCATCCCGTCACCGATCATTAGAATTGTATTCTTTGCCACGATCGATTGCTCCTCTATCTTGAGTTTGTTGTATACAGTTTTGAGATATTTTCAGCGAACATACGGACTCGATCGGAACGCCGACCCGTAACATGAAACTGTAACAACAGTCGATCGAAATTTAGCTATGTGGCTGATTCGATCGCATTCTTTGCCCCCAAACTCTGGCTGAAACCAGGGATTTGAGGCAAAGATCGGTAGTTATTCACTGAAAATTCACAAATGATGAATTTTTACCTAGATAGTTTGCAAGTCTACTAGAAACAAATGAATTTCAGACGATCGTTAATTTAAGGAATAACTATGATTGAGTTAAGAAATGGCGATCGACTGCAATCTGATAACATTCGCGCGCGATCGCCCAATCCTCTTCGACATGAATTACCATCACCCGTACCTGCGACTCAGGTGTCGAAATATCCAGATCGATCGGATCGGCATGATTCTTTTCCTCATCGATCGCTAATCCCAAAAACTCGAACCCCGCACATGCAGCCGATCGAATTGCTGCTGAATGCTCCCCAATTCCCGCACCAAATACCAACACATCCAACCCACCCAAACTCGCCAACATCGCCCCAATTCCCGATCGCAATCGATGCACAAAGATATCGAACGCTAGTTTAGCGCGCTCGTTGCCCTGCTCCATTGCCGCTACAACCTTTCGCATGTCATTCGATACCCCCGAAATCCCTAGTAGCCCGGACTCCTTGTTGAGCAGCCGATCCAACTCATCTACAGTGATGCCTGTATGCCGCAGCAAGTGAACTAAAATCCCCGGATCGATCGAACCCGATCTACTGCCCATCATCAAGCCTTCTAGCGGCGTAAACCCCATCGTCGTATCGATACTCACCCCATCGCGAATCGCCGCCAACGAGCAACCATTGCCCAAGTGACAGACGATCGTTTTGAGCGATGTTAAATCTCGCCCTAAAATCCGCGCCGCGCGTCCTGCCGAATATTGCTGTCCGATCCCATGAAACCCATACCGCCGAATTCCCTGCTCCAACCATTCATAAGCTCCTGGGTACACATACGCCGCAGGCGGTAAAGTGGCATGAAAAGCCGTATCGAACATCGCAACTTGCGGCATATCCGCACCCAAAACCCGCTCGATCGCATTGATTCCGGCCAGATTTACCGGATTGTGTGCGGGTGCAAACGTCGCCGATCGATCGATCTCTGCTTTGACATCAGCAGTTATCCAAGTACTCTGTCGATATTTCTCGCCCCCATGCACTACACGATGCCCGACGATATCGATTTCATCCGGATTTTCGATCGATCCCGTGCGACCGCTCCACAGGGTTTCTACAGCCTTAATCGTATCGTCTAATTTTGAGGTGGAGGGAAAGGTTTCGTGCCGTGTTTCACCACGATCGGTTGTTACCTTGAGATCGGCAGATCCTTCCCGCTCGTTCCAGTCGATCTGCGCTTGCCACAAGGGTTCTGGTGGATCGACGGGTAGATTATCGCCTTCTATTTCGTACAGACAACTTTTCTGACTGCTAGAGCCAGCATTTAATATGAGGATTTTCATGAGATTAGTCTTATTGGCTAGACTTGCAACTAAGCTAACACTGAATCACTCGATCGCAGATCTCCCGATCGCTAGAGTAACAACTAATTTTTCACTTTACCTGCGGCAAATACTTGGCTAGCTGATAGAACTAAATCGGGGAAAATCTTTGAAATTAATCGATCGTCATCGCGATATTGTTTGCCTTGATATTCACCATCGATCGCATTATAAATCGTTATTATTGGCTGTTTGGGCGTACCGATATAGCGTTTTCCACCCAAGCCCAGATAGTCTACAATCCAATATTCCGGAATTCCTACCGCTTCATACTCTTCCACTTTCCGAGCGTAGTCATTTTGCCAATTGGTACTGACTACCTCTACTACTAATTTTATCGAATTCCCAGAGCTGATAACAGGCTCACTAATCCAACGGGGTTCTGTAGCTAAAGCATCGCTATCTAAGACGATAAGATCCGGTCTAAAGGCTGAATTGAGACTCGCAGGTCTAATCAAACATTTCATTGGAATCAACCACGGTAAATCGAGCCTATCGATCTCAACATTTAGCTTCCTCGCAACAAACCCCGCCACTTGCTCGTGTAAACCTGTTGGCTCCAAATCAATTAATTCTCCATCGATTAATTCATAGCGATCGTCTTCTAAATAAGTAGCAATAAAACTATCTACAGAGAGTGATGCGGGATTAATGACCGAAACCATAGAAACTATGCCCATTTATGTGGCGATTCGATGATTACCATCATAAGCGATCGATCCAGCAGTGTGACAAGTCTATATCTGGCTTAAGTTGCGATCGCAAATTCATCGGGATGAATGCCATGATTTACCCAAGTAATCGCCGCCTCTGCACTCGTCATCTCTGGCGGTACGCGCAGAATATGAATGTGTCCCGTCGATGGACAAGTCATCTTGAGTAATACCAGCGGTTGCCAGATATTTTCGCGCAAATCTCGCTCGAATACTCGATCGGCATCCTCGATTTTTAGCAGTGTATATTCTCGCCAGCAATCGAGTTCGATCGCATTTAGTTCTTGGCAAATTTTCTCATAACCTACCTCTTGAATTAATATGCGCCTAATCTCTACGTTAATCTCCTCCAATAACCATTTAGGCTCCCACTCACTAAATTTAGTCCAGAATTTATGAGGGAGATCGAATGCACCTCTAAAACTAACTCTTGTTAATCCAGGAATTAATTTCAATGTTGATAAGTCTGTTAATGGATTACCCGCTAGGTCAATTACATGAAGGTTTGTATTTCTCGCCAAGCTAGTTGGCAGACATGTCAATTGATTATTTCTAAGATCTAAATCGTTCAAATTAATTAGATTACTAATACAATCTGGAAAGAAAGTAAAAGCATTGTTTCCAAGATATAATTTATTTAAATCGATCAAGTTACTAATGTAATTTGGCAAACAAGTTAGGTTATTTCCGCCAAGATATAGTTTAGACAGCATAGACATACCACCAATACTATCTGGCAATGCACTCAACTTATTATTCCAAAGAATCAATTCACTCAGGCTGCTCATATTTCCAATAGTATGCGGAAGAAAAGCTATATTATTCTCTCCAAGATCTATCTTTTCTAGTTTAGTCATGCTACCTAGCGTTTCAGGTAGACAATTCAGTAGATTATGACGTAGCTCTAGTGTGCTTAGATCGGTCAGATCGCTAATACTATCTGGTAGCTCAGTTAACTTATTATATCTAAGATCTAATTTTCTTAAATTTGTGAGATTGCCAAATCGTTCGGGTAATATAGTCAAATTATTATTATACAAATTAAGTTCGGTTAATTTTGTGAGATTGCCAAATTCAACTGGTAGCTCGTAAATCTGATTATTACCCAGAGTTAGCGATACTAAATCAATAAGATTGGTAATACTGTCTGGCAAAGTTTTTAGATGATTGTAATCGGTATTTAGATCGGTTAAATTAATGAGAGAGCCAATACCATCTGGCAAAGAGGTTAATTTATTGTATTTTAGATCGAGCCGAGTTAGATTCGCTAATTTGCCAATGCTGTCTGGTAGTCTAACTAACTTATTCTGACTTAAATCCAGATGAGTTATGTTAGTTAAGTTGCCGATGCAATCTGAAATAGTAGTTAGATCGAGCTTACTCAAATCTAGTTCAAACGGTACTGAAACTGATGCTAAGTCATGCAAGATACGATCGAGTCCTAGTTGCTTGAGTAGATAACGTTTGACAACAATACAATTATTATGAAGCGGCCATTTAGATCCCCAGTCACTCAACTTGGTTAGATGATAGCCTGAAATTTGTTCTCCAAAAAACCATATTCTTGTTAAATCAGATAATCCTTTAAAGACAGAAAGATCTGTTAAATTGTTATTTGTCAAAAATAGCATATATAGTTCGCGAAGGTTGGCGATGCTTTTCGGTAGCTTAGTCAATCGATTTTTGCGAAGATCTAGGTAGTGCAATTTGACAAGATTACCGATGCTCTCTGGTAGTTCAGTCAATCTATTTTTACTAAGATCTAGAAATTGGAGATTGACAAGATTACCGATGCTCTCTGGTAGTTCAGTCAATCTATTTTTACTAAGATCTAGAAATTGGAGATTGACAAGATTGCCAATACTTCTGGGTAACTTAGTGAGCTTTCCTCTACTTAAATTCAGCTTAGTTAGATTAGTCAAGTTCCCGATACTATCTGGTAAGCTCGATAGACTTCCGCGATCTTGCCCTAATTCGAGCTTTGTCAATAAAATTAGATCGCCGATGCTGTCTGGTAAAGTTATTAGGGGATTTATATATAAATTCAGAACCTTGAGTTTGTTTAGGTTGCCAATATGATGCGGGAGAAAGGTTAGTTTATTTTTATATAGATTTAAAACAGTAAGATTAGTCAACCGACAGATACTTTTTGGTAAGGCAGTCAGTTGATTATTACTCAGATCCAACTCAGTCAGATCTGTGAGATCTCCAATGCTTTCTGGTAGAACTTTTAGCTTCTTATTTTTGAGGTCGAGCTTTGTTCCGCCTTCTCGTTTGACTTTGATAATTAACTGGTCTAGTTCTTGTGGTTTCATTGCCCAGCCTATCGCACAAGCTTTCGATCTATCTATTACAGATCGAGTATCACCTTATAAATTCAAGGATAAATACAGGCTGTCGGGATAAAAAATCGATCGATCGGTAGTTTGGAGAGAGTATCCCTAGCTTGTCACTCTTTGTTCGAGATCGCTATCCTCCGGCACAGTGTCAGTGCTACTCTCATTACTTGACCAGATCCGCCACGATCGATGCCAATAGAGTAGCATCGATCGGTTTGGCAATATGGACTTGAAATCCGAGGCGTTTAGCGATATCGATTTCTCTGGGGCTGGAGTAAGTCGTCAGCGCAGCGGCGGGAATTTCGCCGCCGAGTTCGGGACTCAATGCTCTGACTTGGCGAATAAACGACCAACCATCTTGCTCTGGCATCCCAATGTCTGAGATTAGCGCCTGATACTTTTGCGGAGCGGCTTGCAATGTTTGCAGTGCGATCGACGGAGCAGCAACTGCTGTGACTTCTGCCCCAAAATGTTCGAGAATCGAAGAAATCGATGTCCGAATATTAATTTCATCATCGAGCACGAGGACGTGAATACCCATTAAGTTTGGTAGACTCTCTGGTGCATCAACATCTGTTGATGCAGGTACTTTGGCTCGATCGGGTATAATAAGTGGATACTCGCCAGCAATATACCGTTCGATTAATGCTTCAAGCACACTGGTAGCAGTCGATCCGTTTTGATGAGCTGCTCTGACAAAATCATTCCAGCGGGTTTCTTCGATCTTAAAGCTAGCAGTTTTCCATCGACCTGAATCTACTGTCATGACTAAAGTATAAGCTCAATAATATTAAATTATATTAAATCGATGAAATCTTAATTCTACCGTTTAAAAAGCTTGAGGCTGAGCGATCGGGTAAATATATTCATCTAAAATATATCGACATTTATCTTACTATTCGATCGGTGCGATCCGGTACTTATTTAGCTTAACTCAATTCGCTCTACCAGGTAAAGTAGTTTGTAACCGATGTAAAGTCTGGAGTAATGCTTGAGAGGTAAATGGTTTAGCCAAAAATGCTTGCACGTTGACATCGCTCATGTTTTTAATCGGCTCGTTTTCAGCAAGTCCGCTCATAACTACAATCGATATATCTGGATCGATTCTTTGCAGCGCCCGAATGGTAGAGGCACTATCTAATACTGGCATCATTAAGTCGAGCAGCACGACTTTAATCTCAGCTTGACGTTGAGCGTAGATCGCGATTGCTTCGATCCCATCGGTGGCGGTAATTACTTGATAATTATAAGCTTCGAGCGATGCCTTAATAATTTCACGCACCGATATTTCATCATCCGCTACCAGCACTAATTCACCATTGCCGAGCGGTAATTCTCGAGTATCGATGGCGATTTCGGTTTCAGCGGTGGCTTCGGCTGGGAGATAAATCTTAAAGCAAGTGCCTTTGCCGAGATCGCTATAAGTATTTACAAAACCGCCATGACTTTTGACGATCCCCAAAGTTGTCGATAATCCTAACCCCGTTCCTTTCCCTGGTTCTTTGGTGGTGAAAAAAGGCTCGAAAATGCGTTCTAAAATCTCTGGCGGGATCCCAGTGCCAGTGTCGGAGATCGTCAGCATGACATAGGGACTGACTCTTGCGTCGATATTCAGCGTGAGGTAGTGCTCATCGAGGATGAGATTTTCCGCAGCAATACTTAGGGTGCCACCAGCTGGCATTGCATCGCGGGCATTGACCATGAGGTTCATCAACACTTGTTGTAACTGGGTGGCATCGCCAGAGATCGGCCACAGATCGACTGTTGCTAGATTGAGCGAAATCTCGATCGATTTCGGAAAAGTTTGGCGTGCTACCCGTACCACTTCCGACAGAATATGTCGGATTTGAACTGAAGTGCGGGCACCATCCGAACCACGGGCGAACGACAAAATCTGCCCGACTAAATGGGTACCGCGCTTGGCGCTCTCTTCCAACATTTGTAACAGTGATTTGGTGCGATCGTCGAGATTTTTCAGTCGTAAGGGTAACAGTTGCGCAGCAGCCAAAATCGGTGTCAAGATATTATTCATATCGTGGGCGATGCCACTGGCAAGGGTACCGAGACTTTCTAAGCGTTGGGCGCGGAGAAACTGCGCCTCGAGTTGCTTCCGATCTGTGATGTCGGTATCGACAATCAAGATTTCTTTGGGATTACCGTCCTCGTCGCGCACCAGCGTCCACCGGCTGTAAGCGATCGCTATTTGCCCCTGTTTGGTAACTTTTTGTAATTCGCCTTGCCATTCGCCTTGTTGTAGCACCGTTGCTAATGCGGTGGCGGCGACTGGTGGTGGGTCTAAATATAATAGCAAGTTAGCATCTCGATCGATTGCTTCGGCAGCGCTCCAGCCATAGATCCGTTCTGCACCCTTGTTCCAAAACCGAATTCGAGCGTCCAGATCGCGCACAAAAATGGCATCGGTAGAGATATCGAGTAATGTCGCTTGCTCGCGGATTTGCAGTTCGGCGGCTTTGCGATCGCTGATATCCCGTCCTTCGGGAATCAACATGACAACTTTGCCAGTTTCATCGAAAATCGGACTGAGCGAAAAATCGACGGTAATGTAGCTGCCGTCGGCTAAGAAATGTTTGGCTTCAAACCTGACAAGCTGACCGGTGGCGGCTTGGGCAATGGCTTGCTTGAGTTGAAGTTGGAGCGCGGGCGAATGAGTCCACCAGGGCGTTTCCCAGAAGAGTTGACCCATGACCTCTTCACTAGTAACACCGATCGCATTTAAGGCGGTGCGATTGCCTTCTAGCAAAATCCCATTAGTATCGAGCAGTCCGACAAACTGAAAGGTACCGTCAAAAATTGCCCGAAATTTCTGTTCGCTCCGCCGGAGGGCATTTTCGGTAGACTTACGAGTGGTAATATCAAAGCGAATTGTCAAATATTGGAACGGAACCCCCCGCTCGTCTAAATAGGGCACGATCGTCGTAGCAACCCAATATAAGCTGCCATCTTTAGCCCGATTGCAAATTTCACCGCGCCACACTTCACCGCGCGTAATCGTCTGCCAGAGAGTTTGAAAAAATTCGGGTGGGTGATAGCCGGAATTAATAATCTGGTGAGTTTGTCCGACTAATTCTGCTGAAGTATATTGGGAAATCTGACAGAATTGGTCGTTAACATAGGTGATTAGGCCAGCTCGATCTGTAATTGCTACAATCGCCGCCCGATCGAGTGCATATTTTTGAAACTCTAATAATTTGAGCATGCTTTGCAACGCACCTTCAACTTGCTGTTGCTGGATGCCGGATTGTGATAATGCCCCAGTACGCTCGGTAATAACTTGCTCTAGGCGCTGGTTCGCGCGACGCAGTTCGTCCTCAGTTTGCTGCTGACGTTCGATCGCGGCGCGTAATTCCCGATTGGTCTGCTCTAAAGTGGCAGTTTGCACTTGCACTTGCTGATGTAAAATCTCGACCATCCCTAACATTTCGATCGGATCGAGCGGTTGTAATAAACTTGTTTGAGTTACGATGCCCAACATTTGCCCTTGGAGATCGGTGACAACGATGCGACCGATCTGGCGCGCATTCATTTCCTGTTGGGCGCGCCACAGCGATTCTTCCGGTTGCAAGCAGAAAGCGGGCGAACTCATCACCTCAATAGCCAGTGTGCGATCGAGATCGATGCCTAATGCTTGAAACTGGACGATATCGCGCTCGGTAATCATGCCAATCGGTTGGAGCGTCGATGACGCTCCCGGAGTTTCAGCCGTAACGACCACACAACTAACGCGGTGAGTTGCCATTTGGCAAGCGATGGTGAATGCCGAAGCAGTTGCAGGGGCATGAATGACGGATCTAGTCATTACCTCTTCAATCGATCTCAGCTTGAGCAGATTCGCAGGTTGTAAAATCTGGCGAAGCAAATCTGCTGTAATGATGCCGACCAGATGACCCAATTCATCGACAATGGGCAGGTGTCGAATCCGATATTGAAGAAATAGCGGTAGGACTGTTAATGCCGATTGGGCTGGCGATTGAGTCAGCGTCACGAGTTGTCGCGTCATCACCTCGCCCACGCGGGTGGTTGTTAAATCTTGCTGCTGGGCAGTCATTCTAACAATATCTCGCTCGGTGAGGATGCCACATAATTCCCTGCCCTCAGTCACCAGTACACAGCTATGCCGCCGAATATAGTTTGGCTCCGCCAGCGCAGCAGTCCCCGCAGCTATTGATTCACAATGATTGCCTTGCGCTTGACTCATCAATGCCAGCGCCGCCGCAACTGGCAGATCGGCATCGACGGTGAGTGGCGATCGATCGATGATTTCTGCAAGTGAGGGGATGGCAATAGGGTTATTGGCAAGCGACATACATGACTTGGGAATGAAGGGCGATCTTTAAAAGTCCTGTAAATTCTCCGGCTCGATCGAAAGATTAAATAGATTGAATCTGTCTGATATAAGTAGTTTACGGGTTTCTCGATTCGGTGTCTAGCGACCCCAAAATTCCAGCAGATTTACTGACGCGAATGTCTTGTTATTCAAACTTATCGAAATATAAATTATTGTATCGATCGATCTGGTCAAATACCGATCGCCGGATCGAATCAAAGTAATATCAGTAGTTGAGTATAATTCACTAGGCTCGATTAGAACAGATCCAACTGCCAGGTCTGGTGTACTTCAGAGTCGATCGAATTATAAAATAATTATTTAGTTGAACTATTTTCTACTTATAAATTTAACCCCTCACAACTTCCTCACACTCTTGATTCAAAATAAAAGTAGAAATAGATAACTGATTATTTATTTTTAAGTTATTCTTGTCGGTTGTGAGGAAAAGAGGTGTCGAATAAACGCATTCTAGTTATCGACGACGACCCTTATGTTAGGGAAATTGTCTGTATTTGTTTGTGCGAACTGGGCAAATTCGATGCGATCGAAGCAGGATCGGGTAAAGAAGGATTGGATAAAGCAGTTCAAGAGCATCCAGATGCGATCGTGCTCGATCTATCTATGCCACAAATGGATGGAATGGAAGTATTGCGGCAGCTTCAAGCCGATCGATCTACACAAACTATTCCAGTCATCATTCTCTCGGCACTCGCTTCGCGACTAAATCGAGAATGGCTATTCAAACAAGGGGTGGTGGAAACAATCTTGAAACCATTCGATTGTCTAATCTTACCAGGGCAAATTACAGCAGCTTGCCAATGGAAATCCGAACCAAGCTAGCTTGGCGTAAATCGAGTTACTAGTAAAATTGGGCGTTGCTGAATCTCGATGGAATAGTCGAACAGTAAGTAGACGATCTATAGCAATTTTATTCGATCTGGAAGGTGTTCTATGTCTCTAGTCACAGCCAATCGTCAGCACGCTATTGTCTTGGGCGGTAGTATGGGTGGATTGTTAACCGCCTGCGTATTGAGTAAGTACTTCGATCGCGTAACCATAATTGAAAAGGATCGAGTCAACCACCAACCCGAATCGCGTCCCGGACAGCCCCAAACCCGTCATTTACACTTGCTACTAGCTACGGGGCTAAAAATTATGACCGATTACTTCCCTGACCTACCCCAAGCTCTAGCTGATAATGGGGCAGTGTCGATCGATCTCATCGAGGATCTGCACTGGTATACATATGGAGGTTATCGCCAGAGATTTGCTAGTAGTTTGCGTGGAGCGAGCATGAGTCGTCCCCTCTTAGAATATCTCCTCCGCCAGCGCGTGCTCGCATTACCTCAAGTCGAACTAATCGATCGAGCTACTGTCAAACAATTGGTAACTACATCCGAAGGCGATTCTGCAAAGAAGACGCTTTGCGAACGCGTCATCGGGGTAATAATCGCACAATACCAATCCGAACCTGTTACTGTGTCCCTGACAGCCGATCTGGTAGTCGATGCAACTGGGCGGAACTCGCACACGCCGCAGTGGTTGAAAGATTTGGGCTACGAATCGCCCCCAGAAAGTAAGGTAGAGGTAAATGTGGGCTATTCCACGCGCCTGTACCGCCGCAATCCAAACGATCCCAGCAGCCAAACGTTGTTCTTTTGTACGCCTGAAGCACCGCAGGAACATCATTTTGGTGGCATAGTGCCGATCGAAGGAGATCGGTGGATGGTAGTGCTAGGTGGTTGGCATAGCGATAGCGCCCCAACCGATGAAAATGATTTTCTCGAATTTGCCCATAGCCTCCCAGCTTCGGATATCTACGATCTGATCGGTCAGTCCGAACCGCTTTCAGATATTATCCCCTTTAAGTTTCCCTTTAGCATGCGACGGCACTACGAACGCCTAAGTCAATTTCCCGCAGGCTATCTAGTTGTGGGCGATGCTGCCTGTAGTTTTAACCCCACCTACGGACAGGGCATGACGGTAGCAGCGCTAGAAGCAGTAGAACTCGATCGACTGTTGGCAGAAAATTTACCCCCAGAGCGATTGGCGCGGACTTTTTTCCGACGGATTGCTAAATTTATCGATATTCCTTGGCAGCTAGCCGTGGGCGAAGATTTTCGCTTTCCCCAAACAACCGGACCAAAACCTTTTGGCATCGATTTAATTAATCGATATATAGCACTAGTTCATCGGGCAACTCTGCGCGATCGCATTGTCTGTGCGGAATTTTTTAGGGTAGCCAATCTTATCGCTCCTCCCAGGAGTCTATTTCACCCGCGTATTCTTTTGCGGGTATTAAGTACGAGTCTGAGCATTACTTCTCACCACCCCATCCACTAAATCTCCAGGATTTCGGAGATTGTATGGGATCTGGCAGTGAATCGAATCGGGCGGTGGCGTGCCAATCGTGGTGAGATCGGGTTGATCGATATAATTAGCAATTGCACTGAAAAACAAGTATTTTTTGGTGCAGATTCAAAGCCGACATCGCAATCCGATGATAAATTTCTAATAGAGATCGCCAACACAGAGCCGAGTAAATTTGCCCTTTCGCACTCAATCGCCATGTCATACTTCAAATTATAACTAACCACCTATCGATCGATACTCAAGAATTCCGCCCCGCTATCACCCATAACTCAAGCAGATCGATCTCAAATTAATTTACTAGTAAATAATTGTGGTAAATTTTATCCTTCGATCCGATCGACCACATTCAAACAGGTTTGAGTCAAATCTAGTACGTGCCGAATTGCGAAAGCTCGATCGGTGTCTGAGTAATTACAAATGGTAAGGCGTAGCTCGCTAGCAAATAAACCGTAGATTGCGCCAAGATTTTGAAATACTTTGGGAGTCGCAGCGACAAAGATGCTGCGGCTGTCATTTGGATCGCGCATCCGCTCGACTACTCCTTTTGTTTCCAGACGATCGATCGGTGCCGTAACACTACCACTGGTCAAGTCCAGAGCTGTGGCAATATAAGTCGGAGTAATCGAACCATGTTCGAGCAAATTGAGGCAGCGTAAATCATTCACCTATATTCTAGATGAACGAGATTTGTTATGCAACTCATCATTTAAGGAATCAGTCATGGAGTTATTAACCATTACCCTAGTCATTGCGGTGGCGATCGCAGTTGTTGTTTTTCTTACTCCCAAGTTTGTTAAGTACAGAGAAGAAATTACGATCGATGCTGCTGTCACGCAAGTTTACGACCATATTCGGTTTCAAAAAGACCTGATGCGCTGGTCTGCTTGGCCGAGCGAAACTGGATCGACCTGTGAATGCCAGCATAAAGATGGTCGCGTTGGTGCTCAAACTTAAATATCGATCGAGTATAATTTAATTGCTGTCGATCGCTCCTTTCACCAGCGATGGTAAAGTTATTACAGCCATCTCTACTTATGACACTGATGACCGAACTGCGCGACCAATTTGATTCACCGGCTCTCCTGGGTTTGTGGTAGAAAATGTATCTTAGGCTACGGTTTTCGGCAGCGATCGGTCTTGAAAGCGTTACACGACTTAATACAAGTAACGCTTATCACCAAATACCCATGAGACCCGTTAAAAATCCCTGAAAAGGAGTTAGAGTAATGGATGTAGAAGCTCAAATCCTCAAACATTTACCTAGAGATGCACGGTCAAGTGTTTCATTTATTATCGAATAATAACCCAAATATTAGGCGTAAGTAAAAGTTTTATCAGAGATTGGAAGAAAGCTTTAAATCGGGATGGATGTGTTTTTGGAGGCTTTAGAACTCTACAAGGAGCGGAAACGGGCTAACTTTGCGCTGATTTTAGAATATGCCCAAATTTGCCGCGTGGGAACGGTAATTAAACCTTACCTAGAAGTGATGCTATGACCGAGCAACCGATGAAGAATATTGCAGCTTCAGTGCGGCAACGGCTCCTGAATCAAGCCAAAGCTTGCATCGCCGTCCGTTTAACGAACTCCTTCAGTACTATGGGATGGAACGGTTCTTGTACCGCTTGTCACAATCTCCCTATGCCAGACAGTTCGTGCTCAAGGGAGGACTAATGCTGCGAGTGTGGAATATTTCGGAGTCACGTCCGACGATGGATATCACCGATCTTCTCCATTGTGGAAACGTTTTCTAGCAGTAGGATAGATAGTAGCGGTTCGAGGTCAACACTCATCCAAACGATTGCCATCATTCCTAAGGTTGTCAAAATCCATGAATTCAACCAAATATTGTGTTTTTGTTTGTACCAAGCAGCCGACTGTCGCTGCGCCCCAGGGCTGTTGTGGGAGTGTCGGCGCGATCGAGATTTATCATGCCTTGCAAGCTGAAATTACCGCTCGACAATTAACCGATCGCGTTGAAGTTCGCCAGTCGGGTTGCCTAAATCATTGTGCTGCTGGTGCTGTAGCACTAGTATATCAACCGCATCTCGTCGATCTGCGCTGGCTCCCGATCGATTTCCGGCTAAAAATTCGCCGCAAGTTTTTTCCCAGTCGTTATTTATACTGCCAGCTCAAACCTACCGATATTCCAGCAATTGTTGACAGTCATTTTATTAATGGCAAGCCTTTAGCTAGTTGCGAGATTAATAATTTTAACAGCGATCGATAAATATAAATTTACTTTTTTGCTGCGGTTCGCTCCATGTTAAATCGCTTTTTTTCTTGAAGCTAATAACTATTAGATCGGTCTGGGCATCTTACGAATTTCTCGAAGAAGAGACGCAATGTGGGAAGATTTCCGCGTCATCCAATTTCGACAAGACAATCGGGGATATGTCTATCTCAAGTAATATTTGCTGCTAGAAATTTTACTACTTCTGCAGGTGTAGGTTGCGCATCGATCGCACCTGGGGCGAGGGTTGTTAAAGCTCCGGCGGCAGAGGCATATTTAACTAAATTAGCTGCTGTCTCGGCACTTTGAACGCCCTCGCGCCCGAGTCTGACTAATCGATCGATACAAGCTGCTACAAAACTGTCCCCTGCACCAGTTGTATCGATCGCCGGTACATCGAAAGAGGGGATAAAACCCGATCGATCGGCCAATAAATAATCGCAGCCCTTAGCTCCAGCCGTAATAAAAATCCCTTGACAATTTGGCAGTCGATCGCGAATTATCCGTGGTTCGATCGATCCATACAACCATTGTGCTTCTTCATCGGACATCTTGATAAAATCAGCCCGATCTAAAACATCATAAATTTCAAATTTAGCGCGATCGAAATCGTCCCAAAACATCGATCGCCAATTGACATCGACAAATACTTGCAGCTGATATTTACGCGCTAATTCTAAGGCTCGATAAGTAGCTTGATAGCTTGCTGGATAAGCTAAACTAATCGTCCCGATCGCCAGTAACTTCGCGTTAATAAACAATGATTCGGCAATCCGATCGGCATTTAAGAGGGCATCGGCAAATAGCTCGGTGGGGATATCATCAATAAATCCAGCAAAAGTGCGATCGCCATCGATCGATCTCGTCACATATATTTGTCTGGTTGGTGCGGTTGGGTGCTGTTCTAATCCAGTCAGATCGACACCGATCTCAGTCAATAATCTTGTTAAATTCGTACCGACCGCATCACTACCCAAACAACCGATTAAAGCAGTAGGCGTGCCTAATTTTACCAAGCCACAAGCAACATTCGTCGGTGCGCCGCCAGGATAAGGTGTCCAGCTAGTTACTGCGGCAAGTGGCAGCCCGAGTTGATTTGCCAACAGATCGATGAGAGTTTCTCCCAAACAAATTACAGACATCGGGTGAATTATGAATTATAAATTATGAAATTAGACCAGCCAGTGTCCCAAAATTAATACTT
Organism: Chamaesiphon sp.; assembly: GCA_965246715.1. Lineage (GTDB taxonomy): Bacteria > Cyanobacteriota > Cyanobacteriia > Cyanobacteriales > Chamaesiphonaceae > Chamaesiphon. The sequence goes on along the minus strand of CBDFFH010000012.1, from coordinate 55,945 downwards.
GAAACTTTTTACATCAATTACTGTTGGCGATCGAAATATCTTACCGATCTTAACTCGATCTAGCTCTATTGCAATCTACTTACATAGCAAAAGCAACACCTCGATGGCAACCGTTAAGGGATCTCTTTACTCTTAGTGACAAAATGTGGAGTTGCACTAGCCTTGTAGTGGATGGCTCCCGAATTGACAGGATTAGAGATATTTAGGCTGGGTATTGGTGTTGCTTTTGCAGTTGAGATGAGACAGATGTACAGAAAGTAATTGAAAACAGATTTTTCTTTCCTCTTAGATTAAGATCTAGACTGAACTGTAACGATCTATCGAGCGAAGCTCTATTGCTTCCTATCTATTAATTTATCACCTAAATTCTGCGTGTCTAGCAATTGCAAACAATGTTGATAAGATTGAGAGTAGCTTCTGAGTATTGATAGATATAATTAACAAACAGTGAACTATTGTAAACTAATGGGTAGGTAGCTAATTTGCTGCTGGTAGTCACTGCGTCCGATCTTCATCAATTTCATGTTAAATTCCGCGATCGACCATATCGAAGCTAGTTTCGATCGAGTGTTGGCTGGCTTGCTCCAGAGTTTACACTCTGACGAGCAATTTACTCTCCGGCTACAGGGAGAAGTCAGTCAGTTTACGCGGTTCAATCATGCCAAAGTCCGCCAGACTGGGATCGTGCGCGATGGCAGCCTGCAGTTGAAACTGATCGCGCAGCAGCGGAGTAGTTCGATCGAATTTCCCTTTACTGGCGATGTCGATCTCGACCTGCCACAAGCATTCGCGGCGTTGACATCATTGCGTGCAGAAGTGCCACAGTTGCCGATCGATCCTTATCTAGTACTACCGACTGGAACTGCTACCAGCCGAGAAATTCATGGCGGGGAATTATTGCCAGATGCGGAGGTTGTTGGTGCACTATTACCGATAGTTCATGGACTAGATTTTACTGGTTTGTATGCAGCGGGGATGATGATGCGCGGCTATGCCGATAGTAGCGGTCAAAAACACTGGTTTGCGACTGATTCTTATACCCTGGATTATTCGCTATTTACGAGTACCGGACAAGCAGTGAAAGGGACGCTCGCTGGCAGTCACTGGGATCGGGATGCTTATCAAGCCAAAATCGCTGAGTCCAAAACGCAACTGACGCGATTGGCACAACCCCTCAAGACGATCGAGCGGGGCAAATATCGTACCTATCTGGCTCCAGCGGCAACTGCTGACTTGTTAGGGATGTTGTCGTGGGGGGGGATTAGCGAGGCAGCATTGCAGCAAGGGCGGAGCTGTTTTGGGGCACTGCAACGCGGCGAGCAGCAACTATCGCCTAAATTAACGATCTCGGAAAATTTCCAACGGGGATTGGTACCGCGATTTAACGAACTGGGGGAAATCGCGCCAGCTAATCTCACGTTAATCGATCGCGGTCGCTTGGCGAATACACTGGTTAATGCCCGCACGGCTAAAGAGTATCAAAAGCCAGCTAATGGTGCAAATCGCAGCGAATCATTGCGCTCGGCAGAAATTGCGGCTGGCGAGCTGACGACCGATCGAATTTTGGCGAGTTTGGATACCGGATTGTATTTATCCAATTTACATTATCTCAATTGGAGCGATCGGCCGACTGGTCGGGTAACGGGGATGACTCGCTATGCCTGTTTCTGGGTCGAACGGGGTGAGATCGTTGCACCGATCGCCAATTTACGCTTTGATGAAAGTCTCTACCGTTGCTGGGGAGAAAATCTGACCGCACTCACAACCTGGCTCGAATTTATTGCCGATGTCGATACCTATGGCAGTCGGCAATTAGGTGGTAGTTGGGTACCTGGCTTGCTGATTGAGGATTTTACCTACACGCTCTAATTGCAATTGGCGTGGAATGACTCACGATCGCTGTTTATTTTTTGGGCATAATAACTGATACTGCAGAGATTGCGCGTGTGGTGACACATAATTAGCGCTCTGGCTGTCACAGCTTGATGAAGTAACCCCGCACCCAAACTACCATCTCGATCGAGTAGAGTGGCGCCTTGGCTAAAATGTTGCGAGCGCATCACTAAACAGTATCGGCCTAAGTCCTGACTGACGAACGTCAAACCGTCCCATCAGAAATTATTCATCTTTTCATCCATGTCCATACTGGCAGACCAATTCAAAATTCATTTCTGGGGGGTACGCGGTAGTATTGCCTGTCCGGGAGCCGCTACCGTAAGATACGGTGGCAATACGCCCTGTGTGGAAATGTTAGTGGGGGGTCATCGCTTGATTTTTGATGCGGGCACGGGGATTCATGTTTTAGGCCAAGCATTATTAGATTATCTGCCCGTCAGCGGTCATTTATTTTTCTCGCATTCGCATTGGGATCACATTCAGGGCTTTCCGTTCTTTTCGCCAGCATTTATGGAAGGAAATGAGTTTGATATTTATGGTGGGGTAATTCCCAATGGCATGACAATCGAGCAACGGCTGCGCGAGCAAATGATGCAGCCTAATTTTCCGGTACCGTTACAGGTAATGGGTGCCAATCTCCGGTTTCACAATTTAGAATATGGTAGCAGCACAAAGTTGGGTGATGTCACCATCCAGACGGGATTATTAAATCATCCCGGCAAAGCGATGGGTTATCGGGTAAGTTGGCAGGATCGAGCAGTAGCGTATATTACCGATACCGAGCATTTTAAGGACGAACTCGATCGCAATGTTTTGACATTAGCAGATCGTGCTGACGTACTGATTTATGACTCTACTTACACCGATGAAGAGTATTACGATCCCCAAACTTCGAAGATCGGCTGGGGTCATTCGACCTGGCAAGAAGGGGTCAAACTCGCCCAAGCTGCTAACGTCAAGCAGTTGGTCATTTTTCATCACGATCCCAGTCATGATGATTGCTTTATGGATGAGATCGGGATTGCGGCATCGCAAGCCTTTCCCCGATCGGTAGTAGCATGGGAAGGCATGGAAATTTCATTGGCTGCGAGCGATCTGAGTCAACCGATATAGTAAATTTTTTGTAAATTAGCGGTTAGTTTGTAGTTGAAATTGGGAAATATGTAATTATGCGGTCGTGTCGTTGCTGGCAATCGATCGACTTGTTTGTCTATACTCCAGCTCGGTTTAAAGCTAAGCTGGCGAACTCAATCTTACGATCGGGTGCAATCTATGCCTAAATTTCCATTATCTCTCCTGCGGATCTTGCCGCTGTTCGTTCTGGTCGCTCGTCCCATCGCGGCAATTGCTGTCGATGCGACACCACTGTTGCCAATGACATTAGGCAAAACCTATTCTGGTAAGCTATCGTCGTCGCCGACCAATCCCCAGGGAGAAATCTGTTATAAATTAGCAGTCAAACCAAACACGCGGATTACGCTAAATGTCAAAACTGACGGCGTGGGCATTCTGAAGTTTGCCGTCTATGACAAAACCAAAGCCTTAAGATTTTTCCACAACGATGTCAACAATCCCCAGTCTGGTAATGGGGATAATCCTGGCACATCGCGGTTTAGTTTCCCGATTCTCAGCGATGCCTCGCAGCTCTGCCTGACTACTAGCAATCCGAGTAACGGCCAACAGTACGACCTGACTGTCACTGGCAAACCCAGCCCTACCAATAAGCCGACGCTCGTCCTCCGCCCCACTTCTGTTAATAAATTAACGGCTCAGGCGCAGCCCATCCCCAAGCCATCCGCCGCCCCCACTGTCGATGCGCCACCACCGCCCACTGGCGAGCCATATTGCTATGTCGGGACTTGGCAAGTTGCTAGTTTAAGTGCTTATTGGCTGCCAACGATCCAAACTTTTACTCAGGCGAAAGTTACCGATCCGCAAACGATCGGTTATGCAAAAGTCACCCTCAACCGTGATGGCAATGCCTCATTTGAAGCGTTCGATTTCGAGCAAAGATATACCTTAAGAGTCAAACAGACGGGAGCGAAACTCGATCGGATCGGTGTCGGTTTGACTGGTAATGCCTCGGCGAGATTTCAAAGTAACTCGGACAGTACTTTAACGTTTAATTCGCAAGGCTATCAACGATTGACTAATAAATTAAATCTTGGTGCAAATCTCAAGCTGACGGGCGAGCGACTATTTCTCATTTTTGGAGATCGCGATGCACCACCAGTCAAGTTATCTTATAGTTGTATCGATCGCGATAACATTACGCTCCGCATCCCGACACCTACAGGTCAAAGGTTTGTGCCAGTCTCACTCAAGCGCATTAACTAACGTGAGTTCGGGTTAAGAATTTTCGATTCGTCCTAATACCGCCAACGATTGAAATCGTGGCTAGTGTTGCAAAGTCCGCCTTCGCGGACTAACTAATTAACGTCAGTTTGGGATAAGAAGATGTGATGTCAAGAGAGCGAGCAATTTATATTTATTTAGCTATCGGGCGGAGATTCAAAAGTTGTTGCCATCTAGCTAATAACATCTCAGTATAATTTTTGGCATCAATTTTATAGGCACCAACAGAGAAGCCATCATTCATCTCGACTAAAGCAGTTTCACCAGTAGCTAATACACCAAAATCGATCGCATATCCTGCATAAGATTCACCCGCCCGATCTAATAATTCGATCGCCCGATCGATTTCTGTCAGATCGATCGTAATTGCTGGATTCCCAGCGTAAAAATCGATGCTTCTAATTTCCGAATTCACCACATAAACACGGTATTCACTCAGCCAAGTAATAACTTCAGAACACCATAATTCTTCCCGCCGCGAAACGCCAGAGACTTTGAATAGATCGTATTCAGTTTCAAACACACAACCCGTAAACCGTTTACAGCGGTTAGCTGGCTTGGCAAAAATTGCGGGATATCTACCATCTCGCAGCCCCAATTCTAATGCTCCGAGTGTCGATCTCCAAATCCGGCGATACAAGAATTCATTCAGCGATGCTGGATAATCATTTGGCGCTGGTTCGGGAATTGATAATTGTTGTAGCGCGCCAGCAATACAAGGCATATCGCCAACGACTAACGATTCTAAATCCAGCGGCAATTGGCGACGACGGATGCGTTTTTCGGTGTAAAACTCGATCGGGATTCCTCGATGCTTTAGTTCTTCTACTACCAATTTTTCTTCATGTCGCAGTTTTCCATTCCCCTGCTCCTGGATAAATGCTCTGGAAATCTTCATCTCTTAGCTATCGATCTGGATTTTAATCCACTCACGTAAAGATCGAACAGCGTTACTTACACCTAGCGATTGACAATCATCTAAAAACTCCAAAACTTTTGCCGAAGATAGGATTGGAAAACTGACAGATCGATCGACTATTTGATAAGTTCCATTCTCTAAACTATAAAAAGTTAGCACTTTACCATCATATCGCCAGAGTTCGGGGATACCTAAAGTTGCGTAGAGAGATAGCTTGTCGATCGAGCTATTTGTAATATCGACTTCTAGTGCCAAATCTGGTGGTGGATCTTGAGTGAAATCTAGTTGGGACTTATTCCTAATTAGATACTCATTCTGAAGATAGTAACAAGCATCTGGCTCTTTTCCAGCTTTGAGTTCGGGACGTTTGATAGTAGTCGAGCCGAGTAAATCTAATGGTAAATTTAGGGCGGTTGCTAATTCCACAATTAGCGTATCGATCCTTCTAATCGGGCGCTCGTGTTCCGGTAACGGAGTCATAAATTCTAGCGTACCCTGATAATAAGCAAGTCGCGTTGAGCCATCATTACCGATTTCGCTAAGGAGATTTTCAAATAATTCCCAGCTAATATCATGCAAACAGGTACGCTGTTCCGCAGGGATTGGCGATGAAGATACCGATAACATCGAGATCGTCCTTAAGGGGAAGTGTGGAAAGGATGTTGAGGATGAAAATTTTTAAACTTTGTAAATATATTTAGATCGATTCTATGTATCTAGCAATGTCATATTTGAATTTAGCTACTTCTTTTTAGTCGTCCAGAGATTGGTAAACATCATCGTCATTGCACCCAAAATAATCACGATCGCGAGTCCGCCAGCGATCGCATTTTGGGTTGCTTCATTCGTAATATCAAAGGTCATAATACTTTATCTTCAGTTTGGGATAGACGGCGAATATTGAGCACATCGCTCATCTGTTTGATTTGGGAGAAACAGCGTTCTAATTGGGTTTTGTCGCTGACTTCGATCGAGAGATCGATTATTGCGGGTTTGGCATAATGCGTAATCACATTCGCCGATCGCACGTTGATTCTATTATCCGTCAAACGGGACAAGACATCTTTGAGTACCCCCACTCGATCGAGCACTTCTAATTGAACGCTGACTGGATAGGTACGTGGTTTCTCATTTGTAGTCTGGGTATTCCAGCTTACGGGTAGTAGGCGATTGCCGTCCATCTGTTCGACATTCACGCAACCTTGGCGATGGATCGAAATGCCGCTGTTGCGGGTAACTAAACCGATAATTGGTTCGCCAGGAATCGGGCTACAACAACCTGCTAGGTGATGTAACAGCCCTTCGATGCCTAAAATTGGGAAGTCACTACTACTATTTGAGGTAGTTTGTTTTGGCGCGGTAGTTGGTGGTAGCTCGACGCTGGGTTCTTGACGATCTTTTACTAGCTCGCGAATCCGGTTGACTACCATTTTCTGGGTAACTTCCCCATAGCCCAAACCAGCGAGTAAATCCTCGACAGTAACGTAGTTACAGCGTTGGGCGACAGATAGCATTGGCTCTGACTTGAGTAGGGATTCCAGCCCATTTTTGCCCAGTTCCCGTTCGAGTAATTCCCGCCCTCTGGCGATATTTTCATCGCGATGCGATCGCTTGTACCATTGGGTGATGCGGTTGCGCGCGCCAGGACTGACGACAAAATTCAGCCAGTCGAGGCTAGGACGACTATTTTCTCGCGTGATAATCTCGACGATATCACCATTTTTTAGCGTCCTCGAGAGCGGGACGATCCGATCGTTTACTTTAGCACCAGCGCAGTGGTTGCCCACTTCGGTATGAATTCGATAGGCAAAGTCTACAGGTGTCGAATCTTGACGGAGCGAGACTACTTCACCTTTGGGCGTAAAGACGTAGACATCGCGTTCGAGCAGATGATCTTTGAGATGGTCGTCAAATTCGATCGCATCTTTGACATCATTCTGCCATTCAAGTAGTTGCCGTAACCAAGAAAATTTTTCATCGACTTCGGTGCGTCTGGTGGATGGTACTTTGCCCGGTTCTGGTTTACTTTGTTCGGATTTAGAGTTTGATTTATAAATCCAATGCGCCGCAATGCCATATTCAGCGACGTGATGCATTTCTATCGTCCGAATTTGGACTTCTAGGGGCGTACCTGTAAATCCGACTACTGTGGTATGCAAGGATTGGTAGCGGTTATTTTTTGGCAAACCGATATAATCTTTGAACCTACCAGGAATTGGTTTAAAAGCATCGTGAATTTCGGCTAAAGCTAGATAGCATTCTTGATTTGATTCGACGATAATGCGAATTGCTGTCAAATCATAGATTTCGCTAAATTCTTTTTTCTGATAACGCATCTTTTGATAGATGCTGTATAAATGTTTCGGTCGGCCACTGATATCGATGTATTTAATATTCGCGCGATCGAGACGATGGCGAATCATTTCGGTAACATTGGCAATCCTCGCCTCTCTTGCCGTCCGCTTCTCGGCAACTAAATCCTGAATGCGTCGATAATCTTCAGCTTCGATGTATTTAAAAGCTAAATCTTCTAATTCCCATTTGATCTGTCCCAAGCCCAATCGATCGGCTAATGGGGCAAAAATATCGCGAGTTTCTTGGGCGATCGCGAGTTGTCGATCGGCGCGTAAATGATCGAGCGTTTGCATATTATGAATCCGGTCAGCCAACTTGACTACGATCACGCGAATATCCTGTGCCATCGCGATAAACATTCGCCGAAAATTCTCAGCTTGTTGTTCTTTTTTGCTAGAGAATTCAAACTTAGATAGCTTGGTGACACCTTCAACTAAATGTGCGGTTTCCTGGCCAAATCGAGATTCTATTTCAGCGATCTTCACTTCCGTATCTTCAACGACATCATGTAAAAATCCCGCCGCAATCATCGCCGCACCACCACCCAAATCTCTGAGCAATCCCGCTACTGCAATCGGGTGACAGATATAAAGTTCTCCAGATTTACGCTTTTGTTCGCCATGTAGATCGTAGGCCAGCTGAAAGGCATCGGCGATTAACAACCGATCGCTTCTAGACAAATTACTTGTCGGATCGCTTGCTGTTACATCAAGATTTTGGGCCTCATCCAAACATTGTTTCAGCCATGCCGGAATATCGCAGTTATATGTCTTAACACCATCTGGAGATTCGCTAGAAGCGTCGATGACAGCAACATTGTTAGCAGGAACAGAGATTGGAGTAGTCATAGCTGAAGAAGATAAGATAAATAAATCTAGGAATAACTTTAATAAAGATAATTAGAAGCGGAAACTTGGCACCCAATACTTCTTGGTTAAGAACTGCTAGCGACTGTGTCTTGTCTTGACCGAAACGCACGCTGAGGGAACCTCAGCGCGATTTCGGTCGCTGTCTCGCTAAACCCTCGGGGAACCCGAGGAGCGCGAGCCGCAAGTCGCCGCTAGTAAAACAAAGTCCGGTTGTTGCCGCTCGCGGCAAAAGCCTGCCTACGCGGACTAACTAGTTTTTAGATTAACCGAGAAGTATTGACTTGGCACCGACTGCTTTAAAACTGACAGCTTGTGGCATCATCATGGGACGAACTGCCAGCATCGGTACCACTTATTTATATCTAGTTCTTGGAGCGGAAGTAATTTATTATGCACTCGATCGAGCCAGTTATCTACCCGATCGATAGTTCGGTTGGATCTGGCTCTACAGCGCTAAATTTAGTAACAATCGGGGTGCGGATGTAGCGCGCGATGTATTAGAAAAGTGTAAAATTATTTACATATATTCTATTCTAACTAAGTTATTTATGTTGCCAAACCACCAGATTTTTTTGTGGCAACAATTATTTAATCAGCTCTCCAACTTGCCTGAGGATTCGATTCCCGACCTCAAAGTTGCTCTCAGTAACGCGATTGGGGTTTTCGAGTCCGAGATCCTCACTCAGAGTTACGACGAACTTCCAGATCCCATCGCTGGTAAAATGCGATCGTATTTGACCGAAAGCCATCGGCTATTGCGGCTACTCCCAATGGATGTGATGTTTATCGCTGCCGCTCGGAATCCAGCAACCGCCGCACAGCGCCGTCAAGCGTATCGAGATAAACTGAATCTATTACTCAAATACTGTCAAGATATTATCTGTAATTCATAATTGAAAAATAGATGCAACATTTAGCGCAACTGCTCGACATAGATTAAAGCTGTCGCGCCGTTACCTTTAACCGACGATCGGTCATTCACAATTTATAATTCATCATTACATAATTCAAAAGATGCATTGTCCTAAATGTAGGTCTGAGCTAGCGAACGGAATTCTTAGCGATATGCTCTTAACAAAACATTGTCCGGAGTGTGCGGGTGAATGGATTCCCGGACACAACTATCAAACCTGGAGATCGCAGCGTCAAAATACTACGCCCAATCCTGATGTTCTAGCTAAAAACTATCATCTTGCTTACACCCCTGGCCCGTTAGATGCCAAAACAGCACCTTGTCCCGAATGTGGGCGACTGATGGCACGCGGGAAAATTTCGCTTAGAGAACCATTTTATCTCGAACATTGTCTCACTTGCGGCGGGATCTGGTGCGATAGGGGGGAGTGGGAAATTCTCGAGCGCTTGAATTTCCATACGAATATCCCCCAACTTTTCTCCGGCTCTTGGCAAGCCAGCGCGCGTGCCAGTCACATGAACGAACTCGAACGTCAAGCCATCATCGATAAGGTAGGCGTAGAAATGGCACAGCGCGTCTTCGATCTCGCTGATATTCTTTCTAAGCATCCCAATGGCGATTTTGCTGCGGCTTATTTGATGCGGCGATTCGAGCGAGAGAAGAAGTAAATTAAGGGGAAAGGAGATAGTGACTAGTGGCTAGTGGCTAGTGGCTGTTAAATTCCCCTCCTAGGAGGGGTGCCACGAAGTGGCGGGGTGGGTAAAATCTCCGCATCTAACTATTAATTCTTCCCCTTTCCCCTTTCCCCTTCCCCTTTCCCCCTTTCCCCCTTTCTCCCTTTCCCCCTTCCCCATGACAAACCCACTTCTAAGTGTCCAAAACCTCTGGGTGACTTATCCACAGAAAGAATCGAGCCAGCACTTGGTAAATGCAGTTGAGGATGTATCCTTTCAATTGGCTGCTGGGGAGAAAATTGGCTTTGTGGGGGAGTCAGGATGCGGTAAATCGACTCTCGGTAAAGCAGTGATGCGGCTACTTCCTGACGGCTCTAGCATTCAGGGGAAAATTCTATTTGAGGGGCAATCGGTGCCAGATCTCAATCCAGAGGCAATTCGCCGCTTTAGGGGAGAATCGGTGGGGTTGATCTTTCAAGATCCGATGACGCGATTGGATCCGCTAATGACAATCGGCAACCACTGCCTAGAGACCCTTCAAGCTCACGAACCGAATCTAACCAACCAAGCAGCCAAACAGCGCGCTCTAGACACCCTAGCAGCCGTCAAAATTCCTGAAACGAGGTGGAATCAGTATCCGCATGAATTCAGCGGTGGCATGCGCCAACGGGTAGCGATCGCGTTAGCTTTATTACTCGATCCCAAGCTGATTATCGCCGACGAACCGACTACGAGTTTGGATGTGCGGGTGTCGGCGGAAATTTTGAAAGAATTAACCCGGCTGTGTGATGAGCGTCAGATGGGACTATTACTGATTTCTCACGATCTTGCCACGATCGCGACTTATTGCGATCGGATTGTCGTGATGAATAAAGGGCGTAAAGAGGAAGAAGGTACCGTCGAACAGATTTTTGGCAACCCTCAAGCTGAATACACCCAAATCTTACTCAAATCGGCGCTACATATTCAGGCAAATGACGAGATCGCCCAACTCGTACCAGATCCACAGTCAGACGAGCAACCGATTCTCAGGCTCGAAAATCTGCATAAATACTACACGATCGAAACTAGCTTCCTCCAGCGGCTATTTACACAAGCCAAGACCGAAACGATTAAAGCTGTTGATAACGTACGCTTGGATTTATATCAGGGCGAAATCTTCGGTTTGGTTGGCGAATCTGGCTGCGGTAAAAGTACGCTCTCCCGCACGATCCTACAATTGATTCCGGCGACGAGCGGCACGGTGACATTCTGTGGTGAAGAATTAACTCAGCTCTCGCCGACCGCCATTCGCGCCAAACGTCGCGACATGCAAATGATCTTCCAAGATCCGAGTGCTTCACTCAATCCGATGATGACGATTGGCGAAAGTATTGCCGATCCGTTGCAGATCCACCAGCTGAATGCTACCGAGGCTGAGACGAGAGCGCAAGTTTTGGCGATGCTGGAACGGGTGGGACTCAATCCCGCCGAGGAATATTACGATCGCTATCCCAATCAACTCTCTGGCGGACAACAGCAACGCGTCGGCATCGCGCGCGCGCTAATTACCAAACCCAAACTGGTAATTTGTGACGAACCAGTGAGTATGCTGGATGCGACGATTCAGGCAGAGGTCTTGGATCTGATGCTCGAACTCAAACGCGAAGACAATCTCACCTATCTCTTTATCACTCACGACCTATGGCTGGCAAGGTTTTTGTGCGATCGGATTGCTGTGATGAATCGAGGTCGAATTGTCGAAATGGGTGAAACTCAACAAATATTCAGCAATCCTCAAGAAGACTATACCAAGGCATTACTTGCGGCTGCGCCCCTATTGGCAAAGCAAGGCTAAAAATTAGGTGGCGGAAAAAAGCTAAAACTCTGACAACAATTCAACCCCTAGGCATGCTAGTATTACCCGCGATATCGATTCTCGTTCTAAGGCGCTGCTGAGGCAGATGCTTCGCGAACGCGAACGCATAACTGTTGCTATTTAACAGTTAACAAAAAACTGGGGTGCTAATCATGAATACTTGGAATAGCGTGGCGATTATTGCCAGTATCGTCTCACTGATTTTTCATCTTAGTGGCAAAGGGTCTTCCTTACGACAATTTACATTGCCTACGACAACGGCACTAGTCGGGTTTACCATCGGTAGTCACAATAGTGAGGTCGAACAGGTATCCAGCATTTTACTTCAAGACCCGCATTTACTATTTATTTTATTAGTACTGATCTTATTATTTGCTTTGACGATGTACATAGTCGAATCAACCAAGGCAGATGCAAAAATATCTTTTATAATTTTAACTTTCTTAGCCACGATTGTAATTCCGCAACTCATTAGAAGCTATAACGAGATCGCTCCGATGGTTGCTACGCAGGATTATCTCTCGCTAGCTAGACTAAAGGAAAATGATGGTAATACTGACGAAGCTGTTAAGTATTTAAAAATTTATAGTAAGCGAGTCGATCGAGTAGAACTCCAAAAACAAGTTAACGAGCGCATCGAAAGTCTCCGCAAACAGCAATTCAAGAAAGAGAATATTTCTAAGAACAAACCTTGAAAATAATTAGAGCTTTCGATCGATTTGCTTGGATGCTTGCGCTAGATCGATCCCGAGCGACAAGTTTGAAGTTTTTACTTAACTCCGACTGCTCGATTATCAAATAAGCACTTGAATCATCTAGACGATCGTTGGACTGGCGATGGTAGCTACCAGAAATTGCCGCCTAACTTATTTCCGTAATTTCGCGATCGTCAATTGAAGCTAATAGTTGTCAGCTTCTCTAATTATCGCAAATTCTCAATGAAAAGTAACTTCACGCTGGGTACTCGCTTATGGCTGACATTAAGTTTGACGATCGCGAGTTGTTTGGTCGCTAATGTCGTACGAGCAGAGTCCGCTCGTACCAATCGCGCCTCAGTAGACAATCTCAGTCAAACGATCTCCAAATTAATCGCGCTCGATCCCGCCCACCAAGATTTAGTCACATCCGCGCTACATCGCGCGATCGCATCTAAGGAAAATAGCGTTAGACAACCTGTAACTGCTGGTGTCCCCGCAGCCAGCACCGAACCGCGCCCGATGATTAATGGCAGGATTCGGAATCCACAGCCTAGCCCAAGTCCGATTATTAATGGCAAGGTTAGTAACCCAAAACCCACTCCCAGTCCGATGATTAATGGAATTATCGTGAAACCAGAACGATAGGGTGCAAAGTCGATCGTTCGTTCAGAACGCGATGGAGTTTCCAGACATTTACAAATAATTATCAAGAATATCCCCTAGAGGTAAATTAATGACAGGCGATCGAGTGTCAAAACCAGCAAAATATTTGATGTGTCCGAGTGCTGAGCCAGAGATGGATGACAGCGTAATCTTCGGAATCGTGACGGGAACTCCAGATCGACCCGAACTCGTGCATCTACCGCAAACCAAGCAAATTCCGCCCGAACTATTGACGCTCGAATCACCTGTTAAACCAACTGAAATTTTTCGGATTGCAGCTACCTGTATCGAACATGATTGCCAGCATTTCGATGGTAAGCAGTGTCGCCTAATCGGGCGCATCGTCGATGGATTGCCAACCGTTACCGAAAGCTTGCCACCTTGTCCGATTCGGGCTAACTGTCGATGGTGGCATCAAGAAGGAAAGGAAGCTTGCCGACGCTGTTTACAGGTAGTAAGAGACAACTACAATGTGTCTGAACAGTTGTATCAGGCGATCGATGTTTCTGGATATCAAAACTGAGATCTTAGCATCGAGACTATTCTAGCAACTATTAATTAATGTCAAACCTGAATCGAGCCACTACAATACGTATAACAATTCAGTCACGCTACTGAGTCAATCGATCTCATACCCGATCGACAAAATTGACTCAAATCGGCGCTAAATCTCACGATTGCGGCCAAAGAACATCGTGCGGGTACAGAGGCCGAACTTGCCGATCTCAAACCCTTACAACCAAAACCCCGCCAAGTTCCGGTGGATAATCTCCCCCCCGCAACCGAGTCCGATCGTAAGTCAGACACCGAGTTTGGAAAGCGACAAACCCAGCCAGCAACCGCCACGAATTATCGGCCAACTGCACCGACCCCCGCCAAAATATTAGCTGATTGTTTGTTAAGGAATTGTGAGATCCTCCGCTCACTTTCTGGGGATCGCCTATAGTGGCTAAAAGGTATGGGTACTTGCAGCTCAACGCTAAAAAGTAGTGCCTAAAATTATCTTTATTCCAGATAAGTAGCGCGAAAAAAATATTCTCTGACAGATTAATAGACTCGAGACTAGCTGCTGAGTGCAGCCAGCCTTAATAGAGTTTTATAATTAATTATGTCTGGCTACATAATTTAATGAATTCATAATTCATAATTCATAATTCATAATTCATTACGCCTATGACTAACTTTCCCTGGCTGACGACGATTATTTTATTTCCAGTCTTAGCCTCACTTGCAATTCCCTTCATCCCGGACAAAAATGGGCGGACAGTTCGCTGGTATGCTCTGATTGTCGGATTGCTAGATTTTGCCCTGATTGTTTATGCCTTCTGCAACGGTTATGACATTCATAGCGACCAGTTGCAATTGGTAGAGAGTTATACCTGGGTGCCACAACTAGATTTAAGATGGTCGGTTGGGGTAGATGGTCTCTCGATGCCACTCGTGTTGCTGACGGGATTCATTACCACCTTGGCAATTTTAGCGGCTTGGCCAGTCACGTTCAAACCCAAACTCTTCTACTTTTTGATGTTAGTCATGTACGGTGGACAGATTGCTGTCTTCGCCGTTCAAGATATGTTGCTATTTTTCCTGGTTTGGGAGTTAGAACTATTACCGATTTACCTGTTCCTGTCGATTTGGGGCGGGAAGAAGCGATTGTACGCTTCGACCAAATTTATCCTTTATACCGCTGGCGGCTCCCTCTTCATCCTGGTCGCTGCCTTATCGATGGGATTTTATGGCGATACCGTCAGCTTCGATATGCGCACATTGGCGGCAAAAGATTATGCCCAAAATTTCCAGCTCTGGATGTATGCGGGATTATTGATTGCCTATGGAGTCAAGTTACCAATTATTCCATTGCACACTTGGCTCCCCGATGCACACGGTGAAGCTACCGCACCCGTCCACATGTTGCTGGCCGGAATTCTATTGAAAATGGGCGGTTATGCCCTGATTCGGATGAATGCTGGAATGTTACCCGACGCTCATGCCGCATTTGCACCCGTGTTAATTGTCTTGGGAGTGGTAAATATTATCTATGCAGCCTTGACTTCATTCGCCCAGCGGAATCTCAAACGCAAGATTGCCTATTCCTCAATTTCGCATATGGGATTCGTGTTGATTGGGATTGCCTCCTTCACCGATCTCGGTTTGAGCGGTGCAATGCTGCAAATGGTATCGCATGGACTGATTGGGGCGAGTTTATTCTTCCTCGTTGGCTCTACTTACGATCGCACGCACACGCTGATGCTAGATGAGATGGGTGGTGTCGGGCAAAAAATGAAGAAAATCTTCGCGATGTTTACGGTGTGCTCGATGGCATCCCTCGCGTTGCCGGGAATGAGCGGCTTCGTTGCTGAGTTGATGGTATTTGTCGGTTTTGTAACCAGCGATGCCTACAATCTCCAATTTAAGGTCATCATGACACTCGTTGCTGCTGTTGGGGTGATCCTCACACCGATTTATCTGCTGTCGATGCTACGGGAAATTTTCTACGGTACGGAAAACAAAGAATTGGTCGAACATGAAGAGTTAGTCGATGCGGAACCCAGAGAGGTATTTATTATTGCCTGTCTGCTGATTCCGATTATCGGTGTGGGTTTATATCCCAAGCTACTGACGCAGATTTATGATTCGACAACTACGACATTAACCGCACATCTACGCGATTCCGTTCCCACGATCGCACACAAAAAGGCCGATCCGATTGCTGCAATCGGCCAGTTTCACCAAGCACCAAAGATCGTTAATTAAATCTGCAAGTGTTCGTCTAAAAAGCTCCCGTGACGATCCGGGGAGCTTTCCTTTTAATATATGGGCGGAGCCGAGCTAGCGCTTATTGTAGATCTGACCAGAAACATTATTAATTTGTGTTGCGGCAGGTTTTGTGTTTTCTTTTTTGCCTTTGCAGCCCGTCATGACACATCCAGTCAGAACACCGACTATCAACAATCGATCGATTCGCATCTTACAAGCCTCTCAAGATATTTTTTGTAAAGATCGTTTCCAGATGAACATTCTAGCCTACTTAGCTCGAGAATGATTTAAAGTCGATTCTCATTCCATGTCGCCAGCAGCGATGCTGCGCCAAAGATTTCGAGCATTTTTACGCAGAACCAAAACTTTAGTGATACAATACTATGCTGATATCATTAACATCGGAATGTAGCGCAGCTTGGTAGCGCACTGCTTTCGGGAAGCAGGGGTCGGAGGTTCGAATCCTCTCATTCCGACTAGGGTAAAAACAGCACTAGAAAAGGGTTTCGGCAAGGTGTTTAGGCTTTGTTGGAACTCTTTTCGTTTGTCTTATTGACAATCCACCAAAGAAACGCCAGCAAGTAACAGGGATTACCACGGTCGAGTTATTCGATCGCTTCAATGCTCCGTACCAGACGAGATCGGCTTAAACCAGTGAGAAACAAAGCCATATTCTACCCAAGACCAAGGTGATTTATCAATAAAATCATGTAATACTTGTTTGGATTTTGGATTGGGGAAGTCAGGCTGTCTCTGGAGTCGATCGATCTGTCCGGATCGTTTTTTAATTGGTATTAAATCGCAACAGCGATTCTGCGCTAGACCGAGTTAATATTAATTTGAAAGTATATACACTTCTCGCTGCTCGAACAGCGCTAATAGCTCGCCATCGATTTTGCCGGTGGCTACCTCTTGATGCAAAATCGCCAATGCGCGATCGATCGACAACCGTGGCTTGTATGGTCGATCTCCAGCAGTGAGCGCATCGTAGATATCCGAGATCGTCATAATCTGTGATTGGAGCGGAATTTCGCTCGCAGTTAGTCCGTGAGGATAACCGCTACCATCTAATTTTTCATGATGCGCGCCAGCAATTTTGGGGACATTTTGGAGGTGTTTCGTCCAGGGAATTTTTTTGAGGAAGTCATAAGTATGACTAACATGTGACTCTACTACCAACCGTTCGGCGGGAGTGAGCGAACCGCGTGGAATCAGCAGTTGCTGGATCTCAGCGGTAGTAAGCAGGGGTTGTAAATTGCCAGCAAGATCGCGATAGGTATACTCCGAGAGTTGTTGGAGATCGAGGGCAATCGTGTCCAGCGTTTCGGAAAATTCTCGATCTAGCACCACATCAGGTCGATTGAGCTTGTTTAATAACTCCCAGTAGGCTTGTAATCGATCGAGTTTGACAACCAAATCGCGATCGAGTTGGCTGAGATAATTACAGTGTGGACAATCTGCTTTTGACTGGTGCTGATGCTGCAAATCGAACAAATAAGTAAACTTGCGCTCGGCACACTCCAGTTCCCAGGTGCGACGGACGAGATTGAAGCGGTAGCTGAGTTCCGCTAGTTGATGCGGATAGAGTTTTTGTCCTTTTTGGACGATCGCTTCGGGGATACTAATCTTACCAAAATCATGTAGAATCGCTGCATAGCGGATTTCTTGGATTTGGCGATCGCTAAATCGCACTGACTCAAACACCCCCATCGTCACGGCACTGACTTCCCGACTCAGCCGCACGCTCAATTGGGCAACTCGCTCCGAATGTCCCGCCGTACTGGGATCGCGACTTTCGATGACTTGGACGGATGCAGTCACAAACCCAGCAAAAAGTTCCTCGATACTTTCCAATAAATAATTGCGCTCGATCGAAATCGCCGCTTGAGAAGCCAGCGAGCGGACGATCTGTTGCTCCCAATCAGAATAAGCCTGAGTAATCGACAGCGCATTATCTGGCGTAATTCTCAGTGCAGCATTAAGCTTGCGATCGATCAATTGCAGTACCCCAATTGTCTCACCATCGCGATTTTGCATCGGTAATACCAACACCGATACCGTGCGATAAGCAAACTCGCGATCGAAATGGCGATCGAACTTGTACGGCACATTCTGCGGTAGCGCGTAAGCATCCGGAATATTCAGACTCTCCCCTGTAGTTGCTACATAGCCAGCGAGACTCTCGAGATCGAGGGGAATACTTGCCAACTGAAACGAAATATTCGGGAGGGAATCAGTTTGAGCGGCTTTAAAGATTAATTTTGGTTCGCTCCCACTCCGATCGATCAAATAGACACTACCCGCATCACTACAAGTAATTTCTCGACTCTTGGTTAAAATCAAGTCGAGCAATTCGGTTAAATTCAGACAATCAGATAGCGCAGTACCAATCGCCAGCAATTGCTCGATCGTTCCGCGCTCTGCTGCGACAGTAGTAATTTCTGACAATGGGGCAGAATACATCGCTTTCACATCTTGCATCAAAACAAAGTTACTGGTGTTTTAGGGGATAGGGGATAGTGGCTAGAAGTAAGTTGGAAGTCTATTTTTATAAGTTTTTTTTTCAACAAGCCATCCCTCACCCAGAGATCGACCCACAGTGCAGAGCTAATGCGAAGCGCGCCCCGCTGCCAACAAACAAACCCTTGTGCAGGGGAGTTTGAGGGGCGGCACTCCGCCCTTCAACGGGGGGGTCTGGGGGGAGGCCACCCCCCAGATCCGGGTTCCACCCACTAACACCCCCCAGGAAAGCACCCGTCCAAACTTTAGATTAATATCTACTTAACTATATCAATCCCCAAAATCCCCCCAAAATTACCATGACATCGCCATCGATCGCCACTCAAATTACCGCAGTGACAGTCTACACCGATCGCGCCCTAATTACCCGCCAAGGAACCATCAACCTCACCGGAACCGAACGCCAACTCATCCTCCTCGACCTCCCACCCACCCTCGACCCCGAATCGATCCGCATCAGCGGCAAAGGACAAATCCCCGTCAAATTGCAAGGAGTCACAACCGATCGCCAATACACCATCGAGCCAGTCGTCGAGCGGATCGCCGAACTCACCGCCGAAATCGATCGCTTAGAAACCGAAAAACGCCATCTGCAATATCAAATTAACACCCTCGCCCTCCAATCGAGCTTCATCTACGGCTTGCGCGAAAAAACCGAAACCACCTTCTCCCGCAGCCTCGCCAGCCAACAAATCGGGCTAGAAGACACCCAAAATCTCCTCACCTTCATCGGCACCAAAAACTCCGAATACGCCCTCGCAACCGAAGATTTGCAGCACCAGCAACGCCAAATCGACAAGCGACTCAAAAGTCTCCAACTGCAATTACGGGAAGTGCAAACCCCCTATAGTAAAGAAAGCCTAGAACTCAGAGTCGGCATCGAACCCACAGGCGCAGGCGAATTTCAATTAGAGGTAGTCTACGTTATCGATCGAGCCAGTTGGACACCCCTCTACGATCTGCGCGTCCAAAGTGCCAGCGATACCATCCAACTCAATTACCTCGCCGAAATTACCCAAACCACCGGCGAAGATTGGTCGCATGTCAACCTCATCCTCTCCACCGCCAAACCAGGACTAGGAACGCTCCCACCCAAACTCAACCCCTGGTACATCGACGTACCCGCACCCGTTCCGTCTGCGCCAATGATGAGGATGCGAAGAAATGCAGACATGGATTTTGCGGTCGCCGCAGCTCCCGCAGGCGGCGCATTTAGCGAAGCAGATGACACAGACATCCCCACACTGAACTATACAGCCGAAACCGTTGTCGCTGACGTCTCACAGCAGGGAAGCGTGGTGACATTTCAACTAGCAGGTGGTGGAAATATCCCCAGCGACGGCAACCCACATAAAGTCACGATTTTACACGATCGATTTCCCTGTAGGTTAGAATATATCGCCATGCCGCGCTTGGTAAGTTTTGCCTACCTCCAAGCCAGAGCCAAAAATCTCCCCGACGGAGCGACACTCTTGCCAGGAGCCGCAAATATTTTCCGCGACGATATGTTTGTTGGTAAGACTAATTTAGAAAATATTGCCCCTGGACAAGAATTCAAACTCAATTTAGGTGTAGATGAAGGCATCAAGATCGATCGTGAATTAATCGAACGCCAAGTCGATAAAAAATTTATCGGCGGCAATCGCCGGATTACCTTCGCCTATCGCCTGACAATAACTAATTTACTTGCCACCCCCAATCGCATCCAAATCGAAGACCAGCTCCCCCATAGCCGCAACGAACAAATCAAAGTCAAAGTACTCAAAATCTCCCCCCAAATTCAACTTGGAGAATTGGGTAAACTAACCTGGGAACTAGATCTCCCCGCCAACGCCAAAACCAAAATCTACTATCAATTCTCGATCGAACACCCCGAACATCTGTATATTCGAGGTTTAGATATTTAGAAGATCCATAATACTCAGATGAGGGCAGGTTTTGTTTAGATGTTATTGACGATCTGCAAAAATTGCTGGCTAAACCTGCTCCTACAAATCCCTACTCACTGTTCACTACCCCCTATCCCCCATGCCAGACAAAAAAAACAAAGGCTGCGGTTGCTCCAACATTCCCATCTCGGTAGTTCTCCTCATGTTAGGTGGCGGCTATTGGTGGTTGATTCCCCAAGGAAATATCAAGCCATTATTAGCAGTCGCTCAAAAATTACCGATCCCTTTTTTAGCCTCACCCAAACCAATTGCAACTCAATCGCCAGTAGTTGCCATCAAACCAGAACCGATCGCGACACTACCTTCAGATACCAAAGTATTAAATCCCCCCAAACTAAAACCATCAGTCAGTCCCTCACCTTCGAGCGCAATTTCCCCTACTCCTACTACCCCGATCGCAACTACCGCCGTCCCCCAAACTCCTTGGGATAAAAAAGTAATTAGGGGCATCTATTTAAGTCGCTATCAAATCACTAATAATGCCGACGAAGAGACGATTCGTAAACGAGTACGTTATTACCATAGCCAAGGTATCAACACCATCATTCACGGTGTTTGGGGTAACGGTTGCACGATGTATAATAGCGAAGTGATGCAACAATTTTGGCTCTACCGAACTTGCTATGCTAAGTAGTGGATAAGAATCAAGTTTAATTGACAAAATTGATAATTTTGAGTTATGGAAGCTTGGTGCAGCATAAATGACAGATTTTATTATAGAATAGTAAGATCTTGATTTCTGGCAACAAATAAGCTTGAATTGCATTATGTCATCCAAATCGCAACTAAAAACCATTAATGAAATTCTTAATATCGACGGAATGACCGTCACTGCTTATAAGATCTTAGATGAAATCGGTTATTTTATTTATCTAGAAAATCAGCAATTAAAAGCAGTGTGTCCTCATTGTGGAACTGAAAGTAATAAACTTCATGAGAATCACTAATTAACAGTGAGAGATCTACCATTCGGTGAACATGATGTTTACCTTAAAATTAATCGTCGTCAATTCAAGTGTATGAGTTGTGGTCGAAAATTCAGTGAGGAATTAAATTTCATCAAAAAGAGAAGTCATTTCACCGAGCGAATGAAGCAGAAGATTGTCGAAGAGAGTCTAGCTAGTGATATTAAAAGTGTTGCCAAAAGAAATGGATTAAGTGAGCAAGAAGTGGAGACAATAATCAAAAAAGCTGGGGTAAATCTAGTGCAAAAAAAGCCAGAGAATTTAACCAGACTAGGAATTGATGAAATTGCCTTTGTTAAAGGGCAAAAAAACTATTGTGCGGTGTTAGTAGATCTAGAAAAAAGAGAGTTAATAGCCATCTTACCAAAAAGGACTCAAGAATGTATTGGTGAGTGCTTGAAGTCTTGGGGTTCGGAGGTTTTGAACCAAATTACAGAAGTAAGTATCGATCTATTTTCATCATACAAAAGTCTGGTAAATGAATTGATACCAAATGCTGAAGTGGTTGGAGACAGATTTCATGTAATGAAACAGATAAATGAAGAGTTAGATCGAGAGAGAATTAAAATCAAAAGAGAGGCTGAGAGGGTGAAGAACAAAGATGAAAAGAACAAGAAATTAGCAGCATTAACTCACAGTAAATATGCAATACTCAAAAACGAAGCGGATTTGAATGAATTGCAAAAAGAGAAGTTGAAAGAGATTGGAGACGTTTTTCCAGAATTAGCAGCAATGCACAAAACAAAAGAGTTATTTAGAGATATATTTGAATCAAAAACAGATTGGGGAAATGGGCTAATAAGCTTGTGTGACTGGCTCAAGAATGCTTGTGGGAAATTCCCCAAGAGTTGTGGAACTATTAAAAGATGGATTGGTGAAATAATTGCCTATTTTGATAATAGAACAACTCAAGGAGTCGTCGAAGGAATTAACAATAAACTCAAGCTAATAAAAAGAATGGGATATGGGTTTAGAAATTTTGAGAATTTTCAGATCAGAAGTTTGCTAGCATGGCATTTCAATCCTTGATTTAGCATAGTAAGTTCGGTAGAACCACAATTTTTAGGTTATAAAAGTTGTCCCAATCAGTTCCAAGATAAATGGCTAGATTGGACGATCGATGAAGCTCACAAACAGGGAATGCAGGTTCACGCCTACTTTGAAAAAGGGATTAAAATCGATAAAAATAGTCCGATCTTCGATCTGGCAATCTCCAAAAAATGGTTGGTACCTGGAGTCGATCGCACTTATGATAAAGTCGAGCATTATGTCCTCGATGTCGAAGTACCAGAAGTAGCAACTTTCTTCCGCAAAATCGTCACTGAATTCGTTACTAAATATCCCAAAATTAACGCTGTCCAATGGGATGACTATCTCGGCTACAATGCCGAACTCCCTGGCAAAGTAGACAGAACAGCTCATCTGACTACGTTCGTCCAACAAACGATATCCGACATGAAAAAAGCTAACCCGAATGTCAGCTTCGATCTCTGTCATCATAATCCCTATTGGGCGAAAAAATATTTTGCCGCCGACTGGGAAAAATGGAAGGTCGATCGAGTATTCATTCAGGCATATAATGATGCCAATTTTCAAACAGAGTTGGAATATGCCACAACATATGCAGGTATCTCGATTACCGACAAGCAACTACCACGATTGAAGGAGTTAGTTGCTAATAATAAGCTCAAAAGTATTCTCATTTTCCCACTCGCAGGTAAACCCGAAGATACTGCTTCGAGTCTCAAAGGCTTTTACTCAAAATAGTTATTCCATTTTGTATTGAAAGTTTATATTACTTACGAAATTCCTCATTATCAATCGACGAGCGGTTTAACCGATCGGGTATCATTAACATCTGAGCGATCTAAACATCACGATTGAATCTAACCGATTGAGATCGAGTCTCCAAAGCCGAAGTTGTTGCTATGTAACGTTGCCAATGTATCTGTTGGCGCGACAAGTCAAATTCGAGAAGATATTGGGAACAATAAAACAATCCCAGATCTAAACATTGTCTAATATGTCTTCTCCTACACCCGATCGATCTGATGCCGTACTTGGCGGGCAAAATTCGCCAGCCAGAGATGCTGTTGTCCTGGGTGGACTAGCAGGTGCCGAACAAAAATTAGTCCATGAATTGAGATCGCGCCACCAATCGATCGATACTGAAGGCTGGAAATTACCAGCACCAATCGATCCAGTCCGCGAGCGAGAACGATTGCAGCGCATCGCGCAAGGATTGTCAAATCGGCAAATTGAGTGTCAATTTACCGAGCCTCCACCATCTTTACTCAGTCGGTTAACAGCTCGCGGACGTAGCGACTTCGAGCGCGATCTCAGATTGGTACGAATGGAACATATCGTGCGAAATTTTCCGTGGGATAAAACGGGGCGAATCGAACTCAAAACAGCAGTCGTACTAAATATTTACGAAAAGACTACAGATCCAAATCCTCATAGTAAAGAACGCGATTTCTGTCTGGCGGCAATCGGCCCCGATCGCCGGAGTGACGAACAGATCGTTAAAATCGGATTGACCGATCTCTATGCCATCGATCGAAACCATCGGTGGGAAAATTGTCCGTGGTTGTGGACGGATATAGCTACTCCTCAAACCGAACTTTTTGGCACGAGTCAGCATGTTGCGACACCAGAAAACGATCGAGCCATGCGATCTTTGTCGCTACTCAATGAGGGTAAGATTGAAGAAGCTTTGGGACTTTACGGGGTAACATTCTCTACCGTACTGCATCAAATACTTGGTGGTGAGATTGTTAAAGATTACTATTCCGATCTAACGTGGAGGGATCTTTTAGTCGATACTCTCCGTCAGTCTGCTCCCTGGAAATTACCGCAAGCAGTCATTGATGAAGCTGCACGTATAAATCTTTGGGCAAGTCAAAAGAAATCACGAAAACCACGACTACCATTACTAAAATTAGCCATATTTCCCAATCAGCGTTACACTCACAAGACTTGTTTGATTCTCACAGAAAATATTAACGATCGTCAGCCTCAATTAATTATGAAAAGTAGTGCTATTAACGATCGATTGCATCATACAGCCTGGAAGCGATCGATCTCAGTCGATTTTGCGCGTTATGGGATTGCCAGTGAGAGGAATTAACACAGCACAAATTAAATTAAAGCAATAATATTGACACAGAAATTTTGTAGTTTTGTATGGTGGCACTGCCGACAGCAACAAATAGGCAACTAATTAACAGAATTTAATTGTATTCGATATCCTGCGATTGCCAATACAAACATCTCAATACTCTACCAAAACAGTCTGTCTAATGTCTTAAACTCGATCGAATCGAAAGCGAATCGCGCTCTTAGACTTATCTTACTACCGACATACTGCCATCGGTATTCCCCATCCTAGATTTGATAAATCTATGAAATTTTTTATAGAAATCAATCAATTCATGCAATAAATCGAACAGCGATCGGTCAAATTAATAATTGAAGTTAAACAGGTTATCGATCGTGAACTATCAAATTTTCCGTTCTTGCTTAATTGCGCTAATATTAACGATCTCGGTTACATTCGGGCATGTTCCGACAGCCCTTGCCACATCACTCGACTTGGTACCCAACCACCAATTATTAGCCACAGACACCTTCAAAGGTAGCCTTCAGAAATTTGAAGGTAAATTAAAAGAAACAGTTGGCAATCTCCAGGGCGATCGCGAAGCGCAGGTTCAAGGTAAAGTCAAACAAGCTGAAGGTACGATTCGATCGTCAGATTTAACCAATCCAGACGAAGCCGAAATTACGGCAAAAACTAAGCAAGCCGAAACCAACATTCGTCAATATCAAACATCCGAGCGTCGAGCTGACAATATTAAAGATGCTCTTGATTAGACGCTAGATCTCGATCGAATCGAATAGGATTCGATCGATTACTTTTATACCTGGCGTTGCTGAATTGATGGATAAAACCATCGGTAGGGGCATTTCATGAATTGCCCCTACCAATGATTCTAGCTATTGCACATTTGTTGAATCATACCTGCAGTCAGCAACGCCCTATACCTTTTTAGTTAGTACTACTTGAATCCCTAACGCAACCAAACCAACAGCAATAATCCCAAACACCGCCGCACCCAAAGCCGTTGAACCGACGACCAGCGTGCGAACCGCCGCTGCAATATTTGCCGCCATTGTGGTCTTCTGTACCATCGGTCTGGTCGCAAATGTCGTCGCGATATTGCTAGTCATCACATACAATGCAAATGACATTACGCCAGCAATCAGCGAGCCAGTCCAGCAGCTTAATGGACTAGGTAAATTAGGTTTTGGTGGTGTGATTTGAGTCATTCCGATTTTGGATTTTGGATTTTGGACTTTGGACTTTGGATTGATGAATTCCTATTCACTATTCACTATTCACTATTCACTAACCACAACTCGATTTAGTTGACGAACGGCTTACGAACTGGAAATTACTTGAATCCCACGATCGCAAAATTGCGCTACAAATAATTCTAGATCGGGATCGGTAATTGCTGCGCGAACTTGGTAGTGAATTGCTTCGGCTTGCTCCCGCGAACTTGCTAGACTAAAGACCGTCGGCCCCGAACCAGACATCATCGTCCCCAAATTAGGCTGACGTTGAAACACCGAGCGCAACTCTGAGACTAGGGGATAAGCAGGTAATACCACTTTTTCGAGATCGTTATACAGTAATTTTCCGATTTTAACTGGATCGCGATCGACAATTGCCCGTACTAATGCCCCCGAATGAACGCGATGCGAGCGCTCGGCCAAAGTAATTGGCTCTTTAGCATATTCTAGTCCGAAAGCTTCTCGATAAGCACCATACGCCCAAGGAGTAGAAACCTCTAAACTTTGATATTTTCCCAGTACCACATAAATCCCCGCTAAGCTACCTAACGGCGATACTAACTCCCCTCTCCCCGTTGCAATGGCAGTACCACCCGAAATACAAAACGGTACGTCAGAGCCTAATGTTGCCCCCAATGCTTGCAAATCTCCTTGAGTGAGTCCCAGTTCCCACAATAAGTCGATCCCGACTAATACTGCTGCGGCATTGCCCGAACCACCTGCCAATCCCGCCGCGATCGGGATATGTTTGTGTAAGGTAATTTCGACACCCCCATATTTCCGAAACGCATCAGGAAATTCCGCCTGCATCAATTCAGCCGCACGATAAGCCAAATTAGTCCGATCGAGTGGTACTTTGGGATGTCCACAATGGAGGATAATTCGATCGGTACTCAGCGATCGAATATCGATCCGATCGGCCAGATCGATCGACTGCATTATCATTACCAATTCATGATAATTATCGGGTCTGATGCCGAGAATTTCTAAGTGGAGATTGATTTTAGCTGGGGCAATCAGTGTCAGGGATTTCATATAAAGATTTGGCGGTTGAACTGCACCGACACAAACAAAGTCTGTCTTGAATGTTAGAGAAGGTGATAGAGCGACTACTAGATATCGAGATTGGTATCGATCGATATTATTGCAGAGTAACGGTCGATCTGGACGGAGTTAGAGTCGCTAAACTGTCGATCGAGAACTAAAAAACCTTCTCACCAGTGCTAAAATCAAAGTGACATAATTTAGCTCCCGCAAACGTTTGGAGGTTTTATGACGATCGCTATTGCTCCAACTATAGATCCTCAACCATTGCTGCTAGACGTGAGCGATACAACTCTAACTGTCACACCAGAACAGTTCGATCGTCTTTGTATCAATAATCCTGACTTACGCCTCGAATTGACCCCGAATCGAGAATTAATTGTTATGGCTCCAGCAGGTGGCGAAAGTAGCGAACGTAATGCAGATTTGGTTATTGATGTTGGGATTTGGAACCGACAATCCAATCTGGGTCGCGTATTCGACTCATCAGGTGGATACGATTTCACTGCCTTCGGCGGCGGGAAACCATCCCCAGATGTTTCTTGGATCGAGAAATCTCGATTGGAGGGGGTGAATATCGTTAGATTCATTCCAGTGGTACCCGATTTTGTCATCGAACTCCGATCTGCTAGTGACAATTTGAAACCATTGCAGGAGAAAATGATAGAATTTCAACGGGTTGGAGTGCGATTAGGCTTGCTCATCGACCCCAAAAATCAGCAGGTGGAAATCTACCGACCCGATCGAGAACCAGAGATACTAGAGTCACCCACTGAGATCGATTGTGGTGAAGTGATGCCAGGTTTCGTACTGAGTATGAGCAGAATTTGGTAATCTTACGGAGGTCGAGAAATTTAATCTGCGTCGCTAACAACCGAAATGATTGCTACTGTTGCCATCTTTTTATTAGATCGATCGCCCCTTGAGCAATTTGCTGATTGCCCTGCTGTTTGGATAGTTTCAACGCTTGCTGCATATCCGAGATTGCGCCCCGCTTATCGTTGAGCTTTTGCTTTTTCAGAGCACCGCGATTGTAGTAGGCTTCAGCATACTTCGGGTTGAGAGCGATCGCTTGGTTATAGTCAGCCAGTGCGCCCTGCACATCGTTGAGCTTTTCATGTTTCACAAGACCGCGATTGTTGTAAGCTAAGGCATCTTTCGGGTCGAGAGCGATCGCTTGGTTATAGTCAGCCAGTGCGCCCTGCACATCATTGAGCTTTTGATATTTCAGAGCACCGCGATTGTTGTAAACTTTGACATCTTTCGCATCGAGGGCAATCGCTTGGTTCAAGTCAGCCAGTGCGCCCTGGACATCGTTGAGCTTTTCCTGTTTCAGAGCACCGCGATTTTTGTAAGCTAAGGCATCTTTCGGGTCGAGGGCAATCGCTTGGTTCAAGTCAGCCAGTGCGCCCTGCACATCGTTGAGCTTTAGATATTTCAGAGCACCGCGATTGTTGTAAGCCACAGCAGATGTGGGGTTGAGGGCGATCGCTTGGTTCAAGTCAGCAAGTGCGCCCTGCATATCGTTGAGATTTTCACCTTTGATACCACCACGACCAGCGTAAGCAGCGGCATATTTAGGGTTGAGGGCGATCGCTTGATTCAAGTCAGCCAGTGCGCCCCGATAGTCTCCTTTGCCATCCTTCTGCACTGCTGATGCAAAGTAATCATCGGCCTTCGGGATGGTGTTTTGGGGAATAGGGGCTACTTGCCCGCCCAGATTGACTCCCATATTACTCGCCACCGTCGCAAACCGATTGATGGGAATACCGAGATTGAATCCAGTTTTAGCTCCACTGTCATCGCGATCGCCCCGACCGTGAATGGCAACTAATTCACCATCGCTATTCAACACCGCCCCACCACTCATTCCTGGTAGTGTATCGTTACTATAAACTAGTGAATATCCCTTCTCAAGCACTTTATTACTATTTGCCGAAATCTTCCCTTCTCTGAATACAAATATCAGCTCGTTAATCGCCTTACTCCCACTTGGAAATCCTGCCACATAGACATCCATCCCCGATTTGAGCAGGTTGCAATTTCCCAGTTTGGCGGTGGGATAATTTGCTGTCGATTTGAATTTGACCACTGCGAGATCGATACTACCAGGCGCAGATTTAATCGAGCTGCTGATGATTGCGTATTTGCGATCGTCTGGCGTGGTAATTTTAAAACTAGCCTTGGCTTTTACAACATGCGCGGCGGTGAGCACGGTATAGACATCGCCTTGATGCTCAAGAATTACGCCCGAACCAACACTATCCGGCTCGGTAATTAAGACGGTAATTGCTTTGGCTGTATCGGCAATCTCGACTGAGGATTTGGCAGCAGCGATATTTGGCTGGACGAGCGCGATCGTGGCACTGACTCCCATTAGTCCAGTCCACAGTGAGATTCTAGATGTCATGAAGATGTAGTTATTTGGCAACCGATTTTATATTAGTCTAATTTGGATTCGATCGCCACAACTAATTCACAACATCCCAACTATCTAAAGAATGAGAATTCGATCGTATGCAGATCTACCCTCGTCCCAACCCACGGGAGAATTGCCCGTTATTTAGTTTTCATGCCTAACAATTCAATCGCTCGATTTTCGTTCCGAAAGGCTCCGCCAACGATTCGATCGATTAATATATAATTACTCTATCAGCAACTAAACTCAGCGGGAATATCTAGTTAAATATTCACAAGCATTATGACCCAATCTCGCGAACCGAACGACCGCGATATCGTCACCCGCATCGCTCAACTTGAATACAGATTGACTAGGCTCGAAAATACGCAAGCTCAGTTAGAGAACACTATGACTCCTGGTGGCTACATTACCGAAGCATTCGAGAGCGTGCATCAAGAGATCGATGAATTTAGAAAGGATGTTAATAGTCGGTTAGACGAACAAAACCGGAAGATCGATCTCATCCTCCGACATGTTACTGGCATGGGTAACAATAATTCCTAATCCTCGATCGTCTGGTATGGTAATTTTATTCTCAGCTTTTTACTAAAAAAATTGAAATTCTGAGGTCTGTGCGGGAATCCACTTCACCAAATACGGTTCACCTTCGGCTTGGGCGAGAGCTTCTACCAAATCCCAATCTTGGCTTGCAGCCAATAATCGAGTGGCACTATAAGCAACAAATTGACGGCGATATTTTACTCTAAGCATCTGGCGATGTTGATGCCCCCAGCGGATAATCGATCTAGTCTGTTCGGGAGTAGTTTGCATATCGAGTTAAATAGAGAAATCGGCGGGTTGAGATTAACCGATCGCAGTCTCACCCACCACCAAATTCGATAACTGAATCCACTGCTCCAAACTCAAATCTTCCGCACGAGCTTCAGCATTGATATCTAATGATATTAACAGCTTAGTTAAATCCTCGCGATCGATCGCACTTTGTAAATTATTTCTGAGCATTTTTCGCCGTGTCGCAAATCCCAACCTAACTAAATTATCGAATACTTTTGGCTGAGTCGGGGCGAGTGCTACTTGTCTGGGAGTCAGCCTCACCACTGCCGAGTCAACCTTCGGCGGTGGCGAAAAATCTCGTGCGGGAACGGGACAAATTAATTCGCAGTGTGCTAAATATTGAACGCGAATCGATAGCGCCCCGAAAGCTTTAGTACTCGGCTTGGCATATAACCGTTCGGCTACTTCTTTCTGAACCAGTAACACGATCGAATCAAAAGGTGTGGGTGATGGGTGAATGATATTTCCTAAGAGTTTTTCAAGGATCGGCCCAGTGATATTGTAGGGAATATTTGCGACAACTTTATTAGCATTTTGAAAATTTGGAAAGTCAGCGAGCGCAGCGTTTACGTCGAGATTGAGGAAGTCATTTTGCAATAGTAAGAAGTTATCGACATTACCGAGCTTTTTTACCAACAACGTACATAAATCTCGATCGATCTCCACCGCCACAACCGCACTCGCCGCTGGAATCAATCTGCGTGTCAAAATTCCCGTACCAGGGCCAATTTCCAAAATCCGATCGGTCGAGGTAATTTTAGCAGCTTGGATAATCCGATCGAGTACCTGTTCGTTTCGCAGCCAGTGTTGTCCGAATTGTTTCTTTGTCTTCATCTAGTGAATAGTGAACAGTGAACAGTGAATAGTGAATAGTGGATAGTGGATAGTGGATAACGAACCGTCAATCCACTATCCACTATCCAAAATCGAATTAATCCAAAATCGAATGGCCTACCGCAACCCCACACCAACAGTAGATATCATTATCGAACTAATCGACAAGCCCGATCGCCCGATTATCCTGATCGAGCGCTTGAATCCCCCTCACGGTTGGGCAATTCCAGGTGGATTTGTAGACTATGGCGAATCACTCGAAACTGCTGCCATTCGTGAAGCCCAAGAAGAAATTGGTTTAGATGTCCGATTGCTCGAGCAATTTCATGTTTATTCTGCCCCCGATCGCGATCCGAGACAGCATACTATCAGTATCGTCTTTATTGCGACCGCAACTGGCACCCCGATCGCCCAAGATGATGCCAAAAGCGTTGGGATCTTCGCTCCCTGGGAAATTCCCCTCACACTCTGTTTCGACCACGGACAAATCGCGCGAGATTATCTAGAATATCGATATTATCATCGCCGCCCAATTCTAGGGATTAGGGGATAGTGAATAGTGAACAGTGACTGGTCAATCCGCAATCCAAAATCCAAAATCCAAAATCCCCATGCTTGCCACCACCATCCCTCAACTCAGTGATTTACTCAACAACATTGACTTACCAGTAGATTGGATTGGCTTGCGAAAATCGCGAGAAGTCGCCACCGCTCGATCGGCACGCGACGGAATGCCGCAGAATAACAGTAAGACGATTAGCGAAGGTGTAATGGTCGAAGTCCTTGTCAACGGACAAATCGGCTATGGCGCGACAAATATCGTTACGATTAAGGGCATCCAAACCGCCGCAACCGCAGCATATCATCAAGCGATCGCCGCTAGCGCATATCGAATTTACCCCATCACTACAGCCCAAAGACCCAAAGTAGTCGGACAATACGTTTCACCCACCCTCCAGCCTTTTAATAGCCTGACTCCTGGCGAAGTTAGCGAGCAACTGAGCAAGATTTGTCATACGCTCAAGGTCGGTGAAAAAATCGTCCAAACCAGCGCGACGATTATTACTCGCGAATTAGAAACTTGGTTTGTCAGTAGCAATGGTTCCGATGTTTATCAGAAATTCCTGCTGATGACGACAGATTATGCCGCTACCGCTCAGGATGGAGCCATTATCCAACATCGCAGCGATCGCGGGGGACTCGCGCGCTGCTATCAAGGCGGGCTGGAATACTTTCTCACCCCCGATTTATGGGCGCGGGTACAACAAGTCGGCGAACAGGCATTAGAATTGCTGACGGCGATGGAATGTCCCACCGAGACGACTACCCTCGTCCTCGCACCAGATCAACTGCTGCTCCAAATCCATGAAAGCGTCGGACATCCGCTGGAACTCGATCGAATTTTGGGTGACGAGCGCAATTATGCAGGCGGCAGCTTCGTCAAACCCGCAGATTTTGGCAACCTCGTCTACGGTTCGCCATTGATGAATATTACCTTCGATCCCACGGTATCGGGCGAGTTTGCTAGTTATAGTTTCGACGATACCGGAGCCACCGCCACGCGAGAATATATCATCCGCGACGGTGTATTAGAGCGAGGACTGGGAAGTCTGGAGAGTCAAGCCCGATTGGACCTACCCGGAGTCGCTTGCAGTCGCGCTTGTAGCTGGAATCGTCCGCCGATCGATCGGATGGCAAATATCAATCTCGAACCGGGCGATAACAGCTTCGATGAAATAATCGGTGGGATCGATCGGGGCATCTACATGGAGTCCAATCGTTCATGGTCGATCGACGATCGCCGCCATAAGTTTCAGTTTAGCTGTGAATACGCCAAGCTCATCGAAAATGGCAAATTGACTCAAACCATCCGTAATCCCAATTATCGTGGCATCACACCGCAATTTTGGGGCAATCTAGCGCAAGTTGGTAATGTTAGTACCTGGGAAATGTATGGTTCTCCTTTCTGCGGTAAGGGCGAACCCAATCAAATCGTCTGGGTAGGACATGGTGCGCCGGTAGCGGCGTTTACAGACATAGAAATCTTTGGTGGGGATTGATTGCTGCGATCGGAAATTGAGTCGATCGAATAGTGGTAGAACAGCTAGATTTGATTATGGATTTAGTTGAGGCGGTGCCCACAGATTAAATTTATGCAGTAACAATTAATCTCGATCGCTATTTATATTTGTGCCGATCCTCGATCGACTGAAATTATGGCGTTGCTAAATTGCGGTATAAATCACCGCTGAATCAGCCCATCAAGTCGTGATAAGTGTGCTGATTCGATCGCGCTATGGCTTGCGTCTGACTAAATTTGTTATATTCAGCATTAAGATAACAATACTTAATTTTTAAGGAGAGCATCGGAATGGCGTTCGTACAAGAAGCTTTGCCCTATGATATGGCGGCACTAGAGCCAAACATGTCCAAACAGACATTTGAGTTTCACTATGGCAAGCACCATGCTGGTTACGTAACTAACCTCAACAATCTTGTCAAAGATACGCCAATGGCGGATATGTCTTTGGAAGATGTTGTTAAAGGTAGTTTTGGCGATGTTAGCAAGGCAGGTATTTTCAATAACGCGGCGCAAGTCTGGAATCATACTTTCTTCTGGAAGTCGATGAAGCCCAATGGCGGTGGCGCACCGACTGGTGAATTAGCAGCTAAAATCGATGCAGATTTGGGTGGTTTAGATAAATTCAAAGAGGCATTCAAAGCTGCTGGTGCGACTCAATTTGGTAGCGGCTGGGCTTGGCTCGTCAACGATGGTGGTACGCTCAAGGTTACTAAAACGCCTAACGCTGAAAATCCCCTAGTTCACGGTCAAACTCCGTTGCTAACGATGGATGTGTGGGAGCACGCTTACTATCTCGATTTTCAAAATCGTCGCCCTGATTTTATCAGCACCTATTTGGATAGCTTGATTAACTGGGATTTTGCTGCGGCAAATCTGAAGTAGTAGATCGGGGATTGGGATGCGGGGATAGTAGTTAACCCAAGTTGCTACCTATAGCAAAAGCGGTTAGAAACCGCTCCTCAGATTGCAAAGTCCGCCTTCGCGGACTGGTTTATTAGTCCGCGAAGGCGGACTTTGCATCATTAGACACGATTTTAATCGTAGGCATTTCTAGGTAGCAACTTGGGTTAGTTAGGGAGTAGAAGAAAATAAGACCCCAAATTGTAGGGTGTGTTATCGCGTAGCGTAACGCACCAGCCTATCGATCGATGGTAGTTTATTAATTTGCAAGTCCCTTACTTGGATGATACTCCCTATTCCCCAACAACTAGCCCCGATTCCCTTGCTAAATAACGTTCGATTAAAATGATGGCGACGAGATCGTCGATCGGGCGGGGTGGTTGACGCATTCCTTGTGGGATTAAAGAAGTCAGAAAGTTTGGGGGATACATGCGCCAGTAGCGATCGCGTGCTTCGAGGCTACTATATCTTTCATCCACTGGGCAAATCGGCAACTCGGGAAATGCCGCAGTTAATTGCTGTTTCCATTGTTTAGCCGTGGTCTGGTCGCCCATGACTAGTCGATCGACGTTATACTGCTGGCATAAATTACTAATTCGATCGAGCGTCTGTGCGGTAGGGACTACTTGATGGTAGAGCAAGCGGCCATCGCCATCGATCGCCGCAACACCACATTTATCCTTACCCGGATCGAAGCCAAGAATTGTTTGATGTTTGTCTGGCACTGGAGTTAAGGAATAGAGGACAAGGAATCGCCACCAGAGATCGGCTCATTGCATCTAAATCGATCGATAATCCTCATTTGTACGGAATAATAAAATATTAACTCAATCGCTCTAGCAAGGTACCCACATTTCGACTTCGATCGCTGCCGACAAGGGGCACCCGTAAAGATACAATCCCTAATCCCTATCCCCTAAGCAATGCTTGCCAAGATTAGATCGATCGCCGAAACTCTCGCTCCTAGATTAATTGAAATTCGCCGTCACATTCACGCGCATCCAGAATTAAGCGGACAAGAACATCAGACAGCCGCATATATTGCTGGAGTACTATCTGCTGCTGGCTTGCAGACACAGGAATCTGTGGGAAAAACTGGGGTGATTGGTGAATTAACAGGAACGGGGACGGACGCAAGGTTGCTGGCGATTCGGACCGATATGGATGCATTGCCGATCGTCGAGCGAACTGGTTTGGCATTTAGTTCGCATAATGAGGGCGTGATGCACGCTTGCGGACACGATGTGCATACCACTGTGGGCTTGGGTACGGCGATGGTGCTCGCACAATTGGGGGAGGAATTACCAGGGAAGATGCGGTTTATCTTCCAACCCGCTGAAGAAATTGCCCAGGGTGCCGCCTGGATGGTCGCTGACGGGGCGATGAAGGAAGTCGATGGGATTTTCTCGCTCCATGTATTTCCATCGATTCCGGCTGGCTCGATCGGGATTCGTTACGGTGCGCTGACAGCGGCGGCTGACGATCTGGAGATTACGATTATTGGCGAGTCGGGACATGGCGCGAGACCGCATGAAGCAATTGATGCGATCTGGATTGCCGCTCAAGTAATTACCAGCCTGCAACAGGCGATTGGGCGTACTCAGAACCCGTTACGGCCGATCGTCTTGACGATCGGTAAAATTAGTGGCGGACGGGCACCAAATATTATTGCCGATCGCGTGCAGATGTCGGGGACAGTGCGATCGCTCCATCCCGATACCCATGCGACTTTACCTGCTTGGATCGAGCAAATTACGACCGATATCTGCCGGACTTATGGGGCTAAGTGTCAGGTTGATTATCGGCGGGGGGTACCATCGGTACAAAATGACATGATGATGACGCAGATTTTGGAATCATCGGCTAGAGCCGCCTGTGGCAGCGATCGGGTGCAAATCCTACCAGAACCTTCACTTGGTGCTGAGGACTTCTCTGTGTACCTGCAACATGCCCCCGGATCGATGTTTCGGTTGGGGGTGGGTGTTGCGGAGGGTAAAAATCATCCGCTCCATCATCCACAGTTTATGGTAGATGAGTCGGCGATTATTACAGGTGTGGTAACGATGGCCTATACTGCATATCAATATTGGCACCAGCCTAAGTAACGTCAGTTTGGGATAAGAATCGAAGAATCGATCGATCGTTCAGAAGTACGAACGTTGTTGGTAGGAGCCAAAAACCCGGATCTGGGGGTTCCGACCCCCAGATCCCCCGCTGAGGAGCGGGTCGCCGCCCCTCAGACTCCCCTGCGAATGGATTGCTAGTGTGCTAGCTTGGATTGCCTTCGGCAGTTACTCAACGGTAAGTTATTAGTGAGGAGTAAGTTAATTACGCGTACACGGTAGTCCTAGTAGGGAACTATTAGACTATCGGAATAATCTTGAGATTTCGATCGAGATATCGGGAAAAGCGAGAGGGGAGAGCGTCCCACTGGTAATGGAAGTTTCTGACTGGTAGCCTTCTGCTGTGACATCTCGGAATACCAGCAGCGCGGAGGTTTGTAAATTCATTACCCAATATTCGAGAATACCCGATCGAGCATAAAGATCTCTCTTCACGCCCAAATCCTTTTCTAAAGTAGTGTTAGATATCTCGATTAGCCAGAAGATCTCGTTAGGGAGCGGATGACGAGATTGGTAAAGAGTATCTGGCGCTTTTAAGATAGCGATATCTGGTTCTGGTTCTGAGTTGTTGGGTAAAGTAATGGGGTGAGCTTCACTAATTTCTGCTCGTTCGCCTAAGATCGCTCGAAGATATTTGGCTGTTCCGCGACAATAAAATGAGTGGGGGACACCTTCTGGCGACATTTCAACTATCTCTCCGTCAATTAGCTCTACCGCTCGATCGTCCAATAATCCAGTCGCAATCATATGATGGTAGTCCTCTAGACTCCACTTCGCAGTAATTAAAGTCATTGTTTTTTAGCCAAACAACCAGGTTAATTATATCAACGATTGAATCGCGATCTATAAAATTATAATTTACAAGTCATAATTCATCAGTTCGGAAAATGGATATAACGCTGGCACAGATCGATATTTTATTAAGTGAATGGCGGCAAAAAGTCGATGCGGCCAATCAAAACTTGCTGGAATTATACGACCTACCTGCTTACCAGCGGGTATCGAGAACGGGCAATCCACCGACTGGTTTGACGGGTATCAGCCAACAGCGAGTGGGTGAGGCGTTGACGGCGATCGAGCGGTTATTTGAGGATTTAGAATTATTAAATCACACGATCGATCGAGCGCGGAAGCTTAGGCAAGAGTTACCATCGATATTTATTAATAACGAACGACTGCAAGAAATCTCTAAGTTACTCACAGCGGCATCGATTCAACTTCCGGGTATTCAAACACCTTTCGCTCAGCGAGATTTACTCAGCCCGAATCTTCAGCTCCAAACTATTTCGGCAACCGATTTATTGGCACGGATGATGTTGGCTTTTCGAGTTGCTAGAGATACTTTAGTGGCAGTAGATTTAGCGTGGATGAGGTTGGAATCACAGTTAATTATCGATCGTCAGGAGTTAGTCGATCTCCAACAATTAGCACAGAATTTACAAGTATCGGTTTCACCCGCGCTGAGTGCGGCGCAAGCTAATTTTAGCAATCTGCAATTGGAGATCGATCGCGATCCTTTGGGTGTAGAGCTGGCTGTCAGTCGCGATCTGACACCGTTGATTAATAATACCCGCCGCGAGTTGGCAGCTCTTTCCCAGCAACGCCACCAGCTCCAAACTGAATTTACGACAGCGGGACAACAGCTTCAGCAATTGAGACAACTCAATCTCGAAGCGATCGCGGCAGCTAGTGAAAGTCAGGCTAAGATCGGACATAATTTGCCAATGAGTTTGCCGATCCCCGATGCCGAGATCGTCGCGATGGAGCAATGGTTAGAGCGGTTGGTATCGACTTTTGAGGCGGGAAAGCTCGCACCAGTGAGAGTGGGATTGACAAATTGGTTCGATCGAGTTCGGGAATATACCCGTTTAGCGCAGTCGGCATTGAGTGCCAATCGGCTTCCACTAGATACCCGCCAGGAGTTGCGGGGCAGATTGGATGCTCTCGGTGCGAAGGCACTGGCGAAGGGCAAGGCGGAAGACCCGATTTTGGCAGATGCGATCGTCCGAGCGCGGCAGCTTCTCTACAGTAGCCCCACCGACTTAACACTGGCGCTCGATCTCGTCCAGCAGTACGATCGCCGATTGAATCTACTCTTGACGTGTTAATTTTCTATGCGAGTGGGATTTTGAGAATTAGCGATCGTGATATAGCTAGAGATAGATTTGAAATCTTATTTTAATTATGACTATAGCTGAAGCGATCGGACAGCCTAGATTTAAATTGTGGCTGGCTGCAATCAAACCACCCATGTATACTGTTGCCATCATCCCGATTGCGGTCGGCTCTGCTGTTGCTTATGCAGACAGTCACGTTATTAAGCTCAATATTTTAGCTACATTTATATTGTCAGCGATCGCCATAATCGCTTGGCTAAATATTAGCAATGATGTCTTTGATAGCGATACAGGTATCGATGTTAATAAGGCCGAATCATTAGTGAATCTAACTGGCAATCGGAACTTAATGTTTTGGTTGGCAAATCTATTTTTAGGATTAGGAATTTTAGGAATTATCGCGATCGCCTGGTGGCAGCAAGATCTTACGGTAGTAGCAATCGTTTTACTCGCTTGTTTTCTCGGCTATACCTATCAGGGGCCGCCGTTTCGATTGGGATATCAAGGTTTGGGCGAAATAATTTGTACGATCTGTTTTGGGCCGTTGGCTTTGAGTGCGGCTTATTACAGTCAGGTGCAATCTTGGTCGATCGCCAATCTCGCAGCTTCATTAATTATTGGAATTTCGACGAGTCTAATTTTATTTTGTTCGCATTTTCATCAAGTAAAAGACGATCTTGCGGCTGGTAAATTATCACCGATCGTCAGAATGGGTACAAAAATGGGCGCGCAGGTATTGCAGTGGAGTACTGTCAGTATTTATGCTTTCACTGCGCTCGGTGTCATCAGTGGCTTATTTCCAATCGCTACTTTATTAGTATTTTTGAGTATCCCATTAGCACTCAAATTAACTAACTTTGTCGGTGAATATTACGATCGGCCAGAACGCATTCGCACCTGTAAATATCTCGCCGTGCGGCTACATTTTGTGAGTGGGATATTGTTAGTTACAGGATTTTGTTTGCCTTACTAGTCAATCCACTAACTCAAGTTGCTACCAATAGAACGCCTACGATTTCAATCGTGGCTAATGTTGCCTAGTCCGCGTAGGCGGACTAAATATATCAGTCCGCGTAGCGACGCGCGCTCCTCGGGTTCCCCGAGGGTTTAGCGCGTCAAGACAGGCGGACTTCGTATCACGAGCAGCGGTTTTAACCACTAGGGCGCTTACGATCGGATGTAACAGCGTCAATTGGGAAATAACTGGCTGGCTTCGAGCTGACTGGCTTACCACCGTGCAACCCACCTTGAACCTCAGATTCAAAGTAACTGTAAGGAAATTGGGACTCTGGATGACTGACCGCATCCAATCGACTGCTTAATTCGATCGGAATCTCAAAATCCAAGGCTTTGAGATTGTCCTCCAGTTGAGTGCGTTTGGTCGCCCCGATAATCGTCGAAGCAATCCCGGGTTGGCTGGCCGTCCAAGCGATCGCTACTTGTGCCATACTGCGATCGAGTTCTTTGGCGACCCGATCCAATTCTGCGACAATCTGCCAGTTGCGTTCGGTGAATTTTTGAAATGATGGATTGTGATTGTGTTTCTGGGTTTCCAGTCGTCCCGAGCCAGTAACTGTATCGTCTTGCTGCCGATATTTGCCACTGAGAAACCCATTTGCCAGCGCACTCCATGCCGTGATCCCCATTCCCAGTTCCAAACCGAGGGGAATAAACTCACGTTCGATATTGCGCTCCACCAGCGAATACTCTAGTTGGAGATTGATCAGTGGTGCGTAGTCGTGCCATTCAGCCAGCGTTTGGGCGCGAGAGGCGTACCAAGCTGGCGTGTCGCTCAAACCAATATGGCGCACTTTACCAGAGCGAACCAAATCGTCAAAAGTCTGCATTACTTCTTCAGCAGGTGTCACCCGATCCCACGTATGCAATAAATAGAGGTCGATGTAGTCTGTACCCAGCCGTCGGAGCGAACTCTCTACCGCCCGAAGCATATTCTTACGACCGTTACCGCTGGCATTGGGATTGCCTGGTTCCGAACTGTAGCTAAATTTAGTAGTAATAATAACTCGATCGCGCAAGCTGCGATCGGCGATGAATCTTCCGACCCAAGACTCGCTTGTGCCATTAGTATATAAATCCGCAGTATCGATAAAATTGCCACCGCAATCGATATAAGTATCGAACAACTCCCGCGCTGTAGCTTCATCAGATCCCCACCCCCAATCATTGCCAAATGTCATCGCACCCAAAGCGATGCGACTGACTCTCAGACCCGAATGCCCTAATGTATAATACGTATCTAGAGACATGAATGTTGCTCCTCTAACTTAAGGTTGAGCAAAACTTTGGCATCGGTTTTGGCTACTGCAAATTATAAATTGGCGCAATTTATAATTACTCCACCGATCTGCATAGTCCCGATCGCTAAATAAAGCCGTGTCGATTCGATCGAGCTTACTTTCTGAAGAATACTTTGTAGTTTCCAGCGTGTTTGAGTTTCATGGTTTTGGTGAGCGGGGAAAGGCTGTAAAATTAGATAAAGCTCGATTATAGATTTTCTAAATATTCATTTATGACTGTGAGTGATAATACCGATTCTCGTTCTGAGATCCTCCGCCAACGCTCTACTTTTGATGCAATTATTATTGGTTCGGGGATTGGCGGACTGGTGACGGCAACTCAGTTAGCTGCCAAAGGCGCAAAGGTGTTGGTATTGGAGCGGTATTTGATTCCTGGCGGAAGTTCGGGGTATTTCGATCGCGAGGGCTATCGGTTTGATGTTGGTGCTTCGATGATTTTTGGATTTGGTAAGCAGGGTACGACCAATTTGCTGACTAGGGCATTAGCTGGAGTAGGTGAGAGCATCGAGACGGTTCCCGATCCCGTCCAGGTGCAATACCACTTGCCCGATAATTTAGATATCAAGGTTCATCAGGATTACGAGCGATTTTTACAAGAGCTAATTGCTAAGTTTCCCCATGAAGCGCGGGGAATTCGGCAATTTTATGATGAGTGTTGGCAGGTATTTAATTGTCTGAATGCGATGGATTTGCTCTCGCTGGAGGAGTTGCGCTATTTAACTCGGGTGTTCTTCCAACATCCAGCGGCTTGTCTGGGGTTGCTGAAATACTTGCCCCTAAATGCTGGCGATATCGCCCGTAAGTACATCAAAGATCCGGCTGTCCTCAGATTCATCGACATCGAGTGTTACATCTGGTCGGTAGTCCCCGCCGACCAAACACCGATGATCAACGCCGGGATGGTATTTGCTGACAGGCATTATGGCGGCATTAATTATCCTAAAGGTGGAGTCGGCCAAATCGCCCAAAAGTTAGTGTCTGGGCTAGAAAAAGCAGGCGGACAAATCGAATACAAATCGCGAGTCATCCAGATCGTTACCGAAGATGGTAAAGCTGTTGGGGTAGAAGTCGCTAATGGTAAGACCTATCGCGCGAAACGGATTGTCTCGAATGCGACGCGGTGGGATACGTTCGAGCAACTCTTACCTCCAGAAGCAATGCCAGCTCAAGAGCGTAAATGGCAACGACGCTACCAGAAGTCGCCAGCTTTTTTGAGTCTACATTTAGGGGTGGATGCAAAAGTTTTACCCGCAGGTACCGAGTGTCATCATAT
This sequence comes from Chamaesiphon sp., assembly GCA_965246715.1. Lineage (GTDB taxonomy): Bacteria > Cyanobacteriota > Cyanobacteriia > Cyanobacteriales > Chamaesiphonaceae > Chamaesiphon. The sequence goes on along the minus strand of CBDFFH010000012.1, from coordinate 14,250 downwards.
TCTGCTCGAAGATTGGTCGCAGATGGAGCAGCCAGAGGGGACGATTTTTGTCTCGATTCCGACATTACTCGATCCGAGCTTGGCACCGGAGGGGCACCATATCGTTCACGCTTTTACGCCGAGCTGGATGAGTGATTGGCAAGGTTTATCACCCAGTGAGTATGACGCGAAAAAAGAGGAACGAGCGGGTGTAATGCTCGATCGATTGGAGCGGATTTTCCCAGGATTAAATGCTGGCTTAGACTTTATGGAAATCGGCACCCCTCGCACTCACAGACGCTTTCTGGGGCGGATCGATGGCAGTTATGGTCCGATCCCTCGGCGGAAGTTACCAGGGCTATTAAATATGCCATTCAATCGCACGAAGGTGCCAGGATTGTATTGTGTTGGGGATAGTACTTTTCCAGGTCAGGGGTTAAATGCTGTTGCCTTCTCGGGATTTGCCTGCGCTCACCGGATTGCTGCGGATTTAGGCATCTAGAACTAACAAAACATCTACTCACATCTTGCACCAATACATAAAGACTAATAAAAGCAGAGATTTTAGGGTACCCACAAGGGGCACCCCTACACAATTAACCTGTAGGGGTGCCCCTTGTGGGTACCCTGGATCTATGGTTAGCACTAGTATTTTTCGACTGGTGCAAGATCTGAGTCTATAAATTTAGAGGTTTTTATGACTACTACCAAATCGAGAGATACTCAGCCACTATTCATCGATATCAGTACCACTACTCTCCACGTTACAGCCGAACAGTTCGATCGATTATGCCAAGCTAATCCCGATCTACGCTTGGAGTTAACCAGCACAGGAGAGTTAATCGTCATGCCCCCAACTTTTGGCAGTAGTGGCAAGCGTAATTTTAGTCTCACTGGTCAATTCTGGGCTTGGGTGGAAGCTAATGCTACTGGCACTGGGTTTGATTCTTCGACTGGCTATGATTTTCTGGCAGCATCGGGTGGAAGACCATCCCCAGATGTTTCTTGGATCCAAAACTCTCGATTGGCAGGAGTCGATTTGGAGCAATTTATTCCTGTCGTCCCAGATTTTATCATCGAACTGAGATCGTCAACAGATCGATTGAGTGCATTGCAATCTAAAATGCTGGAATATCAAAAATCTGGAGTGCGATTAGGTTGGTTGATTAATCCTCAAGATAAACAAGTGGAAATCTTTCGATTAGGTCAGGATAAAGAAGTACTTTTAGCTCCTACTGAAATCGGCGGTGAGAATGTTTTACCAGGATTTGTTCTCGATCTTCAGAAAATTTGGTAAGCGATAAATACTAGATGAAAAAAGCGATCGAAGACACTTTTGGTAGCAATGCAGTCGGTCATGCCTTATTTTATAACCATCCTAATGGACTGAGATTTGAGTTGTCTGAATCCGGCAATCCAAGTTATATCCACATGTTTTTGCAAGCTTATCAAAAAGCTGCCGAAATTACCAATTTTATGTTTGCCGATGCTAGAGATTTACATGCGGCGATTTGTTTATATAGTTATGGTGATGGCAGCTTTTTGTCTGGTTTATCGAGATTTAGATCGATCGCGAGTTGTGGTTTAAAAATACCCAAGTCTTATCACACCTGGAGAAATCTAGATCGAGTGGGCGACGAAGAAGACGATAGGTGGCGAACTTCGATCGCGTTTAAGATCGATCGCACGGTTATCCCTCAATTATTATGGGGTGCGATCTCCAGTGACATTGGCATTCGCCCCAGATTGTTGGGTGATGTTTACCTATTCGATTTAGAACTAGGGATATTGGTTCATCCCTACGACGAGCGTGGGATGGATGTAATCGGCAATAATTTGGGCATACTGAGATCGGCTTATGATAAATTCGATCGCTATTTATTAGATTACGATCGAGAAATTATGCGCGATCGTTTTCACACAGTTATTGGATCTTAATAGTAGGATTTATCGATTACTGCAACTTTAGAAACTTATCTAGAGCTGCCACCATATTCGGTGGCCAACGACGGGTATTTTTGACCCAATCGATATCCTTATAACGTCGATCGAGACCTACTACCGCGACCCAATTACTTTCCGCTTCACCCTTTTGACCATCTTGCCACAGCGCCGCAGTCAAAGCCGCTCGCACGTCTGGGAAATCTCGATATTTGCGGACGATATTTTTCATCGTGCGAATCGCTTCGGGAATCTCACCAGTTTGATATAAAGCTAGTGCGTAATTGGCGCGAGCAAATGCAAAATTAGGTGCGAGTTCTGAAGCTTTGACATAATTTTTAATCGCGAGATCCCATTTATCCTGCCCTGCATAGGCATTACCCAAATTATTGTAAGCCATTGCATCTTGGGGATCGATCGATAGGATATATTGATAATCGGCGATCGCTTCATCCCATTTCCCCAAGCCTTCTAAAGCGGTGCCCCGATTGAGATAGGCATCAGTTCGATCGGGTAATAACTCGATCGATTTATTAAAATCGGCGAGCGCTTCGACTAATTTATTTTGACTGACGCGAGAATTACCGCGATTGCTCCAAATTGCCGGATTGTCAGGAAACAGTTTGAGTAGGTTCGTCCAAGACTTTTCGGCGCTGACAAAATCACCGTTATTAGTAGCGGTAAAAGCCGCTGTTCGCAGCTCGTCACCCAATTGAAATTGAGCGTCAGTAACATCGGTAGGTGCTGGCTGTGCCCATCCTGGCGCGACTGGCATGAAGATCGTTAACGCGATCGCAAAAATAATCACCAACCAACGCCGTACCATAAATTTTGCTCTCTACATTTGTCCTTTCACTATAAAAGAATTAATTGTAAGTATCAATGATGGTCGGTTGTTGGATAGAGACTAGTTAACCCAAGTTGCTAGCTATTTCTTTCCTGCGACTGAAGTCGCGGCTAATGATGCCAAGTCCGCCTTCGCGGACTAATAATTCAGTCCGAGCGGCGGTTTCTAACCGCTGGGGTTATAGGTAGTAACTAGGGACTAGTCAATTTTTGATGGATAATTTATGCTTACGTACCAAAAGCTCGATCGCCAACATCGCCCAATCCTGGCACGATAAAACCGCGTTCGTTGACATGTTCGTCAATCATTGCCGCATAAATAGTCAAGCTGGGATAAGCCATGCTTAATTGCTGTAAAGCTGGGGGTGCCGCAATAATCGCAATAATTCTGACTAAAGCCGGATCGATGCCTCGCTGTGTCAGTTCGGACATCGCTTGCATAATCGTCCCGCCAGTTGCCAACATCGGTTCGGCAATCAAAATTCGGGTGTCTGGATCGAACTTGTCGGGTAATTTATTGAGATAACAACTTGGCTGCAATGTCTCTTCATTGCGAACCAAACCAAGATGATAAATTGCTGACTCTAATGGTAAAACCGACTGAATTCCTTCTACTAAAGTCAATCCCGCCCGTAAGATCGGCACGATCGCTAGTTTAGTTTGTGGGTGAATAAAAGTTGCCGTCGTCTCGGCTACGGGTGTCTGGAGTGGAATATCGATCGTTGGCAACCATTCGCGAATCGCCTCATATGCCAACCATTTACCCAGTTCTGCCAATGTTTGCCGCATGACTTTCGGCGGAGTCTCTGCATTTCGTGCCATCCCCAGCCAGTGCTTGATGAGTGGATGCGGGGGTACATAGACACGTAGTTGGATTGTCATAACACTACAGAGTGGGTAAATCGAAGTTCTGCAATATCATAGCGTGGATAGGGAATAGATTGGTTGGTGAACGTCAGTTCGGGATCGAGATTTCCGATTCGTTTGCATGTTGGTGATTATCTAACTACCAACAGCGAACGCGATACTTATTCTTTTACCTTAATCCGTAGTGCCGTACACCACGCGAACCGAAATGTCGTACCTGCACCGAGTTGGGATTCGATCGAGATGTTGCCGCCTTGAGCTTCGACGATCTTCTTGACGATCGATAGTCCGATGCCAGTATTCTTCTTCTGAGGATCGGCTAGAGTTTGAAAGATGTCAGATGTCAAATACTCGTTCGTGGTCTTCTGCCGCGATGCCTCCGCCGTCATCCGACACGGTAAACTCGATCGGGGCTTCCATCCGCTGGACGCGCGATCGCATCAATTCTAGATACTTGTAGGTACCCGGATCGACTACGCCCTCAAAGTCATCTTCGATCCATTCTGAGAGATTCGCGATCGCGCGTAATGGAGCCTTCAGATCGTGCGAAACTACATAAGAGAGCCGATTTAGCTCCTGATTGCGAAGTTCGAGCTGGGCGGTAGTTGTGGCAAGTTCGATCGCTTGCTGTTGAAGTGTAAATTCTGTTTGTTTGCGATCGTTTATATCTTCGATTACGGAAATAAAATGGAGCGGGGCACCAGAAACATCTCGCCGCAGTGAGACTGTCAGGTTAGCCCACACGCGCCGACCCAACTTGTGAATATAGCGTTTTTCCATCGTATAGGTCTGGATTTCACCAGCCAAAAGCTGGCGAATGTAATCTAGATTGGTAGGCAGATCTTCCGGATATGTAATACCTTGAAACTTTATGTAGCGATATTCGCCATCGTACCGCCGCAGCCGTTGCTCTATTTCAAATAAGTTCAGATTTATCAGCGCTGCCGACCATAATTGCTGAGTATACAGTCGATCGTCGGGATGGATTGCCGCCAACCAACCATAGCCAGCATATTCGTCATAGCTTTGTCCGGTAAATGCCTCCCAATTGGAGTGTTCTTGCTGACAAGTGCCATCGGCTGCCATCGTCCAAGCGATCTTGGCAGTTGCTTCGACAAGTGCCCGATACCGCCGTTCGCTCTCACGGAGCGCTTGCGCCGTCTGCTGACTCTCCAGGAGCGCGGTTTGGCGATCGGTGATATCGAAAATCACGCCCGTCATCCGCGTCGCCTTACCATCGCCGCCATAGTGAAATCGGCCGAATCCAGCTAACCAGTGAATCGTCCCGTCGTCCCAGACTACGCGATATTCTTCGGAATAATCGGTGCGATCGAGTTTGGCAAGTTCGATCGCTTGTTGGATTCCGGGCAGATCGTCAGGATGTACGGTGCGTTCCCAATCGGCATAAGTATACTCTCCCGCTCTAAACGTATAGCCGAGCAACTTGGCATGATAACCATTCCAAACGATCCGATCGGCGGCTAGCTGCCAATCGAACGAACCCATTTGCGCCGCATCGAAAGCCAAACTCATCCGTTCTTCACTTTGAGCGATCGCGAGTTCGGCTTGCTTGCGCGCGGTAATGTCGCTAGCGACACCAACCATCCGCTGGGGTTGACCGTCATCATTGTAATAAAATCTGCCGAAGCGATGAATCCAGTGAATGCTCCCGTCGCGCCACACCACGCGATACTCTGCTGAATAATCGGTATGTGTCTCGATCGCGTGTTGGAATCCGGCTTTGACTCGGAGTAAATCTGCTGGATATACCCGCCGCTCCCAATCGGCATAAGTATATTGCGGCGCTGGCGGATAATCCATCAATTTAGCGTGATACTCATTCCAGATTGCCGTATCCGTCACTAAATCCCAATCAAAAGTACCCATCTGTGCGGCATCGAGCGCCAATGTCATCCGCTCTTGACTTTCGCGGAGCGCCCGTTCGATCGGCTCACAAGCAGGATGAAAATTTGGCGTTGCTGAATATGGGTATGATTTTTTCAGATCTTAAATTAATTCCATTAGTTGTTTGAGTCGATCGCCTCGGATGATTTGCGCTCGATCGACCGTTGCTAGCGCGCTCAGACTGCTTGCTAGCTAGATTTTTAGGATTTATCGATTGACTCGCATGACTGTCGAGATTGTCATGAAATTACCTGATTTGTCCGACCTCTAGTTGCCGAGTATTTTTGCATCGACAACATGAAAAAAACGCATATGACCGTCAAAAATGTTTTGCTCGAACATTTTTGATGGTTTGATAATACTTAAATAAATATATTGAGGTTCGCAAATTAGCAACTGAAAACTTATCAACTGAATAATCAAATTAGAGCATGTTTATGATGGATGCTAATAATCAAGATTCGCCGACAATCGATCTCGAGATTAGTTTCGAGCAAACCATCTTCTGGTCGGCAATTGTCGGCATTGTCGGTCCTGGCAAGATCGATATCAAACAAACACCATCGATGATCTTAGCTTCGCTATTCTTCCCCCAAACGCTATTTTTTGGCGAACGCCAGATCGAGGATACGATCGCGACAGCTGCGAGTCTGGGTGTGGCGATGTTGCTAGGCATCGCGCTAGCCAAGCTGTTGGCAATTTGCATGACCCTCCACTGTGGCTTTCGGGGTGGCTTTATTTTCCCGTTATTTTTCGTTGGTGCGAATGTCGGCTAGGCGATTTCGCTCGCGTTTCCCTCGATTCATCCCACGCTGGCGATGCTGTGTATGATGGCAGCCGTGAATGAGTATTTTTTTACCTACATCTCGTTCGATTTCCAGTAGAAGTATTATTAACTGATTAGTTAAATATATGGAGCGCGATCCTTACCCAAAATCGACATCACCTATGTTCGATCGACAGTTGTCTTCAGCAGCAAACTTAAGTATCACATTAAATTCACGACTAACTCTTGTCTGTGTCGGTACAGACTGGGAATATGGTGAATCATGGATTCCAGCTACTACAGCTCCAGTCCTAGAGCTAAGTTCCGCCTGGAGCATCGATACCAATTTAGGACTCGATCGCGCGAATGCTTGGAGACAGTTTCAACTCTGTAGTCAGGCGTTTGTACTTAGCCGTGGAGAAGGACTACCAGGACGAGTCTGGCAATCCCGCCAACCAGAGTGGCTAGATGATGTTTCGGTAGCATCGGAAAGCTATTTTTTGCGACATCAAATTGCGAAAGCGTTAAATGTCAAAGCAGGTTTGGCAATCCCAATCGTGGAAAACGATCGAGTACTGGCGGTGGTGGCTTTCTTTATGTCAATAGCCCGATCGCCAGATCCCGTGCTGATGGCATTAACTCAAATTGCTGTCAGTAATTTTTAATCCAAACCTTCAAATCGCCGAAAGTAGTGACTTCGTACTGCTTTAGTTATCGCACTTTTAACTTCGCAGTTATGCACTCTCGATCGCGATAAAATTTAAGATTAACTTTAGATTGTCTCGATTATTTTTAATTCTAATTACTCACTTTATTGAGTTGTCAGAATCGGTATTAAATGTAAAGATGCACGGTACTCTATCGATCGGGAGAGAGATCTTACTATTAATCTCGCTACCATACTTTACAAGATAATTGCACTCGCTTACTCTACTGGAACCAATTAAACTCGATCGTGTATGAATTCTCTGTCTATATCTAAACCAGCTAACACCTACGCTCGCTTATCTCGACCATTAGTTTTAGTAATCGAAAATAATGATGAGGATTATCAAGTAATCGAGCGTTCGTTTCAACAATCGCCGATCGCCACCCAGCTGCACCGCTGTCACACTGGCAGACAAGCACTGGAGTATTTAGAACGATCGATCCGGAAAACTACAGATTACATTCAAATTCCCACCTTAATTTTGCTGGATTTAAATCTACCAGAGATTGAAGGCTGTCAAGTTTTAAAGACGATTAAAGAAGACCCAGTTTTACATTATATTCCTACAGTTATCTTGACAACATCCGATCGTCCCGAGGATATCAAACAATGTTATTACTTGGGCGCTGGGGGTTATCTGCGGAAAGCCACCGACCTCCAACAGTTTAAAGAATCTATGGTTGTATTGAGCGACTTTTGGCTCAATCGAGTCGTCTTGCCAGAATTTGCGACGATTCTTTCCGCATAAAGTAACCGAAATCCGGCGTTGCTGAATATGGGTATGATTTTTTGTAGGGGTGCTCCTGTCTTGTCGTTTTTTTATTCGGGGGTTCCCCCCGAATAAAAACGCCGCTTGTGGGTACCCTGAATCGATGCGGGGTAAGCACGAGGCATTACCCCTACAAAAATTGTTTGTGCGTTTCATACATTAATTCAGCAACGCCCGAAATCCCATTGCTACGATAGCCCCGACTTCTTCAAAGAAGTCGGGGCTATATCATTGTCATCATCGGCATGCCGATGATTGTTACCGATCGATCTCGATTTTAGAGTTGCATCCAGGCAGCAATTGCTACTGCCAATGCGTCAGCAGCATCGTCGGGGCGGGGAACTTTATCGAGAGTTAGCTCTCGGGCTACAGCTTCTTGAACTTCTGGCTTTTTGGCATTGCCATACCCCGCAACTGCTTGTTTGATTTGAGCTGGCGTAAATTCTACCCAAGGTAATTGATGTTGGGCGATGACTAACAGCACCACCCCCCGTGCCTGAGCTACCGGAATCGTATTACCCATCTTATAAAAAAATAATTGCTCGATCGCCACTAAATCGGGTTTAATTTCGTCTAACAAGTTATGGAGATCTTCGTAAATAGTCTGAAGCCGAGAACCGATCTCTGTGCGTGCAGGAGTTTGGATGATCCCAAAATCAATTAAGGAGATCGACGGCGGACGAGTATGCATCGCCACGGTAATCGCGCCGAAGCCCAGACTTGCCAATCCAGGATCTAAGCCAAGAATTCGGGAAACTGTCATGAATTTAACCAAAAATTAGGCTCGAACCTATTACTTAAGATGAGTATTATAGCTGAACCTGTTGATCCTACCTTTACGATCGCAATTATAGTCGGATTAAATGGGGATATAGGACAGCAGGCAAGTTAAACTCGATCTGGCTAAATTTTGACCTGTGTACGATTAGAACGAGCGCGCTACTCTTTCCGATCCGTCAGAGTACCTGTAAGATTGTCTCATCCCGGTCTGTCTATCAATCTAAAATTCTCTTATTTTTAATCCACAAAAATAATGTCGATCGGTCTCTTCAGACAAGCAGTTAGAAATTTAGGGCGTAGCAGCGGTATGTCTTCGTCACAGGGCGGCAAGCATCCTCGCGTTCGGCGGTTATTTCAGTGGCTATCGCCAGGGATTTTTGTCAAACGCTGGTTGTTCACGATCTATGTCGGCGTGATCATGACCATTTTGGGCTTGGCAATCTGGCTCAAGCTAACGCCGATTTTTTGGCTGTTTACGATCGTCGATCGGGTTATTGAATTTTTAGCCAAAGTTATTCCACATTACTTGTCGGGGCCACTCGTACTAGGCTTCGGTCTGTTCCTAGTATTTTGGGGTCACAGTCGTTCGCTCAGTGAAGTGAGCAAAGTTTTGCGTCCAGATGGTGGTCAAAACTTACTAGATATGCTGTGGAACAATCGGCGACTCAATCGCGGCCCCAAAATCGTCGCGATCGGTGGTGGTACAGGCTTATCGACGCTCTTACGCGGTTTAAAGCTCTATAGTGCCAATCTCACCGCGATCGTCACTGTCGCCGATGACGGTGGCTCCTCGGGCCGACTGAGGCGTGACTTTGGCGTGTTACCTCCTGGCGATATTCGTAACTGTATTGCCGCGCTAGCGGATGAAGAAAAATTATTAACTGAGTTATTCCAATATCGGTTTGAAGCTGGCGATGGGTTGATGGGACATAGTTTCGGCAATCTGTTTTTGACAGCGATGTCCGAAATTACTGGAGATTTGGAACGTGCGGTAGTAGCTAGCTCGAAGGTATTAGCAATTCGCGGCCGAGTTTTACCCGCCACCCTGACAGATGTAGCTTTGTGGGCGGAACTCGCCGATGGACGGCGAATCGAGGGCGAGTCAAATATCGGTCATGCCGATGGGCAAATTGTCGAAATCGGTTGCAGTCCCGCCAATCCACCAGCGTTACCCGCAGCGATCGCGGCCATTCAAGAGGCGGACTATATTATTATGGGGCCGGGGAGTTTATATACGAGTGTCATTTCCAATTTACTAGTGCCAGAGATTGCTGAAGCGATCGCGGCACGCCAAGTACCTCGGATCTATGTCTGTAATATCATGACTCAACCAGGCGAGACTACTGGTTATACAGTTGCCGATCATATCGAAAGTATCGATCGAGCTTGCGGTCAAAAATTATTCGATGCAGTATTAGTTCAGAAAAAACCGCCATCGGCTGGTTGTTTACAAAATTATGCCCAGGAAAATTCTTATCCTGTTATGCTCGATCGGGAAGATGTCAAACAACTAGGTCGGAGTATCTTCTCGGTGAATGTGATGGAAGAAGATCCCGATACCCGCTATCTCCGCCACAATTCCCGTCGTCTCGCCAAAGCCTTGATTCACTTCTACCATCGCGCTCAAGAGTCCACTGCTTTGAAAAGTGTCAAGGTAAGTACGATGCCCCAAAATATTAAATCGGTCTAGTTTAGTGGATAGTTGAAAGTTAATAGCGGGGAATAAACACGTAATCCAAACTCCAAAATTTCACATGACCGAGCGGATTGTCAACTTAGTAGATGCCAGCGCCACCCATGCTTTGGGGGTAGAACTCGGGCGATCGTTAACCGCCGGTAGCGTATTATTATTGACTGGCGATTTGGGTAGTGGTAAAACTACATTAGTTCAAGGTTTGGCAGTAGGATTGGACATCGCCGACTCGATCGTCAGTCCAACATTTACGATTATTAATGAGTACTTAACCGGTCGATTGCCGCTGTATCATCTCGATCTTTACCGTTTGGAGCCGGTGGAGGTTGCCGATCTCAATTTAGAATCCTATTGGTTGGGAATCGAGTCCGAATTGGGAATAGTCGCGATCGAATGGGCAGAAAGATTATCCGATCTACCCGATGATTATCTCCAAATCGAACTTACCTACGATCTTACCGATGGCCGGATTGCCAAAATTTTAAGTAGGGATTAGTTCGCCAGGACGCAACCGCGACCATTTACCCTGCTCTTGTTTGAAACTCTGACAGCCGACTACATCCCATTCCATTTCCACGCCTTCATCAAGAGTGCGAATATTCACATTAATATGTGGTTCTTTGGCTTCAAACGTGGGTGATATCGTCAGATGCGCTTGTTGGTGTTGTTCTTCGACTGCATGATAGGTCGTGCAGCGATCGACATATTCACAGTTAATACAAATACACATGGGGTTTAGTGACTAGTGGTTAGTGGCTAGTGGCTAGCGATGCGCGCTCGTCGGGTTCCCCGACGGTTTAGCGCATCAAGACAGTGGCTAGTGAACTTACCCGATCTTCAATAACACCGCTCACCTACTACCAATATCTTGTATTCTATGCAATTTTTAGTAAATCTACCATTTGACTTAAATCTGTTGCCAAAACCCGTGTATGTTGTTGGGGGAGCAGTGCGGGATGGTTTGTTGGGGCGGATACGAAAAGAACTCGATTTAGATTTAACGATCTCTACAGGTGCTGTCGATGTCGCGCGGCGATTGGCACAGGCATATCAAGCTGGGTTCGTGTTATTGGATGCCGAACGTCAGATCGCGCGGGTGGTGTTTCCGGGGATGACGGTAGATATCGCGCAGCAAGAAGGGGATATTTTACAAGATCTGTCGCGGCGGGACTATACGCTCAATGCAATTGCCTACGATCTTCAGGCTGGAGTCACGATCGATCCGCTCAATGGCACCCAAGATCTTCACAGCCGGACGATTCGGATGGTAAGTAGGCACAACCTAATCGATGACCCCTTGCGGCTGTTGAGAGCTTATCGGCAAGGGGCACAGCTTAATTTTACGATCGAATCCCAGACGCAGCAGACGATTCGAGAATTGGCACCTCTACTGACGAAGGTTGCCGCCGAACGGGTGTTGGCAGAATTGCGATATTTATTACAAACGCCGCATAGCAGTCAGTGGCTGGCGGCGGTAGTTGCCGATGAGCTATTAGCCGGTTGGTTAGAAATCCCCGTGCGCGAAGATTATCGCAACCGATTGACGCAGATCGATAATGCCATCGACTTAGTAAAACAGCATTATCCCGCACTCGATCGGGAGATCCACCAACCATTGCGGGATACGATTCCGATCTCCCGTGGGGCAATGGGTAAATTGACGGCATTGTTAGCCCCAGAACTATCGCTAGCTACCGCCCAAATGTTGCGGCTGACATTTAGTGCTGTGGAAATTCAAGCAGTAACTATTGCGATGACCTATTTACCCCAACTATTGCAGGGAGAGTTATCGCTAACCGAGCAATATTTTTGGTTTCAATCGGTAGGTAATAATTTTCCCTTACTAGTAATTTTAGCGATCGCAGCTGGAGTTAACATCGCACAATTGACAGAGTTAATCGATCGCTATCTCAATCCTGAAGACCAAGTTGCACATCCGACTCCACTAGTTAACGGACACGATCTGATTCAAGCTTTACGGCTTACCCCATCACCAACGATCGGTAAATTACTGACAGAGATCCAATTAGCAAGAATTCTCGATAAGATTGCTACTCCAGCTGAAGCAATTGAATTTGCAAGAAATCTCATCGATTCAGTTTAAAATGTTTCCTACTCTCGGCGGAGAAGGGTAGGCTCGGTGGACTAATTATTTAACGTCAGTTCGGGATAAGAATTTAAGCTGCGCCCCCAAGTCAATCACTCGACGATCGATAAACTCCACTCACAGATCGACCCATAGTGCGGAGCTAATGCGAAGCGCTCTCCGCTGCTCACAAATTAACCTTTGTGCAGGGGAGTTTGAGGGGCGGCACTCCGCTGTCTTGACCCAAACGCACGCTGTAGGCGAGCGAAGCGAGACGTGTCGCCAGACGGAGACCTCAGCGCGATTTGGGTCGCTCCTCAACGGGGGGTCTGGGGGAGCGGCGCGCGCTCGTCGGGTTCCCCGACGTAAAAAGCGCGACAAGACAGCCTCCCCCAGATCCGGGTTCTTTAGCACCAATAACTTAAGACTAAGCACCAATCCAAGAATGGTCTAAACGAGAAATCCTTAACCCGAACTGAGGTTATTTAGTCCGCGTAGGCGGACTTTGCACTACTAGCACCGATTTCAATCGAGTTCGGTGCCATAGAGGAGCCAATATTCTTATCCTGTTAGCGTAGCCTCCCCGTTAGGAGACACTTACATTAATCTAATAATTTAGCTTGTCTGAAGACATCATGAATAGTATCGCCGACGATGAAACCATACATTACCTGTGAAATCGAGGCTAACCCGATCGCATATAAAAATCCCGCTAGTGGTGAAGCCATCCAATTCCACCCGCAGAAAAGTACCGCACAAATAATCATTACCGCAGTGACAACTCCACTCAGAGCACCAGCTAATAACTGCTCGCGATCCCAATCATGCCATAGCGATCGCCAGTATAAACTTTGCTTGAATAAAGATTTTTGCCAATTGCCGATAATGCGGCCGTGAATACCGCCACCGACTGCGCCAACGATCGCTAAAATTACTAAAACTGTACCATCTGCATCTAAAGCTAAGATCTCGATCCCGAGATGAATTGATGCCCAGGTAATTATATGAATTGGTAAGCCCACGATCGACGTGTAAATCCATTGCCGATCGAGTGTTTTTACTACTTGCTTGAGCATCTGCCACTGTAAATACCCTTGAGTAGCACTACTGAATAAACAGCCTAATAATCTGAGTGAATAGACAGCCCAGAGCTGCTCTAGATGAAACAATAAGATAATTAAGGTAACGATCGCTTGAGTGGCAGTAGTTAACGCGATCGATCCGAATACTTGAATTAATAACCATTGACTCGCGAAACTAGGCTGAAGATGCTTGGACATTTTTGACAAACTATAACTTGATAAAATGAATAGAGTCGATCGAGAGTGTTTAGAAATTTGAGCGACTGTTAGAAGATCTGGGCGCGAGGTATTTGAGCGATATTTTCGATTAATCTCAGATCCTGGCGATCGGTAGTACTAGATGTTTGATTATCGAAAGTAGCAATTACCAGCCGCTTACTAAAATTAAGCTCGATGCGCAATCGATTGCAAAGATCGCGCTCGAATGCTGCTAAATCTTGGTCTCGGCGATCGAGCTTTCTAGAAGAATTGGCAAGTTTAATACCCAAAACATACAGTGGGTGCTCGGCAAAAATTCGCATCGGTTTACAGACTAAATATGCCCGTTCCACAATCGGATAATTGGCTAACTTACTTCGGATCTCATTAACTACATTTTGCTCCAGATCGTGTGGCACAAAGCGATCGGTATCTTTGATTTTGCGCTCTAGTTTCGAGCGCCATTGTTTGGGTAAATGTTGTTGTCGCCAATCTAAATACATTTGAGCTGCTGTGAGATCGCCTTGTAAAGTATAGAACCGATATAGCTCCTCGCAACTAGGAATGACTAAATCTGGATCTAATTCGATTGCCCGTTCTAAATAAGCGCAACCGCTCCAGTGTCCGCC
>CBDFFH010000011.1:0-8391 GCA_965246715.1 Chamaesiphon sp. | reverse complement strand
AAAATCGTCTATACCCTTACCGATGAAGCTCCGGCTTTGGCAACCTACTCATTTTTACCGATCGTCCAAGCCTTTACCAAAGCTGCTAATATCTCGATCGAATGTGGATAGGTGTGTTACTGCGAAGCATAATACACCCTACAAATTTATCACGATCGAACCTTATACCTCTCATCAAGAACGATCGCGTAGCGTCGGCTTTGCCAAATCGCATATCATCAACGGAACTAGCCGATCGAGTAGTGCTAATGATAAAATAGTGTTAGTCTTCAAATCGCAGATAATTTTATGATAGAGACTATTTTTTGGTCTGTGGAAGATGTTGCCAGCTAAAGCAAATCAGCTATATGCTAATGGAATTGAGCAAGAAGTAGTAATGCCAGATAATGTTGGTAAAATGCTAACCATTGATGTAGAAACTGGTGAGTATTTTATTGATAAAAATGGTGTGGAGGGTATGATGTCCTTAAAGAAGAAAAGACCCACCGCTAGACTATTTACATTGAGAATTGGCTACAGTGCGGCAGTTGGGTTTGGTGGGCTTGATGGAAAGATAAACTGATGATTCGAGGAAAATTTGTCGAGCGCAAAATTATTCTACCCGTCAAATTCTTGGTGTCAGTAGAAAATATCTTCTCAATTTAATTCGTGCTAGACACTGGATTTAATAGCTATTTGACGCTTCCGGTTAATGCAGTTGCGGCGATGAATTTGCCGCTATTCTCGACCACAACAATCATTTTAGCTGACGGAACTAACTCCTTAATTTCTACTCATATCGCCACAATTGATTGGCATGATGTAGAGTTATTAGTTCCTGTATTGGCAATGGGTACTAAATCGCTATTGGGCATGGGTTTATTAGATGGATGTCGCTTGGTATTGGAACTTTCTGAAGACGGAACGATCGAATTAGAAAAGTTATAAACAATCGATCGAATTGATGCAGTCAACACACCTAACTATCGAGTAATCACGATCGAACCTTTACCTCTCATCAAGAACGATCGATCGCGTATCATTAGCTTTACCAAATAGCACATCATCAATCGGGATTGAATAAAGTACCTAAATCTTGTCTCCCATTGACAACTCGAACAATTTCAATTCCATCCTCGATGAGACGATATAAAATAATATATCCTTCTAATGGCAGTCCTCTCAATCCGATCTGTAAATCATCGTAGCTGCGACCAATATTTGGAAAGCTAGCAAGTTGTTTACACCGTTTGCTAAATCCTTGTAAAAACTTTTCTCCTGCTTCGATATTTACATCAGTAAAGTAAGCTGAAATTGATTCTAAATCTCGAATTGCAGGGCGTGAGATAATATAATGACTCACGCTCAAACCCCTTTCGCCTGCTGTAATTTGGTCAATAGTTCGTTTACGACTGTTTCACCATCAACGCCTTCACCTCGATCGAGTGATTCGATTCCTTCTCTCACCTGTTCACGGGTTGTGGCTACCCACGCTCGATAAGATTCCCGCTCCCTTTCTAACAGTTGTAGTGCTACTTGCAAAACTTCATCAGCGGTACTGAAGCTCCCTGTGGCGATTAAATCGGTGACGATCTTTTCTTGCTCGGTACTTAGCGTGACACTCATGGTTAGCAAAGATTGAGGTTTATTTTTCTAGTTTAGCAAATGTCGATCGAATTGATGCAAGTAACAGCCCTGACGATCGAGTCTCACCTCTCATCAAGATCGATCGCGTATCATCAGCTCTACCAAATCGCACATCAATAACTCCACCAAATCCCATTCACCCCGTAGGGTGCGTTACCGCGCCAGTGTAACGCATCATCACAAGTATCGATCGAGCAGTTATCGGTAAAGCAACATCAATCGAAATCAATGTTCCAAGCAGATACATCTTCAACTGGATCTGGCAAACGTCCCTTGAGCCAATCAGCACAAGTATCAGGCGTGAACGTGGGATTGGTTGACTCGATGACCCATGATAAAAACTCAGCACCGCCGTTCATGTAGGGTGGCGGTGAAACTGGTATAAATACTGCTGGAAGTCTCTCATCCAAAGATAGATAGTTTAAAACGTGACCAAGCTCCTGAACGTGTCTCCAAGCTAGTGAATGCTCAGTATCAATAGTGAATTTGAGCCACCAGTTACCGTTATCGAAGTGACCGCTCGCGATAGACTTCCTACCCACAGGAAGATTAAGTGCTGGTAGCTTCTCAAGATAGGTTAACATCTTCTCGAAAATTGGGTTGTGATCCATAATTAGGCTGAGTGGTGATGGACTCTATAGTTCTTGGAATAAGTATATTACTGTGCTAAAACTTTTTGGATGTCACTCCAAATTTAGTTCAAGATCGCAATATGCCCAAACCCCACCAGATCCATATTTCGCCACTTGCACTACAAAACAACAGCCCCCACAGATGTCACAATAAAGGCTTGGAGACGCGCCAAGCCAACTCCTTACACAGCCCACTTGCCAAAGCCAAGCCCTATGACAACCCCAACCGCTAAAATCGTCTACACCTTTACCGATGAAGCTCCGGCTTTGGCAACCTACTCATTTTTACCGATCGTCCAAGCATTTACCAAAGCTGCTAATATCTCGATCGAGACTGCTGATATCTCCCTCGCTGGACGGATTATTGCCGCTTTTCCAGAACGGTTATCCCTAGAGCAGCAACAACCCGACGATTTATCTATCTTGGGTGAATTGGCGAAAACACCAGAGGCGAATATTATCAAACTACCGAATATCAGTGCTTCAGTTCCCCAATTGACGGCGGCGATTCAGGAATTACAGGGGCAGGGGTATGATATTCCCGACTATCCAGCCGCACCGCAGAATGACGAAGAAAAGGCGATTAAGGCGCGATATGGGAAGGTGTTGGGGAGTGCGGTGAATCCAGTCTTGCGGGAGGGAAATTCCGACAGGCGGGTAGCCGCAGCCGTCAAGAAATACGCCCAAAAGCATCCCCACAAAGTCGGTGCATGGGCGGCTGATTCTAAAACTCATGTCGCTCACATGGAAAGTGGCGATTTTTATGGGAGCGAGAAATCGGTAGTAATTACAGCGGCGGGGGAAGTGAGAATCGAGCTAGTCGCGGCGGATGGAGCGGTGACGGTACTGAAGGAAAAAACGACGGTGACAGCGGGGGAAGTTATCGATGCAGCGGTGATGAGTGTCAAGGCGTTGCGGGCTTTTTACGACAAGGAAATTAATGCAGCCAAGGCGGAGAATATTTTGCTCTCGCTCCACGTCAAAGCGACGATGATGAAGGTATCCGATCCGATTTTATTCGGTCATGCTGTCACCGTCTACTATGGCAATGTGTTTGCGAAATATGCCGATACCTTTGCCCGTTTGGGCGTGAATCCCAATAACGGGATTGGCGATGTCTATGGGAAGATTCAGAGTCTACCGGAAGCAGGAATAAGTGCGATCGAATCTGACATTCAAGCAGTTTATAACACCCGTCCCCAACTAGCGATGGTAAATTCCGACAAAGGAATTACCAATCTCCACGTCCCCAGCGACGTAATTATCGATGCGTCGATGGCGGCGGCGATTCGCACCAGCGGCAAAATGTGGGGCGCAGATGGACAGGCGCACGATACCAAAGCGATGATCCCCGATCGCTGCTATGCGACGATCTATCAAGAATGTATCAAATTCTGCCAAGAGCAGGGAGCCTTCGACGTTACCACAATGGGGAACGTCGCCAACGTCGGCTTAATGGCGCAGAAAGCCGAGGAATATGGCTCTCATGACAAAACATTTGAAATCCCAACAGACGGCACAGTGCGCGTTGTCGATGCCACTGGAACGACATTAATCGAACACCCAGTCGAACGCGGCGACATCTGGCGGATGTGTCAGACGAAGGATACACCAATTCAAGATTGGGTAAAACTCGCCGTCAATCGCGCCAAAGCCACGGGTTGCCCGACGATTTTCTGGCTGGATGCCGATCGCGCCCACGATGCTAATCTGATTGCCAAGGTGAATGAGTATTTAGCCCACCACGACACCAGCGGATTAGATATCCAAATCCTTGCCCCAGTCGCCGCGATGCGGTTTACTTGCGATCGAATTAAAGCAGGTAAAAATGTCATCTCCGTCACCGGAAATGTGTTGCGGGATTATCTCACCGATTTATTCCCGATTCTGGAACTGGGTACGAGTGCTAAAATGCTGTCGATCGTCCCCTTACTCGCAGGTGGTGGCTTATTCGAGACAGGTGCAGGCGGCTCAGCTCCGAAACACGTCCAACAATTTCTCACCGAGGGACATCTGCGCTGGGATTCCCTGGGCGAATTTTTAGCTCTGGCGGTAGCGTTGGAAGATTTGGGACAAAAGACAAATAATCCCGATGCCCTGATCCTCGCGGAAACCCTAGACAAGGCGAATGGGATGTATTTAGATAATGCGAAATCACCCTCGTCTAAAGTCCATGAATTAGACAATCGCGGTAGTCATTTCTATCTGGCGATGTATTGGGCGCAAGCTCTAGCAGAGCAAGCTCAAAACCCCGAACTTCAAGCCAAGTTTGCGAAGTTGGCACAACAATTAAGCGAGGATGAGGGGACGATTTTAGCGGAGTTGAATGGGGCGCAGGGGCAAGCGGTGGAGATTGGGGGTTACTATCATCTTGATAGGGAGATGGCGATGCAGGCGATGCGTCCTAGTGGGGTGTTGAATGATTCGATCGACTCTTTGATTTAGATCTACTTGTGATAAGGGTTTGGCATCAATATCCCTCTTCTGTCACTTTCCGAGAGTTAAAATGAATGTTCAGCTAGAATTACAGCCAAAATAAAATTGATTAACAATGGCAATTAATTTGTGAAAACCGAGTAGTAAGTCTCGATTAGGAAAAACTTTTATCCAAGGATAAAGCATCCATAGCAAAACGACAGGTTGAATGATTAACCTCAAATTATTTAAGCAGTTCTTCCAGCCAGGAGCAAGATTCCAATCTGGATGATTAGAGAAGTTGGGGGTAAATGCTATCGGTTTAGGAGCAACTGATGATTCCTGTACAGATAAGAAAGCTGGCGAACTTAAGCTGACCATTAAATAAGCTGAATAGATTAGTTCCCACCATTTCGCAATCTGCTCAAACTTGGTAAATCGATAATCTGTCCAACCTGCTTGGGTCGGTTGCATGGTCGGGAGACCCGACCGCACCGACTCCGCAATTCTTGCTTGACTTGTCTAAATCCATATTCTACCCAAGTTCTACTTCCATAGAGGTTGCCCACTATCTTGCCAATCTTGCCTTGAAGATTAGTCATCACAAATGACGTAGAATTTTCTGGTAATGTTTTTGGGTCTGTGGTGACTTCCCAGTATGTAATTGCTCTACGCTTGCCATAAATTATTTCTCGGCTGAAGCTTATTTCTGGAGTATCATCGCTAAAAACTCTTGTAAATTCATGCCATTTATTTGCTCTAACCTGCTGCTCCTGTGGCATCCGCACTCCATGATTGCTTCTAATTGCCACAATATATGACAAGTGATGTTGCTCTAATCCTCGAATAAAGTCGCTACTCTCTCCATATAGACTATCTGCTAATACTAGAATGATGTAACGATTGAGCTGATTTTATTCCTGTTGCTTTGCTAATTTCTGGTAATGATTTCCTACCGACCGTTGAAATTATTCCTAAATGCAACCATTTTAAACATTCATAGCTTCTAACTTCGGCAAATAAGTTTTTATAGCTGCTACAATAATCATCTATGAACGCAATACTCGGCTGCGCTGCTCTAGCTAAATGTTTGAGAATCTGAGCTTCTACATCCATTACCCCATCTCCACTTTCAGCGATTTATAACTCTTTTTCTCTATTTTACCTCTCGGAGAGTGACAGAAGAGGGGTATACATACATAGCCGACTCGATCGAATATGCAAACACAGCCGACCGAACTCCAGCAAGTCTTACAGTCGATTCAGGCAGTCCAAGAGAGATTAGAAACTAAAATCGACACCTTTAATGAAAAATTTGATAACTACTAAAAGGCTACGCAGTCAATAGTAAACCTCGCTTTTAGCTTAATTGCATCTGCTACGCTTATTACTGTAGTGTCCAGCGTATTTCTACGCTAGGGTAGCATTAGATCTATTAGCCTAAGTGGGATGGTAACTCGATTTGTGGTGCGGTTAGCTCGATCGAGGATTGAAAGTCCGATCGATCTATCTCATCATCGTTAGGGTTGAGGCTTTCTTTGAGGGCGACTAAAAGCGCTTGAGGATCGATCGGTTGTTGCATTTCTTCGGCTTCGCTATCGATGCGATTGCGGACATTGGGTAGATCGGTGCGGAGTTCTTCGATGAGGGCGATGAGTTTGACGATCTTTTGTTCGGTGAGCAGATCGAGCTGGAGCATCAGGTGCGATCGTTCTTCGGCGACTCGTTCTTGGCGGCTTTGGTAGACGAGTACGCCAGTCGAAATCAATAATGATGCGATATCGAGACCTTCATCGCGCAGGCTCAGTCTGGGGAAATCTATGGGTAATGTACCCGCATCAGCTAGTTGCGAGCACAGCCACCAAGCAGTAAAGAAAATAATTTGCCCGTAGAGAAATTTAGGATGACCGAAACTCGTGGCTACTCGTTCTAAAATGCGATCGTGCGCGGGGATATTTCTACCGTCTTCGGTTTCGAGCTGGATAATCGTCTCGATATTTTGGCGCACTGGTTCGGGCAAAGTTTCGAGTTTATCACGCTCTTCCTGACTGACACTATAAGTTTTGGTGGTGGAGCGTTGGATTTCGAGGAGTTGCTCTGGTGTATGATGTGGTTGCATCGCAATTTGCTGATATAAATGTCGTGAGTGCAATCGCTCGTGGAAGTTTAGCCTAAAAATGAGGTTGGAGCTTGTGGATCTACGAGGTCTGTGAGTGGTTGTGGTGTTATGGCAGGCTCAGCATTTTCATCGGGATTGAGGCTTTCTTTGAGAGCGACTAAGAGTGCTTGCGGATCGATCGGTTGTTGCATTTCTTCGGCTTCGCTATCGACACGATTGCGAACGTTGGGTAAATCAGCGCGGAGTTCTTCGACGAGGGCGATGAGTTTGACGATTTTTTGTTCGGTGAGCAGATCGATTTGGAGCATGAGGTGCGATCGTTCTTCAGCGACTCGCTCTTGGCGGCTTTGGTAGACGAGTACGCCTGTGGTGATGAGTAGCGATGCTATACTCAAGCCATCCGATCGCAGACTGAATTTCGGGAGATTTTTGGGCAAAATCCCCATGCTGGATAAGTGGCTACACAGCCACCAAGCACTAAAGAACACTAGTTGCCCGTAAAGAAATCTGGGGTCTCCGAAACTTCCGGCGATGCGTTCTAGAGCGCGGTGATGGGTGGGAATATTTTTGCCGTGTTCGGTTTCGAGTTGGATGATGGTTTCGATATTTTGGCGCACTGGTTCGGGCAATGATTCTACGTCTCGCTCGCAATCTTCATTGGTATAGGCGGCACTTGTGGGGGTGGCGCGTTGGATCTCCAGTAGTTTCTCGGGTTGGGGATCGATTTTCATTGTTTTCCGTTAGGCTCTAGTTCGAGACGATCTCCCTGGATATCAGGCTAGTGCTGTCATTAGGTTGCTGGACTAGTGCTGTCATTTAGGTTGCTGGTGGGTAGAACCCGGATCTGGGGGTGCCGACCCCCAGACCCCCCGTTGAGGAGCGGGGTGCCGCTCCTCAAACTCCTCTGCACAAGGTTCGATTTGTGTGAAGCGGTGAGCGCTTCGCATTAGTGCGTTCTATCGGTCGTGATGGGGTGTGAGCAGACAGATATATTGCTAAAACTTTAGTAGAGACGTTCCGACGGAACGTCTCTACTATTCACTAGCCACTATTTAACTATTCAAACCCGATCGCCCCTCACTAAAGTCTAGATGGGAGGCGCAGAGGATGACCCAACCCACCCTCCGAGCACCCCTATCTTGAAAAGGTGCGGTTTTGGGTAATTTATTCACTATTCACTGTTCACTGTTCACTATTTAACCAATCAAGCCCGATCGCAAGGCTCTAACTGCGGCTTCGGTACGATCGTCGGCGCAGAGCTTACCGAGGATGTTTCTAACGTGGGTTTTGACGGTACCTGCGGTGATGAAGAGTTTTTCGGCGATCGCGATGTTGGTACAACCACCGACCATTAATTCCAGAACTTCTAGTTCTCGCTCGGTTAATGGGTAAGTGGCGAGGATGTCTTGATATTCGGTTTCGACGGCTTTGATTTCGATCGTGCGTTGGCCTTCGCTTTTGGAGACTGGCATCCCGCGTCGCATTTGACGGAGGACGATATTGGCGATCGCTGGGTCGATCCAGGGGTGGCCGCTATGAGTTACGCCGACAGCCTCGACGAGTCGATCCATGCTGGCGTCTTTCATACAGTATGAGTCA
>CBDFFH010000010.1:0-36948 GCA_965246715.1 Chamaesiphon sp. | reverse complement strand
AGTTGCAAGATTCATGGCCGAAATAAAATTACGCAATTTAATAAATGGATTAATACTCGGACAAGTACAATTTCTAGCGGACAGCAGATAAATTCACTAAGAGGCCATTTACTTGAGAATTTACCCATAAATGACTATAGAAGTAATCCTAACGATTATTCTTTTATAGTTCAAACGAACACAAATGATAAGTATTTAAATCTACTGTTGCAAAAGTTGCCTTTTCATGAGTGGGATTTTCTTGAAGATCGCTATCCAGATGCAGAATTTACTTTTAGTATGGAAGTACATCCCGCGTTACCGCCTCAAGCTAATTTACATAGAGTATTCGTTATCATATATGATGATGGAGATTTAGGAACCGATCGTTGTCTGTTAAATGCGCACTTACAAGAAATCCACAACTCTTTTCGCAACTCTCAAAATCTTAATATTACATATTGGTCGGGGGATCGGGGTAGACTTACCAACGATTGTCTCGATAATATTAGCTCGATAACTCAGCTTCCAAAGATTCAACATCCCGAACAAGACTTGTATCGACAACTTAACGCAAGTTTACCTACAATATTGATTTTTGTCGGACATTCGAGATCTATACATTCATCTGAAAATTCCAGTCAAATTTGCTTAAATAGCCAAGTTCGTCTATCACCTGAAGATCGAATATTTAAGGGTGTCTTGAGAGACTTGAGAGATAAAGGATTGATATTTGCTGCTTTTTTTTCGTGCGATGGGCTGAATATCGCACGTTCGTTCAATCAACTTAGAATTCCGTACATTTTAGTAAGTCGCGATTTACTACCAATTCACGTCGCGCTAGATTCAATTAGAGAATTTTTACAGGAAGCTAATCAGCCAGGAATATCTATCAATGTAGCACTAAATAGATTGCGTAAATATTTACAGCAGAATGTTGAAACAAGACGTACAAATGAAGGTTGTCCTAATGCCTCAAATTTACTGGTATTGTTTCATCATCCATCACAACCTGCCTATATTCTTAATCCCGTTGCAGTAATAATCGATAACAATGGAGAAATTTTATCCCCTACCACTGGTCAAAAAACTAGTGGCGGCAGAGACTCACCTCCAATAAGACTAACTTTCTTAGAGCGACTAAATAAAATTCGTGTAAAAATAAACACTCTAATTCAAAGCAGGTTTATAAGATTGCTATTGTGTGGATTTTTTGCATTGCTTATTGCTTTTGGATTGAAATACCTTTCTACAGATCCTCTAATCGATCGAATCAGCAGCGGCGAACGCATTCTCATTGCCGCTCTCAGTTCCAGAGACAAAATCGAAGGTACAAAAGCCTTCGCAGATGGCAACTACCAACGAGCGAGTGAACACTTCCAAGCATCTCTGAGCAAAAATCCGAACGATCCCGAAGCACTCATATATCTAAACAATAGCATTGCCCATAGGGGTACCAAAAAGCCTTTTAAAATTGCTGCTGTCGTCCCCATCGGTAGCCAAACTAAAGCCACAAAAGTAGCAACTTGTGAGCTGACTAAAGAAACTCCGATTCCCAAAGAAAAAAGACACGTTGGTGCTACAGAAGTTGCGAAGGAAATGCTACGTGGTATCGCTCAAGCACAAAAAGAAGCCAATGGCAACGGTGGTATCGGAGGTGCGTATCTGGAAGTAGAAATCCTCAATGACGACAACGATTGCGAACTTGCCAAGGAGATCGCCAATAGATTAACTAAAGACTTAGACATCCGAGCCGTAGTCGGACATAATGCTTCACATGTTTCTCTAGAAGCTATACCTGAGTATCAAAAGGCCGGACTGGTGATGATTACACCGACGAGTACAGACGATAATTTATCAGACAAAGGGGATTATATCTTTCGCGCGGCTCCTCGTACTAGCGATCTTACCCAAGCCCTCGCCGAGCAGATCTATACAGTCGATCGTCACCGAAAACTTCTTTTATGTTATGACAGTAGTGCGCCAGATACCTCTGGATTCAAACAGCAGCTCATCGACAAATTTATACATTTGAGGGGAGAAATCGATCATTCCGACTGTAACGTTACTGACGGAAGTTTTGACTCAAAAAAGATCGATCTAGCTGTGAAAAACAACGTTGATGCAATATTTGTCGCTGCCCATATCAATTACTTGGACTCAGCCAAGAAGGTAGTCTCAGCCAATCAGCATAAATTGCCGCTATACTCCAGTCCCACCCTCAATACCAAGCAAACTCTTGAATGGGGCAATGACGTTGAGGGTTTGAAGCTGGTAACACCTTGGCTCAACCCGCTCATTACCACACAGGGTTCTTTTAGCGATCGATCACAACAACTTTGGGGTGCACGGGTTAGTTGGCGCACAGCAATGTCTTTCGATGCGGTGAAGGCGATTGTTGCAGGCTTACAACAGAGCGATGGTAGTCGGATTGACCTACAAAAGCAACTACATAGTGACAAATTTAGCGCACTCGGAGCTGCGGGGAACATAAAATTTCTAAAAAGCGGAGATCGGGAAATAAAGCCAACGATCGCTGAGATTAAAAAAGATGTTAACGGTCAGTTATACTTTGCGCCACCAAGCGATCTCACCACGAAGGGGCAATCTCTGCCATGAAGATTTTCGCTTCTCAAAAGACTTTATTTGATAACCGATTGACAAATCGGCGAATCACATATTGTCATAGGCGCGTGATATCACACCAACCCAGGCAGGTTAAGCTGGAGCGATCAAAGATCGTGAAATGGGTGTCACGCAGCATTCGTTCGTAGACTTGCCACACAGAACTTCTATCAGTTCTACTTGTATTCGATCGAGTACCAGCCGATCGACAATGAAAAACAACTAGCGATCGAGAACATAAACTCAGAAACTTCTCCCCAAGAGCAGAACAAGCAGGGGAGGAATTAGTCATGAGCGATTTGCCTACAGGCGAAACACCATTATTAGACATTTTAGGACGAGAAATCAATCAAAAGTACATTGCCTTCGAGCGATCGACCTTAGAATTCGAGCGATCGAGCCTAGAAACCGCTAGGGTAATTGGCAGAATGCTCGCACAGGCAAAAGCAGAAGTTAAAAATCAGTCACAAAGCTGGCAAAAGTGGCTCAAAACATCATGTCCAGCGATTAAAGAGCGCACCGCCAGACTTTACATGCAGGTCGATCGAGAGTACGACGACTTGGCGGCAACCGTTGCCGATCCCGACAGTTTGGCACTGCTAACCCTGAAAGAATTTCAGAAACGGTTGAACGCCAGAAACCGTAAAGACAAATACCCCAAACCAGACAGCTTTTCAAAGCCAGATTATTTAGCAGATCTCCAAACTGTCTCGTTGCGATTTGAAGTAAGTCTAGATCTGTTTGTCGCTAATGACCTGGATGCCCATAGCCCAGAAGCTTTGTCAACCACCTTAAATACACTCGCCTCACTCGAAAGTCGAATCAACTTAATTCGGAAGCAATTGGTAAATCGTCAACGCTCGTCCGATTGCTGCCCAGATTGTGGTGAGACTTTTCTATCTGGCATGGAATCATGTCTTTCTTGCCACTGGAACGTAGGGGAAATACCCGCTACTTCCCAATCCGAAGATCGTAGCTTTCTCGACAACATACGCGAATTTATAGCGATCGATACCGATACAGATACCGATCTCAATTAGACAGTTTCGATTAGTCAACCAATCAAATTAAATAACATGAAAAATATCCACCGATTGCCACCGATTGCCTACATCGCTCTATCCTTACTACTCGGTTTTGGCTTATTTAAAAGCTGCCATCATCATTCAGATCCAACCGATCGATCCAGCAGCGGCGAACGCATCCTCATCACCGCCATCAATTCCAATGACAAAACAGAAGGTACGAAATCCTTTGCCAAGGGTGACTATCAAGCCGCGATCCAACATTTCCAAGCCGCTCTGAATAAGAATCGGAACGATCCTGAAGCCCTCATCTACCTCAATAATAGTATCGCCCTATCTAGCGGCAAGAAAACTCGCAAAATCGCCATCGTCATCCCGATCGGTAGCAACCTCAATGTCGCTCAGGAAATGCTACGCGGACTCGCCCAAGCCCAAACCGAAACCAACAAACGCGGCGGCATTAATGGTACGCCCCTAGAAGTAGAACTCCTCAACGATCGTAACGATCCCAACCTCGCCCGCGAGATTGCCGAGCAGTTAAGCAAAGATCCAGATATCCTCGGAGTTATTGGAAGTAATACCAGCGATGCCTCGCTTGCCGCCGCACCCGTGTACGATCGCGCTGGACTGGTAATGATTACACCAACGAGCATGGGCGATAACCTATCAGGCATCGGTAAATATATCTTCCGCACGCCCCCTACCAACGAAGCCCTTGCCCGCATCCTCGCCGCTCGAATCTATTCAGTCGATCGCCACCGCAAACTGGCTATATGTTTCGATAGCAAGGCTACCGATAGCAACTCCTTCAAAGACCAACTCATCGCTGAATTCGCCAAGGTAGGAGGAACGATAGTTAACTACAACTGCGATGTCTCCGCCAGCGATTTTCACCCCAGTCAAGCGGTCGATAATGCCACCAGCAAAGGTGCCGACTCTCTGTTCATCGCCTCCCACATCGATCGCCTGAATCTAGCCCTGCAAGTTGCCGAAGCTAACCACGGCAGATTGCCCCTATATTCCAGCCCGACGCTCAATACTTTCAATACCCTCGAAGCGGGTCGTACCGTGGCGGGATTGACCCTAGTAACGCCGTGGCTCAATCCACTCTCGACTCAACCAGGCTCCTTTAGCGATCGATCTCAACAACTGTGGGGAGCGCGGGTTAATTGGCGCACCGCCATGAGTTTTGATGCGAGTATGGCAGTTATTGGGGGTTTGCAGCACAGCGATGGCAGTCGATCGGGTTTACAACAAACCCTGCGTAATCCCAACTTTAGCGCGATGGGAGCTGCGGGTGAAGTCAAGTTTCTAAGTAACGGCGATCGGGAAATCGTCCCGACGCTCGCTCAGATCCAACAAGTTAACGGTAAGTGGGTATTCGCACCCCCACCCCAATCTGTCGCTATTCCAGTCACCCAAACCGCCCAGCCTGCTACCACGGAGCGATAACTGCCATGTCAGATTTCAAATCCCCAGAGGATTTTACCCGTTGGTTGATGGGCGAGAAGATGGGCGAACCCACAGTTCGCGCCTGGAAGTGGTTGTGGGGTATTCCCTCCCAACCTAGCCCACCCGACCCAACGGTTGATGAGATTACGCTCGCCGATCTGGAGAAATTGCTAGAGTCAATGCGATTGCAACTGCAACAAATCGAACCGATTATCGATCGCGTGCGCCTCGAAACCGCCGAGATTCAACGGCAATCTGAGTTAAAACAACAAGCTTATCGGGAACTAATCGATCGAGTTTTAGCTGCCAAGCAAAATGGCAATATCGCTGAAGCTCGGTTGCTAATGGCTAGAGCGGTGCAGGTGGAGTGGATTTTGCCTGAATTAAAGGCGAGATGGGAACGCTCCCACCAGCGACTCGGCGAGTTAGTTGAATTCCAGGAGCAGAAAGCATCGGAGCTAGCTTTACTCAGCTTCGATCTGCAAGCGGTGCGGACGCAGATCGAAATCAATCAGTCACTCGATCGCCATCGCCATCTCCATGCTTCCCCAGATCTGATCGCACTGTTCGATCGCTTTCAACAGTTGGGCTACCGTACTGACGATCTCTATCGGGAAATCCAGGTATTGAGCCAATTCGATCTGTCTGCCAATTGTATGCTCCACGATCCCGAAACTGCCTGCGATCTCGACGATCGGATCGATCGTCTAGAAGCTAATTCTGGCGGAGATTTTCGTTCCTAAAACAGCACTCACAACTCAACCAGCGGCATCACTATTCCTCGATCCATCGATCGTTAATAACTAACTAACTATGAAACTACCACTCTATATCCAAATCATCATCGCCCTAATTATTGCCACGCTCGTCGGTATCTTGCTCGGTGCGGGTCATCCAATTATCGACAAAGGGATAATCGAACACCTGGTTCTCCCTTGTACCTTGATTATTAAGGCACTGCGAACCTTAGCCACCCCACTGATTTTCCTCGCAATTTTACATACATTTATTAGTGCCGATCTGCCTGGTAAATCTGGCTCTAAACTGGTATTCCTGTTGATGAGCAATACCACCATTGCCATTATCGTCGGGCTAATTGTGGCGAATATCCTCCACCCTGGTAGTGGAGGTAAATTGGGTCTGGCTACCCCAACTGAGAAGCCGAGCGTAAAACCTCTCGATCCCTGGTCGTTAATCTCCGATGTCATTCCCGATTCGGTCGTTAAACCGCTGGTCGATAACAATGTCATCTCCCTCATCTTTGTGGCACTGGCGTTTGGGATTGTGTTACGGGCGATTAAAAGCGAACAGATTGCTAAAGCACAGACAGACTATCTGACGATCGAGCGGATTATCAGTCTATTATTCGATGCAGTGATTCGGCTCTTACATTGGGTAATTAAGTTAGTGCCTCTAGCGGTATTTGGCATTGTCTCGAAAACGATCGCCCTTCAAGGTTTCGAGCCGTTTAAAGCTCTGGGTGCGTTTGTGATTGCCGTTTTACTCGCCCTAGCTCTCCAGACTATTTACTATTTGCTCCGCCTGCGGTTTGGCACCTGGGTATCACCCCAAAAATTTCTGATCGGTGCCCGCGATGCCTTGGTTTCAGCATTTTCTACCGCTTCTTCCACCGCGACGATGCCGATTACCTACGATTGCCTTGTAAATAAGATTGGCTTGCGGGAATCTTCGGCTTCGTTGGGGGTATTAGTCGGCGGGAATTTTAACCACGATGGTACGGCGTTGTATGAGGCGATGTCTGCTTTGTTCATCTCCCAAGTTATCGGTCAACATCTGACCCTGGCACAACAGTTGATGGTGGTATTGACATCGATCGTCGCCTCGGTAGGGGCTGCGGGAATTCCAGAGGCGGGGTTGGTGACGATGACTTTAGTTTTGACCTCTGTGGGGTTGCCGACCGAGTATGTGGCGATTTTGATTACGGTAGATTGGTTTCTCGATCGCTGTCGGACGACAATTAATGTTTTGGGTGACATGACGGTGAGTGCCCTCATCGATGGCAAGAAGGCTCAGTTGTCAGAAGCTCAATTACAGATGAAAGAAGGTTAGGAATTCGGATTTAGATACAGCGGAAGGATGGCTAACTTAATACTTCCTTTCATTTGCATAAGACTTACACAGTAGTGCAAATCTTCGATATTCAATTAATTAGAGTGCGCTCAACATCAATTTACAGGAGAATAAATCGATGCCAAATATAAACTTACTCGATTACGAAATTAGCGCAAAAGAGTTGTTATCACCCATGAGTTGGGATTATTACTCCAGCGGGTCTGGGGCTGAAGTAACCCTCCAAGATAATGTCGATTCTTTCCAACATATTAAACTCAGACCGAAAATGTTAGTTGATGTCAGCCATCGCAATTTACAAACCACCATTTTGGGTAGATCGATCGAATTTCCAGTGTTAATTGCTCCCTCAGCCTTTCAATGTTTGGCACATCCAGACGGCGAGCTAGCAACGGCTAAGGCAGCAAATCAAGTCGGTACGATGATGATGTTAAGTACCCTCTCGACCAAAAGTTTAGAGGAAGTATCGGAGGTTCGGCAAGGTTTAAATCCCCATATCGGTCAAATATTTCAACTCTACATTCATCGCGATCGAGGACTAACGAGATCTTTGGTAGAACGAGCCGAAGCTGCTGGATTTTGCGCGATCTGCCTGACTGTCGATACACCCTTACTCGGCAAACGCGAACGGGACAGTCGCAATCAGTTTACATTACCGCCCGAACTGGAATTAGCTAACTTCAAGGGGTTGGAGCTAGCTTTAGATGGCTCCAACCAAGATGAATCTGGATTGTTTGCATATTTTCAACAGCAAGTATCTCCAGCAATAACTTGGGCAGATCTCGATTGGTTGGCATCGATTTCGACTTTACCGATAATTGTTAAGGGCATTTTAAGAGGCGACGATGCCGTCAGAGCGATCGATCGGGGGGCACGAGCGATTGTGGTTTCTAATCACGGTGGCAGACAACTAGATGGGGCAATTTCAACTATCGATGCTTTACCAGAAGTCGTAAGTGCTGTAGACAGACGATGTGAGGTGTTACTTGATGGTGGAATTCGGCGAGGAGTAGATATTCTCAAGGCGTTAGCTTTGGGAGCAAATGCGGTATTAATCGGGCGACCGATTTTGTGGGGTCTGAGTGTTGCGGGAGCAGAAGGTGTAGCGCACATCCTCCAAATACTCAGAGAGGAATTAGACCTGGCAATGGCACTGAGTGGCTGCACTTGTTTGGCAGATATCGATCGAGATTTATGCACTAAATGACAATTTTAAACAAGACTCGATCGCCCTATATTGCTTAAAGCGATCGAGTCTAATTTTTGGATGGTTGCTGTTTCTATTTTCTAGCCACTCTGGGAACTCGATCCCGCTGGGCAAACATAGCTGCTGCTTGTGTGGGTTTGACACGAATCGGAAACATGAAGACATCCATCGGCGAATTTTCTAGCGCGGTGGGTAAACGGTGTAATTGATACTCTCCGATCGCGATCCCACTTAGACCCTCAGCGTTTGTCAACTCTCGCTCGAAATCCTCATCTCGATAAGCTTCGATATAACGTCGATCGACACGCCAATTGGCTAAGTCAGCACCATACTTGGCAGCCCAATAGTCATTAAAATCGCAGACATCAAAATTCACCCGTGGGTTAGCTTGCTTGGTAGCAGTTGCTAAGTTATTAACAAATTTTGTGAGGTTATTAACGAGTTTTTCGCGCTCTGCGGGAGACTTACTATCTAGCAAATTGAAAGAATAGGATAAATAGTCATCGAATTGCACCGCATCAACTTGAGGATATTTGCGGACAAATTCAATCACTACCGATCGATATAACTCAGCTACTTTAGGGTTGGCAACATCGAGAATATAACGTTTATGCTTCAAGTCAGAATTATCTGCCGATAATAACCAATTCCGTCGAACTGCTATGTCATAAATCGGGCTATCTTTATCGATTTTGATCCCCGTCTCAAAGTAAGCGTGAAATTGCATCCCCTGTTTGCGAGCTTCATCGATCGTCCACTCTACCGCTTTGGGATTAAACTCATTAGGGCAACTAGCAATTCCCGTGAGTTTTTTCGTTGCATTGCTGGCATACATCGCACAACCATTGCCCCATACACCCTGAACGATCGTATTAAAACCACTAGCGCGATAGTGGCGCACGCGACCTCGAATCTCCCGTTCGCTAGCATGAGCTGTCAATTCAAATCGACCTTGATAAATGCCGATCCTCCGTTGCTGTTGGGGCTTGGAAGTGACAGGCGCGGGGATGGAATAAACAACTTTAGCCTGCTTGGGAGTGACAGGCGCGGAGATGGAATAAACAAATTTCGCCTGCTTGGGAGCGATCGCTGTCAGTATAGATTTAGTAACCAAGGAGCGAGCGACATTTGCGGTAGAGATTGTCGCCAGTATAGATTTCGTGCCCAAGGAGCGAGCGGCATTTGCAGTAGAGATCGCAGCTAGTGCTGTAATAACAGTCAAAATAGTTGCCGCTTTCCAATTAAATTTGGTGTTAATTTTAGTTGACATAACGATCTCCCAAGCTGGTAAAACCAATTAAAATTAGATGCAGAAACTTAGCGGCTAAAGACTAGCAGCAGCGTCTAATTTATTGATGGTGGGTAAATTCTGGGGACTAAGAGCGAGCGACTTTGATTAAATTAGTTACGAATTTAACAGTCGAATGCTTTTGTTTCCTCTCATAAATAAATATGGGCATAGCCAGCTCGAATTATGTAGAGATCGAGATTAACTTGTGTAAATTAATAACGCTAGCAGTTCTCAAACTACTAGCGTTATTTATGTGGTAGAGAGTCGAGCGGCTCGGTGGTAATACGCTCGATTTATGCTTACATCAGCCGACTAATTTGCGACCCCTAGTTTCGATCGCCCACGGCAGCACGCACAAACCAACCAGTGGTATGAAACCCAACGCGGTTAGTACCTGCAAGATCGTCGTTATATCCCCCTTGGCGTTAGCAGCAATCGCCCCCACCAGAAACGGACCGATCGCCGCAACGATACGCCCGATGTTATAGCAGAAACCAGATCCAGTCGATCTCAAGCGGCTGGGAAATAGTTCGGGCAGGTAAAAGGTGAAGCTGCCAAAAATCCCGAACACGGTCAAACCGATAAAAAAGTACATCCGCAAGCGGGTTTCAGGGGGTAGAGCGGTAGCAAAGGTAGTGAAGATTGCCAGTGCCGAACCAAGAAAATAAATCCCAAACATCGGCTTGCGCCCAATCGATTTGGCGATCGGTACTGTTAGTAACGTCCCGATTAAACCACCCCAATTAAAACTCTCACTGGCAAGCGTCTTCCAGCTTTCTACCAGTGCCGAAGTTTGCAGAACCGTCATCCCTTGAGCCTTGGCAGTGGTTTGGGCTAAAGTACTCGCCACAGTAGGGATAAAGGCATTACAACTCCACCAGGTTAAAAGCGCAACTAGAGCAAGTCCCAAGCCGCTGCGGGTAGCGGGTAGGAGTGCGGGGGTAAATAGCTCGGATAATTTGGGCGGCTGAGTGTTGGTAATCGTTTCAGATTCTGGCTCTCGCACGAAAAAGCGGATACCGATGGCGATCGCGGCTGGAATCAAGCCGCACAGGAACACGTACCGCCAAGATACTGCGGGTCGATCCTTGAAGAGATTGCCAGCAATTAGCGAGTTGACGAAGGTGGCGAGGAAGATCCCAAAGGGGGCGGAGGTATACAATAATGCCCCCGCCTCGACGCGGCGTTTTTCGGGCACGGCTTCGGCTACCAGTGCGGCTCCGGCTGCCCATTCGCCCCCAATACCCAGACTGGCTAGAGCGCGGCAGAATAGTAACATCCAAATATTCGGGACGAAGGCACAGGCAGATGTGCCGAGTGCATAGACGAGCATGGTGAGGAGTAGGGTTTTACTGCGTCCGATCCGATCGGCAATCATGCCAAATACTACGCCGCCGATCGCCCAACCGATGAGGAGAATGGAGGTGAGAATGCCCGTCCAATTGAGAGTAGCGGCTTTGGCAGCATCGGAACCGATTTCCAATCCCAGGAGGGTAGGTACGCAGTTGGGGGCGACGAAGTTAAACAGAAGTCCGTCGAAAATATCGAAGCCCCAGCCCAACCACGCGGCGATAAATATGATAAGTTGTTGCGATTTTTTCATTGTTTGAGTTCTCAAGATAATTACAGAAGGTTGAGAATGCGATCGATTGTCGTTTTGACAGACTCAAAATCCGAACCAGCAGCAAATTCGCCGTGCCCATTGGCAATTACAAAATCTCTTGTCTCTTGCAATTTGGCGGTGACAATATCTGCTTCTGCCCAAGTCCCGTAGGGCGTATAGTTACTGGTACGGTAGCGATCGAATTTCCAGCCGCAGGTGATGGGCTTATAGTGAAAGTGCAGAATGACATCGATCTCTGGGATTGTTTTAAAGATCGAGTAAAATAATGCACTCTCCGAACTGGGCGGATGAGTTCCAACAACACGAACTGTATTGGCTTGCGGATCGTAACTTTCCACATAGCAAATCCGATCTGGCGTAATTCGGTACTTATCGGTTGCGCTGGCAGTAGTGAGAAATCCCCGCCCCCATCTAACTGCGATCCCCCCAGCTAGCGAGTCGGCATGATTGAGGGCCAGATCCCGCAGATACCATCCCAGTTGGGTAATTTCTGCAAACTGCAAGCTAGGATCTACTTGTAGATACTCTTCGATGTCATCGCCTAGATCGATGACGACAAACTTGTTGCGGATAGTTTTGAAGTAAATAGTGTCAGAAATCTTGTCGCAACTGGAATAGATTAAATCGAGTCGATTGCTATTAATCGCTCGATCGGGATAAATATATTGAAACCCTCGCGATTTTAAAGCGAGCCGAAATTTATCATCGCTGACAAGCTTAAATTCTTTGCAAGTAAGAAAATAAGCAATGATTTTAATCTTCGAGCGACATTTTAGTTGTTCGAGTGTTTTGAGATCGGCAATGGAAGTAACCAGGAAGGCTCTACCGAACTTGCTATGCTAAGTAGTGGATAAGAATCAAGTTTAATTGACAAAATTGATAATTTTGAGTTATGGAAGCTTGGTGCAGCATAAATGACAGATTTTATTATAGAATAGTAAGATCTTGATTTCTGGCAACAAATAAGCTTGAATTGCATTATGTCATCCAAATCGCAACTAAAAACCATTAATGAAATTCTTAATATCGACGGAATGACCGTCACTGCTTATAAGATCTTAGATGAAATCGGTTATTTTATTTATCTAGAAAATCAGCAATTAAAAGCAGTGTGTCCTCATTGTGGAACTGAAAGTAATAAACTTCATGAGAATCACCAATTAACAGTGAGAGATCTACCATTCGGTGAACATGATGTTTACCTTAAAATTAATCGTCGTCAATTCAAGTGTATGAGTTGTGGTCGAAAATTCAGTGAGGAATTAAATTTCATCAAAAAGAGAAGTCATTTCACCGAGCGAATGAAGCAGAAGATTGTCGAAGAGAGTCTAGCTAGTGATATTAAAAGTGTTGCCAAAAGAAATGGATTAAGTGAGCAAGAAGTGGAGACAATAATCAAAAAAGCTGGGGTAAATCTAGTGCAAAAAAAGCCAGAGAATTTAACCAGACTAGGAATTGATGAAATTGCCTTTGTTAAAGGGCAAAAAAACTATTGTGCGGTGTTAGTAGATCTAGAAAAAAGAGAGTTAATAGCCATCTTACCAAAAAGGACTCAAGAATGTATTGGTGAGTGCTTGAAGTCTTGGGGTTCGGAGGTTTTGAACCAAATTACAGAAGTAAGTATCGATCTATTTTCATCATACAAAAGTCTGGTAAATGAATTGATACCAAATGCTGAAGTGGTTGGAGACAGATTTCATGTAATGAAACAGATAAATGAAGAGTTAGATCGAGAGAGAATTAAAATCAAAAGAGAGGCTGAGAGGGTGAAGAACAAAGATGAAAAGAACAAGAAATTAGCAGCATTAACTCACAGTAAATATGCAATACTCAAAAACGAAGCGGATTTGAATGAATTGCAAAAAGAGAAGTTGAAAGAGATTGGAGACGTTTTTCCAGAATTAGCAGCAATGCACAAAACAAAAGAGTTATTTAGAGATATATTTGAATCAAAAACAGATTGGGGAAATGGGCTAATAAGCTTGTGTGACTGGCTCAAGAATGCTTGTGGGAAATTCCCCAAGAGTTGTGGAACTATTAAAAGATGGATTGGTGAAATAATTGCCTATTTTGATAATAGAACAACTCAAGGAGTCGTCGAAGGAATTAACAATAAACTCAAGCTAATAAAAAGAATGGGATATGGGTTTAGAAATTTTGAGAATTTTCAGATCAGAAGTTTGCTAGCATGGCATTTCAATCCTTGATTTAGCATAGTAAGTTCGGTAGAACCACCAGGAATAATATTGGTTTAGTAGTAGCTTGCAGCTTGGGAGAATCTAAAGAGTTAATAACTTGATAGTTGTAGGAACTATTAAAATCCAATAAAAATTGATAGATTTTATCCGACTTAAAGATGTTAGGGGTAGAGAACTGGTAAATGTATATAAATCTATCGCTAAAACTGATATTCATGCTTAGTACCGATACTTTTGATAAAGCCTAGATAATCGGCTACTGTTCAGTTAGTAGCCGATTACCTTTTATATAAATACCTAGCTTGTCAAATCGAAGCTATCTAACTGGTGGCGAGCGGCATCAAATCTTTCCATTTCTTGTGGAAGAGGCGGCAGACCGCGATTGACGATATTTAAATCTCGGAGCAAAGTATTTATGTAAAAATTTAGCTCCTGGCGATCGTCGATAAAGCTTGGATTTTGTGCGGCATGTTGGATCTTTAATTTCAAAATATCTAATTCTTGAGCGATTGCGGATACCGCTAAATCTATAGGCATTGTTAAAAACGGGTCGGAGTTAGGGTAAGTGCTACTGCGTTTCATGAAAATATCCTACAAAGCTAATGTTTATTAGATCCGATCGTTCGACTTCAATCTTCAAGATTTGGTGGCAGCGATCTACAAAATTAATCGATCGACACTATCTAATGGAAATTTACCTCACATTCAGCGGCAAGATATATATAATTTAAGTCTATATAGAAGAATGTGAGGGCAAGGATTGCATCAGTGTCAAAACCGATCGAGAGATTTACCTTCGATTAAGTTTTCAAGTAAGGTTGCAGCAGTCTTTTCCAGCCATTGAAGATCGAACTCGACTCCATCTGACAGCGTTCGAGACGCGTTTCTTCATAGTTGAGTTTTACAACTAACTTACGATATCGATCTGGAGCCGTACCGTATAACATGCACACGATGTTATAAAATCGTTGCTGGCTTAGTGCATGTTCATTTTGAAAGTCACTATGAGTGGGAGTAGTGCTTTCTAGTTTAAATAATTTTGCTGCTGCCATTAAAATCTCGCCACTTATCGATTTAGTTTCAGATGGATCGTTGATTAATAAAAAAGTAGCAGCAAATCGATCGGCAACGTCTTCTTCTTGCCCCACAATTGGCAAATCTAACTCATGAATGATTGCATGACCAAATTCATGATAGAAGTAGAAGATAGAGGCCATAAGTGCTACTTCCATTGCCTTTTCTTCTGTGTGACTTTTTTTGACTAATAGCGCATAGTTTTCCTTTACCAGCTCGTTACACATAAATATCTGATGTTCTTGTGCGCGGTAAAAAGAATTAGCCATACCGCAATCTGTAACAACGATTGTCAGGTCGCGAGGCAAGTTAATTTCTGAGGTAACAATATCGGCAAAAGTCTCAAAGAATTTATACTGACGGTAAGCTTGCATCAGTTCGTTAGAGTTACGATCTTTTGTTTTGCCGTAAACTACCTTAATTCGACCACTACGCTGGTTGCGAGCGATAATTTTTTGTGGAGTTGGTTTGGTTTTTGAGACTGTTCTTACAGTCAATGC
This sequence comes from Chamaesiphon sp., assembly GCA_965246715.1. GTDB lineage: Bacteria > Cyanobacteriota > Cyanobacteriia > Cyanobacteriales > Chamaesiphonaceae > Chamaesiphon. The sequence continues at coordinate 21,882 of CBDFFH010000010.1, read as the reverse complement.
TTGGGCGGCAATTGAGAGGCGTACTCCAGGTAGATCGGCAAGCATAAATAAACTTGCTAACGCCAATCCACTCAGCCATTTACAATATTTAAGCATCGATCTCTCCTAGTAAAAAAATATTTTAATGACGGTCAATCCGAGAAATAATGTTAGTAATCTGGAATGATTAAATATTAAGATTACTAACATTTATAGCTATGTCAGGTACTAAAATCGAGCAGTTTGCTAATCTTGAATCCGATACTTGGAGTGTATTTTAGCTGTCAAGCAAATCAAACATACTACTTATTAATCCCTATGTTTTGTCAGGATTTAAAGTTATTCTTTGACTACCTAGGGAAAAACTTAAATGCTCTCCACTTCCTGTTCTTCGGTAGCTGCGGGTTCTTCGGTAGTAGGCTCCTCTTCCGTAGATTCTTCGGGCGCAGTTTCTTCTTTCGTGGATTCTTCCTCTGTAGGTTCTTCCTCCGTGGATTTTTCTGCCGAATCTAGAACAAAAGGATTGTATGCAGTTTTTGCACTTACATCGGCGAGCGCAATGACCATACTAGAATCAGTCTGAGCTTGGACGAGTTGTGTGCTAAAAGTTAAAACTAGAGGCAAAATTGCCAGGGTAGTAATTAAGGTTTTCATCTCTTTATTTTTTGCGTTAAGGTTGAATCAGATAGCAGCAGAAACTATAGATTTAAAGTCGATAGTTGGTAATAAATGCTCGTGACTGTGCCTATTTTTGTATTGGGGAAAAGTTTCGTTATTTATGTGGCTCGCTTAGTAGATAGTTTTTGTTATTTACTGATAGGCGATCGGTCGTAACTTCCTTGTCACTGACCTCTTCCCTACTCGTTGTTTTCTTGGGAAGAGATTCTGTTACTTATGTAGCTCTATCGATATTTTTTTGTCCTTCTCGATCCGATCGCAATCGATCGAGTGTTACGTCCTTGCCCAGAGCAATCGCAACAACACGGCGTGAAATCATAAAAGGATATTAATCAAGATCGAGATACTGTAGGCATCCCGTGTACAATACATGTATATTTGACCTGAAACATTCACTTCCGATCGTGCAACCTGGGCATTTGTTGAATCACCGCTATCGCATTGAGAGAAAATTAGCCGCAGGCGCATTCGGGCAGACTTTTATAGCAGTGGATACTCAATTACCCAGCCAATCTCAAGTAGTTGTCAAACTCCTCAAGCCACAAAGCAACGATCCGGCAACGCTACAAATTGCTAAACGCCTATTCAAGCAAGAAGCAGAAAACCTAGAAAGATTGGGCAGAGATAACGATCGCATTCCTTCTCTGTACGCTTATTTTGAGTCTTGCGGCGAGTTTTATTTGGTTCAAGAGTTTATCGAGGGTGGGATGCTGGCGGAGGAATTGGATGGCACTCAACTTTCCGAATCGGCAACTCTGTCTATCCTCCAAGAAATTCTGACTGGATTGACGAAGGTTCACAGTCAAAAACTCATCCACCGCGATCTCAAACCAGGTAATATCATTCGTCGTCAGCAAGATGGCAAGTTAGTCCTGATCGATTTTGGTGCGGTAAAACAAGTTCGCACCGCCACTACGAAGACACCAACCGCAGCTACCAGTCAAACGATCGGCATCGGTACTCCTGGATATATGCCCACCGAACAATTGATGGGTTATCCCAAGCTAGCTAGCGATATCTATGCTGTCGGCGCGATCGGCATTCAATGTTTGACTGGTTCTGCGCCGGATTTATTGTTTAATGAAGATACTCTCAAGCTCGAATGGCAACATCTTTGTAGCGTAAGTAGCGATTTTGCTAGGGTTCTCGATCGCATGGTAGCGGAGAAGTTTCAAGATCGATATGCTCATGCAACTAAGGCTTTAGAAGCGATAGAATCTTTACTTTCCCCCGCTCCTCCGCCCATTTCCCCATCCACTCCCTCGCCTACATTAGTTCCTCCTCCTACTCCAAACCCACCAACGATTCAGACCACTCTAAACTTACCAACGACTCAGATTTCGATAACACCACCAACACAAACGTTTCCACCACCACCTACTGCTTCAGGAGGAAAAACAGGATGGATGAGTATCGATCGGCGTAATTTTCTCAAGTGGTTGGGATTTGGCGGGGTAGGCGTAGTATCCGTCTTGGCACTCCGTCAAATTGGTGAAAATTCACTTCCAAAATTAGCCAAAATTCAATTCACTTCCGTCAAACTGAATAATAAAGGGGAGATTGTCGATCGACCCGCTAGAAGTGCGGAGATATTTACCGAAGATTTAGGTAACGGCATAAAGCTAACAATGGTGAAAATCCCTGCGGGTAAATTTCTGATGGGGCAAACTCCAGCAGAAAAGCAGGAATTAATTAGACTCAACAGTGAAGAGCAATATAGAAATTGGTTTGCCAATGAGTTACCCCAGTACCAAGTAAATGTGCCAGAATTTTACCTCGGTCAAACCCTGGTAACTCAAGCTCAATACCAAGCAATAATGGATAAAAATCCCTCCAAGTTCGCAGGCAATGATAAATTACCTGTCGAGCAAGTAAATTGGCTAGAGGCAATGGATTTTTGCCAAAAACTAAGTAAAAAAACCGGAAGAACCTATCGACTGCCAAGCGAAGCAGAATGGGAGTATGCCTGCCGAGCGGGAACTACCACCCCCTTTGCTTTTGGAGAAACAATCAACCCAAAGGTAGTTAATTATCAAGGCAGCTATCCTTACGGAGGAGCAGCGAAGGGTGAGAATTGGCACAAAACAACCCCTGTTGGTACATTTCCACCCAACTTGTTTGGGGTGTATGACATGCACGGAAATGTTTGGGAGTGGTGCTTGGATGAGTGGTTTGATAATTACAACAGGGCACCAAATAATGGGGGTGCCAGAGGGGATATCAATTCTAAAAATAAAGATAAACTTCGACCGCTGCGCGGTGGTTCTTGGAAAAATAGTGCGCTCAACTGCCGCTCCGCCAACCGCTACAGTACTAAGTCGTCGAGTCCCAATTATTTAGCCTTTATTGGTTTTCGAGTTAGGTTGCAGTTAAAGTATTAAATACTTTAGTTGCAAACTACTTTTATACTAAACTACTTTTATATAAAAGTAGTTTGCAACTAAAATACTAAGATACTATAGTTGTTTAGTTTTAAGATACAATAGTACGATCCTATAAATATAGCCGATGCCAATTGTCTCAACGCTAGGACTGGCAGGGGGTCAGGGCAAAACTACCGTGGCTCTGATGCTCGGACGCTTCTTAGGCAGGCTGGGTATTCCCGTCCTGTTCGTCGATGCCGACCCGCAATCGAGTCTGACTTCCTTTTTAGGGGTCGGTCTGCAACCCAACATGCCAACGCTGTTAGAAGTCATTACCTTACCTGAATCGCAACTGCGGATCTTGGATGCGATCGTCGCGGTACCAGGAGGGTCGGGAAAGAAGGAGAGTGATAGCAGCAATCTGTTTTTGATTCCGGCTGATGATGGCTTGGAAGCTGCTAATTATAAGTTAGCAGCTAGTGCGATGAGTCTATTCGCCCTGCGCCACCGGATCGAACCGTTGATTGATGAGTTTGGGGTAATTATTGTCGATCCCCCGCCAGAGCGCAGTCATCTGGCGCAAACTTCGTTAGGAGCTGCCGATCGCTGGTTGATTCCGGCGGAGGCTTCAACTAAGGGGGTGCAATCCTTGGTACGAACTATGGATTTGATTCGGGAGTTTCAACCAATGCTGCCAGGGCGGGAGTTGTTGGGGGTGGTGCCGTTTCGAGCGAAGTGGGTGGGACGGTTGCCGACAAGGATTACCAGTAAAAGTATCGAGGCGATGGCGGAGTTGGCGGGGGCAAATTGGATGTTGCCGCACATTTTAGAAAGCGATGTTTATAAGCAGGCGATCGATCTGCGGGTCAGTCCCACCGATTTAGGATCGCCGCAGTTGGAATACGCGATCGAGCAAATCGTTCTCAAGCTCAAGCCCAGTTTGGCAGATAAGTATCGGGGGTTGATTAAATCATGAGCATTCTAGATGAAATCAGAAATCGGCAGTCTCAGCCACCAGTGGCACAGAGAACGGATATTTTGCAGCAGGAGACGGTGGAGAGTTCGCCAGAGGATGAGGGTTCTCCACTTCCAACATCTGAGTTAGAGAAGTTGAAGGATTTATTGGCTAACTATCCGCAGATTGCCAATCAGCAGCCGATTAGATTGCAGGCGGCAATTAAGGCGGAGATCGATACGCTGTGTCAGCAGGAGAAGGTAACGGCTGAGACGTTGTTGGAGGCTTTGTTTGTGGCGGCTCGCGATGGGGGTAGTTTGCCTGGGGTGGTGGTGCAGGCACAGGAGCGTTTGAGATCGCGCAAGGAGATGGGCAATCTTAAAAGTCGGATTACTCAACTGGGTAAGTTGTTAAAGTAGAAATCTCGTTTTACTCGTTCCCATAAACCCCAGAAGTGACTGCTTGCCAACTGCTTTCGCTCTCGACAACAATCTTCACCGCCGCGGCAAGCATTCGCTGGCGGGGTTTCCTCCTCACATGCTCATCCCATAATCATGTTGCTGCTGCTCATGTATTTTGATCTCCTCCCGTTCCGCTACAATCCGCTCTAAATTCGGACTCTCTTCCCCATTTCGATACCTCCACTGCTCCGCTAGATCCTCTCTCCCCCGCAATCGCTGCCACTCCTCAAAGCTAGGGAATGGTTGATATTTCTCCCGCAGTCTTTCCCGCTCTGCTTCTTGCTGTTGTTGTAGTTTCTGCTTCTCCTCTTTCTGGTCTTCGGCTAGGGTATGCCGCAAGGCATTGAGGATCGCTCCTTTACCTTGCCATTTGCCCGATAATAATTCTTCTCGTTCTTGTTTTTGTCGTTGAGCCAGTTGTCGATTTTGTTCGTCCCATCGCTCTCTCAACAGATCGGCATCGGTGGTTTTATTGGTGTGGTAGTCGGTACGGATTTGGGTATATTCGCTCCACCCTGGTGGCATGTTTTCGGTTAATGGTTGGGGGGAGATGGCGGCAATGGCTAGATCTTGAAGTGGAGGTTCGTAGGTACCCAATCGTTTCTGTAAGGTGCTGAAGCTGGCGGTGCGGTCGATACTACTGGCTTTGATGGCAGTTTCGCCGATACGGACGATCGCTCCGGTGCCTTTTTGCTCGTATTTGGCTCCGATTTGGGCGAGCTGGTGGTGGAGTTGTTGCCAGTCGTTGGCTTGTTTGATGAGTGGGGCGATGGTTTCGATGCCGATCCGTTGGGCTGATTTTTGTCCGGTGCGGTTCTCGAAGTCGGCGGCTCGTTGTTGGGGTTGGGGTTGTCGATTATAGTCTTCGCGTTTGACTATTTCTCCATCCTCTCGGACTTGGTATTTGGCATTCTCTAGGGGTTGCCATCCTTGGGCATGTTCGATTCTGGTGACGGCGCGGTGGAGGATTTCGACATCGAAGCCTCTATTGATTTGGATGGGTTGGATGGTGTCTGGGTGAATGCGGTTGATGACGACGTGGACGTGGATGTTGTCGGTGTCTTGGTGGGCGGCATAGATGGTTTGATGTTCTTGCATCTCCATTTCTTCGAGCAGGATTTCAACGGCTCGATCGATCTGTGCTGCTGTGGGTCGTTCGTTTTCTCGCCAACTCAGGATGTAATGATTGATGGGGTTTTTGCTGCGGGGGTTTTCGCTGGCTAATGCCATCATTTCTAATTTCTGTCCGAGGAGACGATCGCTAATAAAGTTTTTACTCCCAATCTGTTGGACTTTGTGTTTTTCTTTATCTTTGGTGATGTAATCTACTAAACTTGCGGCATGTCCGGCGGCACTTTTAGTCTTGGATGCTTTTACTCGTTTGCCAATCATAATTTTTACTCGTTTGCCGAGCGTGACTTGTGATTTTGGATATTACTGTTCCAGTTTGAGGATTTTTTGGGTAAGTAACTTGGTGGAGTGGAAATCGATTGATTAGATCGATCGTCTCGTTCCCTTTCCCCTTTAACCTTCTCTTCACCAACTATCAATCGCTAGTAACTGCTACCTATATTAACGATCGCTTTCTGGATTTCGGTGAGGGTGTCGGCGGTCAGGTCACTGTATGCGCCACCGCTTTCGTTGTGGATATGTTTGAGTAAGCCCCCGATGCGACGGAGTTCGCGGATGGCAATCAGATCGGTGTTGGCGGCGATGCGCCGACCGAGGGCGCGTTGGCGGACGTAGGTACTAACGGTAATGCCTGCGATGCTGGCGGCTTCTTTTAGTTCGTCGAATTCGCTGGGGGTGAAGCGGATGTTGCATTGACAGGTGAGGGGTTCGGCTTGAGTGCGTTTGAATGTCATAATTTATTAAGGGAGATTGGGAATTTGAGGGGAAACATTATTACGATTGAGGAACCCATCGCCGCCCATCCCTGCCGCTGCGATTGAATCGGATCGGCAAGTGCGTTCTTCAGTTGGCAGGGATTAGGCTCTGTTGGGTCGAGTATAATTAAACTATGGCTTAGACGAAAGAGCGATCGCCACTGTTAGATCTTGTCGGGAGCGATCGGCAGGGGTTAGGGGATGCAATCCCCACAAGATAGCCTGGAGTGAGGAGCTTTAGCGACGAATGGAAGGCGGGTGGCTGCGTATAGCAGGTACCATCTTGTTATCTTTTGCAGGATTATGATTTTACTACAATTTACGCAGGTTTGGGGGCTGTTTTGGTTGCTAGATTTTGGAGGTTTTAGGGATAGAGTTTTAGGGCGAAAGTCTACAGCGAACGGTGGAATGAGGTTTGGGATGATGATGATGAGGCATGGGTGAGCGGATAGAGGGTAGAGATAGTATGGGGTATGTGGTGTATAGAATAGGGGTAAGCAGACGATCTGAGCTATGGTCTAGTCGAGTGGCTATTAGTCGAGTTGCGGGTTTTCGGTATAATGAAATAAGGTGGTAAATATTCTCCGAATGCTCGGTAAATGTTCGGTGAATGCTCAGTGGTGGTTGACTTGAGGGTGAAGTATACTTGGGTTAAAACGATCTGGGGTAGGAGTTATTTAGATGGGCTATAAATTAGAGCAGGTTGAGGCAATTGCTAGTAAGTTGCGGGCGTTACCTGCTATCGAACCACCACCAAAGGATTTGACAAAACAAGAGGTGGTGAAGATGTTGGCGAAAGAGATTAAGTCGCTCCAGAAGCGCGGCTATACTTTGGAGCAAATCGCTAGTAGTTTGAAGGGTGAAGGATTGGATATCTCTACACCAACGCTCAAGAGCTATCTGCAAAAGATTAAGACTCCTACTAAGCCTAAAGCCACTGGTCAGGAGCTATCGAAAACATTGCCCACATCGCCAACACTACTAGAAGCTGAATCGTCTCCCGCTGCAAAAGTTGAGGTGACAGGGGATAATCAGAAGAGTCACTCTAAGAGTAAATCTTTACCTAGACCTGACTCGGTAGATCTGTAAGGAGATAGATAGATGAATCCGATTTACATGATTGGTGGTGGCAAGGGTGGGGTTGGTAAAAGTATCGTATCGATGGCACTTGTCGATTATCTGTGCGAGATTGGCAAGGACTGTTATTTAATTGAAACTGATACCAGCAATCCTGATGTGTTTAAGTCATACGGTGAGTCTGTCCCAGCTCAGATTTTAAATCTGGATAAGGCTAATGGGTGGATCGATCTGGTCAATCTCTGCGAGGAACATCGGGATAAGACGATCGTCATTAACGGAGCGGCACGGAGTAATGATGGAGTCAGTAAATATGGTGAAAACCTGCGCGGTGTTTTAAAGGACTTAGATCGGAGTTTGATTACTTTTTGGACGATCAACATGCAACGTGACAGTGTGGAGTTACTCAAGCAGTATATGGAGGTGATGCAGGGAACGACTATTCATGTAGTTCGGAATGGCATGTTTGGGGATGAAGATGAGTTTGCACTTTATAATAGTTCGGGGGTTAGAAAGGCGGTCGAGAAGCAGGGGAAATCTCTGATGTTGGGAGAATTGGCGGAGCGGGTGTCGCGGGTGCTTTACAATGACCGGAGGACGATCGCTCAGGCAATAGCTGAGATGCCGCTTGGGAATAGAGCGGAGCTACTTAGATGGCGGGGTGAGTGTAAGAAAATGTTCGATTTGGTCGTCAAACTATGAGTAGTAGAGAAGATCTCATCGGTGGTGCGGAAAGATATCTCCGCCGTCCGTTAACAGATGGTGAAATTCAGCAGTTGCTCCATGCGAGTGATTCTTATCGGTTTGGAAATAATGACGCGCTTTGGATGATTATCTCGATGCTCGAAGCTAATAAATGGAGCTTGGGTGAGACGCTTGAATCTTATCGAGGTGAGTTTGCAGCTATTCCCCAGCAGATTAAGGAAGCTGCTGATGCGGAACGGGAGTCTTTGAAGGCGACGGCTGATTTGGGAGCGATTCAGGCACAGACGCGAATTAATGATGCTGTGCTGACTCTACTTCCGAATATTCGTGCCGATATTAGAGCTGATGTCGGTCGGAGTGCTGGTGCTGCGTTTAAGAGGATTGAATTAGGTCGAGGGATGCTGTCACTTTGGGGCGGTGGAATGATTGCTGCTGCGTTACTTATTTTAGGGATCTTAATCGATTCTGGCGTGTATCGGTTCGTATTCACACATCCTAAGCAAGTCCAGGCTTTTCAAACTATCTATGGGTGGCAGATTGCGATTGCGCTATCACTGCCACCTTTTCTTGGATTGGGGATTTATGCACTTCAGGATGATTACAATAATGAATTAAAGTTTGCGGGTTGGTTAATTATTGTCGCTTCAGTTGTGGGATTTCTAGTTCCTGGTTTGAAGATTATGGGGTGGTGGTTTTGGAAGTAAGCTATCCAACTGCTTGGGTTTTCTGTTCGAGGACTAATAGAATGCGCCTTTGATCGCTACCACAGCAGGTTTTCGTGCAGATCCTGTAGCTGCCCTAAGTAGGCGGTTTGTTCGGGGTTATACCTAGATTAATTTACATCTCTCGAACGGCACGAGAACGTATGGCAGTTAAATCACAAAAGTATCAAGAGTGGCAGGAAAACCTCGAACTGTCGATAAATGAGGATGGTTGGTTGTTTGGCGAATCCACATTTAAAATCGTCCCCAGATTTTTAGCCTACGGTGTAATCTTTCTGCAACTGGAGGGAGAGCCTTTATTTGAGTGGATGTATGAGAAGATCCGCACCTCCCCTGGCTTTCAAGAATATTGCCCTGAGAAGCGCAGAATAAAATCGATAATTCGCCTCCATATTGCTGTAAATAAGAAGACTGAGTACTATAACCAAAATGGCAAAAGAAGAAAGGTCGAGCAGCCATATCCTTTCGGGGAAAAAATGCTTTCTGCTGGTACGAGATCTAAAACCAAACAGGAATCCGGCGGCAAATGACAATTAATCGCTCTGACATTGAGGATAACATCGAGTTTGAGATCGGTAGTGGCAATGTCTTCGCTGACATTGGTTTCGATAATGCCGAAGAGATGCAATTTAAATCTGAATTAGTTCGCCAAATTAATCAGACAATTAAAAGTAGAGAGTTAACCTGTATCCAAGTCAAAGATTTACTGAATCTAGACGATCCGATGTTATCTAATTTAAGTCGCGGTCGATTGACAGAATTAACTATCGAACACCTATTCCGATATCTGAATATTTTGAGGATAGATTTAGAAGTTGTCTTGAAACCTCTCTCAACTTCTAGCAGTCAAGGTAAGCTGAAAGTAACAGTTATTTAATATCTAGAGTATTACTAAGTTTCAAGAGTTTTTGCACTTATTCTCATCCGACACTTATAATAATCTCCATTACCTGTGAGAAATTTTAAGAAAAAGCAGGCAATGGAGATCTAAAAATGACATTAGTTTTGAAAGACGGTATCGATTCCATTATTCAAGTTATGAGTTCTGAATTAGATGGAATGGGGGCAATGTATGGATATGTAGATCGTGAGACTGGGGAAGTCCTGGTGGGTACTCCAGAATATCCCAACGAAGATATCCCTTATGATGATGATGGCGAAATACCAGAGGAGCTAGAGCATCGCTATTTATCGATTCCACACCTGGGATCGCGGGATGGTTATCAAGATATGGTAGATTTCATTGAAACTATTACAGATGAAAAACTCCGCGATCTTTTAAGTGTTGCTATTAAGGGCAAAGGGGCTTTCGGTCGCTTTAAAGATGTACTTCGTCGTTCGGAGTATCAATCAGAGCAAGCATCATGGTTTTCTTTCGGCGATCGCGCGGAAACAGAGCGAGTAGTTAAATGGTTGGCAACTGAAAATTTAAGTGTCAGTATCTAGTAAATAAATGATAAAATAGAGCAATCGGAGATAAATATCAAATGATATTTATCTCCGATTTGCAAGTTATAACCCACTTCAAATCATTGCTTTCGTTTAAACAAGATTTTGGTGGCACAGAATCGACACATCTCCCATCGTTCTAGCTCAGACAATGGTGTAGATATTTTGCATTTGGGGCAATTTCGCCCGTGATGGTGTCCGATTTCCGCTGATGGGGTTTTTACCTGTGCGGGTGGTTTGGGCGGCTCCAGCGGCGATCGATTCGGCAGAGCCGACGCTGTGCGTTGGCGAAGCCTCGCCTCTGGCGATACGGGCAACGGTTCCACGATTGTAGCAATCGACTCGCTCGGACGCTCTGCGGTCGCGGCTGTTGGCGGTGTCGGTGAAAACCGTTCGCGCACGGCTCCGTCACACGGGCGCAGCGGCACCTCTCCAGCTTGAATTGGGGTGGTAGCTGAGGATGAAGGAACGATTTCTGTCATTACCCCCAGTGTGGCTGGATCTGATGCAATTTCCGCCGCGATGGTTGGTTCTGGATTCTCCGAGGGAGAGGCTACGCCAACGAGTTTGACTCCTGCCATCATGTTGACAACTAGAGCGGCTAAGGTGGCAATTTTGCTCAATGCTGTTCCTAGTACCTCAAGTTTTCCTGGCTTTTGTGTTACAACTTTATCGGGCGGCAAATTGTAGTGCTTAGTGTAACTAGTTAAATCCTGCTCTACCTCTAGTATTAATTCACTCTCTAATGAGTGGGGTTGAGTAGATGATGTCTGAGAAGGATCGGTGGTTAGATCGGGACTAACTGGATCGAAATCCCCACAACCTATCATAGGGATTTGGGAGTAGTACTCTTGGCTCTGAACATGAGTTTGAGTCGGTTTAAGGTCGATTTTGGGGGTGTCGATACATTCGCTCAAGTCCTTGTCTGTTAAGGTTCCTGGGCTTTGCTCGATTTTTTCAGTGGGACTAGTATTGTCTCCGAGATTGTGTTCTGGATGCCAGATATTTTTATGACGGCTGAGGGTATTTGTACCTATACCTACTCCATACTTTGCTTGGATTTCTGCGCGTAGCTGGTCGCGCATTTGTGTAATTGTGGTTTCTGCTGTAAATCGGTCTTTGATGTTCTCATACGCTACTTTGATCCGGATAGCTGCTTCGTCCGACCGTTTGATGTTGGCGGTATGTGGTTTTCTGACTGTTTTGGCTTTGAGTTTTCGGTCGCCAAATGGGTATGGCTGGTTTCGGTCTGGTTGTGAACGATATGGGGAATAATATCCGGTTCGTTCGTTGGTTTTAATCCACGACCGAATCATTTTCTCGATCTCGTGCTGGTGTCGGCAGTATTGCTGGTATCCTACTGCGTTGATTATTGCCTGATATATCCATTCATATAGTGCTTCGCCTGTGAGTTTCAGGAATACTACTGCTTTGGCTAGAAATTTGGGCAGTAGGTTATATGTTTGTCCGCATCCCGTCCAGCCGATTTTGATACTCAGGTCTAGTGCTGCTTCCCATTTTTTGGCTTTTTCCGTTTTCTCTTCGCTACTCTGATATTTAAATCGGTTTTTCCGCTTTAAAAATTTCTTATATAGCTGGGGCAGTTTCTGTTTTAACAGTTCGAGATCCTGTCCGGCTGCTGCTATGTCCCATTGGTGGAAGAATTCTGCTAGTTGAGCTTCGGTGGTATTTGGGATGGGTTGGGGGTTGAGTCCGTCGTCTTCGAGCAAATATGACCCGCTTTGAGGCTGGAGCGGTATCCGGTGCCGATTGTAATGGATGAATTCACCTGTCTCTGTTTTGGCGTAGGCTTTGGTGTTGGGAAGTATTTCTAGATGTCCATTTTTGATTTCAAACCCTGCATCGGTGAGGGTAACTCGGACGGAGGCTGCTAACCAGAAGGTAGGGACTTCTTCTGGTATTGGGAAATAAATATGGATTCCGCCGCTGTCGCTGCTTCTGATTACTAGGTGTCTGGTTAGTCCGATTGTCTCTAGGGTGTTGAGGATTGCTCGAAATTGGTCGATGTCATGGGTTGGGTGGTATTTGCTCGACCAGTCGATGTCGAGCATGATGTATTTGGTCGTCTTGCCAAACCCTACGCCGATTAGCTTGTGCTCGTCGAGAAATAGCTGCACTAGTTCGCCAGATGATAGCGGATACTCTGTTTTGGTCAGCCAGTCTGGTTTGAGCTGGTTGTCTGCTTCTATATACCCGAAGTTGTTGTGGTGAAACAGTTTGGGTAGTTGCGTGGCTAGGTCTAATGCTTGGGTTTTTGGTGATAATTTCATTTGATGACTCCCCTCGCTGGAGTCACCAAAAAACCAATCTCGAATCGCGAACCCTCGGTACAGGCTAGTCTTTTTAACTAGACTCTAGTGAGGGGGCAGACATTACACTCAATACTTGGTATAATGTCAATACTAACTCTGCTAAAGAAAGTATTTTTTCGCGATCCAGGGTCTATCTGGTGACGAAACAAGGTCGTTAAGGACTGCCATAAACCCTCTCTCACTGGCGTGAGGGGGGTTTTATAGTTTTAATACTTATCTATAATACTCTGAATTTACCTATCTAGATCGCAATTATTCAGGCAGTTGCAAAAAATTAATCAGATCTTTCTGCTCTAGCACATAAGTCACTACACCTGTATGTACGCGCAAAACTTTCGATTCGCGATAATCTACAAACAGTGATTTGTCATTATTAACATCGAGTCTAGTGTCGCCCATCAACACAAAAGCCTTAATTACTGCTTTGTTTCGCTCATTTGTAGACGATCCTAATAGCGGATTTTTTTGCTTCTTGAGTGTTCTGAGTATTAAATCTGATTTTTGGCTTTCCTTGACAATATCAGACCACTTACTCGTTGGATTCTTACCGTTTTTTCCCTTTCTACTGACAAAAAAGTCTTGCCGATCTTCCCGCCACTTTACCTTAGCATCACCTTTAGATCTTAGTGTTAAAGCAAATGCTTGTTTGCTAGGCATCTTCACAAGTAAATCGATAATTCCCTCATCAGTTTTAACTCGTGGCGTTATTTTGACACCTTCATTACCAAAGGCTTCTAATAACAATTTTGTAATTTCATACAACCTACCAACTCTAATTAAATATTCAGCAGATATACCCCCCAACAAAAACACAGGTAGCGTTACCAGTAAAGGGATAGGAGCTAATAACGCCATCGAACTAACACCGATACTAATCGCAGCTTTGGCAATTAGTGAGTCACATTCTTCCTTCAGCTTTCCTAATGCTTCATAATTCTGCAAATATTCATCTTTACTACCTGTATAAAGTGAAAATACATCTATCTCATTTTCTAATAAATTAATATCGCCAACATCACTATTCATAAATATTAAAAACAATTCCAAATAATCATGTTATGAATTTTAGATTATGGCTGAGTCCAATCTTCAGTCACTAATTCCGGCACCTTGATAAAATCTTGATGATTGCGGGTCAACAACACCAATTCATGCGCGCGAGCAATCGCAGCAATTCGCAGATCCATCGTCCCTAATTTAATCCGTTGCGACTGTAAGTTATCAAATATGGCTGCGGCTCTCTCATCGAATCGAACGACGGGGATAATTTTCAAATCTCTCACCAGCTTGGTCATGAACTCATAGCCCCTAACTAACTGCTCGGAGTTACGCGCGCGATTGATGTAGGTATGACTGCCGAGAAACTGTTCGTGGATGGTCACGATCGTTATCCCAAATTCAGAAATGGAAATTTTCGCCATCCGCGCCGATAAACAAGCGTAATCTTGACCTGTAGACTTCTGCAAGATGCTCAAATGGTCGGTATCGAGTAAATATCTCACGAATCTGTCTGCTCGTCATCGTGCGGACGGTCGCTATTGCGAAATTCCCGCCCGTAAGCTAAAACTTCATCAAAGATCGGATCGTCTTTAAATGAGCCAGTAATTTGCTCTAACCAGTTAGCCGATTGACTGCTGTTTTGTTGTTTTAATTCAGCAATAGCAGTTTCTACGGCGGACAGCCGCTGCTCTAGAGTTTCAGTAGACATGATGCCTCTCCCATGTACTCATCTATCTTTAGCTTATCAGACATACCTTAGCATTGCGGGTGAGATCGACCGCTGTGGATCGGGAAGATCGACTATCCCAGCCAAGGGTGAATCCAGTTTGCTACCAGTAAAGGATGTTAGCGGTAGCAAACTTACCATCGTCATTACCACCCACTCCACCAAGACAGCACCACATCAACCCAGTCGGATTTCATCTAATTTCTTACTCGACCGCTTGATATACCTGAATCTTCTCCACTGTTTGCGCCTCTGACTCATTTGCATGGTACAGATCCCAGCGGATTTGTAAATTTAACCAGAAGTCACTAGAAACGTTGAAAAATTTAGCCAGTCGCAAAGCCGTACTAGGGGTGACACCCCGTTTCCCATTCACGATCTCATTAATCCGTTGATAGGGCACGTAGATGGCATCGGCTAACTCTTTTTGAGTTAATCCCATCGGCTCTAAAAATTCGGTCAGGAGCATTTCCCCTGGATGGGTGGGCGAACGATGAGTGGGTACTCGAACCATGATAATTACGCTCCAAACTTAGTGATAATCGACAATTTCTACTTCTTGGGCACCCACATCCGACCACCAAAAGCAGATTCGATACTGGTCGTTGATCCGAATGCTATATTGTCCGTCTCTCTTGAAAAGGTGCTCCACTTGGGGAAACCCCAAGACCGCACTTTTCGCCCTGTCACCCGTCAACTTCTCCAAACGGTTTCCTGGTGGCACGCTCAATTCCTCAACACTAATGACAGAATCGATTTGGTCGAGTTTCCTAGTCGCCACTCTCCATATCGATTCTGGACAAAGCTTCCGCGCTGCCTTCGTACTCGCACCGTTGAAGATGTCTTCTGTTTCAGTATTTTTGAATGACACTATCATCATAACATGATAGCACGGAAGCCATGTTAACAAGCAGGCGGTCTGGTGACGGATTATCATCGGTTAACTTCAAGCCAACGATAATCATTGTTAAAACATTGGTAATTTGATAAACTAAGATCGTCTCTCCATTCACAACCGTCATGTTTGCCCGCTCGACACCTCACCTCAAATTAGCTCCTACCGCCCACTGGAACTCTTTCGAGCAGTTTCGGACATCTGGTGCTAATGCTCTGACAACTATTACCCCTGGAACTGTCGGTACGCTCCAGACTAAAACCGGACAGTATCGCATTCTCAGTGAAACTGACTTCCAACACCTAGTAGGACTAGCGACCGATGTAGAACGACTCCAGCAGGGTTTAAGCGTGGTGATGAGAGCCGTGCGGGTAGTCGAAAATCATCCAACTGATGCGGATACTTTAGCTTTATTAGTCGAAACAGTCTCCATGTTAGGGAGTGTATCCACTGTTTTACCAACGAGATCTAGTTTTCCACCGTTGGCACCTGAAGATATCCCCGTTGAGTCAGAGGATGAAGTCATCCTCACTCCAGCATCCCTCGCTCGTCCATTAGGGTAAGCGCGTGTCAGATTTACCGATGGATTTAGCCGCTCTAGAAGTCGCATTGAGGGATTTATCTCACGATGAGAGAGCGGTACAGTTAGTGAGAAGTTTTGCTCAAGGGTTGGGGAAAACTAAGCAGCGACAGCAGGTATTTAATGCGCCAGGTGCTTTGGTTCGGAGTCCGCTGGATTATGATGATGCTGTCGCTAGTGGTGCAATTGAGCCAACTGAGGACAGGTTTAGTTTATTGCAAGGCGATATTGTCAGTACGGAGGCGGCTTATTTACTGGGTGAAAGGTTGACTGGGATGAAGTTTGTGGTGGCTACGGCTACTTGCGATTTGGTACCAGGTCGGCGAGAATATGCGGCGTTGTTGCGGATTCAACCCATTACGGTGGATACTCCTCAAGTGCAGGATTTGTTAGGACAGTTGTTGAAGTTTCAATCGACCCAACGGTTGTATTTACCGCCACTACCGCAAGATCCGCCGGATACGCTGGCAAATGCGGTGTTATTTGATGGCATCGTCCAGATTGAGTTGGAACGATTGTTAGTGGCTACTCGAATTGGCAGTTTGAGTTTGGTAGGGTGGCGGATTTTTGGTTCGATAATCCGCTCTTTATTGGCAAGGACGGGAGCTGGCGAAGTCCGCTTGAGGAGTTGAAGGAGCGAGGGAGCGATGTTCGATTAATCCCACGGGGCAGGACGTTCTAACAACGCTTTCAATGCTGTCCATTGCTGGGGATCTGGTGTAGCTTCTAGTTGTCGTTCAAATGCCTCAAATGTGGCATCGTCAACTAGAAAAAACTTGCGATCTAATAGGAAGCTTGTTGCCGAGCGATAAGCAGCATCGAGGATAAATGCCGTCCGACTCTTACCCTGAATCGCCGCCGCTCGCTCGATTACCTCTTTCTGGGCTTCGCCTACTCGCAGGTTAATCGTACCGCTACGTCGTCGCTCTGGCTGTTTGCTTTCGTTGCTACTCGTAACTGCCATCCTGTTGCCTTGCGTTGGTTGTTTTGGTTTGTTGCTAGCCATAATTAATTTATTTGTGGTTGGTACTGACAAACAAGCTAAGATCGTCTGAGTCGTTCAGTAATCGCGGTTTGGGACAGATGGCTTGACATCTACTAATTTTAGATTTTCGCACGCGCAATATTCATACTAATGTGACACAGGCGATCTCGATATGGATGAGCCAATACCTACTCACGTCGCCAGCAGTACGACTGAAAACAGTCCTAGAGTCCTCGATGCGGACAATCTGATTCGGGTGTTTACCCACTTTTTGACTTTTGATATCGCCGATGGTGCGGCTAGTGCGGAAACGATTGTCGCCTATTGGAGTCAAGTTAAAGCCTACCTGAACTGGTGTCAAACCAACTCCGTCGATCCGGCGGCGGCGAATCGCGAGACGATTAAGCTTTATCGTCACTACATCATCGGGCATGGGTATGGGCGGAATACGATCGCGTTGAAATTAGCGGCAGTAAGACGCTTTTACGATGCGGCGATCGAGTATGGGTTAATGATTTACAATCCCGCTCTGGGCATCAAACCACCGCGTAGTTCTACCCATCCAGCGGAAACGATTACCTATTTGGAGCAGGATGAGGCGAATCGGTTGCTCCAAGGCATCGACCACCGTAATGAGTTGAAGTTGGTCAGAGACAGGTTGTTGCTCGGTTTGATGACGATCGAGGGGACGCGGACGGTAGAGTTATATCGCTGCAATTTAGAAGATATCAAACGGTTGGGAAAGGATGTCGGGTTGAAGTTAGAGGGCAAACGCCGCGTGCGGACGATTCCCTTAACTCCCGAACTGGCGAAGTTATTGGATGTGTATTTGACCCTCAGACGGGCGGCAGGGTTTGATAGTACTTTAACCGACCCGTTGTTTATTAATTTTTCCCATCAGGCTCCTGGGGGGCGTTTATCGCGGCGGGGGATGCGGTATCTGGTAGACCATTATTTGAATGCGGCAGATTTGAAAGTCCAGCCAGGGCGGAAGATCTCGGCACATAGTTTGCGGCATACGGCGGGGACTCTAGCGGTGCAGAATGGTGTGAGTTTGCACCAGGTACAGGATTTATTGGGTCATGCGGATCTGCGGACGACGGCGATTTATACCCATGTAGGCGATCGCTGGGCTAATAATCCAGGGTTAAAGTTGGGGGTAAGCGTATTTAAGCCGACGGATTCAGAGCGATCGTAGGATACTGTAAATTTAGCTAATAATTGTTGAGCAAGCAAAATTATTAATTTTTGTAACTAAAAGCTTAACTTAGCAGTCCGCTCGACCCAAGTAAAATATATCCATCAAAATTATGGATACATCCATAACATCCACTGATTTTGCCAATGCCATTCACTGATTTTTATTCTCAATTGTCTGATATTAGCTTTTATCCAGCAAAAGATGGTGGATTGGGGGTTCGCGCTCGGTTTGCGGTTTTGTCCCCATCCCAATTCTTAAGAGATGTATGCAATGGCATCTATCCTGAGTGTCCAGAGTTGCCACAATGGATAAATGCAGCAGAATTCGAGGGTTATTTTCAAGTATGGATAGACTCTGTGGCAAAGGCTCAGGGGTGCGATCCAGCAACGATAATCGATCGAGTAGTCTTGGCACTATTTCAGCGACTACGGCGCAACGATCCTGAAGATCGGCAAATTCGCGCTCTATGGGGCAGCTATTATCGAAATGCTTATTACAAAGTAGTAAGATTTATGTGGAATAGACTTCCATCTAATCTGCGAACGCCAGAAAAGTTCTATTCTCTACTCACTGAAAGTTATTTACTCAAAAGTAGAGAAAATCCAGAAGATACAACAGAGACACCTAAGATGTGGCATGACTTTCCACATCTGATGTTTAGAAGATTCAATCTTACAGATCCCCATCCCAACCTGCTTAACGCTCTTGGTGCTTGGTCGTTTCGTACCATCCGCAATGGGCTTAATTCGAGTCTGCGAATGGATGAAGGTGGTTATCCTGGTTTATCCGATCTGGGGGTACTCACGAGTAGCAACACGCCTTACATTTTGCTAAATACGGCTGTCAGTTTACAGAAGATTTCCCGCACAACAATTGAAGAAATAAGTTGCAAAAAATATCCTAACCCCAACCAAGATGGATTGAGGCAGGAAATAATTAACTCGCTCGCTCCACACATATTTTTTGATTCGAGCGGGACAGATGAATTATCAAAGCGATGCGAGATATTAGTTCGGTGTTTGAAGGAGTGTTTATCCCAAATTTCTGGACAAAATAACTTCGATTCATTAGACGATCGATTAAATAATGATAATTATGTAGATATTGGAGATTTATATACACAGAAATTGGCTGCTCTTGCAGATAGTGATAAAAAAAGAGATCTAGCAACCATAAATGATTGGTATCAAAATCGAAAATCGCATTTTCAGATTATTTCTCCCAATTCTGACTTACCGCAATATCTTCAGACGATCGAGGGATTTCGTAGTTATCTGAGTTCGCATACCCAACTCAGTGCTAAGGCAGTAAAGACATTTTTGAGAGCGATCGGGAGAACGATTCGCAATCATGTCGGTAAGATCGATAACCCAGACAGTTTTAATATAGTAGTTGGTGGAACCGATGGAAATACAGAAATTGGAGATTTAGTTAGCGATGACACTAGCGAAACGCCGGAAGAATTTACCGAACGTGAATTATTCAAAAAGCTATTGCCACAATTAACCCAATACTTAGACGAATTTTTTCAACTATCACCCAATAATCCCAGAAGACCATCGCATCAGCAAATATTATGGTTGCGGTATGGTTTGTCGTTAGGTATGGCTGAAATCAGTCAAGTTTTACACTCAAACTTTGGTTTAGCCCATCCCAATCCAGGCGGTGCTTCAGATAGAGTGAGCGACGCTCTTGACGCTTTGGCGAGAAACCTGATCGTCAGCATGAATCAAGCCGAAACTACATCGAATAACATTACCGAGAGCGATATCAAAGCAAGGATCGCGGAAATGAAACCTATACTAAAAGTACAAGTCTCAAACACAGAACCCAGCCTGCTGAGAGAATATTTTTACCAAGTTGTGAATCGGATTGTCCAGCCATTAGGAATTCAGCCATAGATGGCAATATCAGACTCCGATCGCTCTAAATTCACCCAGCGCGTTACCGAGACAATTCAGAACGCAAGCAGACTCGATCTTGGCAGTAGCGTGGCTCAACAGGCGATCGAGGAAGTAATCGCTCGATCTTTACAACCTTCCACATAAACTTAGCAAATCTTACTCAATTAATAACTGTAAACCTAGAACGATATCGATTATGGATACCATTACTCTTCGCAACATCTACCCCGAACATAAGTGGCTCGACCTTTCCAATAGTCTTGACTTAAATTCCATCCTGTCCACAGAGCAGTTAGCAGATCGGGACTACAATCTCGATCGAGTTCAACTCAACCAGATCTGTATGAAAGCCATGAAAGCTTGGTTGAGTGAGATCTTAGATACGGAGGTTGAGTTGGCGTTTCCCTGCAAAATCGACAATAGAGCAAATCTCCAGTCGATCTCGCAATTAGTTAATGGATTCGCTCTCCAAGTTGGTAAGACGAGGTTGATATGTATTCCCAGTCAATCGCTAGATTTGAATGAGATCGAGATTCCCAAGGAGTGGGTAGATTTGTCAAATTGGGTGGGGGACTATTATCTACCAGTGCAGTTGGATCTAGAAGGTAAATTTATCCGTCTGTGGAATTTCATCTCCCATCGAGATCTCAAAGAAAGGGCAGATTTCGATTCGGTGTTTCTGAATTATCAGCTTACCAGTATGGATGGGACTGAGGATCTCGACGTACTATTTACGGCTTGTGAATTTCATCGTCAAGGGAAGCTGGTTCCGGCAAAGGGAGCGATCGAGCCTTTGATGTCAGCGAGCGAGCGAACTGCACCAGAAACGATCCGTAAGTTCCGAAACGCTCGTCCGAGTTTGCCGCTGCGATTGCAGTTACGGAAATTGGATTTGAGTTTTAATGATTATGCAGGGATTTTAAATGATGAAAAATGGCTTAAAGCTTATCTAAAACCTGGAGAAAATAAACTGATAGATAAGGCAACAGAAGATTTAACACTGTATCTTGAAAACCTAAAGCGTGATGGCTGGATATTGCTAGAAAATTTTCTACATCCACCCCAAGCAATCGCAGATCTAGATCCTTTTATTGAAGTTCAATTAGATAGTGTTAGAGGTACATTATTAAGTTCGCCCGAAGAAATTAAAGCAGCGATTGCTAAAGTATATCAACAGCAAAACGATGTGCATCAGCCACATCGAATAAATGGAGTTGAAGACCTAGTGCCATTATTAGAAAATTGCAAAAATGAAAAAGTCTGGTGGCAAGCTGCTGAATATTTGTGGGCTATTAAACCAGATTTACCACCATCTGTCGCAATAATTGAAGAATTAGATCGGCAATTTGCAGGTAGAAAAATTGCTATGATGGTCGCTTGGATAAAAACACCACAAGATCGGCTAGCTGTTTTGGTTAGACTCTACCTTGTCGATGGGGAATTATCTCTACCTCCCTTGCTGCAACTGAGTCTTCGAGATGCACGAGATGTTAATTTCTTAGTTGACGCTCGTGGAAATCAAATTGTTGCGACTTCGAGGCTAGAAGTCCCAAGTAATAGCATTCAATTATATTTTAGTGCAGATTTTGGAGATCGCTTTAAGATTTGTCTAAATTTAGATAATACTGAAGTAATTAAAGAATTTCCACTTCCACAACCTCATAAAGTCTAAGTTAACTCAGTAGTCTAATATGTCAATTACTATTTTCAAGATCGAGGATGCTCCTAACGGCTACTTGAGACTTACTGTAACAATTAAAGATAATAATGGTACGAATGAACGCAGTTATGCTTGCACTTTACCCCCTTTCCCAGAAGATCTCAAAAGAACTGTTGAATTAGAAGAACGGGAGTATCAATTGTGGCTTAGGTACCAAGATGAGCCACCTGCGCTCAACCCCAGCGATTTCTCTGAATCCTCTGGGATTCCTACACTGGGGTTTGGCTTGCCACCAGGAGAGATTATTGAAACTAATCCCCCAA
>CBDFFH010000009.1:0-159238 GCA_965246715.1 Chamaesiphon sp. | reverse complement strand
GAGGAATTCCAAATGGGACTGTGGCGATAAAAAGATAGGGGCATACATGCTCAGATTCGCTTAGTTTAATATCGAGAGGTATGCAATGGTAACTAAAACTGCCTCCCCAGATGACCGTAAACGCAAGGAGTACTGGGAGAAAAGATGGAAAACTAAAGCTAAGAGTGAAGCCACTAGATATAATAAAACCAAAGAAAAAGTAGCCAATAACCAAGGATATAAATGTACTGTCTGCGGGGAATCGCTCTTTAATGACGAACCGATAGACTTGCACCACGTCATCCCCAAAATTCAAGATGGCAAAGATGAAATCAGAAATTTAATCTGGGTTCATCAATACTGTCACCACAAAATCCACCATCAAAAGTGAATTGCTCAAGCCGTGTACTTGGAAACTTGGTGCGATTCGTTGATTAGTCAATCGCGGTACCCAGTCCGTAAATAACTAATCCAAGCTGGCTACTAGACATGTAGCACCTCAAGGCTTGAACTATCCAATTGATGAAGGTGCAAGTCCTTCCCTCCAAACTCAGGAGTGACTGCTTACCTGCCCGCGCCGAGTAAGTTCGGAATCTTATAGAGCGAAGCCGGGATCAGGGCGGAATCAGACAGCGAGTTATAGCTGACACTGCTGCTAATAGCGAGTTCCTATGACGAGATTAACGAACTTCCTTCAAAAGCAACTTACCAAGAAGCATGGGTAACAACCGAAAACCATGACTTCATCGGAGATTAACGTCAGTTCGGGTTAAGAAAAGGAGGGGGCGTTAAGCTAAAAGGTATTACTATCAACGATTTAGCACACCCTCCTATGAATAGTTTAGATGCATTATTCTGTGATATCGACAATTTCTGCCAAAAGTTTGAACCGAGCTGGCACTTACAGCTCATTTCCGATGGGAGCAAAACCCGTCGCCGAGCCAAAAGCCTCTGTTTGAGTGAAATCATGACGATTTTGATAACATTTCATCAGCACCATTACCGAAATTTCAAGCATTATTACATCGACCATGTAAGTGTTTATTGGGCAGATGCTTTTCCCCTATTGCCCAGCTATCAACGGTTTGTAGAATGGATACCTCAGACACTGATGCCCTTATGTGTTTATCTCAAGCAGTGCTTTGGTGCTTGCACAGGGATTAGTTTTATTGATTCCACTTGTTTAAAAGTCTGCCATAATCGACGGATATCTGGACATAAAGTTTTTAAAAATCTGGCGGCTCGCGGCAAAACCTCTGTGGATTGGTTCTTTGGCTTTAAGTTACATCTAGTAGCTAATGAAAACGGTGAACTTCTAAATATCATGCTGACCCCTGGTAATATTGACGATCGCAAGCCAGTCCTAAACTTAGTTTCATCTCTGTTTGGTAAGATTTTTGCTGACAAGGGCTATGTGTCTCAATCATTAGCAACACAGTTATTTGAAGATGAGGGAATAGAATTTTTCGCTAAACCGAAGCGAAATATGAAGAACAAATTAATGCGTTTAAATGACAAATTTTTGAGCAGAAAACGTTCAATTATTGAAACGATTATTGACCAGCTCAAAAATATTTCCCAAGTCGAACATTCTCGTCATCGTAGCCCCGTCAACTTTTGTGTGAATGTTTTGTGTGGTTTAATTGCCTATTGCCATCAGCCGAAGAAGCCCTCTCTTGGATTTGAGTGGGTGTTACCGCCTTCGGCTTAACCCGAACTGACGTGAGATTAGTATCCCGCAGCATCGTCAAGTTAATAGCTGCAAGAGTATGGGGTTCCGATAGTTGAAATGGAAGCGTCTAAGGGAACAATCAATCGAATGGATGGAACGAATAAAAACGTGTTTGAGGTCTATGAGCTGTCGAGCTTATGGTAGACGGGACGAAGCGATTAATCCCTCAAACGCGGGTAGGACAAGGCATAATTGCCTTGAGGATTACAGATTAAACAGATTGGAGTAAATCATGATTAAGAGCAGCCTAACGGCTAGCGAGTCGTGGAAGAGCTTCAATTGGAAGAAAGCTTCCAAAAGGCTCTTTCGGTTACAAAAACGCGTTTACAAAGCAGTTCAGAGATTAGACAAGCGTAACGCACGGAAACTACAGAAATTGATTCTGAAGTCTAAAGGCGCGAGAATGCTCGCTATTCGACAAGTAACACAACTCAATGCTGGAAAGAAAACAGCAGGTATTGATGGGAAAGCGTCCCTCACCTTTGAAGAACGCTTTGCCCTAGAGAATCATATTAGTCTCAATCATACCGACTGGAAGCACCAAAAGCTAAGAGAAATCCCAATCCCTAAAAAAGACGGGACAACACGAATGCTAAAAGTGCCGACTATCTCAGACAGAGCTTGGCAATGTTTAGCCAAATACGCTCTAGAACCAGCGCACGAAGCAACCTTCCATGCAAGGAGCTACGGATTTCGGACGGGAAGAAGTGCTCATGACGCACAGAAATACCTGTTTCATAATCTGCGCTCACAAAGCAACGGAATCAATAAACGAGTTATCGAACTTGATATTGAGGCATGTTTCGACCGGATTAATCACTCTGCAATTATGGATAATCTTATTGCACCAGCAGGACTGAAACTCGGTATTTTCCGATGTCTAAAAGCTGGTACAAACGTAGGATTTCCAGACCAAGGAACACCGCAAGGTGGCGTGGTTAGCCCACTTCTAGCCAACATCGCACTTAATGAAATCGAGAATATTCACCAGTCAGTTCGCTATGCAGACGACATGGTGATAATATTGAAACCTAGCGAAGACGCGGAATTAATACTTGAAGAAATTAGCGCGTTCCTATCCGCCAGGGGAATGAAGGTCAGCGAAAGAAAGACCAAAGTTACTGCTACGAGAGATGGATTTGATTTCCTCGGATGGCACTTTAAAGTGCAATCAAGCGGAAAGTTTCGATGTGTTCCTTCAACGGATAATCATCGAGCATTCCGTAAGAAAGTAAAAGTCATCGTCAACAACTCGAACTATGGAGCGATAGTAAAAGCCGAAAAGCTGGCACCAATCGTAAGAGGCTGGAGGAATTACCATCGGTTTTGTAAAATGGATGGTTCAAGGAACTCCTTGTATCACATCCAATACAGAGCCTACAAGTTATTCAACAAGGAAACCAAACAGAATCGCGATACATCCAAAGCATTATTGGATAAAGCATTTCCATCGGTTCCTTACTCCGAAAACAAATATATCAATGTCAAAGGAGAGAAATCACCTTATGATGGCGATGTAACCTACTGGAGCGAGAGAAAATCAAAACTCTATGAAGGCAAAACCTCTAAAGCCCTCGTGCGGCAAAACCATTCATGTGCATCCTGCGGACTAAAATTCGTAGGGGATGAAAAGATTCATCTACATCATGTAGACAAGAATCATAATAATTGGAAGCAGAATAATCTTGTAGCAATACATGAATCCTGCCACGACTACATCCACATGAGCAAGGCTTAATCGCCTAGTAATTCGGGAGCCGTGTAATGCGAAAGTATTACGCACGGTTCTAACTGAGAGGGGCGCAGGTTAATACCTGCCCTCGACTCAACCTAAGCACGGTTTATCGGGGGGAAAGGGGTAGCAATGCCCCCTACCTACCCGAGACTATACTGCCATCCCTATTTAAAATTCTATGTCTGCTCTCAAACTCAGTGGTGCCAAGATCCGTCAAGCTTTCCTCGATTTTTATAGCCAGCGGGGACATCAGCCGTTGCCGAGCGGTTCGTTGGTGCCGGAAGATCCGACGGTGTTATTGACGATCGCGGGGATGTTACCATTTAAGCCGATTTTCTTGGGTCAACGCCAGCCCGATTTTCCCCGTGCGACGACTTCCCAGAAATGTATCCGTACCAATGATATCGAGAATGTGGGGCGGACGGCGCGGCATCACACGTTTTTTGAGATGTTGGGCAATTTTAGCTTTGGGGACTATTTTAAGGAGCAAGCGATCCACTGGGGTTGGGAAATCTCGACGCAGGTGTTTAAGCTGCCGCCGGAGCGGTTGGTGGTCAGCGTGTTTGAGGATGACGATGAGGCTTTTGCGATCTGGCGGGACAAGATTGGCGTGAATCCCCTGCGAATTAAGCGGTTGGGTGCTGATGATAATTTTTGGGTATCGGGGCCGACAGGGCCTTGTGGGCCATGCTCTGAGCTTTATTATGATTTCCATCCCGAATTGGGGAATGATGAGATCGATTTGGAGGATGACAGCAGATTTATTGAGTTTTATAATCTGGTGTTCATGCAGTACAACCGCGATGTTGATGGCAATCTCACACCGTTAGCGAATAAGAACATCGATACGGGGATGGGTTTGGAGCGGATGGCACAAATCCTGCAAGATGTACCGAATAATTATGAGACGGATCTGATTTTTCCGATCGTTCAAACTGCGGCAGATATTGCCGGAATTGATTATTTTAGTAGTGATGAAAAAACTAAGACTTCGCTGAAGGTAATCGGCGATCATGTTCGGGCGGTTGTGCATATGATCGCCGATGGAATTCGCGCTGAAAATACTGGGCGGGGTTATATTTTACGGCGGTTAATTCGGCGGGTAGTGCGTCATGGCAGGTTGATTGGCATTGATGCTGAATTTACGACTAAGGTAGCTGAAAGTGCGATCGCAATGTCGGAAGTTGCTTATCCCAATGTGCGGGAGAAGGCTGACAAAATTAAGGCGGAACTTCAGCGGGAGGAAGTTCAGTTTCTAAAAACCCTGGGGAATGGCGAGAAGTTACTGGCGAATATTATTGCGGATGCGCTCAGTCAGGGAGTGAAGGAGATTTCGGGGAAGGATGCGTTTACGCTATTTGATACTCATGGTTTCCCGTTGGAATTGACGCAAGAAGTCGCCGAGGAACAGGGTTTAACTGTTGATGCAGATGGGTTTGAAGTGGAAATGCAAATTCAGAAAGATCGATCGCGTGGTGCGGTAGAATCGATCGATCTCACGGTTCAAGGTTCCTTAGATACCCTCGCAAACACGATTCAGGCGACTGAATTTCTCGGCTATACTCAGTTTACTAGTCAGGCTGAAGTAGTTGCGTTATTAGTTGCAGGTACGTCGGTGTCTGAAGCGGATGCCGGAACGACTGTGCAAATTGTTTTAGATAAGACTCCCTTTTATGCGGAATCTGGCGGACAAGTTGGAGATCGCGGTCACATAGTGGCGGATAATTTATTAGTCCTTATTAATGATGTGAAAAAGGAGTCTGCTTTCTTTGTTCACTTTGGAACAATTGAACGTGGAAGTTTAAGAGTTGGCGATATAGTTAACACTGGAATCAGTATTGATTATCGTCGTCGCGCTCAAGCTAACCATACAGCGACTCATCTATTACAAGCCGCATTGAAAATATTTGTCGATCCTGAAATTTCTCAAGCAGGTTCATTAGTCTCATTCGATCGATTGCGATTCGATTTCAACTGTTCCCACGCTCTCACATCTGAGGAAGTTCAACAGGTAGAAGATTTGGTAAATACCTGGATTGGTGAGGCTCATAAAGCAGAAATTGAAGTAATGCCGATCGCATCAGCTAAGGCTAAAGGTGCCATAGCGATGTTTGGTGAAAAATACGGTGCCGAAGTCCGCGTCATCGATTTCCCTGGCGTATCGATGGAATTATGCGGCGGGATTCACGTTAGTAATACTGCCGAAATTGGGGCGTTTAAAATCATCTCTGAAGCTGGTGTTGCGGCTGGTGTGCGGCGGATCGAAGCGGTAGCGGGCAATGCAATTTTAGACTATCTAAATGTGCGCGATCGAATAGTCAAGGAATTGAGCGACAGGTTCAAAGCTAAACCCGAAGAAATCCTCGATCGAATCTCGACAATGCAAACTGAACTCAAAGCTAATCAGAAGCAATTGGAGAGTGTGAAGGGCGAACTTGCGATCGCTAAATCCGAACAATTACTATCGCAAGCGATATCGATCGGTGAGTTTAAAATCATCATCGCCGAACTCGGTGATGTCGATCCTAATGCGCTCCAAACTGCGGCGGAACGGTTATTAAATAAACTCGGTGAAGGCGCGATCGTGCTGGCCTCAATTCCCGAACCGGATAAGGTGAGTTTGGTGGCGGCTTTTAGTAAGGGGGTAAATGCCAAGGGTTTGCAGGCTGGGAAGTTTATCGGTAATATTGCGAAGATCTGCGGTGGTGGCGGCGGTGGGCGACCGAATTTGGCTCAGGCTGGGGGACGGGATGCGAGTAAGGTGAAGGAGGCTTTGGGGGTTGCTAAGGCGGAGTTGGAGGGTGGTTTGGGTTAGTTCGGTTAGTCAGCGGTTGAAACCGCTGCTTGTGATGCAAAACCCGCCTTCGCGGGTTGGGGATTTTAGTCCGCGAAGGCGGACTTTGCAGCATGAGCGACGATTTCAATCGTGCGATTATTAAACATATGAAATATGAAAGACAATCTCGATCTCACAGATATTAAATTCACATTCCGTTGTCAAAAGAAATGGAAAGATCTACAAACAACAGAGAATGATGATGTGCGATTTTGTAGCGAATGCAACTATCATGTTCATTCCATCGTCGATCGTCTAGATCTTAAAAAGTTAGATCTAGGCGAAGAATGCTTTGCTGTGACAATTAGCCAACCCAATTCACAACTTATAACTATAATGGGTGGAGTAGAACAATCACTACCCGCATATCCGCCCATCCAAACATTTGTATTTAGTTGTGGTTATATATCTAACTTGTCAGAAGGTCAATTACGGACAATTAAATGGTTGGGCAAGTATTTACGAGTTCATTTAAGTATGAAGAGGAAAAAGATTCGATTTACGGCTCACTTATCACAAAGAGAGGAACTCGAACGAATTATTAGCATTCTCGAAGAAGACAAAATTATATCCTCGGTGGAACAATATTAAAAGATTCGTCAGCGGTTGAAACCGCCGCTCATGTTGCAAAACCCGCCTTCGCGGGTTAAAAAATCCCAGTCCGCGAAGGCGGACTTCGCAACACCAGCGACGATTTCAATCGTGCGGTTAAAATCGTGCGTCCCCATTTCACCATCTAAATCGGCTCCCAATCGGGAATCAAAGACTTCCGCCGATGATGTTCTTCCTGCCCATCGATATATTCACACAAATCATCCACATCATCCTTACTCACCGTCAAAGCACCATAACTACCCTGCCACTTGAACAAGAAATCTGGTCGAATCTCATGGTTGATAAAATGTGAAGAACTCCCCTTCACCTGTTTGACAAAATCTGCAAGTGAAAATGTGCCCAAATTGAGTGGGGGATCGATCGAATTTATTGAATAGACCTGTACTATTATTTACTAGTAAAAGTCAATCCGCACGAGATTCTCGACTTACCGATTGAAGATCGAAGCACCACGGATCGGCAACAGTATCGACCCAGCCGCACCCATCCGCGAACTACCTAAACCAGAATTTTAAGCGTTCGGCTTTGGCGACTAATTTAGATACAAATTCAGTAAAAATAGATTCAGCCACATAAATGCGTTCGATCGATTGACATGACAGAAGAGGGTTAATCACCGTGAGATCCCGTTAGCTATTTTGTTGCTCGCTCCACCATTCTTACGTTCCAAATCGAAGATAATTCAATCCTCGCTGTGACGTTGGCGGACATATCCAGCAATTCCACGCTGAGACTTTTTGATAAATTCACACATCTCTGTAACTAGCTCCGAATCGAACTCAGCTTCTAATTTAGCTAAAGCTTCTGGAACTAATAAATTGGATTGATAGAGGATTTTAAAAGCGCGTTTGACTGTCAATCTCTGTTCTGAAGTAAATCCCGCACGGCGCAATCCAACCGTATTTAAACCCATAATTTTATTCAGGGTAGTGCTGCGCGTCATGCAAAAGGGCGGCACATCTTTATGAATCGCACAACCGCCCGCTAGCATTACCAATCGCCCGACTCGCGCAAATTGATGTACCAAACAATTGCCACTGATAAATGCGCGATCTCCCACTTCAACATAACCAGCTAACAACGCGCCGTTAGCGACAATTACGTGGTTCCCTAGTTGGACATTATGGGCGAGATGGCTGTATGCCATTAATAAACAATTATCGCCGACAGTAGTAGTCGTTCCAGCTTTGGTGCCGCGATGAATCGTTACGCCCTCTCTAACGGTGCAATTATCGCCGATTTTGACATAACTTGGCTCATCTTTGAAGGCGACATCTTGAGGTAAGTCGCCGATTACGACATTGCTATGCAGATGACAATTTTTGCCGATCGAAGTGTAGGGCAGCAACGTCACATGAGCATCTAAAATACAATTGTCTCCGATCTCCACATCATGTCGAATGTAGCAAAAAGGCCCGATCGAGACATTATTACCGATTTTGGCACCAGGTTCGATCGCTGATGTGTGATGGATCTGCATGAATTAAGAGTAGAGCGTATTCCAGCGAATATTATACCCGATCAGGATCGTCTTCTCGCTCCGATGTTCCCTTACCTCCAACCTTACAGTCGCAAGAACTTGCTTGGATAAATCGGTGAAGTAGCTACAGGTGCGCCGTCATTATCGATCGAGATCCGCTCGCATCCGTTTGTTGGCACGATAGGCAGCAGCCATGCGTCCAAAATTGGTTTTGCATTCTACCCAACCCAAGAGACTACCTTTACTAGTGCTATCTTCTTCCCAACAAGCAGATAGAATCCCATAGCTAAGTCCCAATACACTCAAACCCAAGCAAGCCATGCTAGTTAGCAGCACGACAGTATTCGAGACAGGGAACCAGTGCTTGATGATTGCAAAATAGCCAAGGATGAAGATTGACATCCCCATCAACATGGGAGTACCGCAAAATACCAGCGCACGCCGAATCATCCGGTTGCTGACTATTTCGGGAATGTGGCCAGATCCCCGCTCATCCATTGCTGGAGCTGGAGTTTGTGGCTTGATAATTGGTGTACCCTTCTTCTTCCCTGCTGGTTTACGCTGTTTATTGCTAGGAGGTTCAAAAGGGATGGACTTACGTGATTCCTCAGCAGGCATGATTTTACAGTGGATATTGAATAGTCGATAGTGGACAGTCGATCGTTCTCGGTGATTAGCTAGATCGGATGGCGATAAATCGCACGTTTTCGGCAGGCTAAGTGTCAACTCTCTGGTTCCGCTTTTTCCGTAGGTTCCCCTTGGAGGTTTCCTCCAAGAACGACGTTGGCGTAGCCGCTCTGACAGGAGCAACGCGGAACGCTGTCAACTGTCTACTGCTTACTAATCTTTGACGCGACGGATACCGAGGGTATCAGCCAGAGTTTGGTAGCGTTGAACGTTTTCACTTTGGATGAAAGCGAGCAGGCGTTTGCGCTGTCCGATCATTTTTAACAAGCCCCGGCGGGAAGAGTGATCGCTCTTGTTGGTTTTGAGGTGCTCGCTGAGGCGATTGATGCGTTCGGTTAACATCGCGACTTGCAGATCGGAGGAGCCAGTGTCAGTTGCGTGCAACTGATGTTTGCTCATGATTTCTTGCTTACGCTCTTGCGTTAGGGTCATAACTATTCGGAAGTTTTAGATAAATTTTGCAACTTACTATTTTAGCATTTACAGCCAAAATAGTCTAATGGGAATTTTTACGGACAACCGAGACTATCGCGGGTGGCTACTCCAGTAACTGGATTGGTGCCGTCAGCTCGCTCGCATAACAATTTCGCTTGAGCGCGATCGATCAATGCATCCGTAAAATCCGCTCCCGTAATTTTAGCACCATAAAATCTCGATCGGGTGAGTGTCGCCTCAGTGAGGATCGCATTGGTCAAATCTGCTTCATCGAATGTCGCGCGATCGGCCAATGCTCCGGTAAGATTGGCTCCAGATAAATTTGTCTTGAGGAGTACCCCCATTGTCAAGAGTGCATTGGTTAAATTAGCGCCGCTAAAATTCACTCCACGCATTTCCGATGACACAAATACGCCCCCAGTCAGATCCTTGCCAGAAAAATCCCGTCCTTGAAGATCGATGCGACTATAATTAGTCTGGCTGATGACTGCTAAGACTGGGCTATTTACGCCCAACACTAACCAAACACAAGTCAGAATCAAGAGCCGAGCAAGCCAATTAGTCACTAGAGCTACACTATTTTTGAACATAAATATTGTTTTAATATTAACCATCGTATTTTCTTAGCTATGGATCCAAAGCAAATAGATTTTTTGAAAATGACGATCGAACCCATCGAAATAGAAATTGACATCAACAATGCGATCGGCAACCTCAATCATGTAATTGAGACAGCACTCCAGAAGTGGGGCGAACCCCTGCGGTGGGCGATTACAACAGTCGATCGCGAGACGAATATCGCTCGTGTAGAAGCGATCGTCATTAAAGAACGATCGAAGTTATCAGCCTAAAATCGATGCTAGAGCTGGTTTAAGCGTCGGATAGGTAAAGTTAAAGCCTTCAGCTAGAGTTTTTGCTGGGATTACTTGTTGTCCTTGTAACACGACGATCGCGCCTTCACCCAAGAGCGCTTCGAGCGCAAAATCTGGTACGGGGAGCCAGGAAGGACGACTCATGACAGCGCCGAGTGTCTGGGCAAAATCTTGCATCGTTACGGGATTGGGTGCGGTAGCATTGTAAACACCTTGAATCTTGGGATTGACGATCGCTGAAATAATTAATTTAACTACATCGTCACGGTGAATCCACGAGAACCATTGCTTGCCACTCCCGATCGGCCCACCGACAAAAGCACCAAACGGTGCTAGCATCTTGCCTAATGCACCGCCATTTTCACCTAAGACAATACCTAACCGGAGGATGACTAACCGGGTACCGCTAGCTGTGACTGCTTGTGCGGCTGTTTCCCAAGCCGTACATACTTCAGCCAGGAAATCTGTTCCAGCAGAACTAGTTTCATCAAATTTAGCTGTCTCGCTGGTGCCATAGTAGCCGATCGCCGAGGCACTTACTAACACTGGTGGTTTGACTTCGGCTCGATCGATCGCTTCAACAATTTTTTGGGTGCCCAGTTGCCGACTTTCCAAGATTATTCGCTTTTGCGTCGGTGTCCAGCGTTTTTCCGCAATCGGTTCTCCAGCGAGATTGACGACGGCATCGCAGCCAGAAATGGACTGTTGCCATGCTCCCGATTCGATCGGATTGTAGCCGATGACCTCTGCCTTGGGAAAGCGCGCGATAGCCTTCCCCGGAGTGCGAGTCAAAATCGTCACTCGATCCCCTTGTGCTAGGAGTTGTTCGACTAACCGAGTGCCCACAAATCCAGTCGCTCCTGCGATCGCAATCTTCATGCTATGTAAATATTTCGATACTTCCTTGCTTTGATTTTCGCACTTCTACAGGGTAAATGCCATGAGGCGTTACCTAGTCAGAGATCGCTGCTATCAAAACGCAATCTCGATCGGACTTCACTAGTTACGTGCTTCTAAAATATATCCGCCGATCTCTGGCAAGTTCATTAGTAATTCGGTTCTCAAAAATCTGGAGTGTAATTACCCCGCTCGGTCTACAATCTTAACTGCGATCGCTATGCGCGCGGCTAGTAACGGCAGAAGATTGTAGCAAGGAATGTGGCTCGATCGTTGACTTTAGCAAATCCTCTCTAGAAGAGATATCGGCTAAAGTTTTAGATGCAGAGCGAGTCCACATTGGGGTCGAGATCGCAATTTACGATCTTCATACAGAGTGGTTTAATTTAAGAGTGTTTGTTTTTGTTCTAACTAACTTTAGAACCAATTCAATGATTTTTTCTGTGCTTTTTCATGTCTATTAATGTAGTTTAATGTATCTTAAGAGAGCGAGCGAGACCGACAGAAGATTCTGTTCTAGAGCAGCTGTGCCAACCAACGCTATACTATGTGAGTATTGATAGTGCCGGAACAGCGATCGAATGATAGAGCGTTATACGTTGCCCGAAATGGGTGAAATTTGGACAGATGCTTATAAGTTTCAAACTTGGCTGCAAGTAGAAATCGCTGTCTGCGAAGCCCAAGCTGAATTGGGGCATATTCCCCAAGCAGCTGTTGATGAAATTAAGGCTAAAGCAAAGTTTGATGTCGATCGGATCTTAGAAATCGAGGCTGAAGTCCGTCACGATGTGATCGCCTTTTTAACTAATGTCAACGAACACGTCGGAGCGGCAGGGCGATATATCCATTTAGGAATGACTAGCTCGGATGTCTTGGATACAGCATTGGCGCTGCAAATGGTGGCGAGTACCGATATTATCCTGACGCGGTTGGAAGAGACGATTCAAGCAATTCGGTATCAAGCCCAAAAACATCGTAATACAGTCACGATCGGGCGTTCGCATGGGATTCATGCCGAGCCGATTACGTTTGGGTTTAAATTGGCTGGCTGGTTGGCGGAAATGCTGCGAAATCGAGATCGACTGGTAGCAGTGCGTCGCAGTATTGCGGTAGGCAAGATCTCTGGGGCTGTCGGTACTTATGCCAATATCGAACCGCGTGCGGAAGCGATCGCTTGTCAGAAGCTAGGACTGACTCCCGATACAGCTTCTACGCAAGTTATTTCTCGCGATATTCATGCCGAGTTCGCGCAAGTATTAGCGTTGCTGGGTGCTTCGATCGAGCGATTTGCTGTGGAAATCCGCAACCTCCAACGCACTGATGTCTTGGAAGTCGAAGAATTCTTCTCCAAAGGGCAAAAAGGCTCCTCTGCCATGCCCCACAAACGCAATCCGATTCGATCGGAACGGTTGACAGGGATGGCCCGGATTCTGCGCGGTAACGCTGTTGCAGCTCTAGAAAATGTCGCACTCTGGCACGAACGAGATATTTCTCACAGTTCGGTAGAACGCATTTGTCTGCCCGATTCCTGCATCCTTACGCACTTCATGTTGGTCGAAACTACCAACCTCATCAAAAATCTGCTGGTTTATCCCGAAAACATGGCGCGTAACCTCAACTGTTACGGTGGTGTGGTCTTCAGTCAAGGCGTATTACTCGCACTTGTAGGTAAAGGACTCAATCGGGAAGAAGCATATGCGATCGTCCAATCGGATGCGATGGCGGTGTGGAATACTACCGATGGCGACTTCCGCAAATTAGTCTCTAGTGACCCCCGCGTGACCGCGCATTTGACTCCTGCGGAGATCGATCGGTGTTTCGATCCGACTCAACATCTCAAGCACTTAGATGAAGTGTATCAACGATTGAGTATTTAGCGGTAAATTAGGGTGGCGATCGTGGCAGCTGACTCGCTCGATCGAATAGACATGGCTGTTTGTAGTTTGCTGTCGGCCAACAAGCGTCAATTAATACATTGGGCGAAAATGTTGCTCCAGTGCGGTTGAGTGGGAATTTTAGATCTAGATGTATCTTTTCGATCTCACATCCGCAGACATTTAGCTATCCCACTCCGGGCAACCGTCCCATGCTCAATTCCGACCTCGACCTAGAGCCTAATTCCCGTCCGGTAGCTAGGTCTACAGCGCCCAAAAATTGCCGAATCGCTACTGAACTAAGTAGCGATTCTCTGTCACAGCAATGTTTCCAGCGATCGAGCGCGATGCCGATATTTGCCGAAGCAACCGCACTAGCAATCCGATTGACCGATTCACCGATCGCGATCCTGAGCACGAGTACTGGAGCGGGATATGCGATCGGCTCGATCTCTGGACTGGAGCGATTGACGCATTTACCGATCGCTGCTGACTTACATGTCGAATTAGCAGGGCTAGAATATTGTTACGCCCAGACGATCGGTAGTAGTAGCGACAAGTTTTTAGTTACCGACCTACAAACGGATCTGTATTTAGCTTCGTCAGCACTGTACTGCAAACATGAGATTACAGCCTATTTCGGTATTCCCCTAGTTACGGCGGCGAGAGATTTGCTAGGTACACTCTCAATTTTAGATTTTAGTCAGCGTCAGTTTAGCGATCGCGATATTGATTCATTACAGACGATCGCTCGGTTAGTTACCAGTGAATTCGAGCGGAAGATCCTAAGTCAAGCGCAGCTAAATCGCTGGGTTGGGGATCTGCGGTCTGCGGATTTAGCAGTTCGTGGATTTGACGACTGCGCAGCAGTTACCGAACACGATCTCGCTGCATCAAATCGTCTGTCAGTAGTGGCGGAAACGGATCGCGATGGATGTGAAGACCGATCGATCTTCATCGATCTACCAGCCGAGAATTATTCGGACTATCCTCAGCTGCAGAGCGAACTTCAATTTAAATTATTGACACATCTAGCACAAGAACTACGAACCCCATTAACAGCGGTACTTGGGATGGCAAGTGTCCTACAACAAGAAATTTACGGCTCGTTAAGTGGCAAGCAAAAAGACTACTTGGGGATCATTCATCATAGTGGCGAACAATTGGTCACGATCGTCAATGAAATCTCTGAATTAGGTGGATTCGACCTTCAGCAGCACAAACTCACGCTGAGATCGGTAGATCTAGAAATGTTATGTCGATTGGCACTTCAGAGCCTAGAGCCATTAATCCAGAAAAAACACCACCAGATCGTCCTCGATCTAGTTGGCGGTGAGATTCCCAGCGATTATGCTAGCGAGCGGATTTGGGTATTGGATAAAGATAAGGTGCGCCAAATTATTTACTATCTCAGCTTGAGCTTAATTCACACTACCGCGCACCACCATCACATCTCGATTCGGATCGTCAATCTGACAGATGGATTGCAAATTCAGCTCGTTACCAGTGACGAGCTAGTCGTACTTACAGATTTACAGCCACTCGATCGGAGCGCAACAGCCGATCGAGTAGTCTTGCTACCAGACGATCGCGATCGTGCGCTCGAAGCCAATATCGGCCAAGAACTAAGGATTCGGCTGGGTTTGTCGCTGAGTCAGACGCTGGCGAGCGCGCATGGCGGTAAAATTGAACTGCTGGCAAATGGTCGCGGTTATCAACTCAAATTGCCGCTAATTGTTGCCGATGCGACATTAACGCGGCTGTATGCAAGTGAATAGATCGAGTTAAGGAATAAGAATTAAATAACTTACAATTCCTCCTTTGGTAGGGGCAATGTCTTGTCTCGCTTTTTACGTCGGGTTTCCCGATTCGTGACAAGTTAGGAGAATTAGAGCGTTGTCAAGAGGGGAAAGAAAAGATGTCAAACTTTTACTAGCAGAGAGTTAGAGTCTACTGTGTGAACCATGCCCAAAAAGCGGCGCACTTGTATGGGCGGGTTTCCCGATTCGTGACAAGTTAAGGAGCGAGCGCAGTTGTCAAGCCGGGTTGAGCGGAAGGCTCAAAAAAGAATGAGCCTTCCCTGCTCGCTTGGTCGGGAAAGGGGTCAATCATTAATTTCTTGAATGGCTTTCGGATAGATTTAATAATACCTAAATCTCTATTTTCAGGAGCTGCAAAATATTTAATGGGGTCGGTAGCTAAACCTTTGTGATGGGCAACATAAAAATGGTAAAGACCACGATAAATCATCTCTAAAGAAATGCGGTCAAAAGGAAGAGATAGCTCATCAGCAATCGCATCGCCAAGATCGACTAATACAATATAAAATAGCCAAGTCCCCCAGAGTTGCAACTTAATACCATTAAGTGAGCCTGTCCAGATATAACTCAATCCTAACAATCGTTTGACAATATTAAATGCCTCTTCTATTCGCCATCTTCTACCATACAAATCGGCAACTACGTAGGGTGGTAAAATTAATGGGTCAAGCACGCTAGTTAGATAAGAGTACCAAGCTTTACCCATTTTGATTTCCACTAATCTCATCGTGATACATGGAGTTGTTTTATTACCAGCACCCATTGTTACTATTCGGTCGCGGATGCTGTAACTATTCGTGAATGCGCTCTCGACGGTAAATGATGCTTTGTTGTTTAGGCGGGTAATTACATGAACATTCCTTTCGATTAGTTGTTGCCAAAACAGATAATGACAAAATCCTCGATCTAGTAAAATTAATGTCTGGGGCTTGACTAGCTTTAGGATATCTGCCTCAAACTTCATGTCACTAGCTTTGGCATTCGACTCAAACCAAATTTCTACTGGTAGTCGGGTTACTAGATCGATGACTACTCCTATTTTTCCAGCTAATTGATTTTTTGGCACATCTGTCAGACTTTCTAATTTCTTGAAGATTGCTTCTAATGTTGAACCGTCACTAGCCCAAACTCTAGCAAATTTAGTTCGGGCAAATTGAATACTGGAGGGTAGTTGTCTTTTGTTGCGACTGTGCCATTTTCGCTCGAATTCTGGCAGTAATTCTCTAAATATTCGCTCAAATATTTCAGCGGGAAATGTCAAAAATCTCTGTGATAATGCTTGTTGGCTGACTTGTGTTGGTTCGCACCAGAGAAATCCTTCTCTGGCGAGTATTCTGCTGAGTTCTCTGACTCCAGCTACGTCTCGCCAAATTAGTGTCAGCACTGCTGCTACCATCAGCGGCAGATTCAGTATTCTATCCCTCATTCCGAGTTGGCGATAGTACTTTTCTTGTGCTAGTACTGCTGGCGTGACTAGCTGTTCTAATTGTGCTGCTATCACCTCCTCTTCCATCATCGGACGTTGTTGTCGCTTGGCGTGGTCGCGATTTGTTGTCCGCTTTTTAGGCATGTGTCAAATTTGGTTCTAACTCTTTGCTAGTAACAGTTTGACATTTTTTCTTTCTCCCCTTGACAACCCTCGGTTTTTCTTAACTTGTCACGAATCGGGTTTCCCGCCCATACAAGTGCGACAAGACAGCGGACAACAAATCGTGACCATGCGAAGCGACACCAACGTCCGATGATGGAAGATGAGGTGGTAGCAGCACAATTAGAGCAGCTAGCGCAATATGAAAAATAAACTGATGCGGTTAAATGATAAGCTTCTTTCTCGTAAACGGTCGATTATTGAGACAATAATCGACCAGCTTAAAAATATTTCCCAAATCGAACATTCTCGCCATCGTAGTCCCGTAAACTTTTGTACTAACGTTTTGTGTGGATTGATTGCCTATGGCCATCAACCCAAGAAGCCCTCTCTTGGGTTTGAGTGGGTTTTACTCCCTGCTGCTTAACCCGAACTGACGTTAATTTAATTATATTAAACTTAGTTTAAAGACTTAGTTTACTTGCAGATTATGGAAACCGTTAATATCCATGAAGCCAAAACCCAGCTATCCCGCCTGTTATCGCGGGTGGAACTGGGGGAAGAAATTATCATCTCCAATCGCGGTGTTCCAGTTGCTAAGTTAGTTCCGCTCGCTCGACCAACTTCTCGCCGTCAAAGTTTGGGTTGCGATCGCGGTTTATTTACCGTCCCAGCAGGCTTTAACGAGTTACCAGAGGATTTATTGGCAGCTTTTGAAGGTGAAGCCGAATGAAGCTGTTAATCGATACTCAGTGCTGGTTGTGGTGGTTTGCCGAACCCGATCGATTACAGGAGGAAACGATCGCTCAAATTAGCGATGAGAGTAATGAGATTTGGTTTTCGGTGGCTAGCGTTTGGGAGCTGGGGATTAAGGTAGGCTTGGGTAAATTACCTTTGCCCGAACCGCTCGATCGTTATCTTGCCAGTCGGATGCAACAATTAGGTGCGCGAGCGGTGGAAATTAGGGCAGACCACGCGCTGCAAGCTGGGGGATTGCCGTTACATCATCGAGATCCGTTCGACCGAATGTTAATCGCTCAAGCACAAGTGGAGGGGATGACGATCGTTACATCCGATCGGCTGTTCGAGCTTTATAAGGTGGAAGTTCTCTGGAATGATTAGCAAATGAAAGCATTGATAGATAACATTGTGCGGATGGTTGTAGCTGCTCGCTATCGAGCTGCACACGATCGAGTAATCGCCGACATGAATATCGAATACCTCGAACCTTTAGTAACAGAAGACGATTTTCTTGCTGCTGCTGTCAATTTGACCGAGCGGAAGTAATGGTTGAGTGGCTTAGGAGTGGGACGATTCCTAACATCCAATAGTCACGATCTACTCCTGGCGCACCGTTATGTCGGTGGTTGTATCGGGGAATTAAGTTGGATATGATGCCGATCGATGAGAAGGTGTTGGGGTTTGGGAATCAGTGGTATTTGCCTGGGGTAGCTGGGGCGATTAGTTGTCGATTACCCAGCAGTCGGCTGATTCGGATCTTCTCATTGCCTTATGTGATCGCGGCGAAAATTGCCTTTGTTTGGGAGTCGAGGCAGAGGTCAACATTACTTTAGTAAGGACTTTGAGGATTTAGTGGCGTTGTTCAATGGTGCGCCCAATTTTCTGGCTGAGATTGCTACTGCTGATGCTGAGGTGCGATCGTATATTATCGATTGGATGCGAGCGGAGCAACAAAATCTCAAGACGATCGTGCCGTCTTTTCTCTCGAATGCCGAGCAGATAGCGGGGCGGGGAAGAATTTTAATCGATCGAATTGCAGCGGTTGCCAGCCTTCCAATTTAGAAGTGTGCTTCTTTAACAGTTACGGGTTTGTAGGCAATAGACGATCGAGTTGCGCGATTGTCTGTTCTACTTCTCGATATTCTTGAGATCGATCGTGATGCAATAAAATTAATTTAGCTTCCTGATATTTATTTTTAGCAGCTTGGATATTACCTTGTTTTAATAGCCGATTGGCTTCGATATATAAATCTCGAACTTTTTTACGCAAAGATTTATCTAACGAAGAGTAGCCAGAAGCAGAGCCGGGATTTTTTTGACTGGAGATTTCATCTTTGAGTAGATCGATATTGCGGGAGATCTTTAAAATTCTGTCTACTTGGATCGAGAGCTTGGTCAGATCGCGAGTTTGTCCGCTCGCGCGAGCGGAAGTGCGATCTCGCTCCAAATCCTGCTGCCAGATTTCGAGCGCCTGCTGCCAATCACTCACGGCAGCACCTGTATTGGGTAACTGAACGATACCTCTAGCATGATATGCTTCGGGGTATTGAGGTTGCAGTTCGATCGCTTTAGTAAAGTTCTTAATTGCTAGGGATTGTTGCTGTTGTTGCCACTCAGATAAAATCAACCGACGACAAAAAACTTGCAGCTCGTTAGTTCTGTGGATCGAGCATTGCATCAACAGACTGGAATTATCGATCGAGATGGCATTTTGATACCGCTCGGTATAAATCGCTCCGAGATAGTAGAATGCTAGTGCAGATTTAGGGTTGATTTTCAAAGCTTGGTAAAAATTACCGATCGCTGTTGGATACCGACCTCGCTCGAAGTCAGCGATCCCTTTACTCAAGTAACTCTCTACTTGCTCTGGCTCCATTAAGGCGATTGGATAACTCCTCGCCAGCGAGCTGCTGTCATGACAGCTCGCTCGCACGTTACACTGAATCGCGACACTAATTATCGTCGCTCCAGTTATTCCCAAGAATTCCACATATTTACTAATTTTCATTTAGCTTGCCACCGATCTGCTAGCATCAATAATCGATCCAAATCGAGATTGTGGCGACTTATGTGACCATTAATATCGATCGCCAAAATTTCGCTATCGCTAGTACCAAATCCGACTTGTGAAATTGAATAACCTCGATGAATGGGGGTAAAAATAGTCATTAATAACCGACCCGTTCGACTCCAGAGTTGGATATTACCTGCTGTATCTCCA
This sequence comes from Chamaesiphon sp., assembly GCA_965246715.1. Lineage (GTDB taxonomy): Bacteria > Cyanobacteriota > Cyanobacteriia > Cyanobacteriales > Chamaesiphonaceae > Chamaesiphon. The sequence continues at coordinate 139,726 of CBDFFH010000009.1, read as the reverse complement.
GTTAGCACGACAGTTCCATCGTTACTAAAACTGGTGGCGGTCGTGCCGACGTTATTACCTAAAGTGCGAATCGATCGAGATTGGAGCGAGTACAGCAGTGGTGGACGGGAATCGCTAGCGATCGCTAACGTATCAGAATTTGAACTATAACTAACATTTAAAATTCTCCCTGTTTCGATTGAACGATCGTCTAATAACTTACCATTTAAATCCCAGATTTTTATCGCCTTATCTCCGGTAACGAGTGTGCGACCATCGGGACTAAAATTTAGAGTATTGAGACTCGACTGTTGGGTTTGCCAACTAGCAACAGCCCGACCGCTAGGATCGTAGATATTTACTTTACCATCGCTAGTGGCGATCGCCAATACCGATCGAGTGGGACTGAAACTAACTCGATATCCTGGCAAGGTTGCAATTAGTCTGCCCGTTTTCGTCCAGAGTTTTACTTGAGAGTTTTTAAACCCGATCTTGTTAGCGAGTTGATATTGACTGTCGGTGGTGGCGAGATATTCCCCGTCTGTACTCAATCCGATCCCGATTACTTCAGCTTGATGAGCGGTAAACTGGCGGACGACCTGTCGATCGCGATTTAAGATCGTTATCGTGCCTGTAGGCGTACCCCCGAGGATTAAAATATCGTGCAGTGGGTTATAACCAAAACTAGTCGCTCGGTCGCTCGTTGCTGGCGGTCGATCGATCTGCCACAATCTCACGGTGCGATCGGCACTTGCCGAGCCGAGGGTGCGACCGTCGGGGCTGAAACTGACTTCATTGACGCTATCTTGATGTCCCTGAAGCGTATCGACTAACTTCCCCGTCGTCGCGTTCCAAAGTTTAATTTGACGATCTTCACTAGCCGCCGCCAGTATTTTACCGTTGGGACTAAAATTAAGATCGAGGATCGCTCGCGGTTGTCCTTTAATATAGAGTAATAACTGCCCTTGAGCATTCCAAAGTGAGATCGTCCCATCGCTAGTTCCAGCAGCAATCGTTTTACCATCGGGACTAACTGCAACCGTTAAAACTTGGCCATGTCCTCCAGCAATCGTGCGCGATAATTTTCCCTCGATCGTCCAAATTTTCAGCGTACCATCATTATTTGCCGCCACGATCTCGCGACTTTCGGCACTAAAACTGAGGTCGTTAATTAGACTGGAGATCGGCAAAGAGCGATATTTAAGCGGTGCATTGCTAAAATCTGGATAAAATTGGATGCTCGCAGCTTTAGTCGCGATCGCTAATTTTCGACCATCGCGACTCAAGGCGAGCGCGGTGACGGGTCGATCGAAGATGCCTTGAGATCGATCGATCCAGAGTCCCGTTTGCCGATGGCGATGCCAGATTTTAACCCCGCGCTCGAAACTAGCAGTAATAATTTCGTGACTGTTGGGATGAACGATGACTTTGAAAAACCGTTCGTTATCGCCAACTAATGTTTGGATCGATCGACCGTTAGCAGTCCAAATATGAATTCGATTATCCCAGCCAGCCGAAACTATGAACTTACCATCGCGACTGTAAGCAATGCTGGCGACTGAATTGGTATGTCGCGCTAGCACGCGCTGTTCTTGAATGCGATCGAGGATATCCGAGAGCGTCGCGAGCGCGGGAAGCTTAAATTCACTAGTGAGTTCAGGTTCGCGCGCGATCTCCGCAGCAGCTAGTCGAGCTTGTTGTAAAGCTGCCAATTGATTGCCAGACTCGAATAATAAGCGCGCGTTACTGGCTAACGATTCGACGCGATTGCTAATAGCCGAGCGTCTTTGTAAGCTTGCTTGGTGCCATTGCCACAGGGCGATACTCGCCAAAGTAGTCGCGATCGTCAATCCAGCGACTAATCCACCGATAATACGCTGCTGGAGCCGTTGTTTGGCGGTTATTTCCTGTTGCTGATGAGTGGCACTCAGTTGGATAAATTCTGCTTCCGATCGCCGCAATCGATCGGGCTGTTTTATCGTCCAATCTAAAGCTGTATCCAACGTTCTCCCTCGGATTAACTCACTCTCATCCCGCCCGTTTTTATCCCACCGATCGATCGTCGCCCGCAATCGTTCTTGCCAGTGTCGAAAATCGCCATCGATCTCGATCCATAATTTCAGTCTGTCCCAGTAGCCAATCAATGCCTCGTGAATCAGTTCGACGGTTTCATCACCTGCAATTTCGGCGCGATCGATCGTCACTAGCCGTACTGCGGCTAAATGCTCGACTAAACTCCAACTGTCGGGGTCGAGTTCCGCTCGTTTAGTCATCCGGCGGGTAGCTAGTGTCTGTTCGCCGACTTGCACCAGTTGCCCGAAAATAGAGCGCGCCTGGGTTTGCTCGCTAGCTGTTAACTGGGCATAAATTGCTTCCGCCCGATCGACTACCGCCCGATCGATCCCGCCGATCTCCTCATAACCGCGATGAGTGAGATTGCCATCCCGTTGTTTCGTCCATAATTGGGTGAGGGTAAATTCGAGCAGCGGTAAGATATGTCGCTCGCCCAGGGTAGCATCCACAATCCGTTCGACTAAGCCATCTTCAAACCGGACGTTTAATTTCTGCGCTGGCATGACGATCGCTTGAGTTAGTTCCGCGCGCGTCATTGGCGTTAAATGTCTGCTCTGCGTCCGTTCTAGGGCGATTACCAGTGGATAATCCTCCAGCAGGCGATCGTAAAAATCAGCGCGTAAGGCGAATAGTAACTTTACTTCAGGCGATCGGTCGAGCAAGTTGAGAATATTAGCGAGAAATTGGCGACGTTCCGCTCTATCTGGTGCTAGGGTATAGAGTTCCTCAAATCGATCGATAACTAAGAGTAAGCGATCGTTGGGTGAGTGCAACTCGATTAAATTGCCATTCAGCCCAGATTCGCTCATGAAGTTAACTACCGCCAGCTCGTCGATGGCGATCGATCGTGCTAACTCTAATGCCAGAGCGGGAGATGCTGCTAGCGATGTCACCGCAGTTGCTAGTGCCACGATCGGCTCTGTCCCCGGACGCAAGCAAACGATCTGCCAGTGGAGATCGTCTTGGCGCAACTGGGGAATCAACCCAGCAAATACCAGCGAAGATTTACCACTTCCCGATGCACCGATCAGCGGGACTAGCGATCGGGTTTTGAGGTCTTCAACCAAACTAGCGACAAACTCTTCGCGTCCATAAAAATAGTCTTTATCCTCCTCGGCAAATGCTGCCAAACCGCGATACGGACAGTTGGCGATCGCTCCCAAGCTTTGCCAAGTTGGGGGGATAGCGAGCCGATTTTGGATGAGTACGGGCAGCCAACTCGCACAGGGAAACTCTGTTTCTAATTCTTGAAGTCGATCGCGGGCGATATTTACCGATCGAGCTAGCGATGCCCCCCCAGTAAATGCCGCTAAAAAATCTTTGAGGAACGTTTGAGCTACGCGATCGGGTACTGGTTGGCGCATGAAGATCGCGTGGGGAATATAGAGCGTCTCTAGTTCCGCAGCGGCACCCAAGCCGTCGCATGAATTAAATACGGCCAGTTGCAATCCCCCAGCGATCGCGGTTTGCAATTCTCGTCTCAGTTCGACCATCGTGAAACTATCGGTACGATTGAGCCAAATTCTACCCCTGGTACCATTCCCTTCGGTGCTGCTGTGTCCTGAGAAAAACAGGATATCCCAACCGCGTTTATCGAGTAATCGCTCGCTCAACTGCGATCGAGTTGGCTCGGATAATACGGTGAGATCGGCACCCAGACAATAATCTGCCAAAAGTTGGCGATCGGCCTCGATGTCGATGCCCTCACTGTTGCCGAGCACGACTAGTACCCGTACCTGTTGCTGGTAAATTCGGTCTCGCCGTAGGCCTTGTGGCGTGCTGAGAGCGATTTCTAGCCGATCGATCGCGCGCCATCCCGACCAGAGATGCCACGGGAGTTGTCGTGCTTGGAAATCGGTAGTGCGGACGATCGCCCGGTACTCGTCGCCAGGGGTAGGGATTAACTGTTCGCGAATGACTCGGCTCAAATCCGATCGCTCGAACCAATCATCGATCGCCCTAGCTAAGTTTTTGGCTTGTCGTCCGCACTCCAACTGCAATGACGAATAGCGGACATTCGTAATTTGGTTGGGCTTGATTTTGATGCGATTGATGCCATCCAAACTCCGATAAGTCCGATCCCACGCTCGAAATGCCAAGTCTAAATCTGGCATCGGGCGCAATTTACTATAACCATCGCGACAAACGGCTCGATCCTCGCTACCGATTTCCCAGTGGACGCTAAATCCACGGGTAAAGTCTCCATCTAAATTCAGTACGAGTAGCTGCTTCACGATCGGGTATTGCCGCGCGTTCTTACTAGTTGATTCGGTCGCTAGTCGGCGATTTTATGCAGCTAGGACGGATACCTGCTGCTGGCATCCTCTTCGAGTGTAGTCCAATTATCCCCCTTTCCCCTTTCCCCTTTCCCCCTTCTCCTCCCCTGTAACTAAATGTAAATTTTTTCTAGAGCTGCATAAAAAACCCTAGTGTAATAAGAATCAATTACAGCCAACCACTCGATCCGAGCGATAAACCAAACTCAGATGAAGATAACGATATGTCTCTAAAAAATAATCTTAAAATTATCTGTGCGATCGGCTTTCCTTTAGTCGGATTTACTGCATTTGGATTTACGCAACTTGCCTGTAGCTGCATTCGTGCAGATCGATCGATTCAAACTACCTTAGATCTGCAAAAAATCCCAGTAGCTAGCAAAGTCAACCTAGAACGCGCCGATCTGAGAACTGTCGCTGTCAACTCGACAACTACTGACGAAACCGTACGCGTCAAACTGTTCGATCGCAGTAAAGATGCCGTAGTCAAGATTGTTTCGGGGAGTACGATCGGCAGTGGCTTTATCATTAGCAAGGATGGCTTAATCGTTACCAATAAGCATGTCGTCCACGATGAGCGCAACAAAGTGGTTGCATCCGTCCAAATCACCCTCGCCGACGGTACGAGTCTCAAGGCTAATGTCCTGGGTGCTTCGCAAAATGAAGATTTAGCCCTCATAAAAATCCCCAATCAAAGCAACTTAAAATACTTAGCTCTCGCCCCTCAAAACTCTCTCAAAGTCGGGCAAAGCGTCTACGCGATCGGTTCGCCATTTGGCATCGATAATATTTTTACTGCTGGTGTACTCAATAAAATCGATCGAGCGCAAAGTTTACTCTATCATGATGCCCGCATTAACAGTGGTAACTCAGGTGGCCCGCTAATTAATTCCCAAGGACAAGTCATCGGTATTAACACGGCAATTTATGCCAGAAATACTGAAGGCGGCCCGACAAATACGAGTATCAGTATTGCAATTTCTGGAGATCGCCTGCGCTCGTTTTTAACCGCTTATCAGCGTAAATCGCCAGATTTTGCTAGCGTCGATAATGCCAATAAATCGGAACAGATAACATTATTGCAAATAAATGGTAAACCGATCTCTGGAGTATTCCAGGCAGGCGATCGGGTAGATGATAAAAATATCCACTATCGGCAATACTTTTTTGAAGGAAGAGCCAATCAAAAATTAAATATTGAAATAGTTGGTGAAAAACTCGACCCTTCTTTGGAATTATATTATATCCCCAATGAAGATACCAGTCCTGAAAAAATTGGTGAAAATAAAGGCGTGCGCGGTCGTAATAATACGGCTAAACTTTCACTATCGCTCCCTGGCAATGGAGTCTACATGGTTCGCGTCAAAACCTTTCAACCTGGGGAAACCGGACGCTACCGGATTGTTGCCACGGTCAAGTAGGATCTCGATCGACTGCATCTTTTCGATCGCATTCTCTCAAAGCTACAACTAAAGTTATCCAATTTACTACAAACTCAAATATCGTGAAAAATAACTCACTGCTAGTTCGTTCTATGTATCTAGTTAATGGCGCATTTTTAGCTGCTACTGTTTTAAGTGGTGGCTTGCTAGTCACGAGTAATTCACCCGCTCTCGCTCAAGCTGAGGCTGGAAAATTTACTTGCGGTACTAGCTTTAACGAACAGTTAAAGAAAAGAGTCCCAACGACCATCTATTGGACGAGTACAGATAAAAAAGCCATAATTCAATGGACTAAGCAAATCAATCAAAATTGGACTCCACAACGACGATGTGAAGAATTTTCTGGGCGCATCCAATCAGTTTATGCCGCAAATCCCGATCGCTTATTTCTTACTAATGGCAAAATGAGCGGAAGCAATGTAATTTGTGCGACCGATCGAGTTAATGGTGCTTGTAAACAGCTATTGATGACGTTGCGATCTAGTGATAAGCCATTATTATTTCTCCAAGATTTCAAAGATACATTGAATGGAAACTATATTACTGGTCCTATCCAGCATAGTTCTTTAGAACAACAAGTATATGTAGAAATAGATATGGCGGCAATTTTAAAGACTGCTCCTCAAACTAAATAAACTTACATCGCTTACCTATCATTCATTTGTCCGCATAGCATTTATTTAGCAAATAACGATTTTAGGGGAAAGGTTAGTTTTTTCCTTCCCCCTTTTCCCTCTCAAAACTAATTTCTATTTATGAAAAAATCTTTAACTCTATTGCTGTGTTTATGCTCGATCGGCAGCATCACAACTACAGCTATTTCACTCGCCCTGCTAGGCACCTCATCAGCCCCAGCCTTCGCCAAACAATCCGATTCAGCCGCGACGATCGCGCGTCAAATTACCGTTAAAGTCTATGCTGGAGATCGGCGCGGTTCGGGGACACTCATCGCCAAACGGGGTCAAAAATATACAGTCTTAACTAACGCTCACGTTGCCAATAAATCAAATACCTACCGCATCGTCACCAGCGACGGACGCACTCATACTGCCAAATGCGCCCAAACGCTGACTCAAGGCACTTGTGGTAGTAAAGACCGCGATCTAGCGTTATTAGAATTTACCGCCCCTCAGAGCTACACCATTCCCCAATGGGGCGATAGCGATCGACTCCAACCAGGCGAGCAGATGTATAGTGCGGGTTTCCCCTTCGAGCAGCAACAACTGAAAATCGATCGATCGACGATTTCCCTACTGACAGCCAAACCACTCCAAGGGGGATATCGGATTGGCTTTGGGATTAGTACCGCGCAAGGGATGAGTGGTGGGCCATTATTGAATACTCAAGGACAACTACTGGGGATTATCGGGTTTGGCTCCGAACCGATTCGCAACCAAGTTTACCAATATCAAGACGGTAGTCGCCCAGAAGCAGCCCTCATCCAACAACTGCGAAAGTCGAGTTTTGCCATTCCGATCGCGACACTAGCGCAGATTAATTCACAATATCAAGCTTTTTTACCCAAATCTTCAGCCGAATCTAGCCCGTCATCGCCAACGACGGTTGCTAAAAAAACTAACTATACAGGTGTTGTCAAAAGAGTTGACGATATCGCCCAACAGATAACGGTAAGAATCGAAAATAGTCAAGGCAATGGTTCGGGGGTGATTATTGCCAGACAGGGAAATACTTACTATGTCGCAACGGCGGCGCATGTGGTGAATGGACAAGGATATTCAATTATCACGCCAACGCAAGAACGAGTTACCGCTCAACAGATTATCATTCCCGAAAAAGAGACGGACGTGGCGATCGTTAAATTTCAATCCTCTCAAAACTATCAGCTTGCCAAAATCGGGAAAGATCCATCCAGGGCAGGTGTTAGGATTCGGTTATTCGTGAGTGGATTTCCAGCTAAAGATGCTAGCAAGCAACGATATTTGAGTATCGGTAATCTGGCTAATCTCGACAAAAATCTTAACGAAGTGGTAGTTAAAGAGCGTGAAATTCTCAGCAGCGGATATGAGATGTTATACACGAATCTGTCATTGCCAGGGATGAGCGGCGGTGCAGTGCTGGATTCACAAGGCAGACTGGTGGGGATTGCTGGCAGAGCCGATAATGACAGTGATGTTAGCGAACAGGGAGAGCAAGTAGAAATTAATACGGGATTGGCGATTGGGGTACCGATTGCCACAGTGCGACGAGTCCTCAAACCGCAACTACCATCATGGCAAGAGGATTTAGTCCAGACTCCTACACTGACTACGCTCGAAGAGGCAGAAATTAGCCGCATCCAATTAGCAGCACTAGCTACTCCCAGTCAAAAAAGTAGTGCTAAGGACTGGTTGGACTATGGCAATCTGTTATGGCGGAGCGGGAAGAGTGATGAATCGATTGCCGCATTCGATCGCGCAGCCAAATTACTCAAGGACAATGCCACCCCAAATCGACAACAGTTAGGGTTTGCCTATTATGGGCGGTCATTGGCTTTACGCGGCAGCAAACAAACTAAGTTAGCACTGACCGCACTGGAGCAAGCTACGAAGATCTCTCCTGACTCGATACCTGCATGGCGAGATCTAGCCCTCACTCTATCGAGTCTAGATCGAAAAGCGGAGGCAGTCAGTGCCTTCCAGCAAGCGATCGAGTTACAGTCTAAGTTGAAAAAACCTCCAAGTGCCTCCTTATACCTACTGCAAGGATATACGCTCTTAGAGCTTAAACGTTATTCCGAAGCGATGACTTGGATCGATCGTGGGATCGCGATCGTACCAAATAATCCATATGGCTACCTCGCGCGGGGAGTCATCTACCGCAACCAAAAACAATACCCCCAGGCGTTAGCTGATTTTAACAAAGCGATTCAACTCGACCCTCAACTCGCACTTGCTTACTATAATCGGGGGCTTGCCTACCGCAACCAACAACAATACCCCCAAGCGTTAGTTGATTATGGTAAAGCGATTCAACTCGACCCTCAAAACGAAAATAACTATAACGATCGGGGAAATGTATACCTAGACCAAGAACAATATCCCCAGGCACTAGCTGACTATAACAAAGCAATTCAAATTAACCCTCAATTTGCATTTGCCTACAATAATCGCGGCTTAGTCTATCAGAACCAAAAACAATACCCCCAAGCGTTAGTTGAATATGGTAGAGCGATTCAACTCGACCCTAAGTATGTGCAGGCTTATAACAATCGAGGAGATATGTATGCTACCCAAAAACAGTATGTACAGGCACGATCGGATTATAGCAAAGTGATTCAACTCGATCCTCAAAAGGTAAGTGCATATATCGATCGAGGAGATACATATGCTGCCCAAAAACAGTATTCACAGGCACTAGCTGACTTTAACAAAGCGATCCAACTCGATCCTAAGTCTGTACTGGCTTACATCGATCGGGGAAGTGTGTACAGCGAACAAAAACAGTATGTACAGGCACGATCGGACTATAGCAAAGCGATCCAACTCGACCCTCAAAACGTAAGTGCATACATTTATCGGGGACGTATGTATGCTGCCCAAAAACAGTATTCACAGGCACTAGCTGACTTTAACAAAGCGATCCAAGTCAATCCTAAGTCTGTAAAAGCCTATAGCGATCGGGGAAATCTGTACCGCGAACAAAAACAGTATCCACAGGCACAAGCGGATTTTAATAAAGTGATTCAGCTCGATCCTCAAAATATGAATGTTTACATCTATCGGGGAGATACGTATTTTCAGCAAGAACGATATCCTCAAGCAGTAGCCGATTTTAGCAAAGCGATCCAAGTCGATCCTAAGTCTGTAAAAGCCTACATCACTCGTGGAACTTTCTACAGTATGCAAAAACAATATCCTCAAGCACTAGCTGATTTTAGCAAGGTAATTCAACTCGACCCTCAAAATGCAGAAATCTACTCTCTTCGAGGACTTACCTACTTTATCCAAAAACAATATCCCCAGGCACTAGCTGATTTTAGCAAAGTCATTCAAATTAACCCTCAAAATGTAGATGCTTACAACAGCAGGGGCGATATCTATGCTATCCAAAAACAATATCCCCAGGCACTAGCCGATTACAGCAAAGTCATTCAAATTAGCCCTCAAAATGCAAATGCTTACAGCAATCGAGGAATCGTCTATCAAAGCCAAAAACAATATCCCCAAGCATTAGCTGACTACAATAAGGCAATTCAACTCGATCGTCAAAATTTATTCGCACACAATAATCGGGGACTCATATATTATGAGATGGGCGAACCAAATAAAGCAATCCAAGATTGGCAGCAGTCGATCTCAATCGACTCTAAATTTGCCGAATCAAAGTTAGCTCTTGCCGTTGCTTTATTCACTCAAGGTCAACAGGCTCAGGCATATGTTGCTGCTGAAGGCGCGATTGGGTTAGATCGGAATTTTGCCAAAATTGAATATCTTAAAGAACAAAATTGGGGCGAAAAACTGCTTGCCGATACTCAGAAGTTGATGGCTACTCCAAACATGAAGGCATTTATGAGTAGAAGTAATCGCTAAATTTTATTGGAAATAGATCGTACTTATCGATCGATCGATTCTTAGTAATGCTTAACCAATCGATCGCCGTATTTCTATATTAACGTCAGTTCGGGATAATAATTGCCTAGAGACTAGAAGTCTCGGCTCATGATGCAAAGTCCGCCTGTCTTGAAAAGGTGCTCTACTTGGGGAAACCCCAAGACCGCACTTTTCGCTTCGCGGACTGATATCTTAGTCCGCGAAGGCAGGCTTTTGCCGCTCGCGGCAACAACCGGACTTTGTAATGCTAGCCCCGATTTCAATCGGAGGCGGTGCTGGAACGAAGCAAAGATCCTTATCCCGAACTCACGTTATATTACTCAAATAAAATTAGCTCCATCGATCGTGAAAAAATATTTAGCTCTCATCTCATTTTTATCGCTATTGTCGATCGGCTATCACCCAACTTTGTCACTTGCCCTACTCACAACAGCTCCAGCTCGAATCGATGCGCGATCGCGATCCTTTCCGCCGCAATTAGCGCGAAAAAATAACTACACCGGAGTTGTCAAACGGGTAGATGATATCGCCCAACAGATCACGGTGAGAATCGAAAATAGTCAGGGCAATGGTTCGGGAGTCATCATCGCCAGAACGGGAAATACTTACTACGTGGCGACTGCGGCGCATGTAGTTACAGGAAAAGGGTATTCGATCGTTACGCCAACTAGAGAACGAGTTGCCGTCAAGCAGATTATCGTCCCCGAACCAGGGACGGATGTAGCGATCGTTAAATTTAAATCCCACCAAAATTATCGAGTCGCTAAAATTGGTAACGATCGATTTAATCGGGATAAATGGGTATTCGTGAGTGGATTTCCGGGACGAGATCCCAGTAAAACAAGGTATTTGAGCATCGGTCGTACCTTCGCAGATCGCAACTTGAATGACTTCAGAGCTATCTTTAGCTCAAATCTCGATCGAGGATACGATTTGTTATATACGAATCTCTCATTGCCAGGGATGAGTGGTGGTGCTGTACTGGATACACAGGGAAGGCTGGTAGGGATTAATACTGCGGCAGAAAATGAAGCTGAAATAATCGATGGAGGTCGATACACGGAAATTAATTCTGGTCATGCTCTAGGCGTGCCGATTTCTACTCTACTGAGAGTGGTGAAAACAGAACTACCGTCATTGCCAAGCGATTTAACTCCAACACTAGCAATAACTTCAGCACAGACAGCGGAAATCAAACAGAATCTATTAGCAACGCTATCTTCTCCGAGTCGAACTGCGACGGCTAGGGAATGGTTAGATTATGGCAATCTCTTATGGCGGAGTGATAAAACTCAGGAATCAGTTGCCGCATTCGATCGCGCGATCGGATTATTAAAATCTACCCCTACACCCGATCGAGACCAACTCAAACTTGCCTATTATGGTCGGGGGTTAGTGCTTGGGTATAGGCAATCTAAACAAGAGCAGCTAGCTGTGATTGCCTTTCAACAAGCTACTAAGGTCGATCATACATTTATGCCTGCATGGCGTAGTCTAGCTGGGTATCTAGGAGGCTTAAACCGAAATATTGAGGCCTTGAAGGCGATAGAAGTAGCGATCGAGTTAAAGCCGAATAATAGCTCGCTGTACATGATAAAAGGGATAATTTTACAACATCTCAAACGGTATTCAGAAGCGATCGTCGCAACCGATCGATTTATTAAAGATAGACCTAACAATACTATTGCTTACAACCAGCGAGGGCATATCTACGGCCTACAAAAACAATATCCACAAGCACTAGCAGACTTTAATAAAGTAATCCAACTCGATCCTCAAGATATATCTGTTTACATCAATCGCGGCGAATTATACAGTTTACAAAAGTACTATCCACAAGCATTAGCAGACTTTAATAAAGCAATCCAACTCGATCTGCAAAATATCTCTGCCTACAATCAGCGAGGAAATCTCTATCGCCTACAAAAAAAATATCCACAAGCACTAACCGATTTTAATAAAGCAATTCAACTCGATCCTCAAAATACACGTGCTTATATCAATCGTGGTCAACTGTACCAATTACAAAAACAATATTCACGAGCACTAACCGATTTTAATAAAGCGATCCAAATCGATTCTCAAGATACATATGCTTATATAAATCGCGGGAATATCCATAGCTTACAAAACAAATACTTGCAAGCACGAGCTGACTTTGATAAAGCGATTCAAATCGATCCCCAAAATGCCGATGCTTACATCAGTCGTGCGTTATTTCTTGGCGATATTGACGATCTCAAGAAAGCTATTCAAATCGATCCTCAAAACGCCGATGCCTACATCCAGCGGGGGATTTTCTACCGAGATCGTTATAATCAATACCCAGAAGCACTAGCCGACTTTAACAAAGCGATCCAAGTCGATCCCCAAAATGCAGATGCCTATATCAATCGGGGCAATATCTATCGCAACCAACAACAATTTCCGCAAGCATTAGCTGACCTCAACAAAGCGATCGAACTCGAACCTCAAAATGCAGATACATACATCAATCGAGGTAATTTTTACCGTATGCATATAGAATTACAGCAACGGCAACTTGGCTCTAGCTATACCAAAAATAACCAACAAGATTCACAAGTATTAGCTGACTATGCCAAAGCACTTCAACTCGATCCCCAAAATGTCGATGCCTACCATAGTCGAGGCTATTTCTATAGCCTGCAAAAACAATACTCACAAACACAAATTGACTATACAAAAGTAATCCGACTCGACCCCAAAACTGCCAGTCATTACTTCGATAGGGGAAATATCTACCGCCTCCAAAAACAGTACTCGCAAGCCCTAATTGACTATACAAAGGCGATCGCACTTCAAGACCGATTTGACGAGGCTTATATCAATCGGGGGCATATTTACTATGAAATGGGCGATCGCGATAAAGCCATAAAAGATTGGCAACAGTCGATCGTGTGGGGCAACGAGGTGCTCAGAAATTCAGAGCTATTAGCCCTTGCTGTTGCGCTATTCGCCCAAGGAAAAAAAACTCAAGCTTATGCTAATGCCGAGCGTGCGCTCTCAGTCTCTCGTGATATAAATATTCAATCGCTCAAAGAACAAAATTGGGGCGATCGATTGCTCGCTGATACTCAAAAGTTAATGAACGATCCCAAAATTAAAGCATTAGTAATCAGAAATAATAATCCCTAAATTCCAATAACTATTAAGAAATATTAATAATCTTCACCCATCGCATAAACAGCAATACGCTTGCATGAATCGATCGTATAGAGATAATCGATCGCTTATTTTAAGCATCTCTACCAACGATCGATCTTAGTATCGTTGATTCCATTGCCACTGTTTGGCATTTACGCAAACTCTATAAAGCATCCAAGATATGAAATTAAGACTCACGCTCGCGATCGTCGGCTGTGCACTGCTGACACTACTAAATCCCTACATCCTCACCGCTCAAGCTCGCAACATTGGTACCAACCGCCAACCTCGGACTTGTCCATCGAGAACGGCACCAACACGAGGTGCCATAAGTGCTAGACAGGCCGCAATTTATGCTGCTTGTCATACAGAAAGTGATGGATACCACGCAAATTACGAAACACTCTTTATTGATATCCTCAGTCTGCAAGTTGCAAAACCGCGTCAGGTTAATAGTAACGATTTCCGAAGTTTCACCAATATCGATACAACCAAGCCTGTATACGATCTCCAAGGCAGCGTAGTTCAATACCGCTGTTATAACATTGATGACAATGTGCATAAAGCAGGACAGAACTGCACGATTTCGCGCGTACCTGAAAGCATTGGTACGTGCGTGCAAGATACTTTTGGCAAATGGTTCTGCGCTATGAGCACGTTATCATCAACGCCGGACTATCACATGCCACCGCCTCAATAGCAATCATAGATTACGGATAATTTAGCCAACTCTAGTTTTTAGTAAAAATAGCCGATTTTAAGATCCGACTATCTAAAAATCTGTAAAAGTTCATTTAGGTTACGAAGCCTAATCTACTCTCGTCCAATCCACATCTAAACTCAATATGAAATCAAGAATCACGCTCGCGATCGTCGGCTGTGCGCTGCTGACACTACTAAGTCCCTGCCTCGTCACCGCTCAATCTCGTAATATCGGTACCAACCGCCAGTCTCGGGCTTGTGGATCGAGAATGGCACCAACAAGCGGTGCGATCGGTGCTAGACAAGCAGCGATCTATGCTGCTTGCGATCGAGAAAGTGGTGGATACCAACGCAATTACTCAACACAATTCATGGACATCCTCAACTTGCAAGTTTCCAAACCGCGCCAGGTTCGTAGCAATGATTTCCGAATTTTTAACAATATCGATACAGCCAAGCCTGCATACGATCTCCAAGGTAGTGTAGTTCACTACCTCTGTTATACCATTAGCGGCGTACATCCAGCAGGAGGCAACTGCACGGTTTCGCGCGTACCTGAGAGCGTTGGTGTCTGCGTGCAAGATACTTTTGGCAAGTGGTTCTGCAATATGAGTTATTACACGCCAAAGTCGGAATATAAGATGCCCCCGCCTCAATAGCAGTCATTGATAGTGTAATTAAAAATAGCTGGTTCTGAAGCTAAATCTAATGTCTTGAGGGCATAATTCGGCGGAAATCACCGAATTATGCCCTGGCTTTTTTTGAACCACCAAATATTGCTAATTTATCCAATTCCCCAACTCATGAAAAAACTCTTCTTCCTTGCGATCGGATTAACACTTCTAGTCCAAGCTACACTTGTCTCAACAGCTTCCGCACAAACGAAAAGCTTTGCTCAGTGGTGTCAACAGAAATCATCTGTCCCTGCGGCAACCAGACACACGATCGATGTTTTATTGAAAAAAGCTGGTACTAACAATTGTCAAGCAGCCGACTCTAAACTTAGAAGTCTTAACAAACTCGACCTCAGATCGAATCAAATCAGTCATATCAAGCCATTAGCTGGATTGACTAAGTTAACCTATCTCGACCTCAGCGAGAATCGAATCGGTGATATCAAGCTATTAGCTAGGTTGACCAACTTGACCGAACTCGACCTCAGTTCAAATCAAATCGGTGATGTCAAGCCATTAGCTGGGTTGACTAAGTTAACCTATCTCGACCTCAGCGAGAATCGAATCAGTGATAGCAAGCTATTAGCTAGTTTGACCAACTTGACCGAACTCGCCCTCAGTTCAAATCAAATCGGTGATATCAAGCCATTAGCTGGGTTGACTAACTTAGTCTATCTCCACCTCAGTTCAAATAAAATTAGTGATGTCAAGTCATTAGCTGGGTTGACTAACTTGAAAGCTCTCTTCCTCGATTCAAATAAAATTAGTGATGTTAAGCCATTAGCTAAGTTGACTAACTTGAAAGCTCTCATCCTCATATCAAATCAGATCGGTGATGTCAAGCCATTGTCTGGGTTGACTAAATTGACAGATCTCACTCTCGATTCAAATCAAATTAGTGCGAAAGTTTATCCAGTTAAAGCATCTGTATGTGAATTCTAGATTCGATCGATCGCTAACTACCAAATCGATATTCCAAGTTGCTATTTGTATGACTCGTTTTCCTCGTACCCTTTAATATAAATAACCCTTGTTACAAAGCTATGAATAATGAGATCGATCGAGATTTTCGAGCTGCTGACGCATAAAAAGCTTGAGTCTGACATGAATTAGTAATATCGACTGCTGTATTGAAAATTTATGTTAGCAACCATCTTACCGATCGAGCATTTTACCTTCTGCAATCGATTGACCCGCCCCGATTTAGCAATTGTTGCCTACGTCCAACAACCCGCACAGACTAAAACGATCGAGATTCAAACTGGCAAGGTCGTTATCTCCCCAAAGTTGCAACAAGTAGTAGCCGAACGGATCCCGAAGATCGAACAAAAACAACTCCAGAACTTTCGAGCGTTATCGATTCCGATCGAGCGGACGATCGGCTTGGGATATCGACATCAAGGTTACGATCGCTGGAAAATCGAACTTACTTATGGTGCATACTCGATCGCGACCGATGAGACAATCTATACCACCACAGAGATTTTTAAACTCAAACAAGCCTTTGACTCCACCCCCAACATGGCGATTTTAGGCAGAAATTACGCTACTAGTGGCTCGATGCAACAAGTCGGCCCGATGTTACATCAGTTAAGCGCGAGATGTTAAATATGGATGAATTACGCCAACTAGTAGCACAAGCCCAAACAGCTCCCGATCGCAGTTCGCAACGGCGGATTGCTTTATCAAAATTAATGAGTGCCATTCGTCAATCTGACAGTATCGCCAGACAACGTAACTGGTCGAACATTCCCAATTTTCAAGATATTTATGATGAAGCTCTCAACGAGACGCTGCTGGAAATCTGTCGCAAAACAGGGTGAACGCACTTAAATTTCCTACTATTTAAAATCCTCGCAAATCAGTTGCAGATTTGAATTACGAAAAGTATGAAAGCTTTAATGGTAAACAAGTATAGCCAGTTAATTATGTTATATTTATTGGAAATTCAGATCGCGTCAAATGAAGCTAAAGCCAAGGCATAGTATCGCAGAACACTTTGGTGACATAAAAGACATTAGAATTGAACGGGGGAAAAAACACAAACTAATCGATATTATCACGATCTCGATTTGTGCAGTAGTATGTGGAGCAGATGGATGGGAAGACATAGAGCTGTATGGCATCACCAGAAAAAAATGGCTGGAGGAATTTCTAGAATTACCGAATGGGATACCATCTCACGATACATTTGCACGGGTATTTTCACAAATTAATCCTGAAGAATTCAATAAATCTTTCCTGCATTGGATTAAAGGAATAAGTAAAATAACAGCAGGAGAGATAATCGCATTTGATGGAAAACAATCTCGAAATTCAAGAGACGAAAAAAATGGTAAAGGAGTAATTAATACGGTCAGTGCTTGGGCAGCAAGTAATAGATTAGTATTAGGACAAACAAAAGTCGAGAGTAAATCAAATGAAATTACTGCATTGCCTGAGTTGATTAATGCCTTAGATCTAGCTGGATGTATAGTGACAATTGATGCAATGGGATGTCAGCGAGAAATAGTCAAGAAAATTGTCAAAAAAGAAGCAGATTATGTAATTGCTGTCAAAAAGAATCAACCAAGTTTATATGAAAGGGTAGAACAGCTATTCAAACAGGCGATTAAAACTCGTGGTGAAAGTCTGAAAACGCATAGCTTCAGCAGTAGAGAGATGAATAGAGGTAGAGAGGAAACTCGTAATTACCTAATGATATCAGACATTGCAACATCAATAGATCCATTGCTAAAATGGCAAAATCTGACTAGTATTTGCATGGTAGAATCAGTTCGAGTTGTCAATGAAAAAACCAGCGTAGAAGCTCGTTATTTCATCAGTAGCTTAGAAGATAATGTTGAAAAACTAGCAGAAGCAATCAGAGGTCATTGGTCGATAGAAAATTCACTCCATTGGGTACTTGATGTTATTTTCAAAGAAGACATTAGTCGAATTAGAAAAGATAATGCTCCAGCTAATTTTGCTGTTTTAAGACATATAGCAGTTAATATAATGAGTCAGAACAAGAGTCGAAAACTAAGTGTTAGGAAGAAGCGATTTCTTGCGAGCCTTGATGAAGAATATTCGCGCGAACTTCTAGAGGCTATTTTAGCCTAAATTTAACTAACCCCAGAGTATGAATTTGGCTAAATATCTTTAGCCGCACTTTTGCCGGACTAAATTGAGTTAATTTAACCTCGTCTTTGGTTTCGATTTTATTGATATTGTCGTAATTGTAGTTAAGCAATCGAATATCATTAATCGCCTATTTTAGTGGCTCTCGATCGAAATAAATCCTGTTTTGATGCGTTCACCCTGTGTCGCAAAATCGCTACTTACAACCCCCAATATTCGGTAATGGCCTGGGTAAATAATATCTTTAATTTTCGGTTTCAAGATGTCTATCAAAAGTATCAAAAAAGAGGCATCACCAATCTCCCCAGGCAAGCCCGCATTCAATGGCAGGAAACCGATCGAACGGTTAATTCCCACGATGCGACGACTAGCACGCGCGAGATCCCTCAACCAGAGGCTGGGGATAACGATCTCAAATTACTAGTCGATTTTATCACCGACGACCCCGATGGATTACTTGCCAAGGAGCACATTCAAACTCTACCAGATGCTACATTTCAAGCGATTCTATTAATGGTCTGCGGCGGGAAAAGTTGGCAAGAAATCGCTACTGCCCTCAACACATCGATCCCGACAGCATCGAGCTTTTATCAGCGCAATTTGCGTAATTATCTACCCTATCTCCAGAATCATTTACAGTAGCGGTTATTTTCATTATTTATACTTACTACTAGCCGATTAGAGCGTCAATAACTCTGATTAAAATTATTAAATATCGCTCGAATGTCGAACAGATTATTTCAAGAGGCTCTCGCAATGCACGATCTCGATAGTAAATTACTTACCTTTACAGTTACCTTACCCCAAGATGCCCACGCACTCGCCCAAACATCGGCGCAAGGGATAACCGATCGATCTAAATTCGATCTCGTCTATCGCAACGCTTTAGCCGTGTATGCTGTCGATTATTACCTCCGCTGTTTGGGATTTGCCACGGATTGGCCGCACAGCGACAGTCGCAACCCATTACTCGTCAAACTCACCAATGTTGCTGACTTGATCGTTGAAGGCATCGGTAAATTAGAATGTATTCCAGTAGCTCCAAATCTTACCACCTGCACTATTCCCCCCGAATCCGAACGCGAGCGCATCGGCTATCTTCCCGTGCGATTGAATGAGACGGAAACTGAAGCAACGATCTTGGGTTTTAGTCGCCAACAGACTGGATCGATCGAACTTACTAAATTGGTCGATCTAGAGAGTTCGATCGAATATTTAACTAACCTAGAACGTCCGCCCATCGTCCAGTTAGGGCAATGGTTGGAGCGACAGATCGACAGTGGCTGGGAAACACTCGATCGCTTATTAAGTCCAGAGCAACTGAGATTGTGTCGGAGCGGACTCAGTATCAAGCGGGGTCAAAAGTTTGATTTCGCGCTCCAAGTAGGCGTTAACTCGCTAATTTTGGTTGTCGATCTCTGCTCGACCGAAAATCCCTTGGAGTTAGATATTCTCATCCAAGTTTATCCAGTCGGACAGACAGAGTTACCCGTTGGCGTAAAGTTAACCCTCACAGATCGATCGGGAGAATCGATCGCCGTCACTTCTAAACCAGGTGACAATTGGAATCAGCTAAATTTTACCGCAGAACTTGGTGAAGAATTCACTGTGGAATTAGGGCTGGGAGAGTCAGAAATAGTCCGCAAGTTTACTGCATGATCTCAAGTCGCTTTGGCTGCTATATGCTAGTGCAGCCATCTTATCCAGTCTGTAATCGAAAATTATGATATATCCTAAAGTTGCAAAAAAGTTAGCTATCCTATCAACAATCATTTGTTTGATTATTGCCACCACTTCTGTTCGGAGTGAAGATGAATGCTCTCTTTCAACTCGATCTGGGATTGATGTCAGCGAAGTAAAAGTTGCTAAGAATTTTTCTTCTAGAGATAATAAAATCGAGCAATATATCCGAACAGAGCATTCAGGAATATTATATTCTAAAGGTTCTGTTTTATACTCGTATAACAAAGTCGATCTTGATGGAGATGGCCAACCTGAGATATTACTTAGAATCTTTTCATCTCCCTCTCCATTTTTATGTGATATGGGTGGTTGTCCGATTGAGATTTTAAAACATAACGGCAGTCAATATTCACTAATCGACTCTTTCTTATCTTTTAGTAGATTTATTGTTACTTCCGATCGAACAAATGGATTTAAGGATATCGTAGTTCTTTACTTCGGTGGCGAAGATATGTTGTTGAAATATTCATCATTTGAAAAGATATATGTAAAGGCAAAACAATACACTAAAAACTTTAAGGTGAAAGGTACGGCATACTTGGTTTGTGGACAATACTTCAATCTTTATAAATAGGTGAAACCTATGCCTTCCTCGGTCTGACAATTCCAGTTAGGGATCTCTCCGCTAAATAGTGTAAAATGTAGCGAAAGCTACATTTTACACCTCTCCTCAATATGGACTTTCACCTAAACTCTTTATTAAATTTACCGAATACCACCGTTTTCACTTGCGATAAAGAAGCTGGATTTATATTTCTCCATTTACAGCTAACTAACGAGGGTATTAACTGCCCTAATTGTCAAAGTTACACAGATACAGTTCATCAAACTAGTCACATATTAATTAGAGATTTATCAATTATCCGAGGCTCACCCCCCAAGAAATTACGCTTTAAATCCATCGTCCAACCACAACCCGCACCGTACCATCTGCTAATACATCTTCTGCTTCGATCGTATAGCCCTGATTTGCCGCTGTAGTTAGCAGCATTTTGTGAGCGTATTTTTGTTGGATTTCGTTGACAAATTGGGTTTGATTTAGCTGCGTACCCCAGAAATCAGCAATGATTTCATAGTTATCGTCATCATCTTTTTCTTTGCGAAAGCCGATGTCATAACCATTTTGACGGCGGATGACGTATTCAGCCTGAATTCGATCGCCTTGATAACCACGTACTTGTGTATTTGTTTCTACTTTATGACCTAATTCGTTAAGAACATCAGCTAGCACTTCACCGTTTTTGATTTGGACTTTAATGGTTGTAAAATGAGACATAGGAATTTCGGATTTGGGATTGCAGATTGAAAGAGTGAGTTTTAACGAAGATTATTTGATTTGGGGTTAGATACTTTTGACTTTTGGCGGAGGGTTTTGATGGAGGAGACAATCATGGCGGTGATTTCATCAACTTCGGACATCAGGTTTTTAAGCCGGGCTGTGGGGACGATTTGTGCTTCTACTAATAATTCTAACCAATATGAGGTTTCGTCGGCCTCTTCTTCAACGATGGCAAGTTTATAAAGCATATCTGGTGTAGACTTTGCTCTACACGCTGCTCTGTAATTGGCACCAACAGATGTAGACGATCTCAAGACCTGTTTACCAATAACTTGTGCTGTGGTAGTTTGAGGCAATGATTCAACCATCTTAATTGTTCTTATCGCCAACTGTTTAGTCCTATTCTTAAACTCCTGCTGATTCATAAACCCAAATCTTGACATCTAAACGTAAAATGCCCAATCCACAATCCCCAATCCCCAATCCCCAATCAATCGACTTCCAGAGGATCGATGCCCCGCCTTTTGCTAACTTGCCGTAGCTCTTCAGCTAACTTCCGATCGATCGAAGCTGGACGTGCGCCAGCGGTAGCTGCCCATTGTTTGAGTGCGTCGATTTGTGGACGCGCGATCGAGGCTAATGGTACAGTTTCTTCTAAGGCGCGGATGATATCTTCGGTATTGAAATCCGATCGATTGCCAATCGTGCCGCGACTAAACGCCTGTTGCATTCCTTCGACGATCGCTTGTTCGATTTCGGCACCACTATAATCTAGCGAATGTCGGGCTAATAATTCGAGGTTAAATTCGCGCAATCTACTGGGGCGGAGTTTTTGAAGATGTACGCGAAAGATTTCTAACCGCTCGGTTTCTGTCGGTAGATTCAAGAAAAAGATCTCATCGAATCGTCCTTTGCGTAACAATTCCGCAGGTAAAATTTGAACGTTATTCGCCGTCGCGACGATAAATACCGGACTGGTTTTTTCCTGCATCCAGGTAATCAAACTGCCAAATACCCGCCGACTCGTCCCCGAATCGCCATCGAACCCCCCATTGATATTCCCAAACGCCTTGTCGATTTCATCCATCCACAACACGCAAGGCGCGACAGCTTCGACAATCCGAATCATCTGACGGACTTTGCTCTCACTCTCCCCCACCAACCCGCCAAATAACCGCCCCGCATCCAACCGCAATAGGGGCAATCGCCACTCATGCGCGATCGTTTTTGCTGAGAGGGATTTCCCTGTACCCTGGATTCCTGCGAGTAGCACCCCCTTGGGATTGGGTATTCCATAGCGCCTAGCTTCCTCTGTAAAGGCATCCTGACGCATCCGCACCCATTGTTTGAGGTTATCCAAGCCGCCGACGCTCTTGAGCGATTCTTGTGTGGTAAAAAATTCGAGGATTCCGGTTTGGCGAATGGCTTGTTGCTTGGCTTCCAACACTCGATCGATATCTTGTTCCGTCACCTGCTGTTTGGCGGCGAGGGCGGCAGCTAAGACGCGTTGAATCCGCGCCCGACTCAATCCCTGACAGGCTTTGACTAATTGCTCTCTCCCGAGCGGGGAGAGTTTGAGTCGATCGGGGACGACTAATTGGGAGATCAGATAATCGATTTCACTAGCATCGGGGAGCGGAAAATCGATCGTGGTTGTCTCTTCAATAAATTCTGGCGGTACGTCGAGGGAATAGCTGGTTAAAATCAGCGTTTTTCGGCTGCGTTTGAGTTCGCGGGTGAGGTTCTTGATCTCCCGCACGATCGGAACGTGGGGCGGCTGGAGGGGAGATTTCAAGACGGGATGCAAGTCTTGCAAGACAAAGATCGCGGGTTTATCGGCGGGAGCTTTAGCAACTCGCCCTAATGCGGCAATTGCCGAACCTTTATCGGCTCCATTGTCGCTCCAACCTCTGACGATATCCCAAAATCGGAGTTCTCGCGCTGGTTGGGATTTGTCAGCTACTTGGATGAGTACGGTTTCGATCGGTTCTTCTTCGGCACCGACGATATAAATCAGGGGATACCGCGCCCGCAGCATTAGGTCTATTTTTTCGACGATTTCTTGATGGCTGGGGGGGAAGGACATTTTGGATGTTGGATTTTGGATTGAGCCTAATTATTATTTTAGATGCTGGAGTTATTCTGCCCTGTTGGGGGCGAAATGCTATCGAATTGGTTGGCGATCGCGCCAATAGTCTCTAGAATTTAGTGGAGATCCAAGCCCTCAAATGAATTTGGGGCTGAGAGCGTAAGTTCGTTGACACGAACTAAGAGATCTGTGTAGTTATCTTCAGATAACTTTGGCTATGAGCGCGAAATTCCATTTCAGCGCGGATGTCGCATCCCACTAATAGCCGATAGAATTTAGTGGAGATCTAAGCCCTCGAATGAATTCGGGGCTAAGAGCGTAAGTTCGTTGAAACGAACTAAGAGATCTGCGTAGTTATCTTCAGATGACTTTGGCTGTGAGCGCGAAATTCCATTTCAGCGCGGATGTCGCATCCCACTAATACCCCTCAACTTGGCTCTGTTTGTTCTAGTACTTTGACTAGCTTTTCGGCTGCATGATGTTGTTTTTGATTTTCAACATATGCGATCGCCCATTCTAATCTTTGTTCGCCCAACGAAAACACCGCATATTCATGTTGCCATGCAAATACATAGCTATCTTCTGCAATCTCTTGGTTTAAATAACGGCAACTACTACCTTTAATCCGTTTGGCAAAATCTGAAATAGATAGCTTAGGTGGGATTGAAACAATGAGATGAATATGGTCTTCGATACCACCGATCGCATGTAATTGACATTCGAGAAAATCAGCTTTTCCTTGAATATGTGGATAGAGGATTCGTTCGTGGTGTGGGCTAATTAGTGGTTGTCGATCTTTAGTCGCCCAAGCCAGATGATAGAATAATCTCCAAAGCGGCATGTATAAAATATTGGCATTTCGTTTGTTAATATGCCCAAGATTCGATCGAATGTTAACAAATTATTTGAAATTGGATTTGGATAAGGCGATCGTGGGCATGTCCCATTGCAGTCGATCTCGCTAATAACTGCTAGAATTTAGCATAGATCCAAGCCCTCAAATGAATTTGGGGCTGAGAGCATAAGTTCGTTGACACGAACTCTAGAGATCTGTGTAGTTATCTTCAGATAACTTTAGCTATGAGCGCGAAATTCCATTTCAGCGCGGATATCGATCGTGCTAGGGAAAATAGATCGGTTCTTCTTCGGCACCGACGATATAAATCAACAGATACCGCGCCCGCAGCATGAGGTCTAGTCGATCGACGATTTCTTGATTGCTGGGGGGAAGCATGGGGATTTGAGATTTGGGATTGCTTCGGTTATTTTATTGTGCCCGATCGTCAAGGAAACAGTATCACGATTGTTCTATCTGTCTAATTTGTTCATTCTAAAAGACACGCAACTCGAAATCCTACATGGCTAGGAATTTGAAACCCACTAGT
Organism: Chamaesiphon sp.; assembly: GCA_965246715.1. Lineage (GTDB taxonomy): Bacteria > Cyanobacteriota > Cyanobacteriia > Cyanobacteriales > Chamaesiphonaceae > Chamaesiphon. The sequence goes on along the minus strand of CBDFFH010000009.1, from coordinate 115,249 downwards.
TCGAGAGGCTGAACGACAATCATCTAACCCACTAAACCAAGAACCACCTCGTAACATACGATCGCCTCTATTCCACACAGACCACCAACTATCTTCATGTACCTCTGTCGGCGCATTTTGATAAGTTGTACTCCGTAAATCTGCACACCATTCTGATACATTTCCATGTACATCATACAAACCAAAGCTGTTAGGCGGAAACTTATCTACGTCGGTTGTTTGTGGTATATTCACTCCTAGTTGTTGATTGTTACAACTGAATTTGCTATTGTAATTAGCTAAATCGTTAGTTATTATATCACCACAATAAAACAATGTATCCGTTCCAGCTCTACAGGCATATTCCCACTGACTTTCACTAGGTAGAACATATTTTTTGTTAGTCCTTTGTTTTAAGTTATTACAATATTGTCTTGCTTTAGACCAATCAACTTGTTCTACGGGACGTTTATTACCTCTAAATTTAGATGGATTCTCTGCCATTATAGCTTGATATTGTTCTTGAGTAGTTAGATGCTTTGCCATGTAAAAAGCGGGGATATTAACTAACCTCTGAGGGGTTTCTCGATAGCTAATTATCTCGTTGTTATCGTCATCATCACTCTTCCTTGCTGGCGAACCCATTATATAGCTTCCCGACGGAACGTATACCATATCTAATGCGATCTCATTTCCGATATTTTCTGTGTAATAAAATGCAGATTTTTTTGTGCGTTGAACAATCTCTCCAAACTCACTAACCTTTACTGTTTCAAAGCTAAATATTTGATGAGTCTGGCTCAATCTATTTACTAATTCATAACTCATTCCCCATTCATTTGCTATTTGTAATTTTGCTCCAACAATACCACCACCTAAAACAGCAGCATCTATAGGTGGTGGAGTTTGTCCACCTAAAATGGCATCATCTTCACTAGGCTTGGGTTGCAACATGGTAAAACTGAGAAATTGGCGGATACAATGAGTGTTCCCTAATAGCTTGCTATCTACAACAGCAATCTAAGTCAATCGAGAGCGAGACGCTGTTCCAAAATCACAATTCTCCTGCTGGATTCGATCGAGTGGTATACTCCCGATTAATTACTGCGAGTTAATACTAAAGCATTAATAGATTGAGTTCGACCGGATGAATTTGGCTGTTTATACATCCATAACTTCACCGACTTGCGATCGGGTGCGACACAAGCATAAAAACCCAAACGATTAGTCAACACAGGTGTAGCATAACTATAACTAGTCTCACAGGGAATATTGGCTGAAGCTGGAGCGACATCGCTCATCCGATCGACTACTACCTCGTTATAATATGATACTGGCGAACCCGGTGCCAGTGTCGCCGCTTCCACCCCATTACCATCGCTATAATTACCATTTTGGAGCAGTGTCGGCCCCCAACGATAAATAACTCTCGGCCCCAGCCAGACACTACTATTGGGCGGATCGGCTAAATAATACACGATCGGTTTGTCTAGTCTACTAGTTGCAGGGGGACTCAGGACTAAAATAGGTTGGATGTTACTGGCACCGGATGCTGCTTGAAAACCAGTGATATTCGCTGGTGGAGTCGGAATATTAGTGGCAACTTGTTGCGACATGCCGATCTCATCCGTCATAAAAGCTAATGCTTGTTCGAGTTCCAATCGCTCTGTTATCTCTGCTTGATTGCGTTCGTTCGCTTTCATTAGGTTATATAAACCGCTGCCAGCCAAGCTAAGCACCAATCCCGTAATTGTTAATGCTGCTAACAATTCAACTAAGGTAAATCCTCGATCGTGCTGGCACTTCTTCATATTAAATAACTGCATACATATCAATAACTTTAGTTCGAGTGTTAAGTTGCTAGTAACTATTAATTTTCTAATCGATGCCAATAACTAATCGGACTGAGTTGGGGTGGTTGTTCTACTTTTTTCAAGCCCAAATCTGCCCAAGTGCCTGTTTGAATAATCGGCAGATCGTTCGCACTTGTAACCGAGTCCCAACTTTTGACCCAGATTGCCCCTCTGATCCCACTACCGAGGCTGGGAGTGGCACTAAGACTTTGAGCATCGGCTAGCGGTGCATGGATAAATGCCGTAATCGCTGCATTATTTTTAATCGTTAATTTGGTCGTTTGGCTGCTACCATAGATGCGGAGATTAGGATGAGTCGGATCGACACCGATCGTCTGACTGCCAGCTAGCGCGATATTACCCTTGAGATAAAGATTGACTTTATGGTTGGGTAACACATTAATTTTGAGCGTATCGATATCCTGCAATTTAATCGAATATCCAGAACTCAGACTATCGATATCTACTAAATAATGATATTCATTATTCGCATCGGGCAAATCGGTAAATCCAATTCGCGGAAATTGAATCGAACTGGTAATTGCCGGGATTAAAATTGCTGTAGTGGGTGCAACTTTAGGCAGCGGAATTGCAGTAAATGGATCGGCGATAATCTTGCCAATCGGTAATCCACTAATGAGGTTAAGATTACTTTGGTCTACTCCTACCACACCATCAGGATCGCTCAGTGGTGGTAACGGACAAGTCACCGCTCTAATTTGTCCAGTAATTTTTTGAGCCGAGCTGAGATTGAATGTATTCGCCCATAATGCTGGTGGTGAAATATTCGCGGACTCACTCCCGATCGGAATTTCTACGAGCAGTCTACTACCAGAACTATTTTGAGTACTATTATAAGGAGCGATCTCGCTGGCAATAGTTAATTTAGCGCTGCCATTTTGATATTGATAATCGATTATTTTATAACGGCCTTTCTTAGGATTGGTAGCATCGAGATCGAGCCAGTTACCATTTTCAAATAATTGTGCTTGTTGTCTTGCCTGTGTAAAATTAATCGATCCACATCCTGCCTGAGTAGATGGTAATAGATCGAGTGTATTTACCCAAGTATTTAAATTTTTAGTTGCTAAAAATTTGTGGCGATCGAGAAACGATTGGACTCTGACGATGCCAGCTTCAGAGACATTTAATGCTCGATGACTTTCTTTTTGGAAATTAGTGGTCGTTCGATCGCTTTGCGAGCGTCCGATGATGCTAGCTGCGACAATTATCATCATCAATCCCATCCCCAGTGCCAAAGGCATGGTGAAGCCAGCTTGTGACTGATGCGAACCGCGCAAATTATGGCGAATTCTAACGACTGCTAGATCGTATTTCGATCGCAACTTCGACCCCGCTCTGCCGATATTCATCTCAATATTTACTAGATTTCTAAATATTATACGTTTATATAATATTTGTAGAAATTGTAATTTATCTGAATTAATCGATCGATCGATGATGTATAATTATGTCAAATGGCTATTGACACGATCTCATTAATTACTCAGCTTCCGACATGCATTAGTCCCTGCATCGTAACTACCCAAGCGAATAATTCCCAACGGTGCCGAAACAGTCAAACAGCGTGAATTAGTTGGACTATCTTTAACCTTTAAAATTACAGACTTATTATTGGTCGTATTACCCCGAATTCCATAGCGAATATTACCATCGGCACCTGTATAGTCGAGATCGATCGCATCTGGTAACTGACGATTTCCAGTTAATAAACAGCCATCATCGCCGACAATTTTGTTATTAACTTTATCTAAAGTGAGAATGCAACTTTTATTGCGACGAATGGCTTCGCGCTGCGATTCTTGCAGACTGGCTACTACCATATCTGTGGATTGTGCCAACTTAGCCCGATTTTGAGCGGCGAGTAGGCTCGGAATCCCCATCGCCAATAAAATCCCGACGATCGCGAGTACGATTAATGATTCCATTAAAGTAAAGCCACGATCTTTACTGACATTGGAGTGCAGCATCGGGCATTACCTCAGTATAAAAGTGGAAAATTGGCTGCTCTAGATTAGCGCCATTACTGGGGCTAACGGTATATTCAATGCCGATAATTTTGGCATCAGCATTTTCTGGAGTTGTGGGGATACTCAGCTTCCGAGCAATTTGAAACGTCTTGCTCGTGACACTGGTGGTTACCAACGGCACTAAATCATAGTCAGCAGTCCCTGTAACATTTCCCCCAGCTAAATTATCTCTAATCAGATCGGCGAATCCTAAATCCGCTGTGTGCGGATGACATAAGTTCTGATTCGCGCCAAATGGTAAGTGGCTGCTAGTGATGCTCGATCGAATGCTCTCGATATCCATTTGCACCCACCGACTGGCTTCAGCTAGCTGCAAGGTTTTCGACTTGAGCAACATTGCGATCGCCATCCCCTGTAAAGTAACTGCAACAAAGGTAGTAACGAGTAAAATGGCTAAAATCACCTCGGACATGGTAAAGCCAGCTTCAGCGGTCAGATAACGGCTGATGACATATCGTTTGGTTCTGGGAGCGTCGGACAATAATTGAAGTCGCTGGGGCTGGAGCATAAAGGCGGAAACTGACAGCCAGATACCCCCAGCGGGGGATCTAGTTATCTAGCATTTGTTGAGGTTGACACCTGCTGCCTTTGCCATTGCAACTAAACCTTTGAGTTCGATGGTTTTGATTGCCTTGGTAGATAGACGCAGACGGACGAAGCGATTGCCCTCAGCCCACCAGACGCGTTTCCACTGCAAGTTAACTTGTTGCAGTTTTTTGGTACGGTTGTGGGCGTGAGACACAGCCATAGCGTTGTTGGCTCTTTTACCTGTCAGTTGACATACGCGAGACATAAAATACCTCCTAATTGAATACCGATCGTGGATTTACGACACAGCCTCCCATTGTAGCTAATTTCGGCTCATCTACGGAACTGAGAATTTACTGGTATCGAGAAACTAACTACAGTTGCCAGTCCGATGCTGCCTATCCTAGCGCAGTGTAATGGGTTGTCACAATCGGCAATTTGTCTGAAATTATACATGAGCGATCGGTCATATGGCATTATTTGGTTGGTGTTAAGGATTTTTGCTTAATGACTCCTAGCTTCGTTTCTGCACCGCCCTCAAATGAATTTGGGGCTAATAGCTAAAGTTCTCTTTAGAGAACTGCCAAATTATCCAGTTATTTTATTCTGTAGGGTGGGCACTGCCCACGGCATCAATCATGATACCCAACAGCAGAATTTAAACCGTTTTAAAATAATTGTTGAATAGAATTTATTGCCTCGATCGAGACAATATTCATCTCCATATTAACGATCGAATTACATTTATTTGTACAGCCAAAATCGATGCTGTGGGCAGTGCCCACCCTACAATTTTACTATTCTTATCTTTGAGATATTGAGAGTAATAACAATCAAGAAAATATAATTGATATTGATGATATTATTTTTTAGAGCAGCAGTCAATCGCGATATCCACCAGTAGAATCTAAGCTGAAGGGGTGACAAGCATTCCTCAACTTTTAGCTAGATATCGATCGTAGAAATCCAGACCACGAATATAATAGTCAATTTTATGGTGATTTATCCTGATGTATTGAGAAATTAATGGAGCGAGAAATCCCCAATCAAATTTAAAAAAGAGTGCGACTTTACCAACAGTTATAATTGAATTTATATCAGCCTGACGTTTTGTATTGTCAGTTTTGACTAAATATTTTCGGTCAGCTTCAGGTTTATGGATAAGTCATTTCATTCCGTAGGGTGGGCAGTGCCCACAGCGTCAATCGCGATACCCAGCAGCAGAATTTAAACCGTTTTCAAACAATAAGTGAATAGAATTTATTATCTCGATCGAGATAATATCCATCTCCATATTAACGAGCAGATTACATTTATTTGCATAACCAAAATCGATGCTGTGGGCAGTGCCCACCCTACAATTTTACAATTATGTAAATACAACCGCGCCTTGGCGTAATAATTGCCATCCAGATTCATGCCATTTTATAACTGTCGAAGGTTGTCCGCGATCGAGCGCCTCGCCATCGTTATCTAAAACAACAACTTGCGGAAAATACCGACCGATCTCTGCCATCGTCAATAATGGTGGCTGCCCAGATAAATTAGCACTGGTAGTTGCTAAAGCACCAGTTTCCCGCAGGATCGATCGAGCCAAATCGTGTGCCGGAACTCGCAAACCGATCGTGTTATTTTCCAGTGGATTCATAACAGCAGGAATGAGATCGGATGCTGGTAAAACTAATGTCAGCGCACCTGGTAAATATCGATCGGCAATCGTGCGCCAAATCGCCAACTCGCGATCGGTTCCATTGGTAAATTGCCATATGTCTGCTACTTCCCCTACCATTAAAATCAACGGCTTATCTTGACTGCGCTGTTTGGCTTGAAAGATTAATTCAGCGCGGTCTGGAAGTGTCGCCAATGCCGGAACTGTATCGGTAGGAAAACTAATTAGCTCGCCAGCTTGAGCTGCATTAATTAACTGATTTAAAGAAACTTGCGGCACAGGATAGTAATTAGTGAATAGTGGTTAGCGAATAGCGATTATTTGGGGATATAAATTACTAACTAATAACTCTGAATCAAGACATAGAACTTGCCCTACTCTCTATCGATTATCCCGATTAATCCTATTCCAGTTGTAATTAGTCCCAACCCGATCCAAACGCCTTCGGCAGCAACATTGAGGCGATGGATATTTTCGCGATGAGCGGCAATAAATAACTCTCGTTGGTTGGCTTTGCTAATCACTAATTGTTGGAAATTGCGTTCGGCTTCGGCGAGTCTAATCCAATCAGCATATCCCCAATAGCCAGAAAGTATCGCGCCGATCGAACCTGGAATGATGATGAGGGTGAAGAAAACCAAGTTTTTCATGTTAATGCTACTAAATCCCGCTAGCCCAGAGCAGTTGTCCTCGATCGAGTATAAAACAATAACCGCTCGCAGATCGCAATCTCCGAGCGGTCACATCGTTATTTAACTCTTAACTAGAAACCGAAGGGATTCTTGATGACATTCCGGAAATCTTGAATCGTGTCGCGAGTTTCGCGGACGGTATTAGTTACATTCTTGACAGTGCCGAGTGTCGCGCGGATATCATCGATTTTATCGCGGGAATCAACTTGAGCGCTCGCAACATATGGCGCACCAGCTTCGGGGGCTGCGGATTTATCGATCGCGAGTGAATTGGCACCGATCCCGACAGATTGAGATTTTTGGAGGAATACGCTAATTGGGATCGCGTAGTTAAACCCAGGTTTGATTTTAGCAGCCAACCCGATCGCTGCTTCCTGGCTCAAGCCAGATTCGATCAATTGACGGGCATCTTCCTTGTCTCCCATCCCGTGAATCCCGACTAATCTACCCGCAGTATCCAATACCGGGCAACCGCTCATCCCCGATCGAGTGACGTTGGTATAAATCATACTGTAGCCATTGAGCGGTTTGGGCAGAAAACCAGAAATACTGCCGCTGGTAAACTGTCTGATTAATTCACCACCCGCAGCAGCGCCGATTGCGCCATTAGAAGGCCAACCCGATACATAGACATCTTGTCCCTCATTAGTTTTGGCGGTACCCATTTTGGCAACTTGATAATTTTTGTCGCTCGTAAATTTAACGATCGCCAAATCGACTCCATTTATCTTCTGAATCTGACTGTAATCTACCGCATAGGCTTGTTTATCTGCGGTGACGAGTTTAAAATCGTCTTTTTTTCTAACTACGTGTTCCGCCGTCAAAACATAGTAAGTGTTCCCACTTTTTTGAATAATTACCCCGGAACCATGCCCCTGTTCCCCACGAATGAGTACGGTCACTTCACGCGCAATATCATTTACTTGTGTACCAGAAAGGGCGCTAGCAGAACTGGGCATAGTTATGACAATGGCACTGACCACCGCCGTTCCTGTCAACATTGCTGCTAAACGATCGGATGTACGCATATAGTTAGTTCGATATGTAAAGATGTTCTCAATTATATATACATCAGATTTCAGCTAAATTCCGGTTAAATTTTGATAAGGCTCCCGATCGAGTATAAAATCTTAACTTTAGGGTAAAAATTATCTCTCAACTACCAGCACTAGATGACTATCGGCTCAAACTAGCCGCCCACAGCATCAAGCAACTAGAAACTAATATTCCGATCGCAATACTCGCTCGGCGCTCGATTTTACTGAATTACTCACACTTAGAAATAAACACAGCGCCAGTGGCAGCATTACGCCCATCTCGATGAGCAGGTTACGATAAAATAAATAGTTAGTTAGCTGAATTTTCCCAGCACTCGGCAGTAGTTCAAACGGCAGTCTGAAAGTTTGCTCGCTAAATGGATAAAACAACGGTTCTGGAAATACTCCCGTCAGCAAATCGAAGCACAAATGCGTTAGTCCAACTCCAACTAATTGATAACTCTTCAGAGCGAAAGATTTCCCCCAACTACCTGTCAATCTGAGCGATAAAATCGTACCGATCGGGAGTAACAGCACTCCCAAAAATGAATGTGTAATCCGCAATGTTTGACCTGCATGTTGCAACTTCAATGCCGGAATTAGATAATCGAGATCTGGAATCGAAGCGATCGTTACCAACCTCATCAACCACAACCGAGCCTGCCAAGAGATCCGCTCCTGGCTATTTGGCTGTAATTTTTGGCCGATCGCATGTGCGGTCAATCCTGCCAAGCTATGTCCGATAAATGATGCCATTGATGATGTTTTCCTGTGCGAAAGAAGCTATCTCCACTGATGCCCGATTACCGCCAAAAAATTTCAATTGTAAAGAAATGCAAATATGCTTAAAATAATATACAAGGATTAATCACTAAATCGATTGTATAGAGGTAGTACTAATAAATGCGTGTAGCCATTGCGGGGGCAGGTTTAGCCGGATTAGCTTGTGCCAAATATTTAGCAGATGCCGGACACACCCCGATCGTGTTTGAGAGTCGGGATGTACTGGGCGGTCTAGTGGCAGCTTGGAAAGATGAAGATGGTGACTGGTATGAAACCGGACTTCATGCCTTCTTTGGAGCCTATCCCAACATGCTGCAGTTGATGAAAGAATTGGGGATCGAGGATCGGCTGCAATGGAAAGAACACGCATTGATCTTCAATCAACCAGAAAAACCCGGCAAATACTCATATTTCAGCGTTCCAGACATCCCCGCACCGTTTAACGTAATTGTCTCGATCCTCCGGAATAACGACATGCTCACCTGGGAGCAAAAAGCCAGATTTGCGTTGGGACTATGGCCCGCCGTCCTGCGAGGCCAGAAATATGTCGAAGACATGGACAAATACAGCTTACTCGAATGGCTGCGGTTACAAGGGATCGACGATCGGGTAAATTCAGATATTTTCATTGCGGCATCCAAAGCCCTCACCTTCATCAATCCTGAAGATGTCTCCGCAACGATTCCATTAACGGCCATCAACAAGTTTCTCAAAGAACGCTATGGCTCTAAAATCGCCTTTCTAGACGGGTCGCCGACCGAACGCTTGTGTCAACCCATCGTCGAGCATTTCGCGGCTCGTGGTGGCGAAATTCGGATGGAAAGACCGCTCAAACAAATCGTCCTCAATCCAGATGGCAGTGTCAAGCATTTTCTCATGCGCGGACTCAACGGTCAGTCCGATGAAATTGTCGAAGCCGACGCTTATGTTTCGGCGATGCCTGTAGATGTCATCAAAACGCTCATCCCCGCACCGTGGCAAGACATGGAGTTCTTTGCCAAAATGCAAGAATTAGAAGGCGTACCAGTGATCAATCTACATCTGTGGTTCGATCGCAAGTTAACTGACATCGATCATTTACTCTTCTCACGATCGGATATTCTCAGCGTCTATGCCGACATGAGCGTCGCGTGCAAGGAGTATGCCGACCCCGATAAATCGATGCTCGAATTGATTATCGCCCCTGCCAAAGATTGGATCGATAAATCGGATGCAGAAATTATCGCGGCGACCATGCACGAACTAGAACGCCTGTTCCCACAACATTTAACTGGAGATAATCCAGCTAAATTACGTAAATCTAAAGTAGTTAAGACACCTCGATCGGTTTATACTGCATCTCCAGGGCGACAAGGTTGCCGACCGAGCCAATCTACGCCGATCGACAATTTCTTTCTTGCTGGTAGTTATACGATGCAAGAGTATCTTGGCAGTATGGAAGGAGCGGTACTTTCTGGTAAGCTGGCAGCACAGGAGATTGCAAATTATCGACCCACAGTGGAAAAATCACTGGCTACTGTGGTTTAGGGAATAGGGAATCGAGGATCGGGGATAGTAACAATAGATAAATCCATCAATCGTAGCTGTTGCGTAGATTTTGGCCGTGCGCTGTACGTTCCAATAACACCCTACCCCCTAATCCCTACCCCCTAATCCCTATCCCCTAATCCCTATCCCCCGTAAATGCTGCAACTGGAAAAGTCCCTACCGATCGTGACAATGCTAACATCGACCGAGGAATCATACGAACTCTGTCGTCAAATAACTGCTGAATACGGCAAAACCTTTTATTTGGCGACACTACTGATGTCAGTCCCCAAGCGGCGGGCGATTTGGGCAATCTATGCCTGGTGTCGGAACATCGATGAGTTGGTAGATGGAGCCGAAGCAGTGGGGACGACCCCCGCAACACTCGATCTTTGGGAAAGCCGACTAGAAGCGATGTTTAGGGGTAAACCAACGGATAACTTTGATGTAGCGCTAGTAGATACGATCGCTAGATTTCCAGATTTGCAGATTCAACCATTTCGAGATATGGTTGCCGGACAAAGAATGGATTTATTCAAGAATCGGTACGAGAGCTTTGAAGAATTATCGCTCTATTGCTATCGCGTTGCGGGCACAGTCGGGCAAATGTCCAATGCGATCGTTGGTGTCGATCTCAGTCAATTTACCGCCCCCTGGAACTGCAATAATATCCAGATTCCGACCGAGGAAGCAGTAGCCTTAGGCATTGCCAAACAGTTAACTAATATTCTGCGCGATGTCGGCGAGGATTCCGAGCGCGGACGGATTTATTTACCGCTAGATGAATTAGCCTTATTTAACTACAGCGAACAAGATTTAATCAATAAAGTTGTCAATGACAACTGGCGAGAATTGATGCGGTTTCAGATTCAACGCGCCCGCAAATATTACAAACAAGCAGAAAGAGGGATCGGTCGGCTCAGTCCCGATGTCCGCTGGCCTGTTTGGGCAGCTTTATTGCTTTACCAACAGATTTTAGACTCGATCGAGCGCAATGACTATGATGTGTTCAATCGGCGCGCGTATGTCAGCACCCCGAAGAAGTTATGGTGTTTGCCTGGTTCGTTCATTCGAGCACAAGTGAAATAGCCGCTGGCAGCAACTTATCGACTCGTCAGTAATTCAAAAAAATTTATGACCAAATTGTTATTTGTCTGTCTCGGCAATATCTGTCGTTCTCCAGCAGCAGAAAATATTATGAATCATCTGGCCGCGCGAGCCGATCTCGCCAACCAGATTGAATGTGACTCTGCTGGCACTGCCAGTTATCATACAGGCAATCCACCCGATCGGCGGATGCAAGCCGCCGCCGCCAGCCGCAATATTCCGATGACTGGTCGCGCTCGACAATTTACCAAAGCTGATTTCCTCGCCTTCGACCTGATTTTAGCAATGGATCGCGAAAACTATCACCAGATCCTCACCCTCGACCCCCAAGGGCAATATCGCGACAAAGTTAAGCTCATGTGCGACTTTGCTACCCATCACGCTGACAAAGAGGTTCCCGACCCCTATTATGGTGGTGCTGATGGCTTTGACTATGTTATCGATCTCCTCACCGATGCCTGTGGTGGACTGCTCTCACACTTAGAATCAGCCCCAGCAAAAAATATTTAGAAATTGCTTGGACATTCGAGGCATCCATGCTATGATTAGTAATCGTGGGACAAATGGGTCGATGTCCGAGTGGTTAATGGAGGCAGACTGTAAATCTGCTGCGAGAGCTACGCTGGTTCAAATCCAGCTCGGCCCACTTTCACAATCGCCCGTGTAGCTCAGTGGTAGAGCACTTCATTGGTAATGAAGAGGTCATGAGTTCAATCCTCATCACAGGCTTGGGTTAGAAGCATAAGCAGAGTAAGGCTTTCAGAAGACAAACTATGTCCTGAGAGTCGTTTTTTGCTGTCTGTCAATAGTAAGATATGGGCTGTTATGACTGGTTTGTGGGTTATATAAGACCAGATCTAAGACCAGAAAAATGAACGAAAAAATTTGGATTGAGAAGACAGGCAATACCCTCAGACTGAGATGGAACTACGAAGGTAAAAAGCAAGGTTTATCTCTAGGAGTTACCGATACTCCCGTTGGCAGGGCTTTCGCAGCTAAAAAGATGTCAGAGATCTCAATGGATCTGATCTCTGGTCATTACGACCCTACACGGCTAAAGTACCGATCGCGCAAGCTTGGGGCTAATCCCACTGAATTAACCGCTGTAGAACTATTTGAAAAGTACACAGCGTTCATCATCAAGGATAAGGGGTTAGCCCCTGGATCGATGCACCGATATAAAGCGATCGCGTCCAAGCTGCGAGAATGTCTAATGGATAAACCCGCTCACCAAGTCTCCGAGTCGATTGCGAAAAATGCTGTAGCGATGATGGGAGGGAGCCTCTCAGGACAAACAGTTAAAACCTATTTATTCCTGATTCGGGCTTGCTGGGAATGGGCAAAGGGTAAATACCACTTAGCAGAAGGCTCTAACCCGTGGGAAAACTGTATCGATCGGGTTAAAGTCTATCCCCAGCAACATCCTAAACCATTCACTATTGCCGAACTTCAAGCAATTATTAGTGGATTTGGCAGCCATCCCCAATACTCTCATTACACTGAGTTTGTAATCTTCCTGACGAACACAGCTTGCAGAATTGGTGAGGCTGTTGGCTTGAGATGGAAGCATTTAGGAGCGGATTATACGACCGCTTGGATCGGTGAATCTATCAGCCGCAGGAATCAGAAAGACACGAAAACGGGTAAGGCAAGAACTATTCAGCTAAACCCAGTAATTAAAAGCATGTTGGTAAATCGGTACGAACGGATTAAACCTCAACCAGACGATCTAGTCTTTCCTAGTCCCAAGGGTGTCGCGATCGATGACCACAATTTTTGTAATCGAGCTTGGAAAACTATTTTAGTCAGTTGCCAGATCGAATACCGAAAGCCCTACAACTTGAGACATTCAGCCACTTCCCATGCCTTAGCTCAAGGAGCTAACCCGATCGCGTTGGCAGAACAGACAGGACATGATAAGCGCGTTCTACTGTCTACCTATGCTCATGCGATCGGCAGTGAATGTTTGTTTGTAGATATTGGGGCAATCGAAATTACTTAACGAAGTCAGAAGTTTGTTGTTGTGACGGGGGCATAAATCCCCTTCATAACAACGTATCACCCTAAAGGTCATGGCAAGGCTAGAACGATATACGCCCACGCAGTCGAGCGCGTGGGCATATTTGTGAGTATAAACGATCGCAATTATGTCGATCGATAGCAACTGTAATTGTCAAGTCTTTTCGATACAATTTAATCATTTTTTTGCCAAAACGGGAAAGAAAATAAATAGCTGTTGCCACAATAGTAGATCTGTACTAAACTACAATTATCAGCCTTGCTAAGCTTATTTGTTACTAACCCTTCCCGCAAGTAAAACAGCCAAAGCCGATAGTGATGATTGCCGCTAATTGTCGCTAGTCAAAGTTTAGACCTTAAAAAACCGTGGCGGTTCCGCCACTGCATCAGTGAATTAACTGGATTAAACAGTTCGTTCGACAAGTTATGCAATAGAAAAGAATTAATCGAAAGACAAAATTAAATTTTGTCTTCCGATTAAGACTAAAAACAAAACACCACTATTATCCCACGTTCGTCAGTGCTATGAAAACGTCAACCAAAGCCAAATCCCGCTGCTTCAAATTTCTGTCAGAGGCGGCAATCAGAGAAGAGCGTTTCGATATCTCTACTTGGCAATCAGCGCAGTTAAGATCCAAGTTACCCAAGGGGATCTACTGGATTCAGCCAGTAGAGAGGGGCAAGATCCTCTGGAACCTAATATTGTTAATCGATTACTTAACTTCTGGCGATCGACCAGAACATCAAATCTTAGTTGAAGAGTACCTGGCAACGTTGCCATCAGTGAGCTAAGACAATACCCCATTAGTAGGTTGAAAATCTACTAGTGGGGTAGGCTTTTTTGTCCCGATAAATTCGCGTCTACAAATCCGAAACTAGTGTTTTTAAACTTATGAAACTCTAATAGGATTTGTGTAATCTTGCTTTGTCACCGACATTCTGAAGAGATAGTCGGATGGTTATTTTGTTGTGAGAAAACAACAAGTATTGGATAAATGACAACTATTTACGCGCCGCTTGAAAATTTAATAAAAATAAAGCTTGACATTATCAAAGAGAAGATCTCATGAATTATGACTACTCTATTCTGACCGAATACTTCCCCGAAAGTGTCATTGAAGAATTCTACGCTAGTGCGATCGATCCCCGATTGTGTTTGCTCAATGCTGAGTTTCTCAACGGTGATAAAGCAATTAGCGAACTATTAGGGGAAGTGAAAATCCATAATAACAACGGGACGTTAAAGAAGGGATATCGGGATACATACGCCTCGATCGTCGAGCATGGTGGTACATCCTATACTGGCATCGATATCGAACGCGATTATCGTTCCGATAGGCTCCGCCAACGTATTGCTAGCTGTACTAGTTTCAAACCGCTCCAACCGCGACTAGACAAAGAAGGCAAAGCGATTAAATACGAGCATCCAACGAAAAAGCCTTGCAAGGCATTCCTGCCGATAATCGATCTGGAAACATGGCAAGCGATATCAGTGCGTGTAAGAGTAGATTTACCCACCGATTTAGTTACTAGGCAATGGCAATTAGCAGATATCGGCTCGGATGAATGGCGAAATGAATGCCAACGACTCAGCCTAGAGTTTTTAAAATGGATTGGGGAAGATTCAAGAATCCCTGTAACCATCACTGAAGGAGCAAAAAAAGCATTAAGCGGGATTAGTACTGGGGAAATTTGTATCTCGTTAACTGGGGTTTGGAATGGCTGTCCCGAACTAAATAAAGGCGAAAAAGACTATACGTTAATTAACGATTTACAGTTAATTTCTACCCCTAACAGAAGGATAACTATTGCATTTGACAAGGACAGCAAACCTAAAACGATAAATATGGTTCGTGCTGCCATTAAAAGATTTGCTGGTTTATTAATGGCAGCAGATTCTCAAGTGTATTTGACCGATTGGAGTAGCAATCGAGGTAAAGGTATCGACGACTTAATCTTTAACTGTGGAGTCGAAGCATTCCATCAAGTTATCGATAGTGCAAAACCGTTTGAGACAGCGGCAATAGATGATGAAGCCTCTAGTGGAAAAAAGCCACTCAAGTCAGTTGCAGAGCGGTTGCTGGAGATCGGTAGAACGGCTACTTACTTCCAAACACCCGATCGCATTGCTTATGCCGATATCACGATTGCTGGCAACTGTCACACTTATGCCGTCCGCTCCAGAGCTTTTAGGATGTGGCTGGCTGGGATGTATTTTAATGTCGAGGGGAAAGGAATTGGTTCTCAAACGATGCAAGATACGCTTTCAACCCTCGAAGCTATCGCTCTGTACGGGCAGGATTCACAGACTCGCGAAGTTCATCTCCGTATCGCCCAACACCAAGAGAAAATTTATCTCGACTTGGGTACTCCAGACTGGAAAGCGATCGAGATCGATCCTACTGGCTGGCGGACGATCGTAGATCCACCCGTGCGATTTTGGCGACCGGATTCACTGCGTCCGCTCCCCGATCCCGTTGTAGGGGGAAGCTTAACAGAATTGAGAGACTTGCTAAATGTCAATGACTCGGCATGGGTTCTCACTATCACATTCCTATTATTCTGCTTCTGTCCGAATAAGACCTATCCAGTATTAGTACTATCGGCGCACAGAGGGAGCGGCAAAACCGTTGCCGCAGAAATGCTCAAAGGTCTGATCGATCCTGGGAAAGCACCACTCATTAAGCTGCAAGGGGATACCCATAAGCTCGCGGTTGCGGCTTCCCGTCGGCTATTGATGGTTTACGATAATGTAGGACATATTAGTGCCGACCAATCGGACGATCTGTGTCGGATTGCAACGGGATTCGGCTACAGTACCCGCACTTTATTTAGCACTGACGAAGAAACTACCTTTGAGTTTGCTCGTCCCCAGATTATCACGGCGATCGATTCTTTAGTGACTCGCGATGACTTAGCCGATCGAGTCCTGATGGTACAACTGGGTGAAATAACTGAAGAAAAACGACTACCCCAAGCCGAATTAACGGCCAAAGTTGAAGCGGCGCGTCCGCGTATCCTAGGGGCACTGTTGACGGCATTGAGTCAAACCTTAGCAGCGTTACCCGATATCAAGCCAGATAAACTGCCTCGGATGGCTGACTATGCCAAGTTTGCGATTGCCAGTGAGAAAGCCTTGGGATTGAGAAAGGGTGAGTTTATGGAAGCCTTCAGCCAGAGCCGCGAAGAATCTCGCCAGGTGGTAATCGAGTCGTCGCCTGTAGGTGAGGCAATTATCCAACTGATGGAGAACACCCCCCTAGTTTGGAAGGGCACAGCTTCGCAACTGCTGAATGAATTAGAACAGCATACCGACGAAGCCACCTATCGATCGCGATATTTCCCAAAGGCTTCCAACAGCCTCAGCCGTCAACTAACTCGATTGGCTCCCGATCTCAAGGCATTAGGGATCGAAGTTGGGTATTTCCGAGCAGGAAAAGAATGTACGCGACTTATCTGCATAGAGAAAGTCGTAAAAATATCGTCTGTATCGTCTGCATCGTCTGCCATGACACCAGAACCTTTTCAGGATAAAGGTTTTAAGGCAGACGATCAGCAGACGATACCTGTAAAAGCAGCCGATAATACAGACGATATAGCGGACGGTATTATAAAGGCAGACGATAAGCAGACGATACCCAAAGACGATATCGTCTGCCATCAAAGCCAGTTACAACAAAGGTTTCAGGATTCGGCAGACGATACAGACGATACAGACGATAAAAAATTGCCATTGTCTAAGCAGCCAGAAAAAGTTTCTAATTTAGACGACATCCCAGAGGCTACCGAAGATGAATTCTAAGGTAACGCTCGGATCGGTTGTTTACGGGTTGGCTGGGGTAGGGTGCAAAGTGCTAGCGATCGATGGTGATACCATTACCATCGAAACCCCCAGCGGTCAAAGAAAAACTTCTATAGATCGGGTTCTGAGTGTCGAACCACCCAAGCCGTTGGCGAAGCCTCCGCTTGGCGGAATCGCCCAATTCCAGCTAGGCAATCGCGTCACGTACATCGGCACAAATCCCAACCTCCAGCGGCAATATGCAGGAGTACTAGAAATCTGGGAGATCTCCAAGTACGGCGATGGCTATGCTTGTCTCAAAACTGACGGACGGGTGACTAGCTGGATTAGGTTTGAGGATCTGGATACGCTCGGCAGTATTAGACCACTGCCACCACCATTAACTACAAGAGAGTTAAGGCTCGGCGATTCAGCAAAGCTGAGGCTAGGCCAACGGGTCGAAATTGTCGCTACGGGCGAGCGGGGCAGATTAGGGCAGTGGCATCGAGGTCGCACAAAGGCAATAGTCGAGCTAGATGATGGTAGTTGGTCTGACTGGGTGAAGGTCGCCGCTCTGAGGTATTTAGAGGAGGGGTAACTATTTCATCCGATGCACGATCTTCTCCCCCTCGTTCTAGATCTCTCAAATTTCCTCAATCATTTCGATCGATCGACTTCGATCGACCGATACCAGATATCAATTGCAAGCTCACTCAATGAAGTAGCAAATTCGCTAGCTCGGTTATGATCGAACGAGAGTAGTGTCAAGCTTATCTTCCCTAGATACTGGAACCCTCACACCGCCACCATGAGTAGGCACCTTGACACCTTCTTGCCGAGCTAATTCAGCTTCGCTTTCATGTACATTATCTAGCAACGGCTCAACCTGTATCCGGTCGTCAACTTCATCTTGTATTGGTGCCTTCAAAGTGGTGTAGTGCCGATCGATCTTAATTAAATCCGATCGAGTGTCGCACAGAGATTTAATCTCAGCAATATCGAGCGGCAATCGTTGGGCGATTATGAATTTCTCAATGTCTTCAACTCTAAAGTCAACGCTCCGCTCGGAGCAATGAGCGATCGCATCGTTGATGAACCGTTCCGTTTTTTCTGAATCGTTCGCGAAGCGTCGGCTCTGCCGAATCGACTGGGCAACTGGCAGCACTCCAGCTTTGACGATTTCAATGCCTAAATCGCTAGCTTCCCGCTGCCATCGTGCTTTTAACTCAGTTGAGGGGATGCGTTCTTTATGCTTGCGAGTGCGTTCCCAACTATCCTCCCGCGTCTGCCAAGTGCTATTACTTGGACACTGAGCGAGAATCTGCATCCGGCGTTTGCTAAACTCGACTAAATTCTCCCGCTTGTAACCTTTAATCTCAAACATCCCGTGGGGACGAGGCTCGATCTCATAACCCAGTCGATCGACTTCGGCTGCTAGGTAAGCCTGATAAATCGTACCCAAGTGTTTCTTGTTCTGAAAAATTAGATCGTTGTCGTTGGCATACCATTTACCGCTCTCTGCTTGAGTTAGGTTCAAAACCAGGGCGTGAGTATGCAGGTGCGGATCGAGTTCGCGACTCTCAATATGGTCGAACTGAGCTACGACGAGGCTTCCAGTTTTGACTTCTGCTACTTTCTTATCTTTGGTAATACGGGTTTGTGCGTAGCGTGATTCGATTAGTGCCAGAGTTTTCTCGACGGCGATGCGATGGGCGACTTCTAAGCGGGTATCCCCGCCGACTAATGCAGTTAGACTCACAGATTTCGGGGCGGAAAATGTAAAATCCGTTCCCGCACGGCGTTTGTCAGGGTCGCCTTTAGTACCCAGATATTTAGTCCCATCTGGCGATCGACCGTAGCAAATATGCTCGAATGATTCTCGTTGGCGAAGCCTGCGCCCAGCGCAATCGATTTCACCGACTAATCCCAGTTTGGCAGCACCTTTCCCAAACCATCGCGTCTGCCCTCGATCGTAATCGTCAGTGAAATACTGCACCGCCGTACTAGCTTGACAATTTTTTGCTGTCAGCATCTATCTCGCTGTAACATTATTAATTTTATTTCCACTACTCTCAAGTCGATCTGAAAACTATTTTGAGCATTAATTTCCCTCATGCCTTCTATTATCGACCAATTTACAGTTATTGTAGTAAATGCGTACTGTGCGCGCTAAAGGGGATCGGATTCTGAGCTTTTAATAAGCACCTAATAACCGTTCGACAACCACCCGATAAAATTCTTGTTTTGAGTATCGATGATAGTATAGTCACCCAATAACTAACTATTAGGCGGTTGATAAGCAGTTAATAACTAACTGCTAACCCTACGACTAGGTGGTTATTAGACACCCGAAAACAGTAGTAAATTGAGATTAATATCATGCCTAAGTGGTCGTGGACGATTTACGATAGCAATGAGTTAGATGTGAGACTCTACCAATACTTGAAAAGCCTTAGTCGGATGAAAGACAAAGTAACGCAAGCATTAGAGGCATTCTATTTGCCCTACGCTCTCGAACACATCAATGCTTCACCTTTAGAAATTCAGAAAGCATATCAAAGGTCGATCGATATTCTCCGATCGAGAGTAAGAATCATGTCGCTCGATGCAGGAAGGGGTGTGGATGCAAATGTGACTACTAGCGTTGAGGGACAACTACAACCAAGCATCGATCGACAGCAGGGTAATCGAGCAAACACCGAGCGATTTGACGATCGCGATGAGTTAGAGGAGGATGTATTCGATGATGAGCCACCATTCGTAACGATCGAGAGAATTATGAAGTTAGAGGATTAGACCGATGGAATATCTGTATGCCGTTATAGATTACGGGAGTTCGTCATTAAAAGTAGCTTTTACCAAAGAAATTAACGAACATCCTAAATCTGAAAATCCTCACTATTTCACCATGAGTCCAGAAGTAATCGAGGTTTCAGCAGATGCGATCGAGAAGTATCGTAGTGCATTTAAAGTCGATCCGGCTAAATACTGTGTTGTAGGAATCGACGATCGTTATTATGCTGTTGGGGAATTGGCGCGACAAGCTTTTCGTTGGGAGCATCCCACTTTTTATTTAGCGGTCGCAAATTAACCCGTTGAGGTAGGCGCAGCGATGCGCTAATACTTGAGGAACATTTTCAGATTTCCACTGCGCTCCAGAAATTTTAGTCCGGCGATCGATCTGTTTAATTGTAGACTCAATGGAACCAGAACCAATAGAGCAGATTTGTTCGGCTTGAAAATAATAATAATTAATTATCCGATGACGATGTTTCTCTAAATAAGCACAAAAGTTTTCAGCTTGCTTGAGATTACAATCACCAAACAACTTAATCGTCTCATCAACTTTTCCGTACCAGAGTAATTCTCTGGCTGCAAATAATCTTTGGTTGGAACCGCCAATTTTATGGAGATTTTCCATCAAATGAAACCAGTCGAGAATTTCTCTTCTTTCACCAATAGGTACAAATTCCTTGATGATATTCCATACCCCGTCATGGCCATCACCTAAGCAAGTAACAACTGGAGCTAATTCTTGACTATTTACCCAATTAACGATCGTCTCATTTTCTTGAAATGATGATGCAATTTTTTGCTGTTGATGTAGTACTGTTGCTTTGTATCCTTTCCAGCTACACACCTCTCCCTTTGGGGTTCTCACTCGAATATTCCCCCCATCTACACTCAATTCTGCCACGGGTGTCTCAGCTTGAGGCAATTCAAATTCTTGTCTGTGAATTAACCTCTGTTGGGCACTTTTTGATATCTCCACTCCAGTTAAATATTTGACTTCCTCTGTTGTCCTTTCGTAAGAAATTGATGCACTTATACGCAAGCAACAAGCTTCCAAATACGGACTGATTTGGGTATGACTTTTGATATTTAGCTTGGCTGCCTGTTTGCTTGTGATTGCTAATTCTCCAATTATGCTTTGGATCTGTCTTTTATATCCTCCAGTTTCGACTGTGACATTTTCGATAAAAAAATTCCGACGGATGGCATCACATACTCTTGCATTCTCGCTCTCACCGCTTCTTCGATTTTTCCTAAGCTTGTTAGTTCTTCTTTTGGTGTATTTTTATACAATATTTTGGCAATAGCTTTTGTGTGTCGATCGAGTTCTTTTTGCTCTTCTGGACTCATTACACTACCTTAGTTTACTTGACCCCATTATCTCAAGATTATGCTCCCTCTGCTGCTATTTTCACCAGATTTCTCGATCGCCATACTAGTACATACGCTTTATCTACATAAAACTAATAAAAAGTGGGATGCTCCCAATCACTATCTTGCAGTTGTTCGGACAGAGAAATTGCTAATAATTGTAATCCAACAACGTGGGGAGTTCCTTTCGCAGCCATTAGTAAAATTTCCCCAGCCATTAGTTCGGTTCTTCCATCAGCATCGAGCATTCCCAACGCACTCATCCGGTGGTATTCAGCCACCGTCCAAAGTTTGAGCTTTGGTTCTAAATTCAAAACTAGGTTAGGGGTGTTGTCAGGTTAAACGCATCAAAACTTGATATGAGGCGATCGAATTCAATAATACATACAACTTAAGCAGTATTTATGAACTAAATACATTTACGACGAATTCAATTAGAACTGATGTATAGTATAAGGCAATATTTATTTAATTTAATGCAATATAAAGTAGTCGATCGAAGGAATAACTTAAATCGTCGATATATTATAGAAGTAATTTGATTTCAACCAATAGTTCGTAAATTATAAAATACCTTCTAAAATTTCAGCCAAGTATTTGTCATCTATACCTGCTAGAAATCTCTTGCTTTTCACACTTAATTTCCGACTTTTATTTTGACTAATTAAGTTAATAGCTATGTGCCGTAATACTGCAAAATTAGCTGGCGCATTATCTTTCCTAATTCGACTATAATCTTCTCTTAAAGAAACATCAAGTACCCAATGAAGTGAATTTTCTATCCCCCAATGACCTCTAATTGCTCCGGCGACTCTCTTGGCATTATTAGCTAAACTACTAATAAAATAACGAGTCTCTATGGTGGTTTTATCCCCAATAGTTCTTACTGATTCAACCATCGCAATACTAGTCAATTTCATCCAGTTATGGGATGAATCTATTCGATCGGCAACATCTGATATCATTAAATAATTACGGATTTCTTCCCTACCCCCATTAATCTCCTTAGTCCTGAAATCACTCAGATTGAAACCTGCGCCACCAGTTGCAATAGCCTGTTTAAATAGCCTTTCTACTTGGTCGTATAAACTTGGTTGATTCTTTTTCACAGCAATTACATAATCTGCATCTTTTTCAACAATTTTTTTTACTATTTCTCTTTGACATCCCATTGCATCAATGGTAACTATACATCCGGCTAAATCTAGAACTTTAATTAATTCAGGAAGTGCTGTGATTTCATTAGATTTGCCCTCAACCATTTTCTGTCCTAATACTAATCTATTAGTTACAGCCCATGCACTAACAGTATTTAGTACACCTTGTCCATTAGTATTATCTCCTGAATTTCGAGATTGTTTGCCGTCAAGTGCAATTATTTCTCCTGCTGTTATTTTAGATATTCCTTTAACCCAACTCAGGAAACTTTTTTGAAATTCTTCAGGATTAATTCGTGAAAATACCCTTCCAAATGTATCATGTGATGGAATACCATGCGGCAACTCTAAAAATTTACCTAGCCATTCCTTCTTCGCCAAACCATAAATTTCTATATCTATCCATGTATCAGCTCCAGATACTACAGCACAAATGGTAATGGTGATGATATCAATTAATTTATGCTTTTTCCCGCGCTCTGTCCTGTAGTCTTCTACACTCTCGAAGTGTTCTATAATACTATATTTTGGCTTCAGCTTCATTTTAGTTAAATTAAATTTGTTAAATTCTAACATAGTTAATTAGCTCTAACTATTACCTAGCAGTAATTACAAGATTTCTAGATGCTATTTATTCATTCGATCGTCAAAGTTTTTAGTAATAACAAATTTAAGTGCGTTTAACCTGGGGGTGTTGTTTACAGCAATCATAGATTTACCATTCTAGTTGTGCGGATGGAGATCTTCAAATCCATCGTAACTCTTTCGAGGATATATTCTCAATCCAAAGTAGATCGAGAAATGCTACCTTAGATATGGGCAAATTATGGCGCGAATGTTATGCCGTCCACTATGAAAAAAGTCGTTGTCGGACTCTCCGGCGGGGTAGACAGTTCTGTCGCCGCTGCGATTCTGTGCGAGCAAGGTTATGATGTTCTCGGTTTGACCCTCTGGTTGATGCGGGGTAAGGGTCAGTGCTGCTCGGAAGGAATGGTCGATGCAGCGCGGATTTGCGAACAGTTGGGGATTACCCATCAGATTGTCGATAGTCGCGATACCTTTGAGAAATATATTATCGATTATCTCGTCACTGGTTATGAAGCGGGGATTACACCCTTGCCCTGTTCGCAGTGCAATAAAGCGGTGAAATTTGGGCCGATGGTGAAATACGCCAAGGAAGAATTGGGTGCTGATTATATCGCTACGGGACATTATGCCCGGATTACCTACGACGATAATCTGCAACGCTATCAATTGCGACGGGCGATCGATCGATCGAAGGATCAAACGTATTTCCTGTACGATTTAGAGCAAGATATTCTCGGTGCTACTGTCTTCCCACTCGGCGATACGCTCAAGACGCAGACGCGGGAACTGGCAGCGGGGTTGAATCTCTCTACTGCTGACAAACCGGAAAGCCAAGATCTCTGTTTGGTAGAAAAACATGGCTCGATGAAAACCTTCCTCGATCGGTATATTAACCAACGTCCAGGCGATATTGTCGATACTCAAGGTGAAGTGCTAGGTCAACATCTGGGCATCCATCATTATACGATCGGGCAACGCCGAGGCATCGGACTAGCGGCACCAGAACCGCTATATGTCGTCGCCCTCGATGCGATTAAAAATCGGGTTGTCGTCGGTTCGCGGGCAGAAACTCACAGTCCTGAGTGTACCGTCGATCGGGTCAATTGGGTGTCGATCGTCCAACCGATCGCCCCGATTAGGGCAGAAGTTCAGGTAAGATACCGTTCTGAAGCAGTACCCGTCAGCGTTATCCCGCTAGCTGGAGGCAAAGTTAGATTGGTATTTGATGAGCCTCAATTTGGGATTACGCCCGGTCAGGCTGCGGTCTGGTATGACGGTGATATCTTGTTGGGTGGCGGGATTATCGATCCGATTTCCTAATTCGATCTGACAGTGTATCTAACCCAAGTTGCTACCTACAACTCCAGCGGTTAAAACCGCTGCTCGTAATGCAAAGTCCGGTTGTTGCCGCTCGCGGCAAAAGCCTGCCTTCGCGGACTATCGTTGGCATTTTTATAGATATCAACTTGGGGTAACGTCAGTTCGGGTTAAGAATATCTTGAGAAGAAAGCTCCACCTGAGATTTTAGTCTAATAATCTCCAACTAAAATCTCAGGTGGAGTGAATGCCGCACTGCGCTTCACACAAATCGAACCTTACGCAGGAGAGTTTGAGAGGCGGCGTTCCGCCTCTCAACGGGGGGTCTGGGGGTCGGCACCCCCAGATCCGGGTTCTGCCCCCACTAGGAAAATCGAGGCCAACTAGCATACATCGTTTGCCACTCTGCTTAGTACAACAACTTACCGCTCCTTATCCCGAACTGACGTTGGGTTATATCTATAATCGATCTTAGGTAAATAGACCTGACATAGTGTATAATTGAGTGTTTGACACTCTTGTAATTTGCTGCATTAGCGAAGCTGGCGCGACGCTCTAGGGCGAAGCGATCGCATCGTCTCACGACGATCGCGTAATTACATGAGAGCGTTCGGGTTTTTGTAATTAGAGAAATTTATCCACATGGCAAAGAAAGGTACGATCCAGCGGGAAAAAAACCGCGAGCGTCTAGTCGCAAAATATGCAGACAAACGCGAAGCTCTGCTCGAAGAGTTTAGAGCTGCAACGACTCCCCAAGCGAGATTCGCAATTCATCGCAAAATCCAGCAATTACCCCGCAATAGTGCGCCCACTCGGTTGCACAACCGTTGCTGGGTAACTGGTCGTCCGCGTGGTTACTACCGCGATTTTGGTCTGTCCCGTAACGTCTTACGTGAATGGGCACACCAAGGCTTACTACCTGGCGTAGTCAAATCTAGCTGGTAGATGGATAGATGGGCATGTGGATAGTTGGAACTATAAAGTGATAAGTGGGCGCAAAGCGTTCACTAGCCACTAGCCACTAGCCACTAGCCACTAGCCACTAATTCCCGCAACAGCGGTTGTCGATACCTAGACTTTCTAAAATTAAATCACTGACGGCATTGGCGATCGCAAACTCGCCGTAAAAGCTTTCTTGAAAATTGAATGCCTGCATTTCGGTAATGATGGCAATAACTAGCGAACCTAAGTCATTCTCTCCTTCCATGCGTTGGCGCGTATAAATCTGTGCGGCGCGAACTGCGATAGTCGAATTGATGGCTTCTGGGAGAAATTCTCGATCGAGCCAAGTTTGTAAAGATGACTGCAACCATACGCCTTCTTTGATAGCGTCTGTGGCAGGTGGTAATGTAATTGCAGCGATCGGTTCTGTCATTGGCAAGTACCAATTTGCGATCTTAACTAGAAAAAAGAATCGTTAAGAGCATCGATCTTCTCACCGATCGAGGTCAGAGCGCAAGCCCAATATCTAAAAACTCATTAATTATTTACACTGAGCGAATTACTACTTAGTTCCAAGCTGACAATATTTAACTGTGGTGTACTCTGAATTACTTGTGGTAATTCTGCTTGCCAATTGGCATGGGTGAGTTCTTCAGCATTTTCCCAGGTGTTGGCAAATGCGGGGAGAGCGAGCTGACATGCCTTCCAGTCACTATTGACGGATACGTTAAGTTGCTGACAAGCACCACGGTGGAGTCCGTCTGGCTGGTAAAAGCGACAGTAGCGACAGGCAGTAGTCAGACAATTTCGGTCGTTCATCGGCGTTACCCTTTTGGGAGAGCACTAAATTCAATTCTCTCTTGACTTCCATTGTCGCTGTTACCCGATCGGCCAAAAGTAGTAGCAAACGAATATGCCATCTCCTTTTTAGCGATCCCCGAGCACATTTGAATTTTATATTCTCTTTAGATTCAGTTTATGGAAAGATACATTTGTGGAAGCGTTCAGTACATACACGGAGTAAATTTATTCATGGTCGATCCTAGAACTAATTCATCTAAAACCAGAAGGGATCGCTGAAAACCAAAAATAACCGATCGCGGTAATCGTATATTCATGTGCTAAAAAATTTTCAAACGATCGGCAATTTTATCTAACTAAATAGCAAAAATGATAAAATATCTACATTTTGGGAGATCTTTTACCTCCGACGATTCCCAGATCGATCGCACAAAACTGACATACTCCCCACCGGAGCAATTCCCCCTGGCGGGCGCGGCAATCACAATGGGTACAAACAACAATCTCACCGGCATCGATCGCGATGCCATCGAGATCGGTGGCTGTCGGTAGATGCTGGCTGCGATAACCGACGGGCACGAAGCGCAGATCCGTCACTGGTACAATTAATTGCGTATTTAATTGTTTGCAGAGTGCTTGTCGCCCAAAAGTGAGTTGATGAGCTAGGCTAGAACTATTGGTGGCGATCGTGAGGATGCCTCTAGCAAGAGATTTTGGGCGACTGTGACTGGCAATAGTCGGCGAGACGATCGTAAACCAGGCACGGACGATTAGCCCCCAATCGCGAACGCCTTCCCATCCAGGCTGGTTTTGCAGATCGCTAGTAATCGTAGAAATCGATGTTAGTGACATAGCTCTCAGGTAATAGTGACATCTCGGTCAAATTTCTGACTTTTGGTGAATCGACTAAATTTTGGAATATATTAATGACACAGCAATGACTCGTGAAAATAGCAACTGAGAAAATCTCCCGCTATCTGCCAGTCCAAGCATAGATCGCCAACCCTAGCTGATGACCGATCGGTTCGTCCGAAATAATTGTCGCCAGCAACAGCAATAGTGGGTAATCTAAGAGCATAAGTTGCTATCGATCTAGTTTATTTCGACTGACATCTCTAGAAATATCTGTGTTTTAAAGTGAGTTATGAACGACCACCCATCAGGCGATAACGCCAATGCATCCCCATCCAGTCAAGCCGTAGCAGATCGGATTCCCGAGCGGCTCAACCTTTCACTCCAGCAAGCTCTTGGTTGTTTAGATATTAAATTGGAAGACGAACTTACTAGATTTAGAGCCAAACAGGCAGATCTCACTGACGAGCACCAATCGATGGTAGCAAGTGCGACAACTTGGGAACAGCAATCTGGAGACGATCCCGATAGCGAGATAGTCACAGGAGAAATCGTGAGATCGGCGATCTCGAACACTAATATAAACGATCCTCAGCCAGCGCTACCACAGGCGGGTGGATTTGTGATTATCAATGGGATCTATCCGCCACAAGACAATCTCTCCGCGATTACGCATGTCGAGCGAGCTACGCACTCGTCCTCGCCAACAGATATCTCTTCTTCGCATGAGAACCTGGATTTAAACTTTTCCCCAAGAGGTGAGATCGCCGCATACGATCGCGAATATTCAGCCTCGTCGCAAGAATTGCTGCGACAGATCCAATCGGGATACACGACACCAGCCGATAATTTTGCTCCTCAGCCGCAGCCTGCACCAGTTCCTGCCAAAAAACGCAAACTGTTTACGCCAGTAAAAATCGGTTCGTTAGCCGCAGTTTGTGCGCTCGCAGGTGGCGCGGCTTACGTTTATCTCAATCCCGCGATCTTGGCTCCACTGATGGCTACCAAACCGAGCGTTCCGGTGGCAACTAGTAGTTCGTTAGGACAATCGATTCAGAGTCCGAATTTAGCGGCTACTGAATTTACCGACCTTAATTTAAGTACGATCGCAACGGTAAAAATGCCACCAACCGCAACGGCGAATCCCAGCACTACTCCAACTTCGATCGCCAACCCAACGCCAGCAGGCGCTCCAGTAGCGATTCCCTATAACGGCATGAGTACGGCTCCCGTAGCCCCAGCACCGATTGTCGCGCAACCACGACTGGCAGATAGCTTGATCCGATCGCTCCTACCCCCGAATTTTCACACTGCTGCCAAACAAACTCGGTATCCAGCCGCACAACCAGGGTTGAGACGTTAGATTAATTTATAATTTAGCTGTGCGTGGATCGCGCCTGGTGACGCTCTGGTCGGTGACTAATTCCTAAATCAGTACTGCCCGATCGGTAGATCCAACAGCTATCATAATTACTAGGTTGTATTTTTAAATCGTGAAGTTAAAGTGTTAGCTCCAGCGCGAGCTAAGTACTGGGATTCTAGTAAAGGAAACTATTAAGAGGATAGTAATATGGGATTATTCGATCGGGTGAGCAGACTGCTGCGGGCGAATGTCAACGATATGGTGAGCAAAGCCGAAGATCCAGAAAAAATTCTGGAACAGGCGGTAATGGATATGCAAGAAGACTTGGTGCAACTTCGTCAAGCAGTTGCCAGTGCGATCGCCAACCAAAAACGCACCGAGCAACAATACAATAAAGCCATGGCTGATGCCAATAGCTGGCAGGGTAAAGCGCAATTAGCGCTCCAAAAAGGCGATGAAGATCTCGCTCGCGAAGCGCTAGTCCGCAAGAAAAACTACAGCGAAACTGCTGCCGCGCTCAAAGCCCAATTAGACGGGCAAGCCGGAACTGTCGATACGATGAAAAAAAGCTTGATCCAGCTTGAAGGCAAGATTTCCGAAGCCAAAACCAAGAAGGACATGCTCAAGTCGCGCGCTCAAGCAGCCAAAGCGCAAGAACAACTTCAAGGTGCAGTCGGACGCATCGGCAACAACAGCGCGATGTCTGCCTTCGAGCGGATGGAAGAAAAAGTTCTCCTCCAAGAAGCCAAATCTCAAGCTGCCGCAGAAATTACTGGAGCAGACTTGGAAAGCAAATTTGCCGCACTATCCGCAGGTAGCGACGTAGATGACGAACTCGCAGCCATGAAACAGCAAATGCTCGGCGGTAGCAAGCCCGCAGCTTCGCTACCACAAGGCACTGTATCGCCTACTGCTGCGCCCACAACGCCCCCAACTGCCGATCGGTTAATGACTGCCGAAGAACGCGAATTAGAAGCTTTACGCAAACAAATCGATAGCTTGTAAGCGGCGATCTCACCCTCTCCTCTGGACATGCTATTAGTAAAGGCAGGATGTAGTTACAACTACATCCTGCCTTTGTTAGTCTGACGAATCGATGATTCGACTCGATCGATTTAGTGAAAGCACTAAGCTGAGATCGATTAACTCATATCTTGCACCAGTTTTAATATACTATTGCTTGGCTTAGATCCAGGGTACCCACAAGGGGCACCCCTACGCAATTAATCCTGTAGGCAGGGTGGTTTCATACACCGAAAGAAAAATCGCTCAGTCCACTGCAGTGGACTTTTGCTCTTAGCCCGAAATTCATTTCAGGGCGGTTGAAGACTGAGCACTAAGGTTCTTGCATTTTTATTTTCTTGTATGAAACCACCCTGCGCAATTAATCCTGAAGGGGGGCCCCTTGTGGGTATCCTCAGATCTCTGCTTTTACTAGTCTTTCTGTATTGGTGCAAGATATGAGTTAATCAATCCTAACCAGCAGCAGCGATTAATTTATCCACCTGCTTGGCAGTCTCAAAGAAATGTGCGACATTCTCTTCGGGAACGGTTGGTAAAACCCCATGCCCGAGATTCATGATATGCCCAGTTTTGCCAGCCTTCCGCACCGTATCGATAATCCGATCGCGGATAAAATCCTTAGAACCAAATAACGCACAAGGGTCCATATTACCCTGTACGCCCAAATGCGCTCCAATCCGCTGCCTGCCCACTGCCATATCCACAGTCCAATCCAGACTGACAATATCGACACCAGATTTACCCATCAGTTCTAAGACACCAGAACTGCCACTGATATACAGAATCAGTGGTGTATCCGGGTGAGTTGCTTTGACTTGACGCACTACTTGCTGCTGATAAGGTAACGCGAAAGTCTCATAATCTTGGGGGCTGAGTTGTCCCGCCCAAGAATCAAACATTTGCACCACTTGAGCGCCACAATCGATTTGATAACGCACATAAACCGCGATCGCATCGGCGATTTTGGATAGTAAGCTATGGAGCATCGCCGGTTCGCGGAAGGCCATCCCCTTGATATTGGCATAGTCCTTCGAGCTTTTACCTTCGATCGCATATGCTGCTAACGTCCAAGGTGCGCCGACAAAACCGAGAACTGTAGATTTGTTACCGACTTCCCGTCGCAACGTGCCCAGGATCTCCTTGATGAATGGTAGTGATTCGTCGGGAGTTAGGGGATGAAGTGCGTCGATTTGCGCCTGAGAGCGGATTGCTGGCTCGATAATCGGCCCGCGACTCTCGATGATATCGAAGGGAATCCCGATCCCTGGGAGGGGCGTGAGGATATCCGAGAACATAATTACCCCATCCGGCTCGAACGCGCGCCAGGGTTGGAGCGAAATTTCGATCGCGAGTTCGGCTTTTTCCGATCGATCGCGGAATGAGGGGTATTTGTCGCGCAGATCCCGATAAACTTTCATATATCGTCCCGCCTGCCGCATCATCCAGACTGGCGGACGGTCTAAAGTTGCACCCTTTGCAGCGCGTAATAATAAAGGCTCTTGATTTAGATCGGTCATTTTAGGGTTATTTATATAAGCAATTTTTCATCTTACCCGATCGGGGGATAGGGAAGAGAGGATAGGGGTTAGAGAACGTAGAAAGTAGGGTGGGCAGTGCCCACCAGCTAGGATTGAGGCTATTCTATTCTCATAAATATTTATGTAGACAGGCTATTGGCAAATCGATTATCTCATGCAGATAGCTTAGAGAATATTCGCTCAAACCCAGTAGGGTGGGCACTGCCCACCCTACTGGGACGACACTTAAGACCAAGCACTAGTCAAAGAATGGCCTAAACGGGAAATCCTTAACCCGAATTGACGTTACCGAGCTAGGTTTGAACTTTACGATTCCGGATCTGGTTGACAGTGAGGACAATAATGAGTGCCGCGACCCCCTAGTCGGATTTTCTCGATCGGGGTTTGGCAGATGCGACAGGGTTGACCGGTGCGATTGTAAACCAACGCTATGCCACCGTAATTGCCGTTAGTGCCCTCGATGCTGAGATAATTGCTGAAAGTAGTGCCGCCTTGCTCGATCGAGGTTTTGAGGACAGTTATGGTGGACTCATGCAATGCCGCAATTTGGATTGGCGTGAGCGCGTTTGCCTGTGTCTTGGGATGAATTTTGCTCAAAAACAACGCTTCATCGGCATAAATGTTGCCTACTCCAGCGACGAGAGCTTGATCGAGGATGACGGTTTTGATATTACGCTGGGATTTCTGCAGTTTCGCCGCAAAATATTCGACGCTAAAAGTCGGATCGAAAGGCTCTGGCCCTAATCTACTCAACCCAGTCATCACCTGCTCTAGCTGTTTAGTGGGTGGAATCCACCACATCTGTCCGAATGTGCGCTGATCGACAAAGCGCAATTCCCAATCCTTGCCCACAAACAGGCGCACGCGAGTATGTTTCTGAAGGTCTGTCTGGGGCTGTACCCATAGCAATTGTCCCGTCATGCGTAAATGCACCCCCAACCAGCCAGCAGGCTGCTGAGTGGCTGCTGAGACTAATTCAGCATATAAATATTTGCCCCGCCGGTGCCAAGTCCGAATTTGAGTGTGATGCAATGCCGCGATAAACTCGTCCGGCGTATCGGGATAAGCGATCGTCCGTGGTAATAATACCTCAGTGCCAGTAATCGATCGATCGAGTGTGTGTTGATTTAAACCCCGGCGGACTGTTTCAACCTCAGGTAATTCTGGCATGAAGGGAAAGACTGGTAACTAGAGAATGGTAAAGTCCATCTTACCGAAATCGGCCGAGATCGATCGCCACTCTCCGCTCACCAGTCGGATCGTTAGCTTTATTTGCTAGCTTTAACGGATACGGTGGAGTCTTTAGCTGGAGTGGGGACTTTAACCGCTGCTTTCGGTGCTTCCACTTCTACCAATTCACTAACAGCAAAGTTGTTAGTATTAACGCCACCAGCACTACCGCTGAAGCCAGAGTAGTTAACTTTGTTAAATCTGACGATGACGTTATATTTGATGCCGCTTTGGTCGATCGATACGACGCTACCGACATCTTGGAACCAGTAGGATTCTTTGCGAAGGACGCGAACTTTCGACCCACGTTGGAGTGCCATAGTTACTTTTCCTATTTTTAAGTAATTGATTTTGAAAAGGATTCAGCTACGATTAGCGATCGCTCTTATTTTCGGTAAATTCTGTCCTATTTGAGACTCCCAGTAACAAAGCTTAAACAAATAGCCGCTCGATCTAGCGCGAACCGACGCTCGGCTGGCACGACTGTGTCCGCCAAAATTGCTTGTCGGCGGTCTTGTTGCTGCCATGCCACAAAAAAATCGCGGCCCAAAGCATTACACTTGGTTGTGGTAATAACCCGCTCACAAGTTCTGTGAATGTAGGGGCATTACTTAATGCGATAAATTTTGCCGATGGGGAATCCCAACAGTATCAAAATGAGCTGATGTTGGCAGTTGAGGAAGAAAGATTATCTATTTTTGCACATCAGATAATATTCAGCTAACCAGCGGTAGGCGAGAACGTTGATATCTAATCCGCCACGAGCTAAATTATGCTGTACTACTATATCCCAGTCGTTTAATAATTGTCTGTTCTCACCGATTAAAGCTCGCACCGCATTAAGATAATTTATCTGTGTCTTCATAAAAATATCAATTTTTTCAGCGATCGATTAACAGGATACTTGATGAGAGTTAAATGAGCCTTAGCTCATTAGTTTACAAGCTAATTTTGCATACCAATCGAAGATCGTCATGCATCTTTAAATCTGCATTCTTACAGAACCAATCGACTTAACATTTAGCCGAACGATCTTGCAGCCTAAGCTTCAGCCTCCCTATCATTCTACTTTTGGGACGAGTGGATCGCGATCGGCAAGATCGCTTAATTTTCCTTTGCTAATTATTGATGTAGTATAAAAAATTGACA
The DNA here is from genome assembly GCA_965246715.1 of Chamaesiphon sp. Lineage (GTDB taxonomy): Bacteria > Cyanobacteriota > Cyanobacteriia > Cyanobacteriales > Chamaesiphonaceae > Chamaesiphon. Next base: position 82,099 of record CBDFFH010000009.1, on the reverse strand, counting down.
ATCGGATCCTGTCTACTACGGGGGACTTTTAACGCTAATTAAAAAGAAAGATCGATTTGGTGCTCGATGCAGCCACAAATGTTACTAACTCGGTATCTTTACGAAGATGTTCGTTAAGATACTTAAATCTTTGATTATATGTGAGCTTGAATCTTGACAAACTCATCATAGTTTGCCAGACGTTTGTATCTGAATTTGGTTATGGACGATCGAATAACTGTCACGAGGATCGAGCCGAACATCAAGTTGTCTCGGTAGTCTGATAAGTATCTTTTCAAAGGCAAAGATCGTGAAATTTCGGCAATCTCGGTTCGCTAACCGCAACTTTATTCGAGCGTGTCTCCCGCTTGTCGCTATTGTCCCAGCGACTAGCATCGGTGCCATTGCATCCACTTTCATCGCGCCAGGGATCGTCGGACAATCGATTGCGATCTGTTGTGGGGTTTGGATGGTAATTTTTCCCATTTATTGGCATCGATTTATCGATCGCCAACCGTTGGATTTCAAGCTGACTAAAGCAGGTAGTGGTTTAGTAGTAGGAATTCTACTGGGAGTGGCGATGTTTGGGATTATTTTAGGTAGTTATTACGCAATCGGTCAACATTGGTTGGATCTTGCCGATATTCGAGCTAGAGTAGATCGAATGCAGATGAATGTACCGTTGATGATATTTGGCTTCGGCACTTTTCAAACGCTGATTAATTCGTTTGTCGAGGAATATGTCTGGCGCTGGTTTGTCTATCAAAAATGTGAAGTATTAGTCGGTAAACGAGTTGCAGTTTGGCTCTCTGCACTCTTTTTTACCCTGCATCATGTGATTTTGCTCATCGCCTATTGTAACGATCTAAAATTAGTCGCGATCGGTGCAATTGCAGTATTTTTGGCAGGGGTAATCTGGGCGCGCTGTTTTGCGATCTATCGATCGATCCTCCCGTGCTACATCAGCCATCTAGCAGCAGATTTAGCTCTGCAGATAATTAGTTGGCAAGTATTGCTAGGGTAATTACCTCAACAACGCGCAGATCGGCTCTGGAGAACAAGCAGCGCTCGATCGGTGAGGGTGTGAAATTTGAGACGAACCATCTAAAATGAGGATATCCCCAGCAAGAATTTTACTAATTGAAACTGCGACGATCGCCTAACTAACCCAAGTTGCTACCTACCGAAATGCCTACGATTGAAATCGTGGCTAACAATACTATAGTCCGCCTACGCGGACTATAGCATCACGAGGAGTGGTTTTAACCACTTCGAGTATAGGTAGAAACCTAGGTTAAATATCCAGCTCTGACCTACCGATTTTATTAAATATTACTTTGTCAAACTCTGTCTTCGCTGCCGAACAGTTATTATTTACACCAGCATCACCCGAGCGAGCGGCGATTCCGACGATCTTTGCTTTTCCCAATGAGTATACGGTGGGGATTACCAGTTTAGGCTATCAGGTAGTGTGGGCGACTTTAGCCATGCGAGCGGATTTAGATGTGAGTCGATTATTTACCGACGTGCATGAGTCTTTACCTCGATCGCCAGAATTAGTCGGTTTTTCGCTGTCTTGGGAGTTAGATTATGTCAATATTCTCAATTTATTAGAATTTCTAGAAGTCCCGCTCCGGAGTGCGGTACGCGGCGATAACGACCCACTAATTTTTGGAGGTGGCCCCGTTTTGAGTGCCAATCCCGAACCATTTGCTGATTTCTTTGATGTAATTTTAGTCGGCGATGGTGAGGATTTACTCGGCAATTTTATTAATGCGTATCAAGAAGTTCGGACGGCAGATCGAGCTACTAAATTACAACGGTTAGCACAGGTACCCGGAATTTATATTCCCAGCTTATATCAGGTAGAGTATCAAGGCGATCTCCTTGCCAGTATTACGCCGATCTCGAGTAATATTCCCGCAACTATTACCAAACAAACCTATCGCGGCAATACCCTTTCTGTCTCCTCCGTCGTCACCGAAAAAGCGGCATGGGAAAACATTTTCATGGTCGAAGTCGTCCGGAGTTGCCCTGAAATGTGTCGGTTTTGTTTGGCAAGTTATCTGACTTTACCATTTCGCGTTGCTGACGTAGCAGATTCGCTCATTCCAGCGATCGATCGCGGTTTGGAAGTAACCGACAGATTGGGGTTACTCGGTGCTTCGGTGACTCAACATCCAGAGTTTCCCGCCCTATTAGAACATCTCAGCAAGCCAAAATACGATGATATTCGCTTGAGTGTATCTTCAGTGCGGACAAATACCCTCACCGTCCAATTAGCTGAAACGCTGGCTAAACGCGATAGTAAATCAATTACGATCGCCGTCGAAAGTGGTTCGGAACGAGTCAGAAAGATTGTCAACAAAAAGCTCGAAACTGAAGAGATCGTCCAAGCGGCAATTAATGCAAAAGCTGGCGGTTTGAAGGGATTAAAACTGTATGGAATGGCGGGAATTCCTGGTGAGGAATTAGCGGATCTCGATAAGACTGTGGCGATGCTAAAGTCGCTAAAGAAAGCCGCTCCAGGGTTACGGTTGACCTTTGGATGCAGTACATTTGTCCCGAAATCACATACACCATTCCAATGGTTGGGAGTGAATAAGGATGCGGAGAAACGATTGCAATTGCTTCAAAAACGGCTGACCCCGAACGGGATCGATTTTCGCCCAGAAAGTTATAACTGGTCGGTAATTCAGGCGTTAATTTCGCGAGGCGATCGCCGGGTATCTTATTTACTCGAATTAACTCGGAGTTATGGGGATTCGATCGGGAGTTATCGACGGGCATTTAAGGAGTTACGGGGACAGATTGCGCCGATGGCTTTTTACGTACATGAGGAGTGGGAGACGAGTCAGGTGTTACCTTGGCAGCACATTCAAGGGCCATTGCCTCAAGCTACTTTGATTAAGCATCTTGAGTCAGCAACGGTGCAATTTAAGGTGAGTTAAGTAACGTCAGTTCGGGATAGGGAAAATTGATTTGCTTCGCTCAGGCACCGCCCTGAACTGTAAGTTCGGGCTAACAGCAAAAGTTCACTGAAGTGAACTAAGAGATTTTTCTTTCGGTGTATGAAACCACTCTGCTAATAATTTTCAAGAGAGGGAGGAAATTCAGATAGTTGATTCCCCACAACTACTCACTAAATTGTTGCGCGTAAAACTTGGCATATCTTCCGGTTTTTGCAAGTAATTCACTATGGGTACCCGCCTCAATGATTCGACCATCTTCCACTACCAAAATTCGATCGGCTTTTCTTACCGTCGCCAAACGATGAGCGATAATAAATACCGTTCGATCGGCCATTACTCGCTCTAATGCCTCTTGCACCAAGGCTTCTGATTCTGAATCTAATGCCGACGTTGCTTCGTCGAGAATTAGGATTTGGGGGTCAAATAATACCGCTCTGGCGATCGCAATGCGTTGTTTTTGTCCTCCCGATAACGTAGTACCTTGTTCGCCAACAAATGTATAATAACCTTGTGAAAGTTGTGAGATAAATTGATGAGCGTTAGCAATTTTAGCCGCCTTCTCAACTGCTTCAATATCGAATTCGGTCTGTCCGAAAGCAATATTTTGGGCGATATATCCCGAAAATAACATGTTGTCTTGAGGGACGATGCCAATCTGACGGCGTAAGCTTTTGAGCGTGACATCGCGAATATCGATTCCATCGATCGCAATGCTCCCACCAGTCACATCATGAAACCGATTTAAGAGGCTTAAAATTGTGCTTTTACCAGCACCAGAAGCCCCCACTAGCGCGATCGTTTCGCCTGGCGCTACTGTGAGGTCGAAATCCTTGAGAATCGGTCGATCGGCTGTATAACCGAAGCTGACATGCCGATATTCAACTAGACCAGAAATCGGTGGTAAGGAGATCGCATCGGGACGTTCGACGATCGAGATGGGAATAGTTAGTAATTCAAACACGCGATCGACTGACGCTTCACTTTGTTTGATTTCATTAAAATTGCTAGTTGTCAGCGAAATCGGATCGATTAACAACGCGATTGCGGTGGCATAACTCACAAATTGACTGCCAGTCAAATTCCCTAATGAAATTTGCCATCCGGCGATCGTAAATAAGAATAAAATACTCGCAGCTTGTATAAATCCAATTACTGGAAATTGGATTGCTTTGAGCTTTTCGGTACTATATTTTGCTTGACGATTTAGTTCCGACTCCTGCCCAAATCTAAAATTAGCATAATCTTCGGCAGCGAAGGCTTGAATCAACCGCATCCCCCCACCAAATTCAGCAATAAGTGAAGACAGATCGGAGATCCGATTTTGGCTGCGCAGCGAAAATTTGTGTAACTTATCGCCAAACCAACCAACTAACAAGGCAATAATTGGCGCGATCAGAAATACGGTAATCGTCAGTGGCCAGTTAATCCAGATCATATATCCCAAAAGTAGGACTAATTGAATGATGCAAGGAATAAACTGATGAAAAATTTTGTAAATTACTTCGGCAACTCGATCGATTTCTTCCGTCAACCGATAAGATAAATCTCCCGACCGTAATTTATCTGTATAAGCCTCACCAACTTGGAGCAAATGCGCGTAAATCTTTTTGCGTAAATCTAACGTCACTGCAAATGACACCTTCGCCATCAGCGCGTCTTGCCCATATTGAGCGAGTCCCCTGACAACAAATACCCCCGCACCAATCAATGACAATTGAATCAATGCGGGAACGTTACCTTTGCTGATATATTCCGACAAATCCCGTGCCAAATAGGCCAAAACTGGCGATAGTAGGCTAAATAGAATGACGCAAAATAACCCAAAACCGATCGTCTGCCAATAAGGATTGAGATAAGGGAGAAGTTGCCAATAGGTAGAACGCTTTTTCAAAAGACCCACTCGATCGATAGATAACCTATTTTACGACGCGATCGGGTTTTCGTTTGTTCTCGGAGCGGGATTAAGGCTCCGCGAGGATTAATTGTAATAAATTCACCCCTACAGAATTTAGAGCATTATCTCCAGCAAATGTTCGGCAATCCGTCTTGCCGCACCAGGCGTACCCATTCGCAACAAACCATTCTTGGCGATCGATTGTAATCGATCTGGCTGCTGTAATAATCGATCGATCTCTTGCCCCACCTCCTGCGCCTGGGGCACTAAAATCACCGACTCGCCCAATAATCGAGTTTGCGCTTCAGCAAAGGCTGGTGTAAATTGTGGTCCTTTGCCAGGGATGATAACGGCAGGTTTCCCCAAGCTGATAAATTGTTCCGTCGCCGTACCCGCCATCGCGATCGCACAGTCGCCCAAATGCATAAATTGCCGATAGGATTGAGTGCCGATCGTCAGGATCGTACTCCCCTGTTGGTAATAAATCGCGCTTGGATCGGTGATGTTATCGATAAAATTCCGCTCTGGATTAGCTTGCACAGTCCATCCTCGCGCGCGAAGAATCTGCTGTAAGGTATCCAAATCTAATTTGGGGTCGATCGCGGCTAAAAATACCAACGAACGCTGATTGCAGAGCGGAAGGAGGCTATTTGCGGCGATAACGATCTGCTCCCAATTGGCATACGCTTCTGGTGGCCGAGATCCAGGTAACAGCGTGACAGTTAGGGGACGTTCGCGTTCGCGTTTGACTGATTCAGCTCCATAAAATCTCGGCTGACGGAAATCTATTGCGACTCCATCTGTCATCGGATTACCTAAATCGAACGCCGGAATGTGATGCTGTTGGAGGATTTCCGCCGTCAATCGATCGCGAGCAAACACTGCCTTACATCTACTCCGACCCAGCAACCATCGTTCCCAGGGAAAATAATAGGAGCCAGTTTTGACTTCCAGACTATTGCGCTGCGAGGGTAAGATTTGCCCCTGACGATCGCGAATATAGTACTCTGATTTGGCAGTACCGATAAAGGCATAGTCCGCACCACTCAACCACGCAAAAACTAATGGCACGATATCACCGACTGCCAGGATCTTACCCCCAGATTTCGCCCAGTTTTGGGCGGTTTCGATTTGGTCGATCGTCAGTCCCAGCAGCCCACCCCGCAGATCTCGCAGCAGTTGACGACTGTCTTGATTGAATCCCCCCGATGGCATCGTCTGCACCGTACCGATAATGTCAAAATTATTGTCGCTAAAAGCCTTGCCCACACCCACGATCGGTAACGTAACTATTTCTATTGGCAACTCGGCTAACTTTCGCACCTCCTGTAATACGGGTAATGCGATCGCGTCTTCACCGTGTCCGTTGCTGATACAGAGGAGTTTCATGAATTAGGGGATAGGGAATCAGTGAATAGTGAATAGTAGATATGGGCTAGGGGCTAGATGTATTTTTAATCCAAAATCCTGTCTTGACTGAAACACATGCGGAGGTTCCCTCCGCGTGATTTCAGCCGCAAAATCCAAAATTCAAAATTCAAAATTACCCTCCCACAAACATCTAAAAATATCCTATAATAGAAAGACTTGGGGCTGTAAAGGTTTCGACGTGTTGGCGAACGCTGCACTGTGATACAGGTCGAGAGGGAGTCCACTCTCGTTAATATCGGCTCAACTAAATATAGATGCAAACAACATTGTACCTTTCGCTCGTAAAGCCGCTCCTGTAGCTGCCTAAAAACACTTAAGATTAATTTCTAAGTCCGAGCATTTATAGTACGACTCCGTTAAGTACTATAGATAACCCTCAACGGATGCTCTAAATAATCGTCTCTGGTAGATTATTTAGCTAAGATTCATCAGAGCATCCTGCGACCTGGGATAATTGGTCACTCCCGTCTTGAGGATTAGATAGACTATACCTGTGAATGAGCGGAAAGTTAATACCCAGGGCGGACGGCAGTTCGACTCTGCCCAGCTCCACTACCAAATCAACCCCGATCGAGACTAAATTCTCGATCGGGGTTTGTTTTTGGTGTTAGGCATGAGACCCAATCGTTGGTCGTTGGTAGGGGCAATTCATGAAGCGGCGGTTTTATTCGGAGGTTCCCTCCGAATAAAAAAACCGACAAGACATTGCCCCTACTACCAACGGAGGAATTGCTTTTACAGTGTTTCCAAATGTTCTAGCAGTCGCACGATCTGAGCGTGTTGGCGATCCTCTCGATCGAATTGATACATCCCCATTTGAGCGTATTCTAGTGCCGAATAACTGTGAGATTCACTAGCAGGAGCTTGAATATCGGCACCAGCCTCGATCGAGAGCCGGACGATTTCGCCATAACCTGCATAAGCGGCACTAGCAATCGGTGTAAAGCCAGCCTGATTGCTTAAATTGACATTCGCGCCAGCTTGAATCAATAGCTCGACAATCTCAGTATGTCCTGCAGCGGCGGCATTGCCAATAGCCGCACCTCGATCGAGATCGAGATTTACCTTGTTGGTAGCTAGGAGCGAGCGGACGCGTTCGACATTCCCCACCGTGGCAGCCTGAATCAATTGAATCGATTCCAGTCCGGCGGTGGAGGCTCCAGCTTGAATCAGCAGATTGAGCAACTGGTAATTTTCCGCAGCAGCTACCAATGTCAGTACGGTATGCCCTCGATCGTCTCGGAGATCGAGATCGGCACCCGCCGCAATCAATGTCTCGACACAGTCCCGATATCCCGAACCAGCCAATGCCGCATAAACAATCGCCGTTTTACCGCGTAGCCCCTGTTGATTGACATCGGCACCATTGGCAATTAGTAGTTTAGCGATCGCTTGACGATTGCTAGCAAAGAAACTTCCCGCCACGAGCATCAGTGCCGTCATGCCCTTACCCAAACCATCATCATCGCTAAGGATATTGGGATTGGCTCCCGCCTCCAGCAGCCGCTTGACAACCGATTTATGCCCGTAATAAGCTGCCGCCATCAGTGCGGTATGTCCTCTAGCACCTAATTCATCGATTTCGATGCCGATCTCGATCGCCCGCTCGACCTCATCGATATTCCCTTCCAGCGCCATACTGATAAACTTTTCAATCGGGCGATTTTGTTCGCGAATCCGGCGTTTGCGGGTCGATTGGAGCAATTGCTCGCCATCGCGATCGGCATACAGTCGAATCGAGGTATTGACGAGGGGATATAGATAGTTATAAATCTCGCGTTCTTCCTGTTTAGCGGCTAGGAGAATTGGTGTTTGTCCCCGACTCCAAATATTGACATTTGCACCAGCAGTTACTAATAATTGCACGACTGATTTATGTCCGTGCTCGATCGCGGCTAATAAAGCCGTCCAGTTATCGAGACCGACAGGTTCGTTGATATCGATACCGCGAGGTAAGAGCATTTGCACGATCTCCACCTCCCCGCGTTCTGCTGCTAGACCTAATGCCGTGCTGGCAGTACTCCCATAGTGAGCGTTAGCTCCAGCAGTTAGCAGGCATTCCACGATCTCGACATGTCCGCGATCGATCGCCATTCCCAGGGGTGAATAACCCAGATGCCAATCGTAACGATCTAGATTAGCTCCAGCTTCGATCGCTTGTTGAGCGAGTTCGAGATCCCCTTCGACGATTGCTGCCATTAATGAGGTATTGGTGGCGTGTTCGTTATCGATGGTCGCCAGATCGCCACTGTCGTCTTTGCTCTGTCCGAAGATATCCGTACTAGTTTGAGTGTCTGGATCGAAATCTGGTCGTTCGTCCCCATCTTCGCCGCCCAGAGCGGGAAACAGGCTCGAATCAATATCGGCTAGCAAGTGCCGCTCGACCCGAACGCTAGTATTGCCATCCACCAATTCGTAAGATGCGAGATCGTCGAGATCGATCGCATAAGTCTCACCTTCTTCAAAGGCATCGGCGGGTAAAAAGCGATCGTCATCGGCTAATAATAACCGCGATACATCGACAACCCGATCGTGTTCGGTCACTCGCAGCGATCCCAATCCCTCGAAGTCTTCTAGTCCGATCGCATAAGTCTCCTCCGCTTCCCATTCGCCCATGGAGAGCGATCTCTCGTCAGCGGCTACTTGTCCCTCAGCCATCAATTGCGCGAAGTCGGGACTGAGATCGAAAGCTGGGGTTTCACCTGCGGCTAATGTGGTTGGGGTAGGTGAAATCGAAGTTATCTTTAGTTCTTGCTCAAATACGTCTGCGCGGAGATCTGCGAGCGAATCTGCCATAGTTGCATTATCGCGCTCCGCAAAGACAGCATCGAGATCGAAGGTATAAGTAGTTTCAGAATCGGAACTAAAATCTTCCCACTGTCGCTCTGCCTGGGTAAAATTCTGGTTGGAAATTGCAGCATGGTTTAGCGCTGACTGTAAAGTTGGTAAGCTACCTGCTGGAGGTGTGGGTTCGCGATCTAGTACGAGGGGTCGATCGAGTGGAGAAATTAAATTATCATTTTGGATCGACTCATCAATTTCCGTCGGACTATTTTTGGTGGGTTGATGGATGAGATCGATCAAATTATCATAAGCAATTTCCTTACTTCCCTCTGGAAGCCCGCTAATGCTCAGATCTTCCCGAGCAGTGGGCATTGTGGGTAAAGTGGATTCTTGTTGGTATTGGCGCGGCGGCTCTGACGGGGACAGTTTATCTGTCGCTGCTGACACAGGTTGTGCCGGGGCACCAGCAGATGTGACTTGGATTGACTGAGTTGAAGCTCGATCCACCTGCATTTGAGCGCCAGCCGCGACTAACAGATCGACGATCTGCAGATTACTTTGCTGGCAAGCCATCGCTAAAGGTGTCTGTCCCAAAACATTTGGGCGATTGACTGAGGCTCCTGAATCGATCGAGTGTTTGACGCGATCGTAATTAGCTGCTGAGATCGCGTCAAATAAGCGCTGAGTTTGGGGATCTACACTCATGATTGCTGTGTCCAAAAATTGGTGGGTGACAGGTGATGTGCCCAAGGCACCGCCCATATTTAGATTTTTCCCAAATTAGTCCCGAAAAGCTCGATCTCGATAATTTTTTATTTACTATTTGTCGATCTATGAGTGTTCGCTAGCAACAGCAGTGCGAGTTAGTTGATAATAAAAAGGCTTTAGTCTTAAATTCGATCGATATGTTCAGTCAAATTCCACTTAGTTTAGTCCTGATAAATTTTGGTGGGTTGCTCGCACTCATTGGCTTTTTTGCCTATGCGATTCACGACCCGACCTTCAATCTAATCGGCTTCTTCTACGGCATTCCGATTTTCCTTGGCGGTCTGGCACTCAAGTCAGCCGAACTCGAACCCGTCCCCTTTACGCAACTTACCACCCCGAGCCTGCTCAAACTGCGCGATCGACAAGCGACACCTACGCTCAATCAATTACGCAAAGATGTTACCCGATTTCGGTACGGTCAAGAAGCTCATTTAGATGTAGCTTTAGAAAAATTAGGTCTCGCGCCCAGCGATGACGATCGACCGATTTTAAAAGGAATTCAAGAAACCGAGATCGATGGTGCTTATGCCCTAATTCTAGAGTTTTATTCTCCTTTTTTTAAAATTGATATTTGGCAAGATAAATGCGAGAAAATCGCTAAATTCTTTGGCCCTGGTGTTAAGGCTAAGATCGCACCAACCGATGAAGATGAAGAAGTTAGCGTTACGCTAATCGTCGATTCAGCCACGTAATTTAATTACTTTTCCAACCTAACTGCATACCATTGCAAATATTCTCCTGGTGCTAGATTTAGCTCACAGCTGGTATCTAAGAGGTATCGCACGCGCTCGTCTACACCAGCGATCCGCCGGACATCTTCAGGCAGATCGTCAGTAAATTTAACAACAATTTCTTTAAGCTTATCGGACATTTCTGCTGGAGTCAGTAGTTGCTCCGGCCGATCTGTTTCTAATAAGACATAAGCATCATTATCGAACATTAAAGAGTCAGACATAAAATTATGAATTATGAATTATGAATTAGGCTGATGATAACTACTTGTCTACAATTAATCATTAACTCTTTTAAACTATTATCCCCCAATCTCTATCCTATCCCCGAACTCATGAATCCTATTCTCGCACTCAACTACGAACCAGCAATGGAATCGATGGGTACCGACTACTATGATGACGTAGTAGCAGCCGACTTTCCCAAACAGATCTTACGCTTTCGCAATGATGATGTATTAGTCAAACTGGGACTAGACCCCCAACAGGTAAGCGACGAGCATTTTGTTGAAGCGTTTGGGAAATTCGAAAATCCACCACATTCATTCCTCGCTTTACGCTATCACGGTTATCAGTTTGGCGAATACAATCCTGGATTGGGCGACGGACGGGGATTTTTGTACGGACAAGTACGCGGAATCGATGGCGAACTCTATGATTTTGGGACTAAAGGTTCGGGACGCACGCCATACTCACGCGGTGGCGATGGGATGTTGACGCTCAAGGGCGGCGTGCGGGAGGTGTTAGCGGCGGAAGCTTTGCATCGAATGGGGGTGAGAACTTCGCGCTGTTTGAGTCTGGTAGAGACAGGTTTGGACTTATGGCGTGGCGACGAACCTTCGCCGACGCGGTCTTCAGTGATGGTGAGATTCAGTCGATCGCACATTCGCTTTGGGACATTCGAGCGATTGAATTATCTCAAGCGTCCAGATCTGATTCGCAAGTTATTAGACCATGTGATTACTTACTATTATCCACATCTGGTCGCAGTCCCCGCAACCGATCGCTATGCCAGATTTTATGATGAATTAGTTCGGCGAGTTGCCAACTTGGTGGCGCAATGGATGGCTGCTGGTTTTTGTCATGCAGTACTCAATACCGATAATATGTCGATTACGGGGGAGAGTTTCGACTATGGGCCTTATGCCTTTTTACCCACTTATAATCCTGAATTTACTGCCGCCTATTTCGACTATTATAGCCGTTACAGTTACGGCAACCAACCTGGCATCTGTAAGCTCAATTTAGAACTACTCCAGCAGCCGCTAGGTGCAGTTATCGACAAAGCAGAGATGCAGGTAACTTTGGCAAAATTTGAGGAGTATTATTTTACAGCTTATAAACAATTGATGTTGCAAAAGTTGGGGTTAGAAGGTGCCACCACACCTAAACGCGACGACTTATTAGTTGCGACATTGCAACTATTATCCGATACTCAGGTCGGATATCATCAGTTTTTCTTCGATTTGTCCCAGGCATTCAATTGCAGATGGCAGAACGATCTCAATTATGTGTTAAATGAAACCGAACTCCTGCCAGAAGTTATTGCAAATTCTCAACATCAAAATTGGCTGCAACTTTATCATCAGGTACTGAGCGAGTTGTCTGAATCCGAGCTTAACTCGGTCGGAAATATTTTAAGCCGATCGAATCCCCAGACTATTTTACTACGCCCGCAAATCGAAGCAATTTGGGAACCGATCGCTCAAAATAATGATTGGGAACCTTTTAATGCGCTGTTAAATAAGATTCGATCTGGAGTTTAAAATATGTTGAATTTAGTTGAAGATAGCAAGTTTTTAAAAACAGCATTAGTTGTAGGTGGTGGGAGAGGAATCGGGTTGGGGTTCGTCCGTCAACTCTTAGCTAGAAAAGATCTCAGCCGGATCTATGCCACATATCGACAGCTAGAATCAGCCACGGAATTACTGACAATTACCGACAATAGATTGCAGTGTATCCAAATGGATATTACCGATGAATCCCAAATTGCCGCAACGATCGCCAAAATTCAATCCGAGACGGAAACGCTGCACTATACAATTAATTCAGTCGGGATCTTGCATGAAGGCGAAATCCAACCTGAGAAAAGTTTGCGTCAGATTGATGCCGATCGACTGTTACGTTATTTTCAGGTAAATAGTATTGGTGCGATGTTATTGTTTAAATACATTCAGCCATTATTAAAACACGAACATCGATCGATCGTCGCGACTATTTCCGCTAAAGTTGGTAGTATTGGCGATAATCAAGCGGGCGGTTGGTATGGCTACCGGGCATCAAAAGCCGCACTGAATATGTTTATCAAAACAACTTCGATCGAGTATAAACGCACTTGTCCCCAAGCAATTGTCATCGCCCTACATCCCGGTACGACAGATACTCAATTATCGCTACCATTTCAACGCAATGTCCCGCCAGAGAAACTATTTTCTGTCGATCGTACTGTGGCACAATTATTGGCAGTCATCGATCGGTTAGAATCTACGGATAGTGGTGAATTCTTTAATTGGGATGGTAGCCGTTTACCGTGGTAGCTGTGCTGATTTCTCCGTAAGGATTCAGGTTGAGGAAAGGGGAATGAGAGAGGGCATAGCTAAGTGACAAGAATGGGCAGAAATAGCCTCACGGAAAAAAGCCATTGCAGAACGAGATTGAAAGCGACAAGTTTGAATAACACTGAGCAAATCAGCAGTTTGTTGAAATCGAGCCATCGAACGAGAGCCGCTAGAAACTTTGGCTCTTCACTACTTAGTATGCTCGATCGATAGCAAATGTGGCAAATAGAAATTAATCAATATGTGAAATTGCCATAAAAGTGGAGTGATAATTGACATTGGGGGCATTTTGTTATTAAGTATAATCTAATTGAAAGCGATCTTGAGACAAACCAGAAGAAAATGCTCACCAAAAAGGAAATACAACTACTAACAGAAGTACTAAATCTAGCGGGAGTAAAAGTAAATGCCAAGCACCAACATGAAGGAATTGGAATAATTTTAGGAGTTGAGTCGAGCGAAAAAATAAGTGTTTGCCAACGCTGTGGTTTGAAAAGCGACAAGTTACACCAAAACCATCGGCAAATAATCAAAGATTTGGATTGGGGAGGGCAAGCGGTATTTTTAGAAATAAATAGAAGACAATTCAACTGCGAAAAATGCCAGAAACCATTTAGCGAAGAATTAGAATTTGTCAAGTCAAGAAGAAGATACACGAAAAGATTAGCAGATCGGATAATAGAAGAAGTATTAGCAGATGACATTAGGAGTGTAGCGAAGAAGGGGAAGGTAACAGAGAAAGAAATAGAAAGAATGCTAAAGGATGCATCAGGAGATTTATCAAAAATAAAACCAATAGGATTAAAAAGATTAGGGATAGACGAAATAGCATTGATTAAAGGGCAGGGAAAATATTGTGCAGTATTAATAGACATAGATCGTTCTAAATTATTGGCAATTATCGAGGGAAGAACCAAAGAAGAAATTAAGAAAGTCCTGAGAGAGTGGGGGTCAGAGGTATTAGAAGGAATCGAAGAAGTAAGCATAGACTTATGGCAGGGATATAAAAGTCTAGCAATAGAAATGATGCCAAAAGCTCAGATAGTAGCAGATCGATTCCATATAATGGTACAAATAAATCAAGAATTAGATGGAGAAAGAAAGAAGGAGAAGCGAAAAATCGAAGCAGAAATAAAGCAAGCAAAAACCCCAGAAGAAAAAGCGGAGAAAGCGGCTATATTAGCAGGAATAACTAATAGTAAGTATCCAATATTGAAAAACGAAGAAGACTTAAATGAAGAACAGAAAGACAAGCTAGCTCAGGTAAAAAATGTATCAAGTCAGCTCGGAAAAATGCATCAATTGAAAGAGGATTTTCGAGAAATATTTGAGAAAAAGGAAAACTGGAATGAGGGATTACTAGGCTTAGGGGAATGGCTGTCAAAAGCTCAAAAATATTTTGTCAAAAGTCAAGGGACAATTTATCGATGGTTTGATGAAATACTGGCTTATTTTGACAATGGAACAACTAGTGGAGTAGTGGAGGGAATTAATAACAAGCTAAAACTAATCAAACGTTCAGCATATGGATTTACTAATTTTGAGAATTTCCGAAATAGATGCTTGCTTAATTGGCACTTCAATCATTAATTTGGCATACTAACTAGTGAAGAGCCGAAACTTTGCGTTTAGTTACAGCTAGGCGAAGAGAACGTTCAGCCAAATTGTTATCAGGTGGAACAGAGGGGTCATCCAGAAAATACCACCATTGTTCCGCCTTATCGCGTAAGGATTTAAGCAATAAACCAGCAGCACAACCAACCTGAGAGAGCCAAGTTTGCAGAGATTGATTCAATCTTGCTTTGAATTCAACAGCCCATGGATAATAGGTGGAGAAATCACCATCTTCTCGCCAGAGCCGATGCTGTTTAAAAGCTTCATTGATTAATTCAATAAATACGGTAGCAACGGCTGCATTATTATTTTTACCAGGCAGTCCCAGCACCTTCTTGATTTGAGTTGTTAATGGCTCCTTATGCGATCGCTCATCTCAAGTTAGGATTGTTTTTAGAGGAGACTGGTTATCAGTTTAATGCTGGTAAAAGGCTGGGCGTTTATCTAACTAATACTTTGGATGCGCCTACTAAGAAAAGTGAGTTACTAATTGAAGGCTTTATTTCAGAAGAATCTAGTCAAGCAGCCGATATCAAACAAGAAAAACCAATCATGGTTGTAATCGGTAATCCTCCTTACTCTGTTAGCTCTACAAATTCTAGCGAATGAATTAGTAATTTAATCAAAGATTATAAGAAAGATTTAATTGAGAAGAAGATTAACTTAGACGATGATTTTATTAAGTTCATTAGAGCTGCTCAATGGCGAATTGATTTTACTGGTCATGGCATTGTGTCATTTATCTCCAATAACACTTTTTTAGATGGTATAACACATAGGCGAATGCGTGAAAGCTTAATGAATAGTTTTGATGATATTTGGATACTTGACTTACATGGAAGTACAAAGAAAAAAGAAAAATGCCCTGATGGATCGAAAGACGAAAATATATTTAACATTCAGCAAGGGGTATCAATGTAACGTCTCAATAAACGCTGGTAAATTAGGGGGTTGCCAAAAGAGCAAAAATCTGGTTTAACAAAGAGATGAGTATAAACAGCGAAACTAGTCCAGCCCAAACAAATACCCTAGCCACAGAGGTAGAAGGTTTGCGGCGGCTGGTAGAAGAACAAAGAAAGCTCATTGACAAACTATCCAAGCAACTGACAAATCAGAAAGAAAGAATAGAACAATTAGAAGCAGAATTAAGAGCAAAAAAGAAACTAAAAGGAAAGCCAAAACTAAGTGCCAGTCTGCTAAATCAGCCCGAAGAGAAAGAGATAAAATCGGATAAAAGAGCAGGTTCGGCCAAGTCCAGTGGAACTACTATCAAGAGCTAAAACAGTATCAACAGCAGCATAACCGAGAATTTTCATTAAGTTTACAGAGTAAATTTGATGAAGTATTTGGGCGTTGTTATATTCGTCACGGGCTATTAAATGGTGTCCTTAATCAAATCAGAAATCATAAGATTGAACTACTACAGGTACTAGATTGCCCAGAATTCCCCTTACATAACAATGCGGCAGAAACCGATATTAGAGAATATGTCACTCGCCGGAAAATTAGTGGCGGCACACGCTCTGAACTAGGCAGAAAAGCTAGAGATACATTCGTTGGCTTGAAAAAGACTTGCCGGAAGTTAGGAATTTCGTTTTGGAATTATCTCACATCTAGATTACATGGCAATGAGCAAGTACTATCATTGTTCGATGTGATTAGAGCTAAAGCTGCGGCGAAGATTCTCGTTCCGATTTAGGCTTTTTTCGGAAACTATTTTCGCGAGTACATTTATTTTTGGTCTTTATCACGACCAGCTTTTTTGGCTGCCAGCTTTTATTGAGAGCTTACGTATCAATCAACATATTTTCTCGATGCTTACAATCAGTTAAGCACTGTACTGTAAAACATTCAAGTATGCAAGGACTTAGAATTGAAAAATATTCTGCACTTCAAAAGATGTCCATTCATACTACTAGCTGGAATGTAATTTCCCCCGCAAAAACTCATTTTTTCTTCGTACCAAAAGACTTTTCATTAGAGCCTGAATATACCAAATTTACTTCGTTGAAAGACATTTTTCACATATTAGGGTCAGGGGTAAAAACAGAAAGAGACAAAGTTTCCATACATTTCGATCGTCTTGGAATAGAAGAATCTGTACATGATTTTCAATCACTAGATGACTTTATTCTCCTAAACAAATATTCTCTCGGTCAAGATAGTAGAGATTGGAAGGTCTCAAATGCTAGAGCAGATTTATTGACAAACAAAGATAGAAACTCTTTCCATCCAATTTTATACCGACCATTTGATATTAGACAGACATGGTACAGTGGCAAAAGTCGAGGGTTCATTGGAACTCCTGGTGCAAAAACCATGCGCCATTTATTGTCTAATAACATTGCGTTAATAGCAAAAAGACAAGCAAATGAAAATTCTGACTACACATGGTTTTGTGTGTCAAATACTCTTGTAATCGATGGTTCATTTGCCATTGACAACAAAGGCAGAGAAAGTGTATTTCCACTTTATTGTTTGGATGAAAATGATGAAAATAATCAGCAGTCAATTATAAAATCAAAACGCACCACAAATTTCAAGTCAGAATTTCTCACCAAAATCGAACAAAATCTCGGCTATCTCCCCACCCCCGAAGCCATCTTTTACTATATTTACGCCATCTTCCACTCGCCCAGCTACCGCAGCCGCTACGCCGAATTTCTCAAGATCGACTTTCCCCGAGTACCCAGGGTGAACGCATCAAAACAGGATTTATTTCGATCGAGAGCCACTAAAATAGGCGATTAATGATATTCGATTGCTTAACTACAATTACGACAATATCAATAAAATCGAAACCAAAGACGAGGTTAAATTAACTCAATTTAGTCCGGCAAAAGTGCGGCTAAAGATATTTAGCCAAATTCATACTCTGGGGTTAGTTAAATTTAGGCTAAAATAGCCTCTAGAAGTTCGCGCGAATATTCTTCATCAAGGCTCGCAATAAATCGCTTCTTCCTAACACTTAGTTTTCGACTCTTGTTCTGACTCATTATATTAACTGCTATATGTCTTAAAACAGCAAAATTAGCTGGAGCATTATCTTTTCTAATTCGACTAATGTCTTCTTTGAAAATAACATCAAGTACCCAATGGAGTGAATTTTCTATCGACCAATGACCTCTGATTGCTTCTGCTAGTTTTTCAACATTATCTTCTAAGCTACTGATGAAATAACGAGCTTCTACGCTGGTTTTTTCATTGACAACTCGAACTGATTCTACCATGCAAATACTAGTCAGATTTTGCCATTTTAGCAATGGATCTATTGATGTTGCAATGTCTGATATCATTAGGTAATTACGAGTTTCCTCTCTACCTCTATTCATCTCTCTACTGCTGAAGCTATGCGTTTTCAGACTTTCACCACGAGTTTTAATCGCCTGTTTGAATAGCTGTTCTACCCTTTCATATAAACTTGGTTGATTCTTTTTGACAGCAATTACATAATCTGCTTCTTTTTTGACAATTTTCTTGACTATTTCTCGCTGACATCCCATTGCATCAATTGTCACTATACATCCAGCTAGATCTAAGGCATTAATCAACTCAGGCAATGCAGTAATTTCATTTGATTTACTCTCGACTTTTGTTTGTCCTAATACTAATCTATTACTTGCTGCCCAAGCACTGACCGTATTAATTACTCCTTTACCATTTTTTTCGTCTCTTGAATTTCGAGATTGTTTTCCATCAAATGCGATTATCTCTCCTGCTGTTATTTTACTTATTCCTTTAATCCAATGCAGGAAAGATTTATTGAATTCTTCAGGATTAATTTGTGAAAATACCCGTGCAAATGTATCGTGAGATGGTATCCCATTCGGTAATTCTAGAAATTCCTCCAGCCATTTTTTTCTGGTGATGCCATACAGCTCTATGTCTTCCCATCCATCTGCTCCACATACTACTGCACAAATCGAGATCGTGATAATATCGATTAGTTTGTGTTTTTTCCCCCGTTCAATTCTAATGTCTTTTATGTCACCAAAGTGTTCTGCGATACTATGCCTTGGCTTTAGCTTCATTTGACGCGATCTGAATTTCCAATAAATATAACATAATTAACTGGCTATACTTGTTTACCATTAAAGCTTTCATACTTTTCGTAATTCAAATCTGCAACTGATTTGCGAGGATTTTAAATAGTAGGAAATTTAAGTGCGTTCACCCTGCCCGCGTACCCCTCACCAGCAATAACGAACTGTTCGAGAAACTAGCCAACTTCGGCGAGAGATTGGTTAACTTACACTTGATGAAATCTGTAGAGACAGCGAGAGGAGGCGACTGGGAGAGTGGCTTAGGTGGTAATAGTTCCGCAGAAGTTGGGGCGGGTTATCCCAAGTATGAATCGGGCAAAGTCACCCCATCAACAAACAGGAAGAAGGGTTTATTAATGTCCCCGAAGCGGTGTGGAAGTTCCATGTTGGGGGTTATCAAGTCTGTCACAAGTGGCTCAAAGATCGCAAAGGGCGGATATTGAGTGCAGCGGATATCGCCCACTATCAGGGGATTGTCGCCGCATTGGGAGAAACGATCGAGGTGATGGAGGCGATCGATGCGGCTATTCCGAATTGGCCGTTGGTGTAGCCCCTCATTAGAGAATGGCTGCTGAGTACGAATAGGCATGTTTACCAAATTGTGATAATCGATCGTTCGGCTTGGATCTTTCGATCGCGAGTCACCAGTGGTAAATTCAAATGTAAGGCGGTTGCGGCAATAATTCGATCCGGCATATCGGGAACGGTATCGCGATTCTCCAAAGAGAGGCTACGCCAACGATATTTTGAACCGCGATGGAAATTGCCAGATCGATCGGCACTACGATTAGGCTAGGATCTGGCTCATTCAGTACTGCTAGAATCCGTTGAAGTAAATCGCTGGCTATTCTACGTTTTTCAATTAAATAACAAATTTCAATCAAAGAGATTGCAGAAATATATATTGGTTCTCCAGCCGCAATCTCTCCTTCTAGTGCATCTAGGGCTACTTGAGATAATCGCTCTGGCTCAACCAAATACCAAATGATGGCGTGTGTATCGGCAACAATCGCCATCCCTAAACGATCTCCCTTGGAAAGTTACCCCACATTTCCTGACGGACTTCATCAATATCGGTTTCAGTAATCTGAACCTTCAAATCAGCACCTAAACCCTTGAGACTGCGACGAGGGGGCTTGACTGCTGCTTTTTGATGCAGGAATTGGGCAAAGTTTAACACCTCATGCTGTTGCTGTACGGGCAAGGTGCGGATACTTACTAAGATTTGTTGTTCGAGAGCGATCGCTTCCATAGCTGAGATTGCGCTAATTTATCTATTATTATGGCAGACGATAACTACTGATGAGCGGGTTGAGGTCATCCTTGTTTCTCATTATGGTAGACCAGCACAGCAGTTCGCGTTTAAAAATTTGCCAGTAATCCCTGCGAACTATTCCGCAAATCTAGAACGTAACTTTCCAACGTCTCTACCACATTTTTTTACTCTGCATATCTCCCAGAACCAAACGCAGATTTGAGAACTTTGTCGCAATCTCTACCTGGGATAACTCGTTGGCGAAGTCTACCGGAGGTAATCGCGTACTAACTCAAACCCCTCTCGATCGATTAATTTGAGTATGACTTGCTCTAGACATACAACCCGACCAGCTAATCGTCGCTCGATCTCTTCTAAACCCGAACTAGCAACCGCATTGATACAGCGTTTATCACCAGTAGTCAACCAAAATACATCAACATTTGCAGTAGCAGAGATTAATAATGCTTCACCACGATCGATATTCACAATCTGGTTCAATAGATCCAATTCACTCAGATCGGTTGGTGGTGTAATTACTTGACAGCCAAGGACAAATTCGATCGCCAGATTGCAAGTTTGCTCTGAATAGTTGCGGCGCAGTCTCTGATTCGATCTAAAAACATGCTGGGCTGATTCCAGTACATAAATATCAGCCCGCTCCACACCCAAACAGAGCATCGCTTCTGCCAGTAAATTACAAGCAGTCAACTTGAGAATTGCATCGTTATCTAAAAAGCAGATCGCACTCAAAATTTCTGCCCTAATCCAATCGCAACATCAGTGATAGATAATCTTGATTATCATCACTCAACCGCTCCCAATCTAGTCGATCCTGAAGATATCGATCGATAATTTCGTTAGCTTTACTCGCACCTTCTACTACTTTGAGCGCATTTTGAGCTACTGCCCATTCTTTTTTCGTCCAAGCATAGTTCCAAATCACCACCCCCGCATCGACACTATCTCGCTCGGCAATTTTTTTCGCATAAGCTGCCAATCGATTGCCAGAGAATTTATGAGGGGTATAATAGCTATGTTTATTTAATTTTCAAGTCAGAGTGCAGATGGTCGATATCAGAAGTGTTGAATGATAGTAACAACTGGTAAAAAATGACCCCCATTCAGATAAAATGGAGGTGATTAAAAACAAAAAACTAGTTAGCATGTTATCAAATTTTCCGAATATAATCAATAAATTCTTGGGCGACCTTCCCAAAGATGATTATCCAGTGCTGGACACCTTCAAGTTTGGATCATGCTGGTTGAGCTTTGTAATGGATCAAAGTCAATCCAGTATGAGAGATTTATTCAAGAGGTTGAATGTTAGAGGAATAGATATGGACATATCAACTTTCTCGAAGGCTAGCAAAAATAGAGATCCAGTTGTATTTCATAATTTATTTTTAAGATTAAGAAGTGAGCTGAATAAAAAGAAAAACATTGACCCGAAAGCTCTAGTATTATTTCCAATTGATTCAACGATTATATCCTTGACTAGTAAATTGCTATGGAAAGAAGGATATCACCTGCTTGGTGAAACGCACGCTGAGGAGACCTCAGCGCGATTTCATCCGCAAGTTAAACTATTTAGCGGTATTAATTTATTAACAGCAGAGCCAGGTGGAATATTAATTCATTTTGGACAAGGACATGACAGTAAATATGGAGAAGAAACCATAGCAGCGACACCGAAGAATGGAGTCAACATAATGGATAGAGGATTTTGTAAGCTGGAAAGAATCAAGGATCTAATTCAAGATAAAGAGCGATACTTTGTCTTGAGAATAAAGAATGATATGAGTTTACAGATGCAAGAAAATGGTAAGTTTTTAGTAGGAACAGGAACGAAAAAGCGGAGTTGGGTCGGTCGGGTTTCCCGATTCGTGACAAGTTAAGGAGCGAGCGCAGTTGTCAAGCCGGGTTGAGCGGAAGGCTCAAAAAAGAATGAGCCTTCCCTGCTCGCTTGGTCGGGAAAGGGGTCAATCATTAATTTCTTGAATGGCTTTCGGATAGATTTAATAATACCTAAATCTCTATTTTCAGGAGCTGCAAAATATTTAATGGGGTCGGTAGCTAAACCTTTGTGATGGGCAACATAAAAATGGTAAAGACCACGATAAATCATCTCTAAAGAAATGCGGTCAAAAGGAAGAGATAGCTCATCAGCAATCGCATCGCCAAGATCGACTAATACAATATAAAATAGCCAAGTTCCCCAGAGTTGCAACTTAATACCATTAAGTGAGCCTGTCCAGATATAACTCAATCCTAACAATCGTTTGACAATATTAAATGCCTCTTCTATTCGCCATCTTCTACCATACAAATCGGCAACTACGTAGGGTGGTAAAATTAATGGGTCAAGCACGCTAGTTAGATAAGAGTACCAAGCTTTACCCATTTTGATTTCCACTAATCTCATCGTGATACATGGAGTTGTTTTATTACCAGCACCCATTGTTACTATTCGGTCGCGGATGCTGTAACTATTCGTGAATGCGCTCTCGACGGTAAATGATGCTTTGTTGTTTAGGCGGGTAATTACATGAACATTCCTTTCGATTAGTTGTTGCCAAAACAGATAATGACAAAATCCTCGATCTAGTAAAATTAATGTCTGGGGCTTGACTAGCTTTAGGATATCTGCCTCAAACTTCATGTCACTAGCTTTGGCATTCGACTCAAACCAAATTTCTACTGGTAGTCGGGTTACTAGATCGATGACTACTCCTATTTTTCCAGCTAATTGATTTTTTGGCACATCTGTCAGACTTTCTAATTTCTTGAAGATTGCTTCTAATGTTGAACCGTCACTAGCCCAAACTCTAGCAAATTTAGTTCGGGCAAATTGAATACTGGAGGGTAGTTGTCTTTTGTTGCGACTGTGCCATTTTCGCTCGAATTCTGGCAGTAATTCTCTAAATATTCGCTCAAATATTTCAGCGGGAAATGTCAAAAATCTCTGTGATAATGCTTGTTGGCTGACTTGTGTTGGTTCGCACCAGAGAAATCCTTCTCTGGCGAGTATTCTGCTGAGTTCTCTGACTCCAGCTACGTCTCGCCAAATTAGTGTCAGCACTGCTGCTACCATCAGCGGCAGATTCAGTATTCTATCCCTCATTCCGAGTTGGCGATAGTACTTTTCTTGTGCTAGTACTGCTGGCGTGACTAGCTGTTCTAATTGTGCTGCTATCACCTCCTCTTCCATCATCGGACGTTGTTGTCGCTTGGCGTGGTCGCGATTTGTTGTCCGCTTTTTAGGCATGTGTCAAATTTGGTTCTAACTCTTTGCTAGTAACAGTTTGACATTTTTTCTTTCTCCCCTTGACAACCCTCGGTTTTTCTTAACTTGTCACGAATCGGGACACCCGCCCATGACCCATACCCAAGCGGTAGAGTGCAGAATTGTTAATTATTGCGATTTAGAAGAACGAACTGAATTCAGACTAGCAACCAACTTACCGGAGATAGGAGAATTCGCAAGGGAGCATCCCACTTTTTATTAGTTTTATGTAGATAAAGCGTATGTACTAGTATGGCGATCGAGAAATCTGGTGAAAATAGCAGCAGAGGGAGCATAATCTTGAGATAATGGGGTCAAGTAAACTAAGGTAGTGTAATGAGTCCAGAAGAGCAAAAAGAACTCGATCGACACACAAAAGCTATTGCCAAAATATTGTATAAAAATACACCAAAAGAAGAACTAACAAGCTTAGGAAAAATCGAAGAAGCGGTGAGAGCGAGAATGCAAGAGTATGTGATGCCATCCGTCGGAATTTTTTTATCGAAAATGTCACAGTCGAAACTGGAGGATATAAAAGACAGATCCAAAGCATAATTGGAGAATTAGCAATCACAAGCAAACAGGCAGCCAAGCTAAATATCAAAAGTCATACCCAAATCAGTCCGTATTTGGAAGCTTGTTGCTTGCGTATAAGTGCATCAATTTCTTACGAAAGGACAACAGAGGAAGTCAAATATTTAACTGGAGTGGAGATATCAAAAAGTGCCCAACAGAGGTTAATTCACAGACAAGAATTTGAATTGCCTCAAGCTGAGACACCCGTGGCAGAATTGAGTGTAGATGGGGGGAATATTCGAGTGAGAACCCCAAAGGGAGAGGTGTGTAGCTGGAAAGGATACAAAGCAACAGTACTACATCAACAGCAAAAAATTGCATCATCATTTCAAGAAAATGAGACGATCGTTAATTGGGTAAATAGTCAAGAATTAGCTCCAGTTGTTACTTGCTTAGGTGATGGCCATGACGGGGTATGGAATATCATCAAGGAATTTGTACCTATTGGTGAAAGAAGAGAAATTCTCGACTGGTTTCATTTGATGGAAAATCTCCATAAAATTGGCGGTTCCAACCAAAGATTATTTGCAGCCAGAGAATTACTCTGGTACGGAAAAGTTGATGAGACGATTAAGTTGTTTGGTGATTGTAATCTCAAGCAAGCTGAAAACTTTTGTGCTTATTTAGAGAAACATCGTCATCGGATAATTAATTATTATTATTTTCAAGCCGAACAAATCTGCTCTATTGGTTCTGGTTCCATTGAGTCTACAATTAAACAGATCGATCGCCGGACTAAAATTTCTGGAGCGCAGTGGAAATCTGAAAATGTTCCTCAAGTATTAGCGCATCGCTGCGCCTACCTCAACGGGTTAATTTGCGACCGCTAAATAAAAAGTGGGATGCTCCCTTTGGGCTGGAATTAACCAAGGCAGATCATACATCTGTAATCGCCATATATGAAGAGGATAACAACAGACAGCCAAATTCGCATCAGGATTGGGATAATGCTGTCGATACATCGGTTTTCTACGGGCGCGATCGAGAATTGGCGCAACTGTGGCAGTGGATTGTTTGCAATCGCTGTCGCGTGGTTGGGGTAATGGGAATGGAGGGGATTGGCAAAAGTGCGATCGCTGTTAAGGCTGCGCTCCAGATGCAATCCGAGTTTGAGATTGTCGTGTGGCGCAGTCTCACTCATGCACCAACATTGGCAGAGCTGCTATCGAGTCTGTTGAAATTCCTGATGCCACTCTATGGGGAAGATCCGGTGATTCCCTCCATGCTTGATGAAAAGTTTTCTAAGTTGATGGAGTACCTGCGATCGCGTCGGTGTCTATTGATGCTAGATAGTGCTGAAGTTATTTTAGATTCCCAGCGGGTGGGACAATGGAGCGCGGGTTATGAAGCCTATGGACAACTACTCAAAACGATCGGCGAAACTCCTCACCAGAGTTGTCTATTGCTTACCAGTCGCGAACAGCCCAGCGAAATCACCCTGATGGAAGATAGACAGAGCACTTGTGCCGCGTTGTCATTGAAGGGACTCACACCCGCAGATGGACGCGCCATCTTTGACCAAAAAGGCGAATTTACAGGTACGACAGCCCACTGGCAGCAGCTAATTCATCACTATGGTGGCAATCCGCTGATGCTGAAGATGGTAGCAGCCAGCACCCAAACACTGTTCGATGGCAACATCGCCGAGGTTATCGCCGATCTCGACTGCGGAATTTCGGTATTTGCAGACATTAGCGATTTGCTCGATCGACAGTTCGTTGGCGTAGCCTCTCTGCGCAGGCAGACGCTTCGCGAACAGAATGAGAATCGGTTATTCACAGCCGAACAGCAAGTATTGTTTTGCTTGGCGATTCATCGTGAGCCAGTATCAATTGCCAAAATTCGTGAAAATATTGTCGGTTTGCCCCCTGAGCAAAGTGTACCCAAACAACTAAACTCATTGATGCGGCGATCGATCGTCGAAAAAACAGATGGGTTATTCTGGTTGCCGCCTGTGGTAATGGAGTATGTTACTCATCGATTTATTCAGCAGGTATCTACTGAATTTGAAACATTTGGGCTGGGCGTTTAGCCAACTCATTCACTAACGCCCTATAAATATTTTATTTTCAGCACTGTCAGTGTTGTTTACGATCTGTTTTTACAGGTGATGACATATCTATTTGGGGTTTGTTTAATTGGTGCAGGTTTCATGCTGGGTTTAACTGTGGGATAGCAAGAGACATAGACAACAGAATTATCTGTCCAAGTGAGTAAATAAGATTTGCTACCAAGTTTAGTCAATTCTGGCTGAAGATTTGGTGCAGTTGCAACAGCTTTGAGGTTAACTCGATTCTCCAAAGGAGAGGCTCCGCCAACGAATGTAGCAATGGGAGCATCCCACTTTTTATTAGTTTTATGTAGATAAAGCGTATGTACTAGTATGGCGATCGAGAAATCTGGTGAAAATAGCAGCAGAGGGAGCATAATCTTGAGATAATGGGGTCAAGTAAACTAAGGTAGTGTAATGAGTCCAGAAGAGCAAAAAGAACTCGATCGACACACAAAAGCTATTGCCAAAATATTGTATAAAAATACACCAAAAGAAGAACTAACAAGCTTAGGAAAAATCGAAGAAGCGGTGAGAGCGAGAATGCAAGAGTATGTGATGCCATCCGTCGGAATTTTTTTATCGAAAATGTCACAGTCGAAACTGGAGGATATAAAAGACAGATCCAAAGCATAATTGGAGAATTAGCAATCACAAGCAAACAGGCAGCCAAGCTAAATATCAAAAGTCATACCCAAATCAGTCCGTATTTGGAAGCTTGTTGCTTGCGTATAAGTGCATCAATTTCTTACGAAAGGACAACAGAGGAAGTCAAATATTTAACTGGAGTGGAGATATCAAAAAGTGCCCAACAGAGGTTAATTCACAGACAAGAATTTGAATTGCCTCAAGCTGAGACACCCGTGGCAGAATTGAGTGTAGATGGGGGGAATATTCGAGTGAGAACCCCAAAGGGAGAGGTGTGTAGCTGGAAAGGATACAAAGCAACAGTACTACATCAACAGCAAAAAATTGCATCATCATTTCAAGAAAATGAGACGATCGTTAATTGGGTAAATAGTCAAGAATTAGCTCCAGTTGTTACTTGCTTAGGTGATGGCCATGACGGGGTATGGAATATCATCAAGGAATTTGTACCTATTGGTGAAAGAAGAGAAATTCTCGACTGGTTTCATTTGATGGAAAATCTCCATAAAATTGGCGGTTCCAACCAAAGATTATTTGCAGCCAGAGAATTACTCTGGTACGGAAAAGTTGATGAGACGATTAAGTTGTTTGGTGATTGTAATCTCAAGCAAGCTGAAAACTTTTGTGCTTATTTAGAGAAACATCGTCATCGGATAATTAATTATTATTATTTTCAAGCCGAACAAATCTGCTCTATTGGTTCTGGTTCCATTGAGTCTACAATTAAACAGATCGATCGCCGGACTAAAATTTCTGGAGCGCAGTGGAAATCTGAAAATGTTCCTCAAGTATTAGCGCATCGCTGCGCCTACCTCAACGGGTTAATTTGCGACCGCTAAATAAAAAGTGGGATGCTCCCTGTAGCAATTCCTAAGACATAAGCACTAATAATTGAGATCCAAGCTATAGATCGTTTCATCGAAGTTTGTCCTTTGCGAAAGTTTTAGATTTAAATAATAATTCACTATTTCTATTTTTGCACCTTCCTCTCAATCGAAATCAAACTTTGTTTACTTACAGAAGACGCTGATAGCTTACTAGGCAAAATTAAGCTATTAGTTATTTAGATCTCAGTCATCTGTAAGATCGAAGTCCGTCAAGGTCGTTCCGACGATTTGCCCTGCGTCTTCTATCTCCATTTCTAAAAATAAATCTTTGTTTACCATCAGAAAACACTTATGTCTTATTTTCCAAAACTAAGTCAGTTGTCAAGTTTAATAACTATGATCGCTTGCGTTGTAATGCTGGCGGCAATCCCTAATGATGCTGTGGCAGAATCCACATCTCGTAGCAGTTATCAAAATTCTTGTCGGAATATTCAGGTTTACAAAAGGTTTTTATCCGCCAGATGTAGTCGAGTTAACGGTAGCTCTAGTACAACATCAATTTCGATTCGAGGCATTGAAAATCAGAACGGAACCTTAGAACCTGTTTGAAAAGTTTGAGGATAGCTTACCCAGCATGAGTTTTAGGCTCTAATCGACGAACCATCAAATGAACCATAGCAGCAAACAGCATCATTTCGCTGGTAGTGGGCAAAAATTCATAGTCTTTACTTAAACGCCGATAATGTCCAAACCAGGAGTAAGTCCGCTCCACCACCCAACGTTTAGGAATAACCTGAAAACCAGGTTTCTCATCAGTACGCTTGAGATGTTCCAACTTCCAGCCAAACTGTCGTTCGATCTTTGCCACAAATTCCTTACCAGCAAAGGTGCTGTCGATCCAAATCACTTGCAGGCACTGCCATAACCAAGCCCAGAACGTGGCTAGTAAAATCATCCCCGCATGGTCGGAGCGTCCAGCACTATGCACACAGACACCCAGCAGCAGACCCATTGTATCGACCAAGATGGTTCGTTTACGTCCTTTAACCTTCTTGCCACCATCAAATCCGATCTCCTCACCCCCACTGGCTGTTTTCACCGATTGACTATCCACGCTCCCTGCACTCGGTTGGGCATTTCTTCCGGCTGCTAGTCGCACCTTTACTTGTAATTCATGATTGAGTTTCTGCCATGTCCCATCTGCCTCCCATGCGCGGAAATAGGTGTAAACACTCGGCCATTTTGGTAGGTCATGGGGCATTGCTCGCCATTTAATCCCGTTAGCCAGCAGATAGAAGATTGCATTGAGCACTTCTCTCATCTCTAAGCTCCGAGGACGACCTCCTTGTTTGGCCGCCGGAATATACGGTTCTAAAATTTGCCACTGGTCATCTGTGAGGTCTGTGTCGTATGCTAGTCGTGTCATTATAAGGGTCTGTTTTTAGACCCTTTTACTTTACAATTGCCTTGTCACAGAGGCTCAGAGGCGTTCTCAATACTTTTCAAACAGCTTCTTAGGGGGAGTGGGGAAATCTACTCTCGCACGTCTGTTTTGCGAACGGTCGATCGAGCTGGGGCGATCGTTTACATTAATTGATGCCGATCCTAATTATAATGTAGCTCGTGCTTATGATAAAGAAACCGTGGCTCTTTGGCAACACAAGGATGTTAAGTCCTTGGTCAGCTCGATCGCGGAGCGTCCCCTTTTGGGAATCGGCAGTCGCTTCGGTCGATCGTTAGCAGATAAAGAAGAACTTAAATTGCAAGTAGATTCAAATCTGATGAGCGAACAAATTATCTTCTCTAAAGATGCTAAGTTTAGCTATTTAGGCGATCGATTATTGGATATTATCTATGGATTGAAGCAAGATATTATCGTCTCTCTACCAGCAAATGATGGGATCGAACTTTGGCTGGACAGTAATAATATTAATGGGCTAATGGCGAGCGAATCGTCACCGTTTAAAGTTGTAAATTGGTGGTGTAGCTTTGGGAGCGGTACTTCCCAGCAGATGTTCGTCGATTTTGTCACCAAATATCCAAATATTCAGCATGTATGTGTATTTAACTTAGGAATTACTAGTGCGGTTCCTAACTGGGATAGATTCGATCCGTTACCTCTGCTAGACAAATTTTCGCAGGATAGTAAAGTTAAAATTGCTAACATCCTGCCCTGGCTTGCAGATCCGGCAATTCTTGAAGCTGTAGATCTCGGTACTCCGTTACATGAAATTGTCAAGAATGGATATCAGCAAGGGAAGCAACTCAATCCGATCGTGAAACTTAAAATAGATAAATGGTTGGAGGATAATTGGCAATCTTTTCGGAATACGGGGTATTTACCTTGATTCATTATGTATCATCGGGAGGAGAATTAGTCGTTCGCGAAGCGTCGGCTCTGCCGAATCGCGCCTTACAAACTCTGCTAACGTGTTATGGAGCCTCATATCAACGGTACATGTTTGACACGATTGCAGATTGGCAATTAGATGAGTTGATGTGTGACCACCAAGTTCACGCGATCGTGTCTGAGTGCGATCCTGTAAGATTTAATATTTATCTCGAACGTCTACCTCTTAGTATCGATACTCGCGCTCACTGGTGGCAGGTTTTACCCCCATGTCATCGGGAGTTACAAAAGATTGTTTCGTTAGTAGCAGGATTTACTGCTAAGTATAAGAACTTAAAATATAGTTTTTTACTGAGTCAAGCTTACGCAGCAGAAATCTGGAAGACAATTTTTACTATGGTCGATTCTCTGACTCTAAAAACGATCGGTCAAAAAAATACCCTAGTTAGACTACCCGATATCGATCTTCAAAAACTCAATTATACAGATCGCAATCGACAGATACGCAGTTGTCTGATTTATCCCCGTTCCGATCGATATACTAATGCTAAGGTTGCCGAGCTTTTATCAACGCTCTGTCAACTTCAACCTTTTTTTCATTATTAAGCTTCGTTATTTCGTTCGCGTAGCGTCGGCTCTGCTTGGTGGAACGCACGCTGTAGGCGAAGACGTGCCGCAGGCGGGAGCCTCAGCGCGATTCCATCCGCTGTCGAATCGCTTTTATGCTCGTGAGGGCATAGTTGTAAGATTTCAAGCGATCGGGTTTGTGTCGCCAACGTACACACGTTATGGTAAAATAAGATTAAATAGCTGAGAGATCGAGTATGTCTTCTAATTTACGGGCAGAAAGGCTAGATATTCGCCTTTCCCCAACTGCGAAGAGGTTGTTGCAGGCTGCGGCACAATCTCGTCATAAAACCCTCAGTGAATTCGTACTGGATACCGCTCTGACAGAAGCAGAAAGTACCCTAGCCGAACGGCGGCAATTTAGTCTCAACGATGAACAATGGGATGCTTTCCAGGCAGCTCTTGATGCTCCGCCTCGCACTCATCCCCGTCTGCAACAACTGCTAAATACACCCAGTGTGTTCGATTTCACAAAGTGAACGCTACGCGAACGATGTCCATAGCCACAGACGATTCTCAGCCACGGATCGAAAAACTTACATCTGGGCAACCGATCGCCGAATTCGATTGTGGGGTAGAGGCACTAAATCAGTTTTTACACCGATACGCATCCCAAAATCAGAAGAAAGACAGTGCCCAAACTTGGCTGGCGTTAATTGGCGAACGGGTGGTTGGTTATTACACCCTCACGGTGGGAGAAGTCACGCATTCTGAGTCACCTGAAGGGTTGAGTAAAGGGTTGGCACGTTACCCGATCCCCGTGATGGTTTTGGCGCGGTTGGCTGTAGATAATCGTTTTCAAGGGCAAAAGCTCGGACAAGGTTTATTGTTGGACGCTTTGCGTCGAACCGTAAATGCCGCTGACATTGCTGGAATTAGGGCGATTCTCGTTCATGCTAAAGATGAGAGTGCGGGCAAGTTTTATGGTCATTTTGGGTTCGAGCCATTTCCAGCATCGCCACTGACTATGTATAAGTTGCTCAAAGATATCAGATTGATGATGGGTTGATGCTGTCAGCATCGCTATTTTGCCTTGGTATAGTCATTCCAAATAAGTTTGAGACAGCCTGATTCGCTCAATCCATTGTCAACAGCGGTTCGATTGAACGGTAGTTGTATCATTCTTAATTAAAATAACTATAAAGCGAAAAAGCGCGATATCGTACTCTCATTTCTCCGGATCGGTGACAGGGGAGGCGATTGCCAATGTCGCTGTCACTTAATAAAACTCGGATGAATCTTTTGTTCTACTAACACGATGCTGATGCCTTGTTGGGTGATTTCGACGAATTTCAATATCCGCCCTCCTTCAGGGATAATTGCCATGCCTGGATAGGCTAATTCATCGATTCTCAAATTCTTGATGCTGTTGCCTTGTTTCCAATGTCCAGTTGGTGGCGTTTAGTTCGTACATCCAGACTGGAGATGTGACGGGCAGGTGGGAAATCATGATGAAAGTGGTACCGGAAAGGATAATTTTCTCGACGAGTTCGAGGACGACGCTGGTGGTTTCGGGATCTAGGTTGGCGGTGATTTCATCGAGGAGGAGAAGACTTGGGGAATGGACTAAGGCTCTGGCTAGGGCGACTCGCTGTCTTTGTCCGCATGAGAGTTGATGGAGATAGGCGGTTTCTTTGCCGATTACGCCGAGTTGGGATAGTTTTTCGATCGCGAGTCCATCAGCTATTTTTTTGTGTCCGCCTTGGCGTAGATGGAGGGGGAGGGAGACATTATCTAAGACGGTTAGATGCGGCCATAGATAGAGTTGCTGGAATACCATGCCAATTTCTGGTTTGTGCTTGGCGCGATCGAGTCCACCTTTTTCTGATACTACTTTGCCATCGAAGAGGATTTGTCCTAGATCTACTAACGTCTATAGTAGATCGAGAAATAACTCCATTTAATTCAACTGTCTTTTTTAATTCCCAGTTACTTGAGATTTTCCGTATTTTTCAATCCAGTCCCTAGCTTTCTTTATATAAACTTCACCACTTATTTCATCGATATACTTCTTTGCTATGTTTAGCATACTTGTCTCTGTGTCTGAATTCGAGACTTTTGGAAATTTCTCGATCTTTCCATTGCAATATAGGAATATTTCAATTGATTCGGTAATATTGTCGTCATTATAGCTGTGTAATTCATGATGAAGATTGCCAACCGAAGGTAATGGAAATTGAGGATTAGAAGATTGGATAATTTTGACTTGTGTTTTTTCAAAACAGCATAGATTTAATCCGACAAATTCTATCCTGTCAAGACTTCCTTTGCATAGCATAAGCCCAAGAGCAATTCTTTCTAGATCTTCATTGTTTGATGACATCCATATCGAAGGAAATCCTTTTCCCATTGTCATGTGGCTCAAGTATGTCTCTTTTTCAACATCAGGGGGAAAAGCTTTGATTTTTGGCTCTACCGAACTTGCTATGCTAAGTAGTGGATAAGAATCAAGTTTAATTGACAAAATTGATAATTTTGAGTTATGGAAGCTTGGTGCAGCATAAATGACAGATTTTATTATAGAATAG
The DNA here is from genome assembly GCA_965246715.1 of Chamaesiphon sp. GTDB lineage: Bacteria > Cyanobacteriota > Cyanobacteriia > Cyanobacteriales > Chamaesiphonaceae > Chamaesiphon. The sequence continues at coordinate 49,178 of CBDFFH010000009.1, read as the reverse complement.
TAAGATCTTGATTTCTGGCAACAAATAAGCTTGAATTGCATTATGTCATCCAAATCGCAACTAAAAACCATTAATGAAATTCTTAATATCGACGGAATGACCGTCACTGCTTATAAGATCTTAGATGAAATCGGTTATTTTATTTATCTAGAAAATCAGCAATTAAAAGCAGTGTGTCCTCATTGTGGAACTGAAAGTAATAAACTTCATGAGAATCACCAATTAACAGTGAGAGATCTACCATTCGGTGAACATGATGTTTACCTTAAAATTAATCGTCGTCAATTCAAGTGTATGAGTTGTGGTCGAAAATTCAGTGAGGAATTAAATTTCATCAAAAAGAGAAGTCATTTCACCGAGCGAATGAAGCAGAAGATTGTCGAAGAGAGTCTAGCTAGTGATATTAAAAGTGTTGCCAAAAGAAATGGATTAAGTGAGCAAGAAGTGGAGACAATAATCAAAAAAGCTGGGGTAAATCTAGTGCAAAAAAAGCCAGAGAATTTAACCAGACTAGGAATTGATGAAATTGCCTTTGTTAAAGGGCAAAAAAACTATTGTGCGGTGTTAGTAGATCTAGAAAAAAGAGAGTTAATAGCCATCTTACCAAAAAGGACTCAAGAATGTATTGGTGAGTGCTTGAAGTCTTGGGGTTCGGAGGTTTTGAACCAAATTACAGAAGTAAGTATCGATCTATTTTCATCATACAAAAGTCTGGTAAATGAATTGATACCAAATGCTGAAGTGGTTGGAGACAGATTTCATGTAATGAAACAGATAAATGAAGAGTTAGATCGAGAGAGAATTAAAATCAAAAGAGAGGCTGAGAGGGTGAAGAACAAAGATGAAAAGAACAAGAAATTAGCAGCATTAACTCACAGTAAATATGCAATACTCAAAAACGAAGCGGATTTGAATGAATTGCAAAAAGAGAAGTTGAAAGAGATTGGAGACGTTTTTCCAGAATTAGCAGCAATGCACAAAACAAAAGAGTTATTTAGAGATATATTTGAATCAAAAACAGATTGGGGAAATGGGCTAATAAGCTTGTGTGACTGGCTCAAGAATGCTTGTGGGAAATTCCCCAAGAGTTGTGGAACTATTAAAAGATGGATTGGTGAAATAATTGCCTATTTTGATAATAGAACAACTCAAGGAGTCGTCGAAGGAATTAACAATAAACTCAAGCTAATAAAAAGAATGGGATATGGGTTTAGAAATTTTGAGAATTTTCAGATCAGAAGTTTGCTAGCATGGCATTTCAATCCTTGATTTAGCATAGTAAGTTCGGTAGAACCTGATTTTTTTCCCCTTTCTCCAGATATCTGCACTTTTACTCAAACTTCGATAATAAAGAAATTGCTCCACAAATTAAAGAGACTCCAAGTATTCGAGAACATACCCAGGCTCTTCATTTTTTAGCAATATTTTCGCTTCTTTTAGTAATGAATCTGCAACAGGAACTATTCCTAATCCAGCAGTGATAATGTCTAGAGCAGCATATCTTAAACTTGTTGATGGTGATTTTAGTAAGCTCTTGACGATAGACTCTATGTCTTGAGCATAGGCAGGATTTTCAATTAGTGGCTCTAAAAGACTTGCTAATGCTACTAAAATTAATGGAGATGTTTTTTTGTTCAGAGCAATGAGTTGCTTGTTACTATTAAAAAGTCCTTTGAGTAGACGCATTTCCTGCTCTGACAAAGCAGTACGATTTTCAAGTAATAAGTCTCTTAAATCCTCTGCTCTTTTTTCTAATTCAGCAACATCAGGACTTTCAAGTACGTGAGCAACCTCAGTACGATCTTGACACTTTATCTGTGCTTCAACTCGCTTGTATTCGCAGCTTTCACCTTTGCTAGAGCTTGCAATAACATTGTAACTACCTGATTTTGTTACTGTTTGAATAGGACTTTTTGCGATGGTTTGACGTTCTGAAACTATCATTTGAAAAGCTCCTGTGATTTTTCAGTGATACTATTCAAGAATATACTATTCTTGAATATTCGTAAGTTATTAATAAAAATTGATTCTATTTCTTTGGAATTGTTTTGATGCGTAAGGTCTACATCTTGAAAAACTTCAACATCAAATATTAAAGGAGTGGACTTCATATCGCCTACATTGCCAACTGCTTGATTTACAATTGCTCTGGACGGTTTATAAAGCTCAGAGTCAAGAGACATTTGCATAAAGTGTCCAGAAATTGTTACTGATAAATCATCAGTGACTTCAGGGAATATCTTGATGTATTCTCGTAACTTAAAAGATCTATTATCAAAAGGAATTTCAATCCGATTTAGATAGCGTAATCCAAGGCGTTTGACTCGATCGACTGAAGTTATCTCAGCGTATTTCTCCCAGAATTCATTTGCTTCTTTGTAGAATGATTCCCATGTTCCATAAGGAGGCAATTTACTAAAGGAGAAGTTGTCTATATTAGCTTGAATAACTCTGGGGTTATCATTGGATGCTAAAAGATATCCTTGTAAAATATTGCTAATAGAAGAAGTTATGTTGTGTGGATTGTCAGAATGAAATGATATGTCATTTTTTAGAAATCTTTGTTCTTGTCGATCGAAAGCAGGAAATTTTTCTGTGATGTACTTAGCATAATCATTTAATGTTTCATTATTAAATTCACTGTCACGCTCTACTACTACATGGAATATGGCTTCAACAATCGGTGGATTAGAGAATGTCATTGTTCATCTATGGGAAACCGTTCAAGCTTAATATGTAAGAACATGTTTACTAATTAAATAATAACTAGGTCTGTGGCTTAGATATATACAATGACTAAAAACTTCTGCCCGAAAGGTACACAAGGTTTTGGATGTGTCACTGAGAATGTATATCTTTTATGTATATTTATGAAATATATTTTTTGACAGATTATTAACTTACCTCAATTTTACACATAGCCTGGGGAATTGAGAAGTAATGTGTACTTAACTAAGCAATTTAAGCGGTTCCTCTAGCAAGTATACCCATTCTAGCTTCTAGAAGTATCATGTTACGAAGCTGAGATATCGGTAAATTACTACCTCAACCGCCCAATAGCAGTCGAATATATCTTGGAATAACAGGAAGATCGCCGTTAAATACCTTTGTAAATTAGTATTGCGCGGACTCATTAATTTCAGCTATTGCGCTGTTGTCTTTTTTCCAACTCCCAGTTGCTGGCGTTTAGTTCGTACATCCAGACGGAAGAGGTGACGGGTAGGTGGGAAATCATGATGACGGTGGTACCGGAGAGGATAATTTTTTCGACGAGTTCGAGGACGACGCTGGCGGTTTCGGGATCGAGGTTGGCGGTGATTTCATCGAGGAGGAGGAGGCTGGGGGAATGGACTAAGGCTCTGGCGAGGGCAACTCGTTGTCTTTGTCCGCCGGAGAGTTGATGGGGATAGGCGGTTTCTTTGCCGATTACGCCGAGTTGGAATAGTTTTTCGATCGCCAGCCCGTCAGCTAGTTTTTTGTGTCCGCCTTGGCGCAAATGGAGGGGGAGGGAGACATTATCTAAGACGGTTAGATGCGGCCAGAGGTAGAGTTGCTGGAATACCATCCCGATTTCGGGCTTGTACTTGGTGCGATCGAGTACACCCTTCTCAGATACTACCTTGCCATCGAACAGGATTTGTCCTCGATCGATCTGTTCTAGCAGGGCGATACATCTGAGCAGTGTGGTTTTGCCGCAGCCGCTCTTACCGCGAATTAGCAGACTTTCACCGCGATCGAGTGTCAAGCTAACGTTATCGAGGATCGTATTGCCAGCGATTTTTTTTTGGATGTTTTCGAGTCGGAGGAGTACTTCTGCCATAGGGACTATATTTTCTCCATGCCACCAAGGTTGCTCACTCGCTGAAGTCTGCGGAGGAGCAGGTTGAGCGGCATAATTGTGATGACGAACATGAAGGCGACGATCGAGTAAATCTCTAATGGGCGATAGGTTTGAGCGATGATTGCATTAGCTGTATGCAGGATTTCGGGAACGGCGATGACTGATGCTAGGGTCGAAAATTTGTAGGTGGTGATATATTGCCCCATCAGCGGCAGCCAAGATCGCTGGAGGACTTGGGGGATGAGGATGTAGCGAATTGCTTGGAGCCGAGTCATTCCCGTACAGTAGGCAACTTCCAGTTCCCCTGGGGGGATGGCGTTGATGCCACCTCGGATAATGTCGGCAACGAAGGCGGATAAACTCAATCCTAACCCCAGCACAGCACAGGCATCGCCACTCAAGATGAAGCCAGGGAAAATCAGCGGCAAACTATAGTAGAGCCAGACGAGAATCACTAGGGCTGGGAGGGCGAGGAATAGTTCGATAAATGCCTGTGCGAGTCTGGAGGCAAATTGATTTGAGGTGAGGGATAGAATCCCCAGCAGCACCCCTAAAGTCGTGCCGATGGCAATCGTGCCAATGCTAATCCAAATGGTGGTGAGCATGGCAAGGCACAGGGGTAGAAAACTATTCCACATGACCGCAAAGTTCCAGCCCATGAGGTTTTAGCCTTTAGTGAATTCCAAGACTTTTTTAGGGTGCAACCAGTTAGCACCTGCTTTTTGCTCGAACTCGCGTAAGCGTCCCTGATAATCGAGGGCTTCAATGCTGCTATTGAGGAAGTTGAGTAATTTGTCGTCGCCCTTTCTCACTGCCCAGGATACGGGGGTGAGGTTATAGGGATTAGCGGCAAATAGGTCTTTGACCTTGGCTGCATTGGCTTTGGCGAACTGAGCGGTAGCATAAGCATCCCCCAAGGCAATATCGGCGCGTCCAGCGACTACAGCTTGGAATGCGGCGGATTGATCGCTACCTGGAAAGCTGGTAATCTTCGCTTTTTTAAAGTTTGCCTTAGCGTATTCATCCCCCGCTTCACCTTGGGTGACGGCGACTCTAATTTCGGGTTTGTCGATGCTGGCAAGGGTGGTAATTTTAGTTTCACCAGCACGGACGATCGCACTGTTACCAGCGAAGAATAGTGGTTTGGTAAAGTAGATGGATAATGCTCTAGGGACTGTCACAAAGGTTGGCACGACGGAAATATCAAACCGACCAGAATCTAATCCCGTTGTAAATCCCGCCCAATCTGTTTCGACAAACTCAGGTGTCCATTTACTGAGTCGGGCAATCTCTTTGATGGTATCGATTAGATGTCCGCCAATTTCGCCACTAGTTTGATTTTTGGTAATCGCTGGCGGGAAGACTAAGTAGCCGATTTTGACTTTGCTATCGGTTGCTACCCGATCCATGACGGAGGCACTAGCAGTAGCTGTGGGAGGTGCCACATTACTATTGGTGCATCCAGCTAAATTAAAGATGAGTACGCTAAATAGGGACAACCCTAGCAATACATACCTGAGCAGTGATTTTTTTAACATTCTATCTCTCCCGTTTTAGATTTTAATTTGCGGCTACTAATTGTTTTGACTGGAGGAATTCTGTTAGGCCAATCCACATTTTTCTTTGAGTATCAAATACAAAATCTTTGGCTCGATCGAATGCTTCTTGACCACTTTCTTGAGTGAGTATCCAAGCTACCGTATCTTCAAACATTTCAAAGTGGTGAGCATTTGCATGAACCCTGAAGAATATTAGTCCTTCTTTTGGTACTTTCGCTCGTTCTAGTATTTCTAAAAACATCTGGTAATCTGGAACGTCAAAAATTTCGTAGATAGCTATTGCCGATAAAGCCTCCATTAGAGGGGCGGTTCTAGCAAATTCTTCCCAGCGATCATTAAATTCTTGAGCGAAGGTAGGGCAGTCTAATTCATTTTCCGTTTTGGCTCCAATAGACTTTAGAAAGTCACAATAGAGTTTGTTGTGACTGATACCGCTCTTGCCGCCTAGCTCTTCCACTAAATTCTTAGCCAAGCCAGACCAGAGCATTTCATCATTAGAACATCTTGCACCAACTATGAAATTTAGCTTGCAAAAATCATGTCTAATGAAGTAAAAGCCTTCACCAAATTCAACCAATTTACTTGAATTCAAGATACATGCAATCAATTCTTCACGAATCTTGGTGTTTATAAATAGCTTCTCGGAATTTAGGATCAGTGAAATTAGCTCTTGAATGTCGATCTGCTGGCTCATTTTGTTACCCTCTAGTTTTTGATTTGAATATATGGAGTAAGTGGAATGGACTGGTTGACTGCATTAACCAGCATTTTCTCATCTGGATGAAATGCAAAAGAATTAAACGTTGTTAGGTTGACGCTTTTGATTTCAATCTGCAATAGCTTAGGTTGACCTCTATCATTTTCTCGATCGACTAGATATCCGCCAGTGCTATTGTCAATGAGTAATACGGGTATTTTGTCTAACTCCTGCCGCTCGATTAACCCCTGCATATAACTAATCGCCTCGTCAGCATTAGCAAAACTCTGTCTGAGAAGATACTTGTTAGATAAGACACTTGCACCCCAATCACCCAACTCACCCTTTACAAAAAGTAGCTCGACTTTATTTGCTGGCAGGGCTTCCAAACAATCGGCACCATCAATAAGCTGACGATCGGAGATCGCTGTCAAAGTGAAGGGTGTCTCACTACATCGATTTGAAAAACTGTAGTCGAATAATCTTCCTGGCAGCACCAACATAATTGGAGCAATGCCATCGACTTGTCTTTGCCTGATCGCACCTGGCATGACGTTGAAGTCAAGATATTCCCAGAGAGTTTCTATTCCTAGTAATCGTCCGATCGTTTCGGCGTACTCTATAGCTTTTCCTGTGGGCTTACCACCACGTCGTTCTGGTGGGATAGCCAACTCTGAAACCATTGTATAGCCCAGTGTCCAGCATTGATTCTGAGCGATTTTGTTCCAGCAATCATCACCAGTGATACCTCTAACCGAAGCAGCAAATCCGGCGGCTCCCAGTAACTCGTTGAGCAAGCTATCGATCGCATCTGTTGCTGGAGAGGGATCGTTCAGACGATTGCCATAAATCGCATCTAGCCTATTTGCCAGTTGAATGGCGATTCGATTAACCGTTGCTTTGCGTGGGACGCTCTCGCCACGACTCCAACGATATAGTTGTGTCTCGCCAAAACCGATCGCTGTCATCAACTCTCGTTTAGTCCACTTGGCTTCAGCCAGATACTTCTCGATAACGTCAAGGAAATCTGGATAACCGTTTGAAATTGCCAATTCCGGCTGTTCTGATTCACCATCCTTTCGCGGTCGTCCCCGCTTTTTTGGCTCATTCATAATTTTGGGCTATAAACTATAGCACTAAAATATTTTACAATAACATCATAGCATAAATGTCTTTTAAAGCTAAAATATATTAACCACAAAGTAAAGTTAAAGTCTGTCATTAGCTCATATGTTCGCATTTGACGTGAAATTGGCTAGCAAGTTCCGCCCTCAGCGATCTGGCATGAGATCGACCGCAAGCGGCCATACCAAAGAAATTAGTTCATTTACTCAATGGTGAGATAAATTCGATCGAGCGACTTGCCATGACTCTTCCGCCGAATGTTTACTACGCCAATATCTTTGGCACTGCGGACATGAGTACCGCCGCAGGGCATAATGATGTTGCCGTAATGCCAGTATGAAATATCTTTGGTGCTGGGATCTGATTCCATGATGATGTCTTCACCTCGATCGATTAAATCGTTGGTTAGCTTGGCTACTTCGGGAATTAGATATACCATCGATCAATCCTCGGTCGAGCTAAATCTTGCTATGATCAAAGCCAGCACCACGATCGGAATGTCGATCGAGATATCGAGATTACTGGCTTTGCCAATTGAGAAACGAGCGATTACGCGCTAGGTTTCGATCGCTAGACATCGATCCTGACGAGATCTAAGCGTTAGGGTGTATTGTCGTTCTTCTAGCAGCGCACCAATCCTCATCCGTTCGCGCTTACGAGATCGAACCTTGACTGTAGATTACAATCTTTTTACCACATACAATTTGCCTTGAATGTCTTTTAAAGCAAAAATATTTTCGTTTCATTTGATAAAATAATTTGTTTTAGCTAGGTTGTGATAATTTATCAAACAAATTATTTCAATAGTAATTTATAGAAAATCAAATAATGATTCGTTAAGATAAAAAATAGAGTGTTAAACTTGAGCAACTAAATTATGTGATGTAAATTAAGTTTATTTTGCGCTCCTATCGTCACTATACCTCTAAAGAGGGATATGAAGGTATTCTCGAAACGGGTATCATTAAGCCATCACTCAAAAGCAGCGGAAGGAAGGATGCAACCTTTGGTGATGGTGTCTACTTAACAACGATTGAACCAATAGAAGTTGCTAGAGCAATTCAAGTAGGCAACATGGATGTCCCAATTGAATTGTTTGGGACAGCCGTAGACATAGATACGCTCGATTATTATTTTCAGTTGATTTTACCAGAAAATGAAGTTTCCGATTTTAGACAGCTATATTTAGAAATAATAGGAGAAGATCCAGATCCAGAAGACATTAGGAGAATTAGTCTTTTCAAGACTAATGTAGGTCTGAAAATTGGAGATTCAATACATGGAAAAACTGAAGATACACTTTTGTGATCTATACATAAAAAATATAAACACAATAATTTTATGACTACTCAGTATTATAAATTCACGGTAGAGCAACCAGGGAAAAGGATCGTTCAGTATATTGAGTTCATTGATGACTGGGCTAATCGACAGGTCGAACAATACCCAGATAAGCAAGAATGGTTTTCTTGTGGAGCCGAAAGTAGCATGAAAGACAAGTTGCGGATGTGCGATCAGTCTCTGTCTCGGCTCAAAATAAAAGAGGAGCATAAGATCGACCGCCACGAGTTTGAGGAAGCTTGGGAAAAGGCAAATAAGTGGAAGTTTCACAACAATATAGATCGTATCAGTTTGCCAACTACCGCTCGATCGTAACTAATATCACAATATTTAGCCCTACGGCGTTCCCTGCATTTCAGCAGGAAATATAATCAAGGGCGAACCCAATGCTCTCACCAAAATAAAAGCTGAATGACAGGTTTCATCCAGCTTTTAAAAGACAAAGCTTAGTTGGACTACGTAAGCTTCTAAAATTTTTGTTGTAAAGCAATAGTCCACCGCTTTAACTTAAATCTAGCGGTCTGGCGGGGTAATGGAAGTTAAAGGAGATACTGGGTTGTGCCCAGTGCGGAACAAACATTTCATGACTTTGGTGTGGTTTGAGAATGCAGCCTTGCGGCTGCGATGCGGTCATTTTTATGCACTCAACTTCTTTAAATTTGTTGTTGCTGACCTTATATTTTATGTCTAGCAGTAGTTCTCCAACGATTGAGAAGTTCCAATTCCAACCATCGTGATCGTGGACATCTGTGTAAGAACCAGAAGGAAAGAAGCAGGCGGTGATTTCGACATTGATTGCATGGCAAAAAATCCGAACGTATTCGTACCCTCGCCAATTGCTTTCGATTGTCCCTGGCAACAAATATTTATGCTCTTGCCAGAACTCCTGCACATCTTTGTACTCAGCAGCTCGCTTGGCAAACCACAATAGGAGCGGTTCCTGTGGTAGGATGAGGTTCTGTAACTTTATGATACTGTCGTAAGAATACGAATGAAATGGGAGAGGTTGCACCCCTTCACATCGATTTGAATCTGGTACTATAGGCATAGATACAGCTTCTCCTAATTGCTATGGAGCAGTGCAAGGGCTAGAATCCCAAGCACTACTAGTAAAATAAAACTAATGAATGATTGCACCTTATCTCTTAATTGGCGTTTAGAGACAAAGGTGCATTTTAATTTCATCCATATTGTATCACAATAGCCACTAATAGCTAGTAAATTATTGCTCATAAGATCGATTAATATGTTGCAACAAGACAAAATGAAACAAGTCTTGTAACGACAGTCATCGCAATACCATTATTGCCAATAAAAATATTTTAAAATAAAACTATTTTAGTAAAATCAGTGCATAAATTTGAACTTGGTTCCTACTGAGAGATTGATACTTTAACCGGATCGACTCACATAAGTAGGGACTGTTTGGTCTGTTCGCTTGCCATAGGTAATCGACCCAAATAGCAAATTTATCCACCTCGTTCTACTTATTCAGAGCGAGGTTTGTTGCTGCATTAGAAACTCTCGATTATTGAGCTTCGTCAGATTCCAGATAAAATATGGCTACAAGTGTCTTCCAATGCTTTGAGTGTCACAATCGTGAACACCTATCGCCACGCGATCTATACAGCGACTTGCTTGTGACATGCGATCTCTTCAGCTAATCCTAATCTCTGCCAAGTTAGAGAGATCGATGCTGTCTTTAAAATCCCAGCCCAGCAAAAGCCTCCATTAGCTATTTTCCCTCAATGCCATGATGGTTAGTTTCAAACATGCTGTATTAAAATTGACATGCTGGCATCGGAAACTTAGCCTGACAATTACGACATTTTGGCAATAACCGCAACTGATGTCGTTGACACCGATCGACACTTTTCAATTGCCACTCAATCCGATGATAAGACGACTCCCCATAACAATCCCCATAGCAATCCCCACACAACCGAATCGGCTCCAACTTCACGCCATCCCCTCTGATGGTAATGTCTCTCTCAATCTTTCTACCTCTACACCCACAACCAAGGCGTAGCTATTTTAGATTTGCAGTCAATCGCGAACTACAAAAAATGTTGAATAAAATGTCACCAGCTAGCTCCGCTGCAAATGAAACCATGAAGAAGTTTGCTACCCTAAAAGCAGCAATCTTATATTCAGAGTAAAATTGTGGTTAAAATAAATTCGATCGAAGACATTTTCTACAAAGAAGGCGATATCATCCCACCGCCACCACGCACCTACACCGAGGAAGAAGAAGCTCAAAATATTGAGGATGAGAAACTAATGGCTGAAGTTGACATGGAAGGATGGGCATACGAGCGATCGTATCGACATGAAGACTATGACAATTTAGGTGATATGCTTGCCAACGGCATCGATATCGACGATATTCCTGAGTCTTACTATACGAAGGGGAATAAGCAAAAAGCTGTATCTAGACCTCCTACTATCTTTATACAGAATGAATCCGACAACGATGTAGAAAGAATTCCTTTTTAGGAACCGAATTTCATGCTTCAGTTCCAAGAATTTGACTTAAAGACTGGTAAACACCTCACCGACTTTAATCCAGAGGGCAAGCGAACGCCAAAGTTGAAATCGATCGAGAACTGCTATTTAGAAAAGTGGCTCCAGACGCATCGGATCGGGCCACGAAGTTTACATGTAGCTAACTTTTATAACGGAGTCAATGACTCAGATCGCCTTCGCTTGGAAGCCAAAGGCAAATATTTGATCTGTACCAGTGGTAAGTCTGGATATTTCACAGATCGACTTACTGCCGAATTAATTGCCAAAGGCGACAGTAGCCGTGGTGTTCGACCAATTTACGCAGACGGTAAGCGCAGTGCCCACAATGCAGTTGCTTATGGTTCGCTAATCGTCAGCGACGGGAAAGCTGCGGCTCAGACAAAATCGGGCAATACTCGAATCTTGATTATCGATGACGAGCAAAGAGCGAGTGGTGCAGCTCCACTCATAGACCGCGATGGGCGCAAAATTTCTACCAAACAGCTAGACGCTCTCTACGACAAAATGGGCGACGGGACGATGTTGGCATCGACTCAGCTCTTGCGCGGGCTGTTGTTGGATAAAGAGGTTTTACTTGCCATAGATCGTGGATTGCAACAGACCGAAGATATTAATGATGACGAGCTAGGTGACTTGGGCGAGTGGATTCTCCAAAGGAGAGGCTTCGCCAACGATGTAGCATTCGGCGATAGTTTAGATCCAGAATTAGCCGGAAAGTTGCTGGAAGAATTCAAGCATACGGGCAGAATCGCCAACTATTTTGTAGATTTGCAAACTGCCCAAACAATCGAGAAAAAGATCGACAGGATCGCTCGGAGTGCCGTACTACAATTTCGTGCCGCCACGCCAGATTTACCTGGAATTGCTAAAGGGACTGTAGCTACTAGCTCCTGGTGCGAACGATTGGGTGTGGATGCGATCGTCTCAACCAACGACATCAAGGGCGATGACGGCAGACTCAAGCAGCCAGGAATCTTAGAATTAGAGAGTTTTTGGTGGATCAATCGGAAAATTAAAGCCGAGTATTCCAATCAATCAGTGGGTGCCCAAGTCAAGAGTACGATTCCAGAGGCAACTCTTAACGAACTCAATCCGATAATGGCAGCCAAAGCCGCCGAACTTGCCGATGTTGCGATCGACAATTGGCAGGTGGCAGCTAAATTCGTAGCAAAAGAAGAAGCAAGACGCGATCGCGAGTTAGTTATCGACACGCCGGAAGGAATCGATGGTGTAGACGATGACGAACCGCGCAACAATCGATCGACACTTGCCGCGCTGCTCAAAGCTGACAAGTACGGACAGCTCAACCATGCCAAATATCAGCCGCCAGCTTAACAAATCGCTCAGGCGCGACAGGTTGGATGTAGCGACTAGTGGAATCGTCGTCCCCGCTGCGATCGCCCAGCACCATAGCAAGCTGGAACCTTGGGAGATCTGCAATCGTGACTTACCCCACGGCGCGATCATTGATTACTATCGATCGCCCTTTCCCAATGTCGGTGCTGCGGCGATTGCGATTAATAACTTAGAAGTGTTGCGCGATCGCGACCCCGAAGCCTTCGATAAACGCGGCGTAGTCTATCTGAATCCCTGGACAGCAAAACACATTGCAATTACCGATTTTGATGGCGATCGCAATGGTTTCTTCGTCGGTTATCTAGCAAATGATAATCTCCCCCACCAACTCCGCGAGCAGTTAGGCAATTTACCCCTTACAGGTAGCAATCGGTATGAAGCAGGTAGAGATATTATCGCTCAAATAATCCTTCAGCCAGATTTAGAACGCGGGAAATTTCCGCTGTCAGTTAAGGAATTTATCGAAGCTAATACTCCCGATCGCAAGCCGTTACCGTTGGCGAAGCCTCTCCCTTGGAGAATCGCCAAAGCCAAAAAAGCAGACCACCTTTGGCATGAAGGCGAGTCACTAACTCAAGCTATTTGGCGAGCCTGGGATATTACTGCTAACAACCCGACGGGCAAAGTTGCCAACCAGTCGATAATCTTACAATCCCTCGCATCCGAAACAGTCTACATCGAACCGAAGCGGAAGATCGGTTTGCTCAAGCAAGTTGGCGCAGCTTATAGTGAGATTTCAATTGAAGAGATTCCCAGCGATGAGTATCTAGTCGAGCGTGGGTTGCCCCCAATGCAGCTAGCAGAGAAGATCGAGAAGATCGTCCAGGCGAGTAAACAGCTCGATAAATTCCCAGCGGCAGAGCGACTGGCATTTGCCGAGCAGAATTTAGGTAGTGTCAATCGGCTTCTCAAAGGCTATTGTGACAGTGCGGTGGCAAAAAACCTGCAAACTGCTGTCGATACAGCCAAAAGCAGCGTTGGGATCGATGAAACTATTCACGAATTTGGCGAACGCATTCAGTACAAGTCTCACCAACTCCGTCAGAATGTCAAAAAGCCCGATATTTACCTCACCCGCGACCTCCCCACGAATACTCAAGAGCCGATCGGTTGGGCGGTGGAGACTGCCAACCGATTTTACAATGGTGGGCAGCAGCATGAATTACAAGAAATCGAATCAGAAGATTTAAACAAACGGTTTCGCTCGCTGATACCGATTACTCATAATGACGATCAAAAAGCAGTCGTAGACGAGTTCGCTCGGCAATATCGTAATTGTACTAGGGCGATCGGGCAAATTCAGGATCGACTGTATCGAGAATTACCAGATCGACGCTCGAATTTCATCCACCCTTTACTCTAGAAAACGATGTCGATGCGGTATTTGCTAGTGCAGATAAGGTACTGAGCAAACTGGAAAACATTGCCAATGACAAGCGAATACAGTATGTGTCTGCCGCATGGCATTCCAGCGCGGGGATGGGCATGGCTACCAAAATCTTTGCTAACGAAATTAGCCAACACCTGGATAACGTACCGCCGATGGCGCTCAATCGTCCTATGGCAGCAGCGTTAGAGTTACGAGATGGAGCGGAACTGGCAATTAGATTCGAGCGCGATTTACGTGTGAGCGCGATCGAACCAGATGGCCGCACGATCGACTTGGGTCTGAGTACTTATGGCGACTCACCGCTGCTGGCTCCTGGCACGGTGGTAGCTGCTAAAATCGTTCGACCCCTCGATCTGAAAATTCACATCCGCACCGAGCTAGGAGAATTTGTTGTCAATCCTAATCCCGCTATTAGCCAGATTCAGATCGAAGACTTTACAGGTAAGTTTGCATTCAATCGTCAGGGCAAGGAGATTTCAGCCGATTATCTTGGTTCTGGGGGACGACGGATACCGATCGGGTTGCTAGGTCGAGAGTTAATCAATAAAGAGTCCAAAGCCAAGCTCAACAGTGGCACTCATCTACTCAAAGGAACGTTATCGCGTGGCTCGAACGAGAAAATTCTTGAGATTCAAGTTCGATCCCTCATCGACCATCAGCCTGTCGCCAGTATCGACCGCCTCGGCGCGCTTCGCGAACGCGGGGAACTCATGCCACTACCGCAGCAATCTACACCACTGGAGCGGGTCGATCCAGCCCCTTCATCACAGCGACGCTACTTGCCAACAGCAGGAGAGCTGCCGCAGCTCTATCAAGCTTCGGAGCTGGCTGGAGATGTTGCGAAGATGGCAGAGATAAAGAGCTTGGGAGTACTGCTCAATGACGTTTACCCCGATGGCGATCGCGCACCGGATGATTTTTCTCATTGGGTTGTAGAAATTCCTGTGCCCGAACAAGAAATAATTGAAACTCCCTCTATATCTATAGCTCAAGAACCTACTGTAATCGTACCCGTTAATAGAGCGAAGAATTCTATCGTAGTAGAACGATCGCCAACTGAAAATATCGTTGGCGAAGCCTACCGGAGGTAATCGTTCGATGTGACATTTTACTAATAAATAGATCTTCGATCGCCAGTCTCAACCCGCCACAAACTCGATCCAGCTTGTCAGGTTTCCAGCGTGTTGCTGCTTGAGGTTGGCACTTTTGTCGCTTACCTGACTAAATTCCCAATTTTAAATCAGCGCGGACGATTATTAGAACAGGTCGAGCAGGAATTTTTATCGTCAGTATCGTCAGCCAACCTTGAAACCCACTGCTGTTATGTCGTTCGATGGCTGACGATATCTTTAGTCCGATCGTCAGCCATTGAAAATATCGTCAGCCTTACCGTCAATATCGTCAGCCATTAAAATATCGTCAGCATTATCGTCAGCCCCAAGAGCGTTGCCCTGACTAGTTTTTGGTGGAGAATCACGCTCGGCTGACGATACTGACGATAAAATTACCACTTTACTCTAAGGCGATCTTCCGAGTTCCCATTTTGTTAATTCGAGCTTCTCGGACGAGGAGTTAACTAATTTATTGGGCGGCATAGCCGCATCTAAACGAGGTAGCACAAGTGAAATTGTGCTACCTCGTTCATTTATTTATAACCATCATGTACATCGAAGCCGATTTAACCACCGACCAGCCGCTCGAATCCACAGAATACTTGCAATTCTTGGAAGAATTAATACTCGAAATTTGCGAGTCATCTCATAACGATCGCCAAGATTATTATCACTCCGATCCCCAATATTAATCGCTAGTTATCTATTTCCCATCACAAAAACAACTGAGAGTTTGCACCTTACCCTCAGTTGTTTCTCAAAATACTTTCAATTAATCGATCGTAACTATTAAAACATGACAGCACTACCCTCAAATTGCTTAGATTGTCCGATGGCACGTCATTTAGATCGCGTTGGCGTAGCCTCTCCCCTGGAGAATCGCTTCTTTTGTGGTAACAGCTTGACTAAAGTGGTACGCGGTCATCATCCTAGTACCGCCGAGTGCCACGATGCCGTTCGCAATCTTTCCCACCGCTGTCTTGTCGCACACAAAGTCGAGGAAACCTCGACTTCGATGCGCCGCTATTTCCAACCGTTACCGCTGCCCGATCTCCAAGGACTAGAACCAGAGTGGGTTTGCGATCGCATCAACTTATCTTTGAACTGGCTCGATGTTTATGACGACGCGCCAGGAGCAAAAGACGGTGAAATTGCCGTTGAAGTCTGCCATCTCGATCTACGCATCGGTTATCTGCGCCGCTCTGCCGATCTCTATTATTGCGATCGGCTAGTGGGTATGCGATCGCCCGATCCTTATTGGTTGGCACTGCACCTGGTTCATCCCGATTATCTCTATCCGATTGTGGATGAGATTACTACGGATCGTGCGAAGATGCCGAATTATTCATAGTTATTAATGCAGTGCCCAATAATTACTGGGCACTGCATTAATCGAGCGAAAACTGTATTAACTCGGACAAAAGTATGCCCAAGTAATTATTACTTGGCTATAAGCATATTTTATCAGCTATGAATTACGCCAATAGAGCTGCCAAATGTTGCAATCCCAACTCTAACTCCTCTTCATAACCGATCGCATCGCGTCGGCTTTGCCGAATCGATAACACCGAGTAACCGACTACATACTGCAAATTATCCCGATCGATCTTATCTTGTCGTTTTCGTTCTGGTGAATCATGAACCGAACCGTCGCAGAAAATCGCAATTTTGACACCATTGTTATAGACAAAATCTGGTTTGCAGTTGGCTTCAGGAATATACATTTGAGCAGTATCGGGTAATTTCAACCCTCGATCGAACATCGCTGTTAATACCACCCGTTCAAACTCAGAATTGGGATCGGTTTTGGCTAGTAGTTTTTGATATTGCTGTTCGCGAGATAACCCAATCGAGTGCCGCTCTAATTTACTCCCCCGTAATCGATTCAAGAAATCTCCAATTGTATGGCGATTTGGGAGAGAACTCCCGCGCCACCTTCCGCCGCTTCCCAGAATAGTAAGCGGTCGCTATTTTGCCCCAGCCGTTCGGAATCTAGTTCGGATTGTTCGAGCTTGTATACTGTTTGAATCGATCGCTCTAAGGCGTATTGGAAGGTTGTGATGAATGACTCTCGCTCGTGTTCTGGTAGATCTAATGGTTCGATCGAGAGTAGATTAGTAGTCGCTTTGACTGTGAGATGAATATCAGCTTGAATATTCGTTTGTGGGTCGGTTTTATTGGCTGGCGGTTCCCATTGTCCGCTGGTGGGATCGAGTCTGAAACCATTGCCTTTTTCACTTCGCAAGCCACGATTGATTCGCATGATATTGGCAGTTTCGCCATAGGTAAGTCGGAGTAATGGTGTGCCATCAGCGGCGATGACGGTAGCTACTTCTTTTCGTCCATTGGCAAACTGGAAGCAAGTGCTAATTTGATAACCGTTTTTGAGGCGATCTTCCTCGTCGCAGGTAATTCGCTCCTTCCGTCTGGCGAACATCGTGTCCATTTCCAATGCTCTCATGATGACAGCGGGTTTGCCACTGCGATCGCTAGTTGGTTTATTGCCGCAGTTTTCACAGACATCGATTAATTTAGTGTGAAAATAACCACATCGATCGCAAATAACTAATGTTTGATAGCGACTGTCAATGCCTTGGGTATAGCGTTTAGTGCGATCGACTTTAAATTTATTCCCCTCATAGTAGAGCATATTCTGGGGAGCCATTTCTCGAATCGCTAAATGACGGGGACGAGAGATATATTCACCCCGATCTTTGCCAGTGGGAAGATAGGTGTGGATGGGAAGACGAGGGAAATTGAAGCCAGGGAGGAATCCTTGAGAAGCGAAGTAGCGATAGGGATAGAATTCAAACTGACTGTTGTTTTTACCCGCACCTTGCCCGACGAGGAGATCGATCTGATTTTTTGCTTCTTGAAACGATCGATCTGCCCGATTTTTATCCTCTTTGGCTTCCTTTCCAGAGGTGACTCGATCGAGAACTCGTTGCGCCTCAGCCTTTTGCTTCACAGCACCATCATAGAGATCTCGCCAGCGATCGCATGAATTATCGAACTCATTCAGGGCATTGCTAATCGTTCGCTCTAACCACTCTGGATTGTACCAGGAGACACGATTTAGGTCAGTTTGACAAAAAGTATCGGAGAGGATCGATCGAGTGGCGTTGACGCAATTGTGGTGGAATATGGGCTGTGCCATCCGCTCTAGCTGAGCGCGGAGATCTACCTTGAGGGGATATTTGGGTTGTTCGAGATCGAGGATTTGATTCATCGAATCGCCAAATTGCACCCCAGCTAAACCCAGCCAGACTGAGTAGATGTGGGATTTAATCAGATCTTGATTGGCTAGCTCTAACTTTGGTGGCGCAACCGCTCCGGCTACCATTGCAGCTTGGTGGCGATAGAAATATTGGTCGTGTCCGCTCCCTGCGGCGGCGTAGGTGATGACCATTGCTTCTTGCCCGCTTCTCCCGCCTCTACCGCTGCGTTGGGCATAGTTTGCGGGGGATGGTGGGACGTTTCGCAGATGGACTACACTCAAGTCAGAAATATCGATGCCTAGTTCCATTGTGGGGGTGCAAAATAGGGTAGCAAGCTTACCTTTGCGGAAATCTTCTTCCCGTTCTTGGCGGAGGTCATTTGGTACTTGTCCGGTATGTTCGCGTCCGCGCATGTGGCGAATTTGGCTGGCAGTTTCGATGTAGAATTTTTGGAAGAATTTGTTAACTGGGCGGGATTCAACCTGTTCGATCGCGGAATATCTATTCTCTAGTAAATCTGGTGCGATCGCATCAATCTTGCAGCCTTGCCACACGATTGAATCACTCCTTAGTTGGACATCAGTTCCTTGTTGAGTGAGATAGCCAGAATCGCATAGCGCATTAATTAAATTGTGGATTAGTCGATCGTAAACATCGTTTTTCAGTGGCTCATTTAACCATGACCAAGCAGCAGGAGAACGGAGAAATTTACCAATTTTACTGGTAGCTGTTAATTTGACTTTATTTTTAGTCCGATCTTTCGGTTCGCCTTTAGTCAGACTCGCCCAAGATGCTGAGGGGAGATTTTCGGTTTCACCGATCGTCCAAGGTTCTTTGAGGGCTTGATTGACCTTACGTTTGAGTTCTTCAATCCCGTCAGCTTGGAGAAATTTAGCATCGATCGCTAGTTCTTTGCGGAGTAAATTAAGTAAGGGTAAGATCGCTCGATACCGTTCTTCGGGTGTAGCTTTGAGCAGAATTGGATCGCTATGTTTCAACCACAGATCTTTATCTGCACAAGCTAACTCCAGATCTAAATAATTAATCTGCAATAACCCGCACTGTTCTAAATTAGGCTGAACGATCCGCCAGCCACGACGTAAATTTTCGTACAATCGATATTCAATTAATTGTGTGAAAGCCTCTTGATTTCTCTTCTTACCAACTCCAAACTCAGCAGGTTGTTCGGCATAATCTGCTTGAGCTAAACTCATCTGTTTGACTACCGCCGCCGCTAATTGGCTCTGATTTAATGCTCCTGATGTTTTTAATGCTCCATCCAAACTCGCTCGCAGGAAGGATGTTTGAACGAAATCATTAAAGTGTCCGGCTTGGAGGGAAGCATCTTGACGACTATCGGTAAAGCTGAGAACTTTGGCTGCGGTTGAGCCTGAAGGGAGAGTGGCTTTGAGTTTGCTGACAGTGGAAATCGATAATAAGGTAGTTGCGGTACTTCTACCTTCACTACTCAATAGCCTTCTTGAACATCAGCCGCATCATCATCTGCATCGATCGAGTTAGGCAGCAATGGCGTAACTAATTCGCGATCTCGATCGAATTTAACCACATAATAATCTTGACCACATTCCCGACAGAAAACTAGAGGATAGAGGAGTCGATCGTTAGTCGTTGTATATTGCCCTTCTTAGGATAAAATCCCGCAGCTCTTCCGTCGTTGAGCTAGTGCGTTTAATTGCCCGTTCCAAGGTTTCATCGATGACATTTGTTGTTGTCACCTCTACCCCAAATAACTTACTCGCTACTCCCGCAACTGTTTGACGACGATGCTCTCGATCTCCTTCGGTGGACATCGTGGCTGAAGTCCCGATACAGAGCAAATCTTGTCCGCTGCGCTGTCGGAGTTTTCTCACTAGCCTGGCGACATCTGCACCCTGTCTGCCTCGATAGGTATGGAGTTCATCGAGGACTAGAAATTTCAGATCTGCTGACTCAACAAATTTTGCTTCATGGACGCGAGTCAGCATCAATTCCAACATCACGTAGTTAGTCAAGATAATCTGGGGTGGATTATTTTGAATCTCGGTTTTGCGTTCCAGGCTCTCTTGTCCGGTATATTGCTCGACACGAATGGGAGAATTGGCAACCTGTTTGATGAATTTATCAAACTCCTCTTTTTGGGAGTTAATCAGGGCATTAATTGGATAGACTAGAATCGCCCGCACGCCCTTAATCTCTGGGTTGCGGAGGATATCATCGATAATTGGGACGACGTAGCTCAAACTTTTGCCCGAACCCGTTCCGGTGGTAGGAACGTAGGGCTTTTGACTTTGAGCCGCGACGAAGGCTTGAGCTTGGTGCTGATAAAATTGGAAGTTGTTGAAGTATTTACCGCAGTCAGGATGGAGGATATCTCGATCGATTAATTCCCCGATACTTGCGCCCCTTTGGTAGGCTGGGTTTAGTTGGATGAGCGGGTCTTTCCAGAGTTCGCCTTTGACTAATTCTTCATGTACAAAGCCCGTTACCTTCGGATCTTTGATATTTAGAAAGCTCTTGATATAGCAATGATAGTCGTCGATAATTTGATTGCGAAGAGCGAAGATATCGAGCATGAGGGGCTTCTTGTAGCGATGTAGTCTTAATATGCCCACGACCACAGGCTAAAGCTACCAAGCTGGTAGCAAATAGACCGTAATTACACGCTTGCCACCGCCCCTAAAAATACAGTATTATTCTGACAGAAGAGATTGCTTTAATTCAGCAAGCATGAAGAGTACAGCAGATCGAGTTATGGACAAAGTTCGAGTGCGAGGTCGCGGAAATGGGGTATTTACGCCCAAAGATTTCCTCGATTTGGGTAGTCGTGCGGCAATCGATCGAGCATTGTCTAGATTGGTCGTGAGTGGGCAACTACGGCGAATTGGGCGAGGTTTTTACGACTTTCCCCGCCAGAGCAAAATTTTGCAGGGTTCTGCACCACCGAATCTGGATGCGACGATCGAAGCTATTAGCAGACGCGATCGAATTCAGTTGATGCCCAATGGGATTGCAGTTGCCAATGCTCTGGGCTTGACTAATGCTGTGCCTGCCAGACCGTCTTATATCAGTAGTGGTAAGACTAAAACGGTGCAAGTGGGCAACCGCAAGGTTTATCTCCAGCACGTTAGTCAAAAGGCGATGGCTTGGGCAGATCGTCCAGGTGGACAGTTTGTGGCGGCGGTTTTGTGGTTGGACAAGGCGATCGCGTCTGCGCCAGATACGATCGCTTTAATGCGGGCAAAGCTGCCTGATGATGTGAAGCAAGACCTTCAGCAAGATCTCGATCTTTTACCTGGTTGGATGGCATCGATCGCCAGAAAGGTCTGTAGTGATTCGGATTTAGCTATATGAATCAGGAATTTCAGAAGTTTCTAAACTTATCTGAGATCGACCGTCAAGATATTTTTGAGGCGGAAGCTACACAACTGGGTACCCTAGCAAGTTATGTAGAGAAAGATTTCTGGGTTTGTTGTGTCTTGGATATTCTCTACAACGGTTTGCCACCAGAGCATCCACGCATCTTGTTTAAAGGTGGTACTTCGCTGTCTAAAGTTTATGGTCTGATCGATCGATTCTCTGAGGATGTGGACTTTACGATTTTTGCTGAGGATCTGGGTTTTCCTGGTGAGACGGAGTTAGCGGCATCAAATTTGTCGGGTAAGAAAAAGAAGCAATTGGCTGAGGAAATTAAGTCCAAAACAGGTGACTACATCTCCCAGCAATTGAAGGAAGATATTGACAAAATAGTAGTCGATTTGTTCGCAGGATGCTCGGTAGCTGTAGATCCAGACGTTCAGGATCGATCGACGTTGCTATTTTCATACCCCAGCCTATTTACTCCAGATGCCAGGGCTTATGTTCAGCCCAAAGTTAAGCTCGAAGGTGGTGGTCGTTCCGCTGTCGATCCACATCAGGCTCATCGGATTAAACCCTTGATTGCTAACACTCTGCCAGCTTGGAATTTCTCAGTTGCTAATGTGATTACAATTGATGCTCAGAGAACGTTCTGGGATAAGGTGTTTATTCTACATGGCTGGTACTGTGGGTATCGAGACAAGCATTCCTTCACTAGCGATCCACAACGATCGTCACGGCATTATTATGATGTGGCGAAGATTTATAACTCCGAGATTGGGAAGCTGGCTGTAAGTAACGATGATTTGCGGGAGAAGGTGCGCCAGCACAAGTTGAATTTCTTTAATGCGGCTTGGAAGAAATTTGATGAGGCTGTGCCAGGTTCGTTGTTTGTAGTGCCTACTGGGGAATTATTGGCGATTGTACAGCGAGACTATCTGGCGATGCAGGAGATGATGACTGGGGATGTGCCTGCGTTTGAGGATATTGTGAGGAGCTTGGCTGAGTTGGAGTTACTGGTTAATGATAAGGGGATAAATGATGGAATTTAGAATTACTGAAGCGGAAGCGCGGGAAATGGCTAGATTAGAGGAGGAATGTGGTTGTGATATCACTGCGGGGCCTGATTGGGGCATTCACCTAGATAAAATCATGGAGCTAGCCCTGCACCCGATCGATAAACCTACTCTGAGTGAGGATGGTCGCGTCTCTGCCAGAGTTATAGAGAAGTATCTCAAGTGACTTGCTAAGGCTGTTTAGAGGCAGGATGTAACCAGCGGCTTAATGCTTGTTTTCGCTGCTGATTGAGTTGAGATGGGCTAAGTTCGCTCAGTTGCTGTTTACCTAGTGCTTGAGGATTATATATGCCCAGCTCCCAAGCTCCATACATGGGATTGGGGAGGGTAATATATGCTGGCTCTAAGATCTGCCGATCGACGATTTTACCGATCGAGCCATAGCGGTTTTTGATGCTCTCAACATAGGCTCGTCGCTCTGAATTAGTTTTCCCAGAGCGATCGTCAAGATCGTTAAGATTATCGCCGATTGTTGCCACTACATTATGCGGCTTATCATCTGCTTGACCGTTAACTACGGCTAATCTACGCCATTCTTTCGAGGTATCGATTTTACCTGCGATCGTTCTGGTGAATTCGCCTTTGAGGATGACGGTAGTGGGATCTACACCAGTAAAACCTAGAGATTTCAGATTGTCGATTGTCAAAATTTCTAGATCGTTTCCTATACCATCTTTTTGGCTAAATTTGGCTCGGTCGGTAATAAAAAATACTTTACCACCATGAGTATTAATATAGTTAACAAACTCGATCGCTCCTGGTACCGCTACAGCTTTTTTAGCTGCAATCCATTGATTCCAACTACTCGAAGTAAAACGATTATTAGTATCAATTAATCCTGCTTGATATTGGCTATTATCCAGTACTGTCTCATCGATATCGACAATAACTGCCAGATTAGAGATTTTTTGAGAGCGTGCATAGTCAAAAATCGTCCTAGCTGTATTAAATGCTTGGTGAGTCAGTGCGGCATATTCACCAGATTACTGAACCCAGTTAATTGCTAGCATGGATTGCTCGTTAAGCTGCTGCTGAGTTAGCGGGGCTGGTATTTCTGGCTCTTTGAATCCGACGGAGAAGATGGCTGCTGCTGTCAAAGCGGCGGAGAATATCGATTTTTGCACTGTGATTAATAGAAACAGGGACGCTCGTAGCAACGATCTACCCAGTATATCGCTTTGAGACCGATTGGTACAGCTAATACTCGCTTGGTTTTGTCCTGATTTAGAGCTTGGGAGCGAGTATATCGTAGTGTCTAGTTATTGACTACTTCCGCAGATGACTAATCGCTCAGTTAACTTCTCTTTCTTGGCTGATGTTGCTCCCGACTTGGATCTTCTGCATTGCTTTGCACATCAAGCAGAGAGATACCTACATTCAGATCCGAACAGTTGTCTGATCAAGCTCCGTCAGTTTGGTGAGTTACTAGCGCAGGAAATTGCTGCTAGAAATGGTGAGTCGATCGATCGAGGTGAATCTCAAGAGATTTTGCTTCGGCGATTAAGCCTTAATGGTCTTTTGAAGCAGAATTCAAGCGATCTTTTTCATCAGATCAGAAAAGAAGGTAATCGTGCTAATCATCACGGTCTAAACGATTATAGCCAAGCTTTAAGAGTGTTGAAATATGCTCATCAGCTAGCCTGCTGGTTCTATCACACCTATGTAGACAAATGCAAGCTCAATCCATTTGTGCTGCCGCCAGATCCAGTAATTGAATGGGAGAAAACGGCTCAAGAGTTATCTTCTATTAAGGAAGTAAATCAAGCATTGGCAGATAGACTAAATGAAAAAGAGCTTTACCTATTATCAGTAGAAAATAATGAAAGAGCTGATGTCGATCGACAACTTACGGAAATCAAAGAGTTAAAACAGCTACTGGAGCAAGAGCTACAAGAAAAAGATGCTGTTACCAAAAGACTTGAAGAAATAGAACAACAGGCTATTCGGATGACTCCAACCGAGAAACAAGCAACAATTATTCGATCGCACCAACAAGAGGAGAATATCATGGCACGAGTTAAAATTGATGCGTTAGAAGTTGGTACATTACTACGCGATCGATATGAAATAGTAAAGTAGCTCGGCATAGGTAGCTTTGGTGTTACTTATATTGCAAAAAACAGAGACTTTCCAGGTCAAAAAGAATTCGTAATTAAACAGTTCAATCCTGTAAATATTGAGCAAAAGAGCATAGATATTGCACGAACTAAATTCACGCAAGAAGCCGAATGTTTAGCCAGACTTACTAATGATTTTATCCCCAGGTTATCTGCTCAGTTTGAGGAGAATGGTCATTTCTATATAGTTCAAGATTTAGTAGTAGGAGTAACCCTTTCCCAAGAATTAAAAGCCGGAGACAAGAAAAATGAGCAGTACATTAGGAAACTACTTGTTGATGTGCTTATGCCTCTAGCCTATGTCCATCAACAAAATATTATTCACCGAGATTTAAAGCCAGATAACTTAATTCGACGTGATGTTGATGGCAAGATCTCATTAATTGATTTTGGGGCGGTAAAGGAAGTAGTCAATCAAGCAACTAGTCAAGCCGGAACGACAATTGGCACTCCAGGCTATATGCCTCACGAGCAGATAAGCGGTCGTCCAAAAATGAGTAGCGATATATATGCAGTAGGTGTCATTGCGATTCAAGCATCTACTGGTATCGCTCTACCTCAACTTTCGTTCGACCATGATGAGAATCTCATTTGGCAAGATCTTGCGCCAGATATTAGTTTGGATCTAAAAAATATATTAAGTCAGATGGTTGAATATGACTTTAGGGAGCGGTATGCAAGTGCTGGTGAAGCTCTCGAAGCATTGATGCTTCTAGAGACAGAAGAACAGGCTGAAGCTATAAGGTTGCAAGAACAGGCTGAAGCTATAAGGTTGCAAGAACAAGCTGAAGCTATAAGGTTGCAAGAACAAGCTGAAGTTATAAGGTTGCAAGAACAAGCTGAAGTTATAAGGTTACAAGAACAAGCTGAAGTTATAAGGTTACAAGAACAAGCTGAAGTTATAAGGTTACAAGAACAAGCTGAAGCTGAACGGTTAAAAGAAAAACTACAAACCAAGAATTTTAAAATAATAGGTTCTTTAGTTGGGTTAGTACTTCTAGGTATAAGTATTAAGTCTTGGGACTATTTGACAAAGCCTAAAATTAGTAACAGCACGATCACCGTCGGTATTCTCACCAACCCAGCCGATTACCGAGGGGAGCATCCCACTTTTTATTTAGCGGTCGCAAATTAACCCGTTGAGGTAGGCGCAGCGATGCGCTAATACTTGAGGAACATTTTCAGATTTCCACTGCGCTCCAGAAATTTTAGTCCGGCGATCGATCTGTTTAATTGTAGACTCAATGGAACCAGAACCAATAGAGCAGATTTGTTCGGCTTGAAAATAATAATAATTAATTATCCGATGACGATGTTTCTCTAAATAAGCACAAAAGTTTTCAGCTTGCTTGAGATTACAATCACCAAACAACTTAATCGTCTCATCAACTTTTCCGTACCAGAGTAATTCTCTGGCTGCAAATAATCTTTGGTTGGAACCGCCAATTTTATGGAGATTTTCCATCAAATGAAACCAGTCGAGAATTTCTCTTCTTTCACCAATAGGTACAAATTCCTTGATGATATTCCATACCCCGTCATGGCCATCACCTAAGCAAGTAACAACTGGAGCTAATTCTTGACTATTTACCCAATTAACGATCGTCTCATTTTCTTGAAATGATGATGCAATTTTTTGCTGTTGATGTAGTACTGTTGCTTTGTATCCTTTCCAGCTACACACCTCTCCCTTTGGGGTTCTCACTCGAATATTCCCCCCATCTACACTCAATTCTGCCACGGGTGTCTCAGCTTGAGGCAATTCAAATTCTTGTCTGTGAATTAACCTCTGTTGGGCACTTTTTGATATCTCCACTCCAGTTAAATATTTGACTTCCTCTGTTGTCCTTTCGTAAGAAATTGATGCACTTATACGCAAGCAACAAGCTTCCAAATACGGACTGATTTGGGTATGACTTTTGATATTTAGCTTGGCTGCCTGTTTGCTTGTGATTGCTAATTCTCCAATTATGCTTTGGATCTGTCTTTTATATCCTCCAGTTTCGACTGTGACATTTTCGATAAAAAAATTCCGACGGATGGCATCACATACTCTTGCATTCTCGCTCTCACCGCTTCTTCGATTTTTCCTAAGCTTGTTAGTTCTTCTTTTGGTGTATTTTTATACAATATTTTGGCAATAGCTTTTGTGTGTCGATCGAGTTCTTTTTGCTCTTCTGGACTCATTACACTACCTTAGTTTACTTGACCCCATTATCTCAAGATTATGCTCCCTCTGCTGCTATTTTCACCAGATTTCTCGATCGCCATACTAGTACATACGCTTTATCTACATAAAACTAATAAAAAGTGGGATGCTCCCAGCTTAGACTTGTAAATCCAACTTTTTGAATCAAATGTGTCAAAGCAAGATTCAAAATCATTGTGAATATATTGCAAAACCTTTTTTTCTTTCCCATCCTTGGTTTTAATACTAACTTCTTCTATTAAATCTGTGATGAATCTATTTTGTGAATTAGCTTTTCCATCACACAAGGAATAGTGCATAAAACACGGCAAATCTAGGTTTCTATTAATATCAAATTTTTCAGGCGCAATTTTCTGAAAAACAATAACATAGGTTTTTTCCATTGCATAAGGAGAAAATGTATATGGAGGTAATCCAATAATACCCAGTACATTGCACCGAGATACTAAATAGTCACGAATTACTTTGTTTGAAGGATTTTCTAAAATGGAATCTGGAACTATGACAATTGCAATACCGCCTTCTTTAATTTCTCTTCCATTTTTTGTCTCAGCAGGTCTTAAAAAATCTATACATTCTCTTAATCCATTTGCTTCTAAGGAGTTCTTATAAATTGGTTCTCCATTTTCAATTACTTGTTCATTAGCCTCAGTTACTTTTCCATAAGGTACATTAGTAACTAACAAGTCAACATTCCCTAAGTTATCTATAGTTTTACCTGTTTTATGATAATTTAATTGTTTAATTATTAAGTCTTCTAAAGGATTTGTTGATTCATTACTCAAGTAAATATCAATATCTTCTAAATCAAATTTAAATTCAGTAGAAACATATAACTTTGTTAAAAATTGTATATCAGATATAGAGAATTTTAAGTTTTGTGAGATTAAATTTTGATCTGTTATTTTATTTATTTTAAATTTTTGAACTGTGTTACCCCCAGGGCTATTTCATTCTAATCGAAGAACTGATATGGTATGGGAGTGATTTTGAATGTAGCGATCCGCCCTGATGTCTCAACTTGCCATTGTCGAAGCGTTTATGAACCTGCCAGACACCAGAAGAACGGCAGGACAACGCCATCAACAAGCATTGTGTTTAGCTTTATTTACGCTGGCGGTGACAGCGGGAAATCGAGGATTCCTGGCGATTGGAGATTGGCTAAAAGCCTATGAGACGGAATTAATGGAGTTGTTTAAACCAGCTAAAGAACGCCTACCATCTTACAGTACGATTCGACGTGCGCTGCTAAGGCTGACGGAACAAGACTACTCAGCTTGCCTAGCTAGATTTTTTGGGATTGAGCCATTAGCAGGGGAAACAATCGCCGTGGACGGGAAGGTACTGCGAGGCTCCGATGAATCCATCAGTCACGATCCAAAAGTGGACTCACATCCAGCAATTATGCTGGTGACAGCATATATCGTAGAGCGAGGATTGATTCTCGAACCCTATATTGATTCTCGAACCCTATGAAGTAGATGCCAAAACAAACGAAATTACGGCGATACCTGCATTTATCAAACAGATGGCATTACAGGGAGTAGTGTTTGCTTTTGATGCGATTAGTACCCAAAAAAAGCGGATGCAATCGCGCTGAGGTTTCCTCAGCGTGCGTTGCACCAAGCAACTGCACAAACGATCGTCGATAGTAATAACGACTATCTAGGCGCACTCAAAGGCAATCAATCAGGATTACTCAAAGCAGTCATAGCTAATTTTCAACCGCAAGCAACAACACAGCATATTGATAAAGGGCATGGTCGCATTGAAAAACGTACCGTCAGTATCAGTCACGATCTAAAAGGGATTCCTGATTTCCCAGGGCTGAAAACCTTAATTCGAGTCTATTCAGAACGTCAAGTTAACCGAGCGGGGATGTTTGAATTAACACATGAAACCCGCTATTATGTTGCTTCTTTTATTGATACTGCTAACGCTTTTGCGACTCGCATTCGTGGTGACTGGGGCGTTGAGAATAAAGTACATTATGTTCGCGATGTCACTCAAGGGGAGGATGCTTGCCGCATTCGCACAAATCCACTGATTCAAATCTGGGCAATTGCGCGTAACTTCGCCCTCAATTTATATCGCGATGACGGTTCCCATAACATGGCTCAATCACAACGAAACGCTGGTTTTGGTCTTAGCACACTTAAGACCCTCTTTAGAATGAAATAGCCCTGGTGTTATTCTCATAACAAAATTGCTTTTTCCAGTTAATTGATGTCTTTACTCGTTGAATATTTGCAGAACCATCTCCAGCGAGAAATAAGTTTAAATAGGCTGCTAGAACATTACTTTTATCCGCGCCCCATATAGTCTTTTTAGCAATTTTGTCGATCTCTTTTTTTGAAAGGTCAAATAGCGATTTAATTAATTGTATATATTCATAAAGAAATCCACCTGAACCACAAAAAGGATCGAACACAATTTTATCTTCTATTTCGTCAACAGTCCAATTTAAATAGTTTGTATATACAGATCTAATAAAAGGTCTAATTGTATTTCTAGGAGTATAATACTCACCTTGCTCCTTTTTGTTTTCTTTGCTAGCTAATTCTTCATATATAAAACCGTACAAGTCTATTCCCTTGTCTTGAGACATCTCAAATAATTTTGGAGCAGCTCTTTCATACAATAATGAAATCTTAGCAACATCATTAATTTCAGTAATATCTGCTAGAAATGCTTTCAATGTCTCTGCAAGTTTCGTGTCATAATCTAATTGTGATGATTCCAGATTCTTTCTAGCTTCGAGATATGAAAACTTTTTAGTGACCCCATATATCGAAGATAAAATAGTCATTAACAAAGCTTGATTTTTCTGAAGTTTTTCGTGACCTCTAATTATAGTCGCAATTACTTCTATTAATTTTTTCTCATCATCCTCTCTATCGA
Source organism: Chamaesiphon sp. (assembly GCA_965246715.1). Taxonomy (GTDB): domain Bacteria; phylum Cyanobacteriota; class Cyanobacteriia; order Cyanobacteriales; family Chamaesiphonaceae; genus Chamaesiphon. Next base: position 19,356 of record CBDFFH010000009.1, on the reverse strand, counting down.
TTTGTTCTTTTCCTTTAAATATTTCATAGATTTTAGTAGAAATTTCAGTGCGATTTTGCTCAATACTTAACTTATCAAAAACTACGCTTTCTTTTTCTGTGTCTAAGTTATAAATAGATAAATATATTAATTGCCCATCATAAACTATGAGTGATATATTTCGGGATTCAATTCGTTTTACAAAATCTTTTTCTTCGTCACTGAGTTTTTTTGAATTAAAACCCTTTATATAAGTTTGAATTTGACTTATACCTAAATTTATCTTTCCTGTCGTCTCCAACTCAATCAATCCACAAAAAGATTGATAATTTGTAGATGAGAACATATAACCGTCACAACTACCTTTACCCTTGTTGCCAGAACTATGAGAGGGTACAATTGCATCAATCTCAGGAAATCCCGTCCGTTTAACTTTAAAAGAGTAGCCGTTATGGTTTAAAACACGTCTAAAGTAACTATAAATGATATCTTCATTTCTACTTTCAGTTCCCTCGTATGGTGGTAATTCTATAAATTCTTTCATGTCATATTTGTATTAATTTACTCGAAGCTTGTTTGTTGTCTATTGACGATCGAATACCCTATCTATTTCATCAAACCGCCAACCCCAACCATCTGGATCTCTACTCTTACTCCAAGCAATAAACTTATCAGGCTCATCCTTATACTTACTCTTCTGCTTCCTGGTCAAAGCCGAATCGCAACCAAAACGCGCTGAGAGTTGAGCAGTCGTCAGACGCTCAATAAATTCACTGTCTAACTCTACAGCATCTAGCGACTCTTGGCTGACCCTTACCCCCTTCAAAGACTCCTGGCTTATCTTCACAGATTTTAGTGAGCTACTTAGTAAGCCACTTTTTAGCTCGTTAAACCTGAATTCTAACTCATTTGATAGCTCACGAAGTAGTTCACTTTTTAGAACTTCAATATCTAATGAGCTACCATAACTCACTTGTTGACTCACCTCTAGAAATTCAGTCAAAATCTGGATTAAAGCTTGAGAATCACCAAGCCCCCTCTCCTCTTTAAACGCCTGGAACTTGTCATTAACCTCTGGCGGTAAATAAGCAGCAATCCGATGTTTAGTTGTTGACACAAAACCAGCTCAGTAACAACTCATCAAGTATATCATACATGAGTTACCAGTGACTCACTGGCTTAGTATCCACTTGAGGATACCGAGAACTTTTTGAATTGGCATTAGTGGGTAATTATCTGGGTCGATCGTCACATTATCACCTTCCAATTTAAGAAACTGCCACAATCTACCACTAGTTACACAGCCATAAATGACTGAAATCGCTTGTTCCTGATTTTGATTGTAAAGCTGTGCCGCTATCATTTCAGCCACACATTGACCCAGCCCAAATTCAATCTCACCTCGTTTAGCTTCAACTAACATTAATACCGGAGCATCGATAGTATAAGGATTAGCAGATCTGCTAAATAAAAAATCACAAAACCCATTTAGACCCCGCTCCTGGTCTACATTAAACTCTTCTCCAGAAAATAGTTTTACCCTTCCCCCAGACAATTTTGTTGCGTGAGCCAGGATTGGAGTAACTAACAACTCTGATTTAGCCTTTTCAGTTCTCGCAGATAGTCCTTCAGGATTCCACCTGTCGCGATCGCTCTCATCTTGTGCAATTGAGTAGTCAACTCCAAGAACCACTCACGATCGACCACCATATCGCTCTCCTTCGTACAGTATTTTAGCAATTCGGGAACTAGGCTAGCTGGACTAGATCCCTTCTTCACAGCCTGAATGTCCATCACTGGGTTATAGTCATATCTCATGCAGTCTTTCCAGAGCGCAGCCCATTCATGCTGTTTGATGTAACCCTGCCCGAAGTAGCTAGCTGGCACCATCAGTAAGCAGTGAAAATGTGGGTGAGCATTCCCATCTCGACCTCTGGTAACTTCCATCGATCGCAACCAGCCAATAGCAGGGAACATCTTTCGCTTAACCATCCGCTCAAAGCCCTTGTTCATCTGAGTCAAAGTCTCCCTCAACTCAGTTATTGGCACATTCTTTTGAGTTAGCGTCATAAACAACCAGCGGTGAGTCGGATACTTGAATTTCGATCCAGCATAATGCGACTGGACTCGATCGGCAAATCCCCGATGTTTATCCCAGGGTTTATCCTTTAATGAAAGGTCAGAGAGATTTGGTGCATCCGCACTGTTGGATTGCTTGGATTTGTCAGCTAGAATAGGGGCAGAAGTTTTATCTGTCTTTTTGATAGGCACTATAAGCCCGTGGTAAGTTTGCTGTGTGGTAACACAACCCTACCACGGGTTTTGTGTATCTGTCTATCGCTCTAGCCCTCTCTGCATAACAACTAGAGCCTTTTCTACCTTCTTTATATCTATCCCTTCTCGAATATCGGCTAATTTATGAGGTTTTTAAGCTCAAACCCGCATCAATGTTAAGAAATTGTGTGTTTTAGCTCTGCGAGTTATCCCTTATAATTCAAGGGGTTGCTAAATAGATCGAGATTTGCTACGATTATAAGCTGCAACGGGACGTAGCGCAGCTTGGTAGCGCACTACTTTGGGGTAGTAGGGGTCGGAGGTTCAAATCCTCTCGTTCCGATTTGATTGAAACATATTGCTGGCAAGGCTTTTAGGAAACAAACCATTTCTTAACAGCCGCTTTTTCGTGTCTATACACTCAAAATAATGTGCTGTTTTGCGTGGTTTGGCTGGTCGGTCGCCCACCATTTCACCCACTGTTTTTATGCACATTGAAAAACGCGGCAATAGCCTACTCATCAGGTTTTCGCACGATGGCAAGCCCTATAGCTTCAGTCTGCCCAAACACAATAATCCGGTGGGGATGTCTGCCGCCAAGATGAAGATGGCACAGATCGAGAAAGACATCAACTACGGGAACTTTGATACTACTCTACTCAGATACAAACCTCGCAAGCTTGGGAACGATCCCACAGCGATTAGCGCAGTCGAACTATTTGAGAAATATATTCCCCACCATCAACAAGAGCGGGGGCTAACTCACGGATCGGGGCTAAGACTTAAAGCGATCCTGTCCAAACTCGATCGGTTACTCGGTGATAAACCTGCCGAGAAAGTTACTGAGCCTGTAGCGAAGGACGCGATCGCTAAATGGTTGGAATCGGCATCGAGCAGGACAGTCAAATCCTATCTTTACTATTTAAAAGCTTGCTGGGATTGGGCACAGGGTAAATACCACGTTACAGAATCTAATCCCTGGGAGTGTTGTCTAACCAGTGCGATTACCAGGGGTCACAAAGCCCCAAATCGACAACAGAAGAAACCTTTTACTATTGCCGAACTCCAAGCGATTGTCTCAGCGTTCGCGAACAATCCATATTACTCTCACTACACTGAATTCATCCTCTTTCTCGCCTCTACTGCTTGCAGATTTGGGGAAGTTGCGGGGTTACGATGGAAGCATCTAGGTTCGGGCTACACCACAGTATGGATCGGGGAATCCATCTCGCGCGGCCATCAAAACCAAAAGGGCACCAAAACGGGAAAGCATCGCACCATCCAGTTACCGCCGAATGTGAGATCGATGTTGGTAGCCAGATTCAATCGACTATCCCCACAGCCGGACGATCTGGTGTTTCCCAGTCCTAAAGGTTTGCCCATCAATGACCACACGTTCAGAAGAAGAGCATGGAAAACCATACTTGAAAGCTGCCAGATCGAATATCGCTCGCCATACAATCTTCGACACACTGCCATCTCTCATGCGCTTCATAACGGTGCTAATTACATCGCACTGGCGGAACAGACTGGACACGATAAGCGCATGATGTTATCTACTTACGCTCATGCTATTGGCAGTGAATGTTTGTTTGTGGATATTGGAACAGTAGAAATCACAGAATAAATCCAAATTAGTTTTTATTTTTCAATCTAGTATTCCCCAGTCCGAGGGGGCTAGCCATCTACAACCACCGATTTAGGGCGCGAGCTTGGAAAACGATTTTAGCCAGTTGTCAGAGCGAGTATCGTTGGCGAAGCCTACCGGAGGTAATCGCCCTACAACTTGCGACATTCAGCCATTTCTCACGCCCTCGCTCAAGGAGCGAACCCAATCGCGCTGGCAGAACAGACAGGACACGATAAGCGCGTTCTACTGTCTACATACGCCCATGCGATCGATCGAGAAATCTTATTTGTGCGTATAAACGATCGCAATTGTGCCGATCGATAGCAACCTAAATTGTCAAGTCTTTTTCAATACAATCTATAAAATCTTATGCCAGAACGGGAAAGCAAATAGATAGCCATTGCCAATATAGTAGATCTGTACTAAAGTATATTTATCAGCCTTGCCAAGCTTATTTGTTACTAACCCCTCCCGCAAGTAAAACAGCAAAAGCCGATCTTGACAAGAATCTCTAGTTGTCTCTAGTCAAAGATTAAATATTAAATAACCGTGACTTTACCGTCACCGAAGCCTGTGCGAATTAACTGAATTTAACAGTTTTTTCGTCAAGTACTGCAATAGAAAAGAATTAATCGAAAGACAAAATTAAATTAAGTCTTCCGATTAAGACTAAAAACAAAACACCACTATTATCTCACGATCTTCAGTGCTATGAAAACATCATCCAAAGCCAAATCCCGCTGCTTCAAATTTCTGTCTGAGGCAGCAATTAGACAAGAGCGTTTCGATATCTCTACTTGGCAATCAGCCCAGTTAAGAGCCAAGTTACCCAAAGGGATCTACTGGATTCAGCCAGTAGAACGGGGGAAGATCCTCTGGAACCTAATATTGTTGATTGATTACTTAACGTCTGGCGATCGACCAGAACATCAAATCTTAGTTGAAGAGTACTTGGCAACGTTGCCATCAGTGGGCTAAAACAATACCCCATTAGTAGATCTAAAAATTACTAATGGGGCGATCGCATTGCTCTGATAAATTCGCATCTACAAATCCGAAATTAGTGGTTTTAAGCTTGTGAAACTCTAATCTAATCTGTGTGATTTTGCGTTGCGAACCAATACTCTGAGAGGCAGCCGGATGGTTGTTTTTTGCAAGAAAAATCAACAAATATTAGATACGTGCTAACTATTGGCACGCTGCTTTGAGAATTCAATAAGTATAAACCTTGACATTATCAAAGAGAATAGATCATGAATTATGACTACTCGATTCTGACCGAATACTTCCCCGAAAGTGTCATTGAAGAATTTTATGCTAGTGCGATCGATCCCAGATTGTGTTTGCTCAATGCTGAGTTTCTCAACGGTGACAAAGCAATTAGCGAACTATTGGGGGAAGTGAAGATCCACAATAATAACGGGACGTTAAAGAAGGGATATCGGGATACATACGCATCGATCGTCGAACATGGCGGTACATCTTATACTGGCATCGATATCGAACACGATTATCGTTCCGATAGGCTCCGCCAACGTATTGGAAGCTGTACTAGTTTTAAGCCGCTCCAGCCGCGACTAGATAAAGAAGGCAAATCGATTAAATACGAGCATCCAGCAAAAAAGCCTTGTAAGGCATTCCTGCCGATAATCGATTTGGAAACATGGCAAGCAATATCAGTGCGTGTAGACGTAGATTTACCCAGCGAGCTAGTTACTAGGCAATGGCAATTAACAGATATCGGCTCGAACGAATGGCGAGCTGAATGCCAACGACTCAGCTTGGAGTTTTTACGTTGGATTCTGGACAATTCAAGAATCCCAGTCTCTATCACTGAAGGGGCTAAGAAAGCTTTGAGTGGGGTTAGTACTGGGGAGATTTGTATCTCGTTAACTGGGGTTTGGAATGGCTGTCCCGAACAGAATAAAGGCGAAAAGGATTACACATTAATTAACGATTTAAAGTTAATTTCTACTCCTAGCAGAAGAATAACTATTGCATTTGATAAGGACAGCAAACCTAAAACCATAAATATGGTTCGTGCTGCAACTAAAAGATTCGCTGGTTTATTAATAGCAGCAGATTGTCAAGTGTATTTAGCTGATTGGAGTAGCGATCGAGGTAAAGGCATTGACGATTTAATCTTTAACGATGGAGTCGAGGCATTTTATCGCGTTATCGACAGTGCCAAACCGATCGAAACAGCGGAAATAGACAGCAATGAAGACGATCCAGCCTCCGGCGGAAAAAAGCCACAGAAGTCAGTTGCAGAGAGGTTGCTGGAGATCGGCAGAACTGCTACTTACTTCCAAACTCCAGATCGAGTTGCTTATGCAGATATAACTATTTCAGGCACCCGTCACACTTATGCAGTGCGCTCCAGAGCTTTTAGGATGTGGCTCTCAGGTGAATATTTCAATATCGAGGGTAAAGGGATCGGCTCCCAGACGATGCAAGATACGCTCTCAACGCTCGAAGCGATCGCTTTGTACGGTCAGGATTCAATAACTCGTGAAGTCCATCTCCGCATCGCCCAGGATCGGGAGAAAATTTATCTCGACTTGGGTACTCCAGACTGGAAAGCGATCGAGATCGATTCTATTGGCTGGCGGACGATCGTAGATCCACCCGTGCGATTTTGGCGACCGGATTCGCTGCGTCCGCTCCCTTATCCCATCGCTGGGGGAAATCTGGCAGAATTACGGGAATTACTAAATGTAGATGGAGCTGGATGGACTTTGATTATCACATTCCTATTATTCTGCTTCTGTCCGAATAAAACCTATCCGGTATTAGTACTATCTGCACACAGAGGGAGCGGCAAGACCGTTGCCGCAGAAATGCTCAAAGGTTTAATCGATCCTGGCAAAGCCCCACTCATCAAGCTACAAGGAGATACCCATAAGCTCGCGGTTTCGGCTTCCCGTCGGCTATTGATGGTCTACGATAACGTGGGACATATTAGTGCAGACCAATCGGACGATCTGTGTCGGATTGCAACTGGATTCGGCTACAGTACTCGCACTCTCTTTAGCACTGACGAAGAAACTACCTTTGAGTTTGCTCGCCCCCAGATTATCACAGCGATCGATTCTTTAGTGACTCGCGATGACTTAGCCGATCGAGTCTTGATGGTACAACTGGGTGAAATAACTGAAGAAAAACGACTACCCCAAGCCGAATTAACTGCCAAAATCGAAGCGGCGCGTCCGCGCATCCTGGGGGCACTGTTGACGGCACTGAGTCAGACATTAGCAGCGTTACCGAATATTAAGCCAGATAAACTGCCTCGGATGGCTGACTACGCGCTCTTTGCGATCGCCAGTGAGCAAGCCTTGGGATTGAGAAAGGGTGAGTTTATGGAAGCCTTCAGCCAGAGCCGCGAAGAATCTCGCCAGGTGGTAATCGAGTCGTCGCCTGTAGGTGAGGCAATTATCCAACTGATGGAGAACACCCCCCTAGTTTGGAAGGGTACAGCTTCGCAACTTCTGAATGAATTAGAACAGCATACCGACGAAGCCACCTATCGATCGCGATATTTCCCCAAGGCTTCCAACAGCCTCAGCCGTCAACTCACTCGATTGGCTCCCGACCTCAAGGCATTAGGGATAGAAGTTGGGTATTTCCGAGAAGGGCAAGATCGAAATAGACTTATCTGCCTGGAGAAAGTCGTAAAAATATCGTCCATATCGTCCATACCGTCCATAGATGGTAGTGAAGCCAGTCAGGGCAATGATTTGAATGCGGACGATCCACGGACGATATTCAATACTACGGAAGATCTAGCGGACGATAATACAAATACTGACGATCCACGGACGATACCCAATTGTGAGATCGTCCGCCCCCAAAGTCCACCAGGGCAAAGAGTTCAGCCTGTGTCGGAAGGTATGGACGATATGGACGATAAAAAATTGCCATTGTCTAAGCAGCCAGAAAAAGTTTCTAATTTAGACGACATCCCAGAGGCTACCGAAGATGAATTCTAAGGTAACGCTCGGATCGGTTGTTTACGGGTTGGCTGGGGTAGGGTGCAAAGTGCTAGCGATCGATGGTGATACCATTACCATCGAAACCCCCAGCGGTCAAAGAAAAACTTCTATAGATCGGGTTCTGAGTGTCGAACCACCCAAGCCGTTGGCGAAGCCTCCGCTTGGCGGAATCGCCCAATTCCAGCTAGGCGATTCCCCAAAGGGGACGCTGCTTGGTGAAACGCACGCTGTAGGCGAGCGAAGCGAGACGTGTCGCCAGACGGGAACCTCAGCGCGATTTCATCCGCTACGCGAACGCGTCACGTACATCGGCACCGATCCCAACCTTCAGCGGCAGTATTCAGGCGAGCTAGAAGTCTGGGAGATCTCCAAGTGTGGCGATGGTTATGCCTGTCTCAAGCCTGACGGACGGGTGACTAGCTGGATTAGGTTTGAGGATCTGGGGGCAATCGGCAGTATTAGACCACTGCCACCACCATTAACTACAAGAGAGTTAAGGCTCGGCGAGCGGGTCGAAATTGTCTCTACGAGCGAGTGGGGCGTATTAGGGCAGTGGAATCGAGGTCGCACAAAGGCAATAGTCGAGCTAGATGATGGTAGTAGGTCTGACTGGGTGAAGGTCGCGGCTCTGAGGTATTTAGAGGAGGGGTAACTATTGATGAGTTGGCGACGAGCGGATGATTATCGAGGTTAGGGAAGGAGTCGGAGACAGCAATAAAGAGCCAAGAGCGATCGTGTTAGACAAAATGATAAAAGTATCGTCCATATCGTCCACCGATCGAGATCGAGAGCCAGAAATCAATCGGGGCAAGGATTTAGGAGTGGACGATAAGACCGATTTTCATCGTCCACTTATCGTCCACTCCACAACGAGTATCGTCCACCCCCGCACCATCGCCCACTTATCGTCCATTCGCAGAACCTTTGCCGGAAAAGGATTTGAGTGTCAGTGCGGACGATTAACTAGTGCTTTTGGTAGTAGGAGTTATCGAGATTTCTAGAAGTCGGAACGCATACATCTCCTCCTTGAATAGGAACCCTCACACTGCCACCATGAGTAGGAACCTTGACACTTTCTTGCCGAGCTAATTCATCCTCTGTTTCATTTACACGATCTAGCAACGGCTCAACCTGAATCCGTTCGCCAACTTCAGCTTGTATTTGTGCCTTCAAAGTGGTGTAGTGCCGATCGATCTTAATTAAATCCGATCGAGTGTCGCACAGAGATTTAATCTCAGCAATATCGAGCGGCAATCGTTGGGCGATTATGAATTTCTCAATGTCTTCAACTCTAAAGTCAACGCTCCGCTCGGAGCAATGAGCGATCGCATCGTTGATGAACCGTTCCGTTTTTTCTGAATCGTTCGCGAAGCGTCGGCTCTGCCGAATCGACTGGGCAACTGGCAGCACTCCAGCTTTGACGATTTCAATGCCTAAATCGCTAGCTTCCCGCTGCCATCGTGCTTTTAACTCAGTTGAGGGGATGCGTTCTTTATGCTTGCGAGTGCGTTCCCAACTATCCTCCCGCGTCTGCCAAGTGCTATTACTTGGACACTGAGCGAGAATCTGCATCCGGCGTTTGCTAAACTCGACTAAATTCTCCCGCTTGTAACCTTTAATCTCAAACATCCCGTGGGGACGAGGCTCGATCTCATAACCCAGTCGATCGACTTCGGCTGCTAGGTAAGCCTGATAAATCGTACCCAAGTGTTTCTTGTTCTGAAAAATTAGATCGTTGTCGTTCGCGTACCACTTTCTATTCTCTGCTTGAGTTAGGTTCAAAACTAGGGCGTGAGTGTGTAGATGCGGATCGAGTTCGCGACTCTCGATATGGTCGAACTGGGCGACGACAAGATTTCCTGTTTTGACTTCCGCTACATGCTTGTTATTAGTAATGCGGGTTTGGGCATAACGGGCTTCGATGAGTGCCAAAGTTTTCTCAACGGCAGTACGATGGGCGACTTCCAACCGAGCATCCCCGCCCACTAACGCAGTCAAACTCACAGATTTCGGGGCGGAAAAGGTAAAATCCGTTCCCGCACGGCGTTTGTCAGGGTCGCCTTTAGTACCGAGATATTTAGTCCCATTTGGCGATCGACCGTAGCAGACATTTTCAAATTCTCCTCGCTCGATTTCACCGACTAATCCCAGTTCGGCGGCACCTTTCCCAAACCATCGCGTCTGCCCTGGATCGTAATCGTCAGTGAAATACTGCACCGCCGTACTAGCTTGACAATTTTTGGCTGTTAGCATCTGTCCTGTTGTAACATTTTAGGTTTTATTTTCACTACTTTTAACTTCACCTTGAAACTATTTTGAGCATTACTTGAAACTATTTTGGGCATTAATTTCACTCACTCCTGTTATTATTGCCCAACTTACAGCTATTATAGTAAATGCGTACTGTGCGTTAAAGAGAATAAGATTCTGAGCTTTTAACAAGCACCTAATAACCGTTCGATAACCACCCGATAAAATTCTTGTTTTGAGTATCGATGATAGTATAGTCACCCAATAACTAACTATTAGGTGGTCGATAAGCAGTTACTAACTAACTGCTAACCCTACTATCAGGTGGTTATTAGACACCCGAAAACAGTAGTAAATTGAGATTAATATCATGCCTAAGTGGTCGTGGACGATTTACGATAGCAATGAGTTAGATGTGAAACTCTACCAATACTTGAAAAGCCTGAGTCGGATGAAAGACAAAATAACGCAAGCATTAGAGGCATTCTATTTGCCCTACGCTCTCGAACACATCAATGCTTCACCTTTAGAAATTCAGAAAGCATATCAAAGGTCGATCGATATTCTCCGATCGAGAGTAAGAATCATGTCGCTCGATGCAGGAAGGGGTGTGGATGCAAATGTGACTACTAGCGTTGAGGGACAACTACAACCAAGCATCGATCGACAGCAGGGTAATCGAGCAAACACCGAGCGATTTGACGATCGCGATGAGTTAGAGGAGGATGTATTCGATGATGAGCCACCATTCGTAACGATCGAGAGAATTATGAAGTTAGAGGATTAGACCGATGGAATATCTGTATGCCGTTATAGATTACGGGAGTTCGTCATTAAAAGTAGCTTTTACCAAAGAAATTAACGAACATCCTAAATCTGAAAATCCTCACTATTTCACCATGAGTCCAGAAGTAATCGAGGTTTCAGCAGATGCGATCGAGAAGTATCGTAGTGCATTTAAAGTCGATCCGGCTAAATACTGTGTTGTAGGAATCGACGATCGTTATTATGCTGTTGGGGAATTGGCGCGACAAGCTTTTCGTTCGACATTAAATCTGGTCGAGCCTAAATCTAATTACGCCGTTCAACGAACTCTGGCTGTTGTAGCCGTAGCAGCTCAGCTAACTCGCTCTAAAACATCATTTAAGTTATTTATTTCTTGCCTACTCCCCCCAGGAGAATTATTAGACAAAGCTATCTTGGCAGAAAATATCAGAAAATCACTCAAGGAGTTTAAAACTCCGACTGGAACATTTCAGGTTAACTTATGCTACTTTAACTGTCATCCTGAAGGCGGCGGACTGTCTCTTTTTTACGAGTCACATCGTGGCAACTTAGAAGATCGATCTCTGGGCGTGATTATGATGGGTCACAGAAACGCTAGCTGTTTCACTGTCAAAGGCAAAGTTTATCAAAAGTTTCGCTCTACAGATTTGGGCTTCTCGGCGATTGTAACCGACATCAAAGAAGCAACATCAGCGTACAAGGATGAAGATCTTACTCCTGCCGTTGCTAAATATTTGCTCGGTAATGAAGAAGACAAAAAACCGCTAGAGCAGATATTACTTCGTAACGATCGAGAAATGCGAGCGAGGGAGCTTGATACGTTGCTCAAGGCAATTTCTTCAGCTAAAGCTAGTTTCTGGGGTGCCTTCGAGCAGTGGCTGACAGTGCAATTCTCGCAAATAGATGAGATTGTTTTTGGTGGCGGTGTCGGGAAAATTTTCGAGCGTCAGATAATAGCTCATTTCGATCGATTACCCAATCTACCCGACAAAGATCACTCAGGACTATATCTGCATGGTGGATTAAAGTATCCAAAAGATACACTCATTCCCCAAGAATTACAGTCCCGATTTGCTGACGTGCAATGTTTGTGGGAGCAGGACATTCTTATAGTTACTCAGTCTTACTGGCAGCACAAGCAGAGAAAAAAATAGCTATTAATTAGCTATTATTCACTCGATCGGCAAGTTATTTGAATAGTGATAATGTCAATCTCTAGCAATTAAGCGTCTCGCACAGTTCATCAATTTCTTCAGATGACAATTGAGAATAATCTTCAAAGTAGTCGGAAAATGCAGAATCTATCGACTCAGATGGAGTAGATTGAAACAAGCGTAAAGCTGCTAAAACTGTCGCGATCGTTCGTTGGCAAAGCCTCGCCTCTGGTGAATCTTTATCCAAAGTTGAGTGCAATGAATATCCGCTAGCACTGGGCTTGACTTGATGCGTGACAAAGCCAACATAAATATCTTCAACGAAATCTGCCCAAGAACCATCATCTGGATCTTGACAATATTCGAGATCGGAAGTTGCTTGAGCGATTGCTTCTGCTTGGGTGGGGAAGAAATTCTCCGATTCCCAGTTGTGAACGAACCAATGGCGGGAAGGAGTACTATTGTCATTTGAAGTGTTTAGCATAATTAAAGTTAGGAAGTTAAAGAGATGGTTAATTATTTAAGTACTCGCTCTTGGTGTGAGTAGACGATCTCGGCATCAGTCATCTTGTGTAGCTTATCTAATTTTGCTCTGGCAATAATTGGTTCGAGTCCATCCCCTCGTGCGATCGAAAGTAATTTTAATATACATTCTTGAATCTCGAAGGGCAGTGAGTTGAATCTATACCATTTTTCATGAGGGTTTAACTTTTCTATAGGAGATTGTTCCGACGACTTAATTGAGGAGCGAGCGAGAGGAGATCATCGGTATGCCAGATTTTGTAGAAAGTATCGTTACCACCTTCTAGCATTTGAAGATGGGCGATTGCTGTTGAGGCATCGATATTATCCCATCGCTGCCCTGCCTCACCCAAGGTAACTTCTTGGACGATATACTTGTGGTTATCGAGTGCCTCAACCAAAACCAATTTAAGGTTTTTCAATTGGATTAACTTATGTACTCCTTCGTCATGAATGACAGCATAGTTGAGCCGAACGAGATATTCATCGACAGTAACATGGTAGGTTTCGAGTTTCATAGTTCTAAAAGTGAAATCGTTTACACTAACCGAGCTAATTTCTCTTTGACTGGTTCTAGAGACTGAATTTGCTTATCTAGATATTGACGATCGTTATAGAGTTCACATAATTCATCATCAATGGATTGAATTATTTCTACAATCTCTTTTTTGTCCGAGTCATTTAGATCCTGACAAAGTAGCGGTAGATCTTCTAAGCTAATTTTCTTGCCTTCAACAATACAGCCATCAGATTGAATGAGGTTGACAATTTTCTCAACTTTTTTATTGTTCGATTCGTACATAGTGCTTATTTTCCAGAGATTGGCAATGTGAGTAAGAATCCAAAAAAGCACCAGTCTTCAAAAGTGACTGGTGCTAAATGGGATGAGAGATTGCGGATGCTTTTCAAGCTGAGGTCTGTCTTGAGTGAAACACATGCACCAGGGTTCCTCCGCGTGCTTTCACTCGCTCCTCAGCGTGCGTTGCACCAAGAAGTGACAGGAAAGCTACGAACTAGTTGACATGATGTTATCTTATTAGTGCGACCTTGACCGATCGTTGGAAAGTCTCTGTAATGCTACTTACAGGGACTTTTCTCCATTTTTGCTAATTACCAGCGGTTGCTACTTCGCGCCAGGTGCTTGGAGGTAGGTAGAGGACGCTCGAACCAAGCCGCTCGATTTCAGTCGCGCGGTCGTAAGATTCGATATCCTCCGCCGAGCGGGTCACAGCATTGAGCATCCCAAATCGAGTGAGATCGCCAGCGCGAATTAAGTGTTCGAGAACCTTACTCGACTCATCACTGTTTAGCCCAATCGCTTTAGCAGTTACCTCAACAGCCTTTGTGGTCGAACCGACAATCTGGTCATTTTTTGCGGCTTGCAGATCGGCGACGATCTCGTGAAAGGTGCTAATCGAGATCGCGCTACGGATGAGATCGCGAACCTTGAGCTTGAACGCACTATCGATCGCTTGCTGGGTGTCGCTGGCATAGAGATCTTCATTCTCGGTAACGCGACCCGCATGATTCTTCCGAATCTTTCGGTCTGGTACGCTCATACCATTCGTGCAAATCAGGCGATAAATAAATGGTTCGACACAAATCGACCCATTGCCCAACTCGCCGTTGCTAAGGGTGAACCCAGCCTGAACGGTATCGCCGACGGCAATAGCCGCTTCGAGGTTGGTGTTAACCACTTTGACATACATTTTTTGGTCGGTGACGTTGCAGCTTACTATTTTCAGACTGTTGTTGTCAGCAAGTTCGGGTAGAGCGACGGCTAAGATGTCAGCATTATCGACAATGCGATAGCGATTGCTTAAAAACGCTCGCATCTGTCCGCGCAAAGTGCGGATGAGAGAGGTTTCTTTCTGTTTCGCACCGAGCCAGTGGTTTACGTTAGCCGATAGCAGATCGGGAGATTCCGAGCGCATCCGATCGTAATAGGGTTTGGGGATCGATAAGCGGCTGGCCATCTGTGCGTGAGCGTAGGGCGTGGCTGGCATGGTTTCACTGCCATTGTTGGTTTCGAGGTGAAACTCGCCAGAATCGAGCATACTCAAGCTAGAAGTTGGAGCGTGAAAATCCCGCTTCGACTGTTGCTGAGCGGTGAGTTCTTGAGCGAGTTCGACGAGAGTTAAGCCAGTTTTCATGATTTTTATCCTGGGGTAGTGGTTATAGATATGAGAAAGCCGCCAAATCTGAGTAGATTTGGCAGCAACGTTCGAGCCGTCATTTTGCTGCGGCTTGCCGCGCCTGGGTCGAGCCGTTAGGTACCGAATATCGACACATCGATCGCGCAAGCGCACCCCCCAGGGGTGGTCGCATCGTCTAGCCCCAGTTATCAACTGATAACTGGGGCTATTTGCGTCGCCATCGACGCAGTATCAAGCAGCAACAAGTTCGGTAGCGGCTTTGTTCTTGCTGCGGGTTGTCGAACTTTTGCGCTTTTTGGTTGCAGCAGCGGCGCACGAGCCGGAGGTTTCCTCTGGCATAGAGTGCGACAAGACAGGGGCGACAACATCAACGGGCGTGGCGGCAGGCAAGGCGACGATAGCAAGAACGCTGTTGATGCACAAGCCAACCGAGCAGATTTCGCTTTGGCGGAGCCGGAACTTGCCAGTAACGACAAGGTTGGCTTCGGGCACGAATACCCGCTGATTGACTGCGCTCGCTTCCGCAGTAAACGGTACGCGGATGTCGCCATCAATCGCCGTACCAGCGATTTTGTCACCTGCAAGTACAGCGGTGACGATAATGAGATTGGCAGTAGCAGTGTTCATGAGAAATCCTCCAATGGGTGAGTGGGTGGGCGAACGTGGAAAGAAAGCATAGCCCCAAGAGTTTGAGGCTGTTACGGTCTAGGGAAACAGTTGCAAATCCGAGACAGCAACTACAGGCTTGAAGCCATTGCCCGATACCGATGGCTCGAAGGTTAGCTCGCCAGTGACAGCCATCGTGCCGTTCTTTTGAACTTGCTGGGCCGATCGAACCCAAGCTTCACCAATAAATTGGATGGCATACCAATCTTTACCATCGCTGTTAGTGACTCCTAAAGCAGCTTCGACAACTGGTAAACCATCAGCGTTATTAGGTAAAGATTGAGGAGCACGACCGATGCAACCGGAAATATTAACTAGCATGAGCAAAATCCTCCAAATGATGAGTGGGCGAAAATGAAGCTAAATGCTTCAGCAGGATTCGGCTTTGCCGACGTTCGATGTCGCTACGCATACGCAGCTTCTATCGATCGAACGTTGGCTAGTTGTCGAAAAATGCTGGGCCGATCGGGTGGACGGAGATTAGTGGCATAATCGATCGCCATAATCTTCGAGATGACATCCAAAATCGATGGGACGAACGCCTTGTAAAACGGGCACCAAATAGCTGGATAGATTGAATGCACGGAGGAGATCGTAGCGATCGATAGTTAACTGTTGATGTTGGTAGATCGATCGGTTATTAATTTTCAACGTTGCCCGTTTGCACAACCAATCCTGGCTCACTCAGGCTTTGAGAGAGCCATGCTCTTGCCAAGTCTTGACAAGGTTGATGTATGTATCGATTCCGCACGGCGGACGCTTCGCAAACAGTAAATGCCCACCGTGCGAACGGAATTGAGTGAAAGCTCCAGAATCCAAAATCCAATTTTGGATTGGAAAAGGACTGCATCGAGAGAGCAGCCTGGGGGCAGAAATCGAGCAGTGGTGAAAATGCTTGGTACCACTTTCACCGCTATTAAGTTGGTGCCAACCAATGTAGAAATCGAGCATGACTACCAAAGATTTAAGAGAGTTGACATGAAAAGCCGCCAAGCCTAGTTAGATTTGGCGGCAATGGTTTGTAATATAAATTAGACAGCTAAGTCACCATTGGTTAAAAATTTTTCAATTCAGCCTTCAGATTTATCATCTCAGTCTTAACAACACTTAGCGTTTCCAACAGATTTTGATGAATGAATCTCTTGGATATACCATTTGGAGTATGGACGAGAATTTCATCATTTTCACTAGCACAGAAGTAAGCAGGAAGATCTTCAAAACTGGGATTGACAGAATATACAGAGACACGAAAATACACCACATCTCTTAACGAGTACAAATTGTATCTTGTATATTTATGACGTTCTAATTTTCCGCCTAACAAGATGTCAGTCATTACTCGTCTGACTTCATGAATTTCTCGAAGCGTAATAATTGCCATAATTTTAGTAAATAGTGAATAGAGACCATAAAAAACTACTGAATTAGAAATTCAGTAGCAATAGAGAAAATGGTAAATCGACATTGAATGCGATGCTTCGATCGCCAGAGGATAATATCGATCGATAACATCGACAATTGACAGGACAGGTGGATTCATAGGTCTATTTTTAATTGTTTGGCAGTACAATCGATACCAAATTCCTCATTAAGCCAGCGATGACCATTTGTTAAAGACCGAATAACCTGACTCCAAGCCTCTCGATCTCTTTCGTCGATTCCATGCAGGTCGTAATATCGATTGAGTAGTCTGCCAGCTTTGATAATCGATGAATTAGCGTCGAATGCGATACCGTCCAACTTAGCTCGCACGCTATATTTGGTCGCTGCATTGCTGCGTTTCCAAAAGATACAATTGGCGATTTTCCATCGAGCTTCCAGTAGGTTATAAGCGATCGTTAATTCCAAACCTGCCAAAATTAGTAGCTGGTCTTGTTGATAGTCTGGAAATCTTTCTAGGCTTTGCAAACTCGATCCGACTCCGGCTGTAACGGGATACATAAACAAACTCCAAGAATAAAAAATGCCTCCAAACTCGCTGTGAGTTTGGAGGCTGGATGATGCGTTGATTCGATCGCTAGAACGGGATATCGTAGTCGTTGTCATCGAGATCTTCATTGCCAAGGAGTTCGACGACAGGTTCGATCTGGGCGATGGGCTTCGCAGCGGCGATAACGGCATCGCTAACAGAGATTCCCAGTAATAGCAGCACACGATCTGCCAGCTCGTCGTTGCGACCGAGAAAGAAGTCTGTCCAGTCAGCCATCGTGGGAATGGTGTGACTGACAATTTTACAAGCTGGAGCCTTTTGACCGCTGTTACCAGCCAGTTCGCGCGCTACTTCAAACTCAAACACACACAGGGCATTGAATTCGAGGTTTTTGGGACGCGCGGAGATACCGTTAGCCTGGGCATGGCAGAGCGTTACTTGGAGGAGTAACTGCTGGTAACGGGCGGCGAAAGTTGCTTGCGTAGCACCTTTAGCGACATACTGCAATGGGATCTCATGCAACGGCTGATTGTGACTGTCGAGTAGCAACACTTCAAAGATCTGCACGTTAGTAACTCCAGCTCGACCTTTATAGTCGTAGTACTTTCCCAGTAACTCTAGCTCTGGGATGCCACTATCGGTTTTGACAGTCCGTGCTGCTAGCAATGCGGACTTAGGTACCACCAGCATTCGCGGTTTGCGCAATAATAGACCGCGCTCGACGGCACCGCTGGAGAAGGTATAGCTATCGAGCTGGTCGGGCATATTTACCCAACTAGCTTTTGTCATCTGCTCCAAGGAAATAAAGAATCCACACTCGCTAGGATGCTCTCCTCGGAGGCTTTGAATATAAGGCAGTTTGGCGTGGGGATTGCAATATTCGGGTGAGGCAAAGCGATCGCGGACTGGTTGAGAATTAGTCATGATAACAACTCCTAAAGATATTGGATCGGTCAGATATATTCGGCTTTGCCGAGGACACGTAAAAAAACAGTTCGCAGATCGAGGGAGCTGCGAACTATTGAGGAACGATGGGTTAAGCAAATAATTCGTAATAGACTTCGATAATTGCTTCACCAACTGAAAATTGGCGAGATTCAAACTCGCCAGAACGCAAACAAATGAAGTGGCGGTAGGCAGTAATTAGGCGTGCGAACATATTGATTTCTCCTGGAAGGCTAAAGATTGCTATGAGCCACAAAACGCTCATCTAAATTCGGCTTTGCCGATGACTTCCTCGTAATTTGGAACTGTCAAAGACTTAGAAGTATTTGGGAATGAGCGATCGATCGGCTACGATCTCATCAGGTATTTGGTATAAATAGTCAGGATGAACCAGATGCAATGCCAGCCAATAAGGGTCGGAAGATCGCAGTCCATCCAGTCGAATGCAATAATAGGCATTGGCATCGCGCCGCAAATAGGCGATGCGTAAGTCTTGGTGGCAGACTTCGATGGCAATCTCACCATCTTTCGCTCCTGGCGCGTCGTCAAAGACATCGAGCCAATTCAAAGTCAACCGAATCCGATCGCAAACCCACTCTGGATCTAGTCCTTGGAGATCGGGCAGCGGTAGCGGCTGGAAATAGCGGCGCATCGAAGTCGAGGTTTCCTCGACTTTGTGTGTGACAAGACAGCGATGAGAAAGGTCGCTTAGTGCATCATGACATTCTGCGGTGGCCGGGAAATGACCGCGAACTACTTTGGATAGGCTGTTGCCACAGTAAAATCGGTCTTCGTACAGCGGTCGCGCCATTGGGCATTCATAACAATTTTGAGGAGTAGGTAGTGCTATCATGAAATTTGTTTTTATTGAGATGTTTGAGTGCGAAGTAGCTGCCTCGCACTCAAGGTTTATTGAAATCAGTATTCGGACATCAGAGACAGAAAGACACGCTCGGTAATCATCGGAATAGGTGAACGATCGGCAATTAATATTGAGGATCGGAGTGGTAATAGTCTTGGCGATCGTCATGAGATGACTCGCAAATTTCGAGCATTAATTCCTCCAAAAATT
>CBDFFH010000008.1:0-66781 GCA_965246715.1 Chamaesiphon sp. | reverse complement strand
TCAGTCAGGGCGAATTAACCTTCGATCGCGATGGAGCCTGGGCGGCGACGGGTAAAGTTTACGAACCATTAGTCCAACAATGGTTGGCGCAGGCATATTTTCGATCGGTACCACCGAAATCGACCGGGCGGGAGCTATTTGGGTTAGATTATCTCCAAGCTTGTATCGCTGATGCGGCCAATTATCAGCTCGCTGCTGCCGATTTATTGGCTACCTTAACCGAGCTGACCGCTGGGAGTATCGCCGATAGTTACCGCCGCTTTTTACCGCGAATACCCGATCGGGTCTTACTCTGCGGTGGGGGCAGTCGCAATCTCTATCTGCGTCACCGCCTCCAATTACAATTACCAGCTACGCAAGTGATGACTACCGACGATGCGGGTATAAATGGAGACTATAAAGAAGCGATCGCCTTTGCCGTTTTAGCATATTGGCGACAGCTGCAACTTCCGGGCAATCTACCCCGAGCTACCGGCGCAAAATATCCAGTCCTGTTAGGTGATGTCCATCACCTCTAAAGATTTGGGTATATTGAGATATACTCTTACGATCGCCCTCCTCAATTGTCACTAAGTAACATCGGTCAAGGTCTGTAATATTTGCACGGGGATTATCGCTTGGCTCAAGCTTTCTACCATAATGCTTGAAGCTCTAGATCGCCCATTCAGCACCCGACGAGTAGCTGCTCGATCGCCTAATTACGACTCGATCTAATCGAGTCAAACTAATTTCAGCTGGACTTAAATCGAACAAATTACCCCGCTTCCCTCTGTGTTGATATTCAATTTCTATCATCGATCGACTAGGATTAACTGGTTGCATATCTCATCATCGAGCAGTCTGGAGGCATCGATCGCGTGAGAGACGAACATTATGGTCGCCTATTGGTTCAACGCTATCAACTACTAGAGATAGCGGGGAAAGGCTCGATGGGGCAAGTGTATCAGGCCAAAGATACACTACTCGGTGGTGTGACTGTAGCTGTCAAATTTTTGTCGCGGGCTAAGATGAGCCAACGGGTGCGCGATCGATTTATGCGCGAAGCGACGATCAGTGCCCTCTTGGGAGAAAAAAGCATCCACATCGTCAAAGTTCGCGATTATGGTCTCGATGACGAGGAAATGCCCTTTTACGTGATGGAATTCCTCAAGGGGCACAGTCTCAAAGATGTGATGCAGAATAAACCCATGCCACTGCCGAAATTTTTCGGCTTCATGCGGCAAATTTGTTTGGGGCTGCAATGCGCTCACGATGGGATCGAGATCGAGGGAAATGTTACCCAAGTCGTGCATCGGGATATCAAACCCAGCAATATTATCGTAGTCAAGGATGCTACCTTGGGTGAATTGGTCAAAGTCTTGGATTTTGGCATCGCGCTTCTCCAATCCGATGACTCGCCGACTGGATTTATGGGGACTCCTGCCTACTGTTCGCCCGAACAAATGGACGGTAAAACGCTCGACAATCGTGCGGACATCTATAGCTTGGGCATTATGATGTTCCAAATGCTCACGGGCGAACTCCCGCTCAAACCCAAAACCAGTTCGTTTGAAGGCTGGTTTCAATGCCATCATCAACAAACCCCCAAAGCCTTTACTGAAGTCAAGGCCAAACTCAATTTGCCGCAGGAATTGATGGATGTGGTCAATCAGTGTATGGCAAAAACTGCCGCAGGTCGTCCCACCAATGTCACCGAAATCCTCAAAACTCTCGAACGTGTCGAAAAAGAATCGGCACAACATTTAACCGTACCACCTAGAAAAGAGCCGATTGGCGAACTGCCGTTACTGGTTACAGCTCAGTCCGCTACCGAAGATATCTGTCATCGCAGTATTTGGCCAAAAGATAAACCTAGAGCCGAAATTGTCTTTCCCCAATTAATCCAACAGGAGGGCGCGGAAGTAGCTACTTTGTGGATCATGCTGTCTCGTGAGGACATTGAGAAATATAAAAAGAATAAACCTCACTCCCAGTTTCTGTTTGTCTCCTCGCCCCATCCGATGTTGTTATGGCTGACCACACTCTATCAAGACGAACAACACCATCGGATGTTACCTTGTTATCTCGATCTCAAGAAGCCGATCGGCGAAAAAATTCTCAAAACGCTCACTCAATCCGGTACTTATCGCTTATTCTTATTCGCGCTAGAAGGCGATGACAAATGTGTCTGCGTGGTTTCCGGTAATATAGTTAGCAAAAAAATTCAATTCTTGAGGGATTGGTCGAAAGAGAGTCAACAGTTGCCCGCCGCACACGGTCAAATCAAGGAAAGCAAACGTTGGCTTAAAGAAGAACTAGATGCCCTCAAGCCTAAGCTAGTTGCCAGTCTTCAGCGACAAATCTCCAAGAAGCTACGCTGATAAATTATCGATGGGCTTTTTTAGGCAATACTGCCGCGTTTTCTAGTTTCCTTGTAAGATGTACCGACATTTTTCAGTCCGGTTTTAATGAGTTCTTGTTCGAGGAGGGCAAAAAAGCTCGATCGATCCGCACCTCTGACGACTGCTTGATTGTGGGCTTCGGCTAGGGCAACGGGATAACCATAACCCTTATTGACTTGAGCGATAATCAGGCTTAACGCTACACCCGCCAAAGTCTCATCTTGCGCTACCCAGGCGGGAACTTCCACGCGAGCGATTTCCTGTCCGACGTGGAGATAGCAGAAATAAATCTTGTGTCGATCGTCGTACCAGTCTAGAATCTTGGCGGTACTCTGCCACCAGCAACTGCGTTGTCCTGGCGATAATTGCGTATTCCACAGCGTGGTGTCGCGCACTCCTTCAAACTGCTGGCAAGGTAATCGTTTCTCATCCGCGCAGTGAGTCGGACAGTCAGGCACTTCATGAGGACAAGTCAGCAATCGCAGCAGGTTGAGATTATCGATACTCCGCGAAGAACTTAGATAGCCGACGATCGGAATGCCGGCGACCCGCAGCTCCTCCCACGCTGCTAAAATCGGGTTGAGAATTTGCTCTCTGGCATCGGTCGGTAATTGTTCGAGGAACCAATAGACCAGCGAGCCATCGACCATCGCTAAGGTGGGTACGCGCGGCTTAACAGGGGGTGAATCCGGCTCGACCTTATCATTGAAACTAAAAGGTGGTGCGACCCAGCTACAGCCCAATTCTGCGAGGACTGTGGCTTCAGAAACCGCCCGGCGGTACCCCAACCATTCTTCGGTACTAATCCCCCATTGGCGAGAGATATATAAATCTTCGTGTTGATAAAAAACTTCAGGAATGCTATCTAGCAGCGGATGTAAATTCTGCCCGTAGTGAATCATTACCCGACCGACATTGATGAGATAGCAATAGGCAATTTCATGGTGGCTGGGGGCAATTTGGGAGCCATCGGTAGCGAGTACGGTTTGCTGTGCTGGTGGTGCGGCAATGTCGATCCGTGTATCGAGCGGTTCGACGGGTATCGAAGTATTAAAAAAGAGGCGATTGCCCCACTGTTGCTGGATCTGTGCTAATTCGATCTGGCGATCGATCGCCTGGTAGAGGGAGGTAGTCGCTAATTGCAATCTTTGCTGGTTAGCCGCATTTTCCCGAACTAAGTGCTGTCCGATTCCTGGCAACTGTTTCGCGACTTTGTTGATATCTAGCATAGACACCGCAATATTTATTCATTCATAATTCAAAAGTGGCTGGCGATCGCTTCATCTCGATCGAGAATAACCTAATCGTAGGCAACTTATCGATCGAACATTAGCATTCACCAGCCACTACTTAGCTAAGTCAAGTAATTAGCCACTAGTCACTCGTCAGCAGAATCCTACCAACCTTTTTCCGATTGAGCTAGAACATAAGTAGCTACATCTTCGATTTGAGCAGCACTGAGTCTACCACCAAAAGCCGGCATTGCATTTTTGCCGTTAGTTACTTGAGTCGTGATTGCCGCGATCGAGTTCATCCCATATTCGGCAAGAGCTTCTTTCTTGAGGTTCTTTTTGGCCATAATCACATTGTTGCCACCAGCGTGACAAGCAGCACAATTGGCGCTAAAGATTTTGCCACCGCTAGCTGCATCGCCAGCTAATGCAGGATTGCTAAACGCGATCGTAAATAAAGCAATGGCTACTGTAAAAATCGAAATCAGCTTTTTCAAAACGGTTCTCCTTTCTATCTAAAGAAACACAAATTAACGTTCGGTCATCTTACCCTTGTTGCTCGGACGATAAGCAATAAAGATATTTATCTGTATCTAAATTTTAACAATTTAGTGAGCTAGCTGCTAGCGACCAGTATAGATTGGTACAGATTCCCTACCATCGAGGTAGTAAGATCGAGCGACGATGCAGACATCGGCAAGTAACTGAAGCGAGCGCTTTGTACTTGTCGGATCGCTCGTCGTTGCCTCAGCAGAGCTGAAGCTCGATCGGTTACTAGCTCCGACAGAGATTGTTATCTTACGGTTTTACCGCCACCCCATTGCTCGCCCATAATCTTGGGTTGCATCAGAATATGCCCAGCGATCGCATACATATCTTGGTCGGATAAGTTCTTCATTTCCGTGAAGATGTCGGCACTGTCTTTGCTGGGGTGCAATTCGGCGATCGGCGTTTCGCCATCGTAGGTCGTGGGATGATACATATAATCCACCATCGACACGATATTATCGCGCGGTGGTGTAGCACCCGCTAGATCTACGGGACTCAAACCCACGTTGAAGTCAGTTTTGGTAACGCCACCAGCATGACATTGGGCACAAGTCGAAGCAAATAGCTGTCTGCCTTTGTTGACTTGCTTGAGGTTCAGAGTGACGGTCTCACCCTTGTCGTTTAATTTGACTGTGCGTGTTGCTGCATCAAGTTCGATGGCATTAGCACTGGTAACTAAGGTTTGGAATGCAAACAATATGGTTGCCACAGCCAGCAACAGAAATCGCTTGAGCATGGTTCTCCCTCGAAAGATAACTTTTTAAATTTAGATGACGATCGCACAACACGGCTAAACTCAGAATTTAAAGCCACAGCTATCTCATATTGCCAATATCATCCATTATCTCGACCACACCCGCTATATTTTCCCTCATAAAGTAAAGAAAAGTTTACAAATTAGGGGATAGGGAATAGAGTTTGGCGCGCAAGTGCGCTTCATCCAAAGAGTTTTACGAGTACTATCAGATCGTGAAACTAGACACTAACCACCAGCCACTAGACACTAGTCACTTCCATCGGCTGATGCAATCGTACTAACTGGGCGATCGTGTGTTTGAGTTGGGTGCGGGGCACGATTTTGTCAACAAAACCTTTTTGGAGTAGGTATTCTGAGGTTTGGAAATCATCGGGGAGTTTTTCCCGGAGGGTTTGTTCGATCACCCGTCTGCCAGCAAATCCGATCGTTGCTTTGGGTTCGGCAAGGATAATATCACCCAACATGGCGAAACTGGCAATGACACCACCTGTCGTGGGATGAGTCAGGATCGGGAGATACAGCAATCGAGCTTCACGATGTCTTTCCAGCGCTGCCGAAATTTTAGCCATTTGCATCAGACTGAGCATTCCTTCCTGCATTCTGGCACCACCAGAGGCACAGACGATCGCGACGGGAATCTGGTGCTCTGTAGCGTATTCGATCGCGCGAGTGAGGCGTTCGCCAACGACAGATCCCATACTGCCGCCCATAAATCGAAAATCCATTACGCCTAATGCTAGGGGCGAACCTTCAATCTTGCCAAACCCAGTGATGACTGCATCAGTCAATCCCGTCTTGTGTTGAGTTTCGCGCAGTCTGTCACTATAAGCTTTACGGTCTCTGAACTTCAGCGGATCTGTCGGTTGAAGATGTTCGTCTAACTGCGTCCAAGTATTGGCATCGATCAATTGATCGATTCGCTCGTGACAAGAAACACGTTTGTGATGCCCACATTCAAGACAGACCATTTGATTGGCAGCGAGATCCTTGCTGTAAGCGATCGCGTTACAATCTTCACATTTAGTCCATAGCCCATCAGCAATTTCCCGCTCCTGTTGTGGCTGGATGCTGGGGTTGGTCTTTTGACGATCGGCAAACCAATCGAACAGGGATTTGATCTGGGGGGACATATGCAGTTATTACTAGACTGTTAAGTAGTTTGTCTCGATTTACTTGGCGATCTATTCCGATCTCAATTAGCTCTTAATTCCTAGACAGATTCGGGATCGTCTCGATCTACTCAGTAGTTTATATTATCTCGTGTTTAAAGGGCGATTTCTCGTTCGGAAGCCATCGTCTCGCGTTATTCTTACTAATAGTGAGGCACTCCCAGCCACAAAATCAGCTCTGCGGCTGAGATCTAGGTCAGGTAATCGTTAGAATCGATCGGTAAATAATCCTACACTCACGACGGCGATCGTATGCTATAAAATCTTTGTATCGGTCATTTCAAGGCTCAAAATTATTTGCACCGCTCGGTTTGTCGATCGGTGTCAGTTGTTTAGCAAAAAGCATCGAGCTACAAATCACCCATCGAGCGTTAGTATTTACCTCCATGAGCTATTGCCTCAACCCCAACTGTCATCAGCCACAGAATCCAGATGGGGAGAAGATTTGTAAGGCTTGTGGCAGCAAATTATTACTCAAAGATCGTTATCGAGCGATTAGTTTTCTCGATAGTGGTGGTATGAGTCGAAATTTTTTGGCAATCGATACGGATATGCCGGAAGAAAAGCAGTGCGTAATCAAGCAGTTTTTCCCCGCGCCGCAGGTACTCGACGATGCAGAAGCATTTCAAAAATCGATCGATCTATTTCAACGTGAAGGCGAGCAATTAGACCGACTAGGCAACGAATCGAATAAGCGAATCCCCAAATTATTTGCCTATTTGGAGCAAGAACGCCGATTTTATCTGATTCAAGAATTTATCGACGGGCAAAATCTGCTCAAAGAATTGGATAAGAATGGCGCTTATTCTGAAGCTCAAGTGCGCCAACTATTAGACGATCTCTTACCGATTTTAAAATTCGTTCACGATAACGGCGTAATTCATCGCGATATCAAGCCAGAGAATATCATGCGCCGCGACAACGGTCAGTTGGTACTGATCGATTTTGGGATGTCCAAACATCTCAACAGTACCGTCCTGTCGCGCGGCACTACTGGCGGCACCATGGGCTATGCACCCCCCGAACAGATTCGAGCTGGTGTCGCGTACCCTGCCAGTGATATCTACGCTTTAGGAGCCACCTGTATCCATCTGCTGACAGATGTGACTCCCGATCGACTGTATGATTTCATGACCAACAAGTGGATTTGGCGGGAACAACTCGTCGAGCAGGAACGGGGGATTAGCGAACGGTTGGGACAGGCACTCGATCGAATGTTGATGACAGAAGTGCAAGATCGCCATCAATCTGTAGGTTGTATCGTCGATGCATTAGACGCGCCACCTGTAAATAAATGGCCGTCACGAGCGGCGCTAATGGGTTCGTTAGCAGTAGTAGCATCGTTCGGTTTAATCGCGCATATCTATCGCGATCCGATCGAGTGTTATATCGGCGGTAACAATCGACTTTGTCCGATCCCACTGCCAGCACTTCTCCCAGTTCAAACACCTGAAAAATTAGGCGATATCGTATTTTATCCATATTTAAAAGTTACAGATGGTAAAGGTAAGTCAGCCGAAATTAACATGGCCGTATTGAGTGATAGTTATGAATGGCAACGAGCCTCGATCGATAAAGTTCATATTCGCGGACAAGCTAAAGATGCACCGATTGCAGTCCTGAAGCAGAAATTGTTAGCGGATGGAAATATTAAAACAGTTATGGGCAATAATCCCAATCGGATTATAGTGCTGGGCACTGCTTCTTGTGAAGGCAATAGTAGTAGCAATCTAGAAGAAGAAACACGTTCTATGAATCGGGCGAATACCGTTCGCGAGCAAATCGTGAAGCCATTATTTGAGGTCGATGACATTCGTATTCTCAATTTAGGTCGGTACAACAAAGGTTTGTGTCTGCGCGATTCCGAAGCAACTTCGAGACAACGCAAGCTCGTTATCGTTGGGATGCGAAAAGAAACGCCAGGTTTAGAAGTAAAAGAAGCTGTTTATACTCGTCTTGGTAAAACAATTAAGGATATGGATCTCGACCATTATTCACTTGGTAAAATCGATAAATTTGAGTTAAAGAAGTAATACTAATTGAGGAATATTTGCATCGGAACGAACACGATCTCCTAGCCGTTCCCGAACCATTTCAAAAACTCCATACCTACCTAAAATAGACCGTAAGCAAAATAATCAATAACAAACCACTCGTGAATACCCACCGCCAACAATTCCCCGCCCTAGCTAACAAATCCTACTTTAACTATGGCGGACAAGGCCCCATGCCTCAAGCTGCCTTAGATGCGATCGTCGCCGCCTATGGCGAGATTCAATCCCAGGGGCCATTTGGGTTAAAAACTAGCGAATGGGTCATCCGCGAGTCAAATTTGACCCGTCAGGCGATCGGATCTGAGTTGAGTGTAACAGCAGACTCGATCGCGTTGACGGAGAATGTCACGGTAGGCTGTAATATCGTGCTATGGGGGATCGATTGGCAACCTGGAGATCGCATCCTCCTGTCTGACTGCGAACACCCAGGAGTAATTGCCAGTATTCAAGAAATCTGTCGGCGGTTTCAGGTGAGCGTGGATCTGTTTCCACTCCTAATGACGCTGAATACTGGCGATCCGGTAACTGCGATCGCTGCTCAGCTCAAACCCCAAACTCGATTGGTTGTCTTCAGCCACGTCCTCTGGAATACCGGACAGGTAGTGCCAGTAGCTGAGATTGCCGCAGCAATCCGGCAATATCCCATTGCTAAACCAATTCAGATTCTCATCGATGCCGCGCAATCTGTTGGTTTATTACCGCTGAAGTTAGCGGAATTGGGTGTTGACTTTTACGCTTTCACTGCACATAAATGGTGGTGCGGACCAGAAGGAGTCGGCGGTTTGTACATTCATCCCGATGCGCGAGCGACTTTACAGCCAACATTTATCGGTTGGCGTAGTTTGGATTATAGTCAATCAAATTTACCTTTAGTTGCTGATAGTCGGCGGTATGAAGTTGCCACATCTGCCTATCCGTTGTATTCTGGCTTGCGTGCGGCAATCGATATCCACCAAGCTTGGGGCAGTGCGATCGATCGCTACAGCAAAATCGTGAGTTTAGCGACTTATTTGTGGCAAAGTTTACAACGAGTTCCAGGGATTACATGTCTGAGTCAGACAGCGCCGCAGTCAGGTTTGGTGTCTTTTCAAGTTGACACCAGAAACCATGCTAAATTAGTGCAATCTTTAGAACGAAATCATTTCTATCTGCGCACGATCGTCGATCCAGACTGTATCCGTGCTTGCACTCATTACTTTACCACTACTGCTGAAATTGATGAGTCGATCGTTTTTTTAATGCATAATTTACATGGCTAATCCTACTGTTTATATCGCAATTACCAACCACGGTTTCGGTCATGCGGCGCGGACTGCCTCGATCGCTGGACAGCTCCAAAAGTTGATGCCGACTGTTGAATTAATTCTCGTCACTACAGCTCCAAAATGGTTGTTAGAATGTTACATCGATGGGGATTTTATCTATCGGCAGCTGGGTTTTGATGTTGGGGTAGTGCAAACCGATAGCCTGAAGATGAATCTCGATACGACCTTATCCCGGTGGAATGAAATCATCGATCGACAGGAAGAAATCGTTGCGAATGAAGTAGCATTTTGTCGAGAGCATAACGTGAATCTAATTTTTGCGGATGCCCCCCCATTATCAACCGCAATTGCCAAACAATTAGGCATTCCTTGTTGGATGTCAAGTAACTTCGGATGGGATTTTATTTATCGAGATTGGGGTGGCGAGTTTAATAAAATTGCCGATTGGATTGGCGAACTTTACGGCCAATGCGATCGCTTATTTCGCGTGCCGTTACATGAGTCGATGGATCGATTTCCCCATATCGAAGATGTCGGTTTGACAGGTGGCGATCCCAAATATATATTAGATGAATTACGAGATAAGTTTAATCTCGATCGATCGCAACAACAGACAATATTACTTACATTTGGCGGATTGAGTCTCGATGCAATTCCGTATCATAATATCAGTCAATTTCCAGAACATCTGTTTATCACGCTCGATCTACACGCACCCGATCTACCTAACCTAGTAAAAGTTACCGATCGTAAGTTTCGTCCGGTTGATTTCATGCCACTATGCGATCGAGTCGTTTCCAAACCAGGATATTGTACTTATTCAGAAGCCTTGAAATTACAGGTACCGATCGTTTCACTCACCCGCTCCGGCTTTGCCGAATCTGAAATCATCCTAAATGGGATGCAAGATTATGGTTATCATCAAGTGATTAGTCCCGATACATTTTTCGCCGATAACTGGGATTTTCTTCACCAACCAGTGCAGCCGCCACGAGTTAATACGAAACTAGCAATTGATGGCAACCTCTCGATCGCTAATTCGATAATCGATTATCTGCAAGATTATTAAATACTTGTCTTTTTTCGAGTAGAGAGGATAAGCTTTGTTGAGAGCAATATTTACACAAGCCTGCCCCAACAGATATTAAAATTACTTTTTAATTAACTCTTGTGACACATTACCAAAAACTATTAACTATTCCCAGCACTCCGAAATCCTTTGTTAAAATTACCTCGAAGATAACTAATATTGTCGCTGAGTCGGGAATTAAAACCGGATTGTGTACCTTATTCTTGCGGCATACATCTGCTAGCCTGGTAATCCAAGAAAATGCCGATCCGGATGTCTTAATCGACTTAGCTAATTTTCTTGCCAAGCTAGTTCCCGAAGATGGTAGATACATTCATTCCGCTGAAGGTGCCGATGATATGCCAGCACATATTCGGACAGCACTCACGCATACGTCCGAACAAATCCCAATTATGCGCGGTCATTTGGTATTAGGTACCTGGCAAGGAATCTATCTGTGGGAACACCGCGCTCATCGATCCGATCGAGAATTAGTAGTGCATATCAGTGGTGATTAAATAGCCAAGTTGTGAGGGTGAGGAGTACCCACCCTAAATTTGCGATCTATTTACTCCGACGGCGTTTCGATTTTGGTTTGGCTTTCGTCGGCGTTATAACTGCGGGCTTTACTTCAGTTGTCGGTGCCGTTGGTGGGGTAAACATTGTCTTGGCACCTTGAGTTTGTTTCTCTAATAAGGCAGTTTCTGTTTCAATGTTAAAACTGCGAATATTAGTCAAACTACCGATTGTTTTCATATTTAGTAAAGAGAGTCCTAATGTTGTCTCTCCGGTAATTTTGTCTGGACGATCGAGCAAACTATAGGCTATCATATACGTTTCTCCAGCTAAGGCGATCGTTTGTCCTTTGGTGTAGTAGCTGCTGGTGAGCGCACCACCCCCAAATGCCGAAATCATCGTTTGAAAAGTGTTCCCAAAGTCAAATTGTCCGCTAGTTGCTAGCGCACGCCAGTCAGGAGTTAACTCTTTGATTTTGATGGTACTCGGGACAGTTTTACCAGTGAGAATCTCGCTCAGAGTCGGCTCGGTGGCAAAGCTGGGGCAAGTGGAGATCGGGAGCGCAACAGTGGCAATCGTGACTGAAATTGCCAACCTAACTAAAATATTCAGCATAATTTAGAGTAAAAATTTTAACTTAACAATCGGGGTGAATCTTACTCGATCGCGTCGATCGAATAATGCAATTAAACACTAAACAATCCCGGCGATCGCGGGATGATAATAAAACGCTAAACTTAAGACCAGATAAGCTGCTAACAATAAAGCTCCTTCGAGCCAATTGGAACGGCCATCGGAACTAATTGAATTGGCAATTAAGACCGCGACACCAACAGCAACTAATTCAAATGGGTTAAAATTCAAGTTCATCGGTTGACCCATTACATAACCAGCTAATACTAAAACTGGGGCGACAAATAGGGCAATTTGTAAACTCGAACCCAGTGCGACGGATACAGACAAATCCATCTTATCCTTCATCGCCACTGTCACCGCCGTTGCATGTTCGGCAGCATTACCGATAATCGGCACCAAAATTACGCCGGTAAATAGTGCCGTCAAACCTAACTCTTTAGTCGCAACTTCTAATGTAGAAACGAGAAATTCTGATTCGACAGCAACGAGTAGAGTACAGCCCAATAGCACCGAAATCCATAAGGGCAAATTGACCTTTTCCTCATCGCCTTCGCCACAGAGATTGGCTTCTGCCAATTCCTGGGAGTCCATTTCAAAGTCAGCATCGTAAAGATAAGTATGCGTCTTCATCGAAAATAGCAGCGTCAACCCATACACACCGATTAAGACGATCGAAACCGCGATCGATAGTTTCTGGATTACATCAGCATCGATGCCAGTCGATGTATAGTCCACTGCTGTTGGTAATAATAATGCGATTACAGCCAGATTCATGCTCGAAGCATTTACCCGTGCGACGATTGGTTGAAATGTTTGTTCTTTATATTTCAACCCACCTAATAGCATCGAAAATCCCATGACTAGCAATAAGTTACCGATAATCGATCCGGTAATACTAGCTTTGACGACATCCATCAAACCTGCTTTCAAGGCAACCAAGGCGATAATTAGTTCCGTCGCGTTGCCAAAAGTGGCATTTAGCAGCCCGCCCAAGGCCGGCCCCATCACAACGGCGATTTCTTCTGTGGCCGTCCCCATCCACGCTGCCAAAGGGATGATAGCTAAGGCTGAGGTGATAAATACAATCGGCTCGCTCCAACCTAATAAGTGACCAGCGATCGAAACGGGAATAAATAGGAGTAAAACTGAGAGAATATTTTTGAGAGTCAACATTTAGCGTTGTATCGATACACCGTCTCTTTAGAGTACCCGATCGATTCTCAAAGTCCCTCTTCGGTGAGGATATTTAGGCTCGCATTCATTGTTTGGCACCCAAAACCATTACTAATCGCTATAAATCGAGTTCTTTGCTAACTTTGCAAGGATTACCCACCGCAACAACATTTGCCGGAATATCTTTGGTAACCACACTCCCGGCACCGATGACCGAATTATTTCCGATCTTTACACCCGGACAAATAATCGCTCCGCCGCCAATCCAAACATTATCACCGATCGTAATCGGTGCAGCCATCTCTAGTCCCGATCTTCGGGTTTCGGCATCCAGTGGATGATATGCAGTATAAATTTGGACTTTAGGAGCGATTAAAACATTGTTGCCAAGATAGACATGATTGCAGTCGAGGATAATGCAATCATAATTGATATAGAGGCTTTCTTTGGCATAAATGTGGCATCCATAGTCGCAGTGAAATGGTGGCTCGATTTTAAAAGTTTGACCGATCGATCCAAATAAAGATTTAATTATTTCGCGACGGGTTTCGATTTCATCGGGATGAGATAAATTATAAGTATGGCAAAGATGTTGAGCCTTTGTTAACATCCTGACTAGTTCGGGATCGGCAGCGATATATAGCTCGTTTGCCAACATTTTTTCCCGTTCTGTTTTGTGCATCTGTTTTAGGATAAAGATCGACTTCGCAACAATCTGAGATGACCATCAGCTGCAATTTGCTCGAAACAGGCATCCATTTGGATAAACAGCTCCCAATAATCTCGATCGGATTGTATTGCTAAAGTGGCGATCGCGAATTCTTCCAGTTGGGGGTTACGCTTACCTTTCCACAGCGTATCGGCGAGCGCAACTAACAACTCCTCGATCGAACATTTCATTGTTTGCCATTGACTATGAGAACGACAGCAACGAGCGAGAGTTGAGTCTACGCCATTTTCAATGAGTAAGTTCTCACCATCTGCCTCATGACGATTGCCGGTTGCGGTCAACTCTGTAGTATGGATAATCTTCCCCGCATCGTGAATTGCAACACCTAACCTAACAAAATGTTTGTCAACATGAATCGACAATCGATCGAGTCGAGCGATGAGTAATTCAGCCGCTTCGCCCACTAATTTAACATGTAAGATTAGTTGCGGGAGTGCGCCCAATTCTTGCAGGAAGAGCTGAGCTGCTGGTAACGTTTCAAAAGTTCTCACCTGACTCATTCTTAACAACTAATTGTTGTTAACATCGCTCCAGTTAGACTAAATGCGCGTACATCGGTAATTTTGACAGGTACGACTTTTCCGCGTAGCTCTTCGATGTCGCCATCGAAAAAGGTGAGGCGATTGCCACCAGTTCGACCCAAAACTTGGGCGGGATTTTTGGTGTTGCGTTCCTCAACCAAGACGGATTCTACTCGATCTCGATAGCGCATCGACCGCTCGATCGCGGTTTGCGAGACGAGATGATTGATTCGCTGCAATCTGTCAACTTTGATTTCTTCACTCAGTTGGTCGCTCCACAACGCCGCAGGTGTATTCGGTCGCGGCGAATATGCTGCCGTATTTACCATATCAAATTTAATATCGGCAATTAATGTAAGCGTTTTTTCAAACTGTTCCTCAGTCTCACCCGGAAATCCCACGATCGCATCGGCACTAATCGACGCATCGGGCATATACTTACGGATCGTATCGATAATCCGCCGATATTTTTCGTGCGTATAACCACGCGACATCGCTTTTAAAATCTCATTATCTCCCGACTGAAAAGGAATGTGAAAATATTCGCAAACCTTCGGTAATTCCGCACAAGCTTTAATCAACCGCTCGGTAAAGTAGCGCGGGTGACTAGTGGTAAACCGAATCCGCTCGATCCCTTCAATATCGTGGATGTAGTAAAGTAAGTCTGTCAGTGTATGCAGATGACGACCTTCGGGAGTAGTTCCAGGTAAATCTCGTCCATAAGCGTCGATATTTTGACCGAGTAGGGTAATCTCCTTGAACCCCTGAATAGCTAATGCCTGAATTTCAGTCCGAATGGCTTCGGGAGTGCGAGATTGCTCGACTCCTCGGACATTGGGAACGACACAATAAGTACAGCGTTCGTTGCAGCCATAAATGATATTTACCCAGCTAACAACGTTACTATCGCGACGTGGCTTGGTAATATCTTCCTCGATATGGATGGGTTCGGTAGCCACTACCTGACTCCCTGCCAAAACCTGTTCTAACAAGTCTCCCAGGCGATTGGCGTGTTGTGGCCCCATAATCAGGTCGAGTTCGGGAATGCGGCGTAACAGGCTCTCCCCTTCCTGCTGAGCCACACATCCAGCCATAATCAAAATCAAGTCCGGCTTGTCTTTTTTGCGGCGGGTTTGTTTGCCTAAATAGGAGTAGACCTTCTGCTCGGCCAGGTCGCGGATGGTGCAGGTATTGTAAAGCACTAGGTCGGCAGTGAAGGGATCGTCCGACCAGTGGAATCCCATCTCTTCTAGTATCCCACCCATCCGCTCGGAGTCAGCTTTGTTCATCTGACAACCAAAAGTGGTGATGTGATAACTGCGATTTGTGGAAGTCATATATTTGGGGAGAATTCGATTATCGATACCGTAAGCCGGAAGTTGACCGAGACTTTCGCTCCAACGTCAGCAGTTCTCCAGACAGATCGAACTGTCTGTTTGGTGATATTTACTGCAGCGCCTCGCCTAAATTCTGGTTTGGAGCAAATTCCTGACTCGAGAAACGCGATCGGTAAGCTGTTAGGTTCTATTATAAACGCTGGCAGTAAAACTCATCGAATGCGATCTTTTGACAGGAATCGCTAGCTATAGATTAGCTTGGGGCAGCTTTCAACTAGCTGTGTCGCTGTCTCTAGAGAAAATACCAGTTGATAAAGTCGCTAAATGACGTACGACTTGCCTCATCATCTCCCGTAATCGGCCAGTAATCCTGCTTCTCGATCGATATTTGCCGACCGCCAATTGTGAGGATATCTCGATCGTCTGTCGCTCTCAATGCTGCTAAAATCTCTTCAGAGAGTGGATATCCTGTTACTAACAATAGAAAGATCGCACCTTCATCGCCAGGACTGTCTACATCCCCATTTAGCAAGTAGTCTAACTTGTGGCCGATTTCTTCAATTAGTAATTCCGCAACTGCATTGACATCTCCATTCATCTGCACTAAAAAATCTGAAGATATTAAAATCCGATCTAATTCTCTTGTATAGGCACCATTCTCCTTACCCAATTCGCCCTCAGTCAGCACTTGCAGCTTAGGCAATACCCTAAAATCACCAGCTCGAAACTGACTGGCAATGTCGATCGCGATTGCCGGATCGAAGTTCGCGCCAAAGGCTATTTGCAGCTCGGACAAACAGTTGTCTTGTCGGGCAAAATGTTTGAGTTGTGCGGTAGCTTGGATAAAACTCTGCTTGAGTAAAGTCCCAAAAGAGGCATTCATAAATGTCTGATGAATATTGGTGACATTTTTTCAATAAAGGTGTAAGTTTGTATAAACGATCTCAGTTTCAATTGAAGTAAAAACTTATCAGTCACAAAAAAATAGAACTATTGCCAATATAATTAAGCTAAATGTAGCTAGATTTTGATAACTCGCTCTAAATCGATGGTCGTCCATATTTATATTCTAGTTACATTAACACTTCAAGATATTAACTGCAAGTATTCGCAAAAAACGCATGTTTGATAAATGAGCGTCGGCATTAAAGATCCGATCGAAGCGATTGTGGAGCGATTTTAGTTGTCGGTATATAATTTATCTACCATGAAAGATTTTATGGGAAATAGACATAGTTAATGAAGTCCAATCGGTCGGACATCGCGAGCGCCAGCGAGCGTTCGCCGTCACTGCTTTAGCCAAGTCGCCCGATTACTCGATCGCGAGCGCAGAGTGTAACTAAATTCGATCTATTTATTACCGAGTGTGGTCGTATCTTTGATATCAGTTTCGAGTGAAAGCGATCGCCGATCGTCAATTATTTAAAGTAGTGTAGAGATACTAATCTCCACTTAGAGATCGTCCACTTTTTAGCATTAGATCCATCTCACATCGATCGTATTTAAATCGCCATTAACATGAACATATTTAGACAAATTCGCCGTAATATCGTTATCTCCGTCGTGATGTGTGGAATAGTAACGAGAGCACAACCGAGCTGGAGCGATACAGCATCTCCCAATTTGCCAATCTATTCAGAAGCATTTTGTCTGAAGATCTTTGAAGAAACTATCGAAAGGGCAAGATCGAGCACTTGGCAGATTTCCGATCGAGATCGACATATCCTCACCCAATGTCGAACTAAATTTCCCACAGCCGTAGATCCGACGATTCCCATTCCCAAAGCAGCGCAATGTCTGGACGTAGTCAAAACGCTGGTACGCGATGGGACAAAAAAGTTAAAGGAACTCGAACTGCCAGAAGAGCAGGTTAGGTCGCTCTCTCGCTGCGATGAAGTGTTGACATATTACAACATGCTCTCGGACGTAATGCTCCCTACCTTAAAACCACAAGATCGGATTGTCATCGATAAGACTAGCTATCAAACGCAAGCACCGCAACGCGCAGATATTATCGCCGTTAAGGGATCGAAGGCAATCGGAGCGGCGAATGCATCCGAGCCACTTACCAACCGAATTATTGGTTTGCCTGGAGAGACAGTTAAAATCGTCGATGGCAAGGTTTATATTAACGATCGTCCGCTGCGGGAAGATTATGTCACTAAGGCATCACAGGTGGGTTCTCTAGCAGTGGTGGTACCGGCTAACTGCTATTTTGCATTAGGTGACAACCGCAATTATGCTGAAAATTTAGTTGCCACAGCCGTTGTCACCCGTGAGGCGATCGTGGGCAAAGTTATTTGGCATTTTGGCAGTAAATAAGGAAATCAAGCTGTCGTAAGCTGTAACTAGATCGCGATCGATCGCAATAAGTAAGGCTGATTTATAGCGAACGATCGGTACTCTTGCCAAAAACGTCCGGGTGAGCGAGCCATGATGTTGAATAAATACTTATAAATCGTAGATTTGGCTGATGTTTTGGGCTATTATGCTGCAATGTGCTGCTTTTGGAGACTACGCGATCGTTTGGTTACACTCGATCGACCTGAAATTGGGCTACTATTTCTATAATAATATTTCAAGCTTAGCACTCAGTTATAAATAGCCAAATCCCTAGCGAATTATGCCAAATGCGCTCCAACTGGGACAACGCCAACTTCCTCTACATAAAGTACTTCAACATTTAACGACATCCCCAGCGCTGTTTCAATATCTACGGCTGTCAATTATTGAAGAAACGTTGGTGCAATGGCAGCAATCGCCAGAGTATCAAACGATCTATTCCGAAGCTGAACTCAGCGAGCTGTATCATCAAATCAGTCAAATAACTAAGTCACCTCAGGGCGATCCTGGGCAAGTTGAAGCGTTTAAAAGATCGCTGACACTTAAAAAATATCAACAAGTGCAGTGGGGACACCGCATCCCATCTTACTTTCTCGTGCGAAAAAGATCGCTCGATCGAGCGATCTTTTCGGCGATTCAGATCGATAATCTCGGGATGGCTCAGGAACTCTATCTCAGAGTCAAAGATCGGCGGCAATCCTTTGATAAATTAGCACGACTTTATTCTCAAGGTGCCGAGGCCAAGCTAGGCGGTGTATTGGGGCCGATTCCAGTAGAACGTATTCATCCCCAGATCGTGTACCATCTCTCTAGCCTCAAACCGGGTGAATTATCCCCGCTATTTCAGCTCGACAATTTTCATATCTTCGTCCGACTCGAACAGTGGCTGCCTGCCAAATTTGACGATGATATCAAGGGTCGATTGATGGAGGAATTGTTCGAGCAGTGGTTGCAGAGTGAGATTTCCAATCGCATTTCTAGTCTTGAGGTAACTGAATTAGGGATGATGCCAGAGCGACGCGATGCGATCGATATTAGTGAAGATCCCCAGCCGCAGTTAGCCAGAGTTCGGGAGATCGATCGATCTCAGCCAGCGGTAGCACAGCAACAGCCCGAAATTATCGACATAGAGATCGTTTCAGATGGCACTGTGCCTGCAACACCCCAGCTACAACCAGTAGCCAAAGTTGATGCTGGCATCTCCTTTTTCCCCCCATTAGCCGAGGAACCAGGTCCACCCCTGACGACTACGCTTGAGGCTTCACCGCCGCAGCTTTCCGCGCCAATCGATCTTTCCATAACGATTGAGCCGGAACAGCCAACCCAAACTATCCCGGCACAAGATCCCGATCGGGATCGGCATTTCGGTCAACGAATTGTGGCATTTTGCATATTTTTTGCGCTATTTTTAGGTGGTGGTTTGGGTATGTTTTATTTCCTCAATACGTTAGTCGGCCCGAATGGAGTCCAGGTAGAACATCAAAAATAGGCTCCATCTCCGTTTGCATCACTGATGGTACTAGCACAAAAATACCACAATAGTGCCAAAACTCTCTATCCTAGAGTAAGGAGAACCACCTGGGCGCGCAAAACATGATTCCTCTGCAACTATCACTCAAGAACTTTCTTAGCTATAACGAAGCTAGTTTAGACTTTACCGGACTGCATACAGCTTGTATCTGTGGTGCGAATGGCGCGGGGAAGTCTTCGCTGCTAGAGGGGATTACTTGGGCGATTTGGGGTGAGTGTCGGGCGGTGAGTGAGGACGATGCCATTAGTAATGGTGCGATGGACGTGCGGGTAGATTTTACCTTTCAGATGCATGGCGAAATTTGTCGGGTGATTCGTTCTCGGCAGCGGGATGGCAGTGGGAATTTAGAGTTTCAGATTCAAACTGATGGCGGACAATTTCGGACACTGACGCAGAAGGGGATCCGTTCGACGCAAGCCTTAATCGATGAATATCTAAAAATCGATTACGATACGTTTATCAACTCGGCTTATTTGCGCCAGGGTAAGGCAGATGAGTTTATGCTCAAAAAGCCAGCCGATCGCAAGCAAATTTTAGCAGATTTATTGAAACTCGATCGCTACGAGCAATTAGCAGATCGCGCCAAAGAGCGATCGAAGGAATACAAGCTCCAAGTAGAAGTGCTGACGGATAATTTAGCCGACTATCGGATTCAATTAGCCCAAATCGACGGGATTAAGCAACAGCAGGGTGAAGTAAAGATCGAGATCGCCCAGTTGCAACAATTGCAGACAGTAGACGAGCGCGAATTAGAAAGCGTTAAAACGATCGCCAGGCAGCGCGATACCTGGCAACAACAGTTAAATTGGGAGCAAAAACGCGATCGGGAATTAGTGCTAGCCGCCGGACAAATTCAAGCAGATTTGCAACTTTTAACGATCGAGAAAAATCGATTGGACGGCTTATTAAATCGCGAAGATGAGATTTCGATCGCTTATCAAGCATATCTAGCACTACAACAGCAAGCAGAAGTCCTCGATCGCCAATTTGATGCGCACCAACAAGCGCAATCCAAGCAGCAAAAACTACAGCAACAATTGGATCGCCAAGCGCAAGAGTTGCAATTGACACTTGGTAAAACTCAGGCAGAATTAGCCCTGACGCTGCAACAAGAACGCGATTTAAGCACTATTTTAGCGACGGCGGGAGATGTTACCAAAGGTATCGCCGAACTGCAACTATGTCGCCAGCGATTGGGCGAATTCGAGCGATTGCAAGCAGAATTCATCCCGCTTCAGCAAGAGCGAGTATTATTATCGAGTAAGATCGATCGGGAGACCGCCCAAATCCAAGCTAAGCTCAATGAGCTACTCCTACGCGAACGCCAAATTCAAACCAAAGCCAACGAACATCCACAATTAATCGCCCAACGCCAGCAATTGGATGAAAGAATTAACGAATTAGATAACAAGAAAGTATATCAAGAGCGGTTAAAAGAAAAAGGTTTAGCTAAAGGCGAGCATATTCAAAGAACTGAAGCTGACTGTCGTAACTATCAGCGCCAATTAATCGACTCAGCCAAAAAGATCGAGTTGCTAGAAACACCTGATGCTAGTTGTCCATTGTGCGATCGACCGTTAGACGAAAATCACTGGCAACATGTTTTAGCCAGTGCCGAAGCTGAAAAAGCTCACCTCGAACAACAGATTTCGGCAACCCAAGAAGAACAAGCTCGTTACGAGCGCGAACGGCAGGATTTACGAAAGGAATATCAACAGTTAAAGGAAGAATTAAATATCTATGAAAGCCTGCGCGAACAGCGGGGGACATTACAAGCAAAATTAGACTCGATCGCCGAATTGCAAGTCAATCTTGAAGAAATCGCTATTGAGAAACACCAAATTCAAATGACGATCGAGTCGAAAAGTTACGCTAGCGAAATGCAAGCAGAATTAGTCGCATTAATGGCTCGATTGCAAGCAACTAATTATGACGAGCAGAGTCATGCTCTAGCTAGAGGCGATGTTGATAAATTACGCTGGGCAGAAATCCAACAACAACGGCTCAAAGATGCCGAGCGTAAACAAAAACAATCGATCGAGCAAAAAGGGATCTTGGAAATTAAGATTGCCGAACTCGAAGTAAATCTTACTAGCCTGCAAACCGATTCAGATTTACGCATCGAACTAACTGAGATCGATCGGCAAATTAATGAGCTAGCATACGATCGTAATTATCATCAACAAGTTACTACCAATTTGCGGCAAGCACAAGCAATTCAACTGCAATATCAAGAAGTCCAACAAGCCAAGCAAATCTATCCCCAAACACTAGATCGGATGCAATTATTAGTAGCTAATAATTGTCAAAATTTAGAAACTCAACAGCAAGCAAAATTAGAAATCGATCGAATCAGTGCCGAGATTGCTAAAATTCCCGATACTAACGATCGAATCGAATCGATCGAACTTCAACTGGTGGAACGTCGCCACCAGCTCGATACCAATCTCTCGATTTTAGGCAGACTCGATCAACAACTGACGCAACTAGAAAATATTAAAGCACAAATCCGATCGCAAGAACAGCAACTTGCAACTTACAAACAACAGCAAAAAATCTACGACGAGCTGAGTAAAGCCTTTGGTAAAAATGGCCTTCAAGCACTAGTAATTGAAAATATCTTGCCCCAACTCGAAGCCGAAAGCAATCAAATTCTCTCAAAGCTCAGTAACAATCAATTCCACGTTCAATTTATCACCCAGAAAGCGACCAAAGGTAGCCGCGTCAAAAAAGCAAGTATTAAAACTGCTAAATATATTGATACCCTCGATATTGTCATCGGTGACGCTAATGGCACGCGATCGTATGAAACCTATTCCGGCGGCGAAGCCTTTCGGATCAACTTTTCCATTCGCTTGGCACTAGCCAAACTGCTCTCCCAACGTGCGGGAACGCCGTTACAAATGCTGATTGTCGATGAAGGTTTCGGTACCCAAGATCGCGAAGGCTGCGATCGATTGATTGCCGCAATTAATGCCATCTCAGCCGATTTTGCTTGCATTCTTACCGTTACGCACATGCCCCAATTTCGCGAAGCCTTCCAAACTAGAATCGAAGTTCATAAAACCAATAATGGCTCGCAAATACAAGTAATTACCTAGCTACTGTGAGTTAGGGACAAGTATCGATCGTTCATCAGTACAAATATTATTGGTAGAAGCAAACAAATGTTGTTGTATGTGCGCTAATTATAAAATAGAGCTGCGCGATCGATTTCTGCAGCAAAGACAGAATTTAGCCAAACAGCTCTGTCGGGAATCTAGCGATCGAATTTGCACTCATCTCCAAAATTGTCCGCAATTTACTAGTGCAAGGACGATCCTCGCTTATCAAAGCTGTCGCCAAGAACCAGATCTAGCTGGTTTATTCAATAATTGCGACAAACGGTGGGGATTGCCGCGATGTGTAGAAAAAGATTTAATTTGGCACACCTGGCAGCCTTCAGAACAACTGTTGAATGGAGCTTACGGCATTCCCGAACCTGGAGCGGATCGACCCGTACTAGTGCCAGATCGGGTGGATCTGATCTTGGTGCCAGCAGTAGCGATCGATCGACGAGGTTATCGGTTGGGTTACGGTGGCGGTTATTATGACAGACTGCGAGCAGATCCAGTGTGGGGAAAGATTCCGACGATCGGCATCGTGTTCGATTTTGCTTATGTGGACGAACTCCCGATCGATCCTTGGGATCTAAAAATCGATGCCATCTGTACCGAATTGGGCTATTTCGAGCGAACCGACTAAAATTAGCTAAAGTAGCGCCACCATTTATTCATGTCCGATTATCGCGAACAGTTATTATTTATTTGTAGCCGCAATCAATGGCGCAGTCCGACTGCGGAGGCTTTATTTCACCAGAGCAACCGATATGTGGCAAGATCGGCGGGGACTTCAGATCGCGCGCGGATTAAAATTACTGCGGGTTTGATTAATTGGGCGGATTGGATTTTTGTGATGGAAAAACGCCACGCTGCAATTATTCGCCAAAAGTATCCTGATGCGATCGATGGTAAATCCTCAGTGCAATCTCTAGGCAAGAGCATCGCGATCGATCGACTGTACGCTGGTATAAATTTGTAAAAATAGTAAAACAATCGCTTGGAGCGGATAATCCCGCTAAAATAGAAATAGGAAATTTTATAGCAAAATATCGATCGTGCGTGCAAAGATTCTAGCTTGGTTAACCGATAACGTTCCTCCTAAACGAATCCAACATATACTAGGAGTAGAGCAGATGGCGACCGAGCTTGCCAAGCATTATCAGTTAGATTCACACGCAGCCGCCCAAGCTGGGTTGATGCACGATCTGGCCAAGTATTTTAAACCCCAACGTTTGTTAGAAATGGCGCAAGCCGAAGGACTAGAAATCGATGAAGTGGATTTAGCTGCACCGCATCTATTACATGCCGACGTGAGTGCGATCGTTGCCCGCGATGAGTTTGGCATTACCG
The DNA here is from genome assembly GCA_965246715.1 of Chamaesiphon sp. Lineage (GTDB taxonomy): Bacteria > Cyanobacteriota > Cyanobacteriia > Cyanobacteriales > Chamaesiphonaceae > Chamaesiphon. Next base: position 43,067 of record CBDFFH010000008.1, on the reverse strand, counting down.
ATCCAGAAATCCTCCACGCGATCGCCGATCATACCTTGGGTAGACCTGGGATGAGCGATCTTAGTTGTATCGTATTTCTCGCTGACTCGTTAGAGCCTGGACGCGGCAATAGTGAAGAATTGCAATCTCTCCGGCAACTGAGTTATCAAAACTTACATCAAGCGGTGTGGCGTACCTGCGATAGTTCGCTGCAATACTTACTATCTACTCGTTGTCTGATCCACCCCCGCGCGATTCTTACCCGTAATTGGGCCATGACTAACTCATAGTCGTAATTTATAATCTTAGAAATCTATCATGATTGAAACTTCAACCTTGGAAACTACTATTAAGCAAACACCCGAATATTCGATCGAACAACTAGCATTTCTGGCTGCTGATGGCGCTGACGATCGCAAAGCTGGCGATATGACGCTAATTGACATCTCTCAAGTCTCCGTGCTTGCCGATTATCTGTTGATTGTCTCTGGCTTTTCCAAAGTGCAACTCCGGGCAATTTCCAATTCGATTATCGACAAGCTAGAGGCAGAATTCGATCGACCGCCACTACGCATCGAAGGTCAAAATCAAGGTGGTTGGATCTTACTAGATTACGGCGATCTGATCGTCCACATCATGATGCCCGAACAACGCGAGTTCTATAATCTTGAAGCTTTCTGGGGTCATGGGGAGATTGTCGCGCTACCAGAATTTGCTGTCAAAGATGATGGCTTTTCCCGCAGCGCCGATCCAATCTTGATGGGCGAGCTGCCTGAAGAAGAAGAAAGCGATCGGGAGTAGCTAGTCGCCAATCTATTCGATCTAAAACTGCTAGCTCGATCGAATTTTCATGGCTGCTGCCCTAAATTTTAGCTCTCAACAAGCATCGCCACTAGTGACATGGCATGAGCATCGGTAGCAGCGCTAGTCTGAAATCCAATGCCAATTTATACCTGATAACCATTACACGATCGATGAGTAATTCCAGCTCTTTTTGTCCGGTGCCCAAAGAGCAACAACCAATTAATGAGTACCAAGAATTACAAAATTCTTGGTTTTTTGGTTGGGCGAAATTAGAGCCTGTTAAATATATTACTAAATTAATCTGGGTGGGCATCTGGAGTTCGATTGTCACTGCGCCATTGGCGGCGGCCAGCTTTCCGATCGCTAAATATCCCTTCCAGTTTGGGATTACAACGTTTGCCGGAAGTTCGATCTTTGTGGCCTTAGCTGCCATTAGATTATATTTAGGCTGGATTTATATCAAAAATCGATTGTATAACGAAGCGATTTTTTATGAAGAATCGGGTTGGTATGACGGCCAAACTTGGCAGAAAACCCCGGAGATTTTAACTCGCGATCGATTGTTAGTCAGCTTTGAAATTCAACCAATCCTCAAGCGTATCCAACTTACCTTTGCAACTTTAGTCGGTACTCTAATTCTCGGTACTTTGCTGTGGTGGTTGGTTTAACAGATACTTGTCTTTCCTCTTTCCCCCTTGCCCCTAACTCCCAAATATGGCTAAACGCACCCAATCACCAGCGCTCTCCGTTCGTTTATTACGCGAAGGCATCGTTGAATCAGTCCATCACGTCCAAGCTGTTGTCTGTGATAGTCGCGGACGCGTGCTTTCAGTTGCAGGTGATGCCGAGCATCCTACCTTCATTCGGTCGGCACTCAAACCATTTCAGGCTCTAGCCGTCACTGGTAGCGGGATTTTAGAACGTTATGGGTTGACCGATCGCGATCTGGCCATCATGTGCAGTTCCCATGCCGCAGAAATTTTTCATACCCGTCAAGTTTTTAATATTCTCTGGCGAGCTGATATCGAGACAGAAGCGCTCCAATGCCCGATTCCTGATGGAAAAACCAGCCCCCTCGAACATAACTGTTCGGGCAAACACGCCGGGATGCTAGCAGTTTGTCGCGCCCACAATTGGCCGCTAGGCAACTATCTCGAACGCCAGCATCCGCTCCAAAAGCTAATTTTGAGCAGATTTGCCGAAATTCTCCAAATGCCTCCAGATGAATTTATTGGCGTTCGCGATGACTGCGGTGCGCCGATCTACTTGATGCCGATCTCCCAAATGGCAACTCTTTATGCTTATCTAGCATCTGGGGAGCGATTAGATCTCGAACGGATCGTCCGCGCGATGACTCACCATCCCGAACTGATTGCTGGGACGGGAAGATTTGACACCCAACTGATGCAGCTTACCAATGGCGAAATTGTCAGCAAAGCTGGAGCCGAAGGCATTCAATGTATCGGCAGAGTCGGCGAGGGCATGGGTTTAACCATCAAATCTAGTGATGGTTCCAAGCGTGCTAAATATGCTGTCGCGATTTATCTCCTCCAACAAATGGGTTGGATAACTCCCGCTGTCTCAGAAATTCTCACCGAACAATTCCTCGAACTTAGTTCTGTCACTCGCTTAGAAGTTCTAGGGGAATTAATGATGGTGTAGTTAGGGGATAGGGAATAAGCCCTATTGCGATTATTCCCCTCCGGGGAGAGGTATGTAAGCTTTTCGCCTACTCCTTCTCTCCTCATCAAGATCGCCAATCATTGGCTACCGCTGCCCATAAAAAACTATTTTCGATCGCCACTTGCTATTTATCATTTAGTAGTGTTATATTAAATGAGTTGAGGTGAAAGCCGACGCGGAGTAGAGCAGCCTGGTAGCTCGTCGGGCTCATAACCCGAAGGTCGCTGGTTCAAATCCAGTCTCCGCCACCAAATCAAATAAAAAAGCAGTATCGTTAAGTCGATGCTGCTTTTTTATTTGCACGATCTCGAGTGCCGCAAAAGTCCCGACATCTTTAACTCGACTTTAGCTAGTTGAGATGCGATCGGGGGAAGTGCTGCCTGGATAGGTCGAGATCGAGCCTCAAATAACGATGATGACTCGATCTCTAACATTCTCAACCGTTTAGGGGGTAAGGATCCGAACTCAAACCAGTAAAATTTAAGTTACGCCAAATACGACTACCAAACCCAATACTGCGCCAAATACAATCAATGCGTAGAATTGAGCGCGTCCGGTTTCAAGGTATTTCAGACCCTCACCACCCAACAATGTTGCCAAACCAGCAAGGTTGACCGCACCATCGACAACGCGGTAATCAACTTCCATTACCTGGCGAGCGATCCGGCGGATTCCGACGACAAAAACACTGTTGTAAATATCGTCGATGTACCATTTATTCAGGGACAAATTGTACAATGCCGGAATCTTTGACGCGATCGCGCTAGGATCGATTTTACGGCTGAGGTACATCAATGAAGCTAAGGTAATCCCAATCAGTCCGATCCCGACCGAACTGCCAGCCATAATCAGAAACTCATTTAAGTCAAACTCATGGGCGTGTTCGACGACCTTACCAGGAGCATAAATAAACTCCTCAAAGTAGTTATTAAATGGCGTACCGACTAACCCGATTAGTGCTGAAGGTACAGCGAGAATAACTAGCGGTAAAGTCATACTCCAGGGTGACTCATGTGGCTTAGCAGCATGGCTGTGTCCATGAGCTTCGTGGTCGTCATGACTACCCGCAGCCTGGAGTAACTTCTCGCGAATGGCTTTATCATTGCCTCGGAAACTGCCCTCAAAGGTCGAAAAATACATGCGGAACATGTAAAATGCCGTTACACCAGCAGTTAAAAACCCGACCATCCACAAGAGCGGATTGGCAGCGTATGTGGCACCAAGGATTTCATCCTTCGACCAGAAACCAGCAAAGGGTGGAATCCCGGAAATTGCCAGCGTGCCGATGAAAAATGTGGATGCGGTGATCGGCATATGTTTCCGCAAACCACCCATGAGGCGCATATCTTGAGCGAGAGCGGGATTGTGGCCGACAACATCCTCCATCCCGTGAATCACCGAGCCAGAACCTAAGAACATCATCGCTTTGAAATAAGCATGAGTCATCAGGTGAAATAAGCCAGCCGAATAAGCGCCGACACCCATTGCCATCACCATATAGCCCAGTTGGGACATGGTGGAGTAGGCTAAGCCTTTTTTGATATCATTTTGGGTAATCGCGATCGAGGCACCTAAAAATGCTGTTGTCGCTCCCGTCCACGCGATCGTATTCATCGCTGTCGGGATATGCTCGAACACGGGATACATCCGCGCGATCAGAAATACCCCCGCCGCAACCATCGTCGCTGCGTGAATCAGTGCCGAAATTGGTGTTGGGCCTTCCATCGCATCTGGCAACCAGACATGGAGCGGGAATTGCGCGGATTTAGCAACTGGCCCCATAAATACGAGAATGGCGAATAAAGCAGCCAAACCGCCACCAATCGCGCCAGTCTCGACTAATTCTTGGAGTCTGTCGCCCATGATTTGGAAATCAAAGCTACCAGTCGCCCAGTACAGCCCCAACATCCCTAGTAGTAAGCCAAAGTCACCAACGCGGTTGGTAACGAATGCTTTCTGACAAGCATCTGCGGCGGCTTTGCGATCGTACCAGAAACCGATCAGCAAATAGGAGCACATGCCAACCAGTTCCCAGAAGATATATACCTGGACGAGGTTGGGGCTGATTACCAAGCCCAACATCGACGAGCTAAATAGGCTCAGATAGGCATAAAATCTGACATAACCCTTGTCATGCGACATATACCCGTGGGTGTAAATCATCACTAACATGGCAACAGTCGTCACGATGACCAACATCAACGATGTCAGATGATCGATCGTGTAACCCATATTCAGATGAAAATTGCCCGCAGATGCCCATTCAAATGACTGAATGTACGTGGGGTGTCCCTGAAATTGACTGGCGAGCAAAGCGAAGGACATCGCCATCGCTGCACCCATGAGAGAAATAATCAGGACTGCATTCAGTTCGCGCAATCCATTGGTAAACTTATTCAGCGAAATCAATCCCAATCCGACTAGCATTGCCCCAGCCAGGGGAAATACTGGAATCAACCAGGCGTAATCGTATAATGGTTCCATGTATATATGCAATATCTAACGATCGAGGATGGACAAACTAATCTGTTGTGACCGATAACTGGAGCAGATGAGTACCACTGTCGAAATAGTGGCGATGATAAAGCCCTCAATCTATGATGCCCCAATTACCTCATCATCAATATCTAGCTGACGATGGACGAATATCCATGCGCTCGGCAGTGGTATAGGCATTTATACCGACACCCACCAGTGATATCTTATCGCGCCAGATGGGTAAAGACGGTTAAATTCGATCGATAATTTAAGGTAAAGTATGGGATCGGGAAGAATTTCGCCGCTCGAGTTACATTTTATTAATTTATCAGCGAGCGCCGCCTTCTACCTGCGGTAGAGTCATAGGTGTGAGAAGGCAATGCATTTCAAATTGCACCAGGAGCATCCTCTTTTGGCAGAGCGGCTTTTTTAGACAACCCACCTAGCCTGATTTCTAGAGTGTAACAATTATGTTTCATCCAAAGGTGGATGCTCCCAATTGCACCCTTCATTATTAGTTTCAATCAAAATTTAGTACTTATATTATAGTCAAAGATCTAAGCATCTCAGAAATCGAAATAAATAAATGCTAAACTCTGTGCTGGAGACAATAACCAGACAATGTATAAACAGAATGGAATCGAGCCTAACTTTAGTCGCCAATTGAGATTTAGCTTTAATACTCGATCGAACGTATAGGCAACAAACATCGCGAGCGTTAAACCGATTAAAATAATTAGCATTTCGCGATCGCCTAACTTCAGACTATCGATATAAATCTTTGTCGCAAACTGGGTATCGCGGGGGTAACCCCAGAGATGTTGGAAAACTAAATTAGACTGTTGTAGATTGGGCAAGCGGAACCAAATCCAAGTGACAAATACTAATAGTTGTGTCAATAACCAACCGCAAAGCTGTCCCCAACGACTCTGCCAAAATAATACTAGTGGCTCAATTTTCTGTGAATATACATGTGTTAATCGATGGACGATTAGCGCGATCCCATGAATTCCTCCCCAGAGAATGTATCCCCAATCCGCACCATGCCAAATCCCAGAAATTAGCATCAATACAAACAGATTTAAACAAGTTCTTACTAAGTCCAATCGCGAACCACCAAGGGGAATATAAATATAGTCGCGCAACCAATTCCCTAAACTGATATGCCAGCGTCGCCAGAAATCAGCGATGCTCGTGCTCATGTAAGGGAAATTAAAATTAGTCGGTAAGTTAATTCCAAATAAAATTGCCGTGCCTAGAACGATATCTACATAACCACTAAAGTCTAAATATAGTTGCAATCCATAAGCAAAAATTGCCAGCCAGAGATCGAAACTTCCCGCTCGATCGAGATTATTGGGATCGAATACTAATTTGACATATATCGCTAAATTATCCGCAATTAGTGTCTTTTTAATCGCCCCAATAGCAATCAGCCAACCTGCTTCGGAAAATCGCTCGATCGAGGGAAACTGGAGATTATTTAATTGCGGTGCAAATTGATGATAATGGGTAATCGGCCCAGATACTAATTTCGGGAAAAATGATTTGTAAGCAGCATATTTAAGTAAGTTACCTGTCGCTGGACTGCCTTTATAGACATCGATTAGATAAGCTGCCGATTCAAAACTAAGGAATGAGATCCCTAACGGTGGTAAGAAATTTGTCTTGAGCCAGGACACTGTGGATTGAATTTCATTTGGATTTAACGGTGCAGCAATACTTAATAAAAATGGGATATATTTAGCAAGAATTAATAGCAAGATGTTGAATGATATCCCCACTATCAGCAAGCTTTTTCTTTGCTTTTTTCCTCTAGGCAGCCAGCGATTTAAATATTCATCATCGACCCGATCTCTAAACTCTTTATATTCAATAATTTGGCTTTCTAACAATAACTTGCCAATCCAGTAATTAATTAAAATCATTGTAAGAATGACTGGAAAATACTGAAGCTGTAAAAAAGAAATGTAAAATAGAATACTAGAGATGACAATGACCCATAATTTATGATTTTGAGTTTTTGCTATTCCCCAATAAAAAGTTAAGGTTACGAGCAGAAAAATAACATAAGTAGGCGAGATAAACTTCATGGGCGATCGCGCGGCAATAATTAATTAATGTTATTTGTCTGTAAGATTAGGCTTCAATATTTGCCAAGAAATCATTGTCGTTTGAGCTAAGTAATGGCTGACTTCACTTGCACCTACCTGATTGAGATGACTGGGATCGGAAAAGCGATCGTATTGTTTATTTAAAAAATTATCAAGATCTATAAATGTGAGTCGCTCGGCAGCACTCTGTTTGTGCATATAGGCTTTGAAAGTAATCTCGTGTTGGCGACGAATATCATCCAGATAAAAATCTGAAAGCGGCATGTTGACAAAAATCAGGGGAATTTTTTGAGCTGCCAACAAATCGGTCACTTGGTGCAGTGCGCGCTCCTGATTGCCTGCTAACTGAAAATTTAGATAGTCGCCATCGCTCTCCCCGGTAACCCTCGTGTATTGGTGATAGTAAGTCAGCGGATTGAATCGGACATCGAGTGCTAAAAAGCCATCAAAATCGATCTGCCGATCCTGAATACTTGCAGCCCGATCGATGCTAGCAATCTCGCCATGTCCTAACGTAACAATACTTGCAGACTTCAGTTGTGACTGCAACCAAGTTTTGATCCGCGCGCGGTGGAAATAAGCTGGTGAAATATGCGCAAATTCGCGATCGACTCGATTATCAATTGCTTGATAAGTATTTTGAAAAGCTGATTGAACTTGCAGTAATGATGAATTACTTTTCTTCAATCCTGACATCAATGCTAACTGTTGAAAGCGATCGGATGAAGCAATCGTTTCATAAGTTCGATCGGTTCTACCGCTATTAAATGCCCGCGCACCATCCGCCCAAATCACCAACTTGGGTAACTGTTGAGTGGTTAATAATTGACGCAATACCAGATCGACTACTTGTGCCGTCGCACCATTTATTCCAAAATTATAAATCTGTGGATTGCGATAACCCCGAGCGATTAACCTGCGCTGCAATATTGCCGGATCGACACCGCGCATGGCACGCGAACTACCGACGATCAATACATCCGGTACGCCATGCTGCACGCAGCGCAATTGATATTGAGCCAGTTTCTGCTCTAGCAAGGGATTATTAAATGATAGCAGGGCCGTTGTCTCGATCGATTGAGTAGTTAGTTGCCTAGATTCGAGTGCGACTTTCATCGCCGAGTCAGTGATAATTGCCACGCCGCAACCGATTAATAATAACAACAACGACGGTTGCCATTGAAATTGCGATCGATAAACCAATTGACTGGTATTGGTCATTGCTAATTGTGGTGTCCAGATTCCCGTCGCCATCAGATACGCACGGGTTCTCTCTACCCAACTAATCTGCGGGCGCGCTGGCTCGGGCACAAATCGCTTTGCTGGAGCCGCAGGCGGCAACTCTAACTGTGTGCGCTTGAAATCGATGCCATAAGTCCACAGTGCTACTGAGCCACCTGATATCCGCCCAGAGACGCGTACCCCATCAATTGCGGGAATCGCCAATTGACGCAGGACTTTCACTACAGTAGTCGTTACTTGGCTCTGAATCGGACAAGTGGGTGCTTCACTCATGACATACAGCATCCGCTCGCGGTACATCAACGACAAACCGATCCCCCCAATGACGAAACACCGATCTAAATCGGGATTGAGCAGCCGTTCGAGGATGAATTTTAGTGCCGCTTTATGGCCTCTGGCTGCCAAAATTATCGGGGTCGGTGAAAATTTTGGGTTGCCTAAGGCAGGTAAATCGAGCCAGTGCATCCACACAGGGGATGCTTCGCCACGTTCGTTGTTACTATTTGGAACATGCATCCCATGAATAGTTGCACCGTGGATACCTTGGGGTGAAAGTTCGATTAATAATGGTGCGATTCGATCGATCGTCGTTTTTTTGACTGGGAATTTTGCCGCTGGAGAGTCGATGAGCGTACAAAAAATTTGGATGGTGAAATTTTTGAGGACAGCACTCACTTGGATGCCTTCTGGTGCGAGGGCAAGATCGAGCAATCTAGAGATCGCTTGAACATCGCCCCAGCGTGCCCAATGTTTGAGCCGCACGCTTGGAGGTTTCAGATCGAGTTTTAGTCGCCAATTAGCGCTAGGATCGCTGGTAAAAACCACGGCTGGTGAAAATTCGACGATCGCATCTTGAAATCCCTGAAGATCGAGGTTGCGGAGCGCTTGAGCCAGGGGTACGGCGATAATTTGACAGTCCAGACTGTTTTGCGCGTGACAGCGCACCCACAGTCGATATGCTAGGGGCAACGCGAAGGCATCAGGAGATTGGAGCAGCGTCTGCTCGCTATCGGTAACTGCGGATTGTGGTATTTGGGGATGCGGCTGAATCGAGAAATTGAATCGCACGCCCAGCGGATTTAGCACCTGTGTCAGCGCCAGCAGGATCGCGTGTTGTTGGTTTTGGCGCTCGGACGAGAAATCGGGTTGTAAACCCTCACGAACGGAGGGTTCGCCTGCATGAAGATTTTGGTCGCGCCCGATGAAGGGTAAGTGTAGATCGTAGGGGTCTCGTTTGACGTACATGGGTTCGGTCAAGATTTCACCTTAAACAAATTGTAGTAATTAGAGATACTTTCTAACGAAAAAAGCAAGTTTTATCGTTGCCAATCGATCGATTGTTGAAGACGATCGATTTAAAGCCAAACTAATATTTGTCGATCGATCCGATCGCTCATTATCATATCGGTCTGTCGGTCGATTTGGGCAGATCCATAAATACCGATTTTATCGAACCCAGTGGAGATCTATCCTGTAACGCTTACCCCAACAGAGTTAACCGAATCTATGGCTGGGGCGGAACGAAGGTGAAAACCCCAATATCTTCAAGTAAAATCGACTGTTACCATCTTCCGGTAACAGCGGGTAGTAATAAAATATGGATGAAATACTTCCAAAAAGTTAGATTGCAGTGTGGCAAAGAAGCGATCGATAATTGTCGGATCGTCTAAATGGAACGGAAATTCTCGATTTAGCCCTTTAGAGAAATACCAATTGGTGACCATTTTGCCGGATGGTGCGAGCATCCGATGAAATTGCATCAAGCGATCGCTCGGATCGGACAAATGCTCCATCACATCAAAACAATTAATTGTATCGAAAGTATCAGTTGGCACTAATTCCGTACAACAACTAATTTTTGATTCGAGACCTAATTGGCGAACGCGGTGTTTGACAAAATTATAATTAATCGGATTGATATCGCAATATATCACCTGCGACACCTCCGGACACAAAGCCGCTGCGATCGAGTGAGTACCGATCCCACCGCCAAAATCTAATACCCGACCGCGCGAGCGATCGGCAATCAACCGCAAGGTATCGCCGATATAATCGGTACTCGTCAGGTGCCAAGTTGCCAACTCAAATAAATAAGCCGCACCGACGTTTTCCCGATAAAACTTACTCGCTTCATCCCAATTAAAATCCCGTCTCCCTATTTCTGCTAGATCTGCTAAAGCTGTTGCAAATTTAGATTTTAATTGTCGATCGTCGATTTCCAAAAACTGTTGTAGATGTTGCTTGAGATTAAATGCATCTTGCCAATAACCATTCAAATGGGCTGGAATCGGAAATGTTGACATGTATAAAATTATGAATGGTCTGTTTCGTGCATGAATTCGCAAGCGTAATCGCTGCTAAAGTCTCGACTAGCGTTTTACCACCAGGCATTTTGCCAGTCGATCGTGTAAAGCCTGCTGCTCGCTTGTCGTTTTCACCATCAAAAATCCAATTAATAGAGTTAAATAAGAGAAAATTTTACAGACATGTCTGGTTAATGCTCGCTGGAAATTAACTTTTTTACCAGTTAAATCGGTCACCATAATCCCCATTAATTTTTTGCCGATCGTGCCGCGATTGGCGGAACTATCTAGCGTCGGGCAGTAAGCAAACCCCAAAATAATATAATAAGTCAATAAGATCGTCAAATCGATCCCAATGCCAAAAAATGTCGCAAAAATAAAATTGATGGTATAGCTACCGACAACCAGAATCGCCCGATCGATCGCGTCTGCCCCTAAGCGTAGCCACAAACCAGCCGGAAGCATCTTTTTACTCGTTCTGGCCGCTACTGCCCGATCGGGATCGGTATAGACCGTTCTGGGCATGCCCTCTTTAGTCGCTCGAGGGTCATCGTTAGTGGCGGCAGCGCGATCGGTATAAACTGTTGTGGGGATCGGGTCGTTGGTCGCTCGAGTAATCTCGATGTTTGGTGAAGCCCGATCGGTATGCAGCGTTCTCGGGAGGGCATCATTGGCTGAGCGATGAGCCTCGAGCGTGGCAATCGAGCGATCGGGATAGACAGTGATGATGTTATCGTCAGCCGTTCGCTCTTTACTATAAGGCCACCAAGCGAGGACTCGTTGCGGTCGTTCCTGCTGTTTGAGGCGAATCGCCCCACTTACCAGTCCAGCCCACGGTTCATCCAAGCCGATCGGTTGCCAACTGTCCCTACCATCTGCGATCGCGCTTGTGAGTCTAGAGATTGCCGATGGCGGCCGCTCGCCTGTCAACAATTCCCATAGCATCATTCCTAGCTCGAACACATCGCTCTCTGCGCCCATTCCTTGTCCGTTCAGGACTTCTGGTGGTGCATAGGCTTCTTTATAAGCTTGAGTGGTTTGTCCGCCCATACCTTGGCGGGATGCCCCAAAGTCAATCAAAATCACTCGTCCCTGCTTGGTCAGCATGACATTATCGGGGGAGAGGTCGAGGTGGTATACATCTTGCTGATGGACACTATCGAGCGCATCTACGAGTTTGGTGATGATGTCGATCGTTCTTTGCGGTGGTAGTTTATGACTGGATTGTTGGTTGAGTTCGTCCCGGAGGGTAATGCCATCGATTAGCTCCATCGTCAAATAAGCCGTATCTCTCTCCTGAAAAGCGTTATAAACTTTGACGACACCAGGATGATCCAATCCCGCCAACAAGCGGCCTTCGCGAATGAAGCGTTCTAGTCCCCGTTGATAGACACCCTGCTTCTGAGTATTTGGGCGCAAGCATCCCGTGGTGTATTCACGAACGGCATAATCTTGGGGGAAAAATTCTTTGATCGCCACGGCTCTCTGTAAGTTCCGATCGATCGCCCGATAGGTAATCCCAAAGCCGCCGCGTCCGAGGGGGTATTCAATCTCATAGGTGCCATGCAGTAGCAAAGTTCCAGATGGCAAACAGCCTCTTAGCAAGGAAGGTAAATGTACCTCACACTTGGGACAAATTTCTGCACCCAAATCAATTCCTTGTTCGCCACAATTAAGACATCGCATTTACCACTCTCCTTAGCTCTATTTTGACTCGATCGGCACTCATTGTTCACATGTTTAAGTTACTTAGCTTTCAGACATCATATCAACCTGTATTTATTAATTAGTTTGCTGAGTTGACAACTGATTCAATGATGTCGATCGGCTCGCGATCGGGGGGTAACTGTTTGGGCACGACTTGTTTGGGTGTGCCATTAAGTAATCCGTCAACATGTCTGGGTAGGGATTTGATTATTTCTCCAGTAGTATCCCATCTGGCGATCGTTATCGCTGCTACTGCTATGACACTTCCGCAGACTGCCCACACCACCTTGCGAACGCTAGTCGATCGCTGTTGGCGAACCGGACTCGGTGGCTCGCTGAAGCTGTTTGCGACTCGAAGATCGATTTCGCGTCCGCGCGGGGAGTCAGCATCGATCGTTTGTAGATCTTGCGCTCGATCGGGCTGTTTATGCGCTCGTTTTGGCAAAATTTCCGAATGTTGCTGCATTGAGATCCGATCCCCACTCTCCTCATCGCTTTCATCACCCGATCTAACAATGTCAATTTCCAACCTAGTGGGATGACACCACAACAGTAAAGTTTGATTATCTGTTTCGCCAGCAGCACGAGCAGCGAGAATCAATGCGTCGGCATGCTGTTCCAGACTAGTATCCGTGCGCGCCAAAATTTGGCTAATTTGCTCCGTACTCAGCAACCCATTAATACCATCCGAGCATAGCATCACCAGATCGCCGGATTGCAGCTCTCGTTCGTAAACTGGGGGCGGATTGGGGCGGCGATCGCCGCCCAAATAATATTCCAATTGTCCACGTCGCTCGTGATAGCGTGCCATTTCTTCGGTAATAATGCCAGCTTGAGCCAAAATCCCGACGACCGAATGATCGAGTGTTACCTTAACCAACTTGCCTGTTGCTGCTGTGTAATGAAACAGCGGACTATCACCCAAGTTCGTCACGACTAATCGATTTTGCCAAATAGCTGCGGCTACGAGCGTCGAACCCGCCTTGTGCCAATTATTGGTTGCAACCAGCTGACGGATGCGATCGTTTGCCTGTTGCAGCGATTCGAGCAAAGCCTGTTTGAGTCGATCGACACTCAGCGGTGAATATGCCCCACTCGGCTGTAATTTCTCCCGCAGCGTTAGCTTAAATTGCTGTAATGCTGCGCTACTGACATCTTCGCCATGTGCGTATCCCCCCATGCCGTCGGCTAATAACAGCAAGGTAATCGGTGGTGAGTCAGTAACTGACAATTCAGATCGATCGAGACTATCCTCATTATTCGATCGTTGATTGGTTTCGGTGCGAAAGTAATAATTTTCTACTGGGGTTGTCACGATTACTGCCTTACCGTTATCGACTAAACTCTACGCACGAGATTGAATTGCCCTAAATTTATTGCACGAGGATCTGTTCTTTTTGACCGATCGTTAAGACATGACTATTATCTGCTTTCACGCCCACAACTTTAATCGTTTTTCTGGGCAGATCGACCAGCGGATTGCTGCTCAGAGATTGCACGATACTATCAGGAACGATCGCCCGATATTGGATGTCGTTCTGCGTTCTAATTCCTAGTGAATACTCGCGATCGTTCACATGGCGGATATTTTCGATTTGACCGACAATCTCATCACCACTACTTAAAAAAGCACCAGTTTTAATGATTTCTTGAGCGCGCAGCCGTACTTGCTTGACGCGTTCGTATTCGGCTGCTGTTGGCTCGGTATCTTGCCGAAATCCAGCATTGGCCTGTAATTCTGCCGTCGTCGCACTAAAGATTGTTGTAAGAATTTTTTTGGCCGTTGGTGTTAATTTTGGCGAAAAATAAATTCCCCCTGCCTTGACACTATTACTACTGAGAATAGTTAAATTTGGATTGTCTTTAACCGATCGCACCTGGCTTACACCTACATCTACTTCTTTGCACAACACCATGCTCCGAATTTTCGCACCTGAATTATTCGGTTTGAGCTTAGGCTTAGTCCCATACAGATCGTAAATCGGTAGATAAAATCCAACTAAATCGCTTTGATTACCCAATGCGACTACTTTATCGGGCGTAATTTTTCCGAGGGAGGTAATCTTGCTATCCTTGCGAACGAAAATAGCGGAAGTAAACGCAGATTGGCCGCGTATATTTGCGGCATAAGCAAATTCATAGCCTTGCTCTTTGGCAGTAGCTGCGACTAATGGGGAGACAGTAAAAGCAATATCCCATTCTTTATTGGCAAGCTTCTCATCCGCCGCAGCTACCCAAGTTGGTTGTGTAAAATCGAGCGAATTATCAAGCTCGACTTTAATAGCTGGAAATTGTTTTTGGAGTTCTGTTTCTAAATATTTGCGGAATTTTGGCCGATCGATTGGCGATCGTTGCGTACTATTTGGCGATGATTGATTGGTGGCATCATCCGCACAAGCAGGCTTTTGTGTTGTCGTATTATTGCTATTCTCGCTACCACTAGCACTAGTACTTGGCGATTGGGAAGTGGTGGGTCGAAAGTTAACGGCCCCAATCTTCACGGTACAATTGGGAAAGGGACAATCTGAAGATGCCTGAACTTGCTGAGCCGTGAGATTATCAGTAGCACCCCCTTTCCATTTCTGAATTCCCAAACCGATGCCACCCATCAATAGCAACAACACTGGAATTGCGAGTGCCCACAGAGGTACTTTCTCCCCTAACTGGCTATCGGGATCTTCTGGATCGGGAAACACCATGCCGCTGACTTCCGATCGAGTTAAATTGCAAACCGGACACCGATCGCCGCTAACCTCGATCGCATCGTGCTTACCATCGAACGCAAGCGTACCATCAAGCTTTTTCCCTTCACACTTCCAACCCATAACTTTTCTCCGCAATCCCAAAACCTAAAAATATTACCCAATGCAAAGATGGTTACAGCTACTAAAATTTAGTTAATTTTAAATATTTAGGGATGATAACATATAACTTGTAATCTGCTGAATCGTTGCAACGTAGTTTAACAGTCGTCACAACTATCGATCGAGTTGGCAATCTTAAAATATGCCGATCGACTGCGGTTAGTTAACCGTAGCTTTACCACGATCTAAATTGGCGATCGTGGTCTAATCGCCGAACGTTCGAGGGTTTAGTAAATGAATTTATAATGGTAAGTAAATTAAGTCGCTCGAGGACACCAAATAGTTTGGCAAACCGTTTTTCAATGTAGGGGTGCCCCCTTTTCTGGACGGGAAACCCTTCCGGCACCCTAGCCTCATTGGATAACTAAAGTGGTATCTATAATTTTAGTAATGCCTATACCGATCGGCACTCGGCCATCTGTCGCGAACTTCGATCTAGTTTAGCTTATCGGTAGATAGCGATTAAATCTTTACTCCCACAGCTCTAACTCAGTCTCAGTCTCCACCGCACCCCTCGAATCCCCAGCTTACCACCACACTAAAATAAATATGAATCCTCTCTTAAAAGGTCAGGGATTACCCCCATTTGCTGAAATTCAGCCAGAACAAGTAGTTCCAGCCATGACCGGACTCTTAGGCAAAGTCCATAACGATCTGACCCAGCTTGAAGCCAATATTATCCCCACTTGGGTGGGACTAGTCGAACCACTCGATCGACTAACCGAAAGTATCGGCTGGAGTTGGAGTATCGTCGGTCACCTGATGGGTGTCAAAAATAGCCCCGAACTCCGCGCTGCCCATGAAGAAATGCAGCCCCAAGTCGTTCAATTTTGGATGCGATTGGGGCAAAGCACAGCCCTCTATCAAGGTTATAAAGCCATTAAAGCCAGTGCTGAATGGGCGACCTACGAACCAGCCCAACAACGGATTATCGCAGCCGCCATCCGCGATATGGAGCTATCGGGAGTCGGTTTAACAGGCGAAACCAAACAGCGATTTAATGATATTCAATTAGCCCTTGCCGAACTTGCCAATAAGTTCTCGAATAACGTCCTCGACGCGACGAAAGCTTATCGCCTCACCCTCACTGAGCCAGCGGAAATTGCCGGACTACCCGAAAGTTTACTCGGTCAAGCCGCCCAAGCTGCCCGTGCCGCCGGACAAGAAGCCGCCACCCCCACAGATGGCCCGTGGGTAATCACCCTCGACGCTCCCAGTTACTCGCCGTTCATGCAGCACAGCCAGCAACGGGAATTGCGCGAGCAGGTTTATAAGGCTCTCGTCAGCCGCGCCGCCTCGGGAGACTACAACAATCTGGAGAATATCGATCGCATCCTCGAATTGCGCCGCGAAATGTCCAACATCCTCGGCTATGCCAACTTTGCCGAACTCAGCCTCGCTAGCAAAATGGCACCCAACGTCGCCGCAGTCGAAAATCTGCTCGAATCGCTCCGCAGTGCCAGCTTTGAAGCTGCCAAACAGGATCTCGAAGATCTGCGCGCCTTCGCCATTTCCAAAGGTGCCACCGAAGCCAACGATCTCAAACATTGGGATATCGCTTACTGGGCGGAACGCCTGCGCGAAGACAAATTCGACTTCAATGCGGAAGAATTGCGCCCCTACTTCCCACTAGAACAAGTCCTATCGGGACTGTTCAACCTCGCGCACAAACTGTTTGGCATCACCATCACTGCTGCCGATGGTACCGCACCGATCTGGCATCCGGACGTGCGGTATTTCCAAATCGTCAACGAACAGCACCAACCCATTGCCTATTTCTACCTCGACGCTTACAGCCGTCCCGCCGAAAAACGCGGTGGTGCATGGATGGCAGATTGCGTTAGCCGTGCCAAAATGACCGATGTAGACGGCGCTACCGTCCGTCTCCCGATCGCATACCTCACCTGCAATCAAACGCCACCAGTGGACGGCAAGCCCAGCCTGATGACCTTTGGTGAAGTCGAAACCCTATTTCATGAATTCGGTCATGGGTTACAACACATGCTCACCACCGTCGATTACGTCGGTGCTTCGGGTATCAGCAACGTCGAATGGGATGCCGTCGAGTTACCCAGCCAATTTATGGAAAACTGGTGCTACGATCGACCCACCCTCTTGAGTTTGGGCAAACATTACGAAACTGGTGAACCCTTACCCGAACACTATTACCAAAAACTCCTCGCCGCCCGCACATTCATGAGCGGCAGCGCGATGTTGCGCCAAATCCACTTTAGCTGGCTCGACTTGGAACTCCACGGTCGCTACCAACCAGGCGGCGCGGAATCCATTGCCGATGTCCGCAATCGCCTAGCTAAAATCACGATGGTAATTCCCCCCTTACCCGAAGATAATTTCCTCTGTGCCTTCGGACATATTTTTGCAGGCGGTTATGCGGCGGGCTACTACAGTTACAAGTGGGCAGAAGTCTTGAGTGCCGATGCGTTTGCCGCGTTTGAAGATGCTGGGTTGGACGATCCAGACGCGATCGGGACGACCGGGCGACGGTTCCGCGATACGGTATTATCGCTAGGCGGTAGTCAGCACCCGATGGAAGTCTTCACCGCATTCCGTGGTCGCGAACCAGATCCAGTGGCGTTGTTGCGTCACAATGGATTAGTTGGCGCTTAATAATTATGATGAAAAATAGAGACGCTTCTTCGAAGCGTCTCTATTTTTCATCATGATTTAATTTAATATTTAACGTGAGTTCGGGTTAAGAGGAGCCTAGAGACTGAAATCGTCGGCGGTACTAGAACGAAGCAAATATCCTTAACCCGAACTGGCGTTATTTATATATTTTGATATTTAGTTGCACCAATATCCATTTACCTATTGTGAAAAAAGTAGCCATAATGCCAAACATAATTATCCCAAAAACTTTTTGCACTCCTCTGGAAGCCCCATCTATACTATTATTTCCCAGGCAAATAGCAAACGAACCAATTCCTACTGCAACCGAGAGTAATGATAAAACCCAACCCGCTAAAGTCAAACGACTAAGATCGAAATTCTGGAGATTGGAATACCAGTCACCAGGAGTCGGTTTAGTCTGGGCAGTATGAGATATGACTGGCTTCTTTTTATAGATTTTATGTTTGGGATTATATCTCTTCTGTTTGACTCTAAGTACGACAGGAATGAAACATACAAGACCTAGAATAAGACTTAATCCTGTAGTTATATAATAAAAACTAAGATTACGTTGAGCGAGGGGATCAGGTTAAACGCATCAAAACTTGATATGAGGCGATCGAATTCAATAATACATACAACTTAAGCAGTATTTATGAACTAAATACATTTACGACGAATTCAATTAGAACTGATGTATAGTATAAGGCAATATTTATTTAATTTAATGCAATATAAAGTAGTCGATCGAAGGAATAACTTAAATCGTCGATATATTATAGAAGTAATTTGATTTCAACCAATAGTTCGTAAATTATAAAATACCTTCTAAAATTTCAGCCAAGTATTTGTCATCTATACCTGCTAGAAATCTCTTGCTTTTCACACTTAATTTCCGACTTTTATTTTGACTAATTAAGTTAATAGCTATGTGCCGTAATACTGCAAAATTAGCTGGCGCATTATCTTTCCTAATTCGACTATAATCTTCTCTTAAAGAAACATCAAGTACCCAATGAAGTGAATTTTCTATCCCCCAATGACCTCTAATTGCTCCGGCGACTCTCTTGGCATTATTAGCTAAACTACTAATAAAATAACGAGTCTCTACGGTGGTTTTATCCCCAATAGTTCTTACTGATTCAACCATCGCAATACTAGTCAATTTCATCCAGTTATGGGATGAATCTATTCGATCGGCAACATCTGATATCATTAAATAATTACGGATTTCTTCCCTACCCCCATTAATCTCCTTAGTCCTGAAATCACTCAGATTGAAACCTGCGCCACCAGTTGCAATAGCCTGTTTAAATAGCCTTTCTACTTGGTCGTATAAACTTGGTTGATTCTTTTTCACAGCAATTACATAATCTGCATCTTTTTCAACAATTTTTTTTACTATTTCTCTTTGACATCCCATTGCATCAATGGTAACTATACATCCGGCTAAATCTAGAACTTTAATTAATTCAGGAAGTGCTGTGATTTCATTAGATTTGCCCTCAACCATTTTCTGTCCTAATACTAATCTATTAGTTACAGCCCATGCACTAACAGTATTTAGTACACCTTGTCCATTAGTATTATCTCCTGAATTTCGAGATTGTTTGCCGTCAAGTGCAATTATTTCTCCTGCTGTTATTTTAGATATTCCTTTAACCCAACTCAGGAAACTTTTTTGAAATTCTTCAGGATTAATTCGTGAAAATACCCTTCCAAATGTATCATGTGATGGAATACCATGCGGCAACTCTAAAAATTTACCTAGCCATTCCTTCTTCGCCAAACCATAAATTTCTATATCTATCCATGTATCAGCTCCAGATACTACAGCACAAATGGTAATGGTGATGATATCAATTAATTTATGCTTTTTCCCGCGCTCTGTCCTGTAGTCTTCTACACTCTCGAAGTGTTCTATAATACTATATTTTGGCTTCAGCTTCATTTTAGTTAAATTAAATTTGTTAAATTCTAACATAGTTAATTAGCTCTAACTATTACCTAGCAGTAATTACAAGATTTCTAGATGCTATTTATTCATTCGATCGTCAAAGTTTTTAGTAATAACAAATTTAAGTGCGTTTAACCTGGCGAGGGGATAATCGATTGGATCGATTATTGGTTGTGCGAAGGCAAAGGCACAAAAAAACAATGTTATCCCGATCGCAATAAATGCACCATTAGGCATATTCTCAGATCCAAATCATTCGATAATCTACTAAATGAGTGTACCCATCGATTCGATCGATCTAACTATTAGATCCATAGGTTGGGTTGAGCAAGGCGAAACCCAACTAACACACCAACAACCTAGCGATGTTGGGTTTCGTTCTTCAACCCAACTACCATAAAAAGATTAGGCTCGATCGGGTATATATTAATCCCGCTCAATTAATTTCTCTATTTTTTCTGGAAATTTTCCTCGATCGACCATTTTAGTAAATACTGTATAACAGTCATTGCGATCGCCTCTACCCCAGATCGATACATTATTACCATTGCAAAGAGCCAGCCGAATCACCTTGCGATCGCTTGGATTCGGCATCGCGCTCGAACCATTTAATAATCTGTGTTGGGGTCAACTCTTCGACTTTTACACCTTCTTCCTCAGCAATCTGTTGCAACAATCTGAGCGAAGAAATCGTAATCCGTGTCAAAAATTTTTCATGTGTAGATAACTTCGCTACTTCGACATCTAACGCTTCCACTCGGCTGAGATATTTTTCGCTGTTTTCGCTCATATATTAGTTGGTTGTTAGAGTTGAAATTAGATAACCGCATTGATGTTCGCCATCAACGAGCCAATGGGTGCGTTCGACTTGGCAGTCTTCTAAAGCCGCTGCAAACATTTCTAGCTCGTGTCCACAGACTGCGGGGAATGAGGTTGCTACCTGGGATATCGCGCAGTTATGCTCGGTAAGGATGAATCGGTCATCGCGATCGTCTACAGGGTGATAGTCGGCCATATAACCCTCTTGGCGGCGCAATTCGACTAGCTTTGCCACTCGATCGATCAGCGTCCCATCGCCGAGTTTTTGGCGATAATCGATGCTTTTCTTTTGCCAATGTTGATGCAGGATTTCACCCGCTTGCTCGTAGCCGAGATTGTCCACGAGCGTATCGAGAAACGATAGCACGAAGCGATCGTACTGATTGGGAAACTTCTCGCGTCCTTTAGGACTCAGCTGATAGATGTGTTGCGGTCTCCCGGTTCCGGCGGCTACCGATTGATAGACAATCAGACCTTCGGTTTGGAGATCTTTGAGGTGGCGGCGCACTGCTTGCGGACTGATATCGAGTGCGGTAGCCAAATCCTGCGCGATGGCTTGTCCGTGTTTGAGGAGATATTCGAGAATATCTTGTTTGGTAGAGTTTTGCTGCTCGGTTATCATAGCGGCGGGATTTTTTATTGCCAGGTACGGGCTGAATTGATATTCGGAGATCGGGAATCGCGCGGTGGGTTTCCGAACCACCTACGCGCTCGAATAACTTCAATTGACACGAGATGAGACTAGGTAACGATCGGATGCAGATGTACGGATAAAAAAATTGGCGCTCTGATGGCTTTGACAACCACTATGTTGCTAAAGTATCTTAGAATATAGTTAAACAATCAAGCGGTTGTTTTAATTATACGATCTTTTGGCTATCCCAGTCAGACGGATCGACCATCCTTAATTTTAGAGAGAACACAGGCGATCGATGAGTACTGTAGTCCAAAATTTAGTCAATCAACCTTATAAGTACGGTTTTGTCACCGATATCCAGTCGGACAAGATTCCCCGTGGCTTGAATGAGGACATCGTGCGGTTGATTTCGTCCAAGAAAGACGAGCCGGAATTTCTGCTGAATTTCCGCCTGCGTGCTTACCGTCAGTGGTTGAAGATGACCGAACCCACTTGGCCGCATGTTAATTATCCCGCGATCGATTATCAAGATATCATCTACTACTCTGCACCCAAGCAAGCCGCCAAAAAATTGGACAGCTTGGATGAAGTCGATCCCATTCTCTTAGAAACCTTTGAGAAGCTGGGGATTTCGCTCAACGAGCAGAAGCGGCTATCGAATGTCGCCGTCGATGCTGTATTCGATAGCGTCTCCGTGGCGACTACCTTCAAGGCGCAATTAGCTAAGGAAGGCGTAGTCTTCTGCTCGATTTCCGAAGCAGTCAAAGAATATCCCGAACTGATCGAAAAATACTTGGGTAGCGTCGTCCCGATCGCCGATAATTTCTTTGCAGCCTTAAACTCCGCAGTATTTAGCGACGGTTCCTTTGTCTACATCCCCAAAGGTACCAAATGTCCGATGGATTTATCCACCTATTTCCGGATCAATACTGGCGATAGCGGACAATTCGAGCGGACATTAATCATCGCCGACGAAGGTGCCTCAGTTACCTATCTCGAAGGCTGTACCGCACCTGCATTCGACACCAATCAACTCCACGCCGCCGTCGTCGAGTTGGTGGTATTAGATAACGCCGAAATCAAATATTCCACCGTTCAAAACTGGTACGCTGGCGACGAAACTGGCAAAGGTGGCATCTACAACTTCGTCACCAAACGCGGCTTGTGTAAAGGTGTAAATTCCAAGATTTCCTGGACACAAGTAGAAACAGGTTCGGCAATTACTTGGAAATATCCCAGTTGCGTCTTAGTTGGCGACAACTCCGTCGGCGAATTTTACTCCGTCGCGCTGACTAATAATCTTCAACAAGCCGACACAGGCACCAAAATGATCCATGTGGGCAAAAATACCCGCAGCACGATTATTTCCAAAGGGATTTCCGCCGGAAAATCGAAGAATAGCTATCGCGGTTTAGTCAAAATGAATCCGACAGCAAAAGGAGCGAGAAATTACTCTCAATGTGACTCGATGCTAATTGGCGACAGAGCACAAGCGAATACTTTCCCCTATATCCAAGTGCAGAATCAAACCGCCAAAGTCGAACACGAAGCATCGACTTCTAAGATTGGTGAGGATCAGTTATTCTTCTTCGCTCAACGGGGGATTTCCCAGGAGGATGCGATTTCGATGATGATTAGTGGTTTCTGTAAGGATGTCTTTAATCAACTGCCGATGGAATTTGCTGTTGAAGCCGATAGGTTGTTGAGTTTGAAACTTGAAGGTACTGTAGGTTAATTAATCTTGCATGGTTGGGGATATTGTTTCCCAACCATAGGGATAATGTGTATGGAAGTCATGAATCATGTCTATTGCCGTTACCATTGACAACCCGATTAACGACGAAGAAAGTAAGTTTTATATTCCATTTTCAACTCAGGCAAATTATTACAGGTTTTGGCTAAAAGGATCTGATAATCTCGATCTAGAATTGATGCCCTATTTAGAGGGCTTAGATGTTGACAAGGAAACGTGGAAGATTTTAAAGCAAGAAATACGGCAGATGATGATATGGGCTGATAGAAATCTAGATAGTGAAGGTAGAAATGAGATACATGAAAGATCGAAATTTGTAATTAATACTCTAGATCTTGTATTTAAAAGAGATGACGCTATAGTAAACTTTGGATAGTAGAGCAGTTACTGCCCAACAATCATCAATAATGTTATGCCCTATAGTACCTTCACAATTGAAGAGGTGGAATCCAAATTCAATCTAAACTTGCAGACAGGTCACTTTTTACCAAATATTGAGCCGATTTCTCCTAGCTTGATGTTAGAACAGTTTTTAAATATCACCTTGCCATTGGCTCGTGAAACTGGCGCAGAAAAAGCCAGATCGGAACTGCTTGTTTCGCCAATTTTAGTTTTGTAGGGTGGGCACTGCCCACCAATCACCAATATTGATACATAGTTTAATTCGTGGGCAGTGCCCACCCTGAAAATTCAGAGGTATTGTGACACATGACAAACACCCAGAGACTTTTATATTTAAACAGGAAGAAATTAGTAATTAAAGACCTAGAGTATATCATCGATGCAAAAATCAAAGAGTGTTCTCAAGCCATCGAAAACTCTAATCGAGAGCTTGATGAGATGGAAGAGCATGTTGAAATGATACTGGTTGCAGCAAATAATGACAGAAATATATTAGAGGAATGTGAAAATTACATTCAGCACAAATACAAAACAGATTTAGCTGAAAGTAGTCATTTAACTTCTGCGTATGTATATGAATATTGCATCGAGATATTGAAAAATGCCAAAATCAGAACGAGCTTAGTAAATAGTGTTCTACCATCGCTCGATCGAATCATGATCGATCCCAACAAAATGAATGGACAACCCTGCATTCGAGATCTAAGATTAACAGTGTGGAGAGTAATTGAACTACTGCAAACTTATCCAGATCGATCGGAACTATATCGAGAATTTCCCGAACTAACCGAAGAGGATATCAAGCAAGCCATTATCTACGCCGATCTCAATTCAAAAGATCCAGCAAAAGCTTCAGTTGTTACTAATTCAATTGCTCATGAAACTTTTGCTTGACCAGGGATTACCACCTCTGATAGCAGAGTTACTAAGAGGACAAGGGATTGATGCAGTTCATGTTTCTGAGGTTGGCTTGTCTAGAGCTGACGATTTGACGATTATTGAGCTAGCTCAAGCTGACGACCGAATCATCATTACTCTCGATGCAGACTATCATGCCTCGATCGCACTGACTTCAGCACCTTCTCCTTCTGTAATCTGGATTCGTGTTGTGAATTTACGAGCATTAGAATATGTGGAAATAATTATGCCTATATTAAACGAATACAAAGAGATGCTAATTAATGGGGTTATGATTACAATTCGCTCCGATCGAAAAATTAGAACACGGCTATTGCCAATTATTATAGACAGTATCTAATTATCAATTTTTCAAATAATTAAATTCGATCGAAACCTAAATGTGGTCAGTACCCACCCTACAAAAATAGTTGTGATTATTATGGTTGCCGTAAAAGACAATTCACCAAGATTTACTCCCGAAGAATATTTTGCGTGGGAGGAGCAACAATTAGAAAAACATGAATTAATTGATGGTGAAGTCTATGCTATGACTGGTGGAACAGTCAATCATAGCCAAATTGCTGTTAAGTTTATTTCTTTATTAGATAATCACCTTAGTGGTAGCGGCTGCAAAACTCTTAATTCTGATTGTAGAGTTAATATTGTTGAATCTAATAATTACACATATCCCGATCTAAGTGTTACTTGCGACGATCGAGACAAGACTACCACTAAATACATCACTTATCCATGCCTAATTGTTGAGGTATTGTCGGATAGCACTGAAGCTTATGACAGAGGTGGTAAGTTTAGGATGTACCGCCAAAACCCGATTTTACAAGATTATGTCTTGGTTAGCTCCGAGAAGATCGAGATAGATCTCTACCACAAGACTGAAAGTGGCAGTTGGGAAATTATCAATTATCAAGCAGGGGATACGATCGATCTTAAAAGTATCAATTTAACTTTCCCGATCGAGCGAATTTATGAAGGTATTGAATTTATATCAGAAGCCGAAAGTAGCGTAGCTTAAATAAAATATAATTAATATGCGAGCGATTATCTTCCCCTTCATCCCCAAAAAATTTCTAGCAGCTCAGCTCCGTCAACCATCTGGACTATTTGGTAAAATTGTGATGGGCGATTTTCTCAATCAGCATAATGAGAAAATGAATAATCTTGCCGTTGAAATGTTAGAGCTTCAGCCGACAGATCGAGTGTTAGATATCGGCTTTGGTGGTGGAGTGACGATCGAGAAAATGTTAAACACGATCGATACTGGTAAAATCTATGGTGTTGATTTCTCTGAAGTAATGGTCGAGCAGGGTAAGCATCGGTTTAAAGATGCGATCGCGGCTGGCAAAGTATCGATCGAATTTGCCGATGTCCAGCAACTACCATTCGATGATAGTACCTTCGATAAAATTTGTACTGTTAATACTATTTATTTTTGGCCAGATCCCTTAGCTGGTTTGCAGGAGATTAAGCGGGTGTTGAAAAGTGGTGGTAGGTTAGTAATTGGGATTCGATCGGATGACAAGATGAAAGATTTTCCAGTTACTCAGTATAACTTTATATTGTATGCGCCTGAAGCTGTCAAAGATTTACTGAGTGGAGCTGGATTCTCTGGAGTGTCGATCGAACATCGCGATCGCGATGAAAGGTTAGACTATGTAATGGTGACAGCCTATGCTTAAAATTAAATTCTAAATTAATTTTCTTTTTTGCACATTCATCGCCTTTTCGGTTCAAAAAACAGTATAAATTAAAATGATTAATCCTAACAGCGAAACAATTCTCTCCGTCAAAAATCTCACCGCTGAAGTCGATGGTACGCCCATCCTTAAAGGCTTGAACCTCGAAATCAAAGCTGGTGAAATCCATGCCATCATGGGGCCAAATGGCTCTGGTAAAAGCACATTTTCCAAAGTCCTTGCCGGACATCCCGCCTATACCGTTACGGGTGGCGAAGTCACTTTCAAAGGGCAAAACTTATTTGACTTAGAGCCACAAGATCGAGCGCGCTCTGGGGTCTTCCTGGCGTTCCAATACCCCCTAGAAATCCCTGGGGTCAGCAATCTTGACTTCCTCCGCGTCGCCTACAACTCCCGCCAAAAGCACCTCGGCTTGCCTGAATTAGATGTATTTGATTTCGACGACTTGATTCAAACCAAACTAGATGTCGTCAAGATGAATCCTGCCTTCCTCAGCCGCAGTGTTAATGAAGGCTTCTCTGGTGGTGAGAAAAAGCGGAATGAAATCCTGCAAATGGCGATCCTCGAACCGAGCTTGGCCATTCTCGATGAAACCGACTCTGGTTTGGACATCGACGCGCTCAAGATTGTGGCTAATGGAGTCAACCAACTTGCCAATCAAGATAACGCGATGCTGGTAATTACCCACTACCAACGGTTGCTCGACTACATCATCCCCGACTTCGTACATGTGATGTCGAACGGTCAGATTTTGACTAGCGGTGGGAAGGAACTCGCGCTGGAACTAGAAGCTAAAGGTTATGACTGGGTGACAGAGAGTGAGCCAGCTAGTGTGTAACAAAGATCCGGAACCCACCCCGCCCTATCGGGAACCCCTGTCTTGAAAAGGTGCTCTACTTGGGGAAACCCCAAGACCGCACTTTCCGCTCCGAGGAGGGGAATAATATTCAAAATCCAAAATCTAATGACACCAACCCTTAAAAACCGCGATACTCTTACCCACCTGCTGACGCTTACTCCACCGTTGACGATATCGCAACTCCAACCGCTTCGCAGTCAAGCCATTGGCTATCTCCAAGAAGAAACCATCCCTACTACCAAGAACGAAGAATGGCGCTTCACCGACTTAGCGCCGCTCCTCACTCAAGCGTTTACTGCGCCTAACGCTCAGATTCCACCTGTAAATATCAATGGCTTAATTCTGCCTGAAGCTCCAGATACCCGTATCGTCTTCGTCAACGGGATTTACGCAGCTCAATATTCCAGCATCAAATTACCCAATGGGGTATTTGTCGGGAATTTAGCCACAGCTATTACTGCTGGGTTAAAGATCGATAATTATCTAGGCAAACAGCCTGGGGGGGAAGAAGTCTTCACCGCGATTAATACGGCGGGGATTAATGATGCTGCGGTAGTTTGGCTGAGTCAAGATATCTCGCACGAGACACCGATTCACCTATTATTTATCGCGACTGTAGACGATACCACAGTGGCGATTCAACCCCGCACGCTGATCGTGATGGAAATGGGCAGTAGTGCGACAGTTGTTGAAGAATACCTGCATACGTCGATTCCCCACCATTCCTATTTCACCAATAGCGTCACCGAAATCTGGCTGGGAGATACAGCTAAACTCAACCATACCCGCATCCAGGACGAAGATATTACAGCTATCCACATCGGGAAAACCGCAGTTTCGCAGTCACAACATAGTTGTTACACTGGAAATGCGATCGATCTTGGAGCCAAACTCTCCCGCCATAACTGGGAGATATTCCAAGTTGGCGCGCAGACGGAAACGCACCTGAATGGGTTGGCAATAGTCAACGGTGAACAGGAGTCAGATACGCACAGTACTATCGCCCTGACTGCACCCCACGGCATCACCAACCAACTGCATAAGTGTATCGTAGACGATCGCGCCCACGCTATCTTCAACGGGAAGGTATTCGTCCCCCAAGCGGCGCAACAAACCAATGCAGGGCAATTAAACCGGAATCTGATCTTGTCATCGACAGCCCGCATCGATACGAAGCCTCAGCTAGAAATTACCGCTGATAATGTCAAATGCTCTCACGGCGCGACAGTCAGCCAGTTGGAAGACGACGAAATTTTTTATCTCCAGAGTCGGGGTTTGGATGTAGAAACAGCTAAAATATTACTGATTAATGCTTTTGCTGTAGAGATTATCGATCGCATTCCCGTTGCTTCAGTACGTGAAAAACTAGCAATCGCAGTGAAAGCCTTCAAAGCGAACTAACAATTGACAGGTAATGACGACTAGAGGAAGCCGAATTCAACGACTGATTCAAAATCTTACAGGTAGCACAGAAGAAATGACATTTATTCAAACCAAAACTCTGGCGGATACGGTACGAGCAGATTTTCCTATCCTCCATCGCGAAGTACATAGCAAGCCGCTCGTATATCTAGATAACGCGGCAACATCGCAAAAGCCACATGCTGTCATCCACGCGCTAGAACACTATTACAGCCACTATAATTCCAACGTTCATCGCGGTGTACATACATTGAGTTCGGAAGCGACAGATGCCTATGAAGGCGCGCGCGAGAAGATCGCCAAATTTGTGAATGCGGCTTCACATCAAGAGATCGTTTATACTCGCAATGCCACCGAAGCCATCAATCTTGTTGCTTATAGCTGGGGCTTGAGCAATCTCCAACGAGGTGATGAAATCATCCTCACGGTGATGGAACATCATAGCAATCTCATCCCCTGGCAATTAGTAGCACAGAAGACAGGTGCTAGACTAAAATTTGTCCAATTAACACCCGATGAAGAGTTTGATTTTGGGCACTATCAGTCACTAGTAAATGATAAAACTAAGCTAGTATCGATCGTGCATGTTTCCAATACATTAGGTTGTATCAATCCCGTCAAAGATATTGCTGCGCTCGCCCATCAATACGGTGCAAAGGTATTAGTTGATGCTTGCCAAAGTGCCCCACATATGCAGTTAGATGTCCAAGATCTAGATTGTGATTGGTTGGTAGCATCGGGACATAAAATGTGTGGCCCGACTGGGATTGGCTTCCTGTATGGGAAGTTAAATTTAATGCGATCGATGCCACCTTTTCTCGGTGGTGGAGAGATGATCGCCGATGTTTTCCTGGAAAATGCAACTTATGCAGATTTACCACACAAGTTTGAAGCAGGTACGCCCGCAATTGCTGAAGCGATCGCATTAGGCGCTGCTGTAGACTATTTAACTAATATTGGGATGGATAAAATTCATGCTTATGAAGGCGAATTGACAACTTATCTCTTTGAGAAGTTGATGCAAATTCCCTTGGTTAAAATCTATGGGCCAAAACCACCTAAAGAACGTGCTGCACTAGCTTCGTTTACTTGTGGGGACGTGCATCCTCACGACTTATCCACGATGCTAGATCAAGCCGGAATCGCTATTCGTGCGGGGCATCATTGCACTCAACCGCTGCACCGTTTTATCAAAGCTCAATCGACTGCACGCGCGAGTTTATATTTCTACAATACTTTTGAAGAGATCGATGCCTTCGTTGCATCCTTGCAAGAATCCATCGAGTTTTTCGATAGTATTTTCAGCTAATAATTTAGTGGATTTAGCAATATTAATCGATCGACATGAAGAATGAGCGTCGATGATGAAGTTGAGTCGCGATCGTCAGAAGTTGACTGGTAATAGTTATAGCTAGTAATACCGATAACTAATAGTACGATCGATAAGACGATCGCATCAATTTTTCTCAGATCGAGTTTTTGCCCGTTCATAATTTAGCTCCCGCTGTTCAGATCGCGATCGTAATTTTTAATTGCATTTTTGGACGATCGAATAATTAAAGTAAAATATATTTAAAAGTCGATCGACCTCACCTCTTGTACCAGTTTAACTATACTATTACTTGGTAAAACCAGGGTACCCACAAGGGGCACCCCTACATAATTTTCCGTAGGGGTGCCCCTTGTGGGTACCCTCAGAGCTGCGCTCCGAACTAGTTTGCCGAGCGATGATGATGGCGAGTGGTTTTGAATTTGGCTTGCTGTTCGGGGGTCAAAGTTGCCTGAAATTGTTCCCGACTAGCTTTACGAATCGCGGCGATTTTAGTCTTCTGTTCTGTAGTTAAATTCAGACTCGCCCAAGCAGTGCGTCTCGATCGAGCGCCTTCTTGCCATACTTTAGCTTGCTGTTGTTGAGCGGGTGTTAGAATTGCCTCCATTTGGGCGCGACTGGTGGCTCTAAGTGCCTTCATTTTTACTTTTTGGTCGGTGGTAAGGTTGAGTTTTTTCCAGCCACCACGCTCGCGGTTGCCCCCTTGTGTGAGTTGCGCTTGTTGCGCGGGGGTAAGGACACTGAGAAATTGCTCCCGATTCGCTTTCCGAATGGCTTGGAGCTGCGTTTTTTGCTCTGCGGTTAAGTTTAGGCGATCTTTGCGAGCGGACTTATCTTGATGTTGCGCTTCAATTTGTTGGTATTTTTGACGTTGTTCGGGTGTCAAAATTGCTTCGATTTGAGTGCGAGCAGATTGACGTAATCGCTCTTTTTTAGCCTGTTGTTCGGGGGTAAGCTTGAGATCTGTCTGTCTACCCATGCGATCGGCGGTGATTTGTCCGTAACCGTTATGAGGGTTAGCTTGGGCGCTACTGGCAAATGTTGGAATACCCATGACTAAAGCAATAATTGGCACTAAACTAACTAATTTAGTTGTTAACATTTTCGGGATCGGGTGGTAGTACTTGGCGAAAGATTTAATCTTCTTGTGCCTATATTATGCGTTTTAAGATAAATCGCACATCGAGCCAAAGTCACGATCGAGATTTAGCTAGTCTATCTTTAGTCACGGATCTAATCGCTCGAGGCTCTGGCTGACGCTTGACTGGGAAAGATCGAGATTAGCTCGCTACTAATGAGAAAATTACCAAATAGCTAATGACGATCGCAAGACTACCGATCGATCCAGGTTAAACGCACTTAAATTTGTTATTACTAAAAACTTTGACGATCGAATGAATAAATAGCATCTAGAAATCTTGTAATTACTGCTAGGTAATAGTTAGAGCTAATTAACTATGTTAGAATTTAACAAATTTAATTTAACTAAAATGAAGCTGAAGCCAAAATATAGTATTATAGAACACTTCGAGAGTGTAGAAGACTACAGGACAGAGCGCGGGAAAAAGCATAAATTAATTGATATCATCACCATTACCATTTGTGCTGTAGTATCTGGAGCTGATACATGGATAGATATAGAAATTTATGGTTTGGCGAAGAAGGAATGGCTAGGTAAATTTTTAGAGTTGCCGCATGGTATTCCATCACATGATACATTTGGAAGGGTATTTTCACGAATTAATCCTGAAGAATTTCAAAAAAGTTTCCTGAGTTGGGTTAAAGGAATATCTAAAATAACAGCAGGAGAAATAATTGCACTTGACGGCAAACAATCTCGAAATTCAGGAGATAATACTAATGGACAAGGTGTACTAAATACTGTTAGTGCATGGGCTGTAACTAATAGATTAGTATTAGGACAGAAAATGGTTGAGGGCAAATCTAATGAAATCACAGCACTTCCTGAATTAATTAAAGTTCTAGATTTAGCCGGATGTATAGTTACCATTGATGCAATGGGATGTCAAAGAGAAATAGTAAAAAAAATTGTTGAAAAAGATGCAGATTATGTAATTGCTGTGAAAAAGAATCAACCAAGTTTATACGACCAAGTAGAAAGGCTATTTAAACAGGCTATTGC
The DNA here is from genome assembly GCA_965246715.1 of Chamaesiphon sp. GTDB lineage: Bacteria > Cyanobacteriota > Cyanobacteriia > Cyanobacteriales > Chamaesiphonaceae > Chamaesiphon. The sequence continues at coordinate 11,325 of CBDFFH010000008.1, read as the reverse complement.
AACTGGTGGCGCAGGTTTCAATCTGAGTGATTTCAGGACTAAGGAGATTAATGGGGGTAGGGAAGAAATCCGTAATTATTTAATGATATCAGATGTTGCCGATCGAATAGATTCATCCCATAACTGGATGAAATTGACTAGTATTGCGATGGTTGAATCAGTAAGAACTATTGGGGATAAAACCACCATAGAGACTCGTTATTTTATTAGTAGTTTAGCTAATAATGCCAAGAGAGTCGCCGGAGCAATTAGAGGTCATTGGGGGATAGAAAATTCACTTCATTGGGTACTTGATGTTTCTTTAAGAGAAGATTATAGTCGAATTAGGAAAGATAATGCGCCAGCTAATTTTGCAGTATTACGGCACATAGCTATTAACTTAATTAGTCAAAATAAAAGTCGGAAATTAAGTGTGAAAAGCAAGAGATTTCTAGCAGGTATAGATGACAAATACTTGGCTGAAATTTTAGAAGGTATTTTATAATTTACGAACTATTGGTTGAAATCAAATTACTTCTATAATATATCGACGATTTAAGTTATTCCTTCGATCGACTACTTTATATTGCATTAAATTAAATAAATATTGCCTTATACTATACATCAGTTCTAATTGAATTCGTCGTAAATGTATTTAGTTCATAAATACTGCTTAAGTTGTATGTATTATTGAATTCGATCGCCTCATATCAAGTTTTGATGCGTTTAACCTGCCGATCGATCTGCTACTTTAATAGCTCTCGAACAAATTGTTATTATTTGAAATTAATATAAATGGAATTGAGTAACGTTCGGGAGACCGACAGATTATCTTACCTATCTTCGGACTTCTGATTCTCTCACGGGTACTACTACCAATTCTGCTGCTGGTACTACTGGTGCAGCTTCCCAGCGACTGAGTAAGATGGCGTTGCAACTATTCCCAATCACATTCAAGACAGTTTTGAACCCATCAGTCAAGCGATCGATTCCCGCCACTACGGCAATTCCTTCTAATGGCAATCCCGCCGCCGATAACACGGTAGCCATCGTAATTAATGCCGAGCCAGGTACCCCAGGAGTACTAAAGGAAACTAATAAACTGCTGAGTCCGATCGTAAATAAGAGCGATGGTGTGAGCGGAATATGATAGATTTGAGCGATAAAGATCGCATTAAATCCTTGGAGAATTGTCGCACCATCGCGTTTTAGCGCCGTGCCCAAAGGTAAGGCAAAACTAGCAATTTCCGATCGCAATCCATAATTTTCTTGCATATTTTGCAGGACTAAAGGCAGAACGGCATTAGAACTAGCAGTACCAAATCCGAGAAAGAAAGATGGAATCAAACTCCGGAAAAATTTAACTGGTTCGGCTTTGAGTAAAGCTAGGACGATCGCGTAGAATATCATCATTATTAGCGTTGCAATCCATAATCCCGCCACATACCAAATCAGCCTAACAATTAATCCCAAACCTTGCGTGGCGATCGTCGAACTAATTAATGCAAACACCCCAATCGGTGCGGCATATAAAATTACCGACAAAACTTTTTCGCTAATAATGTAAATACTTTCTAATAAATCGACAAATGGCTTAGCCTTCTCTTTCGCCATTTGAACTCCCGTCCCAAATAAAGCCGCTGAAATAATAATTTGAAGTAAATTACCACTAGTTAGTGCGGCTAAAGGATTGACTGGAATCAAGCTCAACAACCAGTCGATCGAACTTGGTGCGACTATCTCCTGTGCCGAACTAGGTATCTCTAGACCTGTCATTCCAGCTCCAGGTTGTAACGTCAATGCAACCATCATCCCGATGCATAAAGAGATAAAACTCGTGACTACATAACAAGTCATCAACTTCATTACGTACCGACCAACTTGACTTGCATCCTTGATTCTCGTAACACCTAAAATTAGGGAAGAAAAGATCAAGGGGACAACCACAAATTGAATGATTCGCAAGAATGCCGCCCCGATCGGTGACAATAAATATAGATCCAATGGTGCAATCGCAGCTGGAAAGTTGGTATTTAAAACCGTACCAAACAGGATGCCAACTGCTAACGCACCAAGGATTAATGTAGACAGATTCATAAATAATTAACTAGCACGTAATTCATCATCAGGTTTTGCAATCGTAATTGCGGCTGCTCTAATTGGCAGCCTCGATCGATCTTGTCGAAATGTTGCGGTAAAACATCCGAACGAGTCCAAATCCAATGTCAGCCGAGATGCTTTGCCAGCGTCATTTCACTAAGGAATCGATCGAGTATCGATTCCCTAGTACCGATCGACCTCAGCCATCCCCGGTTCGGGAGAGCGGGGTAAGCCTGAAGATAAGCTTCAGTGCGTGACTGGACTAAAAAGCACTAATCAAAACTTAACACAAAAATTTACGTTGATTCGATCGAACGTTACTTGCCAAAGTCCGTAAATCGGTAATTTAACTTGTAATAATACCGACATTCGATCGTTGTGGCCTACTGAAATTTTATGCTTAACTAACAGCAATATTCAGAGTAAACGGGACGATCGCTGTGTTAGCCAGAGTTTGGAGTGCGACAATTATCGGCATCAATGCAGTAAAAGTCGGTGTAGAAGTAGATGTCGCCACTGGTTTACCAGGAATTACGGTCGTCGGCTTACCCGATATCGCCGTTCAGGAGAGTAAGGAGCGCGTCAAGACGGCCATCAAAAATGCTGGCTCTGCGTATCCGATGCGCCGAATCGTCGTCAACCTCACCCCCGCCGATTTACGTAAAGAAGGCCCCAGCTTCGATCTGCCGATCTGTGTCGGCATTCTTGCTGCATCAGAACAAGTCAGTGGGGAGCTATTAGGGGATTACTTGTTTTTGGGAGAACTATCCTTAGATGGGAGCTTGAGAGCGGTTGCGGGCGTACTTTCGATCGCCGCTGCCGCGCAGAAAATGGGAATTAGCGGATTGGTAGTGCCTGCGGGAAATGCGCGCGAAGCGGCTGTAGTCCAAGGTTTACAGGTGTACGGATTGAACGATCTCGCCGAAGTAGCCGCTTTTCTAAATAATCCCGATCGATTCGAGCCAGTCAAGGTCGATGTCACCGCTAAATTAGCCCAACCGCAGTTGGACTGTGCCGATCTCCACGATGTCAAAGGCCAAGCCCACGCCCGGCGCGCTCTTGAAATCGCTGCGGCAGGCGGCCACAATCTAATTTTTGTGGGACCGCCAGGTAGTGGGAAAACAATGCTCGCCCGCCGCCTGCCGGGGATTTTGCCGCCGCTGAGTTTCGCAGAATCATTGGAGGTCACGCAAATCCATTCTGTCGCTGGCTTGCTCAAAGAACGCGGCTTTCTGGTGTGCGATCGACCCTATCGTAGTCCCCATCACTCTGCATCGGGGCCTGCACTCGTTGGCGGTGGCAGCTATCCCCGACCAGGAGAGATTTCGCTCGCCCATAGAGGTGTATTATTCCTCGACGAATTAACTGAATTCAAACGCGACGTACTCGAATTTCTCCGTCAACCGCTCGAAGATGGACACGTCACCATCTCCCGTACCCGGCAATCCGTCTCCTTCCCCGCCCAATTTACCCTCGTTGCCAGTACCAATCCCTGTCCCTGCGGTTACTTTGGCGATACGATCCAAGCTTGTACCTGCAATCCTCGCCAACGGGAGAATTACTGGGCCAAGCTCTCCGGCCCACTAATGGATCGGATCGACCTCCAGGTAGCGGTAAATCGGCTCAAACCAGAGGAAATTACCAGCCAGCCAACAGGAGAAAATTCGGCGACGGTTCGCCCCCGCGTCCAAGCGGCGCGCGAACGAGCCAATCAGCGGTTTGAGTCAGTGCCAAGTATCGTCTGCAATGCCCAAATGCAAAGTCGTCAGTTGCGCGAATGGTGCCCGTTGGACGATCGCAGTCGGCAGTTATTAGAAACAGCGATTCGGAAGCTAGGATTGTCAGCCAGAGCCAGCGATCGGATTATCAAAGTTGCCAGAACGATTGCCGATTTAGCGGCTACCGATCGCATCGAACCGCCGCACATCGCCGAAGCAATTCAATATCGCACAATCGATCGAATGCAGTAATCTCGATCTAACTAGTGTAAATAGATTGAGGTAAACTGATACCTAACTTGAATGGTGTTATTGGTGGAAGGTTATGGTGGTAAGTAATTGTTAAATGAATGAATATTTACCAGCCACTATTCACTAGCCACTAGCCACTAGCCACTAGCCACTAGCCACGAAATCATGACCAGCCAAAACCCCGCATCCCAAAATTCTCAACTCGACCGCGATATTCTGGCGAAAGTCAACGCTCATGCCGATCGCTCGCTCGATCGCCTGTTTTCAGATATCGACGAATTGCTCAGCGGCGATCTCACCACCGATCCGACATCTTCAGCAGTAGTAAATCGTCCCTCACCAGAGCTTCAACAGTCCGGAATCTCAAGCTTCAACTATCATCCCAACGAGCTACAACAGCAAAGATTTTCAGCAGAAGATCCTCATGCCGATTTTACCTCATCGAGATCGTCAGCTGATTCCGAGTCACCACAAACAGCAACTCCCAAGCCACAGCAAAAACGGCTGCCGTTGTGGATGAAAGCCGTGGTGGGGATTGGCGTAACTTCGCTCGCAGTTGGCGGTGGATTGCTCTGGCTGGTGAACGAACGCAAAATCGAGCTGCCTAAAAATCTCGATACCAGTTGGTTACCGTTCCAATCAAAAGCTCAAGTCTCTCCCGCAGATGCGAAATTTGCTGAATACATGCAAAAATCGATCGCCAAAATTGAAGCTGCGCGCACTCAAACTCCCGCAGCGACACAGCCAATTAATTCAGTCGAGAATCCGGCTACAACCCAAGCTGCTCCACCTAGCATTGTTAATCCAGCGGGGACGATCTCTGCAGCGTCCAGCACAGAACCAGTGGTCGCACCTCAATCGCCGATTTTGCTGCTAAAAACTTTTCCTAGCAGTCGTCAACCGATCGCGAGCTTCAAAATCGACGGTCGCGATCTAACGATTAATGCCGGTCAAAAAATCGGTACTAGCCAATGGTCATTACTAAGTGTCACTAAAGGCGAAGTGCTACTTAAAAAGACTGGTGGTGAAATTCGATCGATCCGTATCGGTCAAAAATTTTAGGCTAGCAGCTCGGACTAGCACGGGAACCAGGCAAGCTGGTGGGTAGCCCACCAGCAGAATTTCAGGCTAAAATTAAGCAAAGACGTACCGCCAAGCTGTTGCTACTAACAATTACATAACCCATAGTTCACACCTCATAATTCATAATTTATATGGGCTTACTAGAAGATATGAAGCGATTTTTAGAGAGTCAGATCGATGACTTTCTCAGTAAAAATCCTCACCTCGAACTCCAAGTAATTGAAGACCAACTAGCCCAGCAAGAAACCGATACCATCCAATTGATTGTGGACTTGCGATCGCAAGAACGTCAAATCGAGCAAGAAATCCTCAACACCGCCCAAGATATCAAAAATTGGTACGATCGTGTCCAAAAAGCCACCGTTGCCGGACGTGCTGACTTGGCACAGGGCGCTCAAGATCGCGTTGATGCTTTGCTCCCACAGGGGAATCAGCTTTGGGGCAAAATGCAAGGCTTGAAGGAACGTACCGTTAAAGCCCAAGAATTGTTACAAACTATCAAAAATCGTCGGATTGAGGTCAAAGCTAAGACCACCGCAGCCCAAGCAGCGCGTACTCAGGCTGAAACAGCTAACAATACTAGTAGCTGGGGATCTGTTAATAATTATACCAAACTCGGTAATTCTGCCGATCCTTTGGATGCAAAATTTCGGCAATGGGAAGCGGATGAAGAATTACAATCCCTAAAACGTAACTTAGGTAAATATGCTGATTCTTAAAAAAACCTTTAGATCTGTATAATGTAATCAGTAAGATTACTAACATAAGCTAGCTGTTTTATAGCTAGTTAATTTTAGTGTTTTTGCGAAAATCGATATTAATTGACTCAAAACCACAGAGGCAAAAATAAAAATTACGATCGACGTACACTAATTAAAAATACAGCTATGCTGAAAACCCAAATTTTCAAAAAATCTCATATCGGTGATGCAATCGCCGGAATCGTTACAGTCTTTGGGATCGATATTTTAACAATTTTCATGTCTCTCGCATTAAATACTGTTTCGCCAGTATTTATGTCGGTAGTTTTTGGGATCGGTCTAGTCCAAATGATTTATGTAATCCCTCTATTCTACTGGTCTGTCAAGCGACGAGTCAAAGGATTTAGTAAAGGATTACTATTAGGCGCGCTCGCAATTGCCGCGATTAACTTTGGGTGTTTTCTAGTAACTTTTAGATTTTTCAGTAGCGGTGCTAGGTAACTAAGTAGAAAAACTAGTTATAGTAATTATAGGAGCGATCGATCTTGGTATTGTCGATCGCTTTTAGTTTGGAGCGAACACTTTTCAAGCATTAAAGCTATTTGAATTAGATCTTTAACTTGTAGGACTATGCTAATGAAAACTCCAGTTGCTTTGATTATCTTCAATAGACCTGATACTACGGCCCAAGTATTTGAAGCGATCCGTCAGGCGCGACCGCCAAAACTTTTAGTCATCGCTGATGGGCCGCGTGCGAATAAAATCGGTGAAGCCGAAAAATGTGCCGCAACTCGTGCCATTATCGATCGAGTCGATTGGGACTGCGCGGTCATGACGAACTATTCCGATACTAACTTAGGCTGTAAATTGCGACCAGCAACGGGGATAGACTGGGTATTCGAGCAGGTTGAGGAAGCAATTATCTTAGAAGATGATTGTCTCCCCGATCCGAGTTTTTTCCCCTATTGTGAGGAACTATTGGAGCGATATCGACACGATACCCGGATTATGTCGATCTCTGGTGACAACTTTCAATTCGGTCGCCGGCGCACCACGGATAGTTATTATTTTTCCCAATTTAATTACATGTGTCCGACCTGGGGCTGGGCGACCTGGCGCAGAGCATGGCAATATTATGATGTCAAGATCGAGCTGTGGGAGACAATTCGCGATGGTGGTTGGCTCGAAGATCTGCTCGGGAACAGTAAGACGATCGAAATTTGGAAACGAAAATTTCAGTCTGTTTACGATGGCACATTCGATGCTTGGGATTATCAATGGATCTTCACTTGTTGGATTCAAAACGGCTTGATTATCATACCGAATGTGAATCTGATTAGTAATATCGGTTATCGTCCGGATGCAACTCACTCAAAAACAGAAACTAGCGAGTTTGCAAATATGCCAGTTACAGCAATGTCTTTCCCATTGCAACATAGTAAGTTTGTCATCCGCGATGCCAAAGCAGATCGCTATGCTAACGAGTCTAGCAATCGGCTCGATCGAATTAAAGGTATTCTGACCAATCCAGTCAGACTCAAGCAAGTCATCAATAATTATCAGCAAAAATTACCATCTTTTATTCAAAAGCAATTTTTAAATACTCGGCTTCAGTAATTAAATCTGTTGAAACTAAAACTCGATCGGGAAATAAAGTTCCATCTAAATGGTCGAGTTCGTGTTGAAAAATTCGCGCGATAAATCCAGTTAATTCCTGTTGGATCCGCTCGCCATGTCTGGTGAGGTACTCCACTTCGATCGTCAGATCTCGCGGCACAAAACCGCGCGTTCCTGGCACGCTCAAACATCCCTCCCAGCCAGATACCAACTCGCCAGATCGATCGAGGATCCGTGGATTAATCATCGCTGTCGGTTCCATCGTGGGCGCAGTCGGATAGCGCGGACTCGGGCGCGAGGCCACAATAAATAATCGCACCGATGCCGCCACTTGCGGCGCGGCAATCCCCACCCCATGCGCCGCCATCGCCGTCGCAACTAAATCGTCAATCAAACTGTCAGTCTGGGGATTGGGCAGATTGTCGATCGATCGTGCTTGGTGCCGTAAAATCGGACTGCCTATTTCCGAAATCTGCAAAATATTTGCCATCATTAACTCAACTTTAAATGAGCGTTTTTGGATTTGCGTGGGCTGAATTTATCGATCGATTACCACAGCATCTTTCGTGCTCAAAGTCCCCCTGTTAGAGGGGGATATCCCGATATTATGCGTCGTGCTGAATCTTCACTGACAACATTTTGTCGCCACCTTTAATCGTATTGACCACATCCATATCTTCAGTTTGACCGAAGACAGTATGTACCCCATCTAAATGGGACTGTGGCGAATGACAGATAAAAAACTGACTCCCACCAGTATTTTTACCAGCATGAGCCATCGATAGCGTCCCCGCTTGGTGGAGATTTTTATTGATTTCACAATTAATTTTATACCCAGGGCCGCCAGTACCGCGACCGTCAGGACAGCCGCCTTGGATCATAAAATTGGGAATGACTCGGTGGAAAGTCAAACCATCATAAAAGCCTTTCTCTGCGAGATCGACGAAGTTTTTCACCGTCTTGGGTGCGTCAGCATCAAAAAACTGAATATTGATGGTTCCTTTTTCGGTTTCGATAGTTGCACGAGTCATAGTTAGCAGAGCGTGAATTGGTAGATGAGACTATCTTAACTTGCCGACGATCTTTACTGCTAGCGTGACGCAAATATCTACCCGATCTCCCGTACAATAAAGGGTTGAGAGAGTAGGCGAGGTGGTTGCGGGTTCGCTAGTCGAATTCGAGGAAAGTCCGGGCTTCCTAAAGACCAAACTTGCTGGGTAACGCCCAGTACGAGCGATCGTGAGGATAGTGCCACAGAAAAATACCGCCTCAATTAGTGACTAGTGAATAGTGAATAGTGGCTAGAGAAATACTAGTCACTAGCCACTAGCCACTTCCTAGAGGTAAGGGTGCAAAGGTGCGGTAAGAGCGCACCAGCAGTATCGAGAGGTACTGGCTCGGTAAACCCCGGTTGGAAGCAAGGCAGGAACTCTGGTTGGTCTTTGACCAGTTCCGTTTAGATCCGCTTGAGGTACTTGGTAACAAGCTACCCAGATAGATAACCGCCGTCTCGCAAGAGATAACAAAACCCGGCTTACGTTCCGACTCTCTCTCTTTTTGTTTGAGTACCAACCAGATGCATCCACGGCGACAAGCAGAATTAGCAAAATCGATCGCTCGATTGGGATTGCCAGCAGATACGCAAGTAAACTGGTCGCTGTTAGATATTGCCTTAACTCACCCGACGATGGGCATACCTAACTACGAGCAGCTAGAATTTATCGGCGATTCAGTGGTACGGTTGGCAGCTTCGGAATTTTTGTGGGAGACTTACCCCGATAAATCGGTTGGGGATTTTTCGGCAATTCGCAAGGTACTAGTGAGCGATCGCATTTTGGCTCAGATCTCTGATAGCTATGGATTCGAGCGATATCTTCTGCTGGCGGCTTCGGCAGTCGGAGACCCTTCTGGACGGGTTTCGCGGCTGGCAGATGCCTTTGAAGCGGTCTTAGCTGCGCTGTATTTAACTACTAACAATCTGCAACTAGTCCGACCTTGGCTCGATCCGCAGTTCCAAAGATTAGCAACAGAAATCCTCGAAGATCCTGCGCGGCAAAATTATAAAGATGCCCTCCAAGAATGGACGCAAGCACATTACAAGGCTTTACCTGAATATCGAGTCAGGGAAGATAATGTGGCGATCGATCGATTGCACCGTTTTATCGCCGAAGTGTGGTTTCGCGATCGACAATTAGGTACGGGTAGCGGACACTCTAAAAAAGCCGCCGAACAAGCTGCGGCAAAAGTTGCCTTTACACACTTAACCGACCAGAAACCAATCGGCTAGACAAAAATAATTTAAAAATGTGGCGCTCGATAAAATACAGAGTAATATAAGTATTGCTACCGAGGGTGAACACATCTCCTCTGCGATCGAAGGTACGTAGGATCGATCGATAATCCCTAATTTTGAAAACGCCGATTAGCGATTGCAATCGAGTCTTTACACTACTTTTAGATGTTGGTAACCCAGACAAAAAAACAGCCTTGCGGCTGTTGTAGTTTGAATTAAAACTTATCGATTATTAGTCTTTGTTAGGCTGTGGAGTCATGCGGAGATAAGGCTTAAGTTCGGTAACTCCTTTAGGGAATTTGACCTTAGCATCTTCGGTGGAAATTGTTGGTACGACTACACAGTCGCCACCATCAACCCAGTTAGCTGGAGTTGCAACGCTGTAATTATCGGTGAGTTGTAATGAGTCGATCACCCGCAGGATTTCGTCGAAATTACGTCCGGTACTTGGGGGATAAGTAATCGTCAGTCGGAGTTTTTTGTTGGGGTCGATAATGAATACCGATCGCACAGTCACCATTGCATTCGCATTGGGGTGGATCATGTCGTAGAGATCGGATACTTTCTTGTCAGGGTCGGCAATGATGGGATAATTTAGTGCCGTACCTTGGGTTTCGAGGATATCGCCCACCCAACCATTGTGCGAGTCTACATCGTCTACACTCAAGGCGATCGCTTTGACGTTGCGTTTATCAAATTCTGGTTTCAGTCTAGCAACTTCACCGAGTTCGGTGGTGCAAACTGGTGTGAAATCTTTGGGATGGGAAAATAAGACGACCCAGCTATTGCCAGCCCACTCAAAGAAATCGATCTCGCCGTGAGTAGTAGCTTGTTTAAAGTTGGGTACAACGTCCCCTAATCTTAACTGCATAATCTATTTAAGTATGTGGAAGTGGACGGAAGCAATTCTTGATGGTGCCATAAATTAACTCCTACCTGCTATTAATGTACATCTTTATTTAGGATTCGATCGCAGGTAGGGGGATAGGGAGATAGCGATTTCAACCGCTGTTAGATAATCTTAGTTCGCCTACGCAGACTAAATTCTCATCTAATACGTTTCAATCGAGCTAGACGCTACGCCTGATAATGTGAGTCCGCGTAGGCGGACTTTGGTTGTGTAGACGCGAATTTATTCGCCAGCCCTAAAAGCGCCTATAACCCTTCTAAAGGTACGCCTAAAAATCTGGCTAGATTGGCACCTTGCACTTCTAATTCAGCCAGCGAGATCGGCTCGCCAACGCGGGTGAGGGGGATTTCGCGACGGCCTTTGATGCGGACGTAGAGAGTCCGACGGGGGCTGAGTCCATCTTTGATATCGACTCTGACAGCTTGAGCGTCAGCAATTTTGCTTTTGAGTTCGATCCGGCGGTTTTTACCTGGAAACCCATTGCGGAAGATCGTGATCTCACCATCGGCTCGATCGAATTTATTGTAACCGCCACCGATATCGAGGAGGATCGCTACCCATAAATAAGTCGCTAAGAGCGTTCCGGCGACACCATAGAAAGTGAGCGCTGCACCTTGAGGAAAGAATACTAGATCGATCGGGTGGCTAACTGGTAAGAGGTTGACTTTGAGG
>CBDFFH010000007.1:0-6575 GCA_965246715.1 Chamaesiphon sp. | reverse complement strand
TTTGTCCCGATCGGGTCCTAACCGATGAACGTAGTGCTATACTACTCTGATTCGATCGAGGTAAAATAAGGTGGGTTGAAACTTATCGTAAATCGAGCGCGTCCATTAAGTTTGAGACTCAACTCAGCCAAATTAGTTATTAGTCGATCGAAATCTTTGCTTTCATACGATCTGGACAGCCAAATCCAGATAAAATTTAATACATGCAACGTTTAACTCACACTTCTGACGGCGCAGGCACAGCCGCTGCATTAGTAGCAGCATCACCGTTAATCCAGCATCGATCGATGCCAACCAAACACCGCTCCACTAATTGGCGATCGCTGCTACTGTTGCCATTCCTCACCTTTAGCTGCACAATTATCATCCCGATTCAGACCGTCGTCTTAGCCCAAGCTCAACAATCAAATGCCAAAGGATTATTAATCCAAGCAGATGTTCAAGAAGCAAATTCTAAAACACAAGTAGTTACCGCTCGTGGTAATGTCCGCCTCAACTATCCTAGTCGTCAAGTCCGCGCGCAAGCCAATCTCGCTCAATACTACATTAAACAGAAACGGATCGTGCTGACGGGTAACGTCTTCATCAGTCAGAAAGGTAACACTTTAGAAGGCGAGAGTATAATTTACCTAGTTGATGAAGGTAAATTTATCGCCAATCCCAAGCTCAAACAACAAGTCCGCAGTAACTATATCATTGAGGGACAAGGTGGTAAAGGACTGACGATCCAATCTAATACCCAAGAAGCTAACACCAAAGCAGAAACTGCCACAGCTAGAGGCAATGTCCGGTTGAACTATCCTGACAAGAAAATTCAAGCCCGCGCCAATACCGCCCAATATAATATTAAAGAAAAACAAATCGTCCTATCCGGAAATGTTGTCGTCGTTAACAATGGTAGTAGTTTGCAAGGAGATAATATTATTTATTTAATCGAAGAAGGACGATTTGTCGCCACCCAAAAAGAAGGACTACCAGTGCAATCAGTCTATATTATTCCGGATAAAAAGTAGTCAGCAACCAATAATCAATTACTAATTGCGTGAAAATTGTCCTTGAAAATATCCATAAGTCCTACGGGAAGCGGAATATCGTTAACAATGTCAGTCTGTCTGTATCACAGGGTGAAGTTGTAGGATTACTCGGGCCGAATGGTGCGGGTAAAACCGTGACATTTTATACGGCAACCGGACTAGCCAAACCCGATCGAGGTAAGATCTGGCTAGATAATGAGGATATTACCAGTCTTTCGATTCACCATCGGGCGCGATTGGGTATTGGTTATTTAGCACAGGAGGCAAGTATCTTTCGCAGTCTCTCAGTGGTAGATAACATCTTATTGGTGATGCAACAAACCAAGGTACCACGCCAGCTCTGGAATCAAAAAATCCACGACTTGATTTCTGAGTTTAGTCTGGAGAAAGTGGCATATAGTTTAGGCAATCAATTGTCTGGGGGCGAACGGCGACGGGCAGAATTAGCTCGATCGCTGGCATCTGGTGTGGATGGCCCAAAATTCTTATTGTTAGATGAACCGTTTGCTGGAGTAGATCCAATTGCTGTAGCGGAGATTCAAAAGATTATCGCTAAATTACGATCGCGTAATATGGGGATTTTAATCACAGATCATGATGTTCGCGCCACACTCGCAATTACAGATCGAGCATATATCATGAGTTCGGGTCAGGTACTAGCCTCTGGCAATACAGAGGAAATGTATAGTAACCCCCTAGTGCGACAATATTACCTAGGAAGTGATTTTCAATTTTAATCAGGTAGTGGCTAGTGGCTAGTCAACTAAAATATTCAGTAGCTGGGATGAATTCATAATTCATAATTCATAATTCATAATTCTTGGGGTTTGTGGGTAAAATAAGTCTTTCGCAGCGGTTACTACCAGGCATTTCGGTAATGGATCGATATATCCTCACCCAATTACTGATGCCATTTTTATTTGGCGTGGCTGCGTTTTCATCGATCGTTTTGGCAATTGGTGGTTTATTCGATCTGGTGAGACAGGTGGCTGAATCAGGATTGCCAATTACAACGGCGATCGAAGTGATGGTATTAAAAATGCCTCAGTTTATCGTCTATTCTTTTCCGATGTCGATTCTGCTCTCAGGGATGATGACATACGGTCGATTTTCGGCGGATAGTGAGATGATTGCTTTTCGCAGTTGTGGAATTAGTGTCTATCGATTGGTTTTACCTGCACTAATTATGAGTATTGTCGTCACAGGCATCACGATGTTTTTTGATGAGATCGTCGTACCCGTTGCCAGTCAAAGAGCCACTGTCACACTCGCTAAAGCCTTAAAGCAGGATAAGCCAACTTTTAAGCAGGATAATATTATGTTTCCTGAATTTAAAGAGGTCGAGCGCAATGGCAAAAAGGAACAAGTTTTAGAGCGGTTGATTTATATTGACAAATTTGATGGCAAAACCATGACTGGTATTACTATTATCGATCGATCGCAGCGAGACAAAGAATTGAGCCAAATTCTTAATGCTCGGGCTGGAGTTTGGAACGCAGGGACAAACACCTATGAATTTACAGATGGAACGATTTATATCATTGCGCCAGATGCTTCTTACCGCAATATTGTCACTTTCAAGCGCCAACAGTTTCAACTACCTAAGTCACCATTTGAACTAGCAGCACCAGATAAAAATACCGATGATATGAGTGTGTCGGAATTAATGAACTATGCAGAACAAATTAAGCTTAGTGGCGATCGCAAAAAAATCTTAAATGTTGCGGTCACAACTCAAAAGAAATTAGCATTTCCATTCATTTGTGTGGTGTTTAGTTTAATGGGTACGGCAATGGGCATTCAACCCCAGCGCACGGGTAAAGGTACAAATTTTGGGGTCAGTGTATTACTTATTTTTGGTTATTATCTGGTGCTATTTATCTTTGGTGCTCTAGGACAAGCCGATATTATTTCGCCATTTTTTGCGGGCTGGTTGCCGAATATTATTGGTATTGCGATCGGTGGTTGGTTAATTGTTAATGTGGCCAAGTAAAATTCAGCCCTGGTTAAGCTCGAACTCGATCGATGATACATTAATCGAGATTGCTAAAACTAATATGGAAATCAATATTATGAAGAGTTGGCAAAAAGTAGAGCCAACTCTTCAAGAAAATATTAAGGCTCTGGTTGCCTAAATAGTAGAAAGTTGTCGATCGTGCCAATGAAATATTCATCAATCGATCGGGAATAGGGGAATCGAACTCGATCGCGTGTTACGCATTAATGTCGATCGTTACAAGTTAATCGCAGTTTCTGATAAACGCAACTAGCCACCGCAATAAGCATAACTAGATATTTATTTTAATTGACTATTTTAGGAGATAATAATTTAAGTGGTTAATCTTGACAAAGTATACTTCATTAATACTTTAACTTTACGATAATTTTCATGCTTTCTGAATCCGATCTTACTTCCCAAAATTCTAAGCCACAAACCCCGATCTCTTCCGTCAGCCTCGATTGGTCTTCACAAGAGTATATTTCAGCTCGTGCCAGCATTGTCGGAGAGCGACTCGCGCTCAAATCTCTGGAGAGCATCCAGCCCTTAGCAACTAATCCATTAATAATTAGTGCGGGAGCAAATGGTTGTGCTGTACTCCTTCGCTATGGTGTCATGGTGACATTCAACCTCAGCATTGAGGAAGAAAGCAAACTGCTAAAAACGCTCAAGTCCCACATCCGCGACCCCCTCAAAACTACAGCGGTGGAAGTTCTGACGATCGCCTTCCGCCCAAATGTGAATGAGCGACTTGAAAATGAAATCTTTTGGCTGCAAGAATGCAGCACCGAACGCTTACAAATTGTTGCTGAAGCTTTGGGTAAAAGTGTCGTATTAGACTATTACGAAAAGGAAATATCGCTTCTGTTTGACAGCATTAAGCCATTCACTACAGCCATTCAAGGAAAAAATCTCCGCCCGCCTAAAGAGAAAGAATTACTTAGTTACATTGGCGGCATGTTGCTTATACAGCAAAAAATGCTCGGCATTGTCGAGGTCGGCGAAAGACCAGACCCGACCTGGGATCGTCCAGAATTAAGCCGTTTGTACCTACGTCTAGAAGATGAATACGAACTACGTGAGCGATTAGTTGCTTTAGAGCAAAAGTTAGCACTGATTTCTAAAACCTTGGAAACCGCTCTGGGAATTTTACAGCGTAACAGTAGTCACCGCGTGGAATGGTATATTGTCATTTTGATTATTGTAGAAATTGTCTTGTCAATTTACGCCTTGTTGATTCGGAACTAATATTTTCCCCTATTTGGTCTCTAGATAGCTAATCCGCATCGTCAAACCAGCCTGAAATTGCACTACATATACCACTTACAACTGAATTTAGGGGAGAGCCATCCCTAACTACCCAATGCCAAACACCTATAATGGTTAATAGTGCAGCATTACAGAGTGTCATGGCAATTCAGGCAGAGACGTTAGAATTATTAGAGTGGTCGCGGTTGTGTCAGCAGGTGGCAACATTTGCAGCGACTAAGCTGGGTGCAATTGCAGCACGTCATTTAGTAATTCCGCAGCAGCTTAGTGTCAGCCTGAATTTACTCACTCAGACTCAAGAAACTTATCAGTTAGAAACCCAATTACTCGGCGGATTATCCTTCGATGGGATTGAAGATTTTGGCGATGCACTCGAACGCGCTTCAGTACATGGCATGTTATCGGGGCGAGAATTGCACGAGATTGCCACGACATTGGCGGGAATGCGGAAATTACGCCGGACGATCGATAGTGCAGAAAATATCCCTGTTTTACAATCGTTAATTGCAGACGTTCGTACCTATCCCGAACTAGAGCAGGAAATATATCATTGTATCGACGATCGGGGTGATGTGACCGATCGATCGAGTGAAAAATTAGCCGAAGTTAGAGTCAAAATTAAAGGACTGCGCGATCGGATTTATCAATTTCTCAACAATCTGCTTCAACGTCAATCCAATGCGATCCATCAACCGTTAATTACCCAACGGGGCGATCGATTCGTCATCCCAGTCAAAGCTTCTCATAAAGATTTAATTCCTGGCGTAGTTCACGATACTTCTGGCAGTGGTTCGACACTGTATGTCGAGCCGCAATATATTATCAATCTGGGCAATCAATTCCGCCAACTCCAACGCCAAGAGCAACGGGAAGTTGAAATCGTCCTGCAAATGCTGACGGATAAGGTAACTGAAGTTAATGAAGATCTCGAACACCTGCTCGCCGTTGCCACCACGATCGATCTGGCAACGGCGAGAGCTAGATATAGCCTGTGGCTGGCAGCTAACCCACCGCGATTAATCGATCGAGCTGCGGGCGAATATATTACCCTGCGCCAACTTCGTCACCCGCTGCTGATTTGGAAACATCGTCACGAACAAGGTGCGGCAGTAGTTCCGATCGATCTGTCGATTCGCCCCGATCTGCGTGTAGTGACCATTACCGGGCCGAATACGGGCGGTAAAACTGTCACCCTCAAAACACTCGCGATCGTTGCTTTGATGGCTAAGGTAGGGCTATTTATCCCCGCTCGGGAGCCAGTTGAGATGCCCTGGTTCGACTTAATTTTAGCTGATATCGGTGATGAGCAATCATTGCAGCAGAGTCTCTCGACTTTTTCGGGGCATATTCGCCGCATCGGGCGGATTTTAGCGGAAATAGAATCCCCCCTCACCCCCCTTGGGCAGGGGGGGATAATAATTGATGGTGATGAAGCGGAGTCTAACTCACCCCTTGCTCTCCCCGAGGAGGGGAATTTTGGAGCGGAAGATTCAACGGGTAAAATTGATACGATCGAATCTGCTGTAGGGGTGCCCCTGGTGGGTACCCTTCGGGTTAACGATCCACAATCGCAATCTTCAACACACAATTATCCTTCAGCCTTAGTTTTATTAGATGAAGTTGGCGCGGGGACAGATCCGGCGGAGGGGAGTGCATTAGCGATCGCCTTATTACAGTATTTAGCCGATCGGGCGATGTTAACGATCGCGACTACACACTATGGCGAATTGAAGGCGCTGAAATATCAGGACGAACGGTTTGAGAATGCTTCAGTGGAATTTGATGATGTCAGTTTATCGCCGACTTATCGGTTATTATGGGGCATTCCCGGTCGATCGAATGCGCTATCGATCGCGCTGAGATTGGGGTTAAATCCGGAAGTAATCGAGAATGCTAAATCTCAGGTAGTTTTAGGTGCGACGCAAGAAGTTAATGAAATTATCGCTGGATTAGAAGCACAACGGCGCTCTCAGGAAACTAAAGCAAATGAAGCAGCCAAAATATTGCAACAGGCAGAAGCTTTTTATTTAGAAGTTTCTCAAAAAGCGGCCCAATTGCAAGCACGAGAACAAGAACTTAAAGTAAACCAAGAACGCGCGATTCAAGCTGCCACGATCGCCGCAAAAGGCGAAATCGCCCAAGTTATTCGCCGACTCCAACAAGGCTCTCAAACTGCCCAGGCTGCCCAGCAAGCTACGTTAGAACTAGACGATCTGAAAACGCGAAACTCATCCAGTCGATCGACTCCCAAGCCGCCACCAGGCTTCAATCCA
>CBDFFH010000006.1:0-10339 GCA_965246715.1 Chamaesiphon sp. | reverse complement strand
TTGCACCCACCGACTTATTGGCGATCGCTACACGATCTCGATCTGTATTCCTAGCCGCGATCGACTTGCGGATTTCATCAGCTACCAGAATTAATGGTGGGCAAATAATTAGTACCGACCATTGCCATGCGGATAACGGTGCGGTGCCAAAAACTTTTTGTAAGGGTGGGATATAAATAATCGCTAGAATCAGTGCCAATTCAGCCGCAATACCCAGCCAGATCGAAGGGTTACTAAAAAAGCCTAGCCGAAAAATTGAGCGATCGCAACTCATTTATCCCATAGCCATTTGACCACCAAACTAGGAAAAACCCGCTCATCCCTGCCACCCCTTCGAGCAATCCGAGAAAGAGAAAAGCCCGGAGCAGCAACGACTTATCCAGTAATTGTTGGGACTTTTTACGGGGAGGTTGCAGCAAGGTACCTGCTTCGGGTGGTTCTGCGCCCAACGCTAGAGCTGGTAGCATATCTGTACCGAGATCGATCGCGAGAATTTGCAAGATAACTAGCGCGGGAGGAATCTTGCAAAAGACCATCGCTAGGAAAGGCAGCAATTCTGGGATGTTGGAGGAAAGGATATAGGTGATAAACTTGCGAATATTTTGATAAACCGCTCGTCCCTGCTCGATCGCACTGACTATTGTCGCGAAGTTATCATCAATCAGCACGAGATCGGCTGCTTCCCGCGCTACATCGGTACCGTTTAGCCCCATCGCAATCCCGATATTGGCGGCTCTCAAGGCGGGTGCATCATTTACGCCATCGCCTGTCATGGCGACGACATGACCCATTCTGATATAAGCCTGCACCAGCTTTAACTTCTGTTCGGGCTGGATGCGGGCGAAAATCAACCCAGATTTTTGGTGCAAGATCTGTGCTAATTGAGCATCCGAAAGATGTCCCATCTCTTCGCCTGTAACGATTCTGGCTTTACCCTCTACTATGCCGATTTGTTGGGCGATCGCTTGAGCGGTAAGTCCATAATCTCCCGTCACCATCGTGACCTGAATTCCGGCTTGATAACATTTGACGATTCTCATTCGGAGCAATAGAGCCAACGAAAAACGTAGTCTAATGGGTGAAAGAAACTGCTTGAGAATACTGGCAAGCAATTATGCTATATCTATGTTCTGACAGTTAAGACCGAAGCCTCACTGGTGCGATAGCAGCCCGATACGGAGCATGGTTCTGAGCTACGTGGTAATGAGATTGGCGAAGGAATAATCATCCTATCCCGTTTAGAAGACTTTACAGCGACCAACTCAGGTCAGAGCAATTATTCTTCACCCAAAAGGAGGAAAAAATGGTGAGACCAAAAGTAGAACCGGAACTAGCGCAAGTTCATCCCAAAGCAGCAGGAATAGATATTGGAGGATCAGAGCATTGGGTCAGTATCCCAGCAGAATTAGATCCAGAACCAGTTCGTAAATTTAGCTGTTTCACCGCCGACCTGTATGCCATAGCCGAATGGCTAAAGTCGAGAGGGATTACCACAGTAGCAATGGAATCAACCGGAGTATATTGGATTCCTCCTGATGACCAAGTATGCGTATTTCGCAGTTATATCCGACAGCGTGACCGTCTCACTAAAAGTGCTAGCGTTCATATTCAGCGGATGCAAAAAGCCTTGACCGAAATGAATGTACAGTTGCATCGGGTGGTCAGTGATGTTACCGGAGTAACTGGAATGGCAATTATTCGAGCCATTCTGTCAGGGGAGCGCGACCCACAGCGATTGGCAGCATTGAAAGATCCTCGTGCTAAACGCAGTATTGCCGAAATCGCCGCAGCACTAGTCGGAGATTACCGAGAGGAGCATCTATTTGTACTCAAACAGGAATTGAGTTTGTATGATACCTATCAACAGCAAATTCAACAATGCGACCTACAGATCGAACAGTGTTTGTCACAGTTTGATAGCCAAAGTGACGAGCCACTCCCACCGAGACCTAAAGGTAAGAAGCCTAGCCGCAATGCCCCTAATTTCGATCTGCGCTCCCATCTCTATCGAATTAGTGGCATAGATTTTACTCAAATTGATGGATTAGAAGGCGTAAAATGACAGAGATCGGCGATCGCTTCCGGTGCGCCTTTGGTAGCAATTTCATACTGTTTCTCATCTGCTGACTGCCAAACATGGGACATCGCCAACAACTCCGGTGAGAGTGGGTATGCCTTTAATAGCATCCAATCGTTGTGCAAATGTTCGGTATTTGCTAAGGATCGATCTCCCAATTCCTTAAATGCCTTCTCCATCGGATCGAATGGATCTCTTTGGCTGGCGAGAATACAGAACTCGACTAGCTCGTGAACCGACTCAGGGAGTGGCACTCGTGAGTGTAATGCTAAATCGTAAGGCTGAGGATTTTCGGGATGGTTATAGGCGAATAACTGCTGCACAGCCATCTGATTTAGCGTCAGTGTCCCTGTCTTATCCACACATAAAACAGTTGCCGAACCAACTGTTTCAACAGCAGAAGTACGACGTGCTAAAACGTGATGTTGTGAAATCCGCCAAGCTCCCAAGGCGAGAAAGATCGTCACAACGACTGGAAATTCATTCGGCAAAATTGCCATCGCCAGCGTAATCCCGGCGAGGACTCCTTTGATCCAATCTCCAGTGGTAGCTCCATAAATTAGGACAATTGCCACACATAACGCTAACAATACTCCGGACACTTTTAGAGTGGTGACGATAGAGCAAGGGTTTCAGCCTTATTCTACGGTGAAACGACTGACGAGAAATCAAGGGCTTCAGACGTTTTCTGAAAAACTGTCCGGACTATTGGCTAAAGCAATCCCAAATAAGCGACTCACCAACCGAATAGCCATCGCGATCGAGCTTGGCGATTGCGTCTCGAGCGGATAAGCCAGCCACGGATTGTGTAGTTTCTAGCCGAATGACTGGAGAAACCATAAGTCTGTTGCCTCAACTAAATTAGTCGGTTCGTAACCAAGAGCCTTTCATTGTGAGCATCGATTTATTCATCCAACCATTATTCGACTGCTGACACCATCAGTCGTGCGCCCGCTCATTTCGCTCGGATAGACGCGATAGAGCGCCACTACTTCTGCCCGTCCCCACGAGTCAATCCAAGTGCGATTGAGCGCGGGAGAAAGTGTCGGATTAATCTCTTTAATTAATTTTTGTACTCGTTCGATATCTGTTTTCTCGGTCAATCGTTTGGCTTGCCCTGCTACGATTACACTGCGCCAGTGGAGCGGATCGTCAATTATTTCTTCGACTTGGAGGCAGATTTCTGGACTAGCATCAATGTCATGAGTCTTCATTCCCTCCGTGGTAAACAGATAAATATTTTCATTTTCAATGTAATAATGCATTGGCATCACATAGGGTTTCCCTTCATGGATGAAGCCAAGATGTCCGTAGCCGACTTTGCGTAAGAGTTCGTAGATTTCTTGAGAACTCATTTCATCAATGTCTAACATAATTATGCTCCTAATGATTTGAACTTTCCTTTACAATCTCGTTCTCTTCTACAGTAGGCAAACAAGTTGAGGAAGTTGTGAAGAAGATAGCAAAGCAGGCATAATCTTAACTCATTGGCGAATATTCCTTGGCAAAATACTGTCGAACCTTCGCGGCGATCTAGTCAGATCCGATTGTCGTCATCACCATTGCCGTCCACCATAACGCAATGCCATAGTCAGTAATAAGGCACTGAGCAGAGGTAACAATAGAGGGAGACGAAGTATATACTCGCGTAGGCGAGAACCTTTCCCCCTCAGCCAGTAAAGGATGGACAATCCATTTTATCGAAAGGGAAACTCGGTACTGGATCGGCGCACAAGCAGGGGTCAAGAATGCCAGACTATTCGAGCAGGGTGTCAAAACGGCTTGGGAGTGGGCGAAATCCAGTACAACAATCAGATGGTTTAGGGGTACAGCCGAGATACGGATACTGTTGGCGAATTCAAAAATCGATCGGTTCTGGCGATTGCGAAACGCTGGCGATTCAGGTCACGCGCTTCCGACGAGCCATTTTTTCAAAATGAGAACGGCGAGTTTGAGCCAGAGGAATCTCTTCGAGCCAAGCATAAATCCGCTCTAGATTCATCGCTGCTGCGGTCAAAGTATGTTGAAGCCGAGTTTTTTCTAATCCAATATAACGACACTTGCGTAAATTAAAACCACGAATACCTTGAGAGATAGTCCCTTCAATTCCCGATCGCAAAGAATATTCTTGCTTGAATTCTGCCGTTTTTTGTCTGGCACGAGCATTAACTAAAGCCTCATAATCTGCTTGAATCATAAAAGTTAAACCACGCGGATTGACAGGAGCACGAGTGCATTGACTACGCACCGGACAAGCAGAACAGTCACTTTTACTAAATTCAACATGGATTGTTGGTTTTCCATAAGCATCATGACTATTTTTCCAGAGCCGACTACGTTTACCTTGTGGGCAATAAACCACTTTTCGTTTCCAATTAACTTGAAAGCTAAACAAATCGAATCCTGCTTCTTCTTTAGCTTGCCATTGAGCATTTAGAGCAACTGGGCCAACCAAATCGATGTCATATTCTTGTTGGCTACTGACAATTAACTGTGCAGAAGTATAGCCCATATCAACTAAATGATATTGAGGTAAAACTTCCTTTTCTGCCAAAGCCTTATGAATTGAAGGTAAAACTGTAGAATCTTGCGTTGTCGCTACCGTAGTTTCGACATGAGTAATTAAATGTGGTAAATCTTCCTCACAAGTTTCGGTTAAATGAACTTTATAACCAGTCCATTTGGTAGAGCGTTTGATACTTTTACGAGCTTCAGTCTCATAAGGGGAAAAAATTCTGGTGGCATTAGGTGGGCCATCTTTTTCTGTCCGTAGTAGAACTGTTCCTTCTGTGGGTGCATAATATTGCTGGAGCCAGACTTGACGTAGTACTTCTACTGCCTGGATTTGGCGGATTGCATCGGGAGTAGTCTCATGGTAGATCGCTTCAAGTAGGTAGAAACCATCAGTTCCAATCTCAATAGCTTTAGCTTCTTTTTCCTCGGTAGTTCTAGTCTTTCTTGAATATCCGTCTTTTTGACCGTAGCGATCGTACCAATCACTGTCAATAATTCTCTCTAGCCAATTCGGAGCTACTTTCGCTAGTGTATTTAAAGCAGACTTTAAAGTTTCTTCAAGATGTCCTATTTTAGTTAGTTCTTGAACAATTGCCAGAATGTGAGTTGAATCAGTCCGCGCTTTTCCTTTTGATTTTAATAGTCCTAACTCTCCAAATTTAGACAACATTTTATCTAGGATTTGTTGAGATCTGCCACCTGATATCAAGCGAACGCGGAATTCACTTAAAACTGAAAAGTCAAATCCGTCATCTTCTAATTCTAGCGATAACGCATACTTCCAATCAATTCTTCCTCTGACGGCATCCGCTGCTTGCCTGTCTGATAGATTTTCTAAAAACTGCATGATTAGAATCATCACTAATCGCCAGGGGGCAATTCCTGACTGCCCTCGATTTGGATATAATTCAGCAAATTCTTCATCTTGGTAAAACACTCCCAGCTCATCTCTCAACCGCATATATTTATTGCCTTTGGGGAATGCTGCTTTGGCTACTTTGGCAGTGATTTCTGGAACGGGAGGAATTAATTCAGGATGTAGACACATATGCTCACCTCAATCCGATAAGTTTATTTTAACCGATCGATACTCTCGCAAAATTTGTGAGTTGTTGTTTGAGTGGCAACCTACTTTCATCCACACATTGACCCGACCGTCTGCCCACCCGCTCGATCGATTTTTGAATTCGCCAACAGTATCCGTATCTCGGCTGTACCCCATTGTTGGACGATCGAAATTATATAGCAACTGCCAAGGCTGTTAGGACACTACAGCGATTGAAACCATCCTATCGGATACGCTGTGCCTACGGCAGGCTTGCGCCAACGCGAGTACCGCTAGTGATGCAAAGTCTGCATTCGCAGACTAATTAGAAAACGTCCTAACGACCTTGGCTATCGCTATAATTTAAACACCGATAAAATTAATTGCACCCTGTCTGAGTAATTGCCAACTATTACCCGTCCATTTAATCACTGTGGATGGTTGAGATCGAGCTGGCTCCGCCGCATCAACGCCAACATCTAATGTGAACACTTGAGGAAAATTATCGCTAATTTCTGCCATTGTCAACAGTGGCGGGCAACCAGATAAATTAGCACTAGTAGTTACTAAAGCCCCTGTACGATCGAGGATCGATCTCGCGAGAGCGTGGGCGGGAACTCGCACGCCAATTGTATTATTCCTCAGTGGATTCATCACAACTGGAACGCGAGCTGATGCAGGTAAAACCAAAGTTAAAGCACCAGGTAAATATCGATCGGCAACTGCTTGCCAAATCTTAATTTCGAGATCGGTTCCCTGCGTAAATTGCCATAGATCGGCTACTTCACCCACCATTAAAATCAGTGGCTTATCTTGACTTCGCTGTTTAGTCTGAAATATTAATTCGGCGCAGTCGGGTAGTGTTGCGAGGGCAGGCACGGTATCGGTGGGAAAGCTGACTAAGTTACCAGCTTTAGCCGCAATAATTAAATTATCTAGAGAAACTTGAGGCACAATCTTGCTAGTGTTTATCTTATCCTAATCTAGCTGAGTGGACAGTAGACAGGACTATTTCATTCTTCAGGTTAGAATCTGGGCATTGCTGAAATGATGTATGATTTTTTGTAGGGGTGCCCCTCGTGGGTACCCTGAATCGATGCGGGGTAAGCACAAGGCATTACCCCTACAAAAATTATTTGTGCATTTCATACCTCAAATCAGCAACGCCAGAATCTGTAGGGGTAGGTTTATGCAAGCATGATGCGATATTTACCAGGCATTTCTCGGCAAAACCTACCCTCACCACTGTTGAATATTTAAGTTAAATGTCGATCGGCTGATTTGAGTATTTAATTTAGAACCCAAACGGATTGCG
The DNA here is from genome assembly GCA_965246715.1 of Chamaesiphon sp. Taxonomy (GTDB): domain Bacteria; phylum Cyanobacteriota; class Cyanobacteriia; order Cyanobacteriales; family Chamaesiphonaceae; genus Chamaesiphon. The sequence goes on along the minus strand of CBDFFH010000006.1, from coordinate 3,388 downwards.
GATCGTATCCCGGAAATCTTGGATTGTTTCGCGAGTATCCTTCAAAGTTTTAGTGATCCCTTTGACCGTTTTTAATGTGATCTGGATATCATCGATTTTATCACGCGGATCTGGCTTCTCGCCAGCAACATAAGCCTCACCTGGTTCTGGAGCGGCAGATTTATCGATCGTCAGGGCATTGGCATCTAGCCCAACAGATTGCGACTGTTCTAAGAACACACCAATTGGCACAGCATAGTTAAATCCAGGTTTGATTTTAGCAGCCAAACCTGATGCCGTTTCTTGACTCAATCCGGATTCCATCAGTTGATGCGGATCTTCTTTATCCCCCATGCCATGAATCCCAACTAATCTGCCCGCAGTGTCCAGGACTGGACAACCACTCATCCCCGCACGGGAGACATTAGTATAGATCATGCTATAACCATTCAGTGATTGGGGCAGGAAGGCAGAGATACTACCACTGGTAAATTGACGAACTAGCTCGCCCCCAGCCGCATTCCCGATTGCGCCATTTAAAGGCCAACCAGAGAGATATACCGCTTGTCCTTCGTTAGCTTTGGCGGTGCTAATTTTTGCAGTCTGGTAATTTTTATCGCTGGTGAATGGTACGATCGCTAAATCGACTCCCTTAATTTTTTCGATCTTGCTATAGTCTATTGTGTATGCCTGCTTATCGGCTGTTATAAGTTTAAAGTCATCTTTTTGTCTGATTACATGTTCGGCAGTTAAAACATAGTATGTACTACCCTTTTTGTTGACGATTACCCCAGAACCATGTCCCTGCTCGCCGCGAATTAAGACAGTTACTTCCCGCGCAATGTCATTAATCTGGGAACCTGGCAAAGCTTGAGCCGCATGAGGCAAGGTGATGACGATCGCACTAACGACTGCCGTTCCTGTCAAAATTGCCGTTAACCGATCGGAAGTACGCATATATTTTAAATTTAGAAAGTAGAAATATTCTCGTCAAATAGCTACACGCTACTGCGCCTAATTTCCGCTCGGAGTTACTCAAAACCGAGCGTTTCAGCATAAAGTACTAGATTGTCACTCTTAATTTAAGGATTGAGATGAGGAAATGTGAACGAGTACTATTCCCTATTCCCTATTCCCTATTCCCTATTCCCTATCCCCTATCCTCTCTCAACTGAAGATATTGCTGAAGAGCTTGATGGAATTGCCAATTTTCAGCTCGATCGGTTGTGACCTCAATGATGGCAGTGCGTCCAAGCTCTAACGATTGGGTATAATTGGCGATAAACTCAGATCGATCGAGTGGATGATAGTAGTCGATCGCAAACATTGCCGCTGCATGAGCGAAATTTAAGCCATGCGGGGTGCCAAAATAAGGCTCGAAGATATCGGTGGATTTAGCGATCGGTAAGAACGAAAAAATCCCGCCACCATCGTTGTTAATAATGATGACAACTACTGGTTGTAAACTTCGCTGCAATAATGCCAGCGAATTTAAATCGTGCAGACTGGCTAAATCGCCGATAATTGCTGTCACTGGCGCTTGTAAACCCGCTGCAAACCCTGTTGCAGCAGCGATCGCACCTTCAATCCCACTCGTGCCCCGATTTGCCCCAATCCGTAAGCCGATTTTATCTTTGACCCCATACATATCTAGATCGCGAATCGGCATACTATTCCCCACCCATAAACCATGCTGAGAGGGGATGAGTTGAGAGATAATTCGCGCGATCGAGGGTTCGGTTAATTTAGCGGTTTTTAAAAATTTATCGACTGAAACCCCGATGTGATCTGAAGCCTGTCGTAATTTGCGTACCCACGGCGACTGCGAGGATGGTAATAAATCTCGCGCTAATCGAGTGCACAGCTCGGCGATGTCAGCTTCGATCCGCAGTGAGACTAAATGACTGGGATCGTGACGTTCGGCATCATTAACGATCGCGACATAATGGATGGGCGGATTTTGCTCTAACCATTTTAGCCACCGGGTAGAGACGATTCTGGTGCCGAACTGAATTACCGTATCGATCCGATCGAGTAAGATCGATCGATCTGTGAGTAATAATAGATCGAAATAATGGATTAAATTCGGCAAATCGTCACTCAATCGCAACCCCGATTGAATATCAGCAAACACAGCCCAATTTAACTTAGCTGCCAATCGCAATACAGCTTTGCTTTCTACCGCAGATTTTAGTTGCCCTACTACCACAACGCCTTTAATCGTGCGTTGCATGATGTTAATTAGAGACTGGATTTCGACAGCAGCCGGAATGGTTAATTTACCCGCATAACGGGTATAAGGAGCCCCACTTATTTGCCATTGCTGCAAACTCAGGGGTAGGTGGATCGGTGCGGTTGTGGGTGCTAATGGTTCGCGAAACATGCAATTGAGATGGACCACACCACTGGGAGATTGTTGCGATCGAGCGACGGCTAGATCGATCGTCGTCAACACCATTTTCGGCTCAATTTCGGCGGTAGGGCAAGGTAAATCGAATTGCCAGTTGGGGTATGCCCCATATAAATTCACCTGCTCGATCGTCTGATTTGCCCCCGTCTGCCGCAATTCTGGCGGTCGATCGGCAGATAGTATTATCATCGGCACACCATCTGTAGCTGCTTCGATTACTGCGGGGAAATAGTTAGCAGCAGCCGAGCCAGAGGTACAAATTAATACGGCTGGTTTGCCTGTAGCACGCGCGTAGCCAACTGCATGAAATGCCGCACCGCGTTCGTCTATACAAATAATATGTTGAGCTGACGAGTTTTGAGCCACGCTGACCGTTAATGGTGTCGATCGAGAACCCGGCGAAATGACAAAGTAATCGATCGCATTTCTGACCAATTCTTCAATGATTAAATATGCCCAAAGTTGATTCACGATCTAATCCCAATTCGCCGCTATTGGTAACTTTACCAGATGCCCGTACCGATCTAGCTGGCGTGGCGACGTTATTTCCCAGGTTTGCTGCTTGAGCATGGTAATTCTCGATCGATGCGCCAATTGCCCTGGCTGTAAAAATAAATGCCTGAATAATCATTCATATGTTAAGATATAAACATAAAGGTATTTTAGGAGCCTGATATGTCTACTGTTACCCAAATGAAATGTGCGTGCGAACCTTGTTTATGCATAGTTTCACTATCAGATGCGCTCGTCAAAGATAATAAACATTACTGTAGCGAAGCTTGTGCTAACGGTCATCCCGCCGGACAAGGTTGCGGAAATACAGGCTGTGGATGTAGTAGCAAAGCTTAGATGCCCACTCAATCCGATCGCCAACGATCTGGACTTTGGCGTAGCCTACCGGAGGTAATCGTCTGATGTTGCGGATGAGGCAGAACTCGATCGAGCGGCTCCCATCCGATCGAACAATTCACTCGATCGATAATATTAAGAGTTAGAATA
>CBDFFH010000005.1:0-375147 GCA_965246715.1 Chamaesiphon sp. | reverse complement strand
TTAAAGAACTATCCACAGCCAGTTTCACTCCGCCGACCGATCGATCGGTTTATACGGACATGATGAACGACATCCAGATCGAGACGAATAGAATAATCCGCAAGAGAATTTAATAATGCCAACAGCAACAGATTTTAAGGACTACTATGCGACCTTGGGAGTGACTAAAACGGCAACTCCTGAAGAAATCAAACGGGCTTATCGAAAACTTGCCCGCAAGTGCCATCCCGACCTCAATCCTGGCGATAAAGACGCAGAGGCGAAGTTCAAAGACCTCAACGAAGCAAATCAGGTACTTTCCGACCCAGAAAAGCGGGATAAGTACGACCAATTTGGGCAACACTGGGATCGACCTGGTTATGGTGAAGCACCGCCACCTACCGGAACTAATGTCTCGACTGAAGATTTTGGTCAATATGGTGATTTTGACTCGTTCATCAACGATCTACTGGGTCGTGGACGGAGAACTTCCACTAATCGCACTACAGGCGGATTTGAAGATTTTAGTGGTGGATATCGACAAGCTCCCGCACCAGATACGGAAGCGGCAATTGCCCTCACTTACTCCCAAGCATTTTACGGTGTCCAGCAACGGCTCCAACTCGATGATGACACGATTAACGTCCGCATTCCCGCAGGTGCCAAGCCAGGTAGTCGGATTCGGCTCAAGGGTAGAGGTCGTCCGAGTCCATTCTCGCAACAGCGCGGTGACTTGTATCTGACCATTGAAGTATTACCTCACTCTTTCTTTCGATTTGAAGGCGATAACCTGGTTTGTGACGTGCCGATTCGCCCCGATGAGGCAGTGCTGGGGGCGGAAATCAAAGTACCGACTCCCGATGGTAGCGTGACGATGAAAGTACCCAAAGGGGTGAAATCGGGGCAATCGCTCAAACTGCGCGGCAAAGGTTGGACGTTACCAAAAGGGGGACGCGGTGACTTATTCGCCAAGCTTCAGATCGTTACGCCGCAGAAGCTCAATGAAATCGAGCAAGAATGCTACGAGAAGATTCAAGCAAATACCACCTTTGACCCCCGCGCTCACTTAGAGGAAATAACATTATGACTTTCAGCTTATCCACCACCGTAGTTTCAGAGGAGGGAGATTGCTTATACACCTTTGAATATGCTGCCAATGCTGCCCAAACCTCGATCGCCGTCATACATGTTTATGTGCAGTTGGGCGTTATCGAACCCACAGGCTCGATGCTACATTCGCGTGAGATTGCACGCATCGCTCAGATTCAGCGGTTGCGGCAAGATTTGGGAGTGAATTTAGTTGGAGCGGCGATCGTACTGGATCTGGCACAGGAAGTGGCTCAGTTACGCGCACAGCTTGACGTATATCGATCGCAGCCACCGAATCCACTATGAAGCAACCACACCAACAGCCAGCATTAGAGCGGGAGTGTAGTGAAGTACTGCAACAGTGGGAAAATTGGTCGGAAACGCCGATGTTGGTGCTGAGTTTTGCGTGGTTGGGATTGTTTATTGTCGAGCTAGTTTGGGGGCTAACTCCAATCTTAGAATCAATTGGAACCACCATTTGGATCGCTTTTATCCTCGACTTTAGCATCAAACTTATCCTCGCTCCGCGCAAACTTTCCTACTTCAAACATCACTGGCTAATTGCTCTCTCACTGATGATTCCAGCATTACGAATCTTTCGGATTATGCGAATTATTCAGCCCTTTGGATCGATTCATGCGGCGCGAGGATTTCAATTGTTGCGATTGACAATCCGCACCAACCGAGGAATGCGATTATTTGGTGCCAGCGTTCAGCGGCGCGGCTTTGGTTATGTAATGGGATTAACCGTAATTGTGACCCTGATTGGATCGGCTGGAATGTATGCGTTCGAGCGCGGAGTTCCCAATGGGATTATTACTGACTATGGCATTGCGTTGTGGTGGACGGCAATGGTGATGACGACAATTGGATCTGACTACTATCCGAAAACGGCAGAAGGGCGGATACTCTGCTTTTTTCTGGCGTTGTATGCGGTGGTGGTATTCGGTTATTTGACGGCAACATTAGCCACATTTTTTATCAACAGAGATGCCGAAAGCGATGACGCAGAATTAGCGAGTGCAAAATCGATTCAAGCATTACAGACAGAAATTAACGGATTGCGAACCGATATTCAAGCATTAGTTAGCCGCGATCTCGATTCTACAAAGCAGACGCTATGAGATCGATGACTGAATCATATTTTTGAAATTTTGTAAAGTTGAGTCTGCTTATTTTATCTCTCTCAACAGAAGGAGATTCTAGCTATAAATTAGAAGCTAAAATCTACATTTTGATAGTTTCATCGATCTTGCATTTTTAATATGATCACGAGTACAAGCTGTAGCAAAAATTACTGCCAATAATTAAAAGATTTTTAGAATTATAGATAAGAATATATTCCCTTTTAGCATAATACTAAGGAGATAGTCAATGAGTACTAAAGTAGGAATATGGATCGACCATCGGAAGGCGATCGTGGTAGCTATTACCGAGCAAGGGGAACAGATTGAGGAGATAGAATCGGGGGTCGAAAAACAGCTACAGCGGGCTGGAGATCGACCACTTGAGGGAGATTATGAGGTAGTTCAAGTACCTGCGGACGACCGCCGTCAACGAGATTTTACAAAACATCTGAATATTTACTATGCTGCGGTGATTGCCGCTATTCGGGATGCTGAATCTATTCTCATCTTTGGGCCAGGTGAAGCAAAGGGTGAACTAAAAGAGCAACTTGAAAAAAATCATCTGGGCGGACATATTGTCGATATCGAAACAGTTGACAAAATGACGAATCCTCAGATTGCTGGGAAGGTTCGAGAGTATTTTGCCAAGAAACATTCACCAACAAATTAGCTGACGATCGTGGTTGCTTGACTAGATCTCAATGTCGATCGATCGGCGATCGCCCAGACATTTTTTATGAACAAGCTAATTATTATCTCATTAGTATATGCGGGTTTTTTAGTAACGCTGCCCTTTGAGGCAAATGCACTGAATTTACAACCAGTTAGCCAGAAATTGCTGGAAAAAACAAATTTGAGAGTAGCCCAAGGTCGTCCCACTTACCAACGTGGCTATACCGTTCATTACCGCAGTCCCCGCGACCGCAAATGGACTTTAGAAGGCTTCCATGCCGAGCGTCCCGATGCCGAACGTGCTGCCAGTAGATTGCAGCGGAGTGGTTTTAGCACCCAAATCAGATCGCGCGCAGCAGCCGAACGTCGCAGGACTGGGAATCGCTAATCGAAAAGTTAAAAATAATCCCCAGGAGGGTGCAGTTATGAAACACGATTTGCCACCAATGCTTCACGAATGCGATCGGGGCGAGCAAAACCGACCCCAGCCGAGCCATATTGGGCACCAGCACCAACAGCAACACGATCCAGCTCAACATTCCAGTCACGAACATGCAGGGCATGACAAACACGCTGGACATAGCCCCGCAATGTTCCAGCGTCGCTTCTTGATTTGTCTCTTGCTATCGGTGCCAGTACTGTATCTTTCGCCGATGTTTCAGATGTGGTTTAGTTACCAAGCGATTCAGTTTGCTGGGGTGGATTGGGTTACGCCCATTCTCGCGACGGTTATTTATTGGTATGGGGGCTGGGTGTTTCTGCACGGAGCTTGGGCTGAACTCCACGGGAAAATTAGGATGATGACGCTGGTTGCGCTGGCAATCACCGTATCCTATGTTTACAGTGTGGCAGTGTCTTTTGGATTACCAGGCGATTCCTTCTACATGGAATTGGTAACTTTAGTCGATATTATGCTGCTCGGTCACTGGATTGAAATGACTTCTGTACAAGGAGCCAGCCGCGCTTTAGAGCATCTTGCTAAGTTGGTACCTGAGATCGCTCATCAGCAAGTCAATGGGCGGATTGAAGATGTTCAGGTGAGTGCGTTAGCTGAGGGCAATCGCATTCTCATCCGTCCTGGCGAACAAGTCCCGATCGATGGTGAAGTCATCGAGGGTACCTCTAGCGTCAATGAAGCCTTCCTCACTGGCGAATCGCTTCCAGTCGTCAAAAAAACCAGCGATGAAGTAGTCGCAGGAGCAGTCAACGGCGAAGGAGCTTTGACAATTAAAGTGATTCGGACTGGAGATAAAACAACTCTGAGCCAGATTATGCGGCTGGTGGCGGAGGCTCAGGCATCTAAAAGTCAATATCAAACTTTAGCCGATCGACTGGCTTACTGGCTGACTCTGATTGCGATCGGAGTATCTACGCTGACGTTTATTGTGTGGCTGTCGATTGGTACGGGTGGTTTAACATTTGCCATCAATCGGGCGGTGACGGTGCTAGTGATTACCTGTCCTCACGCACTGGGTTTAGCTATTCCCTTGGTCACGATTAATGCCACGGCGATGGCTGCTAAAAACGGGATTTTGGTACGAAACCGCGAAGCGTTTGAACGAGCGCGAGGGGTTAAAACGATCGCCTTTGATAAGACAGGGACATTGACCGAAGGCAAGTTCGGAGTCAAGCAAATTTATACTGACGGCATTGGTGAACCGCAAGCTTTAACCATTGCCGCCTCGCTAGAATCCTTATCAGAACATCCGCTCGGACAATCGATCGTTATCGAGGCTAATCATCGCCACAGTCAGCTTGCCAAGGCGACTGACTTTAAAGCTGTGCCAGGGCAAGGCGTTGAAGGTGTAGTTAATACCCATATTCCGCACTTCGGAAAAGTAGTATGAAAAAAGCCTGATTTTACGTTGCGGCGATCGACAAGCTACTAGCATTTACAATCAGTAACATGGCTAAAATGTCGAGTCTTCGTATATTACTCTTCGATCGGAAATCGAAGTGCGGAATGTGGGTTAATAGTCAGCGTTATCGAGTCGGCAGACCAGAATGGGTACAGGAGTTGAAATTACAGTTTCCCCCAGCATTGCGATCTGGATTACAAGCGAGTGAATCGCGGGGTGAAAGCGCGATCGTCTTAATGGACGATCGGCAAGTACTGGCGATCTTTGGGTTAGCAGATCGGATCCGACCATCTGCACGAGCAGCGGTAGCTAAATTGCAGCAAATGGGCGTGCAGGTAGTGATGATTACCGGAGATGCCGAAGCAGTGGCAAAAACTGTTGCTGAGGATTTGAAGATCGATCGCTATTACGCTCGTGTCTTACCGCAAGACAAAGCTGCGCTGATTCATCGGCTCAAAGCCGAACAACCGATCGCTTTTGTCGGCGATGGGATCAATGATGCCCCTGCTTTAACAGAGGCAGATTTGGGACTGGCGATCGGTGCGGGAACTAATGTGGCGATCGAATCTGCCGATTTGGTGCTAATTAAAAGCGATCCACTCGATGCCACCTACGCACTGAAACTCGCCAAAGCAACCTACAACAAAATGACTCAAAACCTGTTTTGGGCGACTGGCTACAACGTCATCGGCATTCCCCTAGCAGCAGGTATAGCGGCTCCATTGGGCATTCTATTAACGCCCGCGATCGGCGCAATCTTGATGAGCGTTTCGACAGTCGTTGTTTCGATTAATGCCATGTTGTTACGCCGCGTTAAATTAACTGATTAAGGCACTAAGTATCCTATGTCGGATCTTCTTGAAAAATTCCCATGTTGGCAATCAAAGGGTCGCTTTTTGCTGGAAATCGATCGCTGGGTACGTCGATATCGATCGAGTAGTTAAAATATTTGAGCGTAAAACCTTCTCAGGGTAGAGATTTGAGGTTGTGGGCAGTGCAAACCCTACAAAACTTAACTGTGCTTTTTTCGCTCTCCCGCCTTGATATCCGGTAATCTTCTTTTCGTTAGCTTTAAATCTTCTCTTTTTTTAAGCTTTTTCTGGTAAGACTTGCAGCCTTCGGAACAACATTCACATTTTTCAATAGGGCAGATAAGGAACTTACAAAATTCGCAGGTTTCATGCTTGCCGATGACAAGGGGCGTACATCCGCACTTACCCTTATCGGTTTTTCCTCCACAGTAAGCTAATATTTTCTTGAAAGGATCTCCCTCCGAATGCTTTCCTTGCAGTAACCCCTGTCCATCAAATCTAAAAATTTTAAATTTAGTTAAATCTTTACTTTCCCGATATTGCCAAATACTTTGTAGCGACTCACAAAAATCCTTAATTATATCTAATGGATCGTATACTTTTAATGGATAAGTACCTATCCAGCCTGTTCTTAGTATATTTAGATATTGATGAGGACTATATTCCAGGTCGTTACTGGAGAGCATAGTTAAAAAATGTCTTAATAAGGATAAAAATATATAAGGTAATGAAATTCGCTCGACAGGAAGATTCGTCAAATCATTGATAAATTCTTTTTCCCAATGGCGAAGATTATTTTGCCAGTCAGGTGGCAATTTACGTTTGCTAGTTATGAAAATGGAAAAGAATTTTTCAGGTTCGTTAATTATTAAAACATCTTCCCACTTTGGAATATCGACATCTGTTAATTGCTTGAATTTTGCGGTAATCTCAATCTGTTTGATATAAAAAAGATCGTCATAATCAAATAGCCAAGGTGGTAGATAATTATTTGAGTTACCTTCTCTTGATATTTGAATAGTAGATAATCGTTCACTTATAAAAAACTCCTCCAATTTTTTCAAAGTTGTCTTATCAAAACTTCCTAATACTTTGGGATTGTCAAAGCGAGAGCTTATAATAGCATCTTCCATATCTTGCCTACCACACATAGGAGATAAAACAGCAATGATTTTTACATCACTTCCCTGATTTTTCTTATGTCTTTGCACACAAAATTCAGAATAAACATTTGAGTTGTTTGATTTACGAGCATTTTTGACATCAATCAAATCTTTTGAGTTAAGACAAATGTCACCCACTTTCCAATCTTCGCTTTCTTTAGTAACTTGATGAATTGAAATATCTTCTACTTTGTTACCTAGTAGTGTCTCGTAAAATTTGATAACTAGCTTCTCAGCTCCACGAGCAGACATCATTTTGGCAAACGAATCATACTCAGGAACATCAGATACCCACTTTTGTATTAATTTATTGTCATTTTCAGTAAAATTGTATAATTCAGTACAACTAAGAGATGTGGCTTGACTATATGGATAATCAGAATCATCGAACTGAGAGACTACTTCAAAGAATTTTTGATATTTGCTTTGTATAACCTGTTTTTGATAAGTAGTCGGGGCAATATTCCAGAGATATCCTTTGTATTCTAAGTTATCTATAAGATATTTGATTCGATCCCAGTAGAAAGAACGTTGTGAATCAGTGTATCCTCTCAAAATTTCGATGAGTTCATCTACTAATTCACGAATTAGATTTTCATCAACTAAGCCAAGATATTTATCGATAAAGCAAGCATACCCATTAGAGTTGTATTCATTAAAAATATTTCTTAATTGAGGTGATTCTAAAATCACATATGGACATATAGACTCTAGCTTATTCATCAAAGAGCATTTTCCACTAGGATTTAAAGGCTCAATTTTCTTGAGAATTAATGACTTTGCTTCTTCTTTTGAAATACTTTTGGCATATTGAGCTAGAAATACTTTGAAAATCTCAGGATTATCACTATGAATACACTTTTCAATAATCTCAATGTTTTGGCAGGAAGCTTCAATTTTTTGTATCGAAATTGCTTCTGTGTAATTCGACCTATGGCGAAGACCGAAATACAAGATATCTCCAACTTTCAAAGAACTAGAAGATTTTAAGTAGATATCATAACGATCTTCATAGTTAATGTATAGTCTTCCACTTTCATGCTTAGATACAGTGCTAATAAAAGTTTTTAATTCAACATTGACAGCACTCTGCCTATTCGCCTTATCTATCTCAATCTCAAATTCAACATAAACCCCTTCTCCTTTATTTGCCTCTAATAAATCTTGTAAATACTTTGGTACATTGTTGCGGTGGACAAAAATTTTCTCAGAATTAGCTACTCCACAAGGAGTAATAAATCCAAAGTTATTAATAGTATTTCTTTCTTTATTTAAGCCACCGAACCAATTGACTTGCCCTACAACTATCATTTAATCTACTCTTACTTGGAAACTATAAAAAAACTTTATACCCGAATCTAAAAACCATTACTTTATGTTCACTTTTTTAAAATGAAGATCGATAGTCTGAAGATTTTTGAACTGCTGAAAAGAAAAATGAGATCGTTATTAGCTAGTAAGGTGGGCACTGCCCGCCGAATAGGTTTCAGGCATTGTCTACTCGATAAATAATTGTACCAGCTTATTTATCTATCGATCGAGCATCCCTCACGGATTCCTCATCTTCTTAAAGTATGGTCAAAGATAACCAATCGCCTAATTTTTAGATGGTTAGTCAAATTTCCAAACCTAGTACCGAACCACTCCATCTATCCAGTCCCCAGGATTTACTATCGATGCTGCAACAACTGCGCCAGACCGTCGAAAGAGAAGGGAAAGCCACCTTTGATGGGTGGAACCCGCACATTCAGCGGACGGCGTTTATCGATAGTGCCGTGAATTTGGCTGAATATCTAGCTTTACGTCGGCACGATCTGCGCTCTCTCCAAGCTGCACTGATGCCTTGGGGTTTGTCCTCATTAGGTCGGATTGAAGGGCGGGTAATGCCCAACCTCGATGCGGTGATTGCCACTCTAGAAGTCATCTGTGGCTCTAAATCGGATCGACATTTCCAGCGTCCACCGATCGAATTCTTCTTTGAAGGCGATCGATTACTACAGCAGCACACGGAAGAACTATTCGGTGTATCATCACCCCATCGTCGAGTCAGAATTATGGTCACGCTGGATACTGAAGCCGCCACCAACTATGAGCTAGTGCGAGGTTTTATCCAACGCGGCGCGAACTGTATGCGGATTAATTGCGCCCACGATACGCCAGCAATCTGGCAAGGCGCGATCGATAATATTCGCCGCGCCGAACGAGAAACAGGAACGTCATGTAAAATTATGATGGATTTAGGCGGTCCCAAAATTCGCACTGGGGCTGTACTTGCGCCACATGATAAAAAACGGGTATTTACAGGCGATCGAATTGTACTATCGCGGCGCGGATCTGAAAGTGCAGCAGATCGGGCTAAATCGACCCATGTAAAGCAGTTCCAGACTAGCTGTACGATTCCGAGTATTCTCGATTTATTAGCTGTTGATACCCCTGTCTACATCGATGACGGTAAGATTCAGGCTCGTGTAATCGATACCCAATACCCGTTGGCGCAGCCTACCGTAGGTAATCGCCACGAACGGCCAGGACTATTATTAGAAGTGACTAATACTAGTCCCAAAGGAGTCAAACTCAAACCTGAAAAGGGGATGAATTTCCCAGATACAGTTTTAGATCTGAGTCCACTAACCGAACAAGATTTAGCCGATCTAGATTTTGTCGCAGTTCATGCGGATATTATCGGTTACTCATTTGTACAACGACCTGCCGATATTGAATTACTACAACAAGAGCTGAATAAACGTTGTGAAAACCGCCTGTCCCCACCAGCGATCGTTGCCAAGATTGAGACTGCAATTGCCGTTACCAATCTGCCCGAATTAATCGTTTATGCCGCCGGAAAAGGATCTTTTGGGGTGATGATTGCCAGGGGCGATTTAGCCGTTCAAATTGGCTATCAACGTCTCACCGAGATCCAGGAAGAAATGCTGTGGATTTGTGAAGCAGCACATATTCCGGTAATTTGGGCAACTCAAGTATTAGAGAATTTGGTCAAAGATGGTATTCCTTCGCGGGGAGAAATGAGCGATGTTGCCATGTCCGAACGGGCTGAATGTGTGATGTTAAATAAAGGGCCATTTATTGCCGAAGCGATCGGTATTTTGGATGATGTACTCACGCGGATGGAAGCCCATCAATTGAAAAAAACACCTCAATTGCGGGCACTCCATTCATGGTGATTTCAGGTCTAGTACCGCCAACGATTGAAATCGTGGCTCATGTTGCAAAACCCGCCTACGCGGGTTAAGACTCCTAGTCCGCGTAGGCGGACTTTGTATCATTAGCGACGATTTTAATAGTGCGAAATCTGAGTTAAATAAACACAAGCTATAAAAGTTGCTATTTTTAGCACAAAGTCATCCGATCGCCAATTTTTTACAGCCGCTAATGCCAAACATCAACCGAGATCGGGAAAGATCGATCCGAGGTATGACTAGGCACACCGAGAGTGCTTGATACTGTAAGCGCAAAGCGCAGGCTCGCGGGAACGGTTAAGCTCGGAATTCGAGCGATAAATTTTCTCTGTGGCAATTATTTGCAACATTTTTGAGGTTGAGAACAGAATCTAGATCTGCTACGATCGATTAGTCCATAATATGGACTAATCGATCGTAGCAACAGTTGCATCTGTTGGGAGTGAAAAATGCCTATTCCCACCTTCACATTGCTCATTGTTGAAGACTTAGCGACATATAGAGAGCTATATCAACATACTCTAAGCCAAGATTCAAGCTGTGTTTATCAACTGTTGGAAGCGGAATCTGTCGCAGCAGGGCTGGAATTGTGCCGATCGAACATAATTGATGCGATCCTGCTCGATTATGCGCTGCCGGATGGGGATGGGCTGGAATTTTTAGCCGCACTAAATACTCAAAATAATGGCAGTAGTCCACCTGTGGTGATGCTGACGGGCAATGGCAACGAAAGAATTGCGGTCAGAGCCATGAAATTAGGTGTTCAAGACTATTTAGTCAAGGGCGACCTGACACCAGAACTCTTGCGATCGACGATGCGAATGGCGATCGAGAATACCCGCCTCCGCCTGCAATTGCAGCATTCTAAAGAGCAAGCTGAACTCACGCTGCAAGCCAAGAATCAGCAGATGACGACGATTTGGGAAAGCATGACCGATGCCTATGTCATGCTCGATCTCGAGTGGCGGATGATCTATACGAATCCGACGGCAACTGAAATAGTGCGTCAATTAGTCGGTCTTGTACCTGAAGAATTTTTGGGTAAAACCCATTGGGAAGTTTTTCCGTGGTCGGTCGGTAACATCGTCGAGCAGGAATATCGCCGAGCTGTGACCAATCGAGTGGCAGTGCATTTTGAAGTATTATACGAGCCAACTGGTACTTGGTTCGAGATTCATGCTTATCCCTCGGAGATCGGTTTAGGGATTTATTTTAGGGATATTAACGAACGCAAGCAGAATGAAATCGAACGCCTCCAAGCCGAGCGAGAGCGCGATTGCCTATGGCAGACCAAAGAACGATTCTTCGATTTATCGCTCGATCTGCTGGCGATCGCCAATTTTGAGGGATACTTCATTAGGTTAAATCCAGCCTGGGAGCAGACCTTGGGCTTCACTGCCGCAGAATTAATGGCACAACCCTATCTGGACTTGGTACATCCCGACGATCTCGCCACCACGCTAGCGGCTGCCCAAGGATTGAGTGCAGGTCAGATCTCGCTTAGGTTTGAAAATCGCTATCGCTGCAAAGATGGCTCCTATCGCTGGCTGTCGTGGAGTTCGAGACCGTCTGACGAGCAGAATTTGGTGTATGCGATCGCCCATGACATCACCGAACGCAAACAGCTAGAAGCCCAATTGCGCCAACGGGAATCACAATTGCAGCTCTTCGTTAAATACGTGCCAGCGGGAGTCGCGATGTTGGATCGAGACATGTGCTATCTGAGTGCTAGCGATGTCTGGCTCGATTGCCACGAGCTACGCGACTGCGAGATTGTGGGACGATCTCACTACGATCTTTATCCCAATCTGCCCCAAGAATGGAAAGAAATGCACCAGCGTTGTCTCGCTGGAGCGATCGAACGCTGCGAAGAAGATCTATTTCCGCGTCCCGATGGATCGATCGATTGGGTGCGCTGGGAAGCTCGTCCTTGGTATACCGATACCGATGAAGTTGGCGGCATCATTATGTTCTCGGAAATTATCACCGATCTCAAACTCCGATCGGTCGCACTACTTCAGAGCGAACGCAAATTTAGTGCCATTTTCAACCAGACTTTCCACTTAATGGGATTAGTCAGCCTCGATGGGGTGTTGCTAGAGGTCAATCAAGCTGCCTTAAATTCGATCGCTGTTCCAGAGTCCGAAATCGTTGGTAAAAGCTTTTGGGACGCTCCCTGGTGGCATACAGAGCAACTTCAGCAGCAACTCAGAGACGCGATCGCCACTGCCGCCAGCGGTCGATTTGTGCGCTACGAAGTAGAATTTCCCAATCCCAATGGCGGAGTAACGATTACCGACTTTTCGCTCAAACCGATGTTTGATGGGGTCGGACAAGTTGAATCGATCGTCGCAGAAGCCCACGACATTACCGATCGCAAACAGGCTCAAGCTGATTTGGAACAGCGCAATCAAGAGCTAGACAGCTTTGTATATGTCGTCTCTCACGATCTCAAAGCACCCCTCCGAGGTATTGCCAATCTCTCCGAATGGATCGAGGAAGACTTGGAAGGATCGCTCAGTGTTGCCAATCAGCAGCAAATGAATCTGTTACGCAGCCGAGTATACAAGATGGAAGCCACGATCGATGGTTTGCTCGACTACGCCCGCCTCGGTCAATTGGACGAAACAATCGAGTCAGTTGCAGTTGCTGAACTACTGGCTGATGTCATCGATCAGATCGCCCCACCGCCGACATTTACGATCGAGCTACCGCCCGAACTGCCGACGCTATCGACTAGACGACTACCCTTGTTCCAAGTATTCGCCAACTTGGTCGGCAACGGCATCAAACATCACGATCGTCCCGATGGCTCGATCCAGATTTCCTGCCAAGATCGTGGTGATTGCTATGAATTTGCGATCGCTGATGATGGCCCAGGGATTGCGCCAGAGCATCACGATCGGATGTTTAAGATCTTCCAAGCCGTGAATCCGCAAAATCGATCGGACAGTACGGGGATTGGGTTGGCAATTGTTAAAAAAATTATCGAAGCCGAAGGTGGGACGATTTGGCTGGAGTCCGAACTCGGTCAGGGTACGACATTTTACTTCACCTGGCTCCGGCTCTAGCCCCCAGGATTGCCCAGTCGTCCGGTCAAACTAGCAATTGCCCGAATCAGTCGAGTGGGATCGATCGGTTTCGCTAAGTGTAGTTGACAGCCAGCATCGAGCGCGAGTCGGCGTTGGAGATCGCCGACATAGGCGGTGATGGCGATGGCGGGAATCTGTGGGGCAGATCCTCGCTCCAACGCTCTCACCCGCTCGATCAGAGCGAAACCATCTTGCTCTGGCATCCCCAGATCGAGCAGTAGTACGGCGTATTTGTCAGGATCTGTTGTGAGGGCGGCGATGGCTGCCGCTGCACAGGAGACGGTCGTCACTTGTGCGCCGACGCTTTCGAGGATATATTTCATCAGTTCGAGGAGGTCGGGATCGTCATCGACGGAGAGGATTTGTAAGCCCGCTAGCGAAGGTAGTTCCTGAGTCACCCCAGGCGGCGGTGGGAGCGCAGCAGTTAGATCGATCGATGTCGCTGGCAGATCTGCTGGCAATTGGCGTGGGAGCTGGATGACGATCGTGGTGCCATGCCCTACGCCGGGACTTTCGGCGCGGACGGTGCCACCGTGGAGTTCGACAATCTGCCGGACGATCGACAGGCCCAAGCCTAGACCCTGACTGGTTTTACTCGTACCAGTATCCCCCTGTCGGAACCGATCGAAGATATATGGCAATAATTATTCTGGGCTGATGCCAATCCCCGTATCGCTGACGCGAATCTCGGCCCGATCTGGGGTCGGTGTTACGGAGATTTCGACGCGTCCGCCTGTGGGGGTAAACTTAATCGCATTGGCGAGGACATTGCACACCACTTGATGCAATCGCTCCACATCGCCGACAAAGATGGTCGGGGTGAGCTGGGCGACGATCTGAATTGATTTGGCATCGGCTGTAAGTTGGACGGAATCGATCGCGGCATTGATGATGGAAACCAGATCGAGCCGCAGTTTGTTGAGGATCATTTTGCCGCTATCGATCCGAGAGATATCGAGGATGTCTCCAATCAGTTGCGACTGCGCTCGCGCATTCCGATAAATACTGTCCACCGCCCGATTGACGGTTGCCGCATCTAGCTGTTGAGTGGCGAGGAGTTGCGACCAGCCGACGATCGCACCGAGCGGGTTGCGAAGTTCGTGGGATAGGTTGGCGAGAAATTCATCTTTGGCACGATTGGCAGTCTCTGCCTGTTGACGGGCGAGTTTTGCTGTCAGGAGCTGCAACCGCTCGCGCTCAAACTGTTTGCGTTCGGTAATGTCTTCGATCGATAGCAAAATTCGCTGTGATATGTCTGATTCGACAATCTTCACGGCATTGAGGAGCATGGTTTTGGAGCCGATCCGCTCGAACTGATGTTCGACCTCCAAATTGTGGACGATGGTACCAGCGGTCAACACCCCTTCGAGTAGCGATCGGAATCTGGGGATATTCCACTGACCATTCCCGATCTCGAACAGCGACGAGCGGATGGTTTCGATCGATTCCACTTGAAATGTTTGATAAAAAGCGCGATTGGCTTTGTTGATGCGGAAATCTGACTCGATTACCAGCAGGGGCACTGGGACGGTTTCGACCACCTCTTCAGCATAGTTCCGTGCTGCTTCTAAGGTGGCTAGACTGAGCTTGAAGGCATTGATATCGTGCAAAACCAATACCACACCATCGATCTGATTTTCGGTAGTGCGGTAGGGACGGATGGTGAGCAGATACCAATGTCCCGATTGCGTTTGGACTTCGATCGTCTTGGTGCTGAGTGTTGCTTGGACTTCGACGATCGATTGCTCCAATTCGGGATAGTCGAGATTGGTACGGATATCGCTGAGGTGGCGGTGGATGTCGGTCGGGATCGCGTTAAACAACTGCTGCGCCATCGGTGTGAAGCGGCGAATGCGGAGGTCATCGGTCAACATGACGATCGCGATGTTGATACTGGCTAGCAGGTTGGTGAGATCGTTATTGAGTCGGTAGAGCTGGGCATTGCGGCTGAGGAGTTCGTCGTTGATGATGGTCAGTTCTTCATTGGTGGCTTGAATTTCTTCTTTGGCAGTTTCTAGCTCCTCGTTGGTACTTTGCAGTTCTTCATTACTCGACAGAATTTCTTCATGGGCGATTTTGAGGTCGCTATCGTTGCGTTCGTGTTCTTGGATGACGGCTGCGAGATACTCTTGAGTAGCGTTACGTTCTTGGATCGCCGCGTCGAGTTCTTGTCGCAGCCGGATAATTTCCAGCTCCAAATCGCCTGGACTGCTGACTGGCGCGGTGGCGGAGCCTGTCGGAACGATAATCGCGACAGGCTGGCTCGGTGGCGTGGATGTAGCTTCTTTAAATAATACAAAAAAGTAATATTCTTCAGCAGCTAATACTTTAAATGGAATTACCTGCAAATCGATCCGGCGATCTCCATCGATCGGAATTCCCTGCTTGGTGACGGTCGTCGTCTGCCGTTGCGCTTGATAAATCGCCGCCCGCAGTTCGATCCGCCAGTCTGTGGCGGTCGTCTCAGCATTGTCAAATCGCACCAGCTTGAAAATATTGAGATCGGCATCTCCTGAAGTCAATCTCAAGTAGCGATCGACATCGCCCCGCAGTTGCAGCACCTGCATCTGGCTGTTGATGACAACGCCGACGGGTGCATAGTGAGTGGCAATCAGTCGATCGACCTGTTGCTGTAAGTCTAGCCGATCGGCACTAGCTGGTAGTGGCTGTCGATCTTGAAACCTCACTACTGGGTAGCTGCTGGGCATAACTGAAAATCTAGGTCGATCGATCGCGAGGTTTTTGGTATAAATTCGGCACTTTTTATCGAGATCGTGAAATAGGTCTGAACTACCCGTACTTTCGGCGGTACCTAGCAGCAAAAATCCCGTCGAGTTGAGACTGTAATGAAAGATCGGGATAATTCGCTTTTGCAGCGATTCGCCCAAATAAATCAACACATTCCGACAACTAATCAAATCGAGATTAGAAAACGACGGATCGCTGCCCAAATTTTGACGGGCAAATACGCACAGTTCGCGGATCGACTTACCGATCTGATAGCGATTACCATCGATCTCATTAAAAAACCGACGGCGACGATCGGGTGAAATATCGACCATCTGATTCTCGGTATAGATCCCCGCTCTGGCTTTGTCGATCGTTAGATCGCTGATATCGGTCGCAAAAATCTGGATCGGCACTCGGAGCTGTAGCGGCGAATCGGAGAGTGTCAATACCTCTAGCAGGCAGATCGCGATCGAATAAACTTCCTCTCCAGTCGAACAACCTGGTATCCAAATCCGAATCGGCGACTCTGGCGACTTGTGACGGACGATCTGCGGCAAGACTCGCGCTTTGAGCAGTTCAAAGACTTCAGGATCGCGAAAAAAGCTGGTCACATGGATCGTAATTTCTTCAGCCAGTGCCATGACTTCAGCCGGATTCTCGCCTAAATATGTGGCATAATCATCCAGATGTTCCAGCCCACACAGTAGCATCCGGCGTTGCATCCGCCGCTCGATCGTGTTGGACTTATACTGGCTAAAGTCAACGCCTGTCGCCGATCGCAGCAGCGCAAAAATCTTCATGTGCCCAGTTGTCGGCAGATCGTCCGTCAAAGGTGGCAGTGGCGCAGATAGAAGCGGCTCATGGCTGAGTCTGACTAGTTCGGCAGCAATATCGGCAGGCGGTAGCACAAAATCCACGTTCCCAGTCGAGATCGCGCTGTTGGGCATCCCATTCACTTTTGCCGTTGCTTGAGACTGGGCAAATGTCACGCCCCCCGCCGCCTTAATCGCCTTTAACCCCACCGAGCCATCACCATCGCCGCCAGATAAGACGATCGCGATCGCTTGATGTCCGCGATCGATCGCCAGCGAGGTAAAAAAAGCATCCCCTGGCATATATTTGCCCAATACCTTCTCGCGAGGTGAGAGTTGCAGCAAGCCCTCCGCGACGATCGTTTTGGTATTGGGCGGAATTACATAGATCTGGTTCGGCTCGATCCGCATCCCTGCTGCGACTTCCTGCACGGGCAACAGTGACACCTTCGCGAGGATCTCCGTCAGGAGGCTTTTGGAGTCAGGAGCCAAATGCTGGATCACCACAAATGCCATCCCAGTATCGATCGGTATATGACTCAGTAGTTCTATAAATGCTTCTAATCCGCCCGCAGATGCCGCAATCCCCACAATTGGAAATAGAGGTGCGCTCGCTGGGGGGGATTCATTGGACTGCCGAGAAACTGGATCGAGAGTCATTGGCACCCCCTGGTTGGTTCGATTGAGCACAAGTATACCAATTCATCGTAGGTCTATGATAGCCACCGTCAGCGATCGCAACAAATCTTGGATTGTCGCGATCGCGATCGGGAAATGATCTGTATATTTAACGTGAGTTTCTCATATAGGGAGAGGCTCACGTTAAGATAGCAAGATATCGCGTAGGGTGGGCACTGCCCACCACCTAGGTTTCAGGCATAATCTATTTTATAAATAATTGTACCTACCTACTTATGAAGCATGGGTTAAGTGTGATTCATTCCGGCGATCGTTATTGTCTTGGGGTGATTTTCCATGATGCAATTTAGCAATTTGTCTGGATGTAAAGCCTGCACCAGAATCTGCTCAATGACTGAATAGATATAATTACCTCACGAGATGCTCACACTTTAAACCTAAGATGATAAGTATTAAGGAAAATGAACCGTGAAAGTTGCTATTTTTAGTACCAAGTCATACGATCGCCAATTTTTTACAGCCGCTAATTCACAGCATCAACATCAATTAATATTTCTAGAACCTAAGCTCGATCGACACACCGCCATTCTGGCTAAAGATGCCACCGCTGTTTGTATCTTTGTCAATGATGAAGTCGATAAAGATACACTAAAGGCTCTCGCTAGCGATCGTGTCAGCCTAATTGCTCTGCGCTGTGCTGGTTATAACAATGTCGATGTGGAAACAGCCAAAAATCTGGGCATCAAATTAGTGCGAGTTCCCGCCTATTCCCCCTATGCCGTCGCCGAACACACCGTGGGACTAATCCTGACACTCAATCGCAAATTACATCGAGCATATAACCGCGTCCGCGAGGGCAATTTTTCATTAGAAGGACTGCTGGGTTTCGATTTACACGGACGGACGATCGGGATTATTGGTACGGGCAAAATTGGCGCAGTCACCGCCCAAATTATGATGGGGTTTGGTTGCAAAGTTATTGCCTACGATCCCTACCGCAATCCCCAATGTGAGGCTATCGGAGTCGAATACATGGAGCTATCTCAACTATTTTTCCAGTCAGATATTATTACGCTCCACTGTCCATTAACTCCAGAAAATCATCACTTAATTAACAAAGAGGCGATCGCCCAAATGAAGCCTCATGCGATGCTAATCAACACCAGTAGGGGAGCATTAATCGATACAGATGCGATTATTACTGCACTCAAATCATCCCAAATTGGCGGATTAGGATTAGATGTCTACGAGCAAGAATCAGCACTATTCTTTGAAGATCGATCGAATCGAATTCTCCAAGATGACACATTTGCCCGCCTGATGACTTTCCCGAACGTGATGATTACCGGACATCAGGCATTTTTTACTGAAGATGCGATGCAGGCGATCGCTGAAGTGACATTAGCAAATATCACGCAAATAGACCAAGCACAGCCCTGTGAAAACGAAATTTAGATTAAGGAATTAAATTAAAATGACACTCAAAATCGGTATTAACGGCTTCGGACGGATCGGACGATTAGTGGCGCGGATTGCCATCAAGCATCCCGAATTAGAACTAGTCGGTGTGAATGACCTCGTTCCTGCCGATAACCTTGCCTACCTATTCAAATACGACTCCACCCACGGCACATATCCAGGAACTGTTACCGCCCAGCCTGATGGCATCTCGATCGACGATCGCTTTGTATCCTGTCTGGCGATTAAAGATCCCGCCCAACTCCCTTGGGGTAAATTAGGAGCCGATTATGTAGTTGAATCCACTGGACTTTTCACTACCTACGAGGGTGCCCAAAAACACATTCAAGCTGGGGCAAAACGAGTCGTCATCTCCGCCCCAACCAAAGACCCCGACAAGATTCGGACTGTAGTAATGGGAGTCAATCATCAGGAATTCGATCCGACAACGGATGAAATTATCTCCAATGCAAGCTGCACCACTAACTGTCTAGCTCCAGTTGCCAAAGTCTTGCACGACACCTTTGGGATCGCCGAAGGCTTAATGACTACCGTTCACGCCATGACTGCCACCCAGTCTACTGTCGATGGCCCCGATAAAAAAGACTGGCGGAGCGGACGGGGAGCCGTTCAGAATATCATTCCCGCCTCAACTGGTGCGGCAAAAGCAGTCGCGCTCGTATTACCCGAACTGAAGGGAAAGTTGAGCGGGATGGCGTTTCGGGTGGGTACTGCCGATGTTTCAATCATCGACCTAACTTTTAAGACGGTAAAACCCACTACTTATGCAGATATTTGTACAGCGATGAAAGCAGCAGCGGCGGGGGAATTGAATGGCATCTTGGGCTATACCGAGGATAAAGTTGTGTCGATGGATTTCCGCACCGATCCTCGTTCGAGTATCTTTGATGCCACCGCAGGGATTGGTTTAAATGCCAACTTTTTCAAAGTGGTAGCTTGGTACGATAATGAGTGGGCTTATGCCTGTCGGGTTATCGATCTGATGCTATTTATGGCAAGAAAAGACGGACTGATTTGAATCGATTCGATATCAATCATTTAGAATCTTTTTGGCGATCGATCCTCCAGCAGCATCAAGCTCATACACGATCGGTACACCCGTTGCCAGTTCTAGTGCTGTCACTTCATCTGGACTTAACTTGTCGAGCATCATGACGATCGATCGCAACGAGTTACCATGTGCCGCAATTAAGACGTTATCACCTTGAAGCAGATGGGGCAAAATCCGGCTGTTGAAATAAGCAACCACCCGCTGTTGGGTATCCTCCAAACTCTCTCCACCAGGCGGTCGAACACTGTAAGATCTGCGCCACTTTTGCACCTGTTCGCTGCCGTACTTAGCAGCAGTATCCGCCTTATTTAAACCCTGCAAATCACCATAAAACCGCTCATCGAGGGCAGCATTCGTAAAAATAGGTAGTTCTTCCGCCGGATTCCCGTTGTAGTTATCCCAGCCGCGCCAATCTGCGTCGGGTTGTTCGTGTTTAATAATCGGAATTTTGCCACCGCAGATATCATCACGTTCGGTCAGACAGATGGTTGCTGTCTCAATTGCCCTGATTAATTTACTTGTGAAGCAGACATTTACCCGATAACCAGTAAGCCGACAGGAGGCAATCGTCGCTTCAGCACGACCGCGTTCGCTCAGGGGTACATCGACCCATCCCGTGAACTTATTGAGGGCGTTCCAGAGGCTCTGACCATGCCGAACCAAAATCAGTTGAGTCATTATTCTCGCTCTTTGTTGTTCGCAATTTACTACTTCAATATATAACTACATCACAAGATTTTCAGAGGATCGATCCTGTAACAATTTTCACGATCGACTAATTAAATTCACATTCGATACAGTCAGCGATCGGATCTCAGATAATTAGCTTTTCCTCATCCTTTTTAGATATGATGGGAGACAGTAAATATTATTTGCAACAATAAAATTATCAACTCTGTCGAGCAATTTTCGCAGACCAAATTTAAAATATTTTTATGATTACAAGTATCAGATTTATATGTCTACCTATTGGTAGATGTTTTTAATACATCTATCAATAGGTAGATTTGTTAGTGATTGTTTATAAAGATAAATAATATAAGCAGTCAAGCATCGAGCTTTATATTGTCTGTATCCAATTTATGGAAATAAAAGATCCTGCATATCCACTTCATCTAAAAGCAGATGTAAAGCTATGAGTGAACCCAATAATAGCGATCGACGAGATTGCTCCCGATCCCTGACGTGGATTCGGGAGTAATCTTTTAGCATATTAACATTACTGTTTACACCTAAACTAATTCTCGGATTCACGTCAATTTAACAATCTATCCGAAATTATTTTATGCAGATGTTAAACCGAATTTTACATTTATCCAAACCGCCGCAAACGGGATCTAGCTCATCTGGAGATTCATCCAACGCACTTATCGATATCGCGCAAAAAGATGTCGATGGAGTTCTAAAATTATTTGATACTACTCTAGAGGGACTAACTGAGGCTGAAGCCCAGCGACGGTTGGCAAAATCTGGGCTAAATGAAATCGCCCGCGAAAAGCCGAGCAAGTGGTATATCCAACTACTCAGAACGATGACCAATCCCCTCTCACTCTTGCTAATTGCCTTGGGGGTGATTTCATTACTAACAGGAAGTTTCACCGCAGGCTTCATCATTTTTATGATGGTAATTTTTGGAGGACTATTACGGTTTTCTCAAGAATTTAAGTCCAATCAAGCTGCTGAAAAGCTGCGGGAAATGGTCAGTATCACCGCCGCAGTGAGTCGCCAGGGCACTACTAAAGCTACCACATCAAAAGAGCAACAAGGGATCGCTGGCACCGAAATTGCCGTGAAGTTATTAGTACCTGGGGATATTGTCTTTCTCTCAGCCGGAGATATGATTCCTGCCGATATTCGGCTAATTATGGCAAAAGATTTATTTCTGGGGCAATCCACACTCACAGGTGAATCTCTCCCTGTCGAAAAACACGTAGATCTGACCGACAAGCAGGAGAAAAACCCCTTAGAGCTAGTCAATCTCTGCTTTATGGGTACAACTGTAGTTAGTGGTTCGGGCACTGCTGTGGTCGCCGAAACAGGCAGTCATACTTATCTGGCATCAATAGCGAAAACCCTCGGTGGCAATCGAGTTCGCACCAGTTTCGATAAAGCGGTAAACAGCGTGACGACGCTGCTCTTACGGTTCATGCTAGTGATGGCTCCACTCGTATTTTTGATTAATGGCATAGTCAAACATAATTGGGTGGAAGCGTTCACCTTTGCTCTATCTGTGGCAGTAGGATTGGCTCCTGAAATGTTGCCTGTAATTGTCACCGCAAATTTGGCGAAAGGGGCAATTGCCATGTCTGAGAAAAAGGTGATTGTCAAAAACATCGATGCGATTCAAGATTTTGGCTCGATGAATATTCTTTGTACTGATAAAACAGGTACTCTCACCCAAGACAAAATCGTTTTGCAAAGACATTTAGATCCCTATGGAAAAGAAAGTTTGGATGTGCTCAAATATGCCTACCTCAATAGCTTCTATCAAACTGGACTAAAGAATTTGCTGGATGTTGCAGTACTCGATCGCCAACAAGAACTTACCGCTCTAGACATTGACAAAGACTACCACAAATTTGATGAAATTCCCTTCGACTTTGTGCGGCGGCGGATGTCAGTAATCATTGCCGAAACTGGCAAAGACCATGTGCTAATTTGTAAAGGTGCAGTGGAAGAAATCCTCAAAGTCTGCACTCAACTCAAAGTCGATGACAAGATTTTGCCGATGGATGAGTCGGTTCATACCAAAGTTGCCGATTTACAACAAAAACTCAATTCCGACGGGCTACGGGTGATTGCAGTAGCCTATAAAACGATCCCACTGGAGCAATCTCACTGTGCGATCGCCGATGAAAGCGATCTAATTCTACTCGGTAACATTGCCTTTCTCGATCCACCTAAAGATTCCGCCGCTCAAGCTCTCAAAGCACTCAAGCGTAATGGAGTCGATGTCAAAATTTTAACTGGAGACAATGAGATTATTACTCGTAAAATCTGTAAAGATGTGGGATTACCCGTTCGAGATGTTTTGTTAGGTAGCGATCTTGAATCTTTAGCCGATGATAAGTTAGCCGAAATTGCGGCAACCACCACTATTTTTGCCAAATTCTCGCCTACCCAAAAAGCCAAGATTATTCAGGTATTAAGAAAGTCAGGCAATATTGTCGGATATATGGGCGATGGCATCAATGATGCCGCAGCATTGCGGGAAGCCGATGTCGGTATCTCAGTCGATACAGCCGCCGATGTTGCCAAAGAATCGGCAGATATCATCTTACTTGAAAAAGATTTATCAGTGCTAGAATCTGGAGTCATTATCGGTCGCCAGACTTTTTCTAATATAGTTAAATATATCAGAATGGGTACTAGTTCTAATTTTGGGAATATGTTTAGTGTCTTGGGTGCGAGTGCGCTTCTGCCATTTTTACCGATGCAACCTGTCCAGATCCTCATCAATAATCTCCTCTATGACTTTTCACAGACAGGTATTCCCTTCGATAATGTGGATAAAGAAGATCTAGTCAAGCCACCTCAGTGGAAAATTGAAAATATTCAGCGATTTATGATTTTCATCGGCCCGATTAGCTCGATCTTTGACTATGCCACTTATGCCCTCATGTGGTTTATATTTGGAGCGAATTCTGTAGAGCATCAAGCCTTATTCCAAACAGGCTGGTTTGTCGAAAGCCTGATGACTCAAACTCTGATCGTCCACGTTATTCGGACAGCGAAGGTGCCTTTTTTCCAGAGTCGGGCTTCTTTACCGATGCTGCTGATTACCGCGACTGTGATGTGCATTGGCATGTATCTACCATTTTCACCGATCGCATCTAGTTTAGGATTTGTACCTCTACCAGCCGTTTACTTTCTCTGGTTAGCTGGAATTCTGACTTGCTATTGTGTGCTAACTCAATTTGTCAAAACTTGGTTCATTAAGAAATATGGGTATACCTAAGCTCGACTTCGATCGATTCGATCGTGAATAACTAAGTAGGTGGGCGGAATTAAAAGTAAGATAGACAAGTTGCAAAAAAGTTCCTGATCCTGTTCCCCTCTACGAATTATTCTTACTCCAGAAGAAGACCTGACACTAACGCCAGCTACGTCTGGCTCAAACAGTGACGGCAGCGAACCCGTGACAGGGCATATATCTTGAGATTAAATGCTCAAGGTTGGAATATACGTCAGAATTTTTCTTATGAGTGGTTTGATGGGGAATTATGCAAACGCATTCTAGCCACTTTCAAGGGTTGAGCGATCGCGAAGCAGCCCGCCGTCGTGCAACGGGACAGGGAAATAATATCTCGATTCAAACAAGCCGCACCTACTGGGAGATCTTGCGGGACAACCTATTGACGTTCGTTAACGGGGTGTACTTTTTCCTAAGTCTGGTGCTGATTGCGTTGGAACAGGTCAGCGATGTCGCTGTGTTAGCCTTTGTCATTCTGCTGAATGTGGTAGTGAATGTCATTCAAGAGATTCGCGCTAAGCAAAAACTCGACACCATTGCCCTCGTGACGCGCCCGCAAGCCAGTGTGATTCGAGAGGGGCGAGAACGGGAGATCGACCCCAGCGAAATTGTCTTGGGAGATCTGCTGGTGGTGCGTCCTGGCGACCAGATTGTGGTGGATGGTTCCGTGGTAGGGGCAGGCGAGATCGAAGTGGACGAATCGTTGTTGACAGGCGAGTCGGATTTGATTGCCAAACAGGCGGGCGACTTGGTGTACTCTGGCAGCTTTTGTGTTGGCGGCACCGTTTGCTACGAAGCTGAGAAGGTAGGTGCCGAGAGTTTAGTCAGCAAAATGACCGCTCAAGCGCGTAAGTTTCGCAAGGTGCTGACCCCTTTGCAATCCCAGGTTAATTTGACGATCCGCCTGCTGTTGGGCGTTGCTATACTGCTGGGCTTAGTCACCATCCTACGGATGCTGTTGGGCATCATCCCCTTCTCTGTGGGGGTGCAAAATATTGCGGTGATTGTGGGGCTAGTACCCAGTGGTCTATATCTGATGATTACTCTGGCCTATACCTTTGGGGCCTTGCGAATTGCTAATCAGAATGCGTTGGTACACCGATCTAATGCGGTAGAATCGCTCAGCCATGTGGATACGATCTGCCTCGATAAAACCGGAACGCTCACCACTAATCGAATTCACTTACAAACAGTGTTTCCCATTAACCTGGATCGCCCTCAACTCGAATCCCTGTTGGGCGACTATGCAGCCAGTGTCTCCACCAGCAACAAAACCAACGAGGCGATCGCCACCGCTTTTCCCAAAGCCCGACGATCGCTCAAAACCGAGGTTCCCTTCGGCTCGGCACACAAATGGAGTGCGATCGCCTTTGCGGATGCGCCTGGAGGGTATCTCCTCGGTGCGCCAGAGCTGCTAGGCGTGTCGCTGTCCGATGACCTGCACACTCTGATTCGGGAGGGAGCCGATCGAGGGTTGCGTGTGCTGTTGTTTGCCTCCAGTTCAGAGGTGAGCGCATTGCGAGATGGATCGGGCAATCCATTGCTGCCACCCCATGTGATTCCACTGGGAGTTTTATACTTTGGCGATGAGTTGCGTCCCGATGCCGCCCAAACCCTGGCAGAATTTCGGCAGGCAGGTATCCAGGTCAAGGTAATTTCGGGCGACAATCCCGCAACCGTGGCAGCATTGGCCAAACAGGCCGGGCTGAGTGATGACCCGATCGCGGTTTCAGGGCAAGAACTGGCGCAAATGGATGATGCGGTTTTCACCCAAACCGCCGAAGAGAGTACGGTTTTTGGACGCATTACGCCTGAGCAGAAAGCCCGTCTGGTTAAGAGTCTACAATCGCGTGCTCATTACGTGGCTATGATGGGTGATGGAGTGAATGACGTGCTGTCTCTGAAGCAGGCCAATGTCAGTGTAGCTATGGAAAGCGGGAGTCAAGCGACCCGTGGCGTGGCCGACATCGTGTTACTGAAAGACTCATTTAACGCACTGCCCAAAATCTTCATGGAAGGACAGCGGATTCGCAATGGTGTGATTGATATCAGCAAACTGTTTATGGTACGAATCTTTTCCTTTATGCTAGAGATCGTAGCCATTGGGATGATTACTCTCACCTTTCCCTTTAGCATCAAGGCCAGTACTATTGTCACGTTACTCACGGTCGGGATTCCCCCATTCTTTGTTACCCTCTGGGCACAGCCTCACAAACCTAGAGAGCAGCAGGGAAACGCATTGCTGCATTTTGTCTTGCCTACCACCCTCACCCTATCCCTGGCGAGTATTCTCGTCTATCTATATTTTCTAGCCGATAGCCTGGTACCCATTTCAGAATGGCTGCGAGGCGATATTCCCTTTGAAGCGATCGGCACATCGATCTCCATGTCAGATATTTCCCAAGCACGGCAAATTGCCGAAAAAGGCATAGTCACGATGCAGATTTTTGGGGAGTTACTCCTCCTCCCCTTGCTCAAACCCCCCACGCGGTTTTGGGTGGGTGGAGCACCCCTCAGCCGAGACTGGCGGTTTACGATCCTGGCTGGAACTGTTTTCTTAATTTATGTTTTGATGATAGCGATTCCGCCGATCGGCAACATTTTTGAACTCTATCCACTAGAACCCATTCACTATTGGACAATTGGATCGATCGCAGTTATTTGGTTGCTGGTGGTTCGGTTTATCTGGAGACATGCATTACTCGATCGCTTTCTGGGCATCAAAATTAGCCCATTCTATCGGCAAACATCCTCCGTAAAAGCTTACTCAAATAAAGGATGATTTGTTGACTCTAGCTAACCCGATTTCTCGAACACAGAAATCTAATAAAATGTTATCATTCTTGCTGTCAGGTTCGCGATCGGTATTGTTAGTATTTTTGCGACCGCCTTGCGGCGCGCTTACGCGATCGCTAATCTCTGCACGTAGTAATCGAATTAGTAGTTCCGACCGAGTTTCACCTATAGTAAACAGGTGAGCATCGATCTTATCTGTCTGTCTAACTTTTCAAACAGCCTCTTAGCCAAGGCTGTCTAGCGGGAATGGGATCTCTAAGTGTTGCAGGTGAACATGCGCTCGATCGTTTTATATTTAATTGCGCCTAGATACTTAATAATGCGGGAAAATGCCCACCTGATTGGTTATTTTAGTTTAGCTAAAGCCTAATTATTATTAGCGTCAAACTCACGAAAGGTCTGATAAAATTCATTCTGTTCATAGAGATGACATTGGGGGAAACGCAGAATTCGGACAAAATAGCACGCTAAGGCTGAAAGCCTCTCAGGAAAAGGCTTTCAAGGAAGTAACCTGAGAACAGGGAAAAAGCCATATTTTGTCAGATTGGGGTACACTCCAACCTAATGTCAACTAAAAGCTTCTTAAAGTGTCAATCTAGAGTCCTTTTTATCATTTATTGACATATTCCATAACAGGTCATAGAGCCTTTCCTGACAGAAGAAATCGTTAACGTGCAATATTCTCCGAATTCTGCGTTTCCCCCTAATTACCCATGCTCGATCAATCTAGTTGAGACCGCAAAACCGCATTTTTATTTGAATTAACTATAATTAAGTTTCTCGCTGGGGCACTACTAATTTACACCAATAAGAAATAAACTCAATTCAGAAGTGAAATAAGCAACAGTCAGATCTAATTAGAGTAGAGGTCATGACTACCATCGGCGCTGGCACTGGTCTCTACAAAGAGGCTAGCTACCTGAAACCCTTGTCAGACGAAGTTTTTAGGTAATCGAAGCTTGAATCTCTAAAATGGCTGCCCACAAACGGTTTTACTGGTTGCCTCATCCATTAGCAGTCCAGTACCGTAAGCCTTGCAGTTGCGTGGCAAATACCGCGTGAGTGTGAATGCTTCTAATGGAAGAAGCAATTCTGAAATTACCCAATACAAGGAGAAAGCAATGGTAACCGAGTATAACTTATATGGACCACAAGTTGAACCTAAAGCAAGTTTTTGGAATCGGTGTTCTCAACCGCGCATTGTTTCACTAGACGACCTCAGGGAGGCGGGAACTGATGATCCTAACAGTCCTAACTTCTTTCCCTCCTACCCTGATTCTGGTACGCCAGAGGGTCAAGCGATTATAAATGCCGAAATCGCAGAACTACGCGAGTTAGAATCATTACGGGGCAATGCGAATGCGTTAGTCGGTGGACCCCCCGGGCGCGAGCGCAAGCAGATGAGCGTATTCCTCACTGGCGGAGACTTGATGATCTCTTCTAAAACGATTAAGTTCGCGCCGCCGCCGTTAGGTGCCGTAGTCAGAACACTTCGTCTCAACCAGCCTCTCGTAGAAACTGGACGGGAACTTGCCCGCTATTTTGAAGGGGAAACGCCAGGATTAGCTCATCGACATGCACTCAACGGGTTGATTCGTGTGAAGGACTGGTCACCGCCTCGCCAAGCTTGGGTGTGGGCTGCTCTTGACGTCGCAATCTCCAGCGCACTTTTAGCAGCGTGGCATTACAAATGGCTGGCTACCGACCGCACGGATCTTGTTGCCCGCCGCCAGCGTCCATTTGAGTATGCTGTCAGCCAGGGCTTGCCCCCACTGAACGTGCTCTACGACACGGAAGTCGATTTGAGTAGCGGTGAGGTGCAGGATGGCAATCCAAGGACAAAACCAATGCCATCACCGGGCACACCACGACATCCGGCTTACCCATCAGGGCACAGCACTTATTCCGGTGCTGCGAGTGAACTTCTCTCATGTTTTTTCCCAGAAGCAAAAGATGAACTTGACAAGCTAGCCGATAACATTGGCATGGCACGCTTGTGGGCGGGTATTCACTGGCGAACGGATCACATTAACGGCATAGCATTGGGTCGAACTGTGGCTCGCTCGGTCATTGCTCAGCTGAACTCCACAGGTGTTGAACCTTCTATGCTGCCCACTGACCCGCCGCCGCCGATCCCAACCCGACCCGAGTTGCAGCAAATGGCTGATGACTTCGAGTCGAACTGTGGCAACGGTAACGGCGATCTTTGTAATCAACCAACACCACCGAGTGCTGAGTCGTTGCGGCGCGCCATCGGTCCCCAACAGGGTGCTCGGTAGCAAAAGCACAGCAATGGAGTTCGATTAGGCTTATTAAATCCAGCGTTGGCTGAGCCATAAGTCATTGCATATACCGATAAACTACCGGAGTATGCAGTAAGAAGTTTTCAGATTAGCTTGGAAGAAATTACGCGCATCGACCGCTTACAAGCATTCCATATCCCTAGATACGGCATTCGTAGCACTCGCAAACGCGATTGGTGCGTATTCTTGTCAACTGCATGGGTGGTGCAACTTGAGGAATCTGTCTAACCAACAGGTGAAAAAGGAGAGGGTTAATCGCCTTTCACGCACTGTGCCCGTAGCGCTGGATGCTCGACTAACGCAGCTTGTCCAGCACGACGGAGGCTGTTTGGAGTAATACCGGGTATTTCCGGAGTAATACCAAGCTTCTATCTGATACCTTATCGACCTGGGTGTTCGAGCGCCCAATTACGCCTGTAGCCAAAATGGGCGGTGCTACACCCTCACGTTAGAATTGCGAACGATCTGATGTTGATGATGTCGCTTTTTGCTTGGCTTCATAGAAGCGGCAGGCTAGATGTCCCAAACTGTATAACAGGGTAGCATCGCCAGCACTACCCACTACCGCACCAATGCCTGGGAGCAGTTCGACAAAGCTTAACCCCATCTTGAGCGCGCCCGAACTTCCGGTCGATAAACTCCAAATCGCTAGTACTTCACCGCGTCGGGCGGCATCGGTGGGTGAAAATCCATAAATAATCGCAATCCGATAAATCATTTCGGCTTGCAGAGCCGAGAGCGCACCTAAATCGACTGCAAATAACATTAGTGCCACAGGCGGAATAATGTTGGTGGCCAAACCAATTCCGGCGGCTTTCCAGGCGGTATCGGCAATAACGCGCTGCGCTAATCGAGCGGGGGTATCCAAAGGATACTGTTGCCGCAAAACGTCAACTTCGCGCTGTACTCTTTCCACATTCACCTGACCCAGCGCAGCCATGAACCAATTAATTCCCGGCACCTTGGTCGCCCATTTTATCATTGGATTGTCAGCGAGCGGCGCGATCGTGTTGCCAACGGTTTCCGTACCTCGAGCGACAAACTGATAAAGTGCCGTCCCTACTGATTCACTCAAGTCTGCCGCGACCGTCCGAGATGCCGTGGCCACGGTGGCAAATGCGTCATCTATCACAGCAGCCCAAGATGCGTCGCGATCTTGATTATCCATGCTTCATAACCGATTCTCGATCGGAATAACATTATTTCTACCCTAACGAAGTCCGCGATCGTTCGGGGCGTTCTGGCAGTAGTATAAACCGTTGCAGTGGTGTAGTGAAATCTGCCCGATCGCGTGTCAATTAAGAGACTCAACTATTAAATATGGAGTCACGGCTCCCGATCGATGGCTGAACTTGTCTGACTTAAACCTTCGATTGCCTTGGTGTTAGCTTCAGTCCCACGCCCGATCACTTCAATCGATCTGGTTTTCCCATCGAGCGCTGTTTTCAATTCCCTAATGTCTGCCTCTGTCACTTGTGTCATATTGGTAAGAGATATTTATAGGTATTTGCGGTGTATAGCCGCTGGATATCCCCGTTAGTTTGGTCGCTAGCGGGGATACTCTCATTTTAGGGGTTAATTCCTCCGCTCTACTATCCCTCAGCAGCCTCTACAACCTTCGGTTTCTTTTCAAACACCTGAATATATTCGCTCCATCTAAAACGAAGCCATCTAGGGTCATTGCACCCATCTGTCCAGCAATTGCTGCTACCCACATCGGATAGTTTTCTTGGGCATCTGTGAGCTTCTTCCAAACTTTGGGCTTAACGGTCACAGCGAAGATCCTGCCATTACAGTCCAGCTCGAAATACTACAAGCCATTCTCAACGGTCTTGACTTGGGGTAGTTCGCTAATCTTGATGGTGAGTTCGAGTTTTCCGGTAGTAGCCATAAGCTCTAGATTCTGTGTTGGTATCATAGACAATGTAAATCTTCTGATGCCCCGATCGCAAAACCTCCCAATAGAATGCCTGTACGCAATTTCCGTCGGTTCACCTCACAACTAGCTCCAGAATCTAAAGTAGTCTCAGATTCAACTACTAAAGAACAATTTCTTCCTGAATCGATTGAGATTTGTTGTCCTGTTTGTAGATCTATCAATTTTGGTCAAGATGAAGTAGGACAGATTAGTTGTGAGGAATGCGATTATGTCGAAGTAACTGAAATTTAATATTGGGTCTATAACTATGCGCCGCGATACAATTTTCTATCAGTTATTTCAACAGTCACCAACTCTGTTATTCGATCTCATTTCTCAACCACCGAGCGATGCCGAGCGATATATTTTTGATTCAATTGAGGTTAAGGAAACAGCTTTTAGAATCGATGGGGTATTTATCCCACCATTACCATCAGGAATAATCTATTTTTGTGAGGTGCAGTTTCAGTCTGATAAGTTGCTGTACGAACGAATGGTTAGTGAGATTTCCATTTACACTTATCGAAATCGAAATTCATTCTCCGACTGGAGATCTGTAGCCATCTATCCATCTCGCAATATAGCCCTCTTCTGTCACTCTCCTTAACTAAAAAGCGAAGGCGATCGCTACAAGCCTTATCTCAAAAAGTTTTGAAGCTTTATTTAGCGATCGATAGCTCAATCGTGGAGATTTGTGATAAAAGCTTATGCAGCAAGGGTTTGGGATTATGCTCTCTGGAGAGTGACAGAAGAGGGCTAAATCTAGTCCAACTTTTAATAGGAAGAGTTTGGGCATACTGAAAATAGGTCAGTCTAAGTAGTACTTAGCTCGATCGATTCCTTCACCAGCCCCAAGTCTTTGCCACATGAGAGAAAACATATTGACATACTTCAACTAACCAATTATGACTGCCTCCACTCCCACTTTCACCGTCGAACGCCTCAGCTTTGCTACCCTTACCGAGCTGCCGCACTCCTGGCAGGCGGCCGACTACCGCGCCCTGCTCGCGCAGCTCAATTTTGACAACCCCAATGCCCTGCCCGAAGCCGAACTGAAGGAGATGTGCCAGATGGGCCTCACCGACCTGGAGCCGCGCTCGGCGGCCGTGGCCGTGCTCACCTACCTGTTCCCGGAGGAGCTGACAGTCGGCCAGGTGGAGAACCTGGCCCACCAGATGCTCACCGAGCGCCTGTGGGAAGAAAACCCCGATCTGCCGCTGCACCGTGGCTTTTACCAAGCTACGCAGCTACTGCACGAAGCCTTCAATGGCACGTTTCCAAGCGTGGAGGCGGTGGAGTTTCAGGTGAAATGCACGGCGGTGAGCGCGGCTGATTTGGCTGTTTTTGGCCCCGATGCGGGCGAACGCGCCACGGCTGCCGCGCCCCTGCTGCGCCTGCTGGCCGTGGGCCTGCCCGATAATGCGCTGCTCAACCGACTGTATTCGGATCGTCTAGCGGACGATAAATTCGCGGAGGCTGCCTCGATCCTGTGGGAGCTGCGGGCAGTAGAGAAAACGGCGGAATCCATCACCTTCGATGTAGTAAGCTCAGCTTACTGGCTGGAAGATTTCCAGGATGCCGACACCTACACCGCGCCTACCCACGCCGACGCGTCCGGCGAGGAAGCTGAGTAGAAGGGTGCAGCGCGACCAATGCACGTTCGCATCCCGCCTGCTCGTTGGCCATCGGACGCGAACCAGAAAAGTCACGCTACGCTTCCTCTTCATAGGGGAAACCCCTTGAATGGACAGCCACCAAGTTGGCTAAAAGTGCCCAACGCGCCAAATTTTTAAGTTTAGCCAGTATGCGGCAGGAGCTAATATATAGCACAAAGCTAATCGATCGATACTTAAAAGAATCATAAACCGATCTAACATTCAGGACTCTTCTAATCCCAAAGCTCCATTGAGGATCGCTCGCTCTTCCTTGGCTAGCCCCAGCCAGAGGCGTTTTTGTTGGGCGGGTTGTTTTTTGTAAGCGATCGCCACATTCATCAGGCGCAGGGGCATTTCTAGGGCGGATTCGGTGCCAAGGAGGTTTTGCCACAGGGCTAACCATTCATTGGCGGTGCGATCGCTAATATTAGGAGCAAGGATTTGGGGGAGGGTGGCAATCAGGGCGGTGCTGAGTTCGGGGAGGACTCGGGCTTGTTGATAGATGGTGACGATTTGGTTAAGGAAGGTGGATGAGTAGATAAATGGAGGCGGTGAGAAGTCGATTACCTCCGGTAGCCAAGGCAACGATGGAGGTATGGATGGGTTAGTCGATGGTGGTATTGATGGGTTAGCAGGTGGCGGAGTTGATGGGTTGAATGGTGGAGGCGGCGAGGAGTTTGTGGATGGAGGTGTTGACGGGTTGAGGGATGGTGGAGGTGAGATGCTAATCGGCGGCAGGATTGATACTTTAGCTTCGCTTGGTAGGAGTGGGTTGATGAGTAATGAGAGTCGGGGAATTAGTTGTCCGAGGAATTCTTGGATGAGTCCGGCAATATCATTGAGACGTGGAGTGAGTTGGTGGATGATTTGAAAAGTTTGTTGCCAAGAATTAAGGGCATTTTCGTAATTGCCCATGACAAATTGAACGAGTCCTTTGCGATACCAAGAAACATGACTATTCGGTGCGAGCGCAATCGCTCGCTCGAAACAATTGAGTGATTCCGTAAACTTACCAAATTTGAAATAAACCCAACCCTGATTATGAATGGGTATATATTCATCAGGTTCGATCGAGATAGCGCGATTGAAGCTATCAATCGCCTCTTCATATCTTCCTGAATCGGTCAGAGAAGTACCTCGATCGCTCCAAGATTTATAGTCATTGACTTCAATCGACAAAGCCCGATCGAAACTGAAGATTGCCCGTTCATAATCCCCTAAATAGTGAAAACATAGACCTCGATCGTGCCAAGCACTACAGTCGTCAGATTTAAGCTCAATCGTCCGATCGAAACTATGAATTGCCTCTTCATATTTTCCTAAATTTCCTTGAGCAGTCCCTTTGCCGTACCAAGCTTCAGGCTCATCAGGTTTAATAGATATAAAATGAGTGTAACTATCAATTGCTTCCTCATATCTTCCTAAAAGCCCTAGAGATACACCTCGATCGTACCAAGCATTATATTTACTGGGTTGAATCTCTATGACTCGATCGAAACTGTCAAGTGCATCTTGATGATTGCCTAACTTTCCTTGAGTAATCCCTCGATTGTACCAAGCATCATCTTTATCGGGCTGAATCTCTATTGCTCGATCGAAGCTGGCGATCGCCTCCTCATATCTTGCTAATTTACCCAGAGAGATGCCACGGTTGTGCCAAGCTTCTTTTAAAGCTGGTTTATATTCGAGCGCACCTTCATAGCTGGAGATCGCTTCTTTATACATTTCTAAATTATCCAAACAAACTCCACGGTTATACCAAGCTTCATAGTTATCTGGTTTGAGTTCAATCGTACGATCGTAACTAGCGATCGCCTCTTCATATCTTCCTGAATCATGCAGAGAAATACCTCGGTTATTCCAAGTTTCATGGTCATCGAATTTAATCGAGATCGCCCGATCGTAACTAACGATTGCTTCTTCATATCTTCCTAGTCTACGCAGAGAAATACCTCGCATACTCCAAGCATCTACATCGCTTTCATTCTCAGCTAACAGCGTATCAAACAGTTCTAGAGCTTCTAAATTTTTCTTTGCTGCCAGTAGCTCCAATCCTGCCAAAAGTTGTAGCGAAAAGGTTAGCTCAGATTTCTCAACCGATCGATCTTTTTGACTGACGATCTCTGATAATAGCTTCTGAGCTTCACTATATCGATCCGTCTGCACCAATTCCAAAATCTCTTGGTAATTTTCTTCAGTCAGCCTTTTGCTATGAAATAATTCTTCTAATGTCTCAGTAGCTAATAACTGTTGCTGTTCCTTCAACGCTCGCTGCAAATCCCGCTGCGAACCGATAAAGCAGGGATCTTCATCACTCAACAACGCACGCTCTAAATGTTCGTCTTTGATATATTGACTCTTACCCCGCATCAACTCTAACTGGTTCTTGCGTTCCGAGAGCGGATACCAAATTTTGAGAAACTCCACAAAAATCTCGATCCACTGCCCCCGCTGCTTTTTTACCTCCAAACACAGGCGCATCAACACTTCGTGCAGCTCATAAAAGGACTCGCGCCCATTCTGCTCCGCTTCCACGTAGCCCAGCTTCCGCAACTCCCGCAACTGACTCGCTGCCGTCCCCGGATCGATAAAACAGTCCGCTGCAATCTCCTTAACCATCACCGGATGTCGCTTGTCCACCAATAACTCGACAATCTTCCGCTGTTGATTGGATAACTCCTTCATCCGCGCTTGATAGTAAGGTGTCAAGTCGTCGAGCATCTTCATAAATGCCTCTACCAAACTATCCAAAGCATCCCGCGTAATAAACTGCGAAAACAGCATATACACCCGTGGATTTCCCCCAGCCAAATGATGTACCGCTCGCACCCGCGCCCGTCCCAAGGGTGTTTGTAAGAAACTTGCTAACTCTTCCTGTCCCCCTAAAGTGGCAATCTTTCCCAACATTTCGATCGCTTCTGGTACAGTCAACCTGTCGAGATAAATCGGATTGAAGAACCCAAAAAATGGTTTGGTACGACTTTGCACCGCAGTAAATAACGCCGGAGTAGTCGCTAAAATCGTGCAGCACTGCTCCGCTTGCAAGAAAGACCGAAACTGCTGCTGACCCGCTTCTCCCAAGCCTTTAAACAGATCGTCGAGGTTCTCCATCATCAGCAATAGGGTGCGATTCCCAATTGCTTCCTTCAACAATCGAGTCGCATTAGCCGCCGCTCGATCGATCGAATCCTCGATCGAAATCCGTCGTAACTCCTCTAGGAGCGATTTCGACTGAGGTTCTGCAACGGCTAGAGCGCGCAGAATCCGACTCACCAAATCCAACCAGGAATCTACCCCCCATTCCTCCTCCCGCAGCCAAGCAATAACCAACTTATCTTTGAACGTTGGGTTGCGATCGAACTCTGCTAGCAATCGATAATAAATCAGTGCCACCAAATGCGTCTTCCCCATCCCCCGCATTCCAATCAGCAAGGCATAATGTTTGGCTGGAGTCGTCGCACTCAACACGATTTTCTCGAATAGTTCCTGCGCCAAATCCTGCCGCTGCACGAGGATCGTCTCTAGCTCTTGAGGGGACATCAGGCTGGGCGTAAACGCCGAAATCATCTGGTTCGCCATTTTGCTAATTCCCCCGTTGCTGATGCCAATAGCGTCGCACTAGCGAAAAGCGAAACTGGTAGGCTCCCGCGTCATTTCGGCAAATATAATGGTCTTGTTCTAACAGATTGAGCGTCGAGCGAAAAACTTCTTTATTCAGATTTGGTGTCTGGATACTCACCCGATTCCACCAGTCACCGATCGTTAATGCTAATTCTGGAGCTAGTTCGTCTAATGCTAGGAGTGCCAACTTGGCATTTTCTCCATAGTAGCTACCAATGCGCTTTTCAAAGTAGCTCAGATCCCAAACATCATACTGACGCACCGCTGCTTGGAGCATCGCTTCTACTCGTGCGACATCGATCGGTTGAGCTATCCCTTTGAGTCTGGCAACACTGTGATGAATATAGAAAGCATTGCCATCGACTGCTAAGGCGATTGCTTGACTTACTGCTGCCAGATCCTCAGTTGCCACTTTCTCGCCAATCAACAGATCCTGTGCCAGTTTCCAAGCATCATACTCAGCCAGCGGCTCTACTTCTACAAATGGTAAATCGTTAGTGGGTGCATTCCGATATCCTTGCTGCCTTAGCTCTGCCACCACATGATGCAAACCGATCGATCCGGTGTACACCATCCGAATTTGGGGATAGTCTTGGCGGATCGATCTTAAAGTATCGAGTACTTCCATTGCGATGCTAGCTCCTTTATCCTGCCGGATGTTATCGATCGCTAGCGGCAACTCATCGAATAAGAATAACCAACGTTCTCGATCTGCGACTTGGGCAGAAAGATCCCGCACTATGCCTTGAAGATGTTGTTGCCAAGTCAAATCTGGCTTAGGTAAGCTGACTCCGGCAATCTTCTCCCCGCCCAATCCCCAGTTTTTAAGCAGTTGCTGAACTTTGCCCTGCCATTTTTGGCTGTTGCCAAGATCCTCACTGACTTTATTAAATATCTCCTGCACCAGAGCTTCGGGCGATCGGATATTCTCTAAGTCCCAATAAAATGCTGTTATCCCTGGTGGCTGCTGTGCTAGCATTTTCCTCAACACGCTGGTTTTGCCCATCCGTCGCTCGGCTGTCATCATCACGCTGTGACGCTCCAATTTGTCCCACAGATCGGCGATGAGTGCATCGCGCCCTACCACTTCTTCTGGTGCCAGCCCACCGCCAGGATTAGTTCGCATAAAATAGCTAGTAAAATTAACACATATCAAAAATAACATATATTAATTTCACTATCTATTTGCGTCACGATCCAGATTTCCACGATTGGATACGATCGTGGCAACGTTTATCAAAAATAGGTCAAATCTATGCACGTTGGAAAAATATGTATAGAAAATAGTCTTTTCTATACATGTCGTCTGCAATGTGTTCGTATTATTTTGCTCTGCTACGCTTGACTAGAAGTTTTTCTGTTAAAAACCTGGAAAATAGTTTAAAATTGAGACAGCGACTAGCATTCCATTCTTCACGCGATGAAAACCCTAACCAAGACTGAATCCATCCGCCAACGGATTCTTGCTGGCGGGGAAAGATTTTGGAACCATCAAGATTTATCCGACTATCCCTCAGCCACCATTGCTAAAACCTTCACCCAATTGGTTAAAGAAGGCATTCTCCAACGTATCAGCAAAGGACATTACTACCATCCTCGCCCAACTCGATTCGGTTACAGCCAACCAGTCCGATCTGAATTACCCTATCAACTCACTCAAACCCGCGTCTATCCAGCCGGAGTAAATGCTGCTAATTTACTCGGATTTACGACTCAAAATGCAATCGATGGGACTTTCGCTACTACTGCCAATAGTTTACCGACAGCGTGGTTGGGACAAAGAGCCAAACTTTATACCCGTCGCCCGAGTACATGGGAGAATTTATCGGCTACCGAAGCAGCCCTGCTAGACTTTTTACGATCGCGGGGAGAATGGAGCGACTTATCACCCGCAGAAACGAACGAGCAATTACTGAATCACTTTCGAGTCCCAGGACGATTCGAGCGATTAGTCGTTATCGCTCACGCCGAACCGCCGAGAGTTCGAGCGATGTTAGGGGCAATCGGACAGGAATTGAAATATGCAAAGGAGTTATTACAGCAGTTGAGAATGGGCTTGAATCCTTACTCGCGGTTTGAATTTGGAAAATTGAGTACTCTCTGGTATGCCCAGGAGTGGCAAGCCAAATGAGACTTTATCAACATCTAGAATTTCGAGATTACATCGCGAAAATGTTAATCTAATCCTTAGTATAATTGTTCTTAAATCAGATCG
Organism: Chamaesiphon sp.; assembly: GCA_965246715.1. Classification (GTDB taxonomy): domain Bacteria; phylum Cyanobacteriota; class Cyanobacteriia; order Cyanobacteriales; family Chamaesiphonaceae; genus Chamaesiphon. Next base: position 336,965 of record CBDFFH010000005.1, on the reverse strand, counting down.
AGTATCACTGGAAATAAAGCTATGTTGAAAAGCTATGAAGCAATTTATGAAAATGGTGAGATGAAGTGGCTAGTAGATCGACCATCTTTGGTACATTCTGCCCGTGTAGTCGTGACAGTGCTTGAAGAGACGTTACTCCCTACTACCAAACGCCGAACATTTCCAACTGAATTGGCAGGAACGGTTCAAATTTTAGGGGATATCGTCAGTCCAATTGTGGCTGAGGAAGATTGGGAATGTCTGAAATAATCATTCTCGACACGCACATCTGGCTTTGGCTTATCAATGCTAATTTTGCAGAATTTCCGGCTCACTGGCGAGAGCGGATCGAATCTGCCGCTCGTGTTGGCATCTCTCCGGTATCCTGTTATGAGATTGCGATGGCACATCAAAAGGGCCGAATCAAGATTTCTACTACCCCACAAGAATGGTTTCAACAAGCTCTCGATCCAGTTGGAATTGAATTGTTTCCACTGACTGCAAATATTGCTGCTCGTGCAGTCGAGTTATCTCCAGTTCATAAAGATCCGTTCGATCGATTGATTATTGCCACAGCTTTAGAATCTGGGGCGAAGTTAGCTAGTGTGGATGGTTTATTTTCCCAATATTCAGAACTTGAGAATTACTTGCTCAAATAAATGCTCGGAAATTTTAGCCTAGTCAAATAAGAAGATCGATCGTGCTAAATAACCTTACTCCCCAACTTATCAAACTCCAGCCGTCCCCAGCCGAATTAACCACAGTCGATCGAGATAATCTCTGGGCGGAGTTTGGGCAGTTGAAGATTACCGATAGTACTAGGAAACAGTACGTTAAGGCGATCGAGAATTTCTGTCAGTTTGCTTATAGTGGCTCTGCGACCCCAGCAACGATCTCGGAATTTCTAGATCTCGATCGATATGCGGCAATTGAGATGGTATTAAGGTATCGTCGTCACTCGATCGATAAAAATCTGGCACCCAGCACGATTAATGTCCGGCTGGCGGCGATTAAGAGCTTAACCGATATGGCGCGGAAGCTGGGTAAAACCACGACCGATCTGGGCGATATCGAGAGCATTCCCGCTGAAACTTATCGCGATACTAGGGGAATTTCGGTCGAACAGTTTAAATCGATGTTGGCGGCAATCGATCCGAGTACGCCGATTGGGGTGAGGGATTATGCAATCATGCTATTATTCTGGGGCAATGCGCTCCGGCGGGGCGAAATTGCCAGTGCGAATATTGAGGATTTTCTACCTCAGCAGCAGAAGTTGACGATTTTGGGGAAGGGGAAACGAGCGAAGGTGGCGATCGATCTTAGCGATAGTGTGAGTTATGCTGTGGCGGAGTGGCTGAATTTTCATCCCTGTAATGTGCCAGGACAGCCACTAATTGTTTCTTTGAGCCACAATTGTTATGGGGCGAGGATTGCTGGGGATAGTATTTATCGGATCGTTCAGGGCTATGCTGAGGCTGCGGGGATCGAGCGGCGGGTGTCGCCTCATCGTTTGCGGCATAGTTCGATTACGGCGTTTTTAGATGCTAGTGGAGGTAATCTGCGGGCAGCGCAGGCGTTGAGTCGGCATCGAAATCAGAATACTTTGAATTTGTATGATGATAATCGACGGCAGGAACAGAAGGGTGCTTCTGGGATGCTGGAGAATTTGTTGGCAGGTAATGGTGGGAAATGAGTGACCAATCCTCGATCTGTTTGGAACTCGGTTTTCGCATCTTAAAGGGTGTCTTAAAACCCTTGCCCAGTAAATGAATCGAATGAAAAATTACTAAAAAGCTCTGCTAGGCAAGAGTATTCGAGCCGAATCGATGATGGCGATTCGGCAACGCCGACACGGTGCATTCTCACTGTCGTCTAATAGTCGATCGCACTCAAGCCGTAATTGTCGCCCTCAAATGCGGTCTAGTTCGCTTGGAATAGGCGTAATCCAACGATCGAAGCCACCTATCCCACCTTCGGCTAGTTCGATCGAGCTGAAAATAATTTCGATCGCCCGGCTCGAAATCGATCGATTGCGACATCATCTGAGAAATTGCTGAGATTTAACTAAGGAGAATTTCAGCATAAATTCAGGAAATCGATCGGCTAAGTTCAGAGTGCTTTCAGTGGTAGCTGCGATAGTTGATTCAGTGAGCCAATTGGGTTCTGCTGAAAAACATTCTATCGATATTCACCAGAAATTCTATGAAATTAACTTCTTTGGTTACAAGTGTTGCAATGTTGGGCTTAGTTACTGTCGGTCATATTACACCTGGGACATTCGCGCCCTCGATCGGGATAGTTGCCAGTGCGGCTGAAGGCCCCTCCGTCCAAGAAAAAATCAGTTTAATTACTAAAAACAAGGGTCAGATCGGTGGTGGCGACCAGCTACGTCGGTTCTTCTATGGCGATCTCGAACCGCTGGGAGTTCAACCTGGTGGCGCAGGTATGGTCGTCAATCTATACAACAAAGCCAATAATGTCACCTTCTCCTATTGTGCTACTTACGATGTGGTAGTTGCGGTCAAAAAAGGTAGAATAACTGCATTTTTAGCAAGTGAAGTTAAGTAATATTCTAACTTGCTAGGTGCCGTTCTGAGGATGAATGCTTTAGTTTGAGGGGATCGAGGCGAAAGAACAGATCTCGATTCTTGACCCCTTTAACTTTGCTTAAATTTGATGCATTGGTGTTGGTAGAGCCTACTGTCGTCGATCGGTATTAAACATAGGAATTATTAAACAACATAAATTTTTTGGGTTGGGTTGTGCTTATTTTAGATCGACTTACAAGAATTATTTACCCCTAAATATTAAGCAAGATCGGGAGGTTTTCATGAATAGAGATACGATCTTATTGTTACATCCACTCATTGCTATCACTGTAGTATTTCCGTTACTTGGCATGGTGATGAATCGTGCGCTCCAAACTCGTCAGCGGCGGTTACAAGTGTCCACAGGCAAGAAAAGTGCCATTCCACCCAGCGCGGGGCCAGAACATGCTCAATTAGGTCGGTGGTTGACAGGTGCGGTAGTGGGTATCGTTTTATTAGCATTTGCCAATGATGTATTTGGTAATATTGTCGATAAGAAATTATGGGCACACAATCCATTTCAGGTCATCTTAATTAGTTTTGTATTTGCAGCAGCGATCGGGTCGCTAGTATTACTTTATCGTGCTAAAACTAGACTGTGGCGGGTAGTATTTGCCATCCTTACCAGCGTTGCGCTCATCGTTATCGGCAGTCAGGATGGTGTTTATCGCAAAACAGAACAGTGGTATATTTCCCATTACTATTATGGGATTACTGCGGCGATCTTAATGATTTTTTCCCTGGCGATCGTCAGAGAAATTTATCAGGATCGCACCAATCGCTGGCGGAATATTCACATTAGTTTAAATTCGTTGGCGTTGCTACTGTTTATCGGGCAAGCTTTTACTGGCACCCAGGCGTTACTCGAAGTTCCTCTGGCTTGGCAAAAACCCTACGTGGAAAAGCTCTACGAGCAGCAGTGCGACAAAAAGCTTTGTACCGTGCAGTCAGCTCCAGCTCTAAACATGCCTAAATAACCGTCCGACCACAGATAATGAGTGATGGGCACACGCGAGATGAAGGAAACACAGATGATGGCACATATCCTATTAGTTGAAGATGAAGTCAAACTCGCCCGCTTTATCGAACTGGAATTGGGGAGTGAAGGCTATCGCGTCAGCGTGGCACACGACGGCATGACTGGACTATCTTTGGTACGTGAATCGGAGCCAGATTTAGCGATTTTGGATTGGATGTTGCCCGGTTTAACTGGTGTCGAACTCTGTCGGAGGATGCGATCTACTGGAATTAAGATTCCGGTGATTTTGCTAACTGCTAGAGATGAAGTCGGCGATCGCGTGACAGGTTTAGATGCGGGAGCCGATGATTATTTGGTTAAACCGTTTAGTATTGAGGAGCTATTAGCTAGAATTCGCGCTCATTTGCGGCGCACGCAGGAAACGGATGTCGATCTATTGCAGTTTGAAGATTTAATCTTAAATCGCCGCACTCGTGAAGTCCATCGGGGGCAAAGATCGATCGACTTAACCGCTAAAGAATTCGATCTTCTGCAATACTTAATGACTCATCCGCGTCAGGTATTTACCAGAGACCAAATTCTCGAAAATATTTGGGGGTATGACTTTCTGGGAGACTCAAATATTATTGAGGTCTACGTTCGCTATCTGCGATTAAAGTTAGAACAGGATAATGAAAAGCGATTGATTCATACTGCACGGGGGGTCGGTTATTCATTGCGGGAGTAGTATGTTGGTAAATGTGATAATTGCGATCGTGGCAGGAATTGGCAGTAGGAGCGATTGGATGGAGACTAAAATAATACCCACCGTACTAGACTGCCGAGATTAGGGCTTTGCGAAAAACGATCTTGTCAACTCCAGCAGCGTAGAATTCACGGATTCGTGCTTCTTCCTCATAACCACTCTTGCGGTAGAAGTCCCGAACGTACTCAAAGTCCTCTGTTCCAGATGTTTCTACTAGTAATATACGTTCCCCGCGTTCCGCCAGCATCTGCTCGACGTGCCGAAGCAAAGCCTTTCCGCGCCCTTTTTTCTGATAATTAGGATGGACAGCGATTAGATACAAGTTCCATGTCCCCTCTGTCATTCGTTCTGGCGCGATGTATGCTATCCCTACTGGCTCATTGTCGTAATCGGTCAACCAGATGTCTTGGGTTTCATTTTTATCGCTGAAGTGTCGAGCGAGCATTTGAGCGAGATCGTCTGTTTGGCTTGGCTCGAACAAACCACTCGCTGCGGCTAAAGCTATCGACGCAGTTGTGTCATCTAGCGTGGTTAATCTAATCATATTAAATCCCGTTCTTATCACAACAGTTGTTATGTTTTTCAGACATCATAACAACTGTTATGATAAAATGTCAAGGTAATTGTTTCATGCTAAAGCAAACCAAGGAAAGCCATGAGTTATGACGATCGCCGGATTGAGGTCGCTCAAGCGGCATGGCGGGTGATTGTCAGGGAAGGATTGGATCGCACTAGTATGCGGGCGATCGCGCAAGAACTTGGCTCCTCGACTGGAGTTGTCACTCACTACTTTCGAGATAAAGAAGAACTCACTCTGTTTGCGCTAGAACAAGTGTTTGAAAACGTTGCAGCGCAAATGAAAGCCTGCACCAATGGACAGCAGGGAATTGAAAGATTAGAGCAGATGCTTTTTGTCGCTCTACCACTAGAGAACATCGATCGAGACGAGTGGAAAGTTTGGTTGGCATTTTTGGGCTATTCGATCGGGCGCGAACGACTAGTTCGGGAACACCGAAAACGCTATGACGTATTACGGCAGATTATTTGTCAAGAATTAGCTAGTTTACAAGCAGCCAAGCTGATTAGAGCCGATCTCAATTTAACTCTCGAAGCCAATGGACTCATCGCCCTTGTCGATGGTATCGGCACTGGAGTTGTCATTTACCCTGAGCAATTCGATCCAAAGCAGCAACAATACCTCGTGCGGCGGCATATCAAAGCTTTATTAGTATCATAGCGGCAGTTGAACTGTGACGATCGAGCCAATCGCCTCACCCGACTCAATCCGCAACTCCCCATCGTGAGCTTCGACAATCCGTTTGACGATTACCTCCGGTAGGCTCCGCCAACGCTAAACCCAAACCTATTTTGCTTGCTTTAGTCACCAATAGCTTAATGGCGTTGTTCGATTTGCTGCTGGAAGTACGTCTTCAAACTTTCCGCCAAAGCTGTCACCTGAATCGCACGGCGCACCAAATCATCATTAGCCTCCCGCACATAAATTTTAACGATGTCAGCAACAGTAATATTGTTTTCATCGCGGCTCACCAGTTCGATCGCATCGCCCACCCCAACCTCACCTTCTCGTACCACTGAAAAGTAAATACCGCTCAAACGACTGTTCAGAAACCGTTTGACCATATCATCGCGCCCGAACTTGAGATTGAGTTTGAAGCAAGGGAACCGGGGCTGTGTCACCATTAGTTCGGCAGTGCCGATCCGAAAGCGATCGCCAATATTTACGCTCGTTTCTGACAAGCCCTCGATCGTCAGGTTTTCGCCAAACGCGCCCCAGGGAAACTCTTCATCCGGTAGCTCTTGCCGCCAGTAAGCATAATGCTCCATTGGATAAGCGTAAACGGCTTTCTCGACACCGCCGTGAACGGTTAAATCTGCCTGTCGATCGCCATCGAGATTGAGCGATCGCATCATCACCCGTCCGTTCGTTGGCTGCTTAAAAATACCAGTAGTGACAGGCTTTCCTTTCCAGGTTACTTCGCGTGGCAATCCGACACAGACGGAAATCAATTTCATAGGTTAAACTCAACGAGCCGATGGAGTATAAGAGCGATCGGGCTATGTATTTGGAATCGATTACCTACGGTAGGCTACGCCAACGACAAGGTGGTCCTATGCCAATCGTTAGCTAATAATTATATGCCACCAACGGCAGATGCACTTTGACGATCGAGCCAATCCCCTCTCCCGACTCAATCCCCAACTCCCCCTCGTGAGCTTCGACAATCCGTTTGACGATCGCCAAACCCAATCCCGTGCCACTGGCTTTAGTAGTAAAAAATGGCTTAGTAAGGTGTGGCAAAAGATCGGTAGGAATCGGCACACCACCATTATGAATTTGAATGCAAATTCGACTAGCTCCACTTTCCCTAATATGAATGCTAATCGGATCGCCGATACTTACTGCTTCGCAAGCATTAGTGACTAAATTGATTAAAACCTGCTTCAATTTATCGCGATCGACTGATACAGTTACAGGCGATCGCATCGCGATAAAATTGAGCGGTTTGCCAATCGCAACAGGGGCGGTTTGCAAGGTATTTAACATCTCGGTAATGAAGCTATTTAGCTCTAGCTCAGATCGATCGAGTGTTTGCGGTTTGGCGTAAAGTAAAATCTGATTCAGCAGCCGTTGTAATCGATTGGCTTCGTCTAGAGACAAGGTGAGATATTCTTGAAACCGTTCGGAAAGTTCCAGCTTTTTAAAGGCATTTAAGCCCATCAAAATTGTAGTTAAGGGATTTCGTACCTCATGAACGATCGTGGCTGCTAGTTCGCCAATTTCGGCCAGTCTGAGCACCGCTTTTTCGGCTTGCTTGAGCAGTGTAATGTCCGAAGCCACTGCCAACAAGCAGGACTCACCCTCTAAGTCGATGGCTTCAGCCGACAACAGTGCGGGGAAAATTTCACCCGACTTGCGGCGCAACCACACCTCTAGATTGCTGACTGTTCCCCGCTCTTGTAACTGTTTGGCGATCGCCATCCGCTCGGCTGGATGTGCCCAAATCGCCAAATCCAGATCGCTATGCCCGATCGTCTCAGCACGAGAATAGCCCAACATCTGCAAGCAGCGATCGTTGATTTCGATGTAAGTACCATCATGGAGATTGCTAATGGCGATCGCATCTGGTGAAGCCCGAAAAGCAGTCGCAAACTTGGTTTCCGAAACTCGCAGCTCGTCTTCTACCTGTAAGCGTTCCATCTCCGCCGCCGCCCGCGCCGCAAAGATTTCCAGAATCGCCCGATCGCGTTCGCGGAGCGTCTGGTGCGGTGCATCATCAGATGCCATCGGCTGGTCATCGAGTACTGCTAAGTGTCCCAACAGCTCGCCCGTCGAAGTTAGCAACGGGATTCCGGCATAACTTTGGGCTGCCATCGCCTCAAGTTCATCTTTTTCTTCAGGGAATAGAGCTTGGATCTGGGCGGGAAAACATTGATAGCTTTTACTCTCAATAATCCGCTCGCAGGGCGTACCGTGGAAAGTATATTCAAACTCCTCCCCAAATTCATTGCCCTGCCAAAAGGCAAAGCTACGACCACGGGTAGGCGGCGCATCCATACATTCGCTGATGAAGGCGTAGCGAACGCCTAAAGCTTGTGCTAGCGAACGGACGAGCGAACGAAAGAAGTCCACACCTGTAACTGAGACTGTTCCTGCAACGATCGATCTGAGGATTTGCTCGGATTTTTGACGTTCTAAGATTTCGGCCTGAAGCCTGTCGTTTGCCTGGGTTAGTTGGCTGTTGCTGTTGCTTTCGCCCGCATCCAACTCTAGCTGGTGGTGGATTTGAGTACCGTCGAGGGAAATCGCTGCTTGGGTGAAGAGAAATTGGAGAATTTCTAACCGTTGGGTCGTAAAGGTAGCAGTCGAAAAGTTTTCTAAATAGAGAATGCCAACGCGTTGACCTTTAGTAATTAATGGTACACATAGAATTGACTGCGGTTGCCGATCGAGAATATAAGTATCCTGGTTAAATAAACTGTCTTGGTGTGTGCAATCGATGATAATGTTTTCCTGAGTATTCGCTACATAATTGACGATTGCTAATGAAACTAAACCTCTACCAACTTCACTATCAAAGGTAATCGCAGGTAAAATTGAGATGGTCTGCGACTCGATCGTGGCGACTATTTCTAATCGACGATCGACATCTAATAATAGACAACCTCTTTGTACGCCAGCATCTTCAATCGCGCTCGTCATCAATTTTACTAACAATCGATCCAGCACTGTTTCTCTACTCCAAAACGATCGATTATAAAGAATTAGTATTTTCCCACCATTGAGGTTTCATTTAGGGAAGGCGATCGTAAACTCGCTCCCTTCACCTACTGTCGAACGCACCATAATTTTACCACCCATCCCTTCTACGAGTGTTTTGACGATCGCCAATCCCAATCCATAGCCGCCAGTCGTGCGGGCGCGATCTTTATCGACTCGATAAAAGCGTTCAAAAATCCGCCCCCGATCTTGCAGCGGAATCCCAATTCCGCGATCGCGAATGCGAATAATTGCCTGTTTATCGTGTTGTTCGATAATCAAATCGATCGGTTGTGTTGCTGTTGAATATTTAATCGCATTATCTAAGAGATTGATTAATACCTGTTTCAATCGCTCGCGATCGACGATCGCTTCAACATTTTCTGTTGCGACAACTTGAATCGATCGCTCGCCAAATCTTGCGGTCATATCGACTACTTCTGTCACTAATTCGTTCAACAATAACGGTTCTAAATGATAACGAGTATAACCACTATCCGCTCGTGCCAAATCTAGTAAATCTTGCAGTAGATTGATGGTACGATCTGCTTCGGCTCCGGCTGTTTCGAGGGCTTCGCGTTGGTAATCATTGAGGTTATTACCCCGACGTAATAAGCTCTGAAGATAGCCCGATACCACTGTTAATGGCGTGCGTAACTCATGGGAAATATTACCGATAAACTGCCGTTGTTGCTCCCAAGTATCCCCCAACCGCGACAGCATGAGATTAAAAGCTTGGGCTAACTCCTTAACTTCAGTTGGAGCGTTATTCAATTGCAATTGCGCGTTATTTAGATCTGCGGCAGAAATCGCCCCCGCCATCTGACTCATCTCCTGCAAAGGTTGGAGCGAACGGCGAATCCGGATGGCGATCGCCAGGATAGTAAAGAGGGTTGCTAAAATACAAACGGCAGTGAGACCTTGAATGGCGGTAATTAGTTGGTATTGCTCGGTAGTGACATCCTGTGACATGTACACCTTACCCAGCGGCTGATTTTTGGCCGTTAGATCCCCTCGATACAAAATTAGATAGCGATCTCCAACTCGATAAACCTGCGGCTGGAGTGGCATCTGGGCGATCGACATCAATTCGGCACTCACTTTACTCGACTGTGCCAGAATCTGTTGGCCATCGGGATTTTTGACCCAGATTGCTAATCCTGGTACCGAGACATTATCGATTGTTTTTTGTAGTCCCTCGTTAACTGGCAGCATACCGCTATAAAGTTCGACATCGCGCGGAAACCGATTGGCAATGTACTCGACTTGCTGAGTATGCGTGGTAATTAAAAGTTGCTGCATTTTCCAACTCGTCCAAGCGGCAACGCTACTCAACCCGAGGATTGACAACAGCGATACTTCGAGAGTGAGTCGAAACTGGAGTGAAGCTGGGTCGAGATGCCGCTGCTTGATTTGATGGAATCTCTCCTGGAGTTTAGCGAAGGGTTTCATTGGAAAATTTGGGGGAACCGTTACTTCATGCAGTTTTATAGTTATTCTTTCACTGTAATCGAAAGACTCGATCGCGTTATGAGACGACGCTAATAGCAAGATTAATTTTTGCTGAGAAATACTAAATCTCGATCGTAACTAATCTCACTGAACGGCGATCGGTATGTCTGTTCTCTTTTGCTCATGAACGATCGAGCGATACGGCACTTCCGGTTGTTACGAGGTACAATAGCAGCAATTAGTAAACCAATTTCTGAGATGTTGAGGATCGATTAACCCAATTGCAAGTGAAATTATTCTATCCACCATAATTGTCGTAGCAGGTGAAAACATTCGTAAAAAAGACTTGAGCTGTGACCACCATAACTCAATTGGGTTAAAATCAGGTGAGTATGGGGAGAGGAAAATAACAGAAGCACCGACAGCTTCAATCATTGGGATAATGGAATCGAATTTGTGTGAGGATAAATTATCCATTACGACAACGGCACCTGGCCATAGCTCCGGCACTAGAAAATCCTTAACAAATAATTCAAAAGCTCTACTATCCATTGAATTATCCATTGTCATCAATGCTACAACTTTTTCAATGCTAATTGCGCCGATAGCGGTAACTTTTGCACCTCGATAGAATGGGGTAAAAGTATATGCTCTTGTTCCCCGCTGTGACCGAGCATGAGTTCTGGCTAAACCAAGCAGAATACCAGTTTCATCTAAAAACACTAAGTTTTTCACGTCGATATTTTTAACCGATTCCCAATAATCTACTCTCAAATTTAGGACTCTTTCTGTTGTAGCTTGGGTGCTCCTTTCCGTTTTTTTTTACGACTTAAGCCTAATTTTCGTAATGCGTCACTCATGGCACTTCGACCAACCCAATTGCCAGTTTTATCAGCGAAAAATTCACACAGTTCAGCCAAAGTTGCATCGGGATGTTCGGCAACTAATTCTCTTAACTCTACTTCAGCATTTGTCAGGTAACTTAATCGTGGTTTACCTGGCTTTTTAGGCTGTAAGTTTCCTTCAAGCTTATGTTGTCTGACTAGCTTTTGGACAAAGCTTTTGCTAACAGTAAATATGCTAGCAACCGCTCTAATTGAGTGATGGCGATCGAGATGTGCCGCAACTATTTTTTCTCGAAGATCGACTGAAAATGCTTTCATTATTGAATGTATCTTTACTATCTTTTGGCGTACCTCATGACTAACGGAAGTGCTGTAAATATCGACTGAGAAATTAGGATAAATTTTGAAACCTAATTATTAATCGCTTTCTCAGGAGAAACTCAGATTGTAAGTTTAGAATCTGGGTATGCTGGCAATTCAGATCGGTTAGCGATTCTCGTTCCCAGAGGCTGCGCCAACGATTCGAGCCTTATCCCTCATATTCATGATGCCCTCATTCCCCCAACAACTGACGAACTTAACCTCGCGCATCCCCGGACACATCTATCTGTGGTTGGCGATCCCGATCTTCGGCTCTGCTAGTGCCGTTACGCGAAAGATTACCGAAATTGGTGCCCAGCATTTCGTCGGCGGGCACAATCCGATTTCTTACTGTAATGTCCTGTTTGTCGGCAATCTCTGCGCGCTATTGGTGCTAGTCCCGCTCAATCGAGATCAGTTGAACCGTCAGACCCTGAGCCAAATATCGCCGCAGGAATGGTTGGGATTGCTACTTGTCGCCACCTTAGCAACAGCATTAGGGCCGAGTTTCATCTTTGAAGCACTATCGCTAACTTCGGTGACGACTGTATTACTAATCGGTCGCTTGGAACCGCCATTGACCCTGTTCTTGTCGATCTGGCTGTTACGGGAAAAAGTCAACCGTTGGGAAGTCATCGGATCGAGCGTGGCCTTTGTCGGTGTCGTCCTCACCGTCATCCTTCAGCCTGCTAAAGCTCAAATGATGCCAGCATCTGGTTCTCATCCTGGATCGGGTGAACTAGTAGCAACTCTTGCTGCGGTCTTTTTATCGATCGCGACAATTGCGACCAAAAAGTGGTTAGCGCGAGTACCGCTAGGCGTTTACAATACTGGGCGCACGGGACTGGGCACGATCGTCTTTTTCTGCTTGGCTTTGTGGATGTATGGCCCCAACCATTTTATGGGCGTGTTATCGCCATTTCTGTGGCAATGGATGCTCTTGTACGGCACGATTATTGTCGTTGTGGGGCAATCATTGTGGAATGCTGGGCTGCGGCATTCCTCGATCGCCACTGTCTCGATAGTTGGTGCCTTTACGCCAGTCGTGGGCATTCTTGCTGCCTATTTCATTCTGGATGAAGTACCGACTCGCGCTCAATATATCGGGGGGATTATCATTTTAATCGGTCTAGTTTTAGGTCAAGTAGGGATTAAGATCCGTACCGCTCGGCTAGAAAATAAGCGAGTTAACTCGATCGAGCGCAAACATGATGTCGAAGCAAGAATGGGATTTAAAGGAATCTAAGCAGCGATCTTTTCACACATTATTTTTAGATTATACAAACAGCAATTGATAAGTAGATTTAATTAAAAAACTATCAAAGTTTGTAGATTTTATAGCTTGAACTAAATCCAATTGTCGATCGAGCCTGTATTAAAGATATCAACCTAACTAATTGAAATTATGCCTTTATCATTACCCCGTCGGAAATTTTTAACTTATCTGGGATTGGGAACACTCGGTTGGCAAGCCGCTAGCTTCGCCAGCCGTCCATCCACATCACCGATAGTCACACCTGGAGACATAGCCACCTCTGCGAACCAATTACCAGAATTTCAAGGCATTAGTGAATGGATGAATTCATCACCACTAACGACCAAAGATTTACTCGGTAAAGTTGTTTTAGTCCAAATTTGGACGCTCGGCTGCATTAATTGTCAACGCACATTACCCTACGTTACCAGTTGGCATAAAAAGTATGCTGCTAAAGGCTTACAGACGATCGGGATTCATACGCCAGAATTTCCGTTCGAGCGGGATAGTAAAAATATTCGCCGCGCGATCGCCAAACACGGGATTACTTACCCTGTCGGCGTAGATAATGACTTCCAAACTTGGAAAGCATTTAAGAACGAATATTGGCCGCATTTATTTTTAGCAGATCGGCAGGGCATCATTCGTTACGACCATATTGGCGAGGGAGCTTATGACGAAACTGAAGCGAAGATTCGGCAATTATTAGGGCGGGCAGCATGAATGAAATTTCACCCCTCACCTTCGGTTTCGCTCTCGGTGGCGGATTGTTAACTATTCTGTCCCCCTGCGTCTTGCCAGTTATACCATTAGTATTGGGTCGATCGTTCAAATCGCATCGACTCGGCCCTGTCATGTTGGTATTGGGATTAGTGAGCGGTTTCGCGCTAATCGGTAGCCTGTTAGGAGTGGCGAGTTCCTGGTTTGTCGGTTTTGCCAACTTGTTGCGGAATGTGGCGGTAGGCTTACTATTTGGCTTGGGGGTATTAGCAATTTTCCCTACCTTGAGCTACCGATTGAGCAGCTCTTTACAATTCGGTAAATCTTGGGAACCAAAGACACCAGGCTTATGGAGTGAATTCTGGATCGGTACTCAATTGGGACTACTCTGGACACCCTGTGCGGGGCCAGCATTGGGCAGTATTTTAGTCCTAGCAGCCGTCAAACATGAGGTTTTGGGTGCGCTGGCATTATTAACTGTCTACGGCTTAGGAGCCGGAATTCCGCTGTTGGCGATCGCTTATAGTAGTCGTCACCTCAGTAATTCTTCGCGGCGATTGTTGCCCTACGCCGGAGCATTTCAACGGATCGGGGGGATACTGATGGCAGGAACCGCGATCGCCATCTTACTCGGTTGGGATGTGGAACTTCAATTATGGCTAGCTCCTTTGTTTCCCAAACTTCCTTTGTAAATTAGAGCAACATCAATCATCGATATTTACCATGACTAAACAAGCTAAAAAATCTCCACCCGTTCCACCACAAACAAACTTTGTTAAAATCCTCCACGGTTTAATTATTGTCAGTCTATTTATCATGATTGGTAGTGGCTTACAAATCTACAATGCTACGCCAGTATTTGGCGGTAAAGATGGTTGGCCTTTTCCGAAGTGGGCGACTTTAGGCGGTTGGTTAGCTGGCGGTAGAAATTGGCATTTTACCACCATGTGGGTGTTTGCCTTTACCTTACTAATTTATGGGATTTATATCTTTCTCACCCAGCGATGGAAAAGAAAATTTGTCTCCGAACAAGATCTCAAAGCATTGAAGGTCGCCCAAAATCCTAAGCGACGTACCTATGCTTGGCATCGCTTGATTTATACCGGAATTATCCCTGTGCTGATCCTAGCCATCTTCTCAGGATTGGCAATGTATAAGCCCGCTCAATTTCATTGGCTATCTGGGTTATTTATCAATTGGCAAGTTTTACGCACGGTACATTTTTTGACTGTGCCAATTTCTCTATTATTTATCTTAGTGCATATCACCATGGGGATTAGGGCTGGCGGATTGAGGTTGACTCGCTCGATGTTTCAACCCTAGAAAATTATATTTAACAGATAGCGATCTATTCTCTTCGGTGCGTTACGCTTCTGCAAAGGCAGACGCTACGCGAACGCGATAACACACCCTACAATATTCTATCCACTATTCACTATTCACTAACCCATGAATCAGCTCACTCGTCGCCAAGCCATTCAACTAATGGGAATGTCAAGTATCGGTTATTTACTTAATAGTTGTAGCAACGAATTCACCGCTAAAGTCGGCGACTTGTCCGAACCATTGAATCAATCATTTGGGGAATTACTCGTCAAACCCCAACTGCTCATCCCTGAATTTTCCAAAAGTGCGATCGATCCCAAAGCTCTCCTGCTCAATAGTTATGAGGGTACTCCTGAAATCGACCCCGATAAGTATCGATTGACTGTCGATGGCGAAGTGAAATTTCCGATGGAACTGAACTTAACAGCCTTAAAACAAATTCCGCCAACGTCGATAATTATGCAACATGTTTGCGTCGAAGGTTGGGCGGCGATCGTCCAGTGGGGTGGCTTCCGATTGCGCGATTTGGCTCAAATGGTTCAACCGAAAGATAATGCTAAATATGTCTTATTTCAATCGGCTGATAAATATACCGAAAGTTGGGATCTAGCTTCTGCCATTCACCCGCAAACCCTGCTAGCTTATCAAATGAATGGACAACCACTTCCTGCCGACAATGGCGCACCATTACGCCTAGCTTCACCGATTAAATTGGGCTACAAACTATCAAAATGGGTGACAAAGGTTAGTTTTGTCAGTCAAATTCCTAAAGGTGGCAAAGGTTACTGGGAAGAACAAGGTTATGAATGGTTTGGCGGAATTTAGGCATGAGGAATAGTTAGGGCTGGAATAATTATTTTTACTATTATAAATATCTAAAAAATGGTTGCTGGATAATTCCTAGTATCCGTTTTTTAGGTGCCGATAAATTCACTCAGTACGCGATCGAACTCTTAATTTGTCTCAGGGAGCTTTCACTTACAGACGATGGGCAGTAAATCGCCGAGTGAGTGATGGCGATCGAGCTTACCGATTGACAATTCGAGCTTATGTGTATATACATATATTATGCACGATCCAAATTTGAAAGCTAGTCACGATCGAGTCTTCCAGGTGCCGTTAACCTGTATGGGTTTGCACGTCCGTCGCGCCTCCCGCATTCTGACTCAGATTTACAATGATGCTTTGCGCCCGGTGGGGTTGGTAGCCAACCAATTTACGCTGATAGTGGCGATCGATCTGATGGGAACCACCGCGATCGGTACTCTAGCACAAGAGCTATACACCGACCAAACTACCTTGACTCGCAATCTGAAACTTTTGGAGAAAAAAGGCTTGATAAATATTGAAGCGGGTGAAGACCGCCGCGTCAGGATTGTCTCGCTGACCGATCTCGGCTCTGAAACATTGGCTCAAGCCTTACCGATCTGGGAGCAGGTTCAAATTGATTTAGCCGATCGATTAGAGCCGCAAAAGTGGCAAACGTTGCTCTCGTTGTTGTCCGATCTTAAAACACTCGATCGGTAGTTATTTTATTCGATACATGTATATACATATATATAACAGGAAATAAATAGTGACAGTAACTAATATCCCCAATCGACTCCAACAAAGGTTGCTCGCCCGTTATGGCGCGTGGGCGATAGTCACTGGTGCCTCATCTGGTGTCGGGCGCGAGAACTGGCAATAAAGCTGGCGGAGGCGCGGTTCAACCTCGTCTTGGTTGCCCGTACTCAAGACATCTTGCAACAAATGGCAGCAGATTTAAGCATCCGGTATGGGATCGAGGTAAGCGAGTTATCTGTGTTGACTTGGGACTGACAACCGCAATCGAACGGATCGTCACGCTGAAACGAGCGATCTCGATGTGGGGTTGTTAATTGCTGCGGCTGGCTTTGGCACATCGGGGGCATTTTTAGATGCCTCTCTTAGAAGCTGAAGTAGAAATGCTCGATGTCAATTGTCGCGCCCTGATGGCAATGAGCCTAAAGTTTGGGCGGCGGTTTGCCAAACGGGGACGGGGTGGGATGGTGCTGATGAGTTCGATCGTCGGGTTTCAGGGCACGCCCTATGCAGCTCACTACGCGGCTACCAAGGCTTATGTGCAAACACTAGCAGAGGCTCTGCATGTCGAACTTGCCCCGCTGGGAGTCGATGTGCTGGCGGCTGCGCCTGGACCTATGGCTTCGGGGTTTGCCGCCCGTGCGGATATGAAGATGGGCGCAGCCTTGACACCTGAAGAAATTGCTGTGCCGATCCTGGCTACTTTGGGTCGTCAGCGCTACCGTCTTACCTGGATTCTTGTCAAAGTTGCTCGTCTATTCGCTGTTACCATTGCCGCGCTGGGCGAGGGTGCAGACGATGGGGCGAGTGATGAAAGGGATGACCAAACATCAAGTATTGAGTCGGCGATACCTGTATATACATTTAACTAGGAGCTAACCATGACCAAATTTGACGAACATCCGACAGTCCGCTGGTGGAAAGAGCGATCTGACTGCATCAAACTTCAGTTGTCGCCAATTTACGCCTCTAAATGCTGATTCGCTGAGAGAGATGTGTTTGCAAGCCGGAGCCGATGATGTGGGGTTTGTCGAGATCGATCGACCGGAAATCGCCGACCAACGTGCTGATATTCTAGACAGCATTCCCACGGGCGAAAACCATAATTAGCTTCGTCTGTCGGATGAACCGCGATAATATCCTCAGTCCGGCGCAGATCGATCGCCAATACCGAATTTCATGCTAGTGGTGAGGAGATCGATCGGGTGGGGCGATCGATCGTTGAAAGATTGACACAGATTGGCATTCGCGCTTTGAATCCATCGGTGGCGTTTCCCCAGGAAATGGATCGGTTTCCAGGGAAAGTATGGATCGTGTCGTACAAGCCAGTGTCTGTAGCTGCTGGCTTGGGGCAGATGGGTTTGCACCGGAATGTCATCCATCCAAAATTTGGCAATTTTATCCTGCTGGGCGTGGTGTTGATGGATGCGGATGTGACGGCATACAGTCAGCCGATCGATTACAACCCCTGTATCGATTGCAAGCTCTGTGTTGCGGCTTGTCCGGTGGGGGCGATCTGCGACAGATGGCCATTTCAATTTCTCAGCTTGCTATACCCACAATTACCGCGAGTTCATGAGCGGATTTACTGATTGGGTAGAAACGATCGCTGACAGTAATAGTGCCCATGACTATCGCCAAAAAGTCAGTGCTGCCGAATCTGCCTCAATGTGGCAAAGTCTGTCCTACAAAGCCAATTATAAGGCTGCTTACTGTATGGCAGCTTGTCCGGCGGGGGAAGATGTCATCGCACCATTTTTGAGCGATCGCCAGGGGTTCGTGCGCGAGGTGGTCAAACCCTTACAGGACAAAACAGAAACGATTTATGTCATCCCAGGTTCGGATGCCCAAACCTATACTGCCAAACGCTTTCCTCATAAAATCGTCAAACCCGTCAGTAGTGGGATTCGTCCCCAATCGATCGCGGGTTTTCTGTTTGGGCTACCGCTGTTATTTCAACGAAACCAGTCGCAGGGATTGAATGCAGTTTATCACTTTACTTTTACTGGTGCCGAACGCGATCGAGCCACTGTGACGATTCAAAACAAGACATTGCAGGTGCAGACGGGGCACATCGGGAAGGCAGATCTGACTGTGATTGCCGATAGTAAAACCTGGATCGGGTTTCTGTGTAAGGACGAGAATATTATTTGGGCTTTAGTACGACGCAAAATTCGGGTCAAAGGATCGATCCAGCTACTTCAGGCATTTGGGAAGTGTTTTCCTGCCTAACCTGAAGCCGGACGATCTTCATTGGTAATTATGGCGAGAAATCGAGCGATCGCTCGATTTCTTCCTCCGATAGTTCCCGCTCGCTTCAGAGTTGACTCGAACTTTAGCTAAATCATGTCGATCGGATTTGGCAACTAAAGATTAGTTTCAGCTCGCTCCAAGCGATCGCAGATCTCCCCAATTGCTCACCGACTACCGATCTTTTTCAATAGCTCTCCTGGTTGAGACTCTGGTAATACTTGTTGCCACAAGCGAATCGTGACTCGTGCAAATATTCCCGCTTGATGGTAGGGTTCGGCATCAATAAAAGCTTGTGCCGATCGCAGATCTGGGGCAGTGAGAATAATCAACATCATCTCAGGCTGACCGTCTGCGGTGACAGTTGGGCCACCACAGAAGATCTCCTCTTTGTGAGCATCGATATAGCGAAGATGTGCCGATCTCAAAGCGACCCGTTTTTCATCGGTATTATCTGCCAAAATACATTGAATTGCATACCGCATCTTATTTAAGAACTCCTTCGCTGCCGACGGTTAGACGCACGACTTTGGCTGGTTCTACTCCGGTGGCTGGCGGTAGAGACATGCCCCCATTAGTAACTACAAATATCTCCGTGCGATCGCCCTCGGTGCGCCCGAAGGCTAGTGCGGTAGTCCCTACCATCCCCTCGGCGGCGGTCGCAATCGTCGCGATCGATCCGTCGGGAGCAATTCGCACCACACTGTCATAAACATGAGTTGTGGCATAGAGATTGCCCGTTACATCAAAGGCAAAGTCATCGAGATTAACATTTGTCAGCCATAATTCCGGCGATCCGGCGGTAAGATCGGGATTAATTGGAATCCGAACCAAATGCTGTCGCTGCGTATTTGAGGCATACACCGTGTTGTCATAGATTTTTAAGCCATTGACTGCGGGAAAGGGATGCTGGGGATTGGAGCGGGCTAGGCGTTCGTGTTGGAGCCAAATCTGGGCAGTTTTCGCGACGGGATCGATCTCCCAAATCGCGCCTAGATACGAATCGGCAATCAGATAACGGTTGGGAGCTAAGGGAGTCATCCCATTGAGGAAGATCGCCTCTGGGATAGTAATAATTGGCTCGACGGTGCCATCGGTATGAATCCGAAAAACAGTGGCGATTTTCGCTTTTGTTGCCCCAGCGACGAGGAGATCGCCGCGATCGTCAACGACAATTCCAGCAGCATTACCATCGACATCGGCAATCTCAGTGATGTCTCCAGTTGTGGTGACGCAGTAAATTTTTCCGGCTTCGTAGTCAGTAACAAACAGATTTCCGTAAGGATCGGTGGCAATATTTTCCAGGAAGGTATTCACCGGAAATTTGGCAATTATTTGGGACGGGACGATCGCGATTGGGGTAGTTTCAAAGATCGGTGGTAGGCGATTAGTTAAAGTAGCGACGATCGCACGGGCAATGCTGGTACTAGAGTTGGGGTTTTGTCCGGTAATTAGTTGTCCATCGCGTTCGACGTGGTTCGCTTTATTGGCACCAGCGATAAATTGTGCGCCTAGTTCCCGCAACCGATGCTCCAGGATAAAGGGGACATCGCGATCGAGTTTAGCAGCAACTTCTTCGGCGTAGGTATAGGCGGTGAGAATTTTACCTTTCACCAAAGGGGTGCCGTCAGTTAAAGTGGCACCTACGAGTCCGGCTGGGCCATGACAGACGGCACTAACGATCTTGCCAGCTTCGTAAAATTCCCGGAGCAGACGTTGCAAATCGAGATTATCTGGCAGATCGAACATCGGGCCATGACCGCCAGGAAGAAAAATGGGCGTTGCTGGATTAAGATATGATTTGGCGATCGAGAGGTAATCTGTGCCGTCGATCGCCAGAACTAACTGAATTAGGAGTTGGTACTTCACCAAATTTAAGATAATGAATTAACAATCTAATAGAATGCTTTAGCATTTGTTCGCACTTAGAATAACATAATGTTTTTCTTTTTAATCGAGCTAAGTAATGTCTGAGCCTAGTGTTTTCACCCTCAACTCTTGTCATATAAGTTTTACTCACGATTTGGTCACCATCTGGAATAAATATTGGATAGACCCTCCACCCATCCGTCACATAAAAATAACATTTCCATGTACTTACCAAATTCTCCCATAGCGGTCTAAATGTCTTAGCACTGTGGTCGCCTAATACCCATCCTAAAATACCCATCTGAAAGTGATTTACTGCCGTCCAGAGCCAGATCTTGTTTTTTTTGAGCCAACAAACGTCTCTAACTCATCCAACTCACCAACTTCTGGTATTTGGTCTGAATTATAGTAATCTGGGAGATTTGCCCCTACTTGCTTCACCCAATCCATGACAGTTGTATTATGCACACCCATTACTCTTTCTATTGCTCGAAATCCCATCCCATTAACATACATTGACAAACATTTCTGCTTGATTTGTGGTGAATATCCTCTGTGTGCTTCATAACAATCTATAAATTGCCGTCCGCAGTCTTTACAAATATGGTTCTGCTTTCCCTTTATTCGCCCATTTTTATTGATATTGGACGATCTACATTCAGGACATTCCATTTAGATATTTGCTCTTGTTACTTCTCTCGATCGCCTTAGATCATATCCTAATCCAGCAACGCCAAATATTGATGGGGCGATACACCCGTTCCCTGACGAAAGACCCGATAAAAGCGAGAGATACTCAGATTAGCGATCGCCGCCAAATCCGTCAGAGAGAGATTTTGCGCCAAGTTGTCATGGATATACTCCAGCACCAGCTTGAGGCGATCCGGTGAGGATCGATCGGTGGTGGGGAAGAGGGATCGTGTCAATGTCGAGTACTTTTTGAGCAGATGTAAGGACAGACAGTTGACGAGGGATTGAACGTACAGGCGATCGCTGCCCCCATTTTCAGTTAGTTCCTGCTTAAGCGTCAGCCCGATCTGATGAATCAGCGGATCGGGTTTGGGTAAACTGGGCACTAAATCCACCCGATCTGGATCGATAGTTTCATCGGCAATCTGACTCAATAGTTGAGGATCGAGGCTAATAATCAAAAATTCTGACTCTCGATTCCACTCGATTTGATGAGTAACATGAGCTGGCACGACGATCGCCTGATTTTCCAATACTCGATCGGTTTGAAACTTGCCATCTAATCGCCGCTCGACTAGTAACTCTGGCGGAATCTGGGTATGGATCGCAATTTTATGTTCTGGATAAGAATATTCTGGTGTCTGAAACGGCGGATAACGAAAATATTCCAGTGAAACCCCTTCCCACCCAGCTAGTTTGCTAGAAAGCAGAGGAATAGTGGGCAAAATTGCCGCTAATGCAGCCTGTTGAGGAGTGGGTGCGGACAAATTATTAGACATCACATCACAGTAATTGGCAATAATAGACCGCTCGAACTATATCGTTTATTTAAAGTTAGTGCTGTGCAATGGATTACTTATAGTCGTGTCGATTTGACTCTGGCGATGGTCTCAGCAACCACAACTCGCTCGCTTGTTGACAATCTTGTGCCCAGAGGTTAGACCGACACAATCTGAGAAATTGCTGAGAATGCCATAAGAAAACTCTCAGAAAAAACTTAGAATGTTCTCGGTCTTTTCTCAGATAAATTCTAGTGCGAGCGGAGATAATTAAATTCCTAAGCTAATGTTGTCAGCTTCACAGTATTTATCTGACCATAAATCGCTACATAAATGAATCCGATCGAACGTTCTGCTCGTAGATCTAATCGATCGGTTGTTATGGGTTTAGAGCAGATTTCTACTGTCCTCTAGAAAATAATAGAGCCATCCAAATATTAGGAAAATCGCAAATGAAAGCTAAATTTACCCCGTCTAAACTTACCACTTCGCCTATGATGTCACATAACTATAGATTCGTATTTAGCCTCTCGATCGTGTCACTAATCGCAGTTGCCTTTGGCATTATGTCGCACACGATTTTCTCTAGTCCTACTGCTGAATCGGCTCCAGTATCTTTAGCAGGCATGAAAATCGATCCGCCAGTTGATATTCCCGCCGCTAAAGTCAAAGGAGAACAAACGATCGTCCTCGCTGGCGGCTGTTTTTGGGGTGTAGAAGCAGTATTTGAACATCTTAAAGGTGTTTCTAATGTTGTCTCTGGTTACTCTGGTGGCACTGCGGTAACTGCTAACTACGATCTCGTCAGCACTGGTACGACAGGTCATGCAGAGGCGGTTAAAATTACTTACGATCCTACTCAAATTTCCTACGGACAGTTATTGAAGATTTACTTTCTCATCGCTCACGATCCCACGCAGGTAAATCGCCAGGAGCCAGATAGCGGTACCCAGTATCGATCGGCAATATTTTTTACCAGCTCCGAACAGCAGCAAGTAGCCAAAGATTATATCGATCGGCTGAACAAAGCTCGCATTTTCAGAGAACCAATTGCGACCCAAATAGTACCCTTAGCTGAGTTTTATGCGGCTGAAGATTATCATCAAAATTTTATCGAGCGTAATCCTACTCAATTCTATATCGTCAGGTTCGATCTGCCAAAACTAGCCCAACTCCGTCAACAATTCCCCACGCTGATTAAAAAAGGTTAGAGCTTTAATTTAGCTTCTGCCGATTGTAGAGATATCTAAACTAACTAATTAAAAAATGAACAGACGAACTTTATTATTTGCTTCTCTCGTACCACTTAGTGCTGCTAGCACGCTATTTTTTTCATCCAGAAGATCTGAATCGATTTTATTTCAGAGAGGCTATGCCAACGCAAAAACATTAGGTAAATTCGAGGTTACTAAAACTGAAGCTCAGTGGCGTAAGATCCTGACTCCAGCTCAATTCGAGGTACTCCGAAAAGAGGGTACAGAACGGGCTGGCACTAGCTCACTGACTCAAGAACATCGCACGGGTAAATTTGCCTGTGCTGGCTGTAACTTGCCGCTGTTTGTTTCCGAAACCAAGTTTGAGAGCGGTACTGGCTGGCCGAGTTTCTATGCACCGATCGCTAATGCAGTTAAAACTTCCGTAGACACATCCTTCGGTGCGACTCGAACTGAAGTCCATTGTCGTCGCTGTGGGGGGCACTTAGGACATGTATTTGAGGATGGCCCGAAACCCACTGGACTGCGATATTGTATGAACGGAGTAGCGATGAAATTTATCGCTGCCTAATCTCTAAAACGTGCATTTAGGAATACTTACACTACTAGCATAACTTTCTAAACGCTCGCTTATTTACCACTGGTATCGAAATACTCTCGCCAATAACTAATCCGACCGTTTTTGACCTCAATGACGATCGCATCATCGGCTTGGCTACGTTTCCCCGTAGCTTTTTCGGTATCCTCATAATGCCATTCTACTGCCGCGTGATTGCCATCGACGATCGTGCGGTGGATGGTAATTTGGACATCGGTATACAGTCGCGAAAACTTAGCAACTTCTTCCCGAATTTTAGCCTGTCCCTGCCATCGTTGACCGGGGACGATGAGCTGGGCATCCGGTGTAAATAACTGCGCCAGAGCATCGGCATCGCGTGCTACCCAGGCATTTTTAGCTCGCTCGACGATCGCGCGAATCTCTTGTGGCGACGAAATATTTCTACTTTCAGCTAGATCCATATAAGCTATTAAATTAATAATGATAATCCCGATCGTCAGCCATCGGAATAGATTGAAAATTATATTCTTGCTCACAATTTATTTTAGTCAATAAATAGTTGGTAAATAATTGATGTCGGAAAAATATATCGATCGAATGAGGTATTATGCTTGGACAAGTAAAATTTCATAGCTGCAAGCCATATTTCTAGGGTTGTTTAATTTATCAAAATATTTTTACGATTATTAATGGTAAACTCCTAGCCTGAGTTTCTCATGAGAAATTGCTGAATAGTTTATGAGTGTAATCGGTCGAATTTCTCAGCCAATGTTTAGCTCAAAATCATTCATCGCCTGGATTTTCAAGTCATACTAACAGCAGATTCAAATGGTATTGTACCTCTGCTCAAATTATGAATCAGAAATCCAATCCAACTCTGATCTTAGGCGGCGGTTTTGTCGGGCTATTTACAGCCTTGCATCTGAGCCGCCAAAACTACCAACAACCGATCGTCCTAATCGATCGACAAGATCGATTTAGTTTCAAGCCACTCCTCTACGAACTACTCAGCGGCGAACTTCACGCTCGCCAAGTTCATCCGCGCTATGCCGACTTGCTCGCCGAATCGGGCGTTAGTTTCGTGCAAGACACTGTAAAATCGATCGATTTGCACCGCCAGCGGGTGGCACTCGCTTCTGGACGAGATTATGCTTACGATCGCTTGGTGCTGGCATTGGGTAGTAAGGTAACTTATCTGGATACCCCTGGTGCGGCGGAGTACGCACTGCCGCTGACATCTGGTGCAGAGGCGATCGCTTTACGCGAAAGGTTACAAGCCCAATTACGACAAGCAGTCATGACTCCAGACCCCCAGGAACGGTGTGCGTTACTGACAGTCGCAATTATTGGCGCGGGGCCTGCGGGGATCGAATTAGCCTGCACCTTGGGCGATTTGTTGCCCCTGTGGTACGAAGATCTCGGCGGCGATGTCGATGAAATAAGAGTAGTGCTCATCAACCGCAGCGGCGAACTGCTCAAAGGCGATATCAATAGTAAATTGCGCCCTAATGCCTACCGTGCGCTCAAACAGCGGGGTGTTCAATTGCTATTCGATGCCGCAGTTGCCGCCATTCATCCTGATGCAGTAGAGTTCAAACGGGGCGAGCGCACCTACTCCATCAAAGCTGGCACGATTGCCTGGACAGCGGGAACCTCACCCCATCCGTTATTGATGGAGTTACCAATTAGTAAACCAGAATATCGCGATCTCAAGGGGCGATTATTCGTCATCCCGACGTTGCAATTGCCCGATTTTCCAGAAGTATTTGCCGCTGGAGATTGCGCTACTAATAGTGACGATCCGCAGCCGCCTACCGCCCAAGTTGCGTATCAACAAGGTAAAGCGATCGCCTACAATTTACAAGCAATCGTGGAGGACAAACCCCTGGTAACAGCTACAGTGCATCTACGGGGCACCTTAATGAAATTGGGGCTAAATGAAGGGGTTGCCAACCTGTTCGATAAATTCCCTATCAAAGGTCAACCAGGACATCTAGTTCGCACGGCTACCTATCTCGAATTACTACCCACCATCTGGCGTAACGTCAAAGTTACTGCCGATTGGCTGACTGACGAAATCTTTCAACAGCATCAACCTTTTCACTCCCACAGATTGGGTCGCACGCCTTGGCTCTCAGGGATGGCAACCATTGCCGCAGGAGTCCTCATCGCCACGCCACTGATCTGGCGTGCCGCCCAACCGACACAGTTTCAACAACAGATGAATTCGACAGGGATGCCGACTTTACTCGATCGGATGGCACCCAAAAAGTAGCGATCTCAATTTCTATTGCATCTAGATTTTATTCAGTCTAAACGCAAAGCTACCACCCTTATTTAATCCACAATCCAAAATTCTTCTACGAGGATCTTGCTATGAAATCTATCTACAATCTTCATACCGCTGTCACTGTCAATCGTGTCGTACTCGGACTGTTTTTCTTTTGCTCTGGGATTGCCAACTACCTCAACTTTAGTATTAAAGATGGCTTCTATCAAACCGTACTAACTCAAAAATTGCAATTGTGGGGGCCATTCCCCGCTGGCTGGCAGGGAATTGGCCCGTTGCCTGCGCTTATTGCCGTGCCTTACGGCTGGCTATTACCATTAGCAGAAATTGTGTTAGGAGCCTTATTCGCGTTCAATTTCTGGATCGAGTGGACGGGATTGCTACTCATCCTGATGACTTTTAGTATCATTCTCGCCTTTGGTGTCGTCCCTGCTGGGAGCCTGTTTCCCAATGCGGCGGAAAGTTTTAATAAAAACATTTTTTTTATGACACTGGTGTGGATCTGTATTGCTTACGATCGGTATGCCAAGAAAATGAGTCAACGCAGAGCGCGATCGGCTGAGTACGACCTTTCTCATGCCGATGAATTCCCAGGCAGTGGACATTCCACCGAACTCTAAAGTTAAACATAATTTATCTAGTAGTTGAGCGATCGCCGTTTCTCTATCGTTACCACCATTAGTTACGATGGATGCGATCGACACCAAAGCTCTGACTGATCGACAATCTTAAAAAGTCTAACTATTAATATCTGACAGGCAATTTTCAAATATTTGTATCGATCGATAGTCTAAGTCGCATAACGCCTCAAATCAGCGGCGGTAAAACCTTAAACTCAGTACCAGCAGCTCTCAACTGTCCGCTGCATTTGAATTGTTGGGCTGCTGCCATTGACAATGAAGATCATGAGTGAGAAAAGCTGGAATCGTAGCTCATGTTTTAAAGGTAAATCAGGTAGGGTTATCAGAGTATCAACGAAAGCGCCTTTTAAGCAAGCGGAGAATATTTGGGAGATTAATCTCAAAGCCGTTTCCTTTCAGGGGTGTTATTGCAATAACTCCCTCTATCAACTCTTCTCTTTCAGAAGTTCCACTGACAGTTTTAGGAATTGATGGAAGGGCATCTGGTGCTTGAACTAGCATCATTTGTCGGTATTGAAAATTGGCTAATTGCAAAGTCTCAATTGTTGCACTTTTTGCCTGATCAATTGCACGAGCAAGTACAAGTTGCGATTGAAGGTGCATGACATTTGCGGCTAGTTGCTGGCCTGCGATATCAAGAGTTGTCGCTGCATAGTCATTAAACGCGCTCGAACCAGGAATGCTTAGGAATGCTTGGAGCGCTTCTTGAATGCGCTCCAAGGCTTCGCCATCATCTCTTGGCGTAACGCTAAAGAGAATACGCTGTGCATCTTCCTTAATTTCAGCATCAGCATCAATGCCCAGATCAGAAAGAAATTGCACAAAGTACAGAAGATATTGTTGACATGCGGTTCTCACAGTTTGAGGAAATTCAAAAAATGTGACCAGTGAATCCCTGTTCATTTCTGCGAGGACAGAACGTACACACTCTTCCAGTAGCTTTGCAACCATCGGACGATAGAACTCAATAAGTTCTCGGAGAGTTGTTATTTCTTCCTTAAATGGAACTGCGATCCCAAAGTTTGTTACGTTTGTATCAGGCTCTTTTGAGCAAAAGCTCAGAGGCTCCACACCTCCCGCCTCAATCCTGACACGAATTTCGTCTGAGAGTACAGGCAAGCTGAACGGCCCTGCCCAGTCTTTAAACTGTATTGATGGCCAGAACACTGCACCTGTAGGAAGATTATCTTTACAAGGCTCAAAGACAAGCTGAATTTTCCCAAAGATATCTCCTATCTTGGGATCTATATCAATGAGAATGGAGCAAAATAGCTCACTCAGTTGTTCTAGTGGAATATCGGCAAGCAATTGCTGTGAATTGGTGCCACCCCACCCTTTGCTAACTAGGCTAAACTTTTTACTTTCAGTTCCACAGAGACTAAAAGCCACCATATCCTCAGAAACTTGACCATTTATATTTAAACGGCTTTCGAGCTTACCCTTTTCTCCATGAGCCGGAACGATATTCAGCGAAAATTTGGGCATCGTCCATTTGTCTCCTCATAAATTAGAACATAAATACTACTTCACGCATAGAAAAGCAATTATGACTCTAACATATGTTGTTTCTTAGGAATTATCTGGTTCATAACCTACCCAGACTAGTGGGAAGCATGAATAGAAACTTCTAGAGTTGATCTGCTGAGTATGATTTTGCAGACTTAATTTCATCAGTCCGTTCGCCCAACTATTTATTAGACGGAAACTTTCTGTATAATAACCCCAAATGGGGTGATAGACGGAAAAATTTTCTCTAAAAGCCTTATGTCCTGCAAAGACTTTCCGTATATCACGCTAATTTAGGATGATATACGGAAACTTTCTGGATATCACCCCAAATCGGGATATTACCTGGAAATCAGATGACGATCAAAACCCTGTTAGATCGCACTTTCTCGATCGCTTCCGAACACAACCACAGTGCTTCAATTTTGACGATAGTGTCAATCATGGTATTAAAAAACTCCCGTTGCCCATTCGAGTTTCTAACTACAAGGGGAAGCGTTAATTCATGACGAAAATTCACAACTCCATAAATCATTAATTCTTTTTCAGACTCCTGGAGCCAAAATGATAGACTGCACTGTAACCAATCCGAATCGTCCAAGGTTGAGCATCGGGCTGACGCTCAAATAGCCAATCGGTTGCACTCGATTTCGACATTGTTCTTCTATTTTAGCCTGAGCGATCGTGGTAGCGATGGATCATCGGGCGATCGCGACAAATACCTAAAGATGCTATTCCATCCTTGGGTGCGATCGATTCTAACTGGCATTTTCTAACTTAGGGCGAACTTCAAGTTCAGACTGCGATCGATAATTTTAATCGCTAACTGTATTTCTGCATCAGATTTTAGTAGGAAGTTCTCGATCTCAACTGCTTGAGCCAAACTTGGCATCCTGCCGCACCAGATTGCGCCAATAGCCGAGAATCTGGCGGCAATCGCAACCAAGAGTAAAGCTCAAAGACATCACCACTCTCACGAAAGCCACCTTGAAGTACAAACGTTTCTAACCCATCGGGTGCGAGTAAATCGATTGAAGCATTCGCCTCCCATTTTTCCAGTCGCACCGTTTCTCGATCGTCTTCAAACAACGGCAGCGTGGTAACTCCGCGCCGCGTCAGATCGGCGATGTATGGCTGGTTCGTGGTATCGATCGTCACTTGGGTACGATCGTCTGGGTTGAATTGCCAGAGTTTGACCAGAATGATGCAGCCACCGACCGAACTTGGCGTATGACGGGATGTTGGTGGATTCCGCACATAGGTGCCCATCGGATAATCCCCATATTCATCCTGAAAAACCCCAGCCAAAACCAAAAATTCTTCGCCACCGCCGTGGGTATGGGGAGAGAACTGGCTCTTGGGAGCATAGCGGACGATCGTTGTTGCCCGTGCCACTTCCTCTCCAATACGATCGAGCATTCGCCGCTCCACCCCTGGCATGGGTGATGCTTGCCAAGGCATCGCCGCCCCATGCACCACCGCTCGTTTGGTAAAATCAGCATTGAGTTCCATCATTCTCTCCCCCATCAATCATGGCAATTACGCACCAAAACTCGGTCGTTGCTGCATTCGATCGTGCCAAGCTGCTAGATGAGTTGCCGTTGCGGGAATCGTAATTTGACAAAAGCCACCAAACGCAATCCCAGCCAAAGCCGTAATATCTGCCACCGTAAAGCGATCGCCCGCAATATAAGGCTGAGTTGCCAATAATTTATCTAAGCCGTTCAGGGTGGCGATCGCCTGTTCCTTCTGCTTTTGGCCCCATTCCTTAACTTGATAAGCTTCAAAGCCCAATCCGGGCGTGGCATGGTGGAAGTAGTGGGCGATCGCATCCAAAAAATTTGCTTCTACTCGCCGTTGCATCATATGGATTGTGGCTCGCTCCGTGGCATTCTGACCCGTCAGAGTTGGCTCGCCCGTAAAATGGTCGAAATACTCGGTAATGGCGGTACATTCGGTAATACAGGTACCATCCTCTAGTTCCAGCAAGGGCACAGCACCCGCCGGATTTTTTGCCAGGAACGCTGGTTGCTTATGTTCGCCGTGGGGCAGATCGACTTGGATAAATTCTACTCGATCGGTTAACCCTTTTTCCGCCAGAGCCATGCGGACTCTCCAAGGGTTGGGGAAGGCTTTGTATTCGTAGACTTTCATGGCAGTTCTCCAAACTAAAAGGATTCTATCTATCTAACGTTCGTTAGACAACTTATGCGGCGAGACATGGATGGTTGTCAACCCCTATCTAACGTTAGATAATTGAAATTATGAAAGATGATGCAACGGAATATTCAGACAAGGCGATCGAAATACTTGAGGCGGCGGAGATTCGGATTCGCCGAGGCGGATTTGAAGCCGTGAGCTATCGGGATCTGGCAGCAGATGTGGGAATTAAGGCTGCCAGTGTGCATTACCATTTTCCGCAGAAGGCATTGCTGGGTGCAGCGGTAATCGATCGCTATAGCGATAAATTGTTAGCAACGTTGGG
The DNA here is from genome assembly GCA_965246715.1 of Chamaesiphon sp. Lineage (GTDB taxonomy): Bacteria > Cyanobacteriota > Cyanobacteriia > Cyanobacteriales > Chamaesiphonaceae > Chamaesiphon. Next base: position 306,591 of record CBDFFH010000005.1, on the reverse strand, counting down.
TGCTGTGGATCTCACCCGCTCGACAACAGCAGAACATTTACAACGATTATGCGACTGCTATCGAGCGGCTGTGCAGAATGACGGGATGATTTGTTTGGGCTGTATGTTGGGAGCAGAGTCGAAGGATTTACCAGAGGCGGTGTCAGCAGCGGCGCGGCGATTTTTCACCCGGTTACTCGATTGGATTGAATCAGCATTGGGCGATCTCGCTGATGCTGCAACATTAGCCGTTCACACGATCGGGACTTTGCAAGGCACGATGATTTTGGCAGTGACCCTAAAGCGTCCAGAGTTGATGGATGAAGTCACCGATCGGTTAAAGCGATTAGTCACAGTCTAAGTGGCACTCACGATCCAAAATGGTAGACAGATCGAGAGGCGATCTCTAGTGCCCAGAGCGAAATCATCAATCTCTGTCTCGATCTCATCCCATTAGCAGTTATGCTGCTAATGGGATGAGATCGAGATCGCCAGAAGTAACGCGATCGTCTAAAAACGTCAGATGGGATTTTCAGCAAAAACTTATTTAAATAAACGGAAATTTTAATCTGCTATTAATTTTTGAGAATTTCAACCACCTTAGAATTATTTGTGTACTTCTCGATCGAGTGCATAGTGATTTGTAGAATAATATGAACAACAGATATTCGTTTATTGGTGGCAACCAAGGCACATGGCACGTAGTAGATGTGCGAAGTATTTTCGGTGCTAATCTAGAATTTGTAGAACGAGTAGATGTAGTGAATGATGATATTAAGGAATTACCATTAGATAGTTCGTGGATTCTCCAAGGCTTTAGCAGTAATGTTCGGTATGCCATGCACGATGAAGTTATGGCATTAAAAGCAATTCAGCCCGTATTGAATCGATCGGACGCAATTTGTGCGGTGCTGATTCCGATTAAAAAATCGCTCCAATGGTGGGAAATGGCGAAAGACGAACGAAGGGCGATTTTTGAGGAAGAGTCGCATCACACCGCTGTGGGGATGGACTATCTGCCTGGAGTTGCCCGTCGGCTACTCCACTGTCGCGACATCGGCGAACCCTTTGATTTTCTCACCTGGTTTGAATTTGCGCCAGAACATACCCAGGCATTTGATGAATTACTCGTGCGGATGCGATCGAGCAAGGAATGGGATTATGTAGAACGCGAGGTTGATGTGCGTTTGGAACGACGCGATCGATAGAATTTAATTAGTAGTAATTCCGAATGTAATGTTAGTCTGATAAATTGCTGAGATTGGCATGAGAACGTTCTCAGAATAAATTTAGGTAATTTTAGGGTTTGGCTCACAAAGGTTTCAGGACAGTTGGAGATACTGTAATTGTCGAGCCACATTCGGTTCGCTTAAAAACATTATATCGATCGACAATCGATCGGGAGTAATCCATGAAATTAGCTACTGTTTTTGCCGGGAGCGATCGCACCAAAAACTGGAAAATCTTAGTTCTCCTCGCTGGACTCATCTTATCTACTACTCTTACTTCATGCTCGACTCCGCCAACTGCAACCCCTGACGCTACCCAACAAGGTGATGCCATGAAAGATAAAGACGGTGCGATGAAGGGTGATGCCATGAAGGATAAGGGCGGTGCTATGAAAGGCGACGCAATGAAGGATAAGGGCGGTGCTATGAAAGGTGATGTAAAACCAACGCCAACATCCAAGCCGTAGATTTGAGATCGGTGGCAGGTTACGCGACCTCATCTCGTTGGTGGACGGAGCCTCTCCCCCTGGAAATTGGGACGCGAACGAATAGTGAAATCTGCCGATCTAGTAACTCTTCATCCACTTATGAGATAAGCAAATGGATAAGTCAATCTGGCAAAGACGACGAATTCTGTATTTAGGATTAGGTTTAGTGGGTGCAGGAGCCACATCTGCATTTAGAGCTACCGCTAATGAAGGGAGCTTCGGATCGGCGCATCAAATCGATCCTGCTAATACCAAAGCAATGTTGGATGCCGATTCTACCCAGATCCTTGCCCTTCAATCTACAGGTAACGCTCTGCCTGAATTTCAGGGCATCCAAGAGTGGTTGAATTCATCCCCACTCACCAGCCAAGATCTCAAGGGTAGCGTAGCTTTGATTCAGTTTTGGACGTATTCGTGCATCAACTGTCAGCGCACCTTACCCCACGTCACTGCTTGGCATCGTAAGTATGCAGCGCAAGGACTCAAAGTAGTCGGCATCCATACGCCAGAGTCCCCCTACGAGCGGAAGATAAGTAACGTTCGAGCTGCGATGCGGCGGCAGGGCATTACCTATCCAGTCGCGATCGATAATAACTTCAAAACTTGGCAGGCTTACAAAAATGAATATTGGCCGCATCTATTTTTAGCAGATCGTCAGGGCAATATCACCTACGACCATATTGGCGAAGGAGCTTATGCCGAAACCGAACGCACGATCCAGAAACTACTCCATTCATAACAAGTTTTCGCTATTCGATCGCGTAGCGTCGGCTTTGCCGGATCGCCATCATATTCTTTATCTACATCTATCATGACTATTGCCGATCGTCATTCATCTCCAAAAAGTTCTCAGCCCCAATCGACCTCACCTAAAGGCAATTCTCTCAATGGTATGAATGCCAATAAATCGCCCGCGATCTATAAAGTCAGCCAAGTAGACATGGCAGATGCCGTGCGTACCCTAATTTTAGGTGTAGATGAAAACCCCGATCGGGAAGGCTTGCTCAAAACACCCGATCGAGTGGCAAAAGCAATGCAATTCCTCACCAGTGGCTATCATCAATCGTTGGAAGAAATCATCAACGATGCGGTGTTCGACGAAGGGCACAACGAAATGGTATTGGTGCGGGATATCGATCTGTTTAGCTTGTGCGAGCATCACATGTTGCCATTTGTCGGTCGCGCACACATCGCCTATCTTCCCAACCAAAAAGTGGTGGGTTTGAGCAAACTCGCTCGAATTGTCGAAATGTATGCGCGGCGTTTGCAAGTACAGGAACGATTGACTCGTCAAATTGCCGATGCTATTCAAGAGGTGTTAGCACCCCAGGGGGTGGCGGTGGTTATCGAAGCAACTCACATGTGTATGTCGATGCGCGGCGTGCAGAAGCCCGGAGCTTGGACGGTTACGAGTGCTATGGTAGGTGCGTTTCAGGAAGATCCCAAAACTCGTGAGGAATTCCTCAGTTTAATTCGTCATAAACCTGCATTCTGGTAGAGAAATTCTGAGCGTAAAGATATCCATCCTTTGCCCAAGTCCGCTCCAATCAGGTTGTTGGGCTGCTGTTGCCTAAAGACTTAACTATGATTTTACGGCTCCTAACTTCTCTGGATTAACCACTGCAAAAATTGATTGGATTTTATCTCCTGCAAACTCAAAGCTAAACGTACTGTGAGGTTTCCCATCGGCGACATTAACAACTCCAGTCTGACCATTGAACTCTATCACTCGCGAAATCAGTATCGGTGTTCGTTGGCTGCGACGGATCGCGACTAAAAAACGAGCGACTTTTAGACAGCCACACAATGGTTTCTGTGCGGCAACTACTTTTCCCCCGCCATCTGCCCAGAACGTGACATCTTGCGCCATCAGCGCAACGAGTCCCTGTAAATCGCCATGACTCCAATATTCAAGGAATTGCTCGACCAAGATTTCTTTATCATGGGAATTAGGATCTATCGCTGGTCTGCGTAGTACTAGATGCTGACGGGCGCGGCGCACAATCTGACGGCAGTTGGGGACACTTTTTCTAACAGTCAGGGCAATCGACTCGTAGTCATAATCAAACACTTCACGTAACAGGAAAACGGCTCTTTCGGTCGGAGAGAGGCATTCAAGCAGCATCAGAAATGCGAATGAAAGAGATTCTGCTAATTCAGCACAGTCTGCTGCTGGTTCCGTGATGAGTGGCTCTGGCAACCATGTGCCTGTATACTGCTCTCGTTTGACCCGCGCCGATCGCAGATGGTCGATACATAAACGAGTCACAACACTCGACAGAAACGCTTTGGGCGATTGTACAATGCTATCGATACTTTGCCAGCGAATCCAGGCTTCCTGAACAATATCTTCTGCCTCAGTCACGCTGCCTAGCATTCGATAGGCGATCGCAAATAAAAGAGAGCGATACTGGTTAAACAGATCTAATTGGTTCATAAGTTACCAAGTTGCCGCTAAACTCATCAGCTTTGTGCGGGCCTGTTCGATTGACTGTTGCCGAATCTCATCGGGCATAAACTGATTAGGAACAGAAACAATAATGATGTCTTCAATGCCAATAAAACCGAGAATCGATCGCAGATAGGTTTCACAAAAATTCATACTGCCCAGTCGCGTATCGGGCGCAAAGTCTCCAGCACTCGGAGTAATGACTAATGCCTTTTTATGGGTGACAAGTCCTTCAAAGGTTGAATTAGCCGGATCGAATGCAAAGGTGCGATTCACTCGAACGATATTATCCACATACACCTTAAACGTAGATGGAACGCTAAAGTTATACATCGGCACACCGAGCAATAGATAATCTGCCCACAGCAATTCCTGAATGAGTTGCTCAGATTCAGCGAGTGCTGATTCCATTTCTGAAGTATGGCTATCTGACGGAAGATAATTTGCCGTTGTCCACAGTTCTGTAGGATGAGCCGGAGGATTCAAACCGACATCTCGCTGTTGGTGTCTTCCATCAGGATGAAAATTCTGCCATGTTTGAATAAATTCGTGACTGAGGGTGCGAGAAATCGATTTTTCTGCCCGTACACTGGATTGAATTTCAAGTAGTTTCATGAGGCTGCGATATAATTTTCGATGAGACGATTTAGCCTTTACATTGTTGGTAGCTTTGCTCAAACTGCATCTGATTGAGTTCGCAATCAATCGTGTTTTGTTGATTTGTCGCGATCGGTCGAATGCTCTGCTGACCTACTGCGGTCAAGAACATGATGAAATCGCTCAATTGGCTAAATTGAGGCTGTGTTGATAAAAATGACTCAGTGACTTTCATCGGCGGCAGGTTTGTCCCGTTGGCACAGTAAATGACGGGATTCTCTGGATCTAATCGCATCATGCAGTAAATCGTATCGTTGGCATCAGTCAAGATCGAAAAAGGCAGTAGATCGATGGGGCATCTGCCCAGCTTTAAGTGGCGATGTCCTGCTAAGGCATAGTCCAGAGGCAAGAATTTTGCAATAATCAGGCGATTTCCCAGATATAGATGCACTTCATTCTCTCGACCCGATAACTCTCCATGCCATTTTCCTTTTACCCTAAGCAGCTTCTCTACCAAATTTAACTTTCCTGGTATACCAGATAGCCCGTTGTGCCATGAATACAGATCGAAAGCGTCCTGAGGAAACTGCCATGAGAATGAAGTGATTTGGGTCTCAATTTCAGCGATCTCCAGTCCAGGCTGTAGACGAGTGGAGATTTTAGGAGCCGTTTGGCTCAGAATGGCATCAAAACAGGTAAGTAGCTCAGACATAATGTCTTGCCTATGATTAGAGATTGGTCTATCTTAACTAAGACGAGGCAGACACTTGGTTTGTGACAAGCTGATACTCGCTTTGTTTCGCAATCTCAAAACACCACCGATTCGCGATCGCGATCGACATTAGGTGAAAGCATCAAGTTTTCGATCGTCTTTCCAGAATAAAACCTGAATTACAGATGTTGAGATCCTCAACCCGAATTTGCGATCGGATGGGAGCAGATCGGCAGATAAACGCTTACTGTCGTTCCTAGACTAGAAGAGGCGATCGTCAGTTTGCCATCGTGCGCCGTAAGAATTCGCTTGGAAATTGCCAACCCCAATCCAGTACCAGAGGATTTGGACGAACAGAAAGGTGTGGTAAGTTGGGGCAATAATTCTGGTGGAATCGGCTCTCCACCGTTATGGATTTGAATCCAAACATAGTTCGAGTCGATTTCGATACCGAGCGAACAACTAATACTATCGTGGGGATCGATCGCCTCACAGGCATTCCGAAACAGATTGATAAAAACTTGTTTTAACTTATTAATATCTGCCATCACCTCACCCGCTGGAAGATGGTTTTCAAAATCGATCCGGCGATCGACAGCTTCGGGTAGTTCCTGAATCTGGATTAACAGCAGCTTCAAGAATTCACTGATATTCAACCTGGAGAGCTGCAATGGTTGGGGTTTTGCATAGGAAAGAATTTCCTGCAATAGATGTTTGAGCCGATCGGATTCGCTCAGCGACAGGGCTAGCCGCTCTCGATCGGCATTGGAATCCAAAACTCTATGGGCATATTTTAAGCCCATTTCAATCGTCATCAGGGGATTCCGCACTTCATGGACGATCGTGGCTGTAAATTCGCCAATGGCAGCTAATCGTTCCCGTTCGATTAGCTGTGCTTGGGCAAGCTGAAGCTCGTTTGTTCGGGCAGCAACCTCTTCAGCCAGCCGTTGATTGAATCGGATCTGCTGCTGATAGAGCCGATAATTTTCAATTGCTGTAGCTGCTCTTTCGGCAAATAATTCCACAATTTTGACTTCCGAATCTGTGAAGGGACGCGGCTCCCGCAGGAAAGAACAAATCGTCCCAATTACTTCTTTGCTAGATGTTCTTAACGGGACTCCCAAATAGCAGGGATATTCTGGGGGCGGATTATTTACTCTCAATTGTTTGCGACTATCTTCAACGATCAGCGGTCGCCCTGAGATAGTCACTTCATTGGCGAGTGTCCCGTGAACCGAGAAACCAGCATCTTCCTGTCCCGTATCGAGGCTACTGGCGACAACTCGACCTGTATCGCCCTCACAAATAGTCACGATCGACCAATCAGACTGAATTAATCTGCTGACACCCAGCACCAGCTTTGTTAAGTAGCCATCCAAGTCGCCAGCATGATAACTTAGTTCCGTTAAACATGCCAACACATGGTGACTGAACGCAGAGGAGCGGGGGTCTAGAGAACTCATAGACAGATACTCATAATGAAGAGCTGGGAAATAAATAGACCCACTATAGGATTTGCACCCAGAACTTTCAATGATTAGAATCAATTTAGAGCCGATTTCGATGAATCTTAATTGACCGCTGGCTGCGAGAGATTACACCCATTTCTTGTAGATATTTGAGCGATCGCGATAAAGCTTCAGGCGTTAATCCCACATCGAGAGCGATGTCTTTCAGGGGACGATCCAGAATTAAGGTATTTGACTGGGATGGGGTCAGTAGTTGTAAATAGTGCAACACCCGTTTATGAGCAGAACGAATGCTTCGTAGTTCCAACAACATTTTGCTCTCATGGAGTCGTTTGGCTAACTGCAACATCAATGCTTCAGTTAGTTCGGGAGAATGTTTGAGTGCTGTTAAAAAGGGTTGCTTTGGCAAAACCAATACCCGCGATCGAGTATCGGCGATCGCCGTACAGAGATATGCGTCATGAAACAACATCAGTTCGGCAAAGAGTTCTCCGGTTCTGGCACTATAGTGGTTTATTCTGTGTCCATCTTCGGTATAGTTAAACAGCAAGATGCAGCCAGATTCCACCATAAATACTGCTTCGGCAAGATCGGTTTGAGTAAATAGGATCTCTCCTGCGGCTAGCTCTACAGGATAGGCAAATGAGCTTATTTCTAAGAGGAGCCGATTTAGTTGCGAGGAATTCATTGACAGCTAATTAGTCTTTTATTTGATTCAGCAGTTCGGGTTAATGTGTTAAGCCGATCGACGATTTTATCTGGTTGCGCTGAACCGATCGATCGATTTACAATTTTGCCATCACGGAAGATTAGCAGTGTAGGTACAGCACGAATGCTATAGCAGGCTGCTATCTCATCGGCAGTTGCCACATTCAAGCGACAGATTTTGATGCGTCCGGCAAACTCTTGTGAGAGGTTGTCGAGGAGCAGATTATCCTTGTAAAAAGGCAGACACCAGCTTGCCCAGCAATCTACCACCACCGGAATTGGTGAATGAATAACTTCGGACTGAAAGTTGTCTGCGGTCAAGTTAATCAAATCATGGTGAACAGACATAGCGATTGGTGTCTTCTAAGGAAAGATTATTTTCTACTTTTCTATTATCAAAAAGTTTCCTTAAATTTCGCTGTGAACGAGCTAAGAATATGCACAGAAGCCAGGATTAAATCATTAAAAAAGGTGGCGTGAACGTGAGTGAGACGATTATCTGACTGTACGCTGGTGCGAACGAACTCATGACGCGCCAACTAACTGTGAATTAATTTCACATCGATCCGCTGCCCTTAATTTGTTTGAGACGAACAGTTCTCACTGTAACAACCGGATAAAATACTCAAATATTCCCAGTCAATCATCCATCACGATGGTCAAGTATTTAGTCAGCCTATTCGATCCCGAATTTGTTTCTACAGGATTAAAGACAGCATTAGTAGTTGGCTCGTTACTATTTGTCATCAATCATGGGTTAGCACTATCGCGCGGGGAAATGACTACCGATCGGTGGATTGCTGTAGTAATGACCTACTTAATGCCCTATTTAGTGAGTGTATATGGGCAATACAGCTACCGACGTAAGTTTGCGACGAAACAAACGTCAACACGCGATCGGCAAGGGCGGAGACATTTGAGTTAAAAGATATTCATATCAAAATTTAACTGTCATCTAATAATATCGATCAACAGCGCGAGGAGATCGCCAATGCTTCGCTCGATCTAGATATTTGCGCTCCTCCACTTTCGATCGGGGTAAATGAGATTGAAGGCGATCGAATGCGTGAAAGAATAACTGTTCAAATACGCGGGCGCGGGCGATCTGCTCTGTTGATAGTAATCGACCATGTTTTTCAGCCAGAAAAACTAGAATGGCTGCGGATTGTGTGAGTGTGAACTGATTACCAGCAGCGTTTAAAGAAACCAGGGAGCTATGGTATTGACTCGAATGCGATTGAACGAATAAATCTGTCAGTTAATAAACTGCAACAGATCGAACTCTTGACGAATATCGAGGAGAGATCGATCGAGTAACGGCTCAAATTCTAGAAACGGGAGCAACTTCTGACGATTGCGAGTTTTGAACCAAATCGGTATTAACGTAGGGATGAGCGTCGGCAGTACTTTTAGCACCGCGCCATACAGCCACAGCACGCCTTTTTCTCTTATCATATCGGCATACATCACATCGACAGCGGGTGAATTTTTCATCTGGAGATAAGTCCCAAACGTACACTCACTCGTCCACCAAAATAGCGGTAAAATCTTTAATTCATCGAACATGCCCGTGTCGCAAGCATAAATAACATGACCGACATCATGAGCGTACAAGATTTTGCCAAATTCGGCTGGTTGTGTTTCCGGCGGCGTAACATGAGGGTTGAGTGCATAGTATTCCGTCAGACCTGCTCGAAGCGTCTGAATACTATTGCGATCCATGTAATGGGGACGATTTCGATCTAGCATATTTTCGATACGGTACTGTATCGTATATTATCATAGCAGATATGGCTAAGATCGACAAATCACTCGGCAGACCGCGTAGTCAGCAATCGCATCAAGCGATGCTGCAAGCTACGTTAGAATTACTTGGAGAAGTTGGATTCGATCGACTGAGTATCGAAGCGATCGCGGCGCGTGCTGGTGTGGGTAAGACGACGATCTATCGGCGTTATACCTCCAAAGAAGAGCTGGTGGCAGATGCGATCGAAAGTGTGCGAGAAGAAATCATTCTTCCCGATACGGGGAGTCTTCAGAGCGATCTTGATGCGCTGGTTCAAAATGCCGCCCAGATCACCCTCAGTCCACTCGGACGACAAACTGTTGCCACGATCGTCAGCAGTGCAGCAAGTAATCCTCAATTCGCCCGCATTTACTGGACAAAATACCTGGAACCGCGACGCAAAACCTTTGCGATTGTCTTAGAACGCGCAAAGGCAAGAAACGAAATTTCAACAGATTTAGACTCCGATCTTGTCTTTGATACGATGAGCGGCATCATGCTCTACGCCTTAATTTTTCCACCGACATCCGAGTCTTGGACGGACTATGTTCGCCGTGCTTTAAATCTCTTGATTTAAAACCCTCAATCGATTAGCTGAGGAAAAGACATTCCCGCCTATTGAGGCATCCAACCTGCAAACTGTTTTTCAACGGCTTTTAATGGCGCGGCGATCGCCGCAAACGCACCTTGAGAGACTGGATCGGGATAGACATCCTCAATCCCTGCTTCGATCGCTTGCAGAACTGTTTTCGCCACATCGCTCGGTTCAGCTTTATCAAAAGGTAAACCTTCAGTCATCGCCGTATCTACGGGGCCAGGAAAAACGCCCACTATCTGTGTGCCTTGTGCTGCCAACTCGGCTCGAATGTCTTGGGTTAGGGAATGAAGAGCAGCTTTAGAAGCACTGTAAGAGCCAAACACAGGTGCATTTGCAATAGCGACCACTGACATCATGTTGACAATTGTCCCGCCTCCATTACGCTTCAGAATCGGCGCAAAAGTACGAACCATTGAGAGTGTTCCGAAGTAGTTGGTATTCATTTCCCATTGAGCTGTCTCCACGCTGTTAGGGGTAAATAAACCACCAGAACCGATTACTCCAGCGTTATTAATTAGCAAGGTGACATCCCGAGCAGTTTCAGCAGCCGCTTTGATTTGTTCGATATCGGTCACATCCAACCCGATGGGCATAATCCGATCGGGCGCAAGTGCAACTAAATCTTGGAGTGTGTCGATCGATCGAGCAGTTGCATAAATGCGGCGAGCACCTGCTTGTAAGAGAGCTTCAACATAGGCTCTACCAATTCCGCGATTTGCACCTGTGACAAAAGCAACTGAGTTTTGAACGTTCATAACAATCTCCTTAGTTAATCATCAAAATTTTTGCCGAACAGCCATGTTGTACCCCTCTAGGGCTAGGCTACTCTAGATTCCATCGATTTTATTTGAGGCCATCTGCATAAGTCTATTGCTTTCAATCGTCAGCCGCATTGACTGGGGTCAAGTTTCAATCGAATTTTGGAAACTGATTGTTAAGCGAAACCCCCATCCTGAAGATCGCAGACTAATGAAGCTCTATATCGCGCTGACTACGACTAATTACACCCTCTTGCTCCAAGCTTGAGAGTGCTCTGGAGAAGACCTCAGGGGCGATGCCAATCTCCTCAGCAATATCCTTGAACGGACGCTTCAAACTCACTCTGTTAGACTCGGCAACCAGTTGAAGGTAGTGGAGAACGCGATCGCGCGGGGAGCGAATACTGCGGAGATGCAGCAAGACTTTAGTGTCATATGCCCGTTTCGCCAGTTGTGCCATTACTTCCATTGCTAAAGTTGGCTGTTCTTCTAAAGTCTTCAATAAAATCTCTTTAGGCAACACCATCACTCTTGACGGGATCGCCGCGATCGCCGCACAATCATAGATTGAATTGAACAATGCTGCTTCGGCGAAGCTCTCACCAGCCACCGCGTCATAGTGTTGAATGACTTTTCCAGCTTGGGTAAAATGGGCAAGCCTAACTTTTCCTGACTCTACGACAAAAACTGACTCAGCCCGATCGCCTTGGTAAAACAGCATTTGTCCATTTACCAAATCGCGGTAGGCGATCGATCCCTGAATTAAGGTCAGCAGTGATTGAGAATTCAGAACATTCATATTTATCGAATTTTACGGGCAATTATTATATTCCTGGGAGATCGCGCAAGGGGATGGGCATGAGAATATCACAGGCATTGTTCAACTTTTTGTCTAAATACCCTGTCCAACAAAAGTTGAACACCAACAGACAGAATCTAAGTGATTGCCCCAAGCAGGGTCAGAGCCAGCTAACGTTGCCCATCAACCGCCGTAAATCACCTTTGTATCCACAACCCTCCAACTCTCGGCTGTCGGTGTGCATGGGTGTGGTTATGTGGCTGGCAATTACCGAGATAGATTGGGTTCGACAACGGCTGGAAAACTCTCAAAATTGCGTCGCACCCAATCCATTCCCACTTCATTATTTAGCTTGATCCGCTGTGGTGCGTTGGCGTAGATCCTTTCTAAAATCTTGGCATCTTGAGCCACAACCACATCAATCAACTTCAGCAGATTGCCTTTAAGCAAATGTGCGATCGGAGAATGTGCCTTCATATACATCAACACAAATACACGAGATTGACGATCTGCTTCTGGAAGATAGAAGTGACATTCCTTGAGGCTCAATAGCTTATCTTCACCGTGCAACAATCCCATGAACGGGAAAAAATTTTCTAGATGAGCCTCTAGCACCTTTGGCATCGCAAGCTGAGCAGGATTTCTTAGAATGTCACGAAATGTAGGTTGTTTGCGGGGTTGTGATAAATACGCATGAGAATGTAACCCCTCATCAATGAACTGCTTCATTTGCACTTCTTCAATCTCAAATAATTCTCGATGAGTGCCGTTTTGGTGATTGTAGTCGTGCATGTTTAGTAGCAAGCTCAGAAGGTCGGTCGGAATGCTGCGTTCTCCCGTCACGCCAATGAACTCGTACTCCGTTGCAATCTCATTCATAATTGCAGGAATTGGAATTTTCGGCTCATAGCTGCCATATGACCAAATAAAATCCCCTTGGATAATTAATTCCAGGGGTTGAAAGAGCGATTTGGTCTGTTTCTTCGATCCTGGTAGAACTGTGCAACCCAAATTGTCAAATTCCAAGGCATGGAAGGGACAAGCGATACGGCTAACGCCACGCTCCGCGAACGCACTACTGCCATCCGCTTGAGCCACACACCAGCCCTCAGAAAGCATTGCGCCCATGTGAGGACAAGCGTTCGGCAAGGCGTTAATATTGCCACGGCTGTCTTGCCAAAGGACGTAATCATGACCCAATAGTGAAATTTTCATCGGCTGATTGGGTTTTAGCATAGAACGATGTGCCAAAAGCCACGGCGCGCCTTGCAATTGATTCATGATTGCCTAGATTTCTTACTTACTAATTAATTAGTAAGTTTATCAAACCCCTGTCTTTGTGTCAATTCAGAGATTGAATGTCTTCAGCCTAGCTGCCTCTTTGCTACGATGGAAAGGCAAATAATAAATTAAAATGCCGTGGTTCGACCCAGTAAACGAGGCGCAAAACCCATCCCCTCTGTTCGCGATGCCCAGATGACACAGCAGCGCATTTTGGATGCCGCAGAACAAGAATTTTCACGGCATGGCTTAAATGGTGCGCGGTTGAGTGCGATCGCAACTCTCGCTCAGGTCACAACTGCATCACTGCACTACTACTTTGAGAACAAGGAAAACTTGTACAAGGCGGTTCTACAACGCCCGATCGATGAAGTCCAATCCTCGCTTGGGCAGTTGAATTTTGATGATTTATCTCCTGAAGCAGCCCTGAAGCAAATTATTCGGATCGCGATCTCCAATGAAGCTAAAAATCCCCACCGACAAATGTTGTGGTTTCAAGAAGCAAGCCAAAATCAAGGGATTTACTTCAAAGAGTGTAACGTTTTGAGTCTGCATGAATATTTGCTCAAGATTCTAGAACAGGGTATGGCAGAAGGATATTTCCGCCCTCTCAAGCCGTTTTTGGCTCTAACTCACATCTTGAGTGTTTGCCTATTTTTCTGTGTTTGCCTCTATTTTACAGTGCATGAAAACTGGAAACATCTAATGCCAGATGTCGATCGTTTGAGTCCACAAATGATTGAAGAACATATAGAAGAGGCGATCTCATTTATTTTGGCAGGTGTAAAACACTCCTAATTAATGACTTCTGTTTGGCTTGGCTCGAACAATTCACTCGCTTCTGCCAAAATGAGCAAATTAGTTACATCATTGGGCGTAGTTCATCGAATTATAATAATTAATCACTCGTTCAAGATTGAATTTGCTGCATCAGACCTGCTGCATCGGAAACAGACCAATGCTCGATAATCTTATCGTCTCGAACCCGATCGATGCGGATTACCGATGTCGAGATGTGCTTACCTGTTGGCGGAATGCCATAAAATGTACCACTATGTGTGCCTTGGCTGGTGATGTACGTCGCAATTCGATCGCCTTCGCCAACCTGTTGCACGATCTCAATCTGGATATCAGGGAAGGCGAAGAAAAAATCATCAAAGAATGAATCATGATAAATCCGAAGCGCATTAAGTCCAAGATTGTCTGTTCCTGGCATCGCATGGTTTATGCAATCTTCTGCCCAGAAATCTGGCAATGCCGAGAGATCGCGACCGTTCCAAACCACTCGGATAAAGTTCTGGACGATTTGCTTGTTTTTATCGGTGTTGTTCATCAGCTTTTCTCCACAGAGTAGTTTTCCATTGGGCAGTATACAATTTCAAAAGCCCGAATGATTTTAAAGAACATGACGATCGAAATTAGAGATCGAAATTTCTCATGTTCCTGGTAAATCGCGCAATCGATCGGTCAAATGCGATCGATCGGCAAGTACTTTTAATAGTGGGCCATGTTTGCCAAATTCGACAATACTCACACCACAAACAGGCATCCCCAATCGATACCGAAATCGCCCCGCATCGATACCGAGTAGGCTGCATAATAAGATCCGAATTGTGGCCTTGTGCGATACGACCAAAACATTACCTGTGGGATGTTTTTGACTGATTTCCTCAACTACCGCTAAAGCACGCGCGGCGATCGCCATTGCTGTTTCGCCACCTGTGGGCGGATTCCAGCCCGGATCTGCCAACCAGCGCAGATAGTCATCATGATACTCGGCATTAACTGTATCCACATCCTTGCCTTCCCAGGCACCATAATTAATCTCTTGTAGTCCATCGCGCAGATGTAGCTCGATGTTCAACTTAGTTGCCAAAGGTTCGGCGGTTAACATTGCCCGTTCTTTAGGACTACAATAAATCGCTTCCCAATGAGTATTGGCATAAGTTGCTGCAAACAATTGTGCCATTTCTTCACCATCGGCAGTTAGCGACGGATCGATCGAGCCACAAAATAGATTGCCACGACTGGATGCTGTTTGTCCGTGACGGAGCAAGTAAATATTTAGAGTCATGATCTGGTAACGATTTTAGTTAGGTGTTACTATCGATTGTGAAAGAGTGTATGAATGAAAATATATCGATAATAACCTGTGAAGATTACAGATTATTCTAGAATTCAAGGACAATCATCGCTAGTACATTGACGTTGACATAGCAGTAACCCAAACCAATCCTGTGGATCTGTCCATATTTTCAAAGGCTTAAAAGCATGAGTTGCTAGAATATCTACCAGTGTCGGTAAGTGAAACTTACGTGAAATTTCCGTATGGATTGTTTCTTCAGCATTAATAGTAAATTGATAGTTTAATGCTTTCAAAAAAATAGTTTGAGTTGCCAGACTGCGTAAGTGCATTTCAATTCGGTGTTGTTTGTGGCTGTAAAAAGCCAAATGCTTGAAGAGGTCGAGATTGAAGTTACCATCGAAGCGATGATTGAGATGACTGAGAATATTCAGATTAAACTTAGCCGTCACACCTGGCTTGTCATTGTAGGCAGCTTCAATCGTCTCGATCGGTTTTTGTAAATCGACACCTAGTAGGAAAAACTCTCCAGGCTGGAGTGCCTGTTTAATTTGGGCGAGGAAACTGCTGCGTTGCTCGTCAGTGAGATTACCCAAGGTACTGCCTAAGAAAATCAGCAATCGATTTTCTAATTCTGCCGAGGGTAATTGTGCTAATGCTTGCTCGTAAGTTCCCGCAATGCCGCACAATTGAAGCTCGGGATATCGCTCCAATAATGAGCCGCATAAGCCGTAACATCGATCGCGGTTTCACCTGCTTTACTCAAGCTCGATCCGCGCGGATAAGACCAAATAATTACGGCTAACCCATGCCGCTTGGCTTCTTCAGCGTAGGCGCGGATTTGACCGTACATTTCTAGGCGATGCGTAGAACCAGGATAGATCGTAAAACCAATGCCCACACAGCCCAGCCGGAGAGCATCCTGGACGCTACCAGTCAATGCCTGGAACGGGTCTGGCTCATCTACTAACACGTCGTGGTCGTTGACTTTGAGAATTAACGGAATTTGTCCAGCAAAGTCTCTGGCTCCAGCTTCGAGAAAACCAAGGGGAGCCGCATAAGCATTGCATCCGGCCTCGATCGCTAGTTCAAAGTGATAATGGGGATGATAAGCTGCTGGATTGGCGGCGAAACTCCGAGCGGGGCCATGTTCAAATCCCTGATCTACGGGCAAAATTACTAATTTGCCCGTGCCAGCAAGTTTACCGTGATTGAGTAAGCGGGCTATGTTGGTTAGGGTGCCAGGATTGTCGCTACCGTACCAACTGAGGATTTCTTTTACTCGTGCTGTCATGTGTTGTCTCCGATTTGATAGATTTTAGTTCGATTTACTCGCCGCAACTGCTGCACCCAAAAGTGCCGTTTTGTCATACATAATGACTCTCACGGGCATTGCTTTGAGCAGCGATGCCAGCCGACCTTTGGCAGTAAAGGCATCCATAAATGTTGTCGAACTGCTGATGTGGTCGATGATTCTGGGGGCGATCCCACCGCCGATAAATACTCCTCCCGTTGCTTTCATTGTGAGTGCCAGGTTGCCAGCCTCAGCACCGTAGATGGAAATAAACAGATCTAGTGCTAACTCGCACAGGGTAGACTGTCTGGCTAAAGCGGCTTGAGTGATGACACTAGGGGGATCTTGGTGCTGAATTTCGGCGGCTAGCCAATCCGGTTCTGTTCCCCGTCCGGTATCGCGCAAAAATTTGTAGATGTTATACAACCCTGGCCCAGATAGGACTCGTTCCCAACTGACTCGACCGAATTGAGCCATTAAATAGCGCAATAAATCGATTTCTAGCTCGTCGCGGGGCGCAAAATCACTATGACCGCCTTCGGAGGCGATCGCTCGATACTCTCGACCATCCCAGTACAGTCCTGCTTCACCCAAACCAGTGCCAGCCGAGATCAGTGCCGCATTGCCCTCAGCTTTGGGATCGCCAGGATTGAGAGTTACAAAGTCGGTGGGTTTGAGGACGGCAATGCCTAGAGCATTGGCTTCGAGGTCATTAATTAAACCGACGGTGGCTAGACTCAAGCTACTGGCTAAAATCTGGGCATCGACCACCCACGGTAGATTGGTCGCCTCACAGCGACCGTGCTTGACTGGCCCAGCAATCCCAAAACAGGCATGAGTTATGGGCTGCGGATGAGTCGATCGAAACTTACTGACGATCGCCTCTAGATTGAGATAGTCGCCGCTAGGAAAAGTGGCTGACTCGATCGGAGCGAGCGCACCTCCATTCAATTCAAATAATGCCAGACGGGTATTTGTGCCGCCAATATCACCAGCTAGAATCATTATTTAATCTCCCGCCACTTGCGACCATCGCGAGCTAACAAAGCATCTGCTGCGGTTGGCCCCCAGGTTCCCGCCGCATAATTGGCAAAGTTGCGCGGTGGGAGTGCCGACCACACATCTAGAATCGGCGCAACTATACTCCAACCCAATTCCACGTTGTCCGATCGCTGAAATAAGGTCGCATCGCCGATCGCGCAATCGTAGAGCAGCGTTTCGTAGCCAGTGCTGCGGGCAGTGCCAAAGTGGTTTTTGTAGCAAAAATCCATTTCTACGCCAGTCATGGTGACGCGCGGCCCTGGCACTTTTGCGCCAAAGTGCAGATGAATACCTTCCGATGGCTGGATGCGAATAATTAGAAAATTGGGGGTGAGACTATCGATCGATGTGTCCCGAAAGAGCAGGGAGGGCACTTGTTTGAACTGAATGGCGATCTCCGTCACCCGTTTGGGCAGCCGTTTACCCGTGCGGAGATAGAACGGTACATTCGCCCATCGCCAGTTGTCGATCGTCAGTTTGAGGGCGGCATAGGTTTCGGTGGGCGAATTTGGGGCGACGCGGGCTTCCGATCGATATCCTGCTAGAGTCCGATCGTTCAGGATGCCCTCGCCATATTGCCCTCGCACCACCTGCGTCAGTACGGCTTCCGCACTCAAGGGTTGAATGGCTTGGAGTAATTTCGACTTTTCATCGCGGACGGCATCGGCATTAAAGGAAACGGGCGGCTCCATCGCGATCGTGGCTAAGAGTTGGAACATGTGGTTTTGCATCATATCCCGCAAGGCTCCGACTCCCTCGTAGAAGCCGCCTCGGTTTTCTACGCCGACTGTTTCGGCAACGGTAATCTGTACGTGGTCGATGTAGTGATGGTTCCAAATATGCTCGAAGATGCCATTACCAAACCGGAAGACGAGCATATTTTGGACGGTTTCTTTGCCCAGATAGTGGTCGATTCGGTAGATCTGGCTTTCTTGTAAAACCTTGCTGATGCTTTGATTTAACGCACGAGCAGATTCTAGATCGCGTCCGAACGGTTTTTCGACGATCGCCCGCCGCCACTGTCCGTTCTTTTCTGTGGTAAGTCCGATCTCGCCGAGTCGATCGACGATATCACAAAAAAAGCTGGAGGCGGCAGCTAGGTAATAAAGGTAGTTACCTTGGGTACCGCATTCTGTATCTACTTGCCCCAATAAGCCCTGAAGCTGTTGGTAGGTCTGAGGATCTTGGAAATCGCCAGCTAAATAATAACAGCGGTCTTCAAAAGTCTGCCATAGCCTGTCGTCAACTTCCACGGTGGCAAATTCGTGAATTGCCTGACGCATCTTGCCCCGAAAATCTTCCGTACTCATGTCGGCGCGGGCGACACCAACGATCGCGAATTCTGGGGAGAGTAAGTTGCTGCGTAACAGGTTGTAGAGTGCGGGAATCAGTAAGCGTTGGGTTAAGTCTCCGGCTGCGCCAAAAATGACGATCGCACAAGGGCCTGCGGGTTGACTGGGCGTGTTATCGAGCCGATCTGCCGATATGTTCATGGTGTAATGCTCCGGGTTGCGTTGTTTTTCCCTCTTTCTACTTCAAGAGTTATTGTTGAATCGCTGCTTGCCACTTGACTAAACCCGATCGACCAAAACTGCTGCACGTTTTTGCTCCACGGCACTCAACAATCGATCGAAGGCATCGCTAAATAGTTGCAATCCCTCTTGTAGCAATCGATCTGTCACCTCTGGGAGGGAGATGCCGACTCGATTGAGGTTCGACAACACTTCACGGGCGATTTGGACATCTTTGGTGAGTGTGGCACTAGCTCGACCGCGATCGCGAAAAGCTGCTAGAGTCGCTGGGGGAATAGTATTGACCGTATCGGCACCAATCAATTCCTCGACATATAAAACCTCGTTTTGGTGCGGATTTTTTGTACCCGTACTCGCCCATAACAGACGTTGCGATTGCGCTCCATGTGCGGCGAGTCGCTGCCACCGCTCGCTCTGATAAAGACCTTGATAGTATTCATAGGCAAGTTTGGCATTGGCGATCGCTACCTGTCCCGACAATGATGCGAGCAAATTTTGCTGTTGAGGATCGGTAGTGGTTTTAAGTCGCTCGGTGATTAAAGTATCGATCGCCGTATCGATCCGACTGACAAAGAAGCTCGCTACACTGGCAACTCGGCTGACATCGCCTCCAGCCTCGACATATTTTTCCAAGCCCGACACATAAGCAGCAGCAACCTGTTGGTAAGCCGCTTGCGAGAATAATAGGGTCACATTGATGTTAATCCCTTCGCTTATCAATTGTTCGATTGCCAGTATCCCGGCGGGGGTAGCGGGGACTTTAACCATCAGATTGGGACGATCGACTTCTTGCCACAACCGCCGAGCTTCCTGGAGTGTCTGCTCCAAGTCATTTGCTAGGTAAGGAGCGACTTCGAGACTGACATAACCATCGCGGCGATCGGTTTGAGCATAAATCGGGGCGAGAATATCGGCAGTGGCTTGGATATCGGCGATCGCTAGTTGCTCGTAAAGGGCAATCGCGTCTCTATCTTGCTCTGCTTCCAATGCTTGGATAGCCACATCATAATCCGTACTACCTGCGATCGCCTTCTCAAAAATCGCTGGATTCGAGGTCACGCCCCAAATCTCACCTGCTTCGACCATCTGTTGAAGTTCGCCACTAGTAATCGAACTGCGGCGAATATAGTCCAGCCAAGCTGACTGACCGTATGTTGGTAATAATTGCAATGAATTCATCCGAGCAGTTGGTATATTTAACATGAGTTTTTCTAGTATTTGTTAGTAAGATTTACGATTTATTCGATTGCTTCTAAGTGAATTTCTGACTCTACATCTGACTGTCGATCGATCGCGTCATGCTCGCCCAATTGTTGAATCAACTGCGCCACCAGACCCGTCCATCCCGTTTGATGACTGGCACCGATTCCGGCTCCATTATCTCCATGAAAATATTCATAGAACAGGATTAAATCGCGCCAATGCGGATCTTTTTGAAACTTCTCAGCTCCGCCATAAACAGGACGATTCCCAGCGGAATTTCTCAAGAAAATTTGCGTGAGTCGTCGGGATAATTCGATCGCCACTTCTGCTAGTGTCAGCATTCGGCCTGAACCCGTCGGGCATTCAACCTTAAAGTCATCACCATAATAACGATGAAACTTTTGGAGCGATTCAATTAGAAGAAAATTGACTGGAAACCAGACGGGGCCGCGCCAATTAGAATTTCCGCCAAATAATCCACTGGTAGATTCGGCTGGTTCATAATTGACGTAAAAATCCATGCCATTAGTCTGAAAATGGTAGGGATGTTCGGCATGGTGGCGAGAAATTGCCCGAATGCCATAATCGCTAAAGAATTCGGATTCATCTAACATTTTTTGTAAAATGCGTTGCAGTTTCTCCTTATAAACGATCGCCAGTAATCGGCGCGCTCCTCTGCCAGGGGTGTCCATACAAGCAACATTCCGGCGTAAGTCAGGACGATTTTTGATAAACCATTCCATCCGCTTCTTAAAGCTGGGTAACTGTTTGAGTGTTTCGGGTTCCAAAGTTCCCACCGCAAACAGCGGGATTAATCCCACTAGCGAGCGGACTTTCATTTCGATTTGGCGATTGTCGGGCAAATGCAGCACATCGTAATAAAAACCATCGTCCTCATTCCACAATGATTCTTCCATTTCACCGATGTGGTTCATGGCATTGGCAATGTATAAATAGTGCTCGAAGAACTTGCTGGCGATATCTTCATAAACTGAATTAGTTTTGGCTAGTTCTAGGGCGATTTCGAGCATATTCAAACAATACATCCCCATCCAACTAGTCCCGTCGGATTGGTCGATGTATCCACCCGTCGGCAATTCGTTACTGCGATCGAATACACCAATATTATCCAATCCCAAAAATCCACCCTGAAAAACATTGTTACCTCGCACATCCTTGCGATTTACCCACCAGGTAAAATTGAGCATCAATTTCTGAAAAACGCGCTCTAGAAACTGAGTGTCGGATTTCCCATACATCTGCTGCTCGATCTGATAAACGCGCCAAGTTGCCCAAGCGTGAACGGGGGGATTTACATCGCCAAATGCCCACTCATAAGCCGGAATTTGGCCATTAGGGTGCATATACCACTCGCGCGTCAAGACATCCAATTGATACTTAGCAAAATCCGGATCGATCGTCGCTAAAGTTATACAATGAAATGCTAAATCCCAAGCCGCAAACCAAGGATATTCCCACTTGTCACACATGGACAGAATATCATCGGTGTACAGATGAAACCACGCTTGATTTCTGCCCTGTTTGCGTTCTTTGGGCGGCATCGGTTCCCCGGCATCGCCCTTGAGCCAATCTTCGACAATATAGTGGTAATATTGCTTGCACCACAACATTCCAGCAAACGCCTGACGTTGGACATTTCGCATATCTTCACTCAGGGAAAAGGGCGTAACTCGGTGATAAAATTCATCGGCTTCTTGTTGGCGACTTGCAAGTATAGTTTCAAATTCTTGGAAAGGCGATTTTAGCAGATTGTTAACCCGAACATCCAATTCAAAATCTTTTGGATGGACATTACTAAGTCGCAACTGGATCGTCTGAGTCGCTCCAGGCTCGATCGATAGGACATAATGAATAGCTGCTTTCGTACCGATAAGAGCGGGATTTACAGCCTGTTTATTTCTATTAACAACAAAATCATTAATGCTGTCTTTGACATAAGGCGAAGCATTTGGATTGTCAAATATGCGTTCGTTATTAGTTTCATTCTCTGTAAATAACAGTTCGCCATTGCCACGAGCATATAGCCAATATTTCCCTAATGTAGAGTGATTTACTTCGATGACTTTCGTGTAATTGCTGGTCTGAATTGCTTGGAGAGTTGGTTTATGCTCTTCATCACCATTCCACGACCAAGTATTGCGAAACCACAGCGTAGGGAGTAGATGGAGCGTTCGAGCTTCAGCTCCGCGATTGCTGACCGTAACTTGCATCAAGATATCTTCAGCACTATCTTTAGCATATTCAACGCAGACATCGAAATATCGCTCGTCATCAAATATCCCTGTATCTAACAGTTCAAACTCTGGATCTTGCCGCGTGCGCTGATGATTCTCGGCAACTAATCGATCGTAAGGAAAGGCTTGATGGGGATATTTATACAACGCCTTCATATATGAATGGGTCGGCGTATTGTCAAGATAAAAGTAATATTCCTTGACATCTTCCCCATGATTGCCTTCATTCCCCGTCAACCCAAATAGTCGCTCCTTGAGAATCGGATCTTCACCATTCCATAGCGCAATCCCTAAACACAATCGCTGATGATTGTCCGAAATCCCCAATAAACCATCTTCCCCCCACCGATAAGCCCGCGATCGCGCCTGGTCGTGGGTAAAATAATCCCAAGCCGAACCATACTTGCTATAATCTTCGCGCACTGTCCCCCACTGGCGATCGCTCAAATACGGCCCCCAGCGTCGCCAGTGAGCTGTGCGGCTTTGTGCCTCCTGTAGCCTGATTTCTTCTTGAGTTGGCGCGATTGTCATTGTTGTGCTCCCGATCTTTTTAAGAAAAGGCTAGTGCAGCCATCGAAATCGCTACACCAGCGATAGTTGATTAATTAGGTTTCACATCTACACCACAATCATGCCCGATCGATCTGAGCCAGTCCTGAACCAATCCTGAGATTAGAATGAGAATTTGATGAAACGCTCTACACATCTTCCTGGAGCGACGCATAATCAATGCTTACAGATAGTTGTTGACACGACTATCCTCGTATGATATATTCGACAGTATGAGTGAAGGCACAAACAAACTAAACTTACAACAAGAACTCGATAAGTCCGAACCCTTTGCAGTTCTGGAACAGGAGGTGTATCTCAATCTAATTCGCACACATGCAGTGCTAGAGGCCGAATTTGTCAAATTGTTTCGAGAGTACGAACTTTCAGCACCACTTTATAATGTGCTGCGGGTAGTCATGTTAGCCGGGACACAGGGTATTCCCAGTCAGTCGATTGCAAAATATATGCTCGCCAACGATCCAGATTTAACTCGATTAATCGATCGATTGGAAAAGATGAAATTAGTCGAGCGCATCCGAGACGATCGCGATCGCCGAGTGATTTGGGTCAAGATTACAACTGCTGGATACCAGAAAGTTGAAGTCATCGACCCGTTATTGCAGACTCTTCATCACCAACAACTGGAGCACATGAATCCAGAGAAGCTGAATTTGTTGAATGAGTTGCTGGTGGAAGCTAGATATCCTCAAAAAGATTGACAGTCAGTTAATTCAAGGGATTTAAGCCTATGTAAGCACAAATACTTGTTTTAACAACTATCGTTTAAACATACAAACTTGGAGCAAAATGATGAAATTTGGTTACACAATTATTTTTGTCGAAGATGTAGTTAATACCGTCGAGTTCTACGAACGCGCCTTTGACATCCAACGAGCAGTCGTCACGCCCAATTTTGCTCAAATGCAGACAGGTGAAGTTTCCCTAGCATTTGGAGCCAATCGCAATGAGCGGAGCGAACTGCCAATTCCATTTCGGGAAAATCAAATAGCTCAAGATCCGGCTGGCATCCAAATTTCCTTTATTGCCGAGAATGTGCCGCAAGCCTTCGATCGAGCAATTAGTGCCGGAGCAATTAGTGTGGTCGAACCGCACCAAATGCCTTGGGGACAGACAATTTCACGGGTACGCGATTGTAACGGCGTTTTGGTCTCAATTGTGAGTGAAATGCCCAAGCGAGGATAGCAGTGATTTTTAGGAGTGGAGATAATTTTATGTCCATTCCTAAACTCGATCGAGACAGCTAGGATCGGGACATACGTGGTTTCGCGATGCTGTGCTACGGGTGATTCGAGCAGCCGATCCGATCGGTATTCGCGGAATTGGAATTATCGTTCGTGCTATTTCGGAGGCAGTGAGATTGAGTTATGGATAATTGCTCTAAAGTAGATTGATTATTCGGGCTTATCACGCCCTTCCGGCAATTGTGCAGATTCACCATGTCGGGGGAGACGAGAAAGCTGTGCTTCTTGAATGGCAATCTGCAACTTCAGCATAAGATTCTCTTGGGAGTGACGTTGCTCTCTCTCAAGTGATTGGAAGTCTTTTCGTAGATTTTCTCTTTCACTTTTTTCTGTTTCTTTAAGATGATTGAATAAAGTTCTAATCTCTCTATTAGATTCAGCCAAATCTCTAACCAATGTAGTAAGTTCTTTGAGATCTCTACTTAATTCTTTAAGATCCGATGTACTCTTGTCAACTTGACCTTTAAGGGCAATTAGCTGTTTTGTATACTCCCAAGCTTTATCGAGCATTAACAACTAATTCCTTAATACGATCGAGCATTTCTCGAATATCTTTCTTATTAGAATCAATTGACTCTTGCATTACCTCAATACTTTTATCAGTATCTTCTAGTGCCAAGAATATACTATCTAAGAATAGATCGAGTTGAGCCTCTTCAATTTGATTATCTGGCTTTTCGGCAGACTCAATCAATGGAATATCGCTCTTTTCTTCAAACTTAGATTCGGATGAAATAACAAAATTACTTAGAGCTTTAAAGTTTGATTTGGAATAAGTTGAAGCTTCAAAATTGCCTTTATCAAAAGAGATAAGAGATTTGCTCGAAGGCTCTACTACTGTAGATCTACCCAAAGAACCTATTGTAACGTGATATGTCCCAATAGAATGTAAATTTTCACTCATAATTCAATTTCTTGTATAACAGTTGTCTCAATAAATTCGGCAATGGTTTTTGTTAGTTATTTCGGAAATCAACTAATCCTCTTTTCCTCATCTGGCATATCTGGCTTGTGAGTGATGTATAACTAATCCCCAACTGATTGGCTAGCCATTTTCTATCAACCGTGGCTACATCAACTTGAAGGGTATTGCAAGCTTCTAAGATATAGCCTCTGCGGGTGTAGATCCCCTCTTCATGTTTCTTCCTCAAATCAACAAGCAAGTCAAACTGCATAGCTGGGTCAACTATCCCTAGATTCTGTTACTGAGCTTTAATAATAATTCTATACGATATTCGTGACATGTTTAGTGATCCAGATTACTGGCGTTACGTCCTATATCTCGCAAAACCCACTCTAGCCAACCCATCAACCACCCTATATCATCAAAACTCTCAATTTCAACTCCCCTTAAAGTTGCCTTCTCATATCCTCAAACTCTAAAAACTCCTTCCACTCATGGATGTGGGGTTTTATCTGCGCTGCGATCGACTAAATTAGTTCGGTGCTACCCCTTTAGCTTTAAACCAAGCCTGTAGACGTTTCCAGCCATCTTGAGCATCCTTTTGACGATAGGAAGGGCGATAGTCGGCAAAAAATGCGTGAGGAGCATCAGGGTAAACAACGATCTGGGAACCACTTCTACCTTTTTGAAGTTGTTGGCGGGTTAATTCGACCGAATCTATTGGAATTCCGGTATCTTGTCCACCATAGAGTCCTAATACAGGTACCGTTAGATTTGCAGCAATATCGATCGGCTGCTGAGGATTGAGCGCATTTTTATCGCCTGTTAGTTTACCGTACCAAGCAACTCCAGCCTTGATGTTGGGATTATGTGCCGCATAGAGCCAAGTAATGCGTCCACCCCAACAAAATCCGGTAATTGCCACCCGCTCGATCGAGCCTTTGGCATTTTGGACGACCCAATTTAAGCTAGCATCGATATCTGCTAACACCTGGACATCGGGAACTTTCGCGACAATCTTGCGGATCTCATCAATGTCTTTGAGTTTGCTGACATCACCCTGACGGGCAAAGAGTTCTGGTGCGATCGCGACATATCCAAGTTGGGCAAATCGGCGCACTACATCGCGAATATGCTCGTGAACGCCAAAAATTTCTTGAATCACCAACACTACCGGAAACCCATCGCCCTTCGCAGGCGCGGCATAATAAGCTGAAATCGCACCTGTGCCACTGGGAATAGAAATTGAACCACTAACTAAGTTTTTGTTACTAGTTTGAATGGCACTGTTGACAATCGGCTGTACCGCCAAGGCAAAACCTACGGTAAAAGTGCTAGCAACGACAAATTGACGGCGTGAAATAGGCATATTGAAGTCGATCTAGGAATTTATTTAATCTTAGCGATTTTCAGTTGCTACCCAAGCCCGTAGTACCTCAGCAACAGTCCAAGCTTGAGCGATACAACCACGCGCGGTCATCGGCGCATCCCCATCGAAGATTTCGCTACAAGTGCCCAAACCGTCAGCCAGCAAGTGATGAGCGATCGGTTCTAAGAATTTTCTAGCCTGTAATCGATCGCCATATACCTGCAAATGTGCCAATACAAACGAACCTAACAACCAGCCCCAAGTAGTACCCTGATGATAAGCTCCATCGCGCTGCAACTGATTTCCGCCATAATGCCCCTGATATTGGGAATGACTGGGAGCTAGCGAACGCAAGCCATATGAAGTCAACAACGATCGTCCGCAAGTATCGACAACCCCGCGTTGTTGAGTTGGGGTGAGTAGTGGTGCATAACCTTTTGCGCCGATGCCTGGTAAGGATACAGCAAAGATTTGATTTGGACGTAGGGACGCATCATCGCCATCGGGACTATCGAGGACATCATGGCAATAGCCAGTATCGGCGTTCCAGAATCGGGAAAACTCGATCGAAGTCCGATCTGCAATCGCGTCATATTTTTTATAGGGTTTGCCAAGCTGACGGGCAAACTTGGAGATCGATCGCAATGCACAGTACCAAAGAGCATTAACTTCGATCGGTTTACCAATGCGCGGTGTCACTACCCAATCATCAACTTTGGCATCCATCCAAGTCAATTGTACGCCCGCTTCGCCAGCATAGAGTAACCCATCGCCAGCATCGAGATGAATATTGTACCGAGTGCCGCGACAGTGCCAATCGATAATCTCTGCCAGTACGGGAAAGAGTTGTTCTAACAATTCATCGTCAGCGGTAGCATCGTAGTAACTGCGAATTGCCTCAAAGTACCAGAGCGTGGCATCGACAGCATTGTATTCAGGCACATCACCCGCATCAGGAAAACGATTTGGCAGCATTCCTTTATCGACATACTTAGCGAAGGTGAGCAGAATAGAACGGGCAATTTCCGATCTACCCGTCGCGATCGTCAATCCAGGTAGACTAATCATCGTATCGCGTCCCCAGTCTCCAAACCAGTGGTAGCCAGCAATGATGGTTTTACCATTGGATATATTCGGAATCGATCGATCTACGATAAATTGGTCGGCGGCTAATACCAATTGCTCGATCCAAGCCGGACGATCTTGTTTGTGGGTAATGCTTTCTGGTCGGTTGAGTTTCCACAGATTGAGCAGCTTATGCTCTCGATCTTGGTACGATCTGAGTGCTTTTGCCCCATCTAAATTCGGCTGTGGTCCTGTGCTAGCCACAAATGTCAACGATTCACCAGGATTGAGTGTAACTGTGAAGGTAGCGGCGTGAAGGTGGTCTTCGCGATCGCTCAATCCTCGATATCGTTCGGCGGCTAGATCGAAGTTATAGTGCCAATTATGGGCGGGTGTGGCAGTGGCAGTATCGCTCGATAAGTATAACGGTGTCGCATTATCATAGGCAGCGATCTTAATACCGCCTTCGATTCGCTCGACATTCATCTGCCAGTTGTTACCCTGAGTACTACCATGATAATCTCGGTAATTGACTAAAGCTTTGAGGGTGAGGATTAGCGGTTGAGTAGCACAGCTTAATGTATAGCGAACGTAGGTCGTGTTGGCTCCGTGCTGCACCCAGATCCGTTTTTCCAACAGGGCATCCGCACAAGCGAACTGCCAAGTGGGGATGGTGCCTTCTAATTTAAAGCTTTCAATGTGGCGATATCCGTGCGGCTCGACACTACCATCTGCCCAGCGATTTGTGTGGAGAGCATAAGTAATATTGTCATATCCGACCGTTTCATCCAGTTTGGCAAGTAACAAAGTCCGACCCAAGGGTGGTTTTAATGCGGCGATGAGTAAGCCATGATAGCGACGGGTGAGTAATCCAGCGACATTGCCGGAAGCATAACCACCAATCCCATTAGTGACTAGCCATTCTCGCGTTTGGGCATTACTCAGATTGCCACAGATTTCTCGCCCAAATTCGATACTCATTTTACAATTTATTCTAGCCTTTTATCTGTTTGCCATAACCCATAATTAGCAGCTAGATCGATTATTGTCGTGTGCTCGATAATTGTAGATCGACAGCATTGAGATAACCACTGTCTGTTTGGGTATCTGGCGATAATTGATTTGAGGCGATTGCTGCTTTAACTAAATCTTTAGCAGTAATTGTTTTGCTAGAAACACCAGTTTTGAATGAACCAAATCCAGGAATACCCTGCGTCTGATACCCACCTTGGTAAGCAAGAGAAACTAATCCAAATGGAGTAAGTTTTGTGCTTGCCAGATTGCTACCGATCGTTGCTGTGGACATCGCAGTAAGTCCGGTTCTGGTTCCTGCTCGTAGTGGCAATGCAAACGGGGTGAGTTGCGTGTTGCCGATTGTAGTTACTGTTACTGTCTCCGTTGACATAGCGATACGTTCGGTTCTGGTACCTGCTTTTACGGCTGTAGTTGTAGCTAAAGATAGACAGAGAATTGACAAACCGACAAGTGCAAAGCGTTTCATAAGTGATAACCTCTTAGTTGTTTAACTTAATTACTATCATCAGACTCTTGCCTGAGATAATAGCGATCGATTGCTGAGAATTTGATAAGAAATAGCGGTGTGTAAATTAAGGATGTCGAATAAAGTTACTAGCTAGATTGATTAGTTGTCTGTAGACAATAGTTGCTGCTCGACAGCATTGAGATAACCACTGTCGGTTTGAGCATCTGGAGATAATTGATTGGCAGCGATTGCTGCTTTAACTAAATCTTTGGCAGTAATTGTCTGATTAGAAGTAGCAAATTGGAATGCTGCAAACCCAGGAATGCCTTGTGTCCGATACTCACCTTGATAAGCAAGCGAAACTAATCTAAATGGAGTGATTTTTTTGGTGACAACAGGATTATTAATGATCGTTGCTGTAGACATCGCAATCCGTTCGGTTCTGGTTTCTGCTTTTACAGATGTAGTTGCAGCTAAAGATAGACAAAGGATTGATAAACCGATAAGTGCAAAGTGTTTCATAAGTGATAACCTCTTAGTTGTTTAACTTGATTACTACTACTATGAGGCTCTTACCTGAGTCTGTCTTGATAGATTCCTGAGAAATTGATAAGAAATAGCGGTGAATAAATTAAGGATCTTAATTTAGAGGATATTCAGCTAAACCCCGACCCAAAATTTGAGATCGCACTCTGTCATAAAATTGTCAGAGTGCTTTTAGGATGGCTATTTCAGCCGTTGGCGTAGCCTCTCAGAATGAGAATCGAGTAGAATATCTCCCACTCGCAAAGCATTGGCAATAATCGTCAAGGTGGGATTGACAGCCGAACTGGAGGGAAAGAAGCTGCCATCGACCACATAGAGGTTGTCCAGATCGTGGGTGCGACAGTTCAAATCTAGGACTGAAGTGGTAGGATCTGTGCCAAAGCTACAAGTACCGCACTGGTGCCCCACGGATGGTAGCGTCATCGTGTTGCGCGGATAGATACTAAAGGGAATCGTATGCTCTGCTCGATCGACTTGTTTGAGCGTGTCAATCCAGCGGGTGACTAGGCGGTTACTTGCCTCTAAATTATTCGGTGTATAGTCCATATACAGCCGCTCCCCATCAACGCGCACCCGATTTTTAGGATCTGGCAAGTCTTCAGTTTGCAGCCACCAGCCGACGGTGCGATCGGCAAAGGTCTTGAGTTCTGCCTCTGGGCGCAGTTTGAGCAGTGGAGCTAGGAGTGCTGGGGCTTCGGCTGGCAACATATCCGCCAAGACGTTGCCTGTATTTTGAATTAAACCCATCGGGTAGGGAAAGTCGGGTTCCCCCCAGTAGAAATCGCTGATACAGATGGTTTTTTGAAAAACTGCGGGATTGAATGTAGGACTGAGTTGTACCAACGCTGTGCAAATATGTTTCATGAGATTGCGTCCCACTAAATCGGAACTATTTGCCAAACCATTGGGGTGCTTGTCGTTACTCGATCGCAATAGTAATGCCGCCGAGTTAATCGCTCCACAAGCAACTACAATAATATCGCCACTAAAAGTCTGTAATTTCCCGTCAATTTCTGTTTCTACTTGCGTTACTTCTCGCCCAGAAGCATTAGTCAGCAAGCGAGTCACCTTAGCTTCCGTTAGCAAAGTGACGTTACTATTGTGGCGAATCGGTTCGATACAATTGACATCAGCATCAGCCTTCCCTTGCGTCAGACAGGGAAAACCGTCGCAAGTATTACAGCGAATGCAGTTACCCAAGCTTCGATCGACTTCATTGAGTTTCAAGCCCAATGGTAGATTGAAGGGGTGCAAACCGACATTGCCAAAGCCATCCGCTAGCTCTTGCATTCGGAGTTCGTGACTGACTGGCGGGTAAGGATAGGGCTGATTGCGTGTGGGTTCGGTGGGGTCGCTACCTGCTTGCCCATGTACGTCATAAAGTTGCTCTGCTCGATCGTAATATGGGGCAAAATCGGCATATTTCAGCCCCCACGCTGGCGAAATGCCATCCTTGTGTACTACCTCTTCAAAATCCCGTTCGCGCATTCTGAGCAGAGCCGCACCATAGACTTTTGTGTTACCGCCCACACAATAGTTCGTCGCCGGACGGAAGGCGCGATCTTTGGTGTCAAACCACTGTTCCTGGGTGTGATATCGTTCTCGTTGGTAAACTTCCAGCGCACTCCAGTTTTCTTTTTCTCTGGGGAGGAATGTGCCGCGTTCGAGAACTAAGATCTTTTTACCGCTGGGAGCCAAATGATGCGCTAGGGTACCACCGCCTGCACCAGTACCGATAATAATCACATCATAATGTTGGGCAATCATGATTTCCATCCTATTGTTCTTGGTAATTCCACATCAATCCACCATCGACAACGACCGTAGAACCCGTAATATATCGAGCATCATCTGAAGCTAAAAAAGCTACTACCGCAGCGATATCATCTGGTTGTCCCAATCGACCCAAGGGAATATTTTTAAGTAAAGGTTGTAATTGAGCGGGGTTACTTAATAACTGTTTATTAATCGGTGTTTCGATCGCACCTGGAGCCACGTTATTGATGGTGATGCCCAAAGCACCGAATTCTACTGAGAGATTTCGCATCATCATTTTCAAAGCACCTTTACTAGCACAGTAAGAGGTGAAATGTGGAAATGGCAAGTCTTCATGAACGGAACTAATATTAATAACTCTGCCATTGTGCTTGCATTTTTCAATTTGATGTTTGACAAATGATTGGGTAGCAAAGAAAACTCCTTTGAAATTGATATTCATAACTGCATCAAAATCTTGCTCCGTCACATCCCAAAAATCAGCACGTTTTTCAATCCCCGCATTATTAACCAAGATATCGATCGTCCCAAAATGTTCGATACTTGTGTCAATTAATCGTCGGACATCATCAACCATGCCCAAATCTGCACCGATCGCATAACCCCGATTGTCATCGCAAAATCCCTCAGCCATCATACATTCACCATCGATCGCTTTAATTGCCTCCAGTGTTTGTTCTGCTCCCTGCGGATTAGAACGATAATTAACGACAACTTTCGCACCTTCCTGTGCTAATCTAATCGCAATACTTTGACCGATCCCGCCACTGCTACCAGTGACCAACGCAACTTTTCCGTTTAGTTTCATCATATTTATTGTGAGTTTATTGAAAATCCCCTCCAAGGAGGGGTGCCCGTAGGGCTGGGTGGGTCACTTTTGACAACAAGTTGGGCTGATGCACTCAGTCGTATTATTCGGACAAAGTTTACTACAAATTTGGATTTGGGTCTTCCCTTTACCACTGCGTAAATAGACTCCTGCTGCTGCTTGCATCCCCAATGGTGGTGCAATGCAATAGATCCAAAAACCATGCCATACATGGGCAGCTAAAGCCGAAGCCAAACTGCGAGCGGGATTCATACTCATCCCTGAAAATGGTGCTGCAAATGTGATATAAATCGCGATTAAAATGCCGCAAAATAGCCCTGTTAATTGCGATAAATGAGGACGATTTGATACCTGCAATACTAAAGTCATCAGTCCAAAGGAGAGCAGGAATTCAGCCCCAAAAGCTCCCAATTCTCCCGCTATCCCTGGAACTGTAACAATATAGTTAATGGCAGGATCGGCGATCGATCGACCAATTAATAATCCCGCCAACCAAATCCCACAGATTCCACCCAGACATTGAGCTAAAATATAAAATCCCGCATCAATAGTCCAAATTTTCTTGAGCCGCCAAAACGTTAATGTTACCGCCGGATTGAGATGCGCTCCCGATCGCTTACCCCAAGGAGAATAAATAATTGAAATTGCTGTGATGCCGATGACAATACCAATTAATAAGCGGCGGAGGAGTGGATCGGCGATCGCTTGATGGAGTGGTGAAGCCGGAAGTTGAAACGCGGTTGTCGCTAGAGTCGCCACAACCATGAAGATGCCTAAACATACAGCCTCGATCGCATATAACATGACGTTTTTTAATCGTTAGGAATAATTCCCCAAACAAATAACTTTAGAGATCGAGAACGACTCTGGCTGTTTTGGGTTTAGAAATACAAATCAGCACTGAACCAGCATCGACACTGGCTGATGGTGATTCTTCATACTCCACCTCTCCCTCCAAAATCCGGCACATACAAGTACCGCAAACCCCCGCCCGACAGCTATAATCGGGACTAAGACCATTGGCTTCGGCAAACTCTAAAATCGTCCCGTCAGCGGGATTCCAAGTGTGAGTTTTGCCAGATTTACTAAATACAATTTCGACTGGATCGCTTTGTGCTGTTGTTAGATCCCCAACTGTTTCTGTTGCTTTTGGCGTTGCCTTATCAAAGGATTCAGACATCACATTACGATCGGGTACTCCCCACATTCTCAATCCATCTCTGAGCGCGTCCATAAATGATGGCGAACCACATAAGAAATAATCGGCTTCAGTGGAGCCACACAATTGCTGCATTTCTGGTGCGACAATGTTTTGAATTAACGTCGAATCGACGTATCCTTGCTGATGATATTTTCCGGTATCTGTGGCTATTGGTCGGCTATAGCAGTAGATAACGTGTAAATTAGGATGATTTGCACGGAGCGCATTGATTTCATCACGAAAAGCATGAGAATTTCCATCTCTAGCTCCATGTAAGAACCAGATCTGTCGCAATGGATCGATCTGAACCGCCGCCTTTGCCATTGCAATCATCGGCGTAATCCCCACCCCATTGCTAATTAATACCGCAGGTTTGGGACTATAAATATCGAGTACGAACCTGCCAGCCGGAGGTTTTACCCAAATTATCGAATCTTCCTGAATGCTGTCGTGCATAAAGTTGGATGCAATACCGGGCGAAACATTCAGATTTGCTGGGGCGAGTTCCCGCTTAATTGATATCCGATAATTCATCGGCGATCGATCGTAATCGGATAGTGAATAAGTCCGAATTACTGGCTTCAATTGTCCGGGAATATCGAGCTTGAGCGTCAAAAATTGTCCGGGACTAAAGTCAGGAATTACCCTATTATCTTCAGGGTGTAAATAGAAAGATGTAATCCCATCGCTTTCTTTTACTTTTCGCATGACAATGAATTTCCGCCAATCTTTCCATCCATTAGTTGAGGATTCGATCTCAATTGGATCATTCGTTCGCGTTAGCCTATCGTCAGATAATCGATCGCGCTCATCCTTTCGTTTTCCCGCACCTAAACCGATTGCTGCACCGATCGCAGTACTAGCAAGGGAGGCGTAAACGGCTAATTTACTAGTAGATTCCACATTCAAATCTTTTGGAGACTTCGCTAACTGAACTGCAAGTGCAGCAGGAATTGTGACTAAAGTGCCTAGAAAGATGCCAGCAATAATCGCTCTGAGAATGGGATTGGATATTTCTCTAATATTTTTTATCATTATTTTATTCCTCGTTGGTGTGGCCTCTCTACGAGAGTCGAGTTAATTTAGCAATGATTTTATTGAATTCCATTTTGATTAGGGATGAGGATTCAGTTAAGCGATCGGTAACTTATTAAAAAATGGAACCTAAGTAAGGCAACTCATAATTGTCTTACTTGGAACAGTGCATAACAGTTTCAAGTTGTCGATCGCACAACCATTGCAGATAAGTCTTGCTTGAAAGATTGTGCGTTACCAATTCGATCGAAGATTGGATTATTTAACTTCACTTGGCTTGAACTTAGCAATTCGACCTTTCTTCGCTGCAACAACTACATCAAAGGTCGTGCAGAGTGAAAGTGTAGTGTTATCTTTCTTGCTGTATAGGTTAACTACCATACCCGCTCCACCTGTTTGAATTCCAATTGGATTGAGGTCTTTTGGGTACAGTTTGCGGAGTAAATCCCCACTTCCAGGTTTACCTTTGATAGCCAGAATTTGGTCGATCTTGCCTTGGCTTTCACTTTTACTTGCGCTCATGCTTTGGGCGGATGCCTGGAAAGAATTGGGGTTAAATGCTGGTAAGGAAGCTAGCGAAATTGCCATGCCGCTACTGACGATCGTGGTAGCGAGAAGAGAAGTGAGTTTCATGTTATCAATCCTAATTTTGAGTGGTAAGAGGTATGAGAGCGATTACTTATAGAATCGCAGTTAGGATTGAACCACTCCTGAACTGAGACTAAGAGTTTCCTGAGTTTTTGGATCTAGATCTTTCAGTTAGTTCTCAGCTAATTCTCAGTAATATTTGGTGAGAAAGCCGAACTAGAAATTAAAAGATTAGCCAGTAGGCACTGGTCTGTTAAAAGGTAGAAAACTTACTAGTGCAATCGGGACGGTTCCGCTTACTAGGTCGGCAACAACTCCAACAATATGATGCACCATCAGAAGTCGTAGCGCTCGATGTTACCGAAGTTGCCATTGAGCGTCCAAAAAAAGCGGATGCATACGCCTTTGGCGGGGCTTTGCCCTACGCGCTGTAGGCGAAGACGTGTCGCTAGACGGTCTCCTCAGCGTGCATTGCACCGAGCAACAAAAATAACATTATTTTGGCAAGCACAAGCGTCATACGCTCAAGGCACAAGTCGTTAGCGATCTTATGAGTGGTCAGTTTCAAGCAGTGATGTGTGGCAGGCAAGTGGTTTGTTGATATTTTTTATCATCCACAACCACATTCGGCATGATTTTTTATTGGAAAGTCCCTTAACTAACGATAAAACTGGTTTTACGGTAATGTGAACACGATTAGATGAGAATTTGCTGAGAAATTCCTAAAGATTACTCCCTAAAACTCTCATCATCCACACAGTTATCCCTTAACCACTGCTAATTTAAGACCCAAATTTCCAGTTAATAATTAA
This sequence comes from Chamaesiphon sp., assembly GCA_965246715.1. Taxonomy (GTDB): domain Bacteria; phylum Cyanobacteriota; class Cyanobacteriia; order Cyanobacteriales; family Chamaesiphonaceae; genus Chamaesiphon. Next base: position 270,908 of record CBDFFH010000005.1, on the reverse strand, counting down.
GACATACCCAGCCAAGACGTGCTGGAAACAATTACTTAACTAAATTGGAGATCGAACATGAAAGCAGTTAGTTCTTTGGCAATTGCATTCCTAGTTGGCATCACGACCCTCGCTGGAGTACCCGATTCTTTGGTCAATCCTCAGTTCGGTACCGCTCACGCTCAAGACGTTACCGGACTTAGTTTCGACCAAAAAATCGCTCTAATTACCCAAGAAAAAGGGAAATTTGGTGGTGGTGACGCGCTCCGTCGGTTCTTCTTCGGCGAACTCGAACCAATTGGGATTCAGGTTGGTGGCGGCGGTCATGTAGTGAATTTGTACAACAAGACTAATGATTATACTTTCTCCTACTGCGCTCACTATGACGTAGTAGTTGCCTTGAGAAAGGGTAAAGTCGAAATGTTCGCACCCGCAGAAGTCAAATAATTAGCTAGCTCACTCGTAGCTGTGGGGAGGTAATAAGTTAAGTAGGATATGAAGCACAATTAGCCACAACCAAGTGATGACGATCGAACCTAGATACCTGAGAGTCCCAATCCTACACGCTATTTTGTATTTAATTATCGCTGGTGACTTAATTCAACACGTAGTTTGTCAATATCTCGATCGGTTTTAGTTAGACAGCTAAACTGTAATTCCATCTTGTAGTTTTAAAGATAAATCTCGATTGATAGGTAAATTTTATGAGCCACAGACGCGACATTCTCAAATACTTAGGATTAGGCATCGTTGGTGCTGGCATCGCCACTACCATCGGACAGAAATTGCAACCAGCACCATCTAACGCCAAAACCTTCGCTCCCACATCCGCAGCACCCAGTAATGAAATAGCGCTCGAATCTGCTGGTAAAACCCTGCCAGAACTCCAAGGAATTAGCAATTGGATCAATACCGAACCGCTTACACTGGCGAGTTTACGTGGGAATGTTGTCTTGCTCCAATTCTGGACATTTGCCTGTAGCAACTGTCAGGCGACTATCCCGCATTTAGTCGGTTGGCACGATCGATATGCTGACAAAGGTTTAAAGATCGTCAGCGTACACACGCCCGAATTTCCCTACGAGCGCGTGCTAGGTAATATCAAACAAGCAGTAAGTAAACGCCATATTAAGTATCCCGTCGCGGTAGATAACGGCTTTGAAACTTGGAAGGCTTACAATAATGAATATTGGCCGCACTTATTTTTAGCCAATCGCCAGGGTCAAATCGTGTACGACCATATTGGCGAAGGTGCTTACGCTGAAACCGAAACTAAAATTCGTCAGTTATTAGGGTGACACAGCATGAATGGAGTATCATTCGGCTCTTTAAGTCTGGCTATCTTGGGAGGATTATTAACAATTATTTTTCCCTGTGTGCTGCCGATCTTACCGTTAGTTTTAGGACGGTCTTTTAAAACTCATCGATTTGGCCCCATCGCATTAGTTGCGGGCTTAATCTGTGGGTTTGCCGCGATCGGTAGCCTACTCGGAATTGCTAGTTCATGGTTCGCTGGATTTGCAAATATATTACGTGGTGTCGCGATCGCTGCACTAATTTTCTTTGGTCTGTTATCAATTTTCCCCAAGTTGAGTTATTGGGTATTTAGCCGTTGGCAATTTGGTAATTTTCGAGAGCCAGAGCAACCGAACTTGTGGGGCGAATTTGCGATCGGGACGCAATTAGGCTTGCTCTGGACTCCCTGCGCTGGCCCCGCATTAGGGAGTATTTTAGTTTTAGCAGCCGTCAAACATGACATTTTAGCTGCTTTAATCTTATTAACTTTCTACGGGCTAGGAGCGGGAATTCCCTTACTGATTTTGGCTTATACTAGTCGGTATCTCAGTCAATCTTGGCGATGGATAATTCCGCATACTGCTAAGTTGCAACGAATTGGTGGGATTTTGATGACAGGCACCGCGATCGCGATTTTATTAGGTTGGGATGTTGAGATCCAATTGTGGTTGTTACCACTATTTCCCAAGTTACCCATCTAAGTTTTTTAGCATTTAATCGAATGACAATAAAATGAATAAGCAGAAACCTAAATCTCCACCACTGCCCCAACAGCAGACTTTTATCAAAATTCTGCATGGTTTGTTAATTATCAGCTTGTTGATGATGATGGGCAGCGGGTTAACGATTTATAATGCTAATCCGGTGTTTGGCGGGAGAGCCGGTTGGCATATACCGAAATGGGCGACTTTAGGTAGTTATTTGGCTAGTGGTAGAGATTGGCACTTTGCTGTGATGTGGGTGTTTGCCTTTACCTTGCTGATTTATGGAATTTATATTTTTCTCACTCAACGGTGGAAAAAACGGTTCTTTTCCGATCAAGATCTCAAGGCATTGCAAGTCGGTCAAAATCCCAAACGAAAGACTTATGCTTGGCATCGACTGGTTTATACAGGAATTATCCCTGTCATGCTCCTGGCAATTACGTCAGGTTTAGCGATGTATAAACCAGCTCAATTGCATTTGCTCTCTGGCTTATTTATCAATTGGCAAATTCTTCGCACGGTACATTTTTTGACCGTACCGATTTCTTTAATATTTATCTTGGTTCATCTAATCATGGGGATTAAGGCTGGTGGATTGAAGTTAACTCAATCGATGTTTCGTCCCTGGTAATTCATAATTCATAACTCATAATTTATAATTTTATGATTCTTCCCGCTCGGCTCAATCGTCGGCAAACCCTGCAACTACTGGGAATGTCTGGTATCGGTTATTTACTTAGCAGTTGTAGTGACGATAAACTTGCCGAACGGATCGGTAATCTTACCGAACCGCTGAATCAACCGTTCGAGGAATTATTAGTTAAACCCCAATTACTCATTCCTGAATATCCGGTGAGTGCGATCGATCCTAAAGCTTTGATTATCAATAGTGCTGAAGGCAATCCAAAACTGGATTTGGATGCCTATCGATTGATAATTGATGGTGAAGTAGATAATCCAATTAGGCTTTCGCTCCCACAATTGAATAAACTTCCCCAAGCGTCAATGGTAATTCAACACGTCTGCGTGGAAGGTTGGGCGGCGATCGTGCAATGGGGTGGAGTCAGATTGCGGGATTTAGCGATGCTGGTCAAACCCAAGCCGAGTGTGCGATATGTCATCTTTCAGTCGGCGGATAAATATTATGAAAGTTGGGATTTAGCTTCGGCTCTACACCCTCAGACTCTACTTGCAAGTAGTAAGAATGGGGCACCACTACCGATCGATAATGGCGCACCAATCCGCCTCGCCGCACCGATTAAATTGGGCTATAAACAATCTAAATGGGTAACACAGGTGACGTTTAGCAGTCAGATACCCACGGGACGAAGTGGCTATTGGGAAGACCAAGGCTATGAATGGTTTGGTGGCATTTAATTTAGATATTTCTTAGTAATTTACAAAAATACCTACAGCAATTAACCTGCTGTAGGTATTTTTGTTGTAAATATTTACATTTTTAATCTCTGTTTAAATATGATTTTTCTCGACCAATTTTAATATCAAATTCTACCTATACTCAGCTTAATTTCATAATCATCTGACATTATAAAAGTATGAAATCTATCGAATCTCCTCACACCAAAGGTTATTAATTATGAAACGCTTTATTCTTCTTAGTCTCTCTGTTCTCACCCTATCTCTATCGGCAGCTACCTCGGCAAAAGCAGTAGGGCAAGGAGACCATCCCTTCATCATGGCGATGAACTCCAATGCTACCGATACAGCAATTAGTTCCTCAGATCCTACTTCAAAAGCAGTAGGTCGAGGCGGTCGAACCTTCGCTACAGTTATGAATGCAAATGCTGCTGAAATCACTCCCTTTGAATTAGCTTCACGAGCATATCAGGGTGCCTATAAAGCACAGGGAATTTCCAGTTTTGGATCGTTGCGTACCGATTTTTCCAGCGGTCGAATTGCTGCAAAAGATTTAGTGCAAGCTGCAATCGAGGCAAAGGATTTATCGCCAGAAACTCAAATAGATCGGGCTTATCTTAATGCCGTCGAACTCCAACTATTTGGAGGAAGAAATTGATTTTTTTGGGCAGGTAATCGAATGGTAGTCCGTTGCTATGAAATACCGAGCGATATTAATCTCGAAGGATTTCAATCCGTTGGGATTTGGTGTGAGAAATTCGATGCGACTTTTGGTTATGCAACACTGACAAAATAACGAGCGATTTAGGACTATTTAACACCGCATTGGATGGGTAATTCAACGCTGACGCAAGCTCCAGAAGCATCGGACTGGAACTGCAATCTTCCTGCATGAGCCTTGACAATCCGGTTGACGATCGCGAGTCCCAATCCCATTCCTTCGGGTTTGGTTGAAAAGAACGGCTGACCCGTCTGTCTACATTTCAATTCTATCGATCTTGCTATTAATTTATGCGGCGATCGCGTCAAAAATTAATGTTGTCATTTATTTGGTAGCAATAATTTATGTGCTACTCAGGACTGATTCAGGTTTAATGGTTATTTTACTCATTACGATCGAGTAAAACGGATTGGAGCGATGGAACAACGTGGGATGTGTGTGGAGCGTCAGCAAAACGATCTTTAAGAATGGATTAGTAAAAATTTGAGAGGTGAATCATGCCTGCAAAAGTTGCCGTTAATGCCGAACAGATTGCCATTAGCGATGGGTCTTCCTTTCTCGTTACCGCTCGCGATGGCTCGATTAATGACGATCGCGCTCAAGGCTTCTTTGTCCGCGATACCCGCTTGATTTCCTACTACGAAATCTCGATCGATCGTTCACCCCTCCAACTGCTGGCATCGAGCAGTGTCAGCCATCGGGTGGCGGTCTACACCTTCACTAATCCCGAACTGCTGGCTATTAGTGGAACGTTACCCCAAGGTAGTCTAATCATCACCGTGCGCCGCGATATTCTCGGTGGGATGCACGAGGATATTGACATCACGAATCATCACGGCGATCGGGTGGAATTTCAGTTAATGCTGGCAACTCGATCGGACTTTGCAGACATCTTTCAAGTCAGGGGGAAGCGATTGCTTACGCGCGGTCAGATTGAAACTGTCTGGCAAAATGGCGCACTCACAACCACTTACCAGCACGGCACGTTTCACAGAGGCATCATTGTCGCACCCGATCCCAAAATGTTGCCGCGTTATGCTAATGGTCGGCTGTTCTTTGACATTGCTCTCGATCCAGGTCACACCTGGCATAGCTGCATCAATTTTACCGCGCTGGTAGATGGCGAAGTCCTCGAACCCAGACATACCAAAGATACTGCGCTGACCGAAACCAAAGCCGGACGCGAGATGGTCAATTTTCTCAATACGGCAACCCAATTACAATCCTCGAATGCGGAAGTGATGGCAACTTACCAACAAGCATTGCTGGATATGGGATCGCTGCGGATCGAAGTGGAGGACAACGGCCAAACTTGCTGGATGCCAGCCGCTGGAATTCCGTGGTTTGTGGCAGTATTTGGGCGGGACTCGATTATTGCCAGTCTCCAAACGATGGCGGTAAATTGTGAATTTAGTCACGGTACCCTAGTTAAGTTAGCTCAGTTACAAGCGATCGAGCGGGATGACTGGCGGGATGCTCAACCTGGAAAAATCCTGCATGAGATCCGTCAAGGCGAACTCGCTCAACTGCACGAGGTGCCGCATACGCCCTACTATGGGACGATCGAAGCGACGATTCTCTGGATTATTACGCTGGCAGAAGCCTACTGTTGGAATGCCGATCTTAAGCTGCTAGATACCTGTCGCGTGCCGCTCGAACGGGCGTTAGCCTGGATCGAGCGGGATGGCGATTTTGATGGCGATGGATTTGTGGAGTATATCACCCGATCTAAAGACGGCTTGCGAAATCAGGGCTGGAAGGATTCCGGCGACTCAATCGTGGCTGCCGATGGCAGTCAAGTCGATCCACCGATCGCGCTGTGCGAAGTCCAGGGCTATGTCTATGATGCCTGGAAATGTGCTGCCCAAATCTATGAAATTTGGGGCGAACACGATCGCGCCAAGCAGCTAGATCGCAAAGCCAAAGATCTCTATCAACGGTTTAACGATCGCTTTTGGATGGAAAAAGAGGGGTTGTACTGTTTGGGTTTAGATAGCCACAAACAGCAGATTCGATCGATTACATCCAATCCTGGGCACTTACTCTGGTCGGGGATCGTGCCACCAGATCGAGCACAGCGGCTGGTAAAGCGGCTATTCCAGCCCGACTTATGGTGCGGCTGGGGTATCCGCACGCTCTCCGCTCAGAATCCAGCCTACAACCCGATTAGTTACCAACTCGGTAGTGTGTGGCCGCATGATAATTCAATTATTGCTGCTGGACTGAAGCGGTACGGCTATCACCAGGAAGCCAATCGGATTGCGGAAGCGACCTTTGCCGCCGCGAGTTACTTTGAGTCAGGACGAATGCCCGAACTATTTGCCGGGATCGATCGCACCCCTGAAAGCTTCCCCGTACCGTATCCCGATGCCAACATTCCCCAAGCTTGGGCGGCGGGGTCGATTTTCTTCCTCATTCGTAGTATTCTCGGACTCGAAGCAGATGCCCCGCATCAACGGTTGCGAGTGCAGCCCAATTTACCTGAGTGGCTCCCCGATTTGACCCTAAATCACTTGGTTGTCGGTGCTGCCAAAGTTAATTTGCGGTTCTGGCGAGTGGACGATCTCACTTACTGGGAAGTCACCCATCTCGACGGTAAGTTGAATGTTTACGAAGACTGATGTAATGTTCGATCCGCTCCGCACAATACGTAAACTACATTATGCGCTCTAGGAGGCGACGATGCTTAAAAATAATAACCCATTAATTAGAAGTCTAGCCGGAGCTGCAACAGTCGGATCGGTGCTGACATTAGCATTTGGCTTGGCACTCGGATCGACCAAAGATAAAGCCCCCGATGCTTATCGTGCGGCTGTGTATGCTGTACTAGTGGGAGCGGCTGGTGGCGCGGTGTTCGGTCTGAAATCGAAACCGAATAGCCAGCAGGATCGCACCATTGACGATCGGAGTGGTTGGAAAGATTGGCGCAATTTTGTCGTGACCAGCAAAGTTAAGGAGAGCGAAGAGATTACGTCCTTTTATTTACAGCCTGAAGATAAAAAGGAGATTCCAAACTTCAAGCCTGGTCAATATCTCACCATCAAGTTAGATATTCCCGGACAGGCAAAACCCGTAATTCGTACCTATACTTTGTCAGATTATGTCGAGCCTTGCGACCGTTATCGCTTGTCGATTAAGCGGGAACGGATGCCGGAAGGACAGGATGTACCAGCAGGATTAGCATCTAACTTCATGCACGATCTCGCGATCGAAGGAACGGTCATTGCAGCTAAACCACCGAGCGGTAAATTTATTTTGGACGTGCAGCAATCCTTGCCAGCAGTGCTAGTCAGTAATGGCGTGGGCATTACGCCGATGATGAGTATGGCAAAAGCGGCGACTCAACTCCAGCTCGATCGAACCATTTGGTTCGTGCATGGTGCGCGAGATGGCAATCATCAAGCATTTCGACATGAGGTGATGGAACTCGACGAGCAAAATCCCCATCTGACGGTTCACTATGCCTACAGTCGCCCCACAGCGGAGGATCGAGGTCGCTATCAAAGTACCGGATATGTCGATACGGCTCTGTTGCAACGCTTGGTTAAGCAAGAAGCAGAGTATTACCTGTGTGGCTCACCACCATTTTTACAATCGTTGCGGGATGGACTCAAACAAGCGGGAGTAGCCGAACACCGAATTTTCTTTGAAGTGTTTACCTCAAGTAAAGCTGGGGCTGCTGAAACAGGATCGAGCGATCAAACCGCCGAACCTGCCGAAATTACGTTTGCCAGTTCTGGTCAAACAGTCACCTGGCAGCCTGATGATGGCAGTATTCTGGAATTGGCAGAAGCAAATGGTCTCAACCCGCCCTACAGTTGTCGGCAAGGAATTTGCGGTACTTGCATGTGTGAGTTGACTGAGGGCGAAGTGGAATATCTCCAACCGCCGACTGCGGAGATCGAACCAGGCTCGGTGCTCATCTGTATTGCTCGACCGAAGACTGCACTCGCGATCGATGTGTGAATTTGGTATTTCTGAGCTTCTCAACGGATATTTGAAAAGTCTTAATTGTGTTTTTAACGAGCTAACATCGAAGTTCGCTGGAACTCTCTCCAGCAAAGATCCAGACTGAAATAGGCTGCCAAGGTCATAAAAAGCATTTGTTAGTCTAGAGAATAGCTAGCTCATCCTCCTCACCACAGGTAACAGGTATTTATGGAAACAGTAGATGTAATCGTCATCGGTAGCGGTCAAGGCGGCGTTCCCTTCGCAGTTGACTGTGCTAAAGCTGGGCAAAAAGTCGTTTTATTCGAGCGCGATGCTTTAGGCGGCAGTTGCGTTAACTATGGCTGCACGCCTTCTAAAGCATTTCTCGCCGCCGCTCATGCCGCAGGTCGCGCACACCAAGCCGATAAGCTTGGCATCCACACCCAGGTAGAGATGGATTTTACGGCAGTGATGGAGCGGGTACAGGACATTCGCAGTCAGTTCAATCAGGGTGTACAAAAGCGGTTAGAAGGTGCGGGGGTGAAAGTCGTTTGTACTGAAGCCGCGTTCGTCGGAGAGCGGATGGTAACTGGCGGCGGGGTAACTGTGCAAGCACCGATTGTCGTTATCAACACAGGCACATCTTCCAGCATCCCCGATCTGCCTGGGTTAGCGGGAACGCCTTATCTGACCAACCGTAATTTCTTCGATCTAAAACAGCTTCCGCCGCGTCTAATCGTCATTGGGGGTGGCTATATCGCGATGGAATTAGGTCAGGGTATGGCACAGTTGGGCAGCAAGACAGAATTAATCGTGCGGGGCGATCGATTATTGGCTCAGGAAGAAGCTGATGTCAGCAGCGTGATGGCGGAGGCATTCGATCGCAATGGCATCGGACTGCATTTCAACACGAAAGTCGATCGAGTTGCACATACCAATGGCGTATTTACCCTCACGCTTGATGATGGCAAGACGCTCGACGGTGAAGCCCTGCTAATTGCCACCGGACGCAAGCCCAATACTCCAGCATTGAATTGTGCGGCGACTGGGATTGAATTAGACGATCGCGGCTATGTGAAAATCGACGATCGATTTGGGACTAGCTGCGCGGGAGTATATGCGATCGGAGATGTCGCCAAACAGCCTGCTTTTACTCATGTTTCTTGGGAAGACTATCGCCGCTTGCAAGCGATTTTGGCAGGCGGCGACCGGAATCGTCACGATCGGGTGCTGGGCTATGCCGTTTTCACCGAGCCACAAGTCGGTCGTGTCGGGATGACGATCGAACAGGCGCAGCAACAAGGCATCAATGCTCGCGCAGTCACTACGCAAGTAGCCCAAACCGCACGAGGGATTGAGTGGGGACAAGATTTAGGCTTTTTCCGCATGGTCGTTGACACGCAGACAAATCTGATTTTAGGTGCAACGTTAGTGGGCTATGAAACTTCCGAATTAGTACATGTCTTTCTGGCACTGATGGAAGCTGGAGCCACTTGGCAAGTCCTCGAACGCTCGGTGCACATTCATCCCACCTTTGCGGAATCATTACCCACGCTCGCACGGCAGTTATTTTGAAAGACACGTCAATCGGGATCTGCTTACTTTCGATCGCCGCTGTTCTAAAGTGAGCTACTTCTCACCAACCTACTCGAATATGTAAGCAGTAATTATGACAACTAATCTGAATGTAGGCGATCGCTTTCCCGATCTCGAACTCCCAAATCAGGACAATGAACCGATAAAACTCTCGACATTGACACAACCAAGCTTGATGGATCGGTATCTGGGATTTACTGATGGCTATCCGTTGATTCTCGTATTCTATCGTGGCTTCTTTTGCCCACGCGATCGGCAGCAACTACCACAGTTAGTCCTGTTCCAAAGCGAATTAACTGTCAATTATGGCAAGCTGGCAACGATTGGGGTCGATCCGCCGTTAGTTCAAGCTGCCTTTCGCGCGGGGTTGGGCGCACAGTGGCCCTTTTTATGCGACGAACGGCGCGAAGTCATCAAGCAGATTAATATTTTAGATGAAACCGAAGGTGAGTATGCTTACCGCGCACAACCGTATACCTTCGTGTTGCATCCCGACTTGAGCATTCACAAAATCTACAATGGGTGGTTTTTCGTAGGGCGACCGTCGATCGAGGAATTACGCCAAGATTTACGGACGCTGATGGCGACGCGAACTGACTATCGCTATGAGGCATACGATACGCCAGAGGTAAAGCAAGTTCGCATTCCGCAACAAACGTGGAGTGAAGGTGTGCCAAGTTTGGGCGCGACTAGATTGCCAGTGCTAAAAGGTGTCGTGCGATCGTTCGATCTTAAAGCAGGGAGTGGGACGATCTCGCCAGATGGTGGTGGTGAGGATGTGTTCTTTAACTTCACGGCGATTCCTGGGGAGGGGTACCGCACGTTGCCAGCAGGAGTACAGGTTGAATTTGAATTAGTCATAGGTCGGTATGGCTCGACTGCTCGCAATGTTCGGGTACAACTATCAAAGTCCTGAGAAATCTGCACTCTTCCATACACTGAAATTATCCTCAATAGCTGCTGTCAGTCGATCGATCGTGATGAGTTTAGTCTACAGATTATTTCAAGATCGATCGTAAATTTACAACAATCGAGTGTCGCAAAATTATCGCCAGCAAGCTCGTGAATTTGTCCGATCGCCACTCGATCGATCGCAAAATTTCATCTGGCTCTCAGGATTTTCTCAGTTTTGGCGGTCACGCTAGTAATTGGAGCTATCGAAGATCGCCTGTGACTATTTGGTCGCAGCTTGGCATGAAATTAGCTGGTTATCGTGCGGTTGCGGTGACGATCGGTATCAACATTAACCCAACAGGAGCAATTGAGATGAACTACGACCTCAAAGACAAAATCATTTTAGTTACAGGCGCAAATCGGGGCATCGGCAAAGCACTAGTCGAATCCTTTCTCGCTCGCGGAGCTACCAAGATCTATGCTGGCGTGCGTAACTTGGACAGTGCCACGCCACTAGTCGAAAAATATCCCGATTCTCTTTCAGAGCACCTGAGCCAACGAGTCGTGCCGATTCAGATCGATTTAGCCGATCCCCAATCGATCGCTGCTGCCGCTCGAATAGCCACAGATGTCCAGGTAATTGTCAATAACGCGGGGGTCTTTAAAGAAGGTAATCCCCTGGATAAAGATGCGATCGCCGCGCTCGAATTTCAGATGAACGTCAACGTGTATGGATTAATCCACATGGCGCAAGCGTTTGCCCCAGTACTGAAAGCAAATGGCGGCGGTGTCTTTGCCCAACTCAACTCTGTCGCATCACTCAGATCGTCAGCTAGCTATGCTACCTACGCTGCCTCAAAAGCGGCTGCATATTCTATTACCCAAGCATTACGCGAATCGCTGAGCGAACAGGGCACGATCGTCTTGAGCATACATCCTGGACCGATCGCCACCGATATGGGCGATGCCGCAGGTCTGAGTGCGATCGCCGAACCGCCGATCTTAGTTGCCGATGCCATCTTCGCAGCACTCAAAGTTGGCGATTTTCATGTCTTTCCTGGCACCAGAGCAACGCAAATGGGCGAGGCTTACAAGAGCTTTGCTGTCAATGTCATTGAAGCTAATAGTTAGCACTTTGACTCAATTAGATTAACCGAGCACAGACATGATGACTTGCGGCCCACTTTCATCTGACTACTTTACAGCCCGATCGAGTAAAAGTTTTTGGTAATCGAATGCTGCTTCCTCACTCCGGTGCTGTCGAGCTTCGATCTACAAACATCGTCCGATCGATCGCCAAATCTTATCTGTTTCTCAGGATTATCTCAGATTTGACTGTCATACTGTTTGGTGCAAGTGCTTGTAATGTATTTTAGGCAGTGCGGATGATTTAGCGATCGCCGAGGCATCATGCAGGCTGCGAACGCCAGATCGATCGTCACAATCCACTGCACAGGGGGCAACATGAAAGCTAGAACGCAAACAGGATATGCTCAATAGCTCTTTGACCTTGTAAATAGCATTTAGCCCAGTTGTTGTACAGACCTGCATTCTGGGTCTGAAAATGACTGGTATATATAGCTTATAGCAATCTTTAAGTAAGATTGACAGCAACCTTAGTGAGAGAAAAATCTATGTCTGCGAAAGTTGCGGTTGTAACTGGACAAATTACAATTAATGATGGCGGTTCGTTTCTACTGACGGCTGCCGACGGGTCGATCGACGATCGGCGCGCTCAAGGTTTGTTTGTACGCGACACACGACTGATTTCCTACTACGAAATCTCGCTCGCTCGACAACCACTCACGCCAATTACCTCTAGCTGCATCACGCATCGAGTTGCCCGCTATGAGTTCACCAATCCAGAACTGTTGACGGCGAAAGGAACCGTGCCTGCCAAAAAACTGCTGGTGAGCCTGCGGCGCGATATCATTGGCGGGATGCACGAAGACATTGACATTACAAATCATCATCAAGAGCGCGTTGATCTTCAGTTGATGCTGGAGATTCGCTCTGATTTTGTCGATGTTTTCCGGGTTAAAGCCCAACAGCTTGTGACGGAGGGTAGGATCGAAACGACTTGGAACGACAACACGTTGAGCAACATCTATCGTAACGGCTCGTTCACCAGAGGGGTTCGCATTCATCCAGAAGGAGAAAGTTCACCCCCCCGCTACTCTAACGGTCGGTTGATTTTTGATATTACTCTCGACCCTGGTGAAACGTGGCACACTTGCATTAACTTTATCGCCTTGGTAGATGGAGAAGAACTGATGCCGAAACATACCGATGCCGCGATCGATGTCACCCCCGCAGGCAAGGAGATGGCGAGTTTCCTGAAATTGGCAACTCATCTACAGTCATCCAATCGGGAGGTTGAGCAAATCTACCAGCAAGCCCTCGTCGATCTAGCGGCACTGCGAATTCCTGTAGATGATGGCGAGCTAGCTTGGATTCCGGCGGCAGGCATTCCCTGGTTTGTTGCCGTATTTGGACGCGACCCACTGATCGCAAGTTTGCAAACGATGGCAGTAGTACCCAACTTAGCGCAAGGCACGTTGCTCAAGTTAGCCGACTTTCAGGCAACGTCCAAGGACGATTGGCGAGATGCACAACCCGGTAAAATTCTGCATGAACTACGCCAGGGGGAACTCGCCCACTTGCATCAGATTCCCAATAATCCATACTACGGCGCGATCGATACCACGATCTTGTGGATTATCACTCTATCCGAAGCCTATCGCTGGACGGGCGATCGCATTCTATTAGATCGCTGCCATGCAGCTCTAGAAAAGGCATTAACTTGGATCGAGCGCTACGGCGACTTTGATGGCGATGGCTTCGTCGAGTATTGCAGTCGCTCTAAAGACGGCATTCAAAATCAGGGCTGGAAAGATTCGGGGGATGCGATTCGGGATGCGGATGGCAACATCGTCAACGCCCCGATCGCGCTTTGCGAAACTCAAGGTCAGGTATACGATGCGTGGCGACGAGCGGCGGATCTCTACGACGTTCGAGGTCAACCTGAGCGTGCCCAAGAGTTGCGTCACAAAGCAGACGAACTGTATCAACGATTCAACGATCGCTTCTGGATGGAGGAGGAAGGCTTCTATTGTTTGGGTTTAGATAGTCAGAAACAGCAGATTCGCTCGATTACCTCCAATCCTGGGCACTTACTCTGGTCGGGGATCGTGCCGTCCGGTCGAGCACAACGGTTGGTAGAGCGACTATTCCAGCCCGACTTATGGTGTGGTTGGGGCATTCGGACCCTGTCTGCTCAAAACCCGGCTTACGACCCGATCGGCTATCACACTGGCAGCGTTTGGGCACACGACAACTCCTTCATTGCCGCTGGACTGAAACGATCTGGCTACCACGCAGAAGCCAATCGAATCGCGGAAGGGCTGTTTGCGGCTGCCAGCCTGTTTCAAAACTACCAGATGCCCGAACTGTTTGGCGGCATCGAATGGCAGTCTGAGAATTTTCCAGTTCCGTATAGTGATGCCAATATTCCCCAGGCGTGGGCAGCAGGTGCGCTCCTCTGGCTGATTAGCAGCTTATTGGGGCTGGAAGCTGATGCGTCAAATCGCCGATTGTACGTGCAACCCGTCTTACCAACTTGGTTGCCGGATCTGCAACTCACGAATTTAGTCGTGGGCGATGCAACCGTTGACTTGCGCTTTTGGCGTGAGGATGAACAGACCAAATGGGAAGTTATCCACCAACACGGTGAATTAACCGTATGTCTCAGCGATCGCTCGAACTAACACTCAAACACCAACAGGAGATTTCATCATGACTACCCCCAGAACTCGTCCAGTCTTTCCTGTCTCCAGGGCAAATGCTTACAAGTTTGAGAAAGCAGGACTCTTTCTCGTGCGTTACGGTATCGTACTGATTTTGGTTTGGATTGGGCTACTGAAGTTTACTAGTGCCGAAGCTCGCGGCATTCAGCCCTTTGTGGAGAACAGCCCGTTTTTTAGCTGGCTGGTGCCGATTTTGGGGTTGCAAGGTGTGTCGAATCTGGTTGGCGTGATTGAGGTGACGGCAGCGATCTCGATCGCCACTCGTCCCTGGTCAGCACTGGTTTCGGCGATCGGCAGCGCGATGGCAGTAATCACATTCCTAATCACCATAAGTTTTATGTTAACTACTCCTGGTGTTTCCGATCCAGCCTTTCCACTCCTATCGGCAATTCCAGGACAGTTTTTGCTTAAAGACATTGTGCTGTTGGGCGGTGCGCTGTGGGCATTAGGCGAAGCATTAGGAGCGTTAAATGGCGATCGCGCTGGTAACGATCGCTGACGCTAGCAGTTGATGCCGATCTCTAGGCATGGATCGAGGTAGTGTTCTCGCTCTGTTCTTCACCTGCAAATGGCTGCTAGTAATGGATATGAGGGCATTATCGACAGATTTAGCATACTACTGGAGAATCGTTGCGTGCCCTCAACGGCGATCGTCATGGCACTTGCTCGACGTTGGTAAATGAAAAGAGATGACGCTGAATTGGCACGATCGGCTTAAATCAATTGTTCAAATACACTGAAAAATATCGAAGAGGTACTCTTACAATGTCAGAATTTCGTCCTACTGCCGCTCAAATCCCTGCCCAAAAGCTGTCTTATCCTGCTAGCCAGGAAGACATGATTCCGCAGCCGGACAGTGATTTATCGAACTACAAGCCTGCTAACAAACTGCAAGGAAAAGTTGCGCTGATTACTGGTGGCGATTCAGGAATCGGTCGGGCCGTAGCGATCGCCTACGCGATGGAAGGTGCAGACGTAGCTATTCTCTATAACGAACACGATGACGATGCCCAGGTTACTAAGTCTAAAGTGGAAGAAAAAGGGCGACAGTGTCTCAACATCAAAGCCGATGTCCGCGACTCCGAACAATGCAAGCAGGCGGTGGCACAGACGATCGAGAAATTTGGATACCTGAATATTCTCGTCAATAACGCGGCTTATCAGATGGTGCAGTTCCAAATTGAAGACATTACCGAAGAGCAGTTTCGTCGCACGCTGGAAACAAATATATTTGGCTACTTCTACATGCTTAAAGCTGCCTTACCACACTTAAAAGAGGGCGATGTCATCATCAACACCAGCAGCATTTTGGGTCTAATTGGTAAAGAATTTCTAATCGATTACTCCACAAGTAAAGGTGCAGTAAATGCATTTACGAAAGCATTAGCGCAAAACTTGGCAGCTCGTAAAATTCGCGTGAATGCTGTCGCTCCCGGTCCAGTTTGGACACCGGGCATTCCAGCGACGATGACACCCGAACAGGTAGACAACTTTGGTAACGACGTGGCAATGAAACGAGCCGCCCAACCAGAGGAACTTGCGCCCACCTACGTCTATTTTGCATCGGAGGATAGTAGCTTTACTACGGGTGCCATCCTGGAAGTCACGGGTGGTCAAGTATCTAGCGTATGACCTGTTAATGTGCAAATCATTTTCTCAGTGGACTCGATCGGCATAATAGTTACGGAGGAAAAAAATGGCTGACAATCATTACGATGTGATTATCATTGGTACAGGTGCAGGTGGAGGAACGCTCGCTTATCGATTAGCAGCGAGTGGCAAGCGGATTTTGCTCCTAGAACGGGGTTCTTTCTTGCCGAGAGAGAAGGCAAATTGGGACCCGATGCAAGTTTTCAAGCATGAACGCTATTTCAATGCTGAGACTTGGTACGACAAACAAAACAAGGAGCTACATCCAGCCGCTGGTTACTGGGTTGGCGGCAATACAAAACTTTACGGCGGCACATTGTTTCGGATGCGGGAACAGGAGTTTGACAGGGTTGTGCATAAGGGTGGAATTTCTCCAGCTTGGCCCCTGAAGTATCGAGATTTTGAACCTTATTACACTGAGGCAGAGAAGCTCTACCACGTGCATGGCAAACGCGGATTAGACCCCACGGAGCCTTGGACAAATGAAGATTATCCTTTTGAGGCGATCGCTCACGAGCCGAGGATTCAAGAAGTCCATGATGACTTACAGGCAAAGGGCTTCCAACCGTTCTACCTACCGATGGCAATCAAGTTGAATGAGCAAGCGCGCTATTTGAGTGAATGTATTCGTTGCGAAACCTGCGATGGACATCCCTGTTTAGTCCATGCCAAGGCTGATGCGGAAGTGATTGGGGTGCGTCCAGCAATGAAGCAGCCAAATGTTACCCTGATCGCCGAAGCTAAGGTGCAACGGCTGCACACAAGTTCCTCTGGTCGTGAAATCACGGTGGTTGAGACGGAAGTGGCAGGTGAAACGAGGCTGTTTCGTGGGGATATTATTGTGGTTGCCTGTGGAGCCGTTAATTCAGCAGCCTTGCTACTGCGATCGCACAACGATCGTCATCCGAATGGACTGGCGAATCGTTCTGACCAAGTGGGACGCAATTTCATGAAGCACAACTGTGCTGTAGTGATCGGCTTGATGAAGCAGGAGAATCCGACGCTGTTTCAGAAAACCTTGGGAGTTAACGACTTTTACTGGGGTGAGCCGGATTTTCCCTATCCAATGGGGCAAGTGCAACTGTCAGGTAAAGTTAACCAGACCATGCTGATGGATGATGTGCCACTGATGATAGACAAGGATGTTTCTTCAGAAGATGCGGCGCTACACTCTGTCGATTGGTGGTTGATGGGAGAGGATTTGCCAGACCTGCATAATCGAGTCAGGGTAAAAGGAGACAAGATTTTCCTTGACTACACCGAAAATAACACAGAGTCGTTCAAGCGTCTGGTCGATCGTTGGACTGAGGTTTTAAAGTCGATTGATGTCGATATGGGCTTCATGATGCGATCGCTCTATTACCACGACAACTTTCCCTTGAAATGGGTAGCCCATCAATGTGGCACCTGTCGCTTTGGGACTGAGCCAATGCTTTCCGTTTTGGACGTTAATTGTCGCACCCACGATGTTGACAATCTCTATGTCGTCGATAGCAGCTTCTTTCCCTCAAACACGGGTCTCAACCCGACCCTAACGATTATCGCCAATGCGCTGCGCGTGGGAGATCATCTCATCGAACGCCTGAGCTAATTTTCGTGATCGAGTGTAGTTGCAGGGTTTTAATCAATGCAAGACGAACGAATAGTTGCAGTGGAATCAATTGGGATGACGGTTGCCAGTATGGAGCGATCGCTTGAATTTTACTCTAAAGTGTTGTCGTTTGAAAAAATCTCCGATGTCGAGGTTTCGGGCGCTGCTTACGAACAGCTTCAGGGATTACCAAACGTCCAAATGCGGGTTGTCCAGATGCAACTGGGCAGCGAGTTGATTGAGCTAACTCAATACCTCGCGCCGAAAGGACGACCAATTCCTGCTGACTCCCGCAGCAACGATCGCTGGTTCCAGCACATTGCTATTACTGTCAGTGACATGGATAAAGCCTACCAACACTTACAGCAGAACCAGACACAAAACACATCAACCGAACCCCAACAGCTTCCAAATTGGAATAAAGCAGCAGGGGGTATCCAAGCTTTTTACTTCAAAGACCCAGATGGACACGACCTGGAACTAATCCGCTATCCACCAGGGAAAGGAGATGCGAGGTGGCAGCGCCAGACTGACAAACTCTTCTTAGGGATCGATCATACCGCGATCGTTATCTCTGACAGCGAAGCCAGCTTAAATTTTTACCACAATTTATTAGGAATGGAACGGGCTGGGGAAAGTGAAAACTACGGCACTGAACAGGAGCATCTCAGCGGAGTTCCTCATGCCCGACTTCAGATTAATCGACTGAGCGCCCCTACAGGGATTGAAATTGAGCTTTTGGAATACCTGAACCCACAAGACGGACGACCGATACCTAGCGATATCCGTAGCAATGACTCGATCCATCAGCAAATTACCTTAGTAGTGCGGGATGCTGAAGCCATAACTTCGTTAAGCTTCGCTAACGCGCAACAATCTACCTTTATTTCTTCCGGTGTCGTGGAAATGCCAGAACAGACATTGGGATTCAAAAAGGGCTTTTTGGTGAAAGACCCAGACGGTCACGCCTTGCGGTTAGTCGAAAAGTAGTTTTTAAGAGAGCGTCCTAGTTGAATCTTTTCTATTTAATGCTCCCTCACTTAGTGAAAAAAAATGATGAATTTTAGATGGTGGCGACGACTAAACTGGGCTGAATATCTTGCCGAATTTCTCGGAACCGCATTTCTAATCTTCGCTGGACTGAGCGCCGTCGTCTTCAATCTCGGTGAAAATTCTCCTGTAGAGCAAATTATCCCTAGTATGGGTGGTCGTCTAATGCTTACAGGACTGCTGTTTGCTGGCAGTGGCTCACTGTTTGCGATTACCCCACTGGGCAAGCTTAGTGGTGCCCACATAAATCCTGTAGTTTCATTGGCTTTTTGGATTCAGGGCAAAATGAATTTTTTAGATGCAGCAGGATACATGGTTGCCCAATTCCTGGGCGCAATCTTTGGTTCAGTGCTATTAGTAACGATTTGGGGAGATTATGCCGCTACCGTTGAAAACGGGGCGACGCTGCCCCAACCGGAGTACGCCCTTTGGTATGTATTCGCGGTAGAAGTCTTTATTACCTTTTTGCTGGTACTGTCAATCTTAATCTTTGTCAGTAGCCGTCGGCTCATGCACTGGACACCCCTGATGACCTGGCTGTTAATCGCCTTCACAGTCCGGTTGACAGCCCCAATTTCTGGCACAGGTCTGAATCCAGCCCGCAGCTTCGGACCCGCCTTAGTCTCTGGATTCTGGCGGGATCAGTGGCTGTATTTCGTTGCGCCAACTTTAGGGGCAGTATTATCGGTGGTTGCCTTCCGTCTGCTTTATCGTGGCAAGCGTGAAATCATTACCGGAAAACTGTTTCACGTTCCCCACGCCCACTGTATTTACAAGCAATGTAAAGCCCCGCATCATCCCGAGTGACAGAACTCATACCAATTCGGTGAGGAATTAAATCAATCATGAAAAACATGACCCAGGAAGAAAAAAGGTTGGCAGAAAACCGCGATCGCAAAGCTCATTGGCGGCGGTGGGGGCCATATTTGAGTGAACGGCAGTGGGGAACAGTACGAGAGGATTACAGCCCGGATGGTTCAGCTTGGGACTATTTCCCGCACGATCAGGCTCGTTCCCGCGCTTATCGGTGGGGTGAAGATGGTATTGCTGGAATTTCTGATAACCATCAGCGACTTTGTTTTGCGATCGCACTCTGGAATGGTGAAGATCCCTTTCTGAAAGAAAGGCTCTTTGGTTTAACAAGTAATGAGGGCAATCATGGAGAAGACGTAAAGGAGCATTACTTTTATCTTGACAACACTCCTACCCACTCCTATATGAAATGTCTTTACAAATATCCGCAACGAGCATTTCCCTATTCTCAGTTAGTTGAAGAAAATAAGCGCAGAGGTTATAAAGACCCAGAATTTGAATTAATTGATACTGGCGTCTTCGCTGACGGGCGTTACTTTGATGTTTTTGTAGAGTACGCCAAAAGTTCATCAGAAGATATTCTGATTCAAATCAGTGTTGTCAACCGAGGACCTGAAGAGAAAACCCTGCATCTTTTACCAACCCTCTGGTTTCGGAATACTTGGTCTTGGAATAACAGTGAGGATAAGCCTTCTCTTAAGTGGACTCAATCTAACATTAACTTTAGTGTGATAGAAGCCTCTCATCCAACCCTCGGAAAAAGATGGCTGCATTCTGAACATTCAGAGGAGATTTTGTTTACAGAAAACGAAACCAACTCGGAAAGACTATCTGAAGTCAGCAATTTATCGCCCTATGTCAAAGATGGAATCAACGATTACGTTGTACGCGGTCAGCACTCAGCCGTAAATCCAACTCAGACCGGAACAAAAGCCTCATTGCATTATTTGGTGAAAGTTGGTGCAGGTCAAACAAAAACAGTTCGGCTACGACTAAGTGACTATCAAGATTTAGCGGAACCGTTAGGCACTAATTTTGAAACAATCTTCCAAAATCGCCAACGCGAAGCCGATGAATTTTACGATCGCGTCTCTTCTCCCAGTTTGTCCAAAGATAGACGTAATGTACAGCGACAAGCTTTCGCCGGTATGTTGTGGAGTAAACAACTTTATTACTATGACGTGGAAGAGTGGCTAAAAGGCGATTCCACCGCTCCACGACCACCAGAGTCACGCAAATGTATTAGAAACTCCGAATGGATTCATCTGTTTAGTGATGAGATTCTCTCCATGCCAGATAAATGGGAATATCCCTGGTTTGGTGCCTGGGATTTGGCTTTTCAGGTCATTCCGCTGGCGATGATCGACCCTGACTTTGCCAAGCGGCAACTAGATCGATTGACACGGGAATGGTATATGCATCCCAACGGTCAGCTACCAGCCTATGAATGGGATTTTAGTGATGTCAACCCCCCCGTTCATGCTTGGGCGGCGTGGCGTGTCTACACGATCGAGCAAAAAATTTATGGTCGCGCCGATCGAGGTTTTCTGGAGCGCGTCTTTCAGAAGTTGCTGCTCAACTTCACGTGGTGGGTGAACCGTAAGGATGCAGAGGGAATGAATGTGTTTCAGGGTGGTTTCTTAGGATTAGACAATATTGGTGTTTTTGATAGAAATATGGAACTGCCTACGGGTGGACACATAGACCAGTCAGATGGCACTAGCTGGATGGGAATGTACTGTCTAAACATGCTGACGATCGCGCTGGAACTAGCAAAGGAAAATTCTTGTTACGAAGATATCGCCACTAAGTTTTTTGAACATTTTCTTTATATTGCTGATGCGATGAACCGGATCGGCGAATCAGAGGTAAAGCTTTGGAATGAAGACGATGGCTTTTACTACGATGTACTGCATTTGCCCAATGACCGTCCTTTCTCCATGAAAGTGCGATCGCTGGTGGGGCTAATTCCACTATTTGCGGTTGAAATCCTGGAACCAGAAACGTTGAAGATGCTCCCAGGCTTTGAACAGCGCCTGGAATGGTTTATTAAAAAGCACCCTGACCTCAAACAAAACGTTCCCTGCATGGAAACACCAGGTAGCGGTGCTAGAAGACTACTGGCGATCCCATATCAAGAGCGACTCCGGCGTATCCTGCACAAAATGCTTGATGAAAACGAATTCTTAAGCCCCTATGGTATCCGCTCTGTTTCTAAATTTCATGGTTCGCATCCGTACATCTTTAAGGTAGAGGGAGAAGAGTACCGCGTGGATTACGAACCGGCAGAATCTTGCTCAGGTTTGTTTGGTGGCAATTCCAACTGGCGCGGACCGATTTGGTTTCCCATGAATTACCTGATTATCGAGTCACTCCAAAGGTTTTATTCCTACTTGGGCGACGATTTCAAAGTAGAATGCCCGACTGGTTCTGGCAAAGAGATGAACCTCAAGGAAGTCGCAACAGAATTGTCGCAAAGGCTAATCCAGATTTTTCTTCAGGATAAGTCAGGTGGCAGACCCTGCTATGGCGGCATGAAAACGTTTCAAACAGACCCCCATTGGCGCGATCTAATTCTTTTCCATGAATATTTTCATGGCGATAACGGCGCAGGACTCGGCGCAAGCCATCAGACAGGTTGGACGGGTTTAGTAGCCGAACTGATTGAGCAGTGCGGGAAAGTTGACCAACTTGGATAATGCGATCGGCTGAAATAATTCACAATCCAAAATTCTTTTAAGAGGAAAGACACATGACAAAGTTTGGGTATCACATCTCACACGAGCAGTTCAAACCCAGTACCCTGCTGAAATGGGTTCAGCTTGCCGAGCAAGCTGGATTCACCGCCGCCCTGTCCTCCGACCACTTTCACCCTTGGAGCGATCGCCAGGGAGAGTGCGGCTTTGCCTGGTCTTGGTTAGGTGCAGCCATGCAAGCAACCTCTCTATCCTTCGGTGTCGTTTGCGCTCCTGGACAACGGTATCACCCGGCTATTATTGCCCAAGCTGCTGCCACCCTCGCCGAAATGTTCCCTAGTCGTTTCTGGGTGGCATTGGGGACTGGTCAGGCAATCAACGAAGGCATCACGGGTGAACACTGGCCTGCCAAGGCTGAACGAAATGCCCGCCTAAAGGAGTGCGTCGAAGTCATCCGTGCCTTGTGGGATGGGGAAACAGTCACCCACTACGGTCGGATATGTGTGGAAGAGGCAAAGCTTTACACCCGTCCTGAGATTTTACCCCAGATCGTGGGAGCAGCGCTCACCCCCGAAACAGCTGAGTGGGTAGGTAGCTGGGCAGATGGGCTAATCACCACCTCCCGTCCCCACGAAAAACTCCTGAAGGTGGTGGAGGCATTTCACCGGGGTGGGGGAAAGGGAAAGCCAATGTACCTCAAGGTACAATTGTCCTACGCACGAGACGAGGAGGAAGCACGCCTTGGAGCCTACGACCAGTGGCGCACTAATATCTTAGAGAACGTCGTGCTGGCGGAACTCCGTACACCAGCGCAGTTCGATGCTGCCGCGCAGTTCGTGAAGCCGAACGATCTGGATAATTTAGTGCGGATATCGGCAGATCCCGAACAACATATCGAGTGGCTACAAAAAGATATGGAACTCGGTTTCAGCGAGATTATCCTGCACAACGTCAATCGGCAGCAGCAGGAATTCATCGAGGTCTTCGGTGAACGAGTTCTCCCAGCACTAAAGAGGTAAGAAATTATGAGTGCTTCAAATATTTACACTTAGGAATAATTGCGCCGATCGAAAGGAAATAATTTAGGACTTACGCATTGACAAAAAATCTTATTTATGTACGTTAAGCAGCACAAGTATTGGTAAGATTTTCTACAATATAATCACGTACAACTAAAGTGAATAAGTTTCTTTGCAATTCATACCAATTAGAAATGAGGTCAAGAGAGCGCATTTTTTCTAAACGAACAAATGCTTGCAGCGAACAAAATATATGTGTTTTGATTGCTTGACTATCTCTCACCATGAATCGACAAATGCCACATACTTGTTTGATGGCTCTGTGAAACCTTTCAATTCCCCAATGGATATCATGAATTGTCACAAATTCGCTTCTAGTACAGAGCGGCGTAAATTGACCTATGATTTCAAGACTGCCAAATATCAATTTGGGTTGGTTAGCTTTGGTCAGCAGACCTTATTGGGGGTCTATCGTTGGCTCATACTTAGCTTGATTAGTTTTGTGCTGACTCACTGCTGGGCGGGGGACCCGCCTAGCAGGGTTTATTTGTCATTGCGCCCTGGCAATTTGCCTGATTGGCAAGAGGCTACACTGTTGACACTACAGCAGCTATTGCCAAAAACCGCAATAAGTTTACTGCTGATAGAAATAGAGAGTAAACGAGAGCTGCTGGCATCTCAAAGGCTAACGTTGGAATTAGTCTCGCTCTAATTATAGTATCTATGCATTGGTGCAAGATGTGAGTATTACTAAATTCAACTTAATTCTCAGGAATTTCTCATCATTTGCTCAGGAGAGATTTAGATAGAGATATTAAACTAACAGGGCTGGAGACAAATAAGGGCTTTGACCCACATAATTATCATGAAACGTGTTTTACTATCTTCGATCGCTATTCTGTCAGTATTTGTCGGTCAAGCTTACCTTGCTACTCCACCTGCATCCGCAGGTGACGCAATGCAAAGCGGTGACGCCATGAAAAAAGGCGATGCTATGAAAGGCGATGCCATGAAAAAAGGCGATGCTATGAGAGGCGATGCCATGAAGAAAAAAGGTAGCGCGATGAAGAAAGGTCAATCCATGAAGAAAAAAACTGCAAAAAAAGGATAATTGTAAGTACCAGCCTTAGACAGAGAACGGCTACTCGATCGATCGCCCACTTTAAAATAGACGATCCTGATTAGTAACTGCTCTGAACTAGTTACAGGAGTTATCTCGCCGATGCAGAGATTAGGAAAGTTAACGGACAAATTTGGGGTTAGTTTGAGGTTTAATTAAATCGATCGCACTGAACTATTTCCAGATGGAACAGCTCAGTGCGATCTTTCTTCAGGTATATGTATAAGTTTGCTAATTGTAGGGTCTACCGATATTTCAATAGATTCTCAGGAATTTCTCATTATTGATTCAGGGAAGATTTAGATAGAGAGCTTAGACTGATAAACATAGAAACAAACACAAGGGTTTTGACCCCCAGACCGATCGTGAAACGTACTCTACTCTCTTCGATCTCCATTCTGCTACTTATGGCTGGGCTTGCATCTTGCTCTGCTACTCCACCAACAACTACAACGACAGAGACAGCTTCACCGACATCAATAACAGGTGACGCTATGAAAGGTGATGCCATGAAAGACAAAAAAGGCGATGCCATGAAAGGCGACGCTATGAAAGGTGATGCCATGAAAGACAAAAAAGGCGATGCCATGAAAAAAGATGAATCCAAAAAATAAGTACATTATTGATTCAGGGCAGGGTGAGATTTAGATAGAGATTTGAATTACGAAAAGTATGAAAGCTTAGACTGATAAACATAGAAACAAATACAAGGGTTTTGACGGGGGAAAAAACCCAATCGACACGATCGTGAAACAGATACTCTACTCACCAGAAAAAAATGGCTTCGATCTCCATCTCACGATACTGCTACTTATGGCTGGGCTTGCATCTTGCTCTGAAATTCTACGGTCAGTGCTTGGGCAGCAAGTCCAAAAGTCAACAACTGCATTGCAGTTGATTAATGCCTTAGACAGATGTATACAATTGATGCAATGGGATGTCAGCGAGAAATCACCAGATTATGTAATTGCTGTCAAAAAGAATCAACCAACAGGTGACGCTATGAAAGATGCCATGAAAGACAATTACCTAATGGCGATGCCATTGCTAAAATGGCAAAATCTGACTAGTATTTGCTATGAGAATCAGGTCGAGTTGCCATGAAAGACAAAAAAGGTTGATGCCATGAAAAAAGATGAATCCAAGTCGAAATAAGGATCGATCTAATTAAAACAGATGAAAAGACGAACATTATTAACAACAGTACCGATCGCGATCGGTACTGCGGCTACAATCTATTTTCTAGATAAACGATCGCAACCAGTGGTGAATGCAGCCACTAAATTTCAAATTGTGAAAACTGAAGCTCAGTGGCGCAAAATATTAACACCCGCCCAGT
This sequence comes from Chamaesiphon sp., assembly GCA_965246715.1. Taxonomy (GTDB): domain Bacteria; phylum Cyanobacteriota; class Cyanobacteriia; order Cyanobacteriales; family Chamaesiphonaceae; genus Chamaesiphon. The sequence goes on along the minus strand of CBDFFH010000005.1, from coordinate 245,327 downwards.
TTGACGTGTTACGGAAACAGGGTACGGAACGGGCTGGTACCAGCCCCCTCACCGAAGAACATCGGCATGGCACCTTTGCCTGTGCTGCTTGTAATTTATCCTTATTTACCTGGAACACCAAGTTTGATAGCGGGACGGGATGGCCGAGTTTCTTTGCACCGATTCCCAATGCGATCGCTACTTCGGTTGATACAGCATTTGGCGAACAGCGGACGGAAGTTCATTGTCGGCGGTGTGGCGGACATTTAGGTCATGTCTTTGAAGATGGGCCGAAACCGACTGGGTTGCGGTATTGCATGAATGGTGTGGCGATGAAGTTTATCCCCGCATAACCGTTGGCGTTGGCGAAGCCTCTGCCTTAGCAGAAGCCTCTCGCAACGAGAATCGCTAAAATACATCTTCAATTGGGTAATATTTTCTCCAACTCACACTTTTCCCAGTAATAGACTCCACGATTTTTAAGTACTCTTAGATTAGCAGCTAATCATCTGAACTTTCTATCCAGATCTAGAGTCTTACAACCAAGTTATCCATCGATCCAAATTTTACATATTCACTCACACTGATGTTATTACGTCACATCTCGACTGGCCTGTTTATTACATTATTATCGGTTGGTACAGTGGCTGCTTATCGCGGCTCTCATTCAACGATATCTACTGCCACTGCCGCATCTACAATCCCAGATGCTGCATCAGCAAATTCGAGTTTAATTAACGACTCCACGATCGCACTTGCTCCCACCAAAACTAGAGGTTTACAAACTGCCGTGTTTGCTGGTGGCTGTTTCTGGGGTGTAGAAGCAGTATTCGAGCACATCAAAGGGGTATCTAATGTTGTTTCTGGTTATTCTGGCGGTAGCAAAGATACTGCTAACTATGAAACAGTCAGTGATGGTGAAACCGGACATGCAGAGGCTGTCCAAATTACCTACGATCCCAAGCAAATCTCTTACGAGCAGTTGCTAAATGTCTTTTTCAAGGTAGCCCACGATCCAACCGAATTGAACCGTCAAGGCCCCGATTCAGGCAGGCAATATCGATCGGCAATATTCTTTACCAATAGCGAGCAGCAACGGGTTGCCAAAGCTTATATCAGTCAACTAGATAAATCTCACGTTTTCCCCCAACCGATCGTCACGCAGATGGCTCCACTTCAGAAGTTTTATCCAGCCGAAGAGCATCATCAAAACTTTCTCGCCCGCAATCCAACATATCCCTACATCGTCGTCAACGACTTACCCAAACTCGATCGACTCCGCCAAGAGTTTCCCAAATTAGTCAAAGGCTTCTAGATTCAATCTGAATCTATGCTTAATAACGAGTTTTAGTGCTAGGTGTTTAAGTAGCATCTGTGCCAAAAGTGCCGCTAAGGATTGTACCAATTAAACCCTCTGAGATTTAGCACCCTGAAACTACCGAAATCTCGTAGCGATCGGTGTACCAAATAGATCTTAGTTTAATTGGTACAGTTTTATCCTCAGAAAAATCCATCATTGAAATGATTGCTGTGACTAGGCTACAAGCTTAACGGCAGTTTCTGCACACTTGCTACTCAAACACCGTGTAGGAGTAAACTACTTTCAATCCGATATCCTCGAACTAGTCGAAAGCGAAATAATCGCTCTGCCCCCTCATAATTTATAGCTTCAGTTCCTTCCCAGATCACTTCAGCGGTACCTGTAAGATAAAGTAGATCTCCTGACTCAAAATCTACAAATAGCAGTCCTGCGCGAGGATTTAACTCCAGGTTGCCGAAGGTATTAAAGTGACAATTACCAGAAAAGTCGGGAACGGTTAATGTGCCATCATCGATGCGGACGAATCCAGGTTTACCACCCCGATGGGAAACATCTACACCTCGTGCAGCACCCGCTGATTCGTCTTGATAGGCGGTAGCAATGAAGAACGTGTCAGCGGCTGTAATGATGGCGCGTTCCGCTGCTCCTAACGTTGTGAACTGATGAACTTTGGGGCTGGTTGCATCGGATTCAACTAGCTCAAATATCCGGGCTTGAATGTATTGGGGACAATTCCCAAAGCTTTGTCCGACATGGACATCGAAACTAGTGGCATGAATTGCCGTAATGCTGCCGTTCAAGCGGTTGCGGCGGCGGGTATGTAGTTCGATGCCAAGCAAGCCAATATCGATCCCTTCGGCGAGGGTGGTTGCCAAAGGATCGCCAAATAGCGGCTGGGCGGTAACTCGCAATGTATGCTCATTTGGGGAGGAGAGAAAGCCTGGTTCGCCCACCAGTATCGAAGCCCAGAGATTACCCACTGTATCCACCGTACCCACAATTAGATAAGATAATTGGGCAAAAAACTGTTGGTGTTGCTCTGGGAGATAATCTCGCACCATCCGACGGGCTTGTTTGTCCATCCGCTCCTGCGCTCCGAATCGGGCTTGAATTGCTAGTTCGCCTGCGTGAAAGGGCGACTCAGTATGTGTCCAGCCTGGGTTTGCCATTTTGTTTTTCTCCTGAGAGTTCGATCGATTTTTATAGCTGTCTTCAGGTTAGTGAGTTAGTGCGGGTTTGTTCCCATACGAGTTACGCCAATAGTTCCAGCTTATTAGTCCGCGCAGGCTGACTTTGCATCACCAAATCATTTATTAATTGAATAGATAAGAGTATCCAATAGCGATCGAAGTGCCGATACTGTGGCAGAATCTATCAGCTTGCCCTTATCATTTAACTTGGCGGAAATAGCCGGAATACACAGCGTTGCTCCTGCTGAAATATCTGCCATCATGACTCTCAACGTTTGCACGAGTGAAGTATTTGCTTTATCGCCACCATCGGGTGATGGAGAGGCACTAATTACCGCAGTAGGTTTATACATAAGCTCACCAGAAGAAACGATCCAATCGAGGGCATTTTTGAGGACACCAGGGACACCATGAGCATATTCCGGCGTGCAAAAAATTACCCCATCAGCAGTTTGCAAATGTGCCCGCCAATCAATAACTGAAGTCAATCCTTCATCACGATCGAAATCGGGGTTAAAGTGGGGAAGATTGCCAATTCCATCATAAATTCTGATATCTACATCAGCAGTGGCTAATTTCACCACTGCTTGTAAAATGGCTGTGTTAGAAGATTGAGGGCGCAAACTCCCAGAAATTGCCAAGATTTTCATCGGATTTCTTCAGCTTTAGCATAGGCGCGTTTGACGGCTGGACGACTCTGGATAGACTCAAACCACCGCTTGACGTTGGGGAAGGCATTAAGGTCGATTTGCTGACTGGCATGGGGTACAATCCAAGGATAAGCCGCCATATCTGCGATCGAATACTCGCCCGTAATGTATTCCCGATTTATTAATTGCTTATCTAGCACTCCATACAACCGCTCGGTTTCTTTGAGGTAGCGTTGAATCGCATAAGGGATTTGTTCGGGTGCATACTGAGTGAAATGATGATTTTGACCTAACATCGGCCCCAGCCCACCTACTTGCCAGAATAACCACTGCATAGTCTCCATTCGACCCCTGAGATCGGTGGGCAAAAACTTACCAGTTTTTTCGGCGAGGTATTGCAAGATTGCCCCTGATTCAAATACGCTAATCGCTTCGCCACGATCTATCGGATCTCGATCTACAATCGCGGGGATGCGGTTGTTGGGCGATATCTGCAAGAAGGACGGCTGAAATTGTTCGCCTTTGCTGATGTTAATCGGATGAATGGTGTAAGGTAGTGCCGCTTCTTCTAAAAAGATCGGAATTTTGTGACCGTTAGGGGTTGTCCAATAGTAGAGATCGATCATGATTTCTCCTGAAGATTGGGTATCTGTTTCGATATATTCGATCGAATAAAATGTATAGGGTGAGTTTATAGATCTGTAGCTGGCTTTGTTTATGCTAGCCAATATCGTTGGCGAAGCCTACCGTAGGTAATCTTACTGTTCGATATCAAACGAACCCGCCCTCCCCCACTAGAAGATCTAAGGGGTTATTAAATTCCAGCCATTGGAACATAACCAGGTAGTTGTTTGATGCGATCGATCCATGCCAAAACATTTGGATAAGCATCAACATTAATCTTGCCATCTCGCGCCAGAGCGACATAGGGAAAAACAGCAACATCGGCAATGGTGGGATGCTCGAATTCTAACCAAGTGCGCGTACTTAAATGTTCGTTCAACAGGTTCAAAATATCCGCTGCTTTTTGGGTAGCTCGATTCTCAAGTCTGAGAGGCTTCGCCAACGATATTAATATTAGTGCCAGCCCCAAACAAATGATAAAGTCGAGCATTTTCTGGCCCCTGGCGTACTTCTCCGGCGGTAGTTGATAACCAGCGAATGACTTGAGCTAGAGGTAACGCATCCAATGGGAGCCATTTGTCACCGCCATACTGCCGTGCCAGGTATACTAAAATCGCCTGAGCATCTGCTAATTTAGTCTCGCCATCGATCAATAATGGCACCTGTCCAAATGGGTTAAGTGCAAGGTATTCTGGCGATTTTTGTTCGCCTTTCATCAAGTCTACTTTAATCCATTCGTACTCGATCTTTAATAATTCTAACAGCAATTTTACTTTGTAACTATTACCAGATACTTCGTGACCGTAGAGTTTAATCATGATCTCAATCCTGATGCGGTGAAGGTGAATATTTGATGTGTGAAAATCTGTGTACCTGTTAATCTAAAGCGAACAGTCGGTTGGTAAAAAACCACGTTCTAATAGGGGTACGAGAGCTAGAAAAGCTAAGATCCAAAGTCGCTCTGGACAAACAGGCTGATTCGCATCGATCTGCGGCAGATGACGTTGTGCTTGTTTCATCCCAATCCTCTCTCGGAAGGTAAGCTTGTTTTTGTACCGTTCGTTCGGTATATAAATACTGTACCGTTCGTTCGCTGGAAGCTGCCCTGACGCAGGTTAATTTGTGGCTAGAGACGAGTATTTTACCGCTGCTTGGGAACGATCGAAAATCAATTGATAAATTCCAGGCAATGTGCGCGGAAACGAATCGCTTTTTTAATCAGGGGCAAAATTCCTGTCTGTGGGCATTCTTAGTATTAGAAGCAGCGAGTGACGATCTGTTTCACACCCAAATTAGGTGGGCATTTTCGCAGTGGATTGAAGCAATCTCCAATGTTTTGATTGCAGCGGGATTGGATGAAATATTAGCAAAGCAGCGCGGTGAAGATGCAATTATTGCTATTCAAGGAGTGTTGATTTTGTGTCACGGTTTGAAAGATTTTGCACCATTCGATCGCGTACTCAAACAGTTACCACAGCGACTCTGTGAAGGAATTTGATGACTATTTTTTTCCTACTTGGTGAAGTTGAGATGTGACTTGTACCGATGAAGCAATCATCCAAAGGTGGTGATTCGATCGCTAAAATATGCGTAACCGTAGTACTAATTTGATTTGGAAATTGCCGCTCTGATGACAATTACCGTGCGATTCGCCAGAAGCGACGCTCCGCGAACGCTATTTTGGGAAATAGCAGCAGGAATGTTGCCATTGACCACTTGCTGTAATATTCCGGCACGACTCGCCCCTAAGACGATCGCATCGCTGTCATCCTGTCTCGCGTAGTTTAATACCGCTTCTGGAATGGAACTATTATAGAGCGGGACTGTGGTAATCGCGCCATGCAGATATGGATCGAGAAAATCAGCCGCGCGATCGAGTACGCTCAGATCTGGTTGGCGATCTCCAGGCTCAAAGACTTGACAGAGGCGCACTTGGGGCTTGTGACTCAAGCTAGTCAGCGCGGGGAGGAGTTCGATCGCCAGTCGAGCATTCGGCCCGCCAGCCATTGGTACCAGCCAGCGATCGAATTGAGTTCGATCGTTACATTTGACCAGTACCAACTCACAATTTGCCTGTTGAATCACCGGATCGACCAATCGACTAAAAATCCATTCCGTGGGCACTCTACTACTACCGCGCCAACCCATCACCGCGAGGTTAATATGTTGGGAATCGATCGTCTGGAGCATGGCGGCACAGAGGTTGTGAGCGACCCGAATTTGGGTATGGACGGGCACCTGCCAGACTAATCCCAGGTTTTTAGCCTGTCGGAGGAGTTGTTCGCCTGTGACTGTCCTAACGGCAGCTTCTGTCAATGATTTAGGTGATTCCCGATAAAAAAGCCACCCAGTTATAGTACTATTTTATTGGTAAGCCGAAGAAAGGAAGATAGTAGTATTGTTTAGCAATAAAACCGAACTCACGTTAAGTAGTAGCCAAAGAGAAGATTTACGGCTAGCTTCTGCTAAATTAAGCGGTGTAAAACGTCGTTACTTTCAAGCAGAAATGGCAATTAAATATTGCCAAGGAAACGCTAGATTGACAGAGAGGATATTTGGTTGGAGTAGAGAAACTGTAGCACTAGGGTTAGCAGAGAAACGAACTGGAATTATCTGTGTAGGAGCGCAAACAGGCTTTAGTGGGGCAAAAAGATGGGAGGAAAAACAACCAGAAGTTGCTGATTCACTGAAAAAATTAGCAGAGTCACATTCGCAACAAGATCCAACATTTGCAACAACGATTGCGTATACACGATTAACAGCGGCAGAAGCCCTCAAACAATTAGCCCAACAGGGTTATATGCCGGAGCAATTGCCATCGCTGAGTACGATGATAGAAGTTTTAAATCGAACGGGCTATCGGCTCAGAAAAGTAGTGAAAGCAAAGCCTCAAAAAAAATTGCAGAAACCAACGATATCTTCGAGAACATCAACCAGCATCAAAAACAGTTAGAATCAAAGAGAATCAAACGATTAAGTATTGACTGCAAAGCGAAAGTCAATATTGGAAATTTAAGTAGAGGGGGGAAAACTAGAGGAGATAATCAAGCTAATGACCATGACATGGGCTGTGAAGAAAAATATATCCCATGTGGAATCGTTGATGAAGATACTGGAGCTTTACAGATTAGTTTTGGTAGCTCTTATAAAACAAGTGATTTTATTGCAGACACATTACAGGACTGGTGGGACATACTTCTACTGGAACAGCAGCAGACGATCGAGAAGATCCAAATTAAGGTGGATAATGGCCCTGAAAGCAGTGGTGTGCGAACTCAGTTCTTAAAAAGAATGGTAGACTTTTCAGATAAAATTGGTAAATCTATTCACCTAATCTATTATCCACCTTATCACAGCAAATATAATCCGATTGAAAGATGCTGGGGAGTTTTAGAAAAGCATTGGAATGGGGCAAAGTTATTAAATGTATCAGCCATGCTAGCATGGGCAGAGAGTATGACCTGGAAAGGATTGCATCCTATTATTCAATTAAATAGTAAGATTTATCAAAAAGGTATTTCACTCAATAAATCAGCAATGAAAGAAGTGGAAAAAAGATTAGAAAGGAACCCACTACTCCCTAAATGGGACATTCTGATCCGCCCTGCCTAACTGGTATGTTCTTTATCGGGAATCACCTTATGTGGGGGGACGACAATTACGTGCAATACTTCGATTTCATAATCGCGATCGCGTGCAATTGCTACTGCCATCTCCATTAGCATTTTGGCAGTTTTGGGATTACTCAGTAATACGAGCAATCGTCCCTTACCGATTTCTGGTGCGCGAGTTTGATAGATAATGTGTGAAGTGCTAGTTTTTGCACCAAGGGGATGTTCGCGACCATTGAGATATGCGGCTTCCACCCGAATAATATCGGTGCGGGTGATAATGCCGACTAGTTTTCGACCATCAACGATCGGTAGACTGCTGAAACGACCGCGATCGAGTAAATGGAGAATATGCGCTAGTGTATCTTCGGGAATTGCTGTCACGGGTGCGGGAGTCATGATATCTGCGACCGAGAGACCTTCGTTCGTTTCTAGTGCCAAGCGATCTACCAGATCCTGCTGGGATACAATCCCCACTAATTTACCTGCTGCCATTACGGGGAAAGTATGGTGGGAAGATTGGGCAAATACCAGTAATGCTTCATCCAAGCTCAGATCGCTGGCAATGGTTTCTACTTTGGGCTGCATTACCTGATGTGCTGTTAATTCTGTCCAGGGTTCTGGCGATTTGGATAGCTCGGCTAGATGAATGCCATTAGCTTCTAACAATCGATCGTACAGCGATCCGGTTTCCAGTTTTTCTGCCACCAGATTAGCGGTGACTACCCCAATCATTAATGGCAACACCAGATTAAAATCACTGGTCATCTCGAACACCAGAATTACCGCCGTAATTGGCACCCGCGAGACGGCACAAAAGAAAGCTGCCATCCCCACATAGGCATAAGTACTAGGCGATCCCGTCAACAGTACATGGTGCCCTAAAGTCCCCACCAAATATCCCAGCGCAGATCCCAGCGTCATCGAGGGAATCAGCAGCCCCCCAGGTGCCCCAGAGCCAGTCACAAAGATAATTAACGCGAATTTGACCCAAAACACGATCGCGACTAACTGCCAGTCTGCCTCACCACTGAGCAATAGCTGTCTCAACCCAGCATTATCCCGAAACACGGTGGGTAGAGTTGCCAGCGCAATTCCCGTCACTAATCCAGCTAGCCCAACCCGCCACGGCAAAGCCACATGGAAAAACTGCCGATAAAATCCTAAACTCAGCAGTATGCCCCGATTAAATACAACTCCCAACCCTCCAGCCAAAATTCCCAACAGTAAATAAAAGGGAATCTCTGGCACCGAAAAACTATTGTGGATGGTATTACTCAGGTGTGCCTCAAAATTCAGATTCCAACTCCGAGAACCACCGATCCGGGCGACGGCGGAGGCGACAAAAGAGGCTAAAATTGCCGTACCCAAGGTAATCCCCGTGACATCTTGGAGCAATTCTTCAACTACAAATAACACTCCCGCGATCGGCGCATTAAATGCCGCTGCTACTCCCGCCCCTGCTCCCGCTGCAATTAGTTGTCGCCGCCGTTCGGGGGAAGTCGGAAACCAGTCGCTGAATTGATTGGCTAATGCCGCACCAATTTGCACTGTGGGGCCTTCCCGTCCGAGTGGAAACCCTGCTGCCAATATTAATGTGGCACTGAGCCATTTCACCGCAGCCAACCGCAGCGTCATTGGCATCGGCACCCGCGCCAATACTGCTTTTACCTCCGACATACCGCTCCCACTAGAGCCAGGGGCAACATATCCCGCCAGCCATCCGGCTATTACTCCAGCAATTAAGCCGATCGTCGGTAGGGCTATATACGCAGGAACCAGACGGGCTGCTTGCTGTCGCCATCCCCCCAACAGGCTGACGCTTTCGCCCAACGCCATTGCTGCTAATCCAGCGACTAACCCGATCGCACAAGCCTCTAATGCAGCTAGTCGTTTGGGGCGCAACAGTAATTGTAAGATGCGGTTGTAGAGAATTTTTCTGGTGACGATCGTCATGATGGCGGATTTGCAGGGATAGTCCCATTTAACATCTGTTCTGATTCAGACAATTGATGCCAGTTATACTTTATTGTCTGAAACCTAGCTGACGGGAATTGCCCACCCCATATCATTCTAAAATAAAAGAATCAGCATGATAAAATTAAAGCGACATAAACTAGCTCCCATAAACGCTTGGAGGTATTATGACAATTGCCATAGCTCCCACCACATCGATCGTCGATACTCAACCGTTGCTATTGGATGTGAGTGATACGATTCTAATCGTTACGCCAGAGCAGTTTGACGTTCTCTGTGCCAAGAACCCAGACCTCCGCCTAGAATTGACACCGAACCGAGAATTGATTGTGATGGCTCCAGCAGGCGGCGAAAGTAGTGAAAAGAATGCAGATTTAGTTACCGATGTGAATATCTGGAACCGACAAACTAATTTAGGTCGAGTATTTGATTCATCGGGTGGATATGATTTTGAGGCAGTTGGCGGTGGAAAACCATCACCAGATGTTTCATGGATTGAGAAGTCTCGACTAGAGGGAGTGAACATTGTCAAGTTTATTCCTGTAGTGCCTGATTTTGTTATCGAACTGAGATCTGCCAGCGATAACCTCAAGCCAGTACAACAGAAAATGCTGGTGTACCAACGGTTGGGGGTAAGAATGGGGTTACTGATCGATCCCAAAAACAAGCAAGTAGAAATTTACAGATCGGGACAAGAACCAGAGATTTTAGCAGCCCCAATGTCGATCGACTGTAATGAGGTCATGCCAGGTTTCATCCTAGACATGAGCAGAATTTGGTAAATCGTTGTATTGATAATAAGCTCACGACATAGGTTTCAGTTATTATCTATTTAACAAATAATTTTACTTACCTACTTAAAGCTTAAAGCTGTTCTTGGATGACTCGATACGTCATTGGAAAAATATTAGGGATTGCCTACGGCAGACCAATTTTTGGAAAGTCATTCGTATGTTGGGGACTCCATCGGCAGAAGTTAAAATTGATGCTTTATTGGTATCACAGCTACTTGCCGAACAGCACCCAGATCTGCAAAATCTGTCGATTCAGTTTGTTGATGCGGGTTGGGATAACTCGATGTTTCGTTTGGGAGATCGCTTAGCAGTTCGGCTCCCCAGAAGGGAGATCGCAGCAAAACTACTAGAAAATGAACAAAACTGGCTTCCACAACTTGCAAAACAATTACCGCTAGCAGTTCCAGTACCTCTAAGGATTGGAGTGCCGAACTCGCTTTATCCTTGGCATTGGAGCGTCATTCCTTGGCTCCCAGGACAAACCGCAGGCGAAATTCGACTCAATGCGGATCATGCTCGACAGTTTGCGCTGTTTTTGAAAGCTCTACATGTTGCAGCACCGGATAACGCACCGAAGAACTCATTTCGAGGCGTTCCCCTGATTGAGCGAGTGACCATGCTGAATGAGCGGATGCAACGATTAGAAGCACAGACAACGACGATCGCACCAACCATACGATCGCTTTGGCAACAAGCAGTCAATGCACCGATTGATGTAGAACCGACGTGGATACATGGCGACTTGCATCCGCGTAATCTTTTGGTAGACAAAGGTGGCTTTACAGGAGTGATTGATTGGGGCGATTTGACTGCGGGAGATAGAGCAACCGATCTCGCAGCTTTATGGTGTGTGCTACCTGACCAGCATTTAAGGCAACAAGCGATCGATGCCTATGGTGAAGTGTCTGAGGCGACTTTAGATCGTGCCAAAGGCTGGGCGATTTTATTTGGGATTGTTCTGCTCGATTCGGGATTAGTGGATCGTTCACAACATGCCGCGATCGGGCAGAAGATTTTACAATGCGTTGCTCAAGCGTATTAAGGAGTTTTGGTAATTTTCCAGCTTCGTCCAGAAATATTGTCACACTTAGCCATCGTCAGCTTATTATTTCTACCATTATTGATAACGTTCAAACAATTACTCGCACCTGTAAGTTGATTCGTTACAAAATAATAGCCGGAATTGCCAGGAGTTGTCTTACTAGGTGTAATCTTCCAGAGTTGTCCGGCAACTTTGCTACATTTAGCCATTGTCAGTTTATTATTTTCACCATCATTGACAATGTTCAAGCATTTATCTTTGCCTGTAAATGGAGTCTGCAACCGATAAGATTCAGGATTTGTCTCACGGGCTGTCATCCTCCAACGTTGTCCGGCGGTGTTACCGCATTTAGCCATTGTCAATCTATTATTTTTACCATCTTCGATGGCACTATCTCTCGATCGAATTGTCATCAAGTTGGTTTAGCGATTCATCATGCCGCGATCGCGACCCATCATGCCACGATTGGCTTCTCGACTCATCTGAACGTATGTTTTATAACCGCGACGCTCTAGTCTTCGGGCGGCACGTTCGGCATCGCGACGATCGGTATGCGAACCTTCTAGAGTCCATCGGCGATCGTTGGAACTGCGGTAATAAACAGTAAACTGACGATTGCGATTTCGGTTGTCACGATCCTGGGCTATTAATAGGTTTGTTTCTCCATGCAGGTTCTGGTTAACTATTTGTGGAGCTAGTGCTTTTGCGCTCATTGGTACGCTTGCGACAAATCCCGTACATACCAGTAATAGCAGCATTATTTTGTTCATAACATTAGTTGTTAAATACATCAAAATTTGCGATCGCTTGCTATTTCTAGCATAAATTCTAGGCAGGCTAAAGCTATCTAATATTTAGATTAATCAATCGAACTGGCGAAGTCCTCATCCTAAAGACATAGAGTCAAATTACCTTAATAATTCGCAATATTGTAGTCATGTATTTGCGAAATATATAGTCGATCGATATTGTTTATTTCATTTAATTGCAAGCTCAAAGCTTGTGCTAACATCAGTTTGTGACTGCTGGAATCTAAAAAATAAACGAGAGAATTGATGGTTTCCTCACAGCTTACTCACATTTAAAATGTAAAATTCAGTGATGATGAATTCGATCGGACACCTCTATTCGGCGATCTGAAACACTGTGCAGACGAAATTATCGGAAAATTAGTACAGTCTGGTTTGAATATCAACTTCAGCAATAAGCAGCTTATGAACGGGACATTTATCCGCAATTTCTGCGAGTCTTTGTCGTTGCTCGGTTGTCAATTCTCCCTCTAGTTGGAGTTGCACGATAATTCGAGACTGTCCCTCTGGTGATTTCTCATGTACCAGATCGACAACAACATCTCGTAGCAACCAGCCTTTGCGCTCGGCATACATCTTTACAGCACTTCCGGCAGCTATGGGGTACAATCTAATCGCTAAAAGTTAGTCACTGAGGAGGTTAAGGATAAAAATGTACCTCATGATAGCCGGAAGTGCTGTAAGGTAATTGCTTTGCAGGCTCCCAATCCAGCTAGCACATAGCTAAACGGATCTGCTCCTGTATCATCGCCACCTAGTTCGAGCGGTTCATCGACGAGAAGTTGAAAATCGCCGATCGCGATTTGCTGCTGAAAATGTAGGTTGGTAGAAGACACACGAACAGGGATCGCGATCGTTCTCCAGTAATATACTGACTCACTGACTGCCGATACCCATTTTCAGCAGGCGGGATTTAGAGCATTGTTAAAGGAATAATCACTTTTTACATTTTGCAAACTCATCAAAGAAAAGGTCTTGGGCGTTGTTTGGTACAGACAATTACTGAGAAATTGAGCAGGTTGGACATTAACTCAATGTTGGTGTGGGTTTTAGCTGATAATCCTACATGTCAATTCTACGCGATCGATGATTTCGCAATACAGTTCGGATAAGCTCTCCGTGATACATCCGAATGGGTTAGATGCCGCATTGTTTCATTAGCCAAACTTAGCAATTTTGCATTAACCGAACCGTATTGGATGATTTCGGGCATCTTGCTCGATCGATCGAGCAAGATGCCGAACTCTCAAATCTAGATCTGAGCTATAACAACTATTTTTTAAGTGGTTTAGGCAAAAGCAGTACTAGTAATGCTGGCAGCACTGACATTTTTCAAAATTGCCAGCTCATCATTACCAAAGCTCACGATCGTATTCCGACCAACTCCAGAAATAGTCAAATCGCTAAATTTCAAACCACTTGCCAAACTCAACCGATCGCCGCTGCCCAGGTTAAAGTCAGTAATGGTATCGACACCAGCACCCGCAGCGAGTCCAAATACATCGCGACCAACACCACCCGTAAGGGTATTGAAGCCAGTACCGCCGAAGAGGCGATCGTCACCAGCCCCACCAAGCAGGGTGTCATTGCCCTCACCACCGAACAAGATATCGTCGCCAATACCGCCATTGAGAGTGTCATTGCCCAAGCCACCGAACAACTTGTCGTTACCTGCGCCACCAAACAACTTATCGTCACCTGCGCCGCCGTTAATCAAATCGTCCTTGTTAGTGCCTGTCAGGTTGTCTGCACCATCAGTACCATTAATGGTATTAAAAATGCGGATTCGAGCGACTTGGTAATTGGGTTTGGTAAAGTCAACATTGGCAAACCGAGGCGTATTCAGGATGGCACCGCCAGGGATAAAGCCCGTTGCCGTCCGAATGACACCATTTTCAGTCACGCCCGTATTTGGAGTTGTTTGCCCAAAAAAAGCAGTATTCGCAGGAACCTCATCATTGACTTCGGTACCAGCATCTAAAATTTCACTACCCAGTATAGTGAAATCTGCGCCGAGGAAGTTACCCTTGGCATCAAAGATCTGATTTTCGCGTTGGTCGTCATTAGCAAAGAAAAAATCATTACTAGGAACCACCATCGCTGCATAGTTGAAGTAGCGACTGTTGGGGTTGCTGGAGTCTAAAGTCACGGTAAGAGAAGAAGTTTCAGCCGGAGCGATCGGACCCTGAGCACCTGCTGCTCGCCGAGTGACACCTTGAACAGTGCCAAACCCCGATTGAGTAAACTCAGTACTGATAACAGTAGCACTAGCATCTTCAGCAACTCGCTCGATGCCTAGCGATGCAGGGCGACCGAGATCGAAGGTGTCAAATTTGCCATTGTGAAATCCAAACCAGACAGGCGCGATAAAGACACCATTCGCAGGCGCGAGATTTTCGACTTCAATTGTGAGTTGAGTTTGCATGGTTTTTTTGTGAGTAATGATGCGATCGTGACTGCTAAAAAAAATTCATGCTCGAATGGGGGCAATCCTTCTCGCTTTGGGTACGAGCGTCAATAACGCTAACACCTTGCCCGATCGAGATTTACCAGCCACAGCAAGATTTTTCGCATTACAGTAGATTAAAGTTCAGAAAAATGAGTCTCAGATGAAGATAGGATGGATATTAAATAAAGCTTTCTGTATAAATCATGACAATTAATCGATCGAGTTATTTGGGTGTTTCATACCCAAATTTAGCAGCGCAAAAAATACTCAACCCCGATCGCGTAAGACGTAACCAACGCCGCGCACTGTATGCAAGAGTCGCTTAGAATTACTTACTTCTAATTTGATCCGCAGCGCGCGAATGTAGACTTCGATGATATTTGATTCGCCCACAAAGTCATAACCCCAGACGGCTTCCAGGATTTGTTCGCGAGTCAAGACTTGCTGCAAATGCCGCAACATAAATTCGAGTAAGTCGAACTCTTTGGCAGTAAGTTCGATCCTTTGTTCGGCACGATAGACTTCTCGCGAGAGCCGATTTAAGCTCAGATCTTCAAATTGCAAATTGTCATCAAGTACTGGATACATCCGCCGGAGTCTGGCATTAATCCTGGCAATCAGTTCGGCAATGCTAAAAGGTTTGGTGAGATAGTCATCGGCTCCAGCATTCAAGGCAGTAACTCGATCGGGTACTTCATCTTTAGCAGTCAGCATGATAATTGGGATCTTACAGCCTGTTTTTCGCAACCGCAGACAAACATCTAATCCCGACATTTCCGGCAGCATCCAATCTAAAACGATCGAATCTGGTGGCGTATCGCGAGCGATCGTCAATCCCTCCATACCACTAGTAGCAATTGTCACTCGATAACCTTCCAAACTGAGTTCTGCTGCAATAAACTCTGCCAATTTGGGGTCATCTTCAACTAACAGAATATGTTCCTTCATGATTGAGATTTCCAGATCGGTAAAGCGATCGTAAAAGTACAACCTGCGTTTGGTTGCGATTGCAGCGTAATCTTACCATTCATGCCTTCAATTAAGCTTTTGGCGATCGCTAGTCCTAAACCAGTACCATCCCTAGAGCGAGTTTCAGCTCCATCAGCCCGATAAAACCGCTCAAAAATCCGACTTTGATGCTCTAATGGAATCCCAATCCCCCGATCGCACACCTGGACGATCGCCAGATTGTCTCTAGTTTCGAGTTTAATCTCGACAGCATCTGCTGAGTACTTAATCGCATTATCCACTAAATTGATTAATACCTGCTGGAGTCGATCTTGGTCGGCTAAAGCGACAACATCATAATCGGTTGGTAGTAGTTTCACCGATCGACCGCTGACATTTTCGCTCATAGCAGCTACTTCGACTAGCAATGTATTCAGAAATACCGGACTTTGACGAAAGTGCAAATTGCCACTATCAGCTCTGGCTAAGTCTAGCAAGTCTTGGAGCATTTGAATGGTACGCGTGGTTTCAGCACTAGCGGTGGCGATCGCTTGTTGTTGATAAGTACTCAGATTATCGCCCCTGAGCAGTAAACTTTGGAGATAGCCGCCGATCGTGGTTAATGGTGTGCGTAATTCGTGCGATACATTGCCCACAAATTGACGTTGCTGTTCCCAAGTCGCGGATAATCGCAGCAGCATCTGATTAAAAGCTCTGACTAATCCTTGAATTTCATCGGGTGCGCGATCGAGTTGGAGTGAAGATGATTTCAGATCTTCGATCGATACCACACTGGCAATATGGCTAATTTGGGCAAGGGGATCTAGAGTTTTGCGAACGCGGTGAACGATCGCGAGGATCGCGATCGCGGTTGCCAAAATACTGACGATCGCCAAACCATAGATACTCTGATTGAGGTCATTCTGTTCGGTGGTAACGTCTTTGGAAAGATAGACTTTACCGACTAATTTACTATTAATCATCAGATCGTTACCGCACAGGACGATCGAACGTCCGCGAAACTGAATTATTTGGGGAGTTGTCGGTACCACGATCGATTTAATAATCTGGGCGTTATCGGGAGCTGAATCATTGTTTGCGGACTTACCCAGCAGCCGCCCATCGGGACTCTGGACTAAAATCGCTAATCCTGATGTCGTCACCTTTTTGGTTGTGCGTTCGATCCCCGCTGCCAATCCGCCAGTCTCCATATACATTTCCACTTGTTCGGGAAAGCGAGTCGCGATATATTCCAGGAGCTGTTTATTGGTGGTAATCAATGTTTGCTCCATTCTCCAACCAGCCCAAAGGGAGACACAACTCAAACTAACGATCGCGATGGCGATCGATTCGACACTCAAGCGAAACTGAAGCGAAGTTGGTGAAATTCGTTTGCCAAATACATTACCGATCGCTTTGATGAATGAATGGTGCATTAGAAAATAGCCGCAGTATGCTGTTCTAAATTAAATTCAAAGCGTCGATCGTAGTCAGTCACGCCATAGACATTAAAGCTAATCGTCGGTTCATCACCGTTCGCTTTAATTTGGTGAATTGCCTCTGGCATCAAGCAGAGAATATCACCTGGAGTTAGCAGGTGCGATCCGGTTCGATCGATGAAATCGGGTAATTCTGATGTCGGCGATCGTTGATAAAAGGTATTCTGCTCCTGTCCGTCTAACATCGCCACAATTCCCCAGCTAGCATGATTGTGGATGGGAGAAACACTCTGGGGCGACCACACCACTGTCTGAACGGTAATTGGGAAATCCGGTTCGTCATAATGAAGCTGAACCGACCACCCAGTTTCAGGATCGGGGTGCGAAAAATTGGTTAAGATCCATTCCGAGCTATTAAGTAATCTGCGGACTAACGGACAGATTTTTTGGAGCCGCACTCGATCGTCACTTTCGTGCCAAATAATATCCTCAACATCAGTGAGAAAGCGATGGAGCCGATAAGGTTTTTCCGCCCAATATGTTTTGGTCGCGATCGATTGTGCTTTACCTTCTAAAGGCACGCATTGACTCTCATTTGTAACTAACCAATCGCAATTTGACATCTGCTCTCGCCTACTTTATTCCTAGCTCATCTGCTCTAGCTCCTAGTGTAAGCGGAATATGGGGAATTTAGATGAGTCAGAACTGATGCCCAGATAAAGTTTTGATGAAGACCGATAATTCTCGATCGACTGAAATTCGATTTCAAATTATCAAACCTCCGATCTCTCGCCGAGCGTAGCTTTTAGGGATCGATCTTCAAGTTTTATTCAATCTCCATCTCATCTTCATCTCCGACTCATCTTCATCCCTTTTAATTAAGTTCATCGGCAAGCCTAATATTTCAGGCAGTCACTTCAAACTAAACAACCATCCTGTAAAGTTCGATCGCGGCATATCCATGTTCGGACTCAGGATCTTTCGGTTGTTTGATTCGGTTTACTTTCTTCTATCTAGGAAAAATCATGAAAATTAAGTCTCTAGCCACTTTTGCGATTATCTCTCTACTTAGCTTGGGAGCTGTAGCAGTCAATTCATCTAGCTCTGTCGCCAATCCTTGTGCCTCGAAAGTTAATCCTTGTGCTGCTAAAAATAGTAGTTCTGCAAGTTCTGTGGGTGGGCCACTCGCTCAACAATTGCAAGGCAAACCAGTAGTTGTGGATATTTACGCTAGTTGGTGTCCTGCTTGTAAAAATATTGCGCCTACTGTCTCCCAACTGAAACAACAATATGCAGGTAAAGTTAATTTTGTCGTCTTAGATGTGTCTGATAAATCCAGTGCTGCCAAAGCTGAAGCAACAGCTAAAAAACTTGGACTCAGTAAGTTTTTTGCTGCTAATAAAACTCAAACAGGATCGCTAACTGTTGTCGATCCAGCTACGGGCAAAATCTTGGCACAACATCGTAATAACCCTAACAAAGCTGATTATACAAGTGTATTGGATACAGCCCTAGCCAGCAAGTAGCAGGTTGTCTGGATGTTTCTGGACTTGGCTGCTCGATCGAGTCCAGAAATACATCCGATCGATTCATTTGTTAACGCTACCTTTTATAGCGAAAGCTAAAGAACTAGGACTCAGCGAATTTTTAGCCACAAATAAAACTCAAACTGGTTCCCTAACTATTGTCGATCCAGCAACGGGAAATATCTTAGCACAGCATCGTAACAATCCCGCCATAGATGCTTATACCAAGG
This sequence comes from Chamaesiphon sp., assembly GCA_965246715.1. Lineage (GTDB taxonomy): Bacteria > Cyanobacteriota > Cyanobacteriia > Cyanobacteriales > Chamaesiphonaceae > Chamaesiphon. Next base: position 226,738 of record CBDFFH010000005.1, on the reverse strand, counting down.
TTTTAGATGTAGCGATCGCTAAGTAAAACATATTCTAGCAATTCCAGGAGAATATTATGAAACCAAACCAAGAGCATGACATCATTAATGTCAATTCACAACCAGTTGGAATTAAAAAAATCATTCAAAAGCTACCTAGGAAATGGCTGATATTTGGCGGACTAGGATTATTAGGATTAGTACTAGCTTTACTGATTACTGGCCCTATCTCTCAAGGACTCGAACACCTGATTTCATTCGTTGAAAACCGCTACCAAGAATGGTTTTCTAAACAAGATACTGCCAATCCACTCGTACTCATGCCACTAGCTTTGATTGGGGGCTTAATTGCTAGTGTTTCTCCCTGCATTTTAGCAATATTACCACTTAATTTAAGCTATATCGGCACCCGTAATATTAAGTCTCGTGGTGATGCTTTCCTTAAAGCTGGATTATTTGTTTTAGGAAATGTTATTATCCTCAGTCTCTTTGGTTTAGCATCTTCTTTTGCTGGCACGGTAATGGTGGAATATCGCGGACATATTAATGTCATTGTCGGCGCGATTATTCTGATTATGGGTTTTGGTTTAATGGGCTGGATTAAGATTCCTTTGCCAGAAATTAATCTCGATGGTGCTAATTTTGGTCCCTTTGGTGTGGGTTTGACTTTTGCTTTAGTTAGTTCGCCCTGTGCGAGTCCGGTTCTATTTGCAGTGCTAGCCGCCGCAGGTGCTAGTGGTTCGCAATTACTTGCTGTATTAACAATGGCAAGTTACGCCTTTGGTTATACCATCATTATCTTTTTAGCTAGTTTACTCACTGGTTTTGCCAAGCAAGCAAACTTACTATTGAAATATTCAGAAAGCATTACCAAATTTGGGAGTGTGGCTTTGATTTTGGCAGGGATTTATTATGTGTTTACTGGCGTACAGTGGTTTTTGCCGACTAATTAATATATGAAAAACACGATCGAACAACTAGTGATAATTGGTTCGGGACCAGCAGGTTATACAGCAGCAATCTATGCCGGACGCGCTCAACTACGACCCATTATGTTTGAAGGGTTTGCAGCGGGAGGATTGCCCGGAGGTCAATTGATGACAACTACCGAAGTCGAGAATTTCCCTGGATTTGCGGAGGGAATTCAAGGGCCACAATTGATGAAAGAAATGCGCCAACAGGCGATTCGGTGGGGTGCTAAATCGATCGCCGATGATGTGGTGAATGTGGATTTTAGCCAAAGACCTTTTTCGATCGCTACTGACGATCTCGAAGTAAAAACTCAGGCGGTAATTATTTGTACTGGGGCAGCTGCACGGCGATTATATATCCCTGGCGAAGATAAATTCTGGAATAATGGGATTTCTGCCTGTGCAATTTGTGATGGCACAAATCCGTTATTTAAAGATGTGGAAATTGCCGTAGTTGGTGGGGGTGATTCGGCAGCAGAAGAAGCTCTATATCTCACAAAATATGCGAGTAAAGTTCATTTATTAGTCAGAAGCGATCGCTTGCGTGCTTCTAAAATTATGCAGAAACGAGTTTTAAACCACGACAAAATTCGAGTGCATTGGCAAGCATTACCGATCGAAGCTAATGGTGATGATGTGCTCCAGAGTGTGAAAATTCAGAGCCAAGCTTCTGGCACAATTACGGAATTAAAAGTAGGTGGGTTATTTTATGCGATCGGACATACACCGAACACCCAACTTTTTCAAGACAGCTTAGATTTAGATGACAAAGGTTATATCAAAACCATTGGTAAATCCACAGCCACTAATATTGCCGGAGTCTGGGCTGCTGGAGATGTCCAAGACCACATCTATCGTCAAGCGATTACCGCCGCTGGGACGGGCTGTATGGCAGCACTAGAAGCCGAACGTTGGTTAGCAGAAATTCATTAATTTACAGATAATCTAGAGGTAATTATTTATGTCAGCTCAAACTTTTTCCCAAGGTGGTGCCGCTTTTGAACGATTAAAAAGTGAATCCGACAAACTGATTTTGCTCGAAATTAGTGCGCCGCACTGTAGCTCTTGCGATACCCTCAGACCTGTTTTACATCAACTCGCCACCGAACAACATGGTAACTTTCATTTAGTTGAAATAGATATGACTGAGGAGCCAGATCTCGCGATCGAATTATGTATTCGTAGCGTTCCAACTGTAGTTTTATACAAAGGCGATCGACTAATTGAAAAAATTGTCGGACTCAAGCCGAAAAAAGTTTATATCCAAGCTATTCAGAAATCGATCTAATCGGATTGTCGGCAGAAATCTGCAAATAATATCGATCTTCGGCATATCATCCATCAATTCAGCAACGCCGTTTATCGGACAAGATGCTGATGATGATGCAGAAATTGCTGGGGCGAGGGCGATCGAGGCTTTGCAAGATGAAATTATCAGTTTGCAAACTGAAATTCAAAGCTTGAGGCGAGAGGATCTATAACCTTAGGCAGAGGTTAATTTTAGAGTTTGTGAATATAATTCAAAGGTCAATTAGGGTATCTAAACAATGAATATAGAAGTATCAACGCTCTTAGGCAAAATGCAGTCAATGCTGACCGAATTTATCAGCTTGTTGCCAAATGTGTTATTGGCATTAATTGTCTTTGCGATCTTTTTCTTCGTTGCTAGACAGATTAAGAAAGTGGTTAGAAATTTAACCCGCGATCGCCGTGAAGCCCGCAGCTTGGGCATGGTGTTAGGGCGGTTGGCACAGGGAGTTACCATTCTGGCAGGTCTATTTGTAGCACTGTCGATCGTGATTCCCTCGCTCAAAGCTGGCGATCTGGTACAGCTACTAGGAGTTAGTAGCGTGGCGATCGGTTTTGCGTTTCGAGATATCTTACAGAACTTTTTAGCGGGTATTTTAATTCTGTTGACCGAACCCTTTCAGATTGACGATCAAATTGTTTTTAAGAATTTCGAGGGGACTGTAGAAAATATTCAAACCCGCGCCACAACCATTAGAACCTATGACGGTCGGCGGATTGTAATTCCCAACTCTGAGCTTTTTACTAACTCTGTTACAGTTAATACTGCCTTTGAACATCGTCGTTTGCAGTATGACATCGGTATTGGCTACGGGGATGATATCAACACAACGCGGCAGTTAATTCTAGAGGCAATATATCAAACGGATGGCGTGTTAGAAAATCCTGCCCCAGATGCGATCGTGGTCGATTTAGCGGGCAGTACTGTCAACATTCGCGCCCGCTGGTGGGTTTCACCGCCGCGTCGTGCTGATGTGCTAGACCTGCAAGATCGCGTATTGACGAACATTAAAAACACGTTAACGGCACACGGCATCGACCTTCCCTTCCCCACCCAGCAAATTCTGTTTCACGACCAGACCGAAGCTACGGATGGCGATCGCGCTCATCAACGTGAAGGCTGGCCCGCTGGCAAGGGCGATGTGCCGCAGTCACGCAGCATCAGCAGTTCGCTAAAGCAACTGGCTCAACGAAACGGTGATTCAGCAGGTAGCGCAGCACATGATGCCGCAGTAGAGAAATAGCGAATGGGAACCAAATTTAGCAAGCTGTTGGATTCGCTGCACTCTAGCTTTTGGTTCATTCCAAGCTTGATGGTGGTGTTGGCGATCGTGCTTTCGTTTTTTACCATTCATCTCGACCAAAGCTCAAAAACAGACATAATTGGGCAGGTGGGGTGGGCATATTCGCTCGGCCCCAGCGGTTCGCGCGCGATTCTTTCTGCTATTGCAGGTTCGATGGTGAGTGTGGCTACGACGGCATTTTCCATTACGATCGTTGCCCTTCAGCTTGCTTCCTCGCAATTTGGCCCGCGTCTGCTGCGTAACTTTATGCGAGATACTGGCAACCAGATTGTCTTAGGGACTTTTATCTCCACCTTTGTGTATAGCCTGATGGTGCTGCGAACCATTAATGGCGTTGCCAAAAATGAGTTTGTGCCTCATATTGCCGTCACCTGTGGGATTGGACTAGCGATCGCCAGTGTTGGCGTTTTAATCTACTTTATTCACCATTCAGCCACGTCCATTCAAGTCGATCGTGTCATTCATCAGGTGGGATGTGAGCTAGATGAAGCGATTACCTACGGTAGGCTTCGCCAACGATCGCCTCTTTCCCAAACAGATCGGACGGGGTGCCTCGAAGCATCGAGCAGAACCACTCACCTCAGATGTTCCAGCCAATTTCGATCGCGAGGCATCCCCCATTCCAGCGAATGGTAGTCGCTATGTGCAAGCGATCGATACAGACCAGTTGATGCAAATTGCCACGGAGAGCAATACCCTGATTCAGCTTCAGCGTCGTCCTGGAGACTTTGTGGTTAAAGGAAGTCCTTTGGCAGTTGTTTATCCCGCAGCATCGGGTGGCAAAAAGCTGGTTAAACAAATTAATGATGCCTTTGTCTTAGGTTCGCAGCGCACCGAGCAGCAAGATGTCGAGTTTTCGATTAACCAACTGGTTGAGATTGCCGTCCGCGCCCTATCACCAGGAATTAACGATCCCTTTACCGCCATTGGCTGTATCGATCGACTCAGTGCCGCACTTTGTCACTTGGCACAAAAAGAGATTCCTTCTGCCTATCGTTATGATAACAAAGATAAGCTGCGCGTCATTGCCGAACCCGTGACTTTTGTAGATGTGACTGATGCTGCTTTTAATCAGATTCGGCAGTATGGGCAAACAAGTGTAGCAGTCACGATGCGGTTGCTCGAAGCGATCGCCGTCATTGCCCCTTTTACCCATACTAGAGCAGACCGAGCCGCACTATTGCGCCACGCCAATATGATTGAGTGTGGTAGTCACAAAGGAATTACCGAAGAGTTCGATCGCAACGACATTAAGGAACGATATCTAGCTGCTGTGAAAGCGATCGAACAACATTGAATTGTCAGAAGATATCTGTAAATAATATTTATTTCAATCAGCCGATCGAGGCAGAAGATCTTTGTCACCACCATCGGTCAATCTCACATTAAATACCGGAGCTTCCACCAAGTGGAAGGTAGCCGAAGCAAACTCCACTCGCCCATCTGTATCGAGAAATTCATCGAGGATGCGGGTAAATAGCTGGTCTTTTTTGGCTAGTGTCCACGGCGATCGATCCCCAGAAACAGTGGTAGTTCTCGATTCAAGCGACCCGCCCTTACCAACTCAGCATAAGTATCAGCTTCGATCGCGAGTAGTTCTTCCCTTAGCTGCTCGGAGATAAATGTTTGTAAGTTCGGATACTCATCTTTGAGCCGATCGATTTCGATTTCGAGATTGGATATTTCACCCTCGACCAATGCCACTTGATAGTTATAAAACTCCGGATCGATGCCTGGATGTTTGTCGATATCGCCCAAATGCTCTAGCACCCGATTGAGAGCCGCTTCCCGCGCGGTCGCTTCTAAGTACCGTTGCTGTAATGGCTGGTCGCCTAGTAGGTCGAGTTTGGACAACAGCGGCTGAATCGTCAGTCCTTGGACGAGCAAAGTAAATAATACTGTGCCAAATACCGTCGCAATCACCGTCTCCCGCCCTGGCAAGCTCTCCGGTACGCTCAAAGCAAGGGCGATCGACACTGCACCCCGCAACCCGCCCCACCAGAGGATCGTTTGGTCTGGCAAGGGAATATCGGACTTAGCAAATCGGTTGCTCAATCCGCCTAGTCCGTAGATGGAGATCGCCCGCATCACAATCATCGCGCCAATCGTCACGGCGATCGAGATCCAATTTTTACCCAAAACCTCAAACCGAATCTGGTCGCCAATTAATAAAAAGACGATCGAATTGACAAAAAAGGCTAAAAATTCCCAAAATTCCGTCACAATAATCCGCGTCCGAGGATTCATCCCGATCTGCGAGCCGAAGTTGCCCAAAATCAAGCCAGTGGCTACCACCGCCATCACCCCCGAGCCGCCTAAATCCTCAGCGATTAAGTAAGCCCCATAAGCAGAAACTAAGGTAAGCGACTGCTCTACCAAGGGCAGATCGAACCGTTGCGTCAGATAAGAAATCGCAAAGCCAATGATGCAGCCAGTTCCTAGCCCAATCCCGACGACTATCACTAGCTGAGCTAAAATCCGCTGCACCGATAAATCGGCAGTACCTTGAGCGAATGCCAGCAGAAAGCCAAAAGCCACCACTGCCATGCCGTCGTTAAATAAGCTTTCCCCTTCCATCAAGACTGTCAGCCGTTTACCCACACCCAACTCGCGAAATAATGCCGTCACCGATACCGGATCTGTCGCTGACAAACTCGCGCCAATCAGTAAAGCTGTAGTCAATGGCAAACCAGCCAGTCGATCGAGTCCCACCGCTACCCCAGCGATCGAAATCACCACGCCCAAAACGGCATACAAGCAAATTGGAATCAGATCTTGCTTGAGGCGCGACCATTTTAAATTCCAAGCTGCTTCAAATAGTAGCGGTGGTAAAAAGATCGACAAAATTAATTCCGGCGAAAGTTTTACCAGTCGCACATCGACAAATGCCAACCCCAACCCCACAATTACTAGCAATAATGTATAAGGGATTTTGCGAAACCAACTCACAGCCTCCGGTAGCGTCGCCACGCTCAAAGAAACGGCGAGTACCAGCAAAAACTGCTTGAGATTACCTGCGATCGCGACTTCTTGTAACTTCGATTCCATCATTTGTTAAATTAATTGATAATTAATAATTGATAATGCAGAGAATTGGGTTTTTAGATCTTTGGTACAACCATAACTAGACAATTTACGTTATTGTGGGTTCGATTTTTCGTCAACCCGATCGACTGGATTGGGCAGTGAAGAATTGGGAGACAATCCGACAATTGTCTTGAGTTGGACGATCGCCTTGGCTCCTGCCTCAGTTTTAATTACATAGCGATCTGCGGGAATTTGCCATTTAGTCTGAAGATAATCGCTCACAGCCATCGATCGATCCTGGGCGATCGATCCAGTTTCCGCAGGTGTTTGACTAGCAGTTATTTCAACCTGCAATCGCGGCTGTTGCTGAAGGAGCAAACCGATTCGAGCGAGCGATCTGGTGAGATCGGGCGTAATTTTAGCTTGATTCAACCCGAACGGTAGCGCGATGTTCAACGGTGCAATGCGTTGGAAGTTGACTTCAGCCGTCGGATAATTTAATTGCTTGCGGATCTCTGCGGCTAGTAAGACTATTCCATCGCGATCGATCTCCCGATCGCTCAAATAAACCACCTGAATTTTCAGCGGTGCAACTGGACTGGTACTAACTTCATAATTTACCAATTGAGCCGGAGCTGGTAAAACCAGTGATTCAGCTACAGATTCTATCCCCCCCAAAAAACTCGATTGTAATTCGGCAACTGTTGGGGGTGGCGACGGGATAGTGGCGACGGGAACTTGCTGCAACAAGTCGCTAGACGCGGTGGGAATCTGAATTAGATTTAGGGCGATCGATTCGACTGGGCGGAGCAGTTTTACCGCTAAGAGTTTTTTATATCGAGCGCGCTCGGCTTCAGTATATATTTTGCTAGTCACCACCTGAAGTTGGGCGGTCAATTTTCGCTCTCGCTCTTGTAATGAGAGTTGGCTGATATACGATCGGGCTTTGCCATCGGTAAATTCGGCAAAGTTTTTTTGCCAGATCTCGGTGGCGACATTCCGCAGGCGATTTTGTTGCTGTTTGCGCTCGACTTCACTGCGAAGCTGATTATAAGACTGATTTAAAGGTAACGAAACCAGTAAGATCGTCATCACGATTAATATTATGCGACTCGGTAAACCACCAATTTTCTTCACTCGCTCGGAGGCAGGCAATTTATCGACAAGCGACTGGAGCCGCATACTTTCAGGATCGCTTTCTCGCCAGCTTCGCACTTTGGCTAGCACTGGATCGGGATCGATGTGCAAAGCCAAAAACACCACCATCGCCATAAAGGTAATCGCGACTAAGTTAGTTAAAAATAACAATCCGCCGCCACGGGCTACCCCCAGTCCATTAGCCGAATTGACAGTTATCGCCATGCCCAGCCCATAGCCAACGACACATAATGGTGGCATCAGTGCCACGGCGATCGATACACCTGGAATCGAGGTGGCTATCCCTTTTGGCTCTTTACAAATAGCCACCGCCCCCACTGCCCCAGAAAATAGCGCAATGACTAGATCTAGTAAGTTGGGTTGAGTCCGGGCGATAATTTCCGATGTCATTTCCTTAAATGGCAGAGCTAGCACCAATAACATGGCAAAGGCGATCGCCAATCCGCAACTCAAGAGCAAGTTCAAAATTGCCCTCAGAGCTAAGATAATGTCGCCCGTGGCTAGGGCAAGTCCATTTGCCAAAATGCTGCCCATCAGGGGCGAAATTAGCATCGCACCGATGATTACCGCTGGACTATTCAACACTAAACCGAGCGTAGCAATCCCCGCCGAAAATAGCACCTGAATCCAATAGCTGGTATCAGTGAGGCTGACTGACTCGGCGATATCTAAATATACTTGCTCCTTCCGAGCGTTATTTACGCCCAGATTTTTGGCAAACCGATCGCTCAACCAATTGAGCCTTGGTAAGATCCTTAACTTTTTCATCGCTTACCCAAAAAAATTATTATCTAAATCAGCGCGATCGTTTGGTGATAAGTTTAATTGCTCCACTAAATGGATCGATGGTTCTAGTACAAAGGGCTGGATGCGATCGGCCATCGTCCGAATCCGATCGGTTAAAATGGGCATCACATCTAACGGAACAACCGCAAAATCTTCGCCAATTGTCAAGGGTTGCGGGATCGGCACAAAGGCATGTTTTCCATGCTCTTCTTCTGAACGTATGGTCATTGATGGGCAAACCTTTGGGACTGGGAAATACCAGATCGTCCGGCTGTGGCGATAGTCGATTGAATCTGGATACCAACATCGCTCTCACATTCGGCGGTAACTGGATAGTGCGATGCTTTCCCGTTTTGGTGCCCTTTTGGTTTTGATGGCCGCGAGAGATGGATTCCCCGATCCATACGGTAGTGTAGTCCGAACCTAGATGCTGCCATCGCAACCCTGCAACTTCCCCAAATCTGCAAGCAGTAGAGGCGAGAAAGATGATGAACTCAGTGTAGTGAGAGTAATATGGATTGGTCGCGAACGCTGAGATAATCGCCTGGAGTTCGGCAATAGTGAAGGGTTTCTTCTGTTGCCGATTTGGGGCTTTGTGACCCCTGGTAATCGCAGTGGTTAAACAACACTCCCAGGGATTATATTCTGCAACGTGGTACTTGCCCTCTGCCCAATCCCAGCAAGCTTTTAAATAGTACAGATATGATTTGACTGTCTTGCTCGATGCCGATTCCAACCATTTAGCGACCATATCCTTTGCTACAGGCTCAGTCACTTTCTCGGCAGGTTTATCACCAAGTAACCGATCGAGTTTGGACAGGATCGCTTTAAGTCTTAGCCCCGATCCGTGAGTTAGCCCCCGCTCTTGTTGATGGTGGGGAATATATTTCTCAAATAGTTCGACTGCGCTAATCGCTGTGGGATCGTTCCCAAGCTTGCGAGGTTTGTATCTGAGTAGAGTAGTATCAAAGTTCCCGTAGTTGATGTCTTTCTCGATCTGTGCCATCTTCATCTTGGCGGCAGACATCCCCACCGGATTATTGTGTTTGGGTAAACTGAAGCTATAGGGCTTGCCATCGTGCGAAAACCTGATGAGGAGGCTATTGCCGCGTTTTTCAATGTGCATAAAAACAGTGGGTGAAATGGTGGGCGATCGACCAGCCAAACCACGCAAAACAGCACATTATTTTGAGTGCATAGACACGAAAAAACGGCTGTTAAGAAATGGTTTGTTTCCTAAAAGCCTTGCCGTGCCGTATGTTTCAGTCAAATCGGAACGAGAGGATTTGAACCTCCGACCCCTACTACCCCAAAGTAGTGCAAATAGAGTCACAAGCCTTATAATGCAAAGCTTACAGCCATTAAAAATAACTACGTGGGCTATTTTATGGGCTTGTACTACTTTTAGCCTGTTATGACTGGTTTGTCAAGTTATCGTCACGCTGCCCACGAACTCAGCCCGATTATGAATATCGCCGCCCAGAGATTTACCACCGAGTTAGAATTAGCCGAAGCAGGCAAGATAGACTTCAAAATTAAAGCTAAACAATTCGTCAAAATATGACCAACTCCTCAATAGTATCGACCTCTCCACCTACAGTTTAGAGCGAGTCAGACTCAACCACTCGATTGACCTAGATTCCACCGCATCCGAACTCGCACCCCAGAACTAGCCCACGCGGTTGTCACTGCCAGGAGAGCCAGCAAGACCCCTTAGACGAGATTATCGCTCTCTTCAATGCGCTACAACCTCAGACCTAGAATTTCAACGCGCCTTTGATGTGACGATTACCTCTCGGCGCGGCTACGCCAACGAGCGGATGTTGAATCAAGAACTAGATTCGCGCCAAGATACCGCCTAGTTTGAGGTGATACAGGGCTGTTAACTCCGATCGAATCTTTGCAAGAGTTACATACTTTCCGATCGCGGGGAAATATAAGTATGAGCAGTAATATTACCGATCGTTATGTACATCCGCATCATCAGCACTCCTCCAGGGGACGCACCCGAAAGCGTTAGAGCCGATTGGGTCGGACTTGTTTTGCCACTTGCCGTTCCTGGAGTACATGATGTAGATACAGTCGGCGTTCTGTCACGACCAAAAAAAGGGTTCGGATCGTTCTTTGCCCATCTTGCTGGCAGAACCAAAAAAGAGCAAGGTTATACAGTCGAAGCCGCTCGATCCATTGAGATCCTCGCGACACATTCACCAGCGGCAGCAAACTGGTGGCGGGAGAATGCAGCATGGGCGATCCGACCTGGAACATATTTATTGTTTCCTACTGAAAGTTGTCAGCAGGTAGAGCAATGAATCTCTCAACACATTGTTGCGTATCCAACTATCATTTCGATCGCAACCAGTTGAGTATTTCCTCAAATCCTTACTAAGAGACTATTTCAGCCTAAATTCAGGCTAAAACACTGAGTTGACTGAGACTTCATGCCAATCGGCGTTGCATTCCTGACGGGTTGTGTAAAGTAACGTCTTTTGACAGTACAAAAGGTCTGTTAAACAAAGTAAACTGAATCAAAGTACTTAATAAAAATAAACAGCTCCGAATCGAGGGCAGTAAGGTCATGGCTAACGCTCGCCAGATCGTGGCACTTCTAAAAAGTTATGTAGAAGGTGAAGAGCAGCAGTTTCATTCTGCTGCCCTTCAAATTGCTGCGAATGAAGCCAGACAAGGGCATGGGAAACTCGCTCAAGAAATTCGAGCATTAATCGAACAAGCTAAAGAACGTGGCTCCGCGATCGAGCGCAAAACCAGCCCAGTTGCGATAGTTCAACCCAAAGGCGAATTATCTAGCCTGCTGTCCGCTCGCTATCCAGATATAAGACTCTCGGACATGGTGCTATCGCCCGATCTAGAGTTGCGACTAGAGCGCATTCTGACAGAACAAACACAGCGGAATCGCCTTCAATCCTATAACTTATCTCCGCGTCGTAAAATCTTACTGGTAGGCCCCCCTGGTTCTGGCAAAACAATGACGGCATCAGCCTTGGCTGGAGAACTGCATCTGCCGCTTCTAACCGCAATGTATAGCAGCCTCATCGGTAAGTTTATGGGAGAAACTGCCAGCCGCCTCAAGTTAATTTTTGATGCCATGTCACTGACGCGAGGTGTCTACTTTTTTGATGAGTTTGACGCGATCGGCACACAGCGTAACAGCACCAACGATACAGGCGAAATTCGGCGTGTCCTGAATTCTTTTTTACTATTCATCGAGAATGATGAGAGTGAGAGTTTGATTGTTGCGGCAACCAATCACCCCAACCTACTCGATGAAGCTCTGTTCCGAAGATTTGATGACGTAATTGAATATACCCTGCCAACAGCAGAAATGATTCATCGCCTTCTCGAAACACGGCTCTCGATCTTCGATCCCCAATGGCGTGATTGGTCAAAAGTACTGAAAGCTGCCCAAGGATTGAGTTTAGCGGAGATTGCTCGCGCTGCGGATGAAGCAGCCAAGAAAGCCGTGCTATCAAATACAGAAAAGATCGTTGAGAAAACACTAATTTCCGCTATCTTGGAGCGGCAAGGTGTTAATTTCCAACAACTGACAAAAGCGTAGAGTATGTCCGATCGGTCACGCAAATTTCCTCATATCTATCTACCTGATAATGGCAAAAGCGAGAACTATACTGGTCGAGGTGGTGGTAAATCGCCCCCACCACCCGAACGAAATAGGATAGAACACGCTCAATTTCTAGAACAGACCATTGGGTTAGCAATTCAGGATGCTCGTAAACAGTTAGACTCTCGCCAACCAGATATTGCGGCTGGAATACCTGGCTTTTACCTGGAATTTCAAATTTTAGCTGATAAAGCTAACGCTTTTCAGCAGCTAGGAGATCGTAGAAAGAACATTGAGCTTGTCGCTGTCAAAAAGATCCCTGAGCAAGAGGGTATGGTTTCAGCTACTGTTTTTGTCCCAGAGATCGCTGCTGACTACTTCTTGAATAAAGTACGAAAGTATCGCAATGAAAATGATAAAAAAAGCGGAAAACCAAAAAATGAGAGACTGGTATCACGGATAGAATCAGTTCACGTTGGAAAAGTCACATCGTTATTTACAGACGATCCATCTCTATTTCCAGCAAATGGACTAGATGTTTGGTGGGAGGTCTGGCTGCGGAAAGATCGACGCAGTGTCTTTGACCAGGTTGTTCAATTTCTAAACATTCGGACGAAGCACCATGCCATTACTTTCCCAGAGCGTGAGATTGTTCTAGTAATGTCTAACATTGAAGCAATGGCGAGAATTATCGCAAACTCTGATGCGGTAGCGGAACTACGCATTGCCAAGGACATCCCATCAATATTTCTGGAGATGGGATCGAGAGAGCAACTTGACTGGGTTGAAGATTTAGCAAGGCGACTGATTGAACCAGGGAAACACGCAGTAGCAATCAGTTTGCTAGATAGCGGTGCAACACGAACTCATCCACTGCTGGCACTAGGTTTGGCTTCAGATGATATGCACACTGTTGAGCCATCCTGGGGTACTAATGACAGTCCTTATCGGCGGGGTCATGGGACTGCGATGGCGGGAATAGCTTTATATGCTGACTACATGTTAGACAATCTAGCAACAGATGAACCTGTAAAACTGTTACACCGCATTGAGTCAGTCAAAATACTTCCAACTATTGGGGAAAACGATCCTGAACTTTACGGTGCAATCACAGAACAAGGAGTATTTTTACCGGAGATCCAAGCCCCTCATCGCCGCCGAGTGTTCTGTATGGCAGTTACCAGTAACGTTGGTTCTAACGATTGCGGAACGCCATCATCTTGGTCAGCCGCAATTGAATTAGCGAGTAAGGATGCGATCGCAGTTTACCCAGTGGGTGGATGGTGGAAAGAAAAGAAATATCTGGAACGATACAACGAAGTTTCTCATTATTCATTGATTGTATCAATTAGAGTTCCAGGAGTTGACGTTGATATATATACTCCGGTGGCAAATTTAGTTAGTATCTCTGTCCCGATGGATATTGCAATATGATGAGCATAAGTATGGAATCATTCATCCATCGGATCGGGGGAGCGATCGCTTAGTCCATTACTTGTATTAGACTTTGCAATTAAATTTAATACCTCATTTCTGGTTAATCCTAGATTAGGTTTATTACTTAACGTTCTAGATATGTTACTAAGTAACAAACTAAGTGCAATGTTTATCGGCGATCGCGAAGATCCTAGAGGTCGATTGCCATCGGTAAATTTAGACTGTCAGTATCAGCCCTAAACAACTGTTCGATCCTACGAGAGGATAGGAGGTAGTATCATCAAAGGAGCTAAAAATTAATCCAGAGCGGTCTTTGGAGGTATTGCAACATGACGAATTATAGAGAAATCGTTCAAGCGATTAGCCAGAGGCTAGGCTGCGCCAACGCGAGTCTTCCCCTTGAAGATCGGGATAGTCTACTCGAACAACTCCAACAACCAATCGAGCAACAACGGAATGAAATTGCTGCTAATGGCGAACGAGTTTGTCACACCACAAAACTGAGCACAGCCCAAAGCTCTGAAAATGTAGAAGATTTAAAATCAGATTTAGAAGACACTCAGGCGGAAGATATCATTCATGCTGTCGATCGAGATGGCAATCCTTTCACCTATACCGTCCGAGACTTATTTTGGAGTCAGGATGCTTATGATTATCTCAAAGAACAAGAAAAATCCTTCAACGTTCATCTTCCCGAATTAATCAATCGATACGGTGGACAATTTATCGTATTTGAAGATGGAAGGGTAATCGATGCCGATTTCAGTGAAAATACTTTATTAGATCGGATATCTGAAACTGACTTTTTTAAGGATAGAGAAGGAATTCTCTGTACTTTCGTTCCTAATCGAGAAGTTAATGCCTAGTTTTTCCTATATTGAGATTGGCGATCGACCTTTTTTGGTTCTGTAAGTGGTAAGCACTTGCCCTTATTTATTAGCAATAATTATATTATTGTGGATCGAACGATCTTCACTCGTTGGCGAAGCCTACCGTAGGTAATCGTCTAGCCAAATCTCAGTTCACCTAAATTTATGCGAAATCTGCTGATTGTTGAATCTGCTGGCAAAATCAAAAAGCTGAGGAGTATCCTCGGCTCCGACTGGGATGTAAAGGCATCGATCGGACATATTCGCCAACTCGCCAATGATGGAGATGGTGCGTTAGGGTTTGAATTGGGTTCAAATACGATCGACTGTCGCTACATTCCCCGCGACGATCGCGCTAAACAGACGATCGCCGGACTAATTTCCGCAGCCGAACGAGCCGACAAAGTATTCATCGCCTCAGATCCCGATCGGGAAGGTGAAGTAATTGGCTGGCACATTGCCCAGGTGTTGAAGCTCAAACAGCCTCAGCGGGTTGTCTATCAGGAAATTACCGAGTCCGCTGTTAGGAAAGCAATTGCTTCTCCCCGCTCCCTAGACATGGCTCTAGTAGAAGCAGGTAGGTGTCGGGATTGTTTGGATAAGCTCGTAGGTTACAAAGGATCGCCCCTAATCTGGCGACTCAATAACGGTGCGAAAAGCGTCGGGCGGGTGCAATCTGCAACTCTCCATTTAGTCTGTCAACGAGAGCGAGAAATTCAAGCCTTCATACCTCAAGATTACTGGTCGGTATTTGTAGACTATGCCGAAGGTTTCCGTGCCTTCTACAACGGTACAGCTCAAGCTATTTCACCAGCCCCAGACGAGGAAACTAACGACGATGCCGGAGCAATCGAAAAAGTCGCCGAATCGACGCGGGTACTGAGTCAAGCTGAAGCCGAAAGGTTAGTCGAGATCGGCAAATCTCATCCCCATCAAGTTAAATCGATCGAAGGTAAACTCGCCCCTAAAAAGCCACCTGCCCCATTTATCACTTCCTCGCTCCAACAAGCCGCAGGAGCGCGGCTGAAGTTCAGCCCCGAACATACGATGTCAGTCGCTCAGAAGCTCTATGAAGCTGGACTGATTACCTATATGCGGACTGATTCAGTCGAACTCAGTCAGGATTTCTGTAAAGCGGCACGGGAATGGCTGATGTCCCATGACAAAGATAATGTACCGACAAAAGTTTCTAAACAGCGCAGTGCTAAAGACGCTCAAGAAGCCCATGAAGCGGTCAGACCGACGGATATCACCAAAGCATCAAGCGAACTCAAACAGCAGCTTTCAGAGGATGAATTCGCCCTGTACGTGATGATTTGGATGAGATCGATCGCCTCTCAATGTAAACCCGCACAGATTCGTAAAACCACGATCGTTACCCAATCTGGCGAGATCCAATGGCAAGCTAGAGGTCAAATGCTCGAATTTGCGGGCTATGCCAAGTATTGGAAGGACATTAGCGGTGATGCTGTCCTACCCAGCTTGCAACCAAAACAACCACTTACCGCAGCAAATGTCAGTCACGAGCAGAAACAGACCCAGCCACCACCGCGATACTCCGAGCCAAAACTCGTTCAATTGATGGAACGTAAGGGCATCGGTCGTCCTTCGACTTACGCGCCGACGATTGCCACGCTCAAGCAGCGTAATTATGTCGAGTTAGTCAAGAGCAAAGTGCAACCGACGACTGTGGGTTTGCAAGTGGATGATTTTCTGATGCAAGCTTTACCGGAGCTGATTCAATCGGAATTCACGGCTGGGATGGAAACTCAACTCGATGCAATCTCCAAGGGTCAGCAGGAATGGCAAAGTTACCTAATTGAGTGGAACCGAAGCTATTTTGCGCCAGCATTAAGTAGGGCTACTAAGAATCTACCGGAGCAGGATTATGGATCGTTCCAGGGTAAGGAACTGGAGAAATCGCGCTCTAAATGTCCGACTTGTAGCAAACCCATGTCTAAAGTACCTACAAAGAAAGTGAAGAAGGGCTATTTTCTCAAGTGTGAGGATGGATGTAAAGATGCTGATGGTAAGGGGTTAGTGAGTTTTATGTAGATAAAGCGTATGTACTAGTATGGCGATCGAGAAATCTGGTGAAAATAGCAGCAGAGGGAGCATAATCTTGAGATAATGGGGTCAAGTAAACTAAGGTAGTGTAATGAGTCCAGAAGAGCAAAAAGAACTCGATCGACACACAAAAGCTATTGCCAAAATATTGTATAAAAATACACCAAAAGAAGAACTAACAAGCTTAGGAAAAATCGAAGAAGCGGTGAGAGCGAGAATGCAAGAGTATGTGATGCCATCCGTCGGAATTTTTTTATCGAAAATGTCACAGTCGAAACTGGAGGATATAAAAGACAGATCCAAAGCATAATTGGAGAATTAGCAATCACAAGCAAACAGGCAGCCAAGCTAAATATCAAAAGTCATACCCAAATCAGTCCGTATTTGGAAGCTTGTTGCTTGCGTATAAGTGCATCAATTTCTTACGAAAGGACAACAGAGGAAGTCAAATATTTAACTGGAGTGGAGATATCAAAAAGTGCCCAACAGAGGTTAATTCACAGACAAGAATTTGAATTGCCTCAAGCTGAGACACCCGTGGCAGAATTGAGTGTAGATGGGGGGAATATTCGAGTGAGAACCCCAAAGGGAGAGGTGTGTAGCTGGAAAGGATACAAAGCAACAGTACTACATCAACAGCAAAAAATTGCATCATCATTTCAAGAAAATGAGACGATCGTTAATTGGGTAAATAGTCAAGAATTAGCTCCAGTTGTTACTTGCTTAGGTGATGGCCATGACGGGGTATGGAATATCATCAAGGAATTTGTACCTATTGGTGAAAGAAGAGAAATTCTCGACTGGTTTCATTTGATGGAAAATCTCCATAAAATTGGCGGTTCCAACCAAAGATTATTTGCAGCCAGAGAATTACTCTGGTACGGAAAAGTTGATGAGACGATTAAGTTGTTTGGTGATTGTAATCTCAAGCAAGCTGAAAACTTTTGTGCTTATTTAGAGAAACATCGTCATCGGATAATTAATTATTATTATTTTCAAGCCGAACAAATCTGCTCTATTGGTTCTGGTTCCATTGAGTCTACAATTAAACAGATCGATCGCCGGACTAAAATTTCTGGAGCGCAGTGGAAATCTGAAAATGTTCCTCAAGTATTAGCGCATCGCTGCGCCTACCTCAACGGGTTAATTTGCGATCGCTAAATAAAAAGTGGGATGCTCCCCTAGTGATTTGATTCGGACTCAAGATCCGATTCAATTAGATAATTTCTCCGAACCAGAACCAGATTTAGCTATTGTGAAAGGAACGGTCCTCGATTATACCGAGCATCACCCTTATCCTGAAGATATATATTTAGTAGTAGAGGTAGCAGACTCGACGCTCAAGCAGGATTGTGAGGTTAAAGATAAATTCTATGCCCATGCTGGAATTATGGAATACTGGGTGGTAGATCTCAAAAATCGTCAGTTAAATATCTTCCGTAACCCGACTGCGACAGGCTATACAGATCGACTCATTTTATCCGAACCGAATAGATATTCGCCATTAGCATTTCCAAATATCTCGATCGATCTAACATCCATCCTCCCGCCAGTTACTTAAAATTGAGAACGTACTGCAAGGGGAAGAGCATCAGATGTGGAGTAAAATTGCAAGTCAACTCGGTCAAGCTATAGGGAAAACATTCGAGAATCTCGATCGCAAATCTGTCGGTGGTGGCTGTATCAATCAGACATATGTTATTAGTGACGATGGCCAACATCGCTATTTTATCAAACTCAATCAGCCAACTCTCATCGACATGTTTGTGGCTGAAGCCAAGGGATTACAGGAGCTAGCGGTGACCGCAACGATTAAAGTCCCCGTTCCGATTTGTTGGGGGATTACAGCGAGTAATAGTTATTTAGTTTTAGAATGTCTGGATTTAACGAGTCGAGCAAATCCCAAAGACTGGATACAACTGGGACGCAATCTCGCAGCAATGCACGATTATCGGATTAGCAGTACTCCTAAGTTTGGCTGGCATGTAAATAACACGATCGGATCGACTCCCCAAATTAATACTTGGGAAACCGATTGGACGACTTTTTTTAAAAACCATCGGATCGGTTATCAGCTCCAACTCGCCCAGCGCAAGGGCGGTCATTTTCCGCAAGCCGATCGATTACTGGCGGCGATTCCTGCTATTTTAGCCGAGCGTTACCCACAACCATCTTTAGTACATGGCGATCTGTGGGGTGGGAATGCCAGTTTTACAGCCACAGAACCCGTCATCTTCGACCCTGCTACCTATTGGGGCGATCGAGAGGTAGACTTGGCGATGACGGAGCTATTTGGGGGCTTTCCGGCGGCTTTTTACCATGGTTACTCGTCGGTATATCCATTAGCTCCAGGCTACGAGCGTCGCAAGCATTTATACAACCTTTACCATATCCTCAATCACTACAACCTCTTCGGTGGCAGTTATCAAAGTCAGGCAAATAACTCGATCGATCTCTTGCTCGACTACTAAACTAGCATCAGTTCGGGTTAAGGATATTTGCTTCGTTCGAGTACCGCCCTCGATTGAAGTCTCTAGGCTCTTCTTATCCCGAACCGACGTTAACTACTATCCCCTACCTATAAAGCTTTAGATCCCGCACTACCAGAGCCTTGAAACATAATCCAAGACAGAAAAAAGTTGGAGACAAAAATCGCTAATAACGATGTCACGACAGCCGTAGTCGTCGATTGACCCACCCCCTTTGCACCACCTGTCGTCGTCATTCCCCAACTACAACCGATAATCGCAATCAACGCGCCGAAACAAACGGCCTTAATCGGTGCGCTACAGATATCCCAAGCATCTAAAAAATTGCGAGCCGAGTCTAAAAATACGCGTCCCGAGATCCCAAAGAGCGTAGTTGCAATGATTAATCCACCGAGCATTCCAGTGACGATCGCTAAAATCGTCAGCAATGGCAACATCACACAACAAGCTACCAAACGCGGAATCACTAAATAATCGACAGGATCGGTTTTGAGAATATACAGTGCATCGATTTGTTCGCTGACTTTCATCGTACCGAGTTCTGCTGCAAACGCAGAACCGACTCTCCCAGCTAATACTACTGCTGTGAGTACGGGAGCGAGTTCGCGAGTGAGTGCGAGTGAGAGGACTCCGCCAACGACTTGTCCCGCACCGATATTAATAAATTCTCGTGCCACCTGGATTGTAAATACCATCCCGATCGTCGTTGATGTTACAAGGGCGATTAACAGCGACTCAGGCCCCACTAGCGCCATTTGCTCGACAATATTCGGATAGTTAAATCTACCCTTAAGAATATGAACGATCGCTTGTCCGCCTAGAAAGATGGCTGCGATTAACCGTTTAAACCACAAACTCATATCATTTATCGATCGGTAGTAATACGATTATTCCGCAAATTGAGACATTCAGTGTGAATTCGCCTCGATCGGCATTTTCTACCAATATGTAGCGCTCGGAGATTTGCCAAATTTTGACTGCTGAAAATCCACTATCAGATGGGGTTAAGCCGATTGCTAGGAGAGCGATCTTGATGCCGATCGATCGATTTTCGAGCGTCGCGATGCAATTGGAGCTAACTAGTTCTCACTTCGGTAAATTGGCTGACGATCTGGCTTACATCAAATGGCTGATGCCATCTCCAGATCGATAAAGTTATATTTTACACATAGGTTCGAGACGCTAATTTAAATCTTTTCAAACTAGTCATCCGAATCTAATAATTCTTTTTTAGTAATGTTGGTCTTATTTTAAATTCACCATTATTAAGGGAAATCGGGGTTTAAGCTTTGAAGGGCTGGTAAATAATTATTTACCAGCCCTTTTTATTTATCTGGAGCTACACCGATTCATTGCCAATGGCTGCGGAGATCGATAATAAACCACACGATTCTAATTTTGCCGATAATCCAGTTAAGATCCGATCGACCATCCACGGGCCATTATAAGTCCAACCCGTGTAAACTTGAATCAGACTCGCTCCTGCGGTAATTTTCTCCCACGCATCCTCAGCGGTAAAGATCCCACCGACACCGATAATCGGCAGTTTACCACCCGTCTGCTGATGGATAAAGCGGATGACTGCGGTAGACTTTTCGCGCACTGGTGCGCCGCTGATGCCGCCGGCTTCTTCGGTAACTTTTTTACCTGTCGCGGCAATTATTTGAGTGGTTAATTGCGATCGATCGATCGTGGTATTCGTGGCGATAATTCCAGCTAGTTGATAAGCTTGAGATAGTTCGACGACAGCGGCGATATCTTCCCACGCCAGATCGGGCGCAATTTTGACTAAAATTGGTTTGCGACATTGATTTTCCTGTTGTAAAGTATCAAAAATTATCCGCAACGGTTCGATCGCCTGTAAGTCGCGTAAGTTCGGTGTATTTGGCGAACTGACATTGATAACGAAGTAGTCACCCAGATCTTGCAGCCGTTGAAAACTCCCTAAATAATCCGCCGCCGCAGCTTCTAATGGGGTTATCTTGGACTTACCTAAATTAATCCCGATCGGAATGCCAAAATCGCTACGTTGACGCTGATTGAGGGCTATCGCCATTGCCTCGCTGCCCAGATTATTAAATCCCATCCGATTTAACGCCGCGCGATCTTGGGGGAGTCGGAACAATCTCGGCTGCGGATTTCCAGGTTGCGCATGGTAAGTCACCGTCCCCAATTCGGCAAAGCCAAAGCCTAAATATTGCCACATTCCCGCCGCGATTCCATCCTTATCGAAACCAGCCGCCAACCCGACAGGATTGGGGAAATTTAGCCCGAATAATGACTGTGACAATCGATCGTCAGACCGACAAAAATACTGCTGAACGCTTGCTTTAAAGAGTTTGGATAGTGGAGACTTAGGAGTCGAATCGATCGCGTGTAATAACGCTAAAGACTGCTTGTGGACTACTTCCGGATCGGCTTTGAGTGCGGAGAATAACAGGGGACGGACTGCGAGTTGATAAATGTCCAAGGTGCTATGTGTGTAAGGCGAAGGTAAGTAATGATAGATAACATCAGTTCGGGTTAAAGATATTTGCTACGTTCTCACACCGCACTCGATTGTGTCTTGAAAAGGTGCTCTACTTGGGGAAACCCCAAGACCGCACTTTTCGCAAATCGGTGCTAGTGTTGCAAAGTCCGCCTTCGCGGACTCAGAGAATAGTCCGCGAAGGCAGGCTTTTGCCGCTCGCGGCAACAACCGGACTTTGCATCATGAGCCGAGACTTCAGTCTTCAGGCTCTATTATCCCGAACTCAGGTTAAATATTAGTCGATCGGCTATGTCGATCGTTATCGATCTATTCAATCCTTAACTTGTCGATCGAGAGCCATATTAATGCATGAAATGTCGATCTGCAGCTCATCCATTTCGACAATTAACTTGTCTCCATATTCTAAACCTTGAATCAACTCAGTCATAATCTCAAGAATATCAGGATCTTGAAAGTGTTCTGGTTTGGTATCGGGATGTGGATAGTAAATTAATCCTGCTAGCTTTGTACCGTTATTTAGTAACAGCCGACAGTCGAAAAATGAAAAATCCTCACTTGGTGCTGCTGAAGCCCACTTGACATCTCTAAATGTATATTTAGCGCGAACGATCGCGTATTTGTAAGGGTCGATCGAGACATTAATCGTACCAGGAAAATAGCGATCGAGATCTAGTCCTCTTTCCTTGAAAAAAGGCTTCTGCATGGCGATCGTCCCATTAGGGAAACGCGGATCGCCCGAGCGGCCAGATGCGACACCATGACCCTGTTTGACAATTCCGTTGACTCGAAGCCAGCTACACATAGCCACTGTTAATGGTAACGTTTTTATCGACGGTTAATTATTCGCTAACTTACGGATAATTAGCTCGATCGGTTTATGCAATCTTATCGATCGATCCATCTAGTACATCCTGATAACTTGCGAGATTTTTAGGATGGTAGCTGCGATCGAGTTGCCACCGCTGATACACACTAGCATGAAAGCTTGCCCCTGATGGAATAACCCTAATGCCTGCGGAAAAGGGAAACTTTAATTCATTAGCAAAGGGAGCGAGTGGATCTGTCGCAATCCCATCTTCGATCTTACTACGATCGAATTTTAAACCCAAACCCAAATTTTCGACTGACTCGATCGTCCATAAAAGTGCGGCATTAGACAGTGGACTATTGGCTTGCGTACCACCACCGACACAACCATGTCCGCCAGGGAACCAAACTTCCGTTACTTGTCCTGGTTGAGCTGGCTGCATCGGGGTTTGTAAAAATACTTTGCGGTTTTCGTCAATGGCGACAGCGTGGAGCGCATGAGCGATCGTACTGCTGAGTTTGGTATTGTGAAATTGATATTTTTTATTAAATAAGCGATCGAATGGCAACCAGGGTATCCGCGGAATACCTAACGAACCGACGGTATCCCAACAACTTAATAAGGTAATTGGCACTATTTCTTGATAATCACTACCAAATTCTTTAGCGATCGTCAGTCGAAATCTGGCAACTTCATCGAGTTCTCGCAACTTAATACTTTCGCGAGTCGCTTCACCTTTATCGACATACTTACCTTTGGCATCTTGATAGGTTTTATAGGCGAGCGGAATCTTGCGTACGCCTTGACGCGGGAGGATCCCAACCGATCGAATCAAATCCACTAAACTGCGGATGGTATAAGCTCCCCGACTAAACCCAAATAGATAAATTTCATCACCTTGACGATAATTCAAACATAGAAAACGGTAGGCATCTTGAATATTTTTATCGATGCCCCAACCAAAAGCACCACCCATAATCCGATCGATAAAATTACCTACGCCAATACCTTCACCATAGAAAACTAAATTATCGGGATCGGATGCGATCGCTTGGGTAATCTTTACTACATTAGTTGGATACGGACTGGTGATTTTTTGCCACGTACCATCGCTACACACAATCAATCGTTTCATCTAATATCCTCCTAAATTTACCACTCGGTACCCTGGATCTCTAGGTGTCTTTCGAGGCTATCGATCGTAAAAATCGCTCCAACTAAAAGGAAATTGAGATATCCTTATTTTAGTCGAGCGATCGATCTAAGATTTGCTCGATCTACCGATCGTCGATCGTAGTTTCGTGACACATGAACCCAAAATTTGAACTGTGGTTGGAAATAGAACTTGGCGATCCGAGTCAACAGGCAAATAGACCTCCTGAGAACTTTTGTAATATTTCGGTGACACTTCCAGATCGGCGGCGGTATGCACTAAATGTGTGGACTTTTGATTTTCTCCTATTGGCGCGTTACCCTTGGCCTTATGAGCTGGGAGTAGAGCATGCGCCAGCTAAATATGTTCTACCCCCAGACTTATTTGTCGAACGACTCGATCGAGCTACCATCGAAGTAGTTATCAGTGAAATGCTAGCAAATAATCAAATGAAGTCAGAGTGGCTGTGTGAGTCATAAAAAGCTGTTGCTAATTAACGTCATATTGGCTTCGTTCCAGTAACGCCGCCGATTGAAATCGGGGCTAACGATACGAAGTCCGCCTACGCGGACTAGTTAACGTCAGCTCGGGTTAAGGATTTCCCTTTTAGACCATTCTTGGACTAGTGCTTGGTTCTAAGTTATTGGTGCGGAGGAACCCGGATCTGGGGGAGGCTATTCTTATCCCGAACTGACGTTAATTACTAAATCGAGGTAGCGATCCACTTTTGGAGGACTGGATTTACCAATTCCGGGGCTTCATCTTGAGGACAGTGCCCGATATCAGGTAGCGCGACAAATTCCCGTACTGTAGATACAGCCATCAATTCGCGTCCGAGATCGATCGGTTCCCACGGATCGGCAGCACCCCAAATCGCGATCGCGGGGCAAGCAAGTTGGGGTAATAAATCCTCAGGAAGTGGCCCCCAGGAATAGGCAGTAAATGCCACAAATACATCTGCCGCACCGGGATCTTTAGCTGGAGCCATCAAAATCTCGATTAATTCATCCGTGACGGCTTCGGGTCGATGATAAGCTTGGAGGAGAATTTTCTTAACGACTTTGGGTTGGGCGAGTTGCGTAAAAAAGAAATTACCGATCGCTTTAATCCCCAATATACCTTGCAAAATTGGCGTACCCCATTGCCGATACCAAGGCATCGTCGCCCGCTTGCGATCGTGCAACAACCGCAGCGAACAATTGAGTAATGCGACACTTTTAACCAGTTCTGGATGCGTCACCGCAGCTTGGAGGGCAACGATACAACCGATCGAATTGCCGACTAAAATCGTCGGACTCCCGATGACTTCTTGACAAAAATCAGCTACTAAGTCGCCCCAAGTTTCAAACGTATAGGCAATCTCCGCACCAGGTGTCGGTTTTGCCGAGCCACCAAACCCGATCAGATCGATCGCATAGCAGCGACAACTTTGAGCCAGTACGGGAATATTTTTGCGCCAATGTCCTACAGAAGCGCCAAAGCCATGAATTAACAATACGGGTGTCCCAGTGTCCCCTTCGCAGCGGTAATTAATCGCGTAGCCACGCCACATCCAGGTCGAGTTTTTAGTCTGCGCAGCGGTGGAGGTCATAGTGAATAGTAGCTCGTTAATGGTGGATCGCGATCGATCTCTATGGCAATTATCCTAACGTAATTCTGCTGAGACCACGGGTGTCGCATCGACTCGCCCCTATCCCCCGTATCCGATCTTGAGCTAAAATTGACATTCTGCATATCGATCTAGGTAACCCATGTTGCTCTACCTATAATCTCAGCGGTTAGAAACCGCTGCTCGTGCCGCAAAGTCCGCCTTCGCGGACTAGTTTATTAGTCCGCGAAGGCGGACTTTGTGACGGTAGCCACGATTTCAATCGTCGGCGTTTCTGGGTAGCAACTTGGGTTGGATATCGATCGGGCAGCAGTGTGAATTCTGCCAATAGATTTAACTATTATTTAAACGGGATAAAGATTATGGAAAATAAGTTAATGTTAATGATTCCTGGGCCTACGCCAGTACCCGAGAATGTATTGTTAGCGCTAGCCAAGCATCCGATCGGGCACCGTAGCGGCGAGTTCAGTCAAATTATGGCAGATGTAACTGCTAATTTGAAGTGGTTGCACCAAACCGAAAATGATGTTTTGATGCTGACAGTTTCTGGGACAGGAGCGGTAGAAGCCGGAATTATTAACTTCTTCAGTCCTGGCGATCGGGTTTTAGTCGCCCACAATGGTAAATTTGGTGAGCGGTGGGCAGAAGTCGCCCAAGCATACGCGCTCGACGTACAGGAAGTAACCGCACCTTGGGGAAAACCGCTCGATCCTGCGGCGATCGAGGCTGTATTAGCTGCCGATACTGCCAAAGCAATCAAAGGAGTCATCGTCACGCATAGCGAAACTTCCACTGGCGTTCTCAACGACCTGGAAACCATCAGCAAGCACGTTAAAGCACACGGCGCGTTAATTATTGTCGATGCTGTTACCAGTCTCAGTGCGGTGAATGTGCCGATCGATGCTTGGGGGCTAGATGTCGTTTGCTCTGGCTCTCAGAAAGGGTTTATGATTCCGCCAGGGATGGGTTTTGTGACCGTCAGCCCCAAAGCTTGGGAAGCCTATAAAACGGCTAAACTACCCCGCTACTACCTGGATTTACGTAAATACAGCAAAAGTGCTGCCAAAAATACTACGCCTTTCACCCCACCTGTCAACCTGATTGTCGCCCTCCAAGCCGCACTCAAGATGATGAGAGCCGAAGGCTTAGAAAATATCTTTGCTCGTCATCAGCGACACATGCACGCCACTCGTGCGGCAATGACAGCGATCGGTTTGCCGCTCTATGCCCCTGAAGGCTATGGCAGTCCAGCGATTACCTCAGTCGCTCCCACTACAGTCGAAGCCGAAAAAATTCGCAGCGTGATGAAGAAGAAATTCGATATCGTCCTGGCTGGGGGGCAAGACGATCTCAGCGGTAAAATCTTCCGGATCGGTCATTTGGGGTTTGTCTGCGATCGGGATATCCTTACTGCGGTAGCCGCGATCGAAGCTACTCTGATCGAACTCGGTCATACTGAGTTTACTCCAGGTGCTGGGGTGGCTGCTGCGGCGAAGATTTTGGTTAAGTAACCTAAGTTGCTACCTATAATCTCAGCGGTTAGAAACCGCTGCTCGTGACGCAAAGTCCGCCTTCGCGGACTACTAGTTTATTAGTCCGCGAAGGCGGGCTTTGTGACAGTAGCCACGATTTCAATCGTAGGCGTTTCTAGGTAGCAACTTGGGTTAAGTAGTGAAATAGTGGCTAGTGGCTAGTAAATAAAGTTTCACGCGCAAGTGCGTTCCGATGATATTCCTCTCAAAATATTAGTGGCTAGCGAACAGTGGCTAGCCACCAGCCACCAACAACAATTCATGAAAATCTACAACCATCAACTCCCGCTAGCCGTATATCGTGAGGTCGCGGCACACCTGCAACAAATCGAGGGAATTACCGTCGAGTATTTGGTGCCAACTGCGAGATCTTTTAGCTATACAGAAAGTCAATTAGGTGGGTTAGAAATTAACGGAATCGATCGACTGACCGCATTAGATCTGACTAATTTTCAGCATATTTTGAGCTATTATGCCGATCGCTACCAACCCTGGGAAATCGATGGCTAATTGGTTGGCGATTGAGATTACCCCAGTGGTGGCAGATTTGTAAAATTGCGCGGTTCGTATGATTTAATGCTCAGTCCGCTCGCGATCGATAATATGTGTAATATAATCTCTCTAAGCTTCAGCTGCGAGCTAATTTCGGCCGGAGGCTCGACTTGCTACCGATCGTTATATATACCTTTTATACCGTTCGATTGAGTTGTCAAATTGGCACACTATCGAGTTCAGACCAGTTAGACTGTAATATCACTTGGCACCATTGTCTCAAAGCAGACATTTATCCAGCTAATAGTGACATCGAAATCGATCGATCCGACCTATTTTATTTGGCTTACGATTTTAGCTAAAACAACTAGATCTCCATAAGTCACTCAATTGCGCTCATCGAAATTTCTGAATATCTGTAAAAAAAATGATCTTAAATAGATTTTGGAGCAAAAATAAAAGTAGCGACTCGTCGATCGAACAGCAGGTTTCAGTGAGAGCGGCTGAAGCCACTATGCGCGATCGTCAAGAGCGACAGACTGCGATCTTGCTCCAAAATTCAGCCGAGCAACCAATTTCCTTACCAGCTGTACCATTAGCACTGACTATTGCCGAACCCGAAATCGGAAGACAAGATTTTTTCAGGGATGCCGAATTGCTAAATACTACTTCTGCTACAGACGATCCAACAGCTTGGTACGAGCAAGGCAACTTGTATCGAAATGCTGGGAAACTCGATGTTGCCTTGGCTTGCTACAACAAGACGATCGAGTTACAGCCGCACAAGCAGGAAGCGTGGACAAATTTAGGGTGGATTTTAGTCGGATTGGGGCGATTGGAGGAAGCGCTGGCGGCATATCAGCAGGCGATCGATCTCCAACCACAAGATGCTCGCGCTTGGGCAGATCGCGGTTGGGTACTGTTTCAATTAGGGCTGTATCCCGAAACGATCGCCAGTTGCGATCGCGCGATTTCCCTTCAGGAAAGCTCCGCCAACGAACTCAATCCCCAAGACCATTTTGCTTGGTATCAAAAAGGTCGTGCGCTGTTCGAGCTACAAGATTACGAATCAGCGCTAGTTGCTTACGATCGGGCACTAGAAATCGCCCCAGCCGATTCGTTAACTTGGACGCAAAAAGGGTGGCTGTTATTTCAAACCGATCGCGTCCAAGAAGCCTGTGCTTGTTACGAGCGCAGTTTGCAAATCGATCCTGAGGACAAATTTGCCTGGAACAATCAAGGACTGGCATTATTTCAATTAGGCCAACTCGAGCCAGCCATTCATTGCTACCAACAAGCCACCCAACTCGATCCGCAATTCGATCGGGCGTGGAATAATTTGGGTGTGGCGCACTTCGAGCAAAAAAGTTTTCAAGAAGCCTTGCAATGCTATCGCCAGGCGATCGAGATCGCGCCAGATTTTCAAGCTGCCTGGTTCAACCAAGGCAAAGTATTATTTTTCTTAGGCGATCGATCTGCGGCACTAGCGGCTTATACCAAAGTTACCGAACTGCAACCAGACTTTTATCAAGCCTGGAATCATTGTGGCAATATTCTCTTCCACTTGGGTGAATTAGAGTCAGCACTGAGTAAATATGACGTTGTCACTAAATTAGCGCCGGAATTTGCCGAAGGCTGGATGAATCGGGGTCAAATCCTGCTCCAACTCGAACGTCCCACCGAGGCACTCAACTGTTATACCCAAGCGACCAATCTCTTGCCCAAAGATGCCGATACGTGGAACGAGCGCGGCAAAGCACTGTTTCAACTGGGGCGCTACGAACATGCGCTCGATTGCTATCGCAAAGCCACCCAATTTGCAGCCAATCATAGTGATGCCTGGAACAATCAAGGCAAGACCCTATTTCGACTGGGTAAATTCGATGCGGCGATCGATTGCTACGAGCGAGCGACACGGCTCTCCCCAGACTTTTATACAGCGTGGAATAATCTCGGTGTCGCTCAATTTCAACTCCAGCGCTACAATTTGGCGATCGAGAGTTACGAATGCTGTCTCAAAATTCAGCCCCAATTCCATCAGGCTTGGTACAACAAGGGGATGGCGCTGTTTCATGTCGGTAAATACGATCTGGCCCTAGAAAGTTACGATCGCACGCTCAAGTTGCGACCGGATTACGATCGGGCGTGGAATAATCTCGGGTTCGTGTTGTTTCATCTCGGTCGCTATGACGAGGCCATTAGCAGCTACACGCATACCATCAAGCTCAATCCCAAATTTCATGCCGCCTGGTACAATCGGGGCATGGCGCTAGCCCATCAGGGTAAGTATGCCGAAGCGATCGATAACTACGATACAGCGCTTGGCTATCAGTCAGAAGACCCATATATTTGGTACAGTCGGGGCAAGGCATTTGTCGAATTAGGCCGTTGCGATGAAGCCTTAAATTGTTACGATCGGGCGATCTCGATCCAACCCGACAATTACGAAGTTTGGGACGATCGCGGCAAAGTCTGTGTCGCCCTCGGGCAGTATCCGGAGGCAAGATTGAGTTTCGAGCGGGCATTGGCACTCAATCCTAAAGATGCAGCGATCTGGCATGGCTATGGAGTCGTCCAAGGGTTGCAGCAAGAATATACCGCAGCGCTAGAGAGCTACGATCGGGCGCTAGCGATCGATGCTAATTACTACTTAGCCTGGTACGAGCGCGGCAATGCCCTGTTCGAGTTGGGACGCAACGAATATGCGATTACCAACTACGATCGGGCGCTAGCGATCGCGCCCAATTTCTTTGCGGCCAGTCAGGGGAAAGGTCAAGCCTTATTCAAACTCCAGCGCTACGCTGAAGCGGTCGTCAGCTACGATCTCGCACTAGCGATCGAGTCCAATAGCTTCGAGTGCTGGTGTCAGCGCGGCTACGCACTATCGCACCTCGAACGCTGGCAAGAAGCGCTCTATAGCTATCAACAAGCACTAAAAATCGATATTGCATCTAGTACGGCTTGGTACTTTCAGGGTAAAACCCTGCTCAAGCTCCAACGATATCCCGAAGCGCTGCAAGCTTACGATCGGGCGTTAAAAATCGATCCGCAAGATTGCCACAGTTGGAACGATCGGGGGTTGACGCTCGCACATCTGGAGCAACCGGAAGCGGCGATTAAAAGTTATCGACAAGCGATCGTCGTGCGACCCGACTATCATCCGGCTTGGCATAATTTGGGTAAGGAATCGACCCGCATTGGCGATACCGAGGGCGCACTAGCGGCATATTATCAAGCGATCGACTTTCAAGCCCAAGATCCCGATACTTGGTACGGATTGGGCAATCTGCTCTGGCAATTGGAAAAATTGCCCGATGCCGTCTATGCTTACGAACAGGTTACCAATCTCCAACCCGATCGCCATCGGGCTTGGTATCGTCAAGGTAAAGCCTTGCAACAATTGGCAGAATGGGCCGCAGCCGATCGGTGCTACGCGCGAGTCGCTAGTCTAACTCCCGTCACCTACGACCTGAGCTACAGTCACGGACTGGTTTTATCGAAATTAGCCCGCTGGGAAGCCGCGCTAGCCTGCTATAACACCGCGATCGACCTCGATGCCAATACGCATGAAGCTTGGTATGCCAAAGGCTATGCCCTCGCCGCCTTGCAACGGTGGGAAGAGGCAAATAGTTGCTACGAACGCGCGCTGACTCTAGAACCCGAAAATCGGCAGGCAATTCTGGTCGATCGCGGTCGCGTTTACGCGGCGCGGGGCGAATGGACGAATGCAATGGAGACTTGTTCGCAAGCCCTAGTCCTCAATCCCGATAATCCCGAAGTTTGGGAACAACACGGGCAGATCTCGCTCGAACTCGGCGACTATGAAACCGCCGTTACCAGCCTGCAAACAGCCACCGGACTCGACGCAGAGCGGGCGGCAAGCTGGCACTTATTGGGTCAGAGCTATTTTCATCAGGGCGAACCGATCGAGGCGTTGAGTGCCTATCGCAAGGCCTTAGAGCTAGAACCAGAGCGTGCCCAAACTTGGTATCAGCGCGGTTATCTGCTAGGCACTCTGGAGCGGTGGGCAGAGGCAATCGCTAGTTACGATCGCGCGATCGCATCCGACTCTAAATTTGCCTTAGCTTGGTACCAACGCGGCCAAGTCCTGTTTAAGTTTCGTGGCGACGCAGTGGGTGCGCTCGAGAACTATCAACGCTGTCTGGAATTAGATTCTAGCTATACTGCTGCTTGGTATCAACAGGGGAATATGCTGTTTCAGTCGGGCAAGTTGGAATTAGCATTGGAGAGCTATGCTCGCGCGCTCCAACTCAATGCCGAAGACTATTCCATTTGGAACAATCATGGTAACGTGCTCGGCGCGCTCAAACGCTACGCAGACGCGCTGGTTAGTTACGATCGCGCCTTGGCGCTCCAACCGCAGTTTTACCACAGCTGGAACAATCGGGGTAAAGCCTTATTCCATCTCAAACGCTACGCCGAAGCCGCCAGCGCCCACGAGCGCAGTCTCGAAATTCACCCGCACGATGCCAATACCTGGAATAGTCGCGGCATCGCGCTCCAACAGCTCGAACGCTGGCAAGAAGCGCTCGCTTGCTACGAGCAAAGTATCGAGATCGACAGCCAAGATCCGCTCGTCTGGTTCAATCGCGGTATCGCCCTGTTTAACCTCAATAAATATGCAGATGCGATCGCGTGTTATGACAACTGCGCGATTCTCAATCCCGATGATAGCCAAGCCTATCACCAACGCGGCAATGCCCTCCTCGAACTCGGCAAGTGGGAAGCAGCGATCGCCAGTTTCGATCGGGCGATATTGTTATCGCCCAAATCCGACGATGGTACCCTCGATCCCGCGATCGGTCGCGTCTGGAATAGTCGCGGCAATGCCCTGTTTCAATTGGGTAACTATGAGGGCGCGCTCTACAGCTATCGCTGCGCTACCGAAGTTGCCCCGCAAGATCCTTATGGCTGGAACAATCAAGGCACGATCCATCTCAATCTCCAGCAATATTCCCAAGCGCTCCAATGCTATCAAACCAGCCTCCAACTCCATGATGATGACGGGATGACCTGGTACAAACAAGCGATCGCCCAACAAGCACTCGACAAACTCGATGATGCCATTGTCAGCCTCGATCGCGTCATTACCTTAGCTCCAGAATATGCCCTCGGCTGGTACCGTCGCGGCAATATTTACCTGCTGCGCCGCGACTTTGAAACCGCTTTGGTCGGCTATGAGACTACCCTCAAGCTCGATCCCGATCGTGCGCCAGCATGGAATAGTCGGGGGATTTGTTTGCTCGAACTCAATCGGCTCGATAACGCCCTGTTCAGTTTCGAGCACGCTACCGGACTAGATCCCCAAAATCCCGAATACTGGTTCAATAAAGGTCGCGTTCACAGTAGCTTGCAACAATGGGAAGAGGCCGAAAATTGCTATCACCAAGCACGGAGTTTGACTCATCCAGATTGGTAAACGGCACTCCACCCTAGAATCATCAATCCTACACAAGGCCGACAATCGATCCTCGCCGCAGATTTTCCCAAGAGTTGATGTTTGATTAATATACATCTACCGATCGGATGTCGAGTGAATTAATTATGCTAATTTGAATACATTCCTCGGCAAAATCTTAAAGATAATCAACATTTATTTATTGTTGTCGAAGGCGCGTAAATACAGAGCCACATCACAGCCGATCGATCCGATCGCGGTAAAAAACTCCGCTGATTTTTTAGCGAACGATCCATTCAGCCGATCTATGTGCTACCATCTTAGTATGAAGATTATTTTCGGCTGTATGGTTCTTTTTACAAGCTTTTCTCCGAATCTAACTCTCTACACCTACAGGATTCTGGAGACAGCACATGTCAATTTACGTCGGCAACTTATCTTATGAAGTTACTCAGGACGACCTGACTCAGACTTTTGCCGAGTACGGTAAAGTTAAACGGGTTCAAGTTCCCACCGATCGGGAAACTGGTCGTTTACGCGGTTTCGCTTTTGTCGAAATGGAAACAGATGCAGAAGAATCTGCAGCTATCGAAGCTCTCGATGGTGCTGAATGGATGGGTCGCGATCTCAAAGTGAACAAAGCTAAACCTCGTGAAGAGAAAGGCTCGTTCGGCGGTGGCGGTGGCGGTGGCGGTGGCGGCGGTCGTCGTTACTAGACTCGAACCTTCGAGTTCAAAACCCTAATGTCGTAAGGACAGACACTCAGTTTGTCCTTTTTTGCTTATTATAGATAAGTGGAAGGGAATCATCCCTTTAGTATTAATTCAAGTAAGTTTGTGGATAGGTTAGGATGTCTCAAGTAATTCCCGGCGAAAGTGAAGGCATTGAGTCAGTGTTGCGCCGATTCAAGCGCGAAGTCTCCAAAGCGGGGATTTTTCCAGATATGCGGAAACACCGACACTTTGAAACCCCAATTGAAAAGCGCAAGCGCAAAGCGATTGCCAGACACAGACAGAACAAACGTCGCTTCCGCACGTAATTTCCAGTCTGAAATTTTGAATATCACCAATCTGTTCGTTGAGTCTAGTTTGATTCGATCGAGCAGATTTTTGCTATGTACCCGCTCTGTAAATTTGGACTAGAGCTTGAAAGTCAAGCTCTAGTCCAAACATGCTCATTAAATCAAATTCACCTCTCAGGCTAAATCTGAGCAACGATTTTATAAATAGCACTAGTAATTGCTGTTAGTTCTGAGGGTTGAATAATATAGGGTGGCATCGTATAAATCAGTCGCCCAAATGGACGCAACCATATTCCCTCTTCTACAAAGCGCGGCTGGATCGCGTGCATATCCACCGGAGCGTGCAACTCTACTACCCCGATTGCCCCTAACACCCGCACATCCTTAACTGCTGCTAAACTGCGGCAAGGTTCTAACTCTGCTTTAAGCTGGGCTTCAATCGCTCCGATCGTAGATTGCCAGTCATAACTTTCGAGCAAGACCAAATTTGCTAAAGACACCGCACAGGCTAGAGGATTCGCCATAAACGTTGGTCCATGCATAAATACACCTGCTTCTCCCGCTGCAAAACTCGCACTAATCTCTTGTGTTGTCAACGTGGCTGCTAGGGACATGAACCCCCCAGTGAGTGCCTTGCCGACACACAGAATATCTGGACATACCATCGGATGTTCGCAAGCAAACATTTTGCCAGTGCGACCAAAACCAGTAGCAATCTCATCTAAAATCAGCAGTACATTGTACTTTTCACATAATGCCTTGGCTTGTCGCACGTATTCTGGATGATAAAAGCGCATCCCCCCAGCATTTTGCACCACAGGCTCAAAAATGGCTGCGGCGATTCGATCGTGGCTATCTGCTATCAAAGCCTCAAAACTAGCAATATCTCGCTCGTGCCAATCTCGATCGAACGCAATCTGCGGTGCCTCAGCAAAATATTGTTGGGTCAAAATATTGCGAAACAGATGGTGCATCCCGTTTACCGGATCGCAGGCTGACATTGCGGCAAAGGTGTCCCCATGATAGCCATGCCGAATGGTGAGAAAACGCTGCTTCTGAGGCAAACCGCGATTGTACCAATACTGCACCGCCATTTTCATGGCTATCTCTACAGCGACTGAGCCAGAGTCACAAAAAAAGACCTGCTGGAGTTCCTTGGGCGTAATCGCAATCAATTTTTGCGCCAAATCCACAGCTGGTTGATGAGTCAAACCACCAAACATGATATGTGACATCCGATCGATTTGGGCGTGAGCAGCTTGATTTAGGCGGGGATGGTTATAACCATGAATACAAGTCCACCAAGAAGAGATGCCATCAATGAGCGATCGACCATCCATCAACTGAATATGTACGCCCTGGGCTGACTCTACTGGAAACACTGGTAACAGATTGGGTATGGCTGCATAAGGGTGCCAAACATGCAGGCGATCGAAATCGAGGAGTTCCTGTAAAGATTGCATGGAGTGTGAGGGCTGATTTGACAGGGTTCAATTGATGGTAACAGATGAACATAGATAGTGGGCGGTCGTCAAATCTTCAACTTTTGTTAGTCTCACTCGATCGTTAATTTTAATTGTCAAATTTTGGGGATTAACTATAGCGTCGATCGAATCTCGGATCGAAATAATGTTTTTTCTGACTATTGCACGAGCCGCACAAGGTTTGCAGGTTACTGATATCGTTGCTGCCGCCTGAAGCGAGCGGTATAATGTGGTCGATCGATAATTTGGTAGTTTGTCCGCAGCTTTGACACTGATGGTTGTCGCGGTTGAATACATACTCCCGCACTTCTTTGGGGAAGCTAATTCGTTTAGATTTTTCTGACATGTTATTCACAGATCTGTAGATACTGTCTTGAATGTCAAGGGGTGGCGAGCGAATAATTAGGGTCAAAGGGCTGTTGAGACTTTAAAATGCCAAAAGCCAAATGGACTAATTTACGCATGATGGCACCAATCGCCTGCATTTTAGCCTTGCCACGATCGAGTAATCGTTCGCTGAAAGTTTTGAGCAGAGGATTATGACGCATCGAGACTACCGCAGGCATATAAAGAGCTTTGCGGAGTCGAGAATTACCAGTACAAGACAACCGAGTTTTGCCATGAACGCTGGTGCCACTAGATCGCTCAGATGGAGTTAAACCCGCATGGGCAGCTAATTGACGAGCATTCTGGTAATCTTCGATCCGACCGATTTCTGCCAACAAGACAGCCGCAGTTTGTGCGCCAATTCCAGGAATTGAGACCAACAGATCTCGCTGTTGTTTTAACTCTGGATGTTTGTCGAAATGGTCGCTAATTAATTGTTTAATTAGGGCTTGCTGTTCCTGGAGATAGGTCAGATGAGATTGAGTGAGTTCAGCTACTTTGGTGGTGGCTGTTTCCAAGCGATTGTGTTCGGCTGTGACCATTTCCTGAAGAGAATCTAATCGCCGGACCAGGGCTTGTAGTTCTTTGATTTCAGGGGCTGTTGGTTTCCACAGTTCTGGTTTAATTGCTGCACAAAAACGGGCAATCAATGCTGCATCAACTGAATCAGTTTTCGTCCGTAATAGTTCGCCCTTGGCAAACCCTTGAATTCGGGCTGGATTGACGACACTAACGGCAAAGCTGGCTGAGTAGAGGAATTCGGCTAAAGCGTCTCCATAGATGCTGGTCGCTTCCAGACAGGCGTGCATTTGGTCGATCCCTTTTTGTTTGAGCCACTGCTGCAAACTCTCAAACCCTTGCAGATCGTTGGTGAATTTTTTGGATTTTGTTCTCGTCTCTCCCATGATTAGTACTACATGAAAGTCTTTTTTGCTGATGTCTATCCCTAAAAAATTAACTGTCATTAACTGCTTACTCCACTCCTAACTATGCTCAAAGAACTTGACAGACTGTTTAACTAACCTTGTGATTGCAGGCTTTTCGGTAAATCGATTGCCTAAGATACTGTCCAGCTTTAGGTGTGTCTGTCATCAGTTGTGGGAGCTTATCTACGCAGCAGACTAACAATGTTGTCTAAGGGGCGGGCCAGCTTCACCGATTACTGATGTCCTCACTCTCACTTTCTCGCATCTGGCGATCGCGCTCTGAAACTGTTATGGTTTCTTTACGCCGATCGATTTATTCCTCTGACTCCCTTGGTTTGTGTCGATCTCTTTGAACTACGTTTGTTCTAAGCATTGTCTATATCGATCGATTACCTACCTCTCTTTAAGATACAAGGGGCGGGTTTATGCGATTAATTTCGATCGTACTAAAAATTTACGTCCGAACCCGCCCTAACCCACTAATTTTGTTCGATCGATACCATTGATGTCAATTCGTTTGCTAACTGTCGAATTTCATCTAGTGGCGAAGAATTAGTTCCTAACCGTTTTTCTTGAATTTCTATAATCTCAGTTTCTTCAGGTATAAATTGAAAGCATAGTTTTAATTTTCCTTTTTGCCATCCTTTACCATCAGGCTGTAATAGATTACAGATAGCACCTTCTATTAATTTATTGATGATTGTTAATTTATTTGTATCAGTCCTGTTAACAGCATTCTTTAAATCATTAAAGCAATCGTTATCACTGTACCCCCCATTGCTTCTAGCCTTTGCATAGATAGCGCTAACTTTTGAAAGGGAAAGCTCTGGTAAGACTGAATTTTTAGTCTTTTCTAGTAATTCTTCAATTGTCAACGTAGCATGACAATCTAAAGTTGTTATAGTGTCTTTATCTAGGAACCGAGCAACAGCTTGAGAATCGGGAATTATTTGTTTCGATCGATCGGTCATAATTCAGTACTGGTTAAATATATTAGACGTAAATATAGAACGTTTATTATTTGATTGACAGGGCGGGCGGGTTTGGCATGAATTTTTAGTGCAACCGGAATTAATTACATAAACCCGCCCCTACAGATACAATTAATTTATTTCAGCTAATCCGAATGAGGCTCGATCGATTGATGTTTCTGCACGTTTTGTTTGGCTAGAAGAATGCTGCCGATCGAATTCTCGTATTTGCTTGAATGCTTTTTTAAAAGATCCATTTAATTCTACGACGGACATATCATCAAATTCTATATTTTTTAGAGCATCTCCATTTTGATTACTATATTCGATAGACCCAACAGAATCATACATTTTGATATGTGACATACCATTTTTAAGTGGGAATGATAATTTGATAAATTCTACTTCTTCCTCTTCTTCAATATCATAGCCAGTTGAAGTATTGATAGTGTAAGGATGTTCACTCATCGATAGTAGATCGTCAATGGTGCTGATGATGTGAATGACTTCAGATAAATTAAAGCTCATGATTAAAAACATTAAATTACTACATCAATAGTATTCCCATGAATCTAGCTTTACAATCATATAAAATATATTTTTAGATCTGTAGGGGTGGGTTTATGCGATCGATATCGGTTTTACTAAAAATCTGCAATCTAACCCACCCAACCCACAGTTCAATCTGGAATAGTACATATCGATCCTCACAACAAAAGATCGATCGAACATCTTATCAATTAATTACTATCAGCAGCCACAACTAACTCTACAGAAGATTCCATAGGATCGTTAACAGGTAATAATAGCAAATCTGATTGATTCAAAGTCGGCAGCCGATGCCGATCGAGTTGCATTGCTTCCAAGCAGCTATTAATTCCCTCTACAGCCTCGTTAAAGACTCCAATGCGCTGCTCCACTTCCGCAAGTTGACGTTGATTTTGGCGGATCTTTTCTTCGGCTTCTTTTTCAAGTGCTTTTGCTAAATATTCACGAGCGCGATCGTATTGAGAGAGGATTTGTTCGGCTTGATAATTAGCTCCAGGTAAGAGTTGATTATTGAGAGATTGATTGATAACTTGGCGGAACGATCGCATGACGGTATCGCGGACTTTTTCTTCAAAATCAATCTTGAGTAATTGGCGAATTG
The DNA here is from genome assembly GCA_965246715.1 of Chamaesiphon sp. Classification (GTDB taxonomy): domain Bacteria; phylum Cyanobacteriota; class Cyanobacteriia; order Cyanobacteriales; family Chamaesiphonaceae; genus Chamaesiphon. The sequence continues at coordinate 188,320 of CBDFFH010000005.1, read as the reverse complement.
CTGGCTCAGCTTCGATCATATTGTAGTGATCGTAACCTCGGCAAGCTTGTTGCAAGGTTTGACGGAGTTGGAATAGTGAAGACGTGCCTTCGGTAAAAAATTCGGGACGTTCGCGGACATATCGATCGCATTCTACCCGCGCCGCATTAATTAATGCACTAGAGACGATCGCTTCTAACTGTTTGAGGTTTTGTTCGATACCGCTATCGTTACCTAATAATCGATACAGATTGCGATAATATTCTTGCTTCTGAATTTGAGTAGTTAATTGTTGGAAGAAGTTAGCAACTAATTCGGCGACTGCGGCAACCAAAACCTCTTCTAAACCATTGGCTAAATAGTAGAAGGCTTCACTCAAAATTCCAATTAGTGGGACGACGGAATTACGGCGATGGCTGGCTTGGGCTTGTTGGTGAACATGGCTGACAGAGAAGGTAGTCAGTAATTCATCCAGACGGCTGACCATTTTGGCTTTGAGTTTAGTAAAATCTGCCTCGAAAGCGACATTAGTATTGCTAGCAACTACTTCATTAACGATCGCGTGAATATGCTGGGTATACTCGTCGCCGACATCTTTGAGCTGCTTGCTGAGCAGTTGAATTTCTTGCTCTTTAATAGCATTAACATCTTGCGGTTGAGCTTTGAGATAGTGCCAGCTTTCTAGATAAGTACGGCGGAGATTGATACAAATGGGTTGTAGATCGTCTGCGAGATTTACTAATAATAATGGTCGTTTTTCTTCCATCAGATAGCGGGTAATAGCAGTGCGAAATTCTTCGATGCCACTATCTTTGATGAGTTGTTCGACTAATCCACTACCCTGCTCATTGAGAATCCGTACGTAGTTTTCAGTTGCTGATTCATAGCTGCGGACATCGACTCGAAATCGATCTCCAGGCAATTTGCCAGAGATCGAACAATAGCGATTGAACTCATTCACAAACTGGGGTGTCTGTTCGCCATCTGGGGTGACGCTAGCCGCAAAAAAGGAATTTAGTCCATATCGATCGTTTGCACTTGTCTGGCGCAATTGACTCCCCCAAAACCCTAACAAGCCGCTAGTTTTGTAGACACGGTGGGAATCGCGGAATTGTTCGCCAATGAGATTGTCTAGTCGCTGGCGCAATTGGGCATTGTACCAAGTTTCATCGATACGATTGAAGATATAGAAGACGCGATCGCGAACGCCAGGATTTTGACGAATGCGTTCGAGCATTTCGGTTTCTTCGGTACTCATATCCCCAGCCGCAGCAGGTTTCAGTACGCAGACTACCGCAGATGTATCGGGATTTTCAATTTTGGTATAGGTAAGTTCTGCATCCCGTTTGACTGGCGCATCGATGCCAGGAGTATCGACGAGGACGTTACCATCTCTCAGTAAGGGGTGATGGCAATAATACTCTACCCGTCGTAGTACCGCGCTATTGCTACCCCGCCGCGCATAACTCGCTGCTTCTTGGAGGTTTTTAAAATCAAATTGCTCCATCGATAGGGTGCGATTGGTTGTTTTATCGATGTATTTTTTATTATCGATAAAACCTTGAATCAGCAGTTTAAATGCTGAAGCTTGTTTGGCTCGTTCTGACTTACTTTCGCCCCCTTCTTGTTGGATAATTGCCATACAAGAATCGCGAAGCGTATCCATCAATTCCTGTTCTTGTAAAATCAAGTTAGCCTGTTGCGGATCCTGTAAATTTATGCCTAGTTTCTTGCCTAGTAATTGTACTTGGCTCAATACTTCCGCTTCAGACAAAAAGGTTAGAACTACCCGTTCCTGTTCTGGCTCTGCATAAGCAATTTGGCATTCTGTCCCCGTAGCATGACCTTCGGCACTGTAGAGCAACTCTCGTTCTAGGAGAGCATTAATTAGCATCGATTTACCCGCACTAAACGCCCCAGCAAAAACAATCTCAAAAGTGGGTGCGATCGCTTTTTTGAGTGATGAACGCACTGCACTAGTGTCTACTTGCGCGCGAAGAGTTGGTTCTTGTTTGAGCAGGTTGAGGACTGAATCTACCTGTGCTTGGAGATTTTGGCACTGCGGAAGGGTATTGGGACTATGCTGAAGGGTCATGCGGGGTGAGGATAAGTTGGCTGGGTTGGAGATCTGAAGCTATATCTCTACTAGCACTTAGATTACCCAAATTGCCGCTACATCTTACCAACGTGAATATTCCTCGTCGATCCGATCGATCGGAACTCCGATCGACGATCGCATTAGAATATATGGCTTTATCCGTTCTGTTGCTTACATTGAGATTTTTGCTGGAAGTGTCAGTTCGAGAGATTTTAGTGAGGAGCGGGTGGTCGGCAACAAACACATCCTCATGACTTGTGGTGTATAGATGTTGGAAGTCGATCGATAATTGGGTATTTTAAGTTATCACTTAATTTTAAAAGTTTAGTAAATAAGCCATTCCTAATTTCAACAATTATTAATCAGACAAAACAATGCAAATACAAAAGTCAGTATTCGATCGCCGCTTCGAGAAAAGTAAATCTTTGTCAGATTTTCTGCCTTCATACAAGAGTCGTTCTGATTGTTATCAAGACTATCTAGATTACGTAACAAAAAGATTTGCTGGTGCTGGCGATATCTGTGAATGTTGTAATCAAAAAACTCTTCAGTCAAATACTTTTAAGGCATCTTGGCGGTTTGAATATTTGGATAGAACATCTTCATTATTGGTATTGATACTGACCTCCTTTGCAGGCGCAATGTTTGTCTCAGTGTTTATAAAGATGAACAAGCTATATTTTTCAACTATTCATGTTACTTGTCCTTCTTGCTCCACAAGAATTAAGCTTTGGCGATTATTGTCAAAGACGTTACAAGGAATTCTGACTACTCTAATGATTATTAGCTTGATTCTGGTCATATTCACGCTAATGGCAATGTTCGCACAACCCCAGATGATGTCTATATATCTTGTGGGAATAATTGTTGTAATGTGTGCTTTAGTAATCTTATTTGCTATGTTGGTTCATAAATCTGAAAAGATCGGTCTGTTGGGTGATTTATCAAAAATTGCCAAAAAACCTATAATTTTAGAATCGATAAAGTTTCACAAAGCACATCATAACTGAGCGATTGAGTTACGTTTATGTGTCGATCTCCAAAAATCTATATCACTAACAGGCATAGCATAAGGAAACATTACAGAGTTTAGAAGCAGGTGAGTTCGTTTCAGTAAATGGCGATCTCACTAATTTTTTGGTGTTGCTGGATCTATAGTATGATTCACCAAATAGGAAATCACTAAAACCCTTAATTTAGCAACGCCTACTAAATCTTGCGGTAGCGAACCGAAAAATCTAAAATCCTGTCTTGTCTCGCTTTTCGCGTCGGGAAACCCGACGGGCGCAAGCCGCAAAATCCAAAATCAGCTTTAATAATGTGTAGCACTTACTCAAGTTGACTTGATGAACTCTGCCTTTTCCCGATTTCCCGATCGATTACAAGCTGCCATTACCGCCCGATTGGGGTGGACATCCCTGCGTCCGGTGCAAGAACTTGCCGGACACGCGCTGCTCGACGGACACAATGCCGTCATCCTCGCCCCCACTGCTGGAGGTAAAACCGAAGCAAGTATGTTTCCCCTGCTGGCGCAGATGGTGGAAAAAGAACCCAAAGGAGTCGGGATTATCTACATCGCCCCGATTAAAGCTTTATTAAACAATCAAGCCGAACGCTTGGGCATGTATACCGAAATGCTCGGCTTGAGCCGCTTCCTGTGGCATGGCGATGTCAAACCCGCTGCTAAAAAAGCCTTTCGCCAGCAACCTGCGACGCTGTTGATGACAACTCCCGAATCCTTGGAAGTGATGTTGATGTCCGCGAGTTTCGCCCATGCAGAAATCTTTGGCGATCTCCGGGCGATCGTCATTGATGAAGTACATGCCATTGCGGGGAGCGATCGCGGCGCGCATCTCATGTCTGTTTTAGAGCGCGTAATTGCCGTGGGTGCCAATGATGTCCAAAGGGTGGGTTTGAGTGCCACGGTGGGCAATCCCGACGCAATTCTTGATTGGTTGCAGGGGACATCCCACCGCCCGAAATCGAAGATCGATCCGCCACCCAATCCCAGCCCCCGCGAGATTCGGATCTTAATGCACGAGTCAAAATTTGAGATTGCCGATCGCGCGAGCATGTTAGCCCAACAGAAAAAAAGTCTGCTCTTTTGTCAGAGTCGTGCCCTGTCTGAAGAAATTGCCGATCGAATGCAGGATCGCGGCATCGATGTGTTCATCCATCATAGTTCGGTAGCAGTTGAAGAACGGACGATCGCGGAAGAACGGTTTGCTAACGGTCGGAATAATTGCATCGTCTGTACTTCCACCCTCGAATTGGGCATCGATGTCGGCGATTTGGATGCCGTGTTGCAAGCAAATGCACCCGATACGGTTTCCGCCTTTTTGCAACGATTGGGGCGCACGGGACGGCGTGGTGGCAAGGCAAATACGACATTTCTGATCGATAACTCGGCAGCGTTACTACAATCGATCGCCTTAATCGAATTAGCGCGGCGGGGTTGGGTAGAATCGATCTCCGTGTGTCAGCGCAATTGGTCGGTATTAGTCCAGCAATTATTAGCGCTAACGATGCAATTTGGTGCGATTTCACCAGAAGATTGTTGGCAGCAATTATCAAAGGTGATGGATTTTCAGGGAATTACTCGGAAAGAATTCGATCGATTGATTCGCCATATGGTGAAAACTAAATTTCTCTATCTGACTGGGGGATTATTATCGATCGGCGCAGAATCCGAACGTGCCTTTGGCAAGAAGAATTTCATGGCGCTATATGCCGTGTTTTCCTCCCCTCAGCAATATGAAGTCTGCACGCCAGAAGAACAATCGATCGGTTCTTTAGAACAGAAATTTGTCGATACATTGACACCCGAAATTAGCTGTTTTCTCCTCGGTGGGCGAGCGTGGATTGCCGATCGCATCGATCATGATAAGCGATCGGTCGTCGTCTTACCCTCGCCGCAGGGCAGAAAACCAACTTGGGGCGGATTTATCCCGCAATTTCTCGATTGGGATGTCTGTCAGGAAATTGCCGCATTATTACGATCGAATGACGATATTCCCTATCTCGATCGCGATGCCAAACTCATGCTCGCCAACTGTCGCAGCGAACGCCGTCAACAGGTAGTAGAAAGAGTTATCTGGGAGGAAGATAATAAGCGGGTACAATGGTGGACGTTTGCAGGTGGTAAGGTCAACCGTGCGATTAAATATGGCTTAGAACATCTGTGGGCATGGGAAGTCCGTGCCGATAATTTTCAAGTTAGTATTACTGGCGAACACCTCACTCCCGCAACATTTGCCACCGCGATCGGCGAAATTCAACAGCCCGAATTTTGGGCGGCAAAAACAACTCAGGCTTATCTATTGGAGAAGTTACCCAATTATCGGTTTAGTAAATTCCAACAGGTGTTACCCGATCGATACGCTCTAGAAATAGTCCGAAATTATCTATTAGATATCGATGGCATCTGTAAAATATTTACTACTGATAATTAATGTTTTATGTCAAAGCTAATTTTTGTGTCTCAACATCTTTATTCTATCGATCGATGGGTAATTTAGATTGGGTGACCAGCTCTAAATCTCTCGACAGCTTCGATCCGTGAAGTTTCACCAACAAGAATACATTCTGCCATTATTGCTAGATCGATGTTTGTGAGTACTGGAATCTGACTGCGATTTACTCGTCGATATCCCTCAGATTGCAGGTGGTAAACTGCTAAAACACCATCTTCCCAAAACCAAACTTCATCAACACCCAACATCTGGTAGCAATCCAATTTTGATTCATTGCCACTGGTGAAATTAACTTCAATACAAAGTTTAGCTCCTTGAATCTCATAGGATTCATCTGCTTCAGCTGCCGCATTGCCTTCTCGCTTTTGAGTCATCGATCCAGTCGGTTCAAACTCAATTTTGCGATCTAGTAAAAATACTTCAATCAAAATAGCAATAATCTTTTTAAATAATTCGTGGGCTGCACCTGGCATGAGAATCTCGATCGTCCCATCGTAATAAAATAATTTCACCCCTCGCGTATCCTCGAAACCCTTTTGCAGATACTCAAACTGCGCCCAGGTTTTTCCTCGCTGGATCGTGCGGACATCTCCTTTCCCGATCGCAACTTCGATCGATGCTGTTCTAGTAGCGATCGTCATCTCGTCTCTAACTGCTCTTAGGCATTGTGTGTTGATAATTTAATTATATCATTGGCACTTCTGTATCGAATCTATCGAGTTGAATAAAGCAATACAAGTATTTATGGCTAGTAAAATGCCTGAAATTTAGATGGAGGGCATTGCCGCATTGCCCTCCCTACTGGCTGGCTACCAGTATATTGTTGGTTTATTTGATAACTGCTGTTCCCCACCCATCGTAATAACCATTATTCTCAATTGCAAGATAAAAAAGAGGAAGTGTGACGTTGTCAATACTTGCAAAACTAGGAATATCATCTCTACAAATCCGAGCTGAATATTGCTTTTGTCCTGTTGTATTCAATTCATCTAACGAGCCAAGTGAAAAACCGAGTTGAATCGCCTCTTTGACAAATTCACTACGACTATGCTTATCAGTAAAATAAGCCCAGTGTTCGATCTCTCTAGCCTCATTCATGCGATCGCCATTCTCTTCCAGAAGTAAGCAGATTCGACGATTATCGATCGACTGTAGTGCAGCTCTATCTGGATATAAGAACGATCTATAAGTTGACCAGTCCTTTTCTTCTCTAATGTTTAGAGTATATTGATAATCCGGAAAAGTCTGCATGAGATTGTTGACAGATTGTATCCAATTTTTTGGTTGAGCGACGTAAAAGAAAAAATCTCGATAGGAATCTGTCGTACAGCGACCAACATAATGGGATAAATCGACGACAAGTGTTTTCTCCAAAGCTTGTTCGATGCGATTGAGTGCCTCATGTTCCTCTTGACTAGACATACCATTATCATCCGGTGAATTCATTTTCAGTCGGACATATGTCATGAATGGAATCTCTTTTATTGGGGTCAAGTCCATAATACCAAGATCGACATAGATCGAAGCTAACTTATCTTCGATACTGCAAAAGTAGAAATTCCATTCATCACTCATCTTATATTACCTCCCTGTACCTAATATTTTAACTTGTTAATGCAATCGCCATTTGTAGCACTCTATATCGATGTCTAGATGATTTCGATAGTTTACAGATAACAATCTAATCTCATATCTTATTTAACCCATAAAGAATAGACAAATCGCTAGTTATATTGTCAATATCGATCGTGTATCATATTGATGGTTTACTTAGCCGATCGCGGCTAGTAACTCTGCTTCTGAGATAATCTTCACCCCTAGTTTCTCAGCCTTTGCTAATTTAGAACCAGCTTTTTCACCTGCAACTAAATAATCAGTCTTCGCACTAATCGAATCGGACATTTTGCCACCATTACGCTCGATTATTTCCTTTGCTTCATCACGTTTGAGCGTGGGTAAAGTGCCTGTAACCACAAAGGTTTTACCTTCGAGTACGCCATCAGATCGATCGATCTCAGCGCCTACTCCCCGCTCGAACTGCAATCCAGCGGCTTGTAAGCGATCGACTAAAGCTAAATTCAGTGTTTCTTTAAACCAATTATAAACAGAGCGAGCGGTTTCGCCGCCGACATCGCGAATTTGTTCGAGATCTTCCACACTGGCTCGGACTAATAACTTGACTGAGGGAAATTTTTCGGTAATGATATTAGAGCCGTTATTCCCGATTTGGCGAATACCTAAACCATATAAAACTCGTGACCAGGGACGAGATTTAGAACTAGCGATCGCTTCGACAATTTTCTTCGCTGATTTCTCACCCATCCGTTCTAAAGTCATCAATTTAGTAACAGTCAGATCGTATAAATCTGCCACCGAACTGACGAATTTACTATCGACTAATTGCTCGACTAATTTCTCACCCAAACCATTAATATCGAGTGCATCCCGACTCACCCAATGCACGATCGAGCCTTTGAGAATTGCCGCGCAGCTAGGATTATTACAGCGTAAAACTGCTTCATTTGCAGGTTTGATGACGATCGAATCGCACACTGGACACTGCGTGGGCATTTTGAATTCGACAGTGCCAGCCGGACGCAACTCGGTCAGGACGCGCACGACTTCGGGGATGATTTCACCAGCTTTGCGGACGATAACAGTATCGCCGATGCGGAGGTCTAATTGGGCGATCCGATCGCCATTATGGAGCGTAGCCCGCTGGACGGTAGTTCCAGCCAATTGCACTGGTTCGAGGTGCGCCAAGGGTGTAATTGCCCCCGTCCGTCCGACGTTAACGCTAATGTCTGATACCCGCGTCGGTGCTTCCTCGGCGGCATATTTTAAAGCTACCGCCCAGCGGGGAAATTTGTTGGTAAAGCCGAGTTGCTGTTGCAGGGCGAGATCGTTAATTTTGACGACTACGCCGTCGGTCATATAGGCTAGATTTAACCGTTCGGTATTCCAGCGATCGTAATAAGCTGTCACTGCTACTAAATCAGCACACAATTCGCGGTGGGGATTGACTTTGAAGCCCATCTGTTGGAGTAATTCGAGCGATTCCCCATGTTTGTGGAGTTTGCTCTCATCGGGGAGATGGAGTGTATAGGCAAAGAAGTCTAATTTGCGCTGGGCGACAAGTTTGGGATCTAATTGGCGCAAGGCTCCAGCGGCAGCATTGCGGGGATTGGCGAGGAGTTGTTCGCCTTTTTGTTGGCGTTCTTGATTGAGTTGCTCGAAGACGGCTATCGGTAAAAATGCCTCGCCCCGAACTTCGACGCTGGGTGGTGGATTGTCGATCGCGAGTTTGAGCGGGATCGATCGAATTGTCTTAATATTTTGGGTAATCTCTTCACCAGTATCTCCATCGCCTCGCGTCGCACCGCGCACCAATAATCCATTTTCGTATGTCAGGGCAATCGCCGAACCATCGATTTTCAATTCACACACGTATTGCGCACTCTCTTTACTCCCCAGATTGCGTTGCCAACCTGCTTCCCATTTATCAAATTCTGCCATGTCAAAGGCGTTTTCGAGGCTGTATAGCGAAATATTGTGTTTGACGGAGGTGAATCCCGATGCGGGACGTTCGCCGACGCGTTGAGTGGGACTATCGGGGGTAATTAGTTCGGGATATGTGGTTTCTAAATCTTGCAATTCTCGATACAACCGATCGTACACCGCATCTTCCATGTCTGGATTGTCCAGCACGTAGTAAGCATAGCTGGCGGCTTGGAGTTGCTGGCGGAGCTGTTGGGCGCGGTTTTGGATTTCGGGTGTCATGGGCGAAGATCGATCGGGTGTAAGGTTATAGTACAAGAATCCTAATAGCGATCGCAAGAAGGCTGGCAAATAAATTCGCACCTAAATTAATCGAACGTTATTGAACGACAGAGGTATAGCCACCGCCAAGGTTATTAGGACAACAGCGATTGAAATCGCCGCTGATGATGCGAAGTCCGCCTACGCGGACTAATCAAAAAACGTCCTAAAGATCTTGGCTATTGCTATACATAGAGGTAGATTTTATAGTCTTTACGCAATGACAGGAGTAGCAAGCGCACAGATTGGAATGAAATGGATTAATATCGATACTGTCACAAAATAAATACACATCCATGTCTTCTACAATCTCGCTGTGGGTCGGACTAATTGGCGCAGCCGCGACAATTCCTTTGGTACAAACTGCGGCGGTAGCTCTATCACCAGTTGAGGTGCAGAAGATTGCCAAACAGGTAACGGTGCAGATTACTGACTGTGGCTTTGGTTGTGGGGCGATTCTTCGCAAAGAAGGTAGTACTTATACCGTACTAACTGTGGCTCATGCGGTGAAGAAAAGTGGCTGTCAAGTAACGACACCTGACGATACAAAATATCCGGTTACAAATGTCAAAACCTTTCCCAATAATGTCGATCTTGCTGTCTTCACCTTTACCAGTAGCAAAAATTACCCAGTTGCCAAGTTAATCGCTAACTCCGATACAGTCGATGCAGGTGAGACTGTCTATGTCTCTGGCTACCCACTTTCGTCTACCATCAGCAATTCGATTTTTGCTTTTGTCAAAGGCGATGTGGTTAGTAATAGTAGTACCAAGCAGCAGGGGAAGGGTTATTCGCTGATTTACAGTAACAATACGTTGCCAGGACACAGTGGTGGCCCCGTATGGAACGATAAGGGTGAAGTAATTGCCATCCACGGACAAGGGGATGTGGATACGAAGCTCGAAAAGACCATGAATGATGAAGTGCGGGTGAAAACTGGCTTCAACCTGGGGATTACGGTCAATACGTTCGTCAAGTTGGCAACCACAGCAGGAATTGGTGGCTATACTCCTGTGGTAGTAACCGCGAAACCAAAACCTTTAGACGATCTGATTGCTAGTGCGCTATCAAAGGAAAGTAAGGGTGACTATCGGGGAATGTTAGACGACATGGATCGAGCGATCGCGATCGATTCTCAAAAAGCGAGACTTTATTCGATCCGTGGTGTTGCTAAATCTGGGCGAAACGACACCCAAGGCGCATTAGCCGATTTCAATCGGGCGATTCAACTCGATCCCAATTTTGCTGAGGCTTACAACAATCGCGGTATTCTGAAGCAGGACGAACTCAAAGATACCCAAGGCGCATTAGCTGATTACGATCGGGCGATTCAACTCAACCCCAATTTTGCTGAGGCTTACAAAGATCGCGGTTTTCTGAAGTATTTCAGGCTGAACGATCGAGCTGGTGCGATTAATGACATGAAACAAGCCGCCAGACTATTTCAACAACAGGGTAACACTCAATATTACCAAAAGGCGACCAAGTATCTGAAAATATTGCAGTAGCCCAGTAGAAATCGATAACAAAATAAGGCAATCTGTAGCGATCGAGAACTAAGTTTCCCTAGCAGCAATTTTAATTGCAGCGCTACCGCCGATTTATTTGCCGTGCTAGCGTGTCAGAAATCGTTGCATCAGTGACATCGGCGCTGGCGAAGTTGGCATTATAACTCAGCACATTTGTCAAATTGGCACCGCGCAAACTCGCACCCCGCAAATCGGCACTGCGTAAATCCGCACCAGTAAGATTTGCACCGCTAAAATCGTAGCTTTGGAGATTCATCCCCCGCAGGTCGATCCCAGCTAGATTACAGCCAGGACAACCCCGATTCGTACGTAATTGGGCGATCGTCGTATTTGAGGTAGCTGGTCTGACAACCGTTAACAGATGTTTGCTAAACAAAAGTAATTCTAGCATTATTAGTATACCCACCACGATCGCAGGCTTTTGCGGTAGCGGTTGGAAAGTTGGAGAATCGTCGCGCGATTGCAGCGCTGTTAAAGCAGTTCGAGCATCGGGATAACGCTGTTCGGGATTGGGATCGGTCATCTGAATCAACCAATCGAGAAATCTCGGCGGTAAATGTCCTAAATGCGATCGCAGATCCAGCCGATAATTAGCATCGATGAGCTGACTTATTTCCATGGATTTGCGTCCGGTTAATAAGCAAACCAATGTGACACCCATACCATACAAATCTGCTGCTTTAGTTAAGGGACGGTTGAATAATTGTTCGGTTGGCATAAATCCCAGCGTCCCTTTAATCGTACTACTTGCATTTTGCTCGGTATGTGCATTTCGGGCGAAACCAAAGTCGATGAGATAAACGCGATTCTGTTCGTCGATTAAGATGTTTTCGGGTTTGATATCGCGATGGATGATAGAGGGATTTTGTGCCTGTAAATAAATTAATATCTCTAACAGCTCGATCGCGATTTGCTTGACGGTTTCTAGACTAAAATCACGTCCAGAATTGGCTAGAGTACGACCAGATTTGTATTCTTGTACCAAACAAAATCCGGTGGGTGTCTCCCACGAAGCAAGATATTTAGGAATGTTCGGATGTTCTAGTTGTTGCAGGATTTCGACTTCACGTTGATAACTATCGTAGTCGCTCCAGCGATTGCCGATCGTCGCAAATTGAAACTGTTTGATAACTACCGATCGATCTACATCTAAATCTGTGGCTAAATATGTTACCCGACCACCATTAACATTTTGTCCCAATACTCGATCGATCTGATAACCTTGATGGCTTAAATCGAGTCGATCGCGATTTAGTTCGTTCATAGTTATCTCCAATTTCTCAATTTATAGTGCGGCAATAAAAGGTACGATTTATGTCGATTTTCAGCGCTACTAGATTGACCTGAGTTCGGGATAAAGATATTAGCTTCGTCCCAGCACCACCGCCGATTGAAATCGGGGCTAGCATTACGAAGTCCGCCTGCGCGGACTGATTAACTAGTCCGCGTAGGCGCTTACTTCGATCGTGAGCCGAGACTTCCAGTCTCCAGGCATTTCTTCTCCCGAACTCAGGTTCCTAAGATTTTTTAATTTGTTTACTCTTTTCCACCAAGCGAATAAACTCTGCTCGATAGCCATCTAAATCACTACCTTTAGATTGGGTAGCTAACTCGACAATGGTATTGAAGTTAGTACTGCCTTTATACTTCGAGTTACTAATATTCATCCCAAAAGCAGCTACAGCAGATGCAAACTTAAGATTGGCAGATGCTTTATCGATCGTCAAATTAGGATCGACTACACTACTAGTAATGAGTTGGGAAGTGTCCAATTTTGGTGCTTTATACCGCAACCTTACCTGTAGCAATTCCTGACTATTTGCCGCGAGCTTGGTATCTTTATCTGCCGCATCCGGTGCAGCAGTTGGCTTGGAAAATGTGAGATCGGTTTTTACGCCGACAGGAATCACCTCATACAGGGCTGTAACCGCATGTCCCGCGCCGAGTTCGCCAGCATCTTTTTTATCATCTTTGAAGTCGCGGTTGGCAAGGACGCGATTTTCGTAGCCGATCAGCCGATATCCTTGGACTTGTTTGGGATTGAATTCTACTTGGATTTTGACATCTTTGGCGATCGTAAATAACGTGCCGCCCATTTCTTTAACTAGGACTTTTTTTGCCTCGTTAATACTATCGATATAGGCATAGTTGCCATTACCTTTATCGGCTAGCTGTTCCATTTTGGAGTCTTTGAGATTGCCCATCCCAAATCCCAGCACTGAGAGAAATACGCCACTTTTACGTTCTTTTTCGATGAGTTTGACCAACTCTTCGTCGCTGCTAACTCCGACGTTAAAATCGCCATCGGTAGCTAAGATTACCCGATTATTTCCATCCTTGAGGAAATTTTCACGCGCGACTTTATATGCTTGGACGATGCCTTCACCACCAGCAGTCGAACCACCTGCTTCCAATTTATCGAGTGCGGCGATAATCTTACTTTTTTCCTTACCAGAAGTAGAGGGTAAAACTAAGCCAGCACTACCAGCATATACCACCATCGAGACTCGATCGGTCGGTCTGAGTTCGTTCACCAACAACTTGAGTGAAGATTTGAGCAGTGGGAGTTTGTTGGGTTCGTTCATCGAACCAGAGACATCGATCAGGAAAACTAAATTATTCGGGGGTAATTTCTCTACACTGACTTTTTTACCCTGTAGTCCGATTTGCACGAGTTTATGTTGGGGATTCCACGGGGCATTGGCTACTTCGGTATTAATTGAAAATGGTTTATCGCCTGTCGGTTGGGGATAATCATAGGGGAAATAATTGACCATTTCCTCGATTCTGACAGCATCTTTAGGCGGTAATTGGCCGTCATTAATATACCGTCGGATGTTACTATAACTTGCCGTATCGACATCGATCGAGAATGTCGATAATGGTTGGCTAGTAGCAGCAAAAAATTGATTTTCAGGAACTGATTTATAGCTTTCTTGGTTTGCCTGTTTGTCTACAGAGCCAGTCAATCCATCCAATAATGGTACTGGCGATGCGATCGTATCTGATTTAGCAGACTCTTCATTGACATTCGTTGTTGTGGATGGTGATTGCGATCGAGAGGTTGTCGAATTAGAACTGGAACTTCGCATCCCAGAACTATTGTTGCAACCAGTCAAACTGCCGAGTAAAAATGCAATAGTCGAACAAACGATCGCGAGGCGAGATAATGAATTAGATCGATCGAACATGGTAATTTAACTGTCATAGGTAGTGGACTTGAGTGTGAGTCGCGACTACCCGCTCGGATCTGCCTGAGGCGGAAAGATCGAGCCTTATTAACAGCTACAGCTGGAGATCGATCGATTCCGCAAACTTGCAAAAATTTTATACTCACGAGCAAATTAGCGGAAATACACAATTCTTTATCGTTCTACTAAGCGAGATAACCATTTACGGTACGCCGTTACCATTTCTTGTGCTGCGAGATGGGGTGGAACGCAACCAATACCCGTACCCAGTCCTGGGCAAAATATCTTATTGATATATGGATGACGCGAAGCAATGCTTAAGATGGCGATCGTTGCATAGAAACAGTTACGAGCAGGAACTGCTTCTGGAGATATCATTGTTGGTGCAGCAATTAAATAAGGGATACGGCTATGATTGGTTTTGATTAGCTCGGCACTACCAATCGGCAAATAGCCTTCAGGTCTAGAACCGATCGTCTCTTGCAATTTTTGTTGTAGATCTAAGCCAAAAAGATCGATATACAAACGATCTATGCCTCCATCCATAAATCCGTAACTATTTGCAGGTGAAACAATGGTATCTTCAGCAATCGAGAGTATATCCCCTTCACAAATAAAAACATTGTTAAGTCCAGCAAAAAGCTCTTGCCAAGCAGCAACTAAGTCTGGGTTTCGATCGACAAGATAAAGCTTCATGCTAATGACAGTCAAACCATCTGTACAGGGAAAAGATTATTCATGACCTTGAATGCCGGCAATTACGCTATTAACAACAGATCCCCGACTTCTCCAAAGAAGTCGGGGATCTTGGCATTATCTAACTATTCGCCATCAACCCGTTCTAATTGCCAGAGAATTTGGTTGCCCTCGCGCCGGACTCTAGAGACGATCCAATTGCGCCACGCCCATCTGTCTCCACGACTGGTAACGGCGCTAGCATTGATATCCATCAAATCTGCTAGTTCGGAACTGGTAATCAGATAACCATTTTTGGCAACTTCATCGGCGATGCGAAGGGTATCGATCAGGTGGTGGAGAGCGGCGACTCGAACTTCACGCGGGATGTGTTCGGTACTATCGTGATGAATGAGCTGTTCTTCTAACATGGTGGCAGTCTGCAACGCTGGGGGAGATGGAATAGGTGCCGAAGGTGCTGTAGGGTTCGGTTCGGCGGGAGAAATTTTAGACATCTCCATTGTAGAGCGTTGCCGCAATTGTGGGGGTTTTCCACCAGAAAAGCCTCTGGCAATGGTATCGCACCGTTCGTTACCAATATCCCCAGAGTGCCCTCTGACGTGCTGCCAAGACACGGGAACTTTAGTTTGGTCGCGAACTTGCCGATCGAGATTATCGAGTGTTTCCCAGAGGTCTTGATTGAGGACGGGTTTACCAGCAGCAGTTTTCCACCCTTTTTTCTTCCAACCTTTAACCCATTGGGTGATCCCTTTGATTAAATATTCGCTATCGGTATAGAGGACGCAGGGTTGGGTACCATTAGTGTCCGCAAAAAATTTGAGCGCGGCAATCGCCGCTTGCATTTCCATCCGATTATTGGTGGTCGCGCCATCGCGACCGCCGAGTTCGTGGCAGCTTCCATCCTCAAAATAGGCGACCGTCCCCCAACCGCCAGGGCCGGGATTTCCCGAACAAGCACCATCTGTATATAATTTACTAATTCTGGTCATACCTGATTAAGCTCCTCGATCGGGAGACGTGGCTGTCTCAGATAATGCTTCTTCGCTAGTATGCGGCAGGTTATTGTTCCACGGATCGTCGGATTTATACTCCAATTTGGGTGTCGGTGGTGGGGGTGGTGGTGAGGGAGTCGCAGCAGTCGGTTGATGTTCGATGATTTCTGGTGGTTGGGGTGACGGTGGTACGACGGTTGTTTCGTGAGGTGTGGTGTTGAGATCGCCACTAATCGGTTGCACCTGCTGCTGCATTTGCGCGATCACCGCATTGATAATTATTTGGGGGTCGGTAGTCTCGATGCCAAATTGTTCGGCTAACTCAGCAACCAGATTGGGATCTCGATGCAGCATTGCCGCAAATTCTTCTAAGGTGATCTCTCGGGTTTCGGTATTTTGCTCGGCTGGGGGCTGAGATCGCAGTTCTGACTGGGAGGGATCGTCGCGCTCGGCGAGGAGTTCTGGTGGGATTTCATCCCAATCTGTGCCACTATTGTCGATCGAGCCACCATAACTCATGCCAAACGGGTTTTCTTCATCTGCACCACCGAATTCAATAATCGGTAACATGCCAGCTGAAGCTTCTTCTGCTTGACGTTCGAGTAGTTTCACACCATATTCTCCGGCGCGGTCGCCAATTTCGCCGCAGTCGAGTTGAGCCAATTGCACCATCCGTCCGGCTAGTTCATAATTGGGTACAGGGGCGTTGACTAAATTAGTACCAAAACGATCGAGCCACTCCAACCATTCTGATTTACGGACGCGTTGCCTAATTTTGTTAAAAAAGCCGACCGCACGGGGTTGTTGCCAGCCATGAGCCACACCTTCAAGCAACTGCATGAATAAGTACTCGCGATCGGTATCATCGAGAGGCGGTAATTCTACAGTGGCGACGCGCCGATCTATCGATCTGACAGTCCCTTTGCCGAACGTTTTGCGAACCCACCTCATAAATGATTGCCAGATTTTTTTTAACATTTACTGATTCCTTTGATGCACGATTTTGGTACATTCGATCTAGGGTATCCTAGAGAGTAGTGCTAGGTAGATCGCCTCGACACTCTATTTTTCTGAGGCTGATGTCTCTATTTATTTAACCCGCAGATGGCATATATACCTCTACATCATAAATATAGACCGCAAACTTTTGCCGATCTGGTCGGGCAAGAGGCGATCGCCACAACTTTGACTAATGCACTCCGGCTCCAAAAGATTGCTCCAGCTTACCTGTTTACGGGGCCGCGCGGAACGGGTAAAACATCGAGTGCCCGAATTTTAGCCAAGTCTCTAAATTGTATGCTGAGTCCGGTACCGACAGCTCAACCTTGCGGTCAGTGTGAAGTCTGTAACTCGATCGCCTTAGGTGCCGCTCTAGATATTATCGAAATCGACGCAGCTAGTAATACTGGAGTCGATAATATTCGAGAAATTATCGAGCGCGCTCGATATGCTCCCATGCAGTGTCGATATAAGGTTTATATCATCGATGAGTGTCATATGCTCACGACCGCAGCTTTTAACTCACTGCTAAAAACGCTCGAAGAGCCACCGCCACATGTCGTCTTCGTCTTGGCGACGACCGATCCGCAACGAGTTTTACCGACGATTATTTCCCGTTGTCAACGGTTTGACTATCGCCGCATTCCCGTTGATGCCATGGTAAAACATCTGATTTATATCGCGCAAATCGAACAAATTCAGATTCCCCCAGCATCGGTCACGCTGATCGCCCAAATCGCTCAAGGTGGTTTGCGCGATGCGGAAAGCTTATTAGATCGCTTGAGTTTGCTCGTCGGCGAGATTACACCCGATCGAGTATGGGATGCGATCGGTTCCGTCCCCGAACGTGACTTATTAGGTATTTTACAATCGATCGCCAGTAACGATCCCGAAAGTTTACTCGATCGCACCCGCGAAATCCTCGAACGCGGGAAAGAACCCCTCACCGTCTTACAAAATCTCGCTGGTTGCTATCGGGATCTCCTCATTGCCAAAACCGCCCCCAAGCGTCCGGATTTAGTCGCTCTCACCAGCGAAACGTGGGCAGAACTCAGTAAAATCGCCCAGACATGGCAAATTAGCTGGATTCTCGCTGGACAAAAACACCTTAAAGATAGCGAAATCCAAGTCAAACAAACGACCCAACCCCGACTCTGGCTAGAAATTATTCTGTTAGGCTTGCTCGATCGCGTTAGTACCGCTGAGCCTCAAGCACAGCAGCAGCCACTTAGGGCAAGCTTGCCAACGACTTCCACCCCCTCCCCACAGCAGACCGCTCACCCAACCGCAATACCCACTAATATTCCAGCTGAGGTACCTAGTACTATGCCCACATTAACACCCCTAGCAGCCCCAAAACATTCCATTGACACTGTAGAGATCGATAGCACCTGGGAACAGGTCTTACAGCAGCTTTTACCTGCAAGTCGTGACTTATTTAAACCCTTTGGGAAGCTAATTAGCGTCACCGACCAGCAAGCAGTAGTAGCAATGAAATCTACCACCATGCAGTCGATCGCCTCAGGGAAAGTGCCCGAACTGACCAAAGTATTCAGTCACATGTTCGGACGACCGCTGGTGGTGAAATTGGAAGTTCTCGGCAAACTCCAAACCCAGCCTAGCGTCGCTCCCGCTAAATTATCTTCGCCATCGCCTGCTGCGCTAACTCCAGAGATTCCCGCACCCCCCGAAGTTCCACCGCCCCTCGATCCGCCAGTCTTGCCGCCAGAGCCACCAGTACAGCCACCAGAACCTAATCCCCTCCCCCCACAACCACCAGCTTATCCGCCCGATCCGATCCCCACGCCGCCAACATATCCACCAGAACCCAGTCCGATGCCACCATCGCCCTCTCCTGGCATCACACCGCCAACAATGTTAGCACCAGTAGAGTATCTGACTGATGATGAGACGGATCCAGCGGCAGATGAGGATGAGGAGATCGACCGTAATATTTTGCAGTTCCCCCCGCCAACTAGCATTTCCAGCATTCTAGCGCAGTCGATCGCACCAAGTCCTTTACCACAGCCAGTAACGCCCTCCAGCGAACTCGAACCCCCAACTAACTTTGACGCACCGCCCGAATCATTCGATCGCGAGCGGATCGCAAGTATGGCTGTGGAAGAGCCAGATGAGCTGGAGATCGATCCGTTACTCCAGGCGGCGACAGCTAATGTCGTCAAAGTCTTTCATGGCGAAGTCATCGATCGATCTCACGATTTATTCGCGCAAATTACCAAAAATAAATAATAAATAACAACTAAATATAAGTTATGTCTCAAGAATTTAACATTGGTACCACGATTAAGCTGGTTGCACTACCTGCTTATCTCAAAACAGCGGAGCCAATGCCCATGTTGCGCCCACCCAACTTGCTTGCGGTCGGCGAGACGGGACTGATTACCGATCACAAGCCGGGTAATTATTGGGTCGTAAAATTCGATCGGGCTTCGTATCTGATGGAAGAGCGATATCTGGAGGCAGTGGTTAACTAACCTAAGTTGCTACCTAGAAATGCCTACGATTGAAATCGTGGCTAATGGTGCAAAGTCCGCGAAGGCGGACTTTGCAATCTGAGGAGCGGTTTCTAACCGCTTTGGTTATGGGTAGCAACTTGGGTTAACTAATTTATCCCCAAATAGCAATCCCAAATGACACAAAAATTAGTACTACTTATTAGTCCCATAAGTTATCCTGAATAGTTGAGGATCTACTGTAAGAGGCAAACAACATGACGCAGGCATTTAATGGTGGAGACAGCAATAGATTCTCCGTAGCCAATACCCCTTCCAAACAATGGCAAAATATCGCTATTGGTAGTCTGGGTTTTTGGTTGAGTGGTAGTTTGGTTTTAGATCTCCTCGTCATGCCGATGTTGTGGATGACTGGGATGATGCAGAGCAGTGGGTTTGCTTCGGCTAGTTATAGTATTTTTTGGGTTTTCAATCGGGTAGAATTAGTCTGTGCGGCGGCGGCGCTGAGTAGTATTTGGGCTTTGAGTAAGATCGCTCGTGGTGTCTACGCCAAACGGGAAATGCTTGCAGGTACAGTGATGCTAATCGCGATCGCCTTGAGCTACACTTTCTTCCTCACTCCTTACATGAGTGGCTTAGGTGTAGATCTCGATATCTTTGCCACAGTCAAATCGATTCCGGCGGCAATGGATCGGATGCATTCGATTTACTGGGTATTGGAAGCAAGTAAATTAGGTATTACCGCGATGTTGCTATCCTGGTGCGTTCGCGCTACTGCTGAGTAAAAAATTGGATGTGAATCAGATGTGGCAAAGCCGTCAAAGTAATTTGACGGCTTTCATTGTTGGCTCGAGCGTTGAGTTAGTGCACGCGGAAAAATTTTGCACATCGGTGCTAGTTGAAGTCGGTTGGATCGATTGGTGGTAAGCCAAATTCTAACTGTTGCCTACTTAACGATAATGTTTTCCATAATTGCTTAACTTGTGTGTAGGATTCATCTACCGATAACTTGCCGACAGATGTCAGCGAGGAAATATAGCTAAGCTGAACTGAAAATTCTTGTAAGTTATCGAGATATGCTAAATATTCAGAGTTAGCCTGATTCTGATATCGCTTAGAAGGATTGTTAACGTCATTTTTACGAGTCATTGCGAACTTCTCAATCTAGTTTCAAGCAGTTTATAAAACTATATTCATTGCTTTAGCCCCAAGATCCGGACAAATCCGATTAGTTCTGTAATATACCAATAAATATCGCCGATGCAGGTTTACCCGTGTATGGATGAAGTGGTTCGCGAAATTCTACTAAGCTGAATCCATTTGAGATATACAAATTTATCCAGGTTGTTAATGTCCGAAAATACCAAGGGGCTGGATCGGTAAAATCGGGACTGAAACCAGCCCAAGAACCCGATCGCCAGCCATCTAGATAAGGTGGAGATCCACAGGCGATCGCGGGATGCATTGTTTGAACGATAAATCTACCTTGAGGATTGAGAATCGATCGCATCGATTGAAATAAACTCGTCACCGACTTATCACCTAATAAGGAAAAATTAGCAACCGCTACATCAAATTTTTCGGCTAATTTACCAGCCACAATCTCTTCATAGGAAAGCACTTTAAATCGAGCATCGCTAACATTTAGCTGCGCTCGATCGATTAATTTGGGAACGATATCTACTCCTAATACCTGCATTCCTTGCAAGCTTAATTCTCGCGTCAGCCAACCTTCTCCACAGCCGATATCGAGTACTCTGCTACCGCCACAACTAACGACAGCATCGACGATCGCGCCATTGGTTACGAGGTTGCGACTTTCGATTTGATGTTCCTGAATCGCTACGATCCAGGGAGCAGCGTTTTTGTGCCAGGAGTCGATAATTTTAGCATCGCTGAGGGGATCGATCGGCATATTAGCGAGATGGGAATTGTTAGTAGCTTTCCTGTCTGAATTAATCATAGCTCGGCGATTAAAATCGCGGCTAGAGCGAGACAGGTGGACTTCGATCGCTTAGGCGCGAATTCATTCGTTAGTATTCAAGCATTAAATCTATTATTTGATAGCCAAAAATGGGTTGGAACCTTTTGGCTCCAACCCATTTTTTGTTATCGAACTCGATCGAATCTATTTATGTCCGCCCATCCACTTAGCAGCGATCGCGCCCAAAGCAGCTCCAACCATTGGATTACTGAGGAAATTAACCAAAGCAGGTCGATCTGCAAGGACTTCATGGAACAGATCGGGGTGATTGTGATAAGTAAATGCCGCTAATTTACTCACATCATCGGCACTCATTCGTTTAGGATCGTGACTGGACAAACCCAATTGTTTTTCTAAATCCCGATCGTGCAATCCGCGTTTTTTGAGCTGACTAAAGAAGTCGCGAGCGACATCATCGCGTTCGTCAGGTTTAATTTGAGCGATCGCTTTTTGGAGTTCTGGTTCCATTTGGCTCGTCGGCACCCGATCTGGAGTCAACGATTTACTAAATAGTCCGTGCCGCTCCTCCCGCGAAGAACGTTGGGCAAAATCATCAAAGTTTTGATAGTCGGTACTCGAATCGTCGGGTAAGATCTCTTTGTCGCCACCTGCTAAATCTTTCAGAGCTTGGCGTTTGTAGTCATCACTGCTAGACATTGCGGTTATCCCTCACTAAAATTAATTGATTGGAAAATTTACTCGATCGCCAACCGTTTTTAGGTCGCTGCTTTATACTCAACTTGCTTTGACTGAGTATCATATTTCGCTGTCAAAATCAGTTGCTTATCTGGCGCATACATCAACACGGTGAGATCGCGATCGGGGAAGTTTTTCCGAAAGCCTTGAGTCAACGATTGGGCCAGATCTTTTACTTCAGTCGGGCGCACCTGTGGCGAGATGACTGCACCTAATTTGTTATCATCGCGGACAAAGGCATCTTTAATTAAGCCCTTACTGGCTTCAACTGCCCAGTTTGCAAAGTCTTGACCGACATCTGAGTTACCGCGCGATAGTTGACCGTAACCGATGCTGCGATCGAGTTTGGTGGGCGCGCTCGATTGGGGCGATCGAGTCGCGGTATTGCTACCACATGCAGTTGTAAAAACTAAAACGCAAATTAACAGCAACGTGGCTAAACTTTGCCGGAAGCGACGAGAAAAATTCATGGAAATCACTCCTAATAAAATGTGAATGAATATGAGCGCAACTCTAGTCGATCGATCGAATATCGTCCTCAAATCTGGTGGAGCCACCACCAATCGCATCGTTAGTTGCCGCATGATGTTTTAGCCATTCCCGATAGAATGCCTGGGCATCAGCATCTTTTAGCACGATGTTCATTTGCAACTCGTGCGAACCATCGTTCGACCGATCGGAGATCGACTTCAGAAACTCGATTGCAGCGTGGGGAGAAGTGAAACTTGCCGCAACGGTAGGCGCTAGTTCGAGGCCTTCAGCGCTCGCTGTTACTGCATCGTCAGGCAGTTGTCCCAGGTCGACAACGGCCAGTCGCTTGAACTCTGGATTAACCTGCTCCACAATCAAGATCTCGCGGCGAATTGGGACTTGGACGATCCGAGTCTCGATTTCCTTGCGGACGATGACCTCGCCGACTTTGCGTTTGTGCAGATCGACGACTAGCCGTTCTTCCAGCAACCGAACCTGTGCAGCTGGCTGCCGCTCTGCCAGGTCATTACTCAGGCGCTGGTCGAGTCGTAGTTCTGGCAGTTGTTGATGGCTCTGGCTGACTAGCGTGCGTTCTGTCACGCTCGCCAACCGAGGTGTGCTGTCGGCCACGGGTAGTGACTCTACCGGAGCGAATGGTACTTCGGAAACTCGCTCTCGACCATTGCTGCCGATCGTGCGTCCTTCACCGCTTGCAGGCTGAGTTGCGCCCTCGTCCAGAAGTGGCTGCTCTATCGGCGCGATCGGCACAACATCGGAAACCACTTGGGGACTCCTCCCCATTACCGTCACTGCATCCAGCTGTAGGCTCTGAGGCGCTCTCCCATCTAAAAGTACTGGGTCGACTGAATTTACCGGACTGCTGGGGATACTTGGAGCGGGAATGGTTGGCTCGACAGTGGATTGCCGCCGCGACGATCTCGACAGCGCCCATAACAGTCCGCCCGCAGGAATCAATAGCAGCCACCAAAGAGCATTATTATTTGGCGTGTCGTTCCGAACGGGCATGGGAGTGTCGGTTGGAGCGTTAGGATTAGTAGGCGCAGCTTGCGCCCAAGTTGGGATGGTAACTAGTTGAGGAATCGTACTTAGAGTTAGTATCAGTACGATATAGGCTAGCGACCCGCCGATGTTTGGAAATTTTTTCACATTATCGATCCCGATCTGCAAGCGATTTTAAATGATGGATCGGACAGAGCGGCGCAGCACTCTGCCGATCGGTTGCTCGGGTAAAAATTGGCACGGTTGAGTCGAGTTATGTTGCTCTAGCCTCAGAATGCTATGCAATGTTCCGCTCGTCGATCGTCCGGCCTTCTTTATTGACATCTAGCTCTTCACGGCGCAGTTCCTCATGGGCTTCTACGGTCTCGCGATCGACTTCTTTACGAATGCTGACCTCTTCCCGAACGAAGGCTTCTTTGTGGATATCTGGCGTTTCTTCGTAAATCTCCATCCGTGCGACTTCGCCCGCTTGGAAATTAGCTTCACCAGGCGTGACTGCTTGACCGTTGCCTGGGGTGCGCTCGATCGTGACACGTTCTTTTTCGATCGGCACAGATACGTTTGTCGTCTCAGTTTCGACACGTTTGCCGATCGACACTTCACCTGTTTTCTGACGGGTCTTATTAGCGATTAAGCGCTCTTCATACAATTTGAGGGTTTGACGATCGCTATGATTGAGATCGTATAAATCCGGCTCCCGATCGTAGCTATAATCATCGCGACGAGCGATTGCAGGTAGATCCTGTGGCACACCATGAGTCGTGGTGGTAGTATCTACTGCTGTCATGCCTGGAGGCGGCACGTCTGTGGCCATCGAGCCAGTCATCGCACCCATTCCGGCTCCAGCTGCTACGCCAGCAGTTGACGGCGAACGGTAGGCTTGCCGAGTCAGTTCCTCGCGATCGTAATCCACAGTGCTATGCTCGTTGTATTCTGGCAAGCTTTCGATTTGCGATTTGCTCAGTCCGTCTACATAAACCCGCCGCTCGTTGGTAGCGACCCGCGCGCGACCGATCGGTAAGAGTGTTTTCTTGCCTAAAATCCAGGCTCCAGTGTGAATGACAAAATAACGAAAGCTCCCATTCTCGTCAACGAGAATATCGTCTACAGAACCGACTTTTTCATTGCCGCTGTACAAATCTAGTCCGATGACATCTTCGTCAAAATGGTCTGCGTAATCGGGATCGAAATCTTTAATTTTGTGGAGAGACATATTATTTTCTGTTTATTTGTAACTAATTACACTGTTCTATACATTAGTTATAAAAAAGATCGCACCTACTTTTCATCTATCTAAATGAGTATTTGTTAAATAACAATCGCCAGTGATTTTTTGTATTGAGATAAATTGAATTATTGCCCTTCGACCTTCAGTATTTCTCAAAAACAGTCAACTATTAGCGGCCAAAGACGAGCCGAATTTAGCGATTTCATTCATCGATCGGGATATATATTTACGGGAATGTGCTAACTCTTGACTAATGGTAGCGACAGAATAAATTCGGTACCTCGCTTGCTGCCAGGTGGTGGACTGATCGCTTCGATTTTGCCATTCATATGCGTCACTAATTCCTTGGCGATCGCCAGTCCCAATCCAGTCCCCACAATATTCCCCTGCGCCTGAACGCCACGATAGTGGCGGGTAAATAGCTGTTCTAAATCCTGCGGCGGAATTCCCATCCCTGTGTCTCTGACGCTAATTTGGATGGTGGCTGGTGTAGGTTTGCGGCGCGATCGATTGGGAACTTCACTCAGTTCGACATCGACATCGACATCGCCACCAGCGGGAGTGTATTTCAAGGCATTGTCGATTAAATTGCTCAATACTTCTTGTAAGGCGATTGGATGAGCTTGGACTAATGGTAAATTCGGCGGGATATGGGCGTGAAATTTTAAATTTCGATCTTGGGAGATCGCTTCGGCCGAGAGAATTAGAGGACTAAGAACATCTGCTAATTGACAAGATTCGACCCGGAAAGCAGCATCGGGAAGTAATAAATTAGCATTTCGCGATCCTTCTGGGGTAGGGGTAGCGGGCAGTTTTTTGAAGCTAGTGGCATCGTCTTCTCCATCAGTCACTAGATTGAGATCGATCGCAATTTCTAAATGTTGTAATAGTTCCTGCAATCTGTCGCTTTCACGGACGATACTACTGGCGATCGATCGATCTCGATCTTCGGGATTGAGACGCTTGAGTAAGAGCTTGCCAAATGTCCGAATCGCGGTTAATGGATTGCGAAGTTGATGGAGGAGATTATGCAATAAATCGCGTTGCTGGAGTTGCCGTTGCTGCTGGTGTTGGAGTTCGGTTGCCATCCACTGGCGGCGTAGATCCAAAATCCCTGCCAAAGCCAGAGTTTGAGCGATATGTTGGATTTCTGCCCGTTCTACAGTATTCCAAGGATGGGCTTCTCGTGTCGTCATTAGCAAGCCGACGATCGTCCCATCATAAACCAAGGGTAAGACAATCTGAATGCGACTGTTGTGCTCTTCTGGGTGTAAATCGCGCTCATCCATCTCTGACAGCGTAGAGGGCGCTAGGGTGGAGATCTGCTGCTCGTTAAGGAGAATCGGTTCGGCCGCAGGCTGTGGTATCAGCTCGATGGGCTGGGGAGCGATCTGTGGTGTTGGCTTCGAGCGGGTGACCTCAGTATCGGGGTAGACAATCGCTGGTAATAATTTTGACGTGCCACCCCCTTCTAGTTCTTCTGTCAGATAGACAATGCTGCGGCTCGCACCCAAACCTTCGGCTAGCAGCCGTAACTGCGCGCGACATAAATCTATGAATTCAGGACTTGCAGCGGTAGACATCAGTTGAGCAGTGACAATTTCACGATCGCCAGTAGACGGTAAACAGTCCACTGTTAACTCATTCTGGCACGATCGACATCAATTGGCGAGATCGAGTGCAGTCATGAAAGTGGTTCTGAAGATTATATTAAATTTTATTGCGAATATTAAAAATATGTAAAATTATCTGGGGCAAAATACCCAGTGAAAATTTAGTTTTTCTTTATATTATTGGGTTTGAGCGGATGAGGAGGGTATTTAGAGAGGGGTTGAGTTTTTGAAACGAAGCGGATAGAATGGCGACGGCTTTTGTAACAGACATTACATCTGTCTGCACCAGAGAGGAGGTAAGGCGGTTGGCTAGAAGACGCAAACGGAAAAGTCGGAGACGGCAAGAAGGTCGGAGAATTTTGGAGCAGGTGCCCCAGTTCAGCATCGAAAGTGGCGAAGATAAACCTGTGACGGCAGCGCGCAAATATATCTTGTCTGAAGGCATCGCTCCACCAGCCTTATTGCTAGTGAAACGTAACGAACATACAACCGATCGCTATTTTTGGGCGGAGAAAGGTCTATTCGGCGCACAATACGTCGAAGAGAACCATTTCCTGTTTCCCAGTCTGCGATCTTTAGAACCAGAATCAGAAAGTCAATTAGCGGCTGTTGGCAGCAGTACCTACTAATTTCAGCGATTTACTGGCTAAAATCTACATTTTACATAGAGATGCACTCGAATACTGATGTATTCGAGTGTTTTTTCATTTTATCTCGTCGCGGACACATAATTGCAGTGTTTCTTGAAATACTGCCAACTCATCCCGATGACCGCTAATTTTAATGGCCGTCGGCGCACCCTCACCCGACGGCGCTTCTACTTTGAGGCGAATTTGTTCGATCCGCGATGAGCCTTGCCAGTAAAACCACCCAGCGATAGGTGCCACAACTAGCAATAACAGGAATAGGTTGCCGATATCGGGAAAGAGCATCGATAACACCAGCGCCAGACACATAGCCCCAATCGCGGCCAAACCCGTCAGCAGCGATGCCAAAAACACACTCGGACTTACTAAGCCTTCAAAAGTAACGATCTCGGTATCTCGATCGACTGCTGTGACTTTGTAGGCTCGATCGGTAAAATACTGTTGCAGTCTTGGTAATAATATTTCCTCAGCATCGCCAGTTTCGAGCACCATTTGTTCGATCCGCTCTTTGGTCGAAGCCCGGATGAAGAAAAACAACCCTACTGCTAAGAGTAGGGTAAGGATGAGAGTGGATGTGAGAACGGGATTATTCGCGAGCATAAAGAGAGATTAGGGATTAGGGATTAGACGCATAACATATTGTTGCGTAGGTGCCCCTTATCGAAGTTAGTTTAAGGTAAGAGCGCACGGATGAGTGGCTAAACTCGCTCGCCAATGTGTGTATACGGTTGCTGATGCCCGCCAGTATAGATTTGCGTCGGACGGAAGATGCGATTTTCTTGGAGTTGTTCGTTCCAATGAGCCAACCAACCAGCTACTCGCGCGATCGCAAACACAGGCGTAAATAAATCTGCAGGAATACCCATTTTACGGTAGACCAGCCCCGAATAGTAATCCACATTGGGATAAATTCCGCGTGTTCCGAGGTATTCTTCTAGCACGCTCTCTAGTTCGAGTGCGATATCATAGTAAGGATCGTAGCCAAATTTGGCAAATAGTTGCTCGGCTAAATCTTGCAACACGATCGCCCGAGGATCTTTGACACCCTTGTAAACGCGATGCCCGAAACCCATGAACTTATACTTGGGGTCTAACTCCAGACATTGCTCTACGTAAGGGCGCACGTTTGCCACAGAACCGATCTTTTTCAACATCAGGATCGTTTCCTCATTCGCACCACCGTGAAGTGGCCCAGCCAGCGTACCTACCGCCGAAGCAATAACGGCATAGGGATCTGTCAACGTCGAAGCAGTAACGCGTGCCGAAAAAGTAGACGCATTCATCGTATGCTCGGCATGGAGGATCAAACAGACATCCATAACTTTCGCCACGATCGGATCTGGTTCCTTTTCCGTCAACATGTAGAGGAAGTTAGCAGCATAGTCCAGATCGTCACGAGGTAACACCGGATCGTTCCCTTTGCGCATCAGTTGGAACGCCGCTACCATCGTCGGAATCTTCGCCAGCAATCTAATCACAGTTTGGCGCACGTAGTCGGGAGTCAATCCTTGATGCCGCGAGTAAAATAAGCCCAAAGCAGCGGCTGATGCTTGCAATGCATCCATCGGATGTCCGGTTTCGGGAAAACATTTCATCATGTCTTTGATCCGATACTTGATCCGCCGATGCGAATAAATATCGCTGGTAAACTCACTGAGTTCGGTATGCGTTGGCAATCTGCCCCAAATCAGGAGGAATGCAGTTTCGACAAAACTACTGTGCTGGGCTAATAATTGGACGGGAATACTCCGGTATTCTAAAACACCTTCTTTGTCCCCAAGCTCGGTTGTTTGGATACCAACATAACTGATGCTCGACTTAGCAGCAGGCACTCCTTCCAATCCAGGTCTATATTCAGGTTTGAGATCGCCTTCAGTCATAAAAATTATGAATTAGTATGTTATTTATTATTTGTTATTAGTTAGTTATTGATTATTATTAGTATTTGTTGGTTGCTGACTAATCTGGATCTTGTCGCCAGGTGGGCACTGCTGCCCCCAGCTCTGTTTAGGCTGCGTACTATCCGATGGCGATCGCCTACAGCAAGCCGTTCGATATCTGTGCTGTCTAACTTAACAATAATACCTTACCGTCATCTTCTCCAGTCGCTATTTTCCCGATCCCCTATGCTCTCCCTTCAAGCCTTAGATAAGCCGTCGCTAGGGCATGCTCATCGCCGACATTTCCGGGGAATAACACGACAGGGAGATTGGGAAATTGGGTATTTGCTGACGGTGTGACGATCGCCGAGCAACCAGGTAAAATTTGTCCTAATAATCTCGCCGTCCGCAGGGCTAAACCTTTGCTGAGGGTGTCATTAGAAGTGATCCCACCTTTACTAATCAAAAAGCCGATATCGTTCGGCAGAGCGCGAATGATGTCCATTAGGAGATCGGAAACTGCTTCGCCAAACTTCAACCGAATTTGAATGCTGTCGAAGCTGAGTTCGTGACGACTGGTATAAATTGCGGGCGTGTCTCCAGCTTGATGGATAGTATCGATCCGATCGATAGTCGTTGCCAACAATTGCGCCCTCAGTCGGTCATCTTCCCCGACTAATTGCGAAACATCGATTTCCACCCCGACGATGCCTGCTGTCTTCAGCAGTTGAGTGAGTTGATCGGTAGTCTTTTGGACGTGAGAACCGACGATAATCGCCCCTGGCTGGCCATCGCGCACGTATTTGGACATCTCTGTCGCGGGGATAGGTTGAGGGCCTAAATCCGCCAGAGAAGTGAGGATGCTGGCACCACTGCGAAACAAGAATTTTTTGCCTTGACTCGCTGCTGTGAGGATATCGGCAGCAAACTTGTCAAAATCCGCTTGACATTCGCCATCGACGACACAACAGCGATTGCGTTCTAGTTGCATCAACCGATCGAGACTACTATTGCGAACTTCATCGAGTAAAAATCTTACCACTCGATCGGCAGAAATTTCACCGTGGGTTTTTTCCTCAACATAATCCGGGAGGAAGCTATGACTGAATCCAAACACCGAATCGCGAGCGAATTCTGTTTTGTGAACTGGTGTCTCCACCCCATCTACCACCAGATAATGGACGCTATCGCGAGTAATCCGACCCCCTTCAAAAAAGGCCGGCACCAGGAAATGCGCGTCGAAACCGCCCAATTCGGCAGCGATGACATCAGTCTCGATCGGGTAGTGTCCCCGCAAGGTAGAATCCGATCGACTCACTACCAAAAAGTTTGTCACCCCTGTCTGGGTGACGGCAATCTTGAGATTGCGACAAACCTCCCGCGTCACCTCTGCTGCTTGGTTAGGTGTCAGAGCGCGAGTATTCGTCAAGATGAAAAAGATCGGCACGGCATCCGTCAGCCCGAGCTTGAGTGTTTCTACATCCCACTGCGTCAAGAGCAAGCAACTATGAACTGTCTGCGAACCCGTAGGGTCGTCGTCGAGGACAATGATTTTGGGTCGTTCTGTGGTCATGGGCAGTGGCTAGTGACTAGTGGCTAGTGGCTAGATATCATCATTAACAATAGCCTAAAGCTGCGCGGCGATCTCAATCTAACTGCCTAGAGTGGATTTGAAAAGTATCGCTCTATACCTGGAATCGAAACGTCTTTGCTGAAGTCGATCGAATATTAGGCTCGTGTTTCTCGATCGAGAGTTTAGGTAGTATTTAATAGGTATTAGATGAAAGAGTAGAGGCGATCGTAAGTTTTAAATTGAGCGCTCAGGAATTGTTAGATTGCTATGCTGCTGGGGAGCGTGACTTTGCTGGATTCGATCTGCATGGGGTAGATCTCAATTTACTTTCTTCAGCATAGGTTTTCTCTGCTTTTTGAGTTGCAGTTATTTTACTCATGCCAAAACAGCACTGAAAAAGATTGGGTTTTTACCTTTGTAGGGGGTCTAATATGCCATTACTTAGCAATTGCATTACTCTACATCCACCTCGATCGAGTTGTCAGTAAGAAAAATTATCTAAAAGCGACTAAATATTTTTGCAGGCGGTAAAGCGATCAAACATCCGGTGTATCGGTTCGTTGGCGTTGGCAAAGCCTGCCGTAGGCGCAGCGTCTGTGAAAGAGAATCGATCGTGAATCTCGCGCTACTGTCTAGATTCACTCGATCGAAATCCCAATCTAACAAAATTAAATTATCGAGTCGACGATCGGATTCGCAAGTCTAGACACAGGATGTAGATTCGATTCGATCTCGTATACCGAGCACAGATCCAGATGTGTATCGCCAAATTATTTGAGATTCAACAAGAATTAACCAGAGAACCGATCGATGCGGAAATTAGGGTTAAGGCTTTATCACTGGAGCAGTTGGAGGATCATCGATCGTATCATTTAGAGATATATTCCGGTTCGTGAAGTATGCCAGCAATAATTTTCCATTCATCAGTGACTCGCTCTTTATCTTCAACTTGAATCTTGCGGAGGGTATAAGTGAACCCAAAGTGCTCTATTTCTTCATCTTTATCATTAAATCGTTTAGCAACTCCGACCACCTGTCCTTGATTATCACTGAGTTGAGTAACTTGAAGGTTGCCAATAATTCTGCTCTCTTTGAAATTTTTATCTCTTAGTTCATCCATCATCATAGTGAATACTTTAATTACATCCTCTAAACTATTCATCACTGCGACTTGTTCTGAAGTCATCAGCATGGAAGGTAAATGGAAAAATGTTGCAACTTTAGTCGGTTCTAACAAATTAAAAGTTTGGGCATATTCACCAAACTTTTTGAGAATTGACGGAGATTGGTCTTGCATAATAGTTTTCCCTGGATTAGATGGTTGTTGTAAAAAGAGATGAATCAGATCTGCGGTGATGTCTGGATGGCTAAATGAAAATCCATGAGCGGCATCTGTAATAATTTCTAGTTTGACATTGGGAATTTTGGCAGCTAGGACATCGCTATTCGATCGATGGATCGCAATATCCTTATCTCCAGTGATAATGAGTGTGGTGGCTTGAATATCAACCAAAATATCGCAGGTATCATGGCTAGCGAAGGCTTGAAGCTGACGCTGCAAAGCTGCATCGCGACTATGCAATGGGGTCGTTTCGGTGAGGAATTCTGTAAGCTCCTGTTGATGGTTTTGAATGAATGTGGGTGTAAATAATAAATCTAAAAGATTGCCATTCATCACGCCACCGATATCTCCAAGCTGACTGCAATTACCACCTGCCATCGTACAGCCGAGAATGAGTTTGTCTAGCTTTTCGGGATATTTTAGAGCAAATTGCTGAGCGATCGCACCACCCATGCTGACACCAAATACATGTGCTTTGGGAATGTTTAATGCGGCTAATAACCCTGCGGCATCGTCTGCCATGTCTGCGATCGTATAGGGGCGAGTGGATTGACTTGTGAGTCCAGCATCGCGATTGTCAAAGAGGATGATTTGATAGTGTTGTGCGAGTAGTTCGGTGAATTTTTTGCCCCAATCGCGGAGACTGAAACTCAAACCCATTATCATCAGTAATGGTTCGCCACTACCTTGAATCTGGTAGTTTATATCGATATCACTAACGTTAATTTTCGGCATGTATTCTATAAGGTTATGGGGACAGAACCCTGACTTCTTGAAGAAGTCGGGGATCTAGCCTCTAGGGATTTCTTGGATCTCTAGGCTCTAAAGGTTCTACAGATATTCCCAGCATGTAAACTTCTTCTAAATTATGATGCCTTTCGAGTGCGCCATCATAAATTGTAAAATAAATTGGAGTTCCGGTATGAACATAGTTAGGCATTCTTCTTTTTTTGCGATCGAAAATAGCCTTGAAAAATCCATAAATTGGATTAGGGTTAGCATCTACACCAGTGACACCACCTATCCCAAGTTCTTTCTCTGGAGGTGTATTTGGATCTGCGGGTTGAAAAACATTTCCGGTGGGAAAAGGAACTGTCGTGACAAAATCTTCAGTATTAGCAATTCGCCAATGTTTTACGCCTGTTTTTTCAAAATTGGCTGCAAATTTATTATCTCCACAGCGTGGACTCGCAAAAGTATAAAGAGTGATTTGCTGATGATTTTTGAATTGAGTATTGATTAGAATATCTGGAATTGCTAAAGTTGCTAAAGCTCCACCTAAACTGTGACCTGTTACATAAATCTGAGAGACTCGATCGACATCTAGAGTTTGAAGAGCAGAAATTAACTGTTGACGCAAACTCACATAAATTCCTCTAAAACCCGCAATGACAAGACCAAAATCATCTGATATTCTATCAATATTTGTAGAAGTGTCATTTGCGAAATCGATCGAATCTTCTAGAATTTGCCAGCTTATATTAACTTTTCCATTTTCATTCATGCCACATGCATAGGAAACAGGCTGAATATTGGCATCCTTAAACCATTCAACAATCTTTTTAGTTCCTCTAAAGATAATATATATATTGTTGTTTTGATTGTCTTTTGCGATGAATCCAAATGGATTTTTATTTGTTCCTAAGTCAGCTACATGTTCATAATCTCCAGTAATTTTCCAAGGTGTAATAGTTACATTTTGCTGGAGCAATTGTGCTTTGTCAAATTGTAAGTATGATTGCTGAATTAATTCTGCTAATTGTCTGGAGATCGAACTATCGAAATCTTTATCTACTTTGAGATTAAATTTAGATATTTCTGTTGGTGCCATTTTTTTAGTTGATTGTAGCATTTTATTTTATTATTTTTGACGAATAAAGATCGGCTTGAATTTTAATTTATAACCGAAAGTATTAACACTGCGACTGTCTCGATCGAGTTCAATTATTTTCATTGTTTACTCTTACTTAGCTGAATTGTTTAAGCATCCCGATCGATGTGTTGCAACTTCACTGTAGCCTCGCTCTCTCGATCTGTCAGTAAGAAAAAGTATCTAAAAGTGACTAATATTTTTTGCAAGCTGTAAAGTAATGTGAAGCGATCGAACATCCAGTGTCATCGATCGAGAATCTCGCTCTACTGTCTAGATTCACTCGATCGAGATCCCAATCTCACCAAATTAAATTATCCAGTCGGCGATCGATCGAGGATTTAAAGTATAGGTTATGTCTGAAACCTAGCTGGTGGTCACTTGCCCACTCTACAAAACTTCTGTTCCTAGAACCCAGTCAAACATCCGCAAATATAAAATTGTACCTATTTCAGATCCTTCTTTTAGATCTATCAACATTTCTGAACTTAGTTCAGCTTTTTGTAATGCATTAATAACTTGATATCCATGCGGTAACTCCTCATGTAGGTGAATTTGAACAAAACGAGAAGTTCGATCGGTGATAAATTTTGAATTTAGTAGCAGTGGCTTGATGATATGACTTGCTCCAGAACCAAGATTTTCGAGAATACAGGTAGCTCCTAATCGAACTAACGGACGTGACTCAATAATGGAGTCAAAATATGCCCACCAAAGCTTAACATCTAGAGATGCAGGTAAAAGTTGCTGTTCTAAATACTCTAAATCTCTTTGCGCGATTCTATAATGAGGTTCTTCTTCTAGACCAAACGCAATAAGAAATTCCCGAAGTTTGGGTTTATTCATTAGACTAGAGTGGCTGGCAACTAAAAAGAAGTGCTTTTGAACATTGCGAGTCAAGTGATATTGCATTGATAAATAACGAACATACTGTTCCAGCGTTAATCCTTTATTTTTATCAATAGAATATAATTTCTGACAGAAAATTTCTTGAGCATTTTTGACAGACTTAATTATTTCTTGCACTTTGTATTTCCTGTGATAATATTGCAATCTAATTGTATTGAACTAATTCTAAAAAAGTAGAAGCCTCAGTTTCTAATTTTACTGAAAGATGTGCAAGATACTGATTAGTGAGCCTCGTATGCCTATCAGTTAGCGTCCACAGCATTAAGTAACAAATTGTGCCTGTTCGTGGATGAATAATTGGGGGATATTCAAGTAATTTATGTCCAATTCTCTTGTAATAATTTATTAATTTACAACGACAAAGAATTAAGTCAAAGCGAACTCCTTGGTGAAATTGATCTTCCGCAACCGTCATAATTAAAACATTTGTAACTGATTTAGGTATGTTTGTCCTCTTGGTAATAGCTAGTCGAGAAGCAGAACAAATAAACTGCCTAAGATTTTCCTTAATTATAAAAGGTAAAGCTGTCTCGAAATCCAAACTACTATTAAGTAATTCAATCACTCTAATTGTCCCAATAGACAACTCACCTTGATACATTACATAGATTTTAGCTTTGTTGTCATGCAAATCAAAAGTATCATCAGAATGTTCTTGACGAAGATCTACAACATCTCTGAAACGCTTACTATTTGCTGTAATCTTAAATATACGGAACTCTTGGTATGTATAAATAATCTTGTCTTCTACAGAAGTTGCAACTTTTATGAAATCCACTGATTTTCTTTACCAATCATAAAATGTACTTAATTTAATTTATTTTTGCTTTAGTCCCATAATCTTATTTATCTAGGATTTTTCGCTATGCTTAAAAATATGATTGAATTCAAATCTAACCTCGATCGATCGAGTCGTCAGTAAGAAAAAGTAACTAAAAGTAAGTAGTTATCCTCGATCGATGTAAAGTAATGTAAAGTTCCGTAACATGACTTACAAGTTGCAGTGTCGAATCTAGATATACTATTTCTAGTTCACGATCGATCTAGCAGCGATCGCCCCTAAATGACTGGACAAGAAGCTCTCAGAATCATCGATCGATTGCTCGAACAACATCAACGCGGATCGCTCAATACACTGCAAGCCGAGATCGTCTCGAAAGTCTGGAGACGCGATTCCTATCAGGAAATCGGGAGAGCATTGGGTTACGATCCCGAATACATCAAACAAGTTGCATCGCATTTGTGGCGATTGCTCTCGCAGATAGTTGGGGAAAAAGTTTCCAAAGGGAATATCTGTGCGATCCTCCAGGGTTATCGCACCTGCTTGGCGACGACGAATTGGGGAGAAGCAATTGATGTTTCCCGCTTTTATGGGAGAGTGAGTGAGTTAGAAACGCTCGAACAATGGATTGTCGATAGTCGTTGTCGGGTGGTAGGGATTTTTGGTTGGGGTGGAATTGGTAAAACCGCGCTCTCGGTGAAACTGGCTCGACAGTTAGAGTCTGAGTTTGAATGTGTAGTGTGGCGAAGTTTGCGACAAGCGATCGATCCGCAGGATTTGTTAAATCAAATCTTACCGATTTTGATTGGTTCTGATGTGCAGGAAGGTTCGATCGGATTACTGATGCAGCAATTGCGCCACAAACGCTGTTTACTGGTCTTCGATAATGTCGAGTCGATTTTGCAAGCTGGAACTCAAAATGGCTGCTACCTGACAGGGTATGAAGCCTATGGCGAAATTTTTGGGCGGGTTAGTGATGAAAATCATCAGAGTTGTATGGTGATTACCAGCAGGGAAAAACCCAGCGGCATGAGCCTACGGGAAGGAGTTAATCTACCAGTTAGATCGCTGCAATTGACTGGACTCGATATTACCGCAGCCCAATATTTGCTCGTCGATAAAGGCATCACCGCACCACTCATCGAGCAGCACAATCTAATTAATTACGTTTACGGTAATCCCTTAGCTCTCAATTTAGTAGCAACAAGTATTCAAAATCTTTTCAATGGCGACGTTCAGGCATTTTTAGCCCAAGGTACGGTTGTATTTGGCAATCTTTGGGAGTTAATCGATCGACAGTTCGATCGATTATCAGTCCTGCAACAACAGGTGATGTACTGGCTGGCGATCGATCGGGAAGGTGTGACTCCAGCTAGATTGCAAGCAGCATTAATTCCCGCAGTTACGCTACCGATCTTATTCGCAGCACTAGAAACACTTCGAGATCGATCGTTAATTGAAACTACCGAGTGTGGTTTGACTCAACAACCTGTCATCATGGAATATGTCACCAACAGGTTTATCGATCGCATCGAGCGAGAAATTATTAGAGGAGAATTGGAGCTATTTAGAACCCATGCTCTCATCGAAGCGCAAACTAAAGATTATCTCCGCGATGCTCAAATTCAACTAACTTTACAGCCGTTAGTCGATCGATTGTTAACGCATTTTACCGATCGATCGCACCTCGAACTGCATCTTCGCAAAATCCTGACTACCTTACGTCACCAAACCGACAAGATCGGTGGTTATGCAGCGGGAAATCTGCTCAATTTATTTTGTCACCTCAAAACCGATCTCCAAGGCTTTGATTTTTCGCACCTCGCGATTCGTCAAGCTTACCTCTTGAATGCGACCTTACATGATGTCGATTTTACTGGGAGCCACATCAGTCAAACTGTTTTTGCCGAAACCTTTGGCGGTGTCGTCGGGATTGCGTTTAGTCCCGCCGGCGAATATTTTGCGACTAGCGATACCAAAGGCGATATTCAGATTTGGAATGCTCATACATTCA
Organism: Chamaesiphon sp.; assembly: GCA_965246715.1. Classification (GTDB taxonomy): domain Bacteria; phylum Cyanobacteriota; class Cyanobacteriia; order Cyanobacteriales; family Chamaesiphonaceae; genus Chamaesiphon. The sequence goes on along the minus strand of CBDFFH010000005.1, from coordinate 151,042 downwards.
CAAAAATCGCTACTTGTCAAGGGCATCAACACTGGACTTGGACGGTGGTGTTTAGTCCCGACGGCAAATACCTCGCCAGTGCTAGCGACGACCATCAGGTGAAGTTGTGGGAGGTCGAGACGGGTGAATGTTTGCAGACATATATCGGACACACCTTTTCGGTGAATGCAGTCATCTTTAGTCCCGACGGGCAAATTATCGCCAGTTCCGCTCAAGATGGTACGATTCGCCTCTGGCGGACGTTTCCAGGTAATTTAAGTCCCGAAATTCAGACTTTAGTAGGACATAATGGTCGGGTCTGGTCGATCGCGTTTAGTCCTAATGGTCGTACTCTAGTGAGTGGTGGCGAAGATCTGACTGTGCGACTGTGGGATCTGGCGACGAGTGAATGTGTGACTAAGTGGGAAGCCCATACAGCTTGGGTGCGTTCTGTAGCCTTTAGCCCCGACGGTCGAGCGATTGCTACGGCTAGTTACGATCGATCGATTAAAATCTGGAATGTTGGCGAAATCCCCAAGATCCCCGACTTCTTCGAGAAGTCGGGGATCTGTGCGAAGTCGGGGATTTGTCTTCACACATTAACCGGACATCAGCAACCCGTCAGTGCGATCGCGTTTAGTCCAGATGGGCAACAATTAGTTAGCAGTAGTTTCGATAAAACAATCAAACTTTGGGATACTAATAGTGGCAAATGTGTAAAAACCCTCCTCGGACATCGTAATCGGATTTGGACTGTTGCTTTTCATCCTAATGGCACCCAAGTTGCTAGCGGTGGCGATGACAATCATACTAAAATTTGGGATTTAGAACGGGAACGCTGTATTAAAACGATCGTCGGACATACTAATGCAATTTTATCCGTCAAATTGAGTCCCGATGGGAGTTATTTAGCCAGTGGTAGTGAAGATACTACGATTAGAATCTGGAGTATCGATCGAGAAAAGGTCGTCCAAACTTTGCGCGAACATACCAATCGAGTCTGGTCGGTTAATTTCAGTCCTGACGGTCGGTTATTAGCCAGCGGTAGTGCTGACTACACCATCAAATTATGGGATTGGCAAGTAGGTAATTGCCTCAAAACATTACGAGGTCACAATAGTTGGGTATGGCGAACGCTCTTTAGTCCCGACGGTCGCACATTAGCCAGTACTAGTTACGACCAAACAGTCAAAATTTGGGACGTTGATACTGGAGCATGTTTGAATACGCTGCAAGGACATAACAGTCCGGTAATTTATGCCAATTTTAGTCCTAACGGCGAACTGTTGGTAAGTTGTGATTTTGCAGGTATTATTAAACTCTGGAATCCTCGATTGCCGTTCGCGAAGCGTCTCGAAGAGAAGGCAGACCAGGGGTCAACGGGTGAGTATTACCGAGATATCGGCGAACATAGTAATAGTGTTTGGTCGGTTACTTTTAGTAGTGATGGTCAGTGGCTAGTAAGTTCGAGCTATGACGAAACTATTAAGCTATGGTCGGTGGAAACAGGGGAATGTTTACAAATATTTCTCGGACATCGAGGACCGATTATCAGCGCAAAATTTAGCCATGACGATCGATCTATTATCAGTGTAGGAGTCGATCGATCTCTCAAAATATGGGATATTCAAACTGGTAAATGTCTCCATAGTTTGACCGAGCATAGTGGCTTAATTTACACTTTAGATATTGGTAGTATTCGATTACCAGGCACAGATTCTCCCAAATTTATCGCATTTACTGGTAGCTTAGATGAGACTATTAAGGTATGGGATTTAGATGCTGCAAAATGTCTGACTACATGGAAATCGCGCCGTCCATACGAAGGAATGCAGATCGACAAAATGCAGGGATTAAATACAGCACAGCTGTCAACCTTACAAGCTCTGGGAGCCGATCGGAACGTCGCTCGTACTTTTTCGATCGACCCAGAGGGCACGCTCGCGTGAGATTTAACTCGATCGAGTCTTAGATCGTTTCAGCCGTTTGTCCTTCAATTACAGCACTCCAGTTATCCTCATTCATCGCCGCTGCAAAATGTTCGCGCTTGCGATCGTCAGTTATGTGTGCAGCATCCAATTCTCGACTCAAAGCACTATCTGCCATCGCCCGTCGGAGTTTGAGCTTTTTCTCTTCATAAGCTGCTCGTTCCGCTGGGGACATCGCCGCTTCGGCAATTTCACCTACAGTAGTCGCCCATTCGCCACCCGCGATCGCATTTCCTGGCGGAACGGTTGCTAATGCCCCAATCCAACTATCTCGCAGCTGTTCCATCTCCTCCCGCTTGGGAAATTTAAACGAGCGCACTCTTACATACGCACAAATATCGCTACCATGTGCGATGAGATGCCCTTTGAGGGAAGTCAATACATTGCGGGAGTACCCAATATATTGCGTCTGGTTGGTGCTGTCTAGCACCGCATATACCCCAGCGACACGCGCATTTTCGGCCAGTGCCTGCCACTGGGCTATAGGTAAAATCTTATCGCCATCCAAATCCAGTTGCGGCGGTGCCAACGTGGTGCCATGCTCGTCAGCCGCACTATATAAGAACTCATGCAACCCCTGATGCGCGACGGGGACATTTTGATGCTCGATGGGTACGTTGGGTGTATTTTCCACGATCGACTATTTCCAGGTGTGAGGATACAACCCATTGTAGAAGGCTCGATCGATTTCGGTCGATATTTCAGATACGAGTGTTAACAAATAGGTAGGATTGGGGATTGGGGATTGGGGATTGACGCTCGTAACTATTATCTGGGATACAACACTCTCAATCGATCTCGTACACATCATGTCTGGACGGCAAATTCATCGGGGTGAATCCCATGATTTATCCAAGTAGCGGAAGTATTCTTGACTACTCTTAATTTATCCCAAATTCGGCGCAGATCGATCGGCGGATGCTACACTAAATGATTCCGATCGCCGTTGTCAAGCCAGGAATAGCGCAAGTTAGCTACCTATTTATCGCAGAATCCACAGAGGTCATCTTTCGATCGATATGTGAAAATAGGAAAGAGTGGTATCAAGCGGACAGCGAACTTTGGATAATTTGCAAGTGAGTGGTAGGAGCGTGAGTACAGTGAATCCGATCGGATCTACTCTTCAAAAACGTTATCAGATCCTGGAGCAACTAGGCAGTAAGGGTGCAGTCACAACCTATTTGGCTGTCGATTTACAAGTTCCTGGCAACCTCCAACTCAAGTGCGTCGTTCACCGCTACGAACTTCCAGATGTCCCAATCACAAGCGATCGCTGGGATCGCACGCTACTGTCCGCGCAAATGCTCGATCGAATGCACGATCGAGTCGATCGATTGCCGACTGTATATGGCTATTTCGTTGAGGACGAGGCGTTTTACCTCGTGCGAGAATTTATCCGGGGCGTTCCCCTCGCGCAAGAATTGGTACCAGAGCAACCGTGGACGGAATCGCGGCTGGTAATGTTACTCATCGATCTGTTAGAGATCTTGCAACAAATCGACAGTTGCGAAATCATCCCCGAGCCGATCTCGATCGATCGACTCCTGCGGCGGAACGTCGATCGGAAATTAGTAATGATTAATTTACCGCTCGCCACCGCTTTGCCACAATACTCTACAGATGGCATACCGCCAACTCAAAGGGACTTACGCGCGATCGGGGAAATTGCGATCGCAGCGGCTAGCGGACTCAATGCCACCGATTTACCATTAACAGCCAACCAGAAAGCGCAATGGCCACAGAGCGCGACGAATATCCATCATCCTGAATTAATCGCAATTCTCGAACGACTGACTTTTACTTTTGACGAGCGCGATGGCGCAATGCATCCAGAGACGACAGGTGCCTATCCCTCGATTGCTGTTGCGTTACAAGCAGTTGTGATGGTAATGTCCAAGCTCCTAACGCAACAGCAACAGCCAACTCACAGTCAAGCTGAGATTGCCAAACATATCCGAATGCTAGTCGATCGCGGCGATGGATTTTATGAAACTGGCGATTGCCTCCAAGCGCTCGAGGCTTACGATCGGGCTTTATCCGTCGCTCCGCAGTGTGTCGATGCCTATTGCGGTCGCGGGAATGCGCGGCGCTATATCGGTGATTATCAAGGCTCGTGGAGTGATTTTAATGCGGCGATCGACCTCGATCCCCAGCGGGGAATTGCGTATATCGGACGTGCGCTATCGACTCGCTTCGGTCAGAATTTGGAGGTGTCGGCAACTGCTGATTTCGAGCGCGGCAAAGAATTACTCGCTCGTCCGCAAACGCCGATCGATTACGTGATGCTCGGTACTGCCAAAGCACAGTTGAATGACTCGGATGGAGCGATTGCCGACTATACTACAGCGATCGCGCTCAATCCCCGCCTGGTAGTTGCTTATAATAATCGTGGCAACTTGCGGCAATATTTAGGCGATCTGGATGGGGCGATCGTTGATTTTAACACAGTGCTGGCAATCGACCCACGCTCGCCGATCGCCTACAATAATCGGGCGATCGTTTATAGTCATCTAGCTAGATATGATGAAGCGATCGCCGACTATACTCAGGCGCTCGTACTTCAGCCAAATTTTACCAGCGTCTACAACAATCGGGCAAATGCTTACTGTCAAATGGGTGATTACGCCGCCGCCGTAGCCGACTATAGCAAATCGATCGAGTTCGATCCCAACTTCGCCGTTGCCTACAGCAATCGCGGGAATATCCATCGCATTCAAGGCGAGCTGGTGGCAGCGTTAGCAGACTACGATCTTGCGATTAGTCTCGATCCGACGTTACTGATTGCCTATTACAATCGGGGCATCTGTCATCGCCAACTCGGCAATCATCAAGCTGCGATCGATGATTACACCCAGACCCTAGCCATCGATCCGCAATACTACTATGCGTATTACCATCGCGGAAATGCGCGTCAATATCTCGGTGATAAGCGTGGTGCGATCGCCGATTTTACCCAGACGATCCGCTTCGATCCCAACCACATCAACGCTCACTACAATCGCGCGGTGACTCGGAGCGAAATCGACGATATTCAGGGGGCAATCGAAGATCTCGATGTGGCGATCGAATTAAAACCGACCTTTGCCCTGGCTTATTATCAACGGGGTTTGATTTTGGCAAGTCTCGGCGAAAATGACTTCGCGCTAACTGATTATCAACAAACGATCTATTTACAGCCGAGTTATCTCAATGCCTATTATCAACGCGGCATCGTTCGTCAGATTGTAGGCGATTTAGCGGGCGCAGCGGCAGATTTTAGTTATAGCTTAACGCTCGATTCCAATTACGCTCCTGCTTATTACCAACGCGGTAAAGTCAATCTGCAAGTGGGAGATCGTGCTGGAGCAATCGCCGATTATCATAAAGCTGCCAATCTCTATCTCGATCGTGGCGACAGCAAAACTTACCAGCAGATTTTACAGATGCTCGATCGGATCTCGATGTTTTAATCGATTTAGAAAATGCTTGAACTCGATCGATATTTAATATATCTATTTACCTCAATCGATTTAACTTGCATCGATCCAGCGTTTGGTGCTGGGTGTACTTACAGATCTCGAATGGGTTTTAGAATCTTTGACATGCGTAGATTCTTTATTTTTTTTGGTTTGCTTTTGCCCGATCGCTTTTGGACTTGATTCTAGCCAGGAATATTTCATATCTTGAATTTCTAATTCTCGATCGTCTAAGTATCGCTGGATTCGCTCTTTCACAAAGGTTTCTGGACGCGACTCTAATAAGGAACAAGCCGCGTCTATGATTTGAGACTCTTCATCTTCTAAATATTCGATCGCTAATTGCAAACCTGCGTCACCATAGTTCATGGCATCTTTCAAGGCTAAGATTTTGATATAAATGCTTTCACTATTCAGCCGTTTTTTAACTCCTTCAATCCCACCTAATATTACACTACTAGGGCAAACCAGATTTTGAGTTCCCAGTACAGCATCAGATTCTGTCGGTCGTTGGCGAAGCCTTTCAGCACGAAAATCTATATTTGACATAATTGATAAGAGTGTAGTCAGAACTATATATTTTATTCTAATTAAATCTAAAAGATTACAGGGCGTTAATTAAGACTCTGGTTCTCGATCGTAATTAGCTCAAAGCCCAGAATTCTGGTTGAATTACGCATCGGATAGGACGCAATCCGCCATTCATTTAGCACCGTGCATACCGTCGGCTTCGATCGCTTGAAAGCCACTCTCAGCCAATGGCCACCCGATCGAGTCAAGAGCGTTACAGGGATTCGAGCCGAATTACTAATATTAATTCCAGTTCCATAGTTCGGGATGAGGAGCTTAATTTCGATGGCATTCATGGATTTTTGGCTACTCTAACATTCATTATTCATATTTCCCTCATCAGAAAAAATCTCATGCCGATCGGTTCGCCTTGTCCGTGAATTTCATAGTACAGATTCATGTCTATGTCCTCCCTAGATGTATTACTAAGATTTCTGCTCCGAGTGCGATCGCTGTTGATATCTGGCATTGGTAGAGTTGTCATAGAGGATTAATCGTTGGCATAGCCTCTCAGAATGAGAATCGACTATTTTGGCAGCTTTATTTAGGTTGGCAAGACTGCGATCGTAACGCCTGACAATATCGGCTACGGGTACATCATGACCGCCTAATGTGACTCTGCTGCGGACTCTTTGAATATTGGTTGCAGGATCGTCAATGCCAATATAAGTCAAACTGGTAATCCAGCCCAATGCTTTGACTTCACGTAGCCAAACCAATTCAGGCAATGTTGTTGCTTGAGGCAACTGTCCACAGTTTGATGTCCATTCGGCTACATCTGGATATAAGCTCTCTAGATGTTGTACAGTCATAGTCAATTTGTTTTTTGTTATGGATGGAGTAATTCTCTCATCCTTTTTTACTTTTTGACCCCTCCCACAACCGCTAGATGCGCCCAAGGGAATCTCGATGGTAAATCCAGCCACTCAGCTAACACCATTTTTCCTGCGTCATTTAATAGCATTCGATCGCTAGCATTATCACATCTCCATCCTGTAAAGTATTTCCAAATAAGCATTCTCTATTTTCTACGCAAATTGTTACAAAATAGGTTGCAGATCTACTGCAATCAAAGCCTTTAATACGAATCGATCGGCGATGATGTTTTTCGGGATCGTACGACATAAAAACGCTTTTGATTTTTCCTTTATCCGAGTTATTACCTGCTATGCCTCTTCATAGCTTAACTTTTCGGAGATGTGTCCGGCAGTCAGCTGTAGGGGTGCCCCTTGTGGGTACCCTCACCATTTGTAACATAGCACCAAGATTATCGGTGCGATCGATATCGATGCAGGGCGGGCACGAGGCACCGTCCCTACATATTTAAACGAATAGTTCGATCGCATTATTAAACACTCCACTCGATCGCATTGTCCCAATTACTTTATCCCTATCAGGATGATAGTAACCACTGAGATCGAATATCCTAGAATTGGATAAACCAAGAAGATATTATATTGTTGAATGTTTCACTAGGGCGCATTGCACTAGTAGACTTCTCTCGATCGGGGTGATAATAACCGCCAAGATCGATGCACTGTCCTTGCACTTTATTGAACTCAGCTAAAATTATCTCTTCATTAGACTTAAGAAGTTCTGATAAACCTGAAAAAATTGCCCTTAAGTTTGGGCTTTTGGTTTGTTCTACCAGCTCCTGCGCCCAATACATTGCCAGATAGAAATGACTGCCGCGATTGTCTAATTCGCTGACTTTTGATGAAGGTGATTTACCATGATCTAGATATTTACCATTAGCTCGATCGAGTGTTTCGGCTAAAATTAGTGCGTCGGGATTATTTGTCTTTTGTCCCAAATCTTCTAAGGATACCGCTAGAGCTAAGAATTCGCCCAAGGAATCCCAACGCAAATGTCCTTCGGTGACGAACTGTTGGACGTGTTTTGGTGCCGAACCACCAGCACCTGTCTCGAATAAGCCGCCACCAGCGAGTAGGGGGACGATCGACAGCATCTTGGCACTGGTACCTAGTTCGAGAATTGGGAATAAATCGGTGAGATAATCTCGCAGCACATTTCCGGTGACGGAAATTACGTTTTTCCCTGCTTTAATTTGTTGGCATGTAAACCGCATCGCAGCGACTGGGGCGAGAATCTGAAGATCCAATCCCGTTGTGTCGTGGTGGGTTAAATACTCATTCACCTTAGCAATGATATTCGCATCGTGGGCGCGATCGACATCCAACCAGAAAATTGTTGGGCAACCCGTCGCTCTGGCTCGATTTACCGCGAGTTTTACCCAATCCTGAATCGGTAAATCCTTCGTCTGACACATCCGCCAGATATCGCCCTGCTCGACTGGATGCTCCATTAATGTCTCGCCAGAGACAGCTACCACTCGCACCACGCCATTGGCAGGAATTTCAAAGGTTTTGTCATGAGAACCATATTCCTCAGCTTTCTGCGCCATTAAGCCCACGTTGGCAACATTGCCCATCGTAGTGACATCAAACGCGCCATGCTCCTGACAGAATTCGATACAAGCCTGATACATCGTCGCATAAGAGCGATCTGGTATCATCGCTTTCATATCGTGTGCCTGCCCATCCGCGCCCCACATCTTACCCGAAGTCCGAATCGCCGCCGCCATCGACGCATCGATAATTACGTCGCTCGGTACGTGGAGATTGGTAATTCCCTTATCAGAATTTACCATCGCTAATTGGGGACGGTTGGTATAAACTGCTTGAAGATCGGATTCGATCGCCTTGCGTTCTACTTCTGGTAAAACTTGAATCTTGGCATAGATATCGCCAATCCCGTTATTGGCATTCGCGCCCAATTTGTTAAAAGTATCGGCATATTTAGCGAAGACATCCTGATAATAAACCTCGACCGCGTGCCCGAAGATAATCGGATCGGAGATTTTCATCATCGTCGCCTTAACGTGGAGCGACAGCAGAATATTCTCTGCCTTGGCTGCTTGAATTTCTCGATCGAAAAAAGCCCGCAACGCCTTGACACTCATCACCGCTGCATCGATGACTTCCCCCGCCGTCACCGTTACCCGATCCTTCAGCACCGTCACTGCACCATCCGCTGCGACTAGCTCGATTTTGACATTCCCCGCTTCTTGAATAACTACCGACTGCTCGCTCCCATAAAAATCACCACCATCCATGTGCGCCAAATGCGTCTGGGAATCAGCCGCCCACGCACCGACTTTGTGCGGATTCTTTTGGGCGTATTTCTTCACCGCCGATGCTACCCGCCTGTCAGAATTTCCCTCCCGCAAGACTGGATTCACCGCACTCCCCAACACCTTGGCATACCGCGCCTTAATTGCCACCTCTGCCTCATTCTGCGGTTGAGCGGAATAGTCGGGAATATCGTATCCCTGCCCTTGTAGCTCCTGAATCGCCGCTGTCAATTGGGGTGCCGAAGCACTGATATTCGGCAACTTGATAATATTCGCTGCCGGTGTTTTCGCCAATTCGCCCAACATCGCCAGGGCATCGGGTTGTTGTCGATCGGGTGTCAACCTGTCGCTAAATGCAGCTATAATCCGCCCAGCCAGGGAAATATCGGCAGTCTCGATCGATACATTAGCAGCCTTGGTGAAGGCTTTGACGATCGGCAGGAATGAATAAGTTGCCAAAGCCGGAGCTTCATCAGTAAGGGTGTAGACGATTTTCGAGGGTTGGGCTGTCATGGCTGTTGTTGGTATGGTGCGGGAGTGTGTCGCGGCGACTCCAAACCATTATTTTGACATCTCTGGGGATTTTGGTGGTAGTGTATTTGGCGAAATGGGTAATCTAGTAGAGAATATTTAGGATACAAGGTGAGCGATATTAGAAATATTTATACAGTAAATATTTGGTTTATAAGTTCGGGCTAATAGCTCAAGTTCTCTGAAGAGAACTGCCAAATTTTTTAGTTCGTTTCAACGAACTTTTGCTATGAGCAACTAATTCATTTGAGGGCGGTGCAGAAACGAAGCTAGAAGCGATCGCTCTTGATGGTCGATCGATTCAGTTAAAACTATGTCAGATTGGGTTTACGTTGGCGTAGTCTACCGTAGGTAATCGATATTAATACTCGATCGACTGAGAATCGATCGATTCAGTCAAAGCTATGTCAGCTTAAAGTTGCGATCGATCTTAATGCTCGCTTCACCAACGATCTTCTGTCGATCGAACTAATCTGTATTCCGAGCAGCTGTCTTTGCCCATCAGAAGATTCGATCGGTAGCATCCCACTTATGCAGAGGCTGTGCGTGCAATAGCGATTTCCTACTAGTAGATCTCTAAAATAGTTCGATCGAGTCTGCTGAAGACTATCCTACGGTGTGGCGAGGTTAGGCAAACGCTAAGGTTGTGTTAATTTATCCACAGCATTGAATTTATTGGATTAAATTAGAAGTAGTAAGCGTTCTAAATTTAAGGAAGTAAATCTGATGTTTGCAGTTGCTAAAGCCCAGCCACAAGAAAGAGCCTTATTTATCCGAAAAACTTATACTCACCTCGCTGGCGCAGTCGGGGCATTTATTGGTGTAGAGTACGTCTTATTTCAGACTGGTGTTGCCGAAGCCTTCGCAACTTTTGTGATGGGTAGTCGGTTTAGCTGGTTGGCAATTTTGGCAGCCTTTGCGGTATTGGGTTGGTTCTCTAGAGAATTAGCATCTAGAGCGGATTCGGTAAATACCCAGTATGCGGGATTGGGTATTTACGTGGTTGCAGAAGCCTTGATTTTTGCGCCGATTATTTATATCGCGAGTAGATTTTCCGATCCTTCGGTAATTCCGACAGCGGGGATTCTGACGCTATTCTTATTTGGTGGCTTAACCGCGATCGCTTTTACGACTGGTAAAGATTTTACCTTCCTGGGTGGCATCTTAAAAATTGGTGGTTTCGTCGCATTAGGTTTGATTGTGTGCAGTGCGATCTTTGGTTTCCAGTTGGGATTGATATTTTCCGGTGCGATGGTAGTCTTTGCGTCAGCGGCGATCTTGTACGATACGTCTAAAGTGATGAATCACTATTCGACCGATCAGTATGTTGCTGCTTCGCTGGAGCTATTTGCTTCTGTCGCGCTACTCTTCTGGTATATCCTGCAGATCGTCATGTCGATGTCTTCCCGACGTTAATCAGCGATCGCAGTCAAAGACGGCAATAGTTTAGATCTTAATTAATCGCTGGAGCTATCCTAAAGTTAAGCTCCTTTTTATTGCTCGATCGGTAGCAGCAACATGGTAGCTACTTAGAGCTGGTGCGCCCAGCGCTCCGTTCGAGCCGATTGACGATTCGGGTCACGAGTTCGGATGCGATCGCAGGTTTAGTTACAAAATCATCGGCACCAGCCGCAAATACCCGATCGATCGCGATTGTCGCCGTGTGCGCGGTGAGAAACATAATCGGTAAAGTTGCCCACTGCGGATCGGTACGTACCGCTCGACAAAGTTCGATCCCATTGTAGGTTGGCATATCCAGATCGAGAATTAGCAAATCGGGCTTGGCAGCTTCTAGCGTCTCCCAGAACCGACTGGGTTCTGATAGCGTCGTCACCATCATATTCGCTCGAGATAATAACGCGGTCAGCCCCTCCAATAAGATGAGATCGTCATCTACAATCGCGATCCTGGCTTGTTTGACAGTGACTGGGTGCAATACTCGATCGATCGCCTGTAAAATCTCCTCAGCAGCGATTGGTTTGGATAAAAACATCCTGCCACCTCTGCGAGCAAATTCAACGCGTTGTCGCAGTTGTGGCGATGGCTCGGGAGGATCGAGCGCTCCTCCCGAGGGTAACCTAGTTGAGCTGGCACGGTGACTCAGCACTAAAATGGGCACGCTGGGATAATCTAGATCCAATGCTGACAATGCTCTGAGCCAGTCAGTGCTCTGGGCAAAGCAATCTAGATCGAGCACGATTGCCTTGGGGACTGGGGTGCAGCAATCAGGGGCTAACTCGCCCATAATCAGCATCTCAAACTTCCCCGCCCCAGCAGCATGCAAAGAACTTGCCAAAGCTGATTCTTTAGTAACGACCAGCAATCGATCTTTTTGCATCGCCGCTGCGCCAATCGGTTGAGGTGGCGGGGCGATTTCCGGCTCGGGGACTACCATTTTGCTGGAAATCTCTTGCCGCAACTCGATAACTTTGGTTTGTAATTGCGGAAACTGAGCCAAAGTCAGCTCGGTCTTGGCATCGAGTAATAATTCGATCTGCTTGGCAGCTTGGGAACCGAGTGGCAACCCAAAGGTACCTAAGGCACCTGCTAGCGTGTGGGCCGATTGCCAAGCTTGGAGGCGTGCTTGGGCAGTGAGCGATTGCGATTGCAGCGCTGCAATCGCCCGTTCGATGGTCTCGACTCGATCGCTCATTTGAGCGTAATGACGATTCCAAATTTCCACCAACATTGATGGGGTACTCGCTGTCGCCCTAACTTGGCTACCATTTGGCTGGGCCGGTTTCAGCTCACTCGATCGCGGTATGGGGGTCGACGGTAGCTGTGCTGCTGGTGGCGAGCTTGCTGGGGCAACTTGGGGGCTGGTGGTGACGCTCTGATTTGCAACCTCGGCAGCAATTTTCCCACTTGCTGGAACTAGCCACTGCTCTTGCTTAGAGACTGAGATATCGCCGAGTGTAATATCCTGTTGGAGCGGAATCTGGTCGAAGGCTTTGAGCCGATAGCCGATCCCATAGACGGTTTCGACGAGATTGTGTGGTGCCCCGACCCCTTTGAGTTTTTGCCGGAGTCCCTTAATATGCGTGCGGACAGCTTCTTCGCTGGGAGCATCTTCATAAGTCCACAAATGTTCTAAGATCGCTCCACAACTAAATAGCCGCCGATTGTGTCGCAGAAATAGTTCGAGTAAGGCGTATTCTTTGGGCGTGAGCGTTAACACTCGATCTTGATAAGTTACCTCGCAATTACGCGGATCGAGGGTGAGGTCTTTCCACGTCAAAATCGGTTGAACGTTATCATTCCCACGGCGCAATAAAGCGCGAATTCGAGCGGAGAGTTCTTCTGGGTCGAAAGGTTTGATTACATAATCATCCGCTCCAGCATCTAACCCAACGGCACGGTCGTGTTTACTATCTTTACTGGTGAGCAACAGAATCGGCATCATATAGCCTTGCGATCGAATATGACGGCACAGACTGATGCCATCGAGTTTGGGCAGGATCACATCTAATAATAGTAAGTCATATTTAAATGCCTCGATACAGTCCAATGCCGCTCGACCATCATTGGCAACTTCAACAGCATAATTATGACTAGAAAGTGTATTTCTGAGTGCGTCAGCGACTAACAGATCGTCTTCAACTACTAAAATCTTCATAATTTTCCCCTATCTCCAGTTGCGAGTTTGGCTATAGGAATTCAAATACATACGACAAAACTGCTCGTGCGGACGATTTGTTAACGATCCAGCCAATTGGGTCAGCCGCTGGATGAAAGCCTCGAGGCTGCTTGTGGGCGTTGGCGGAGCCTCCCCTGGAGCATCGGCAGACCGAATCATCCACTCTCCTCTACATAGTTACATATTATTCCTAACAAAATTAGGAAGATATGGTTAAATTTAGGGGGTAAATTTTACTTCGCCTACATCACCCCGCGCTGTCAGTACGACCCGATTGGTATTAGAAATATTACAGGTTCCAGCCCAAGATTGTCGCGATTTGTTGAGCTAATTCTAGCGGACTAAATGGTTTCGCGATCGCCGATCTAATACCCAGATCGATATAATTTTGGCGATCGGTTGTTTGAAATTTGGCTGTGAGTAAAATCACTGGAATCGGTCGAGTCGCAGGGTTGGCTTGGAGCTTACTAAAAGTGGTCAGTCCGTCCATCTCTGGCATCATCACATCTAATAAAATCGCATCTGGCTGTTCGATTTCGGCGACTGCCAATCCCTCTAATCCAGAACCCGCAACAATTACTTGCCACCCAGCAATAGTTTCTAAGCAAATTTGAGCGACTTCTTGAATCGATGGTTCGTTATCAATTACTAAGATCCGCTTACTCACGATACTACTACCTCTATCGATACCGCTCTTTTTGGAAACCGATCGTTAGCAATTTTTTAGCAATTATTAATTTTAATTGAAATAGTCGATGTATGTTATTCCAAAGCTCCCATATTTAAATGGTTGCACAGTTACACGAGATCGATTCAAATATCATTATAAAATTTCGTCAAACTTAGCATTAGTTGACTGGGTTACTCACCCCAGTCAACTAGCGATCTAGTGCGATCGACGATCTCGCTCTTTTAACGACGGGGTACTAGATTTTGGTAATCTAGATTTAACGCTGAAATCGACTGGGGTGGATTGCCCAGTGCGCCGAGATTTCTGACCATATCCACATATAAAGATGGGTCGCCTGCTTTGGGTTTTTGCGGTGCGGGAGTCGCACTGCGCTTGGTGGCTTGCCAAGAAAGTTTGGGAAAGCCGAGTTGGCGACGATAGTATTCATCGTAGCGGGGCGATTGAATGTTAAAGGGGAGTTCGCTCGCACCGGAAGGTAATACCCGCCGCCGTTGGTAGGGTACGATGTTATCGCCAAAGTTTTCTAAGTACTCATCGCTATCGAGGAGCGCACTAATGAAACCAGCACGACCTTTAGTAGCAATAACGATCGACCAAGCAATTTTTTCCGCTTCGTTGTAGACATCGCGACCGAGAATCTTCTGGATGCAATGCGTGACAAACCGATAGTTGCTATTGAGATTGTAGAAACTATTGGTAAAGGTATTGGATAAGCACAAGCCTCGGATAAAGTCGCGCACGGTAATTTGGCCGTTGCGAAGTTGAGATTCCAAGAATTTTTCCCGATCGGCAGCGAATGCGTGGAAGAAAATCTGGCGATACGCGGCTTCGATCAGATTACCGATTTCACCTGAAGATAGCAGGTTATCGGTCGAATATACTCGCGCTTGCTCGTCTCCAGCTATCTCATAACCACTGACGCGGGAGTTTTGAGATGAAGGTTTATATTCTAATAATGGAATAGGCATATGTTATAACTGCTTTTACTCACGAAATCTTACAATTTTCCCCTCATCATAATCTTCATCTGCACCCCAGTTTTGGCTCTAGAGGGAAAAAATTACATTCCTTAACTAGGGGATAGGGGTTAGGCTTTAGCTGCTGAGTTTGGATCTCAAGTCTTAGCTCAGAGCAAAGAGATCGATCGGTCGTACTGGAGATCTAATGTAGTTGCCGATCTGGGTCGCAGAATAAATTCCGGCATTGCTGAATTAAGGTATGAAACGCACAAATAATTTTTGTAGGGGTAATGCCTCGTGCTTACCCCACATCGATTCAGGGTACCCACAAGGGGCACCCCTACCAAAAAATCATCACCCGATTCAGCAACGCCTAAATTCCATCAACTATTTTTACTATCCCCTATCCCCTATCCCCTAATCCCTAGACATACTTCTTAAACGCCAGTGTCACATTATGACCGCCAAAGCCAAACGAGTTGGACAGCGCCACATTGACGATCGAAGAGCGACTGACATGGGGCACGTAATCCAGATCGCAGTCAGGATCTAGGGTCTCGATGTTAATCGTTGGCGGGAGCAGATCGTGATGGATGGCTAATGCCGAAGCAACCCCTTCAATCCCACCCGCACCACCGAGCAGATGTCCGGTCATGGATTTGGTCGAACTGACAGCAATTTTGTAGGCATGGTCGCCGAGCGCTTTTTTAATCGCGGCGGTTTCGGTCGGATCGTTAATTGGGGTACTGGTACCATGTGCGTTGATATAGCTAACATCTTCAGGTGCCAACCCAGCATCTTTGAGACACAGCGACATCGCGCGAGCCGCATCGACACCACCAGGGGTCTGTCCGGTCATGTGATAGGCATCGCAGGTCATCGCATAGCCGACGATCTCCGCGTAGATTTTCGCCCCCCGACTTTGGGCGTGTTCTAATTCTTCCAGGATCAAAATCCCCGAACCTTCACCCATCACAAACCCATCGCGCCCGATATCGAAGGGACGACAGGCATGGGTCGGATCGTCATTGCGGGTAGATACGGCTTTGCAAGCGGCAAAGCCAGCAATTCCCAAGGGTGTGATTGCCGCTTCAGTCCCCCCGCAAATCATCGCCCGTGCGTAGCCGCCTTGAATCAGACGAAACGCCTCACCGATCGCATTTGCACCCGCAGCACAGGCGGTGACGGTACAACAGTTAGGGCCTTTGGCACCGAGTTGGATCGCAACTAGTCCGGCGGCCATATTCGCGATCATCATCGGAATCATGAACGGACTGCAACGACTCGGCCCTTTGGTCAGATAAATTTCTTGTTGTTCTTCGAGAATTTTTAACCCACCGATGCCCGTACCGATCGTCACACCGATATATTCTGCATTAGTAGCATCGATCGTCAAACCGGAATCAGCGATCGCTTGTTTGCTAGCGCAGACCGCTAGTTGCGCGAAACGATCCATCCGTTTGGCTTCTTTTTTGTCCAAGTACGCCAGCGGGTCGAAATTTTTAATCTCCCCAGCAATCCGACAATCGTGTTTGGCTGCATCGAAGTGGGTAATCGAACCGATCCCATTCCGGCCGCTCACCAAGCCGTCCCAATATTCAGCTAAGGTGTTTCCAATAGGCGTAATTGCACCTAAACCAGTAATAACAACACGTTTGCGATCGCTTCGCTGTCCTTGCGGATCGGAATTTGCCATGATGAATATAGAGAGATTCGGAGAAAATGAGTGAATGGAGATAAAGACCTACTCTAATCGGGAGGGTAGGTTTACACTGTTGGCGAAGCCTCGCCTTTGGCGATACGCAGCCGAAGTGTTTTGTCCAGAGATCGTGGGGAAGTTTCAAGGGACACTTGCATAAACCTATACCGATCGGGTCACCCGCTCGATCCCCTACAGATCCTAAATTAATGCTAGCCACTAGCCACTAGCCACTAGCCACTAGCCACTAGCCACTAGTCACTAGCACCACTTTTCTATCCCTGTTTGGCGTTGATATAATCGATTACAGATTGAACGGTTTGAAGCTTTTCGGCTTCCTCATCCGGGATCTCGATATCAAATTCTTCTTCAAGTGCCATGACGAGTTCGACGACATCGAGGGAGTCAGCTCCGAGATCGTCGGTGAAGTTGGCTTCGGGAGTAATTTTGCTGGGTTCTACTTCCAATTTATCCGAAATTACTGCTTTGACTTTATCTAATACATCCGCGCTCATATACGTTCCTTTTTACTTGAATTATGATAATCTGGCTCTCGAACCCTAATCTATTGCTGCTTGATGCAACGATCGGGGTACGTGAATAGCACCCTTAATCTTATCCGAATAACCTGTCAAATCGATCGCTAGCGTTTAAATTATTGAAGGGATCGGGGATCGCCGCTCGAAAAAATTCTCAGTTCGATCTCTGTGCAAATAGAAACAGCAAGTTTCAGCATTGCATATTTGAGAGCTGATTTATACCTCTTCCCCCTGTCATCGCCTCATTCAGTAACGCCCAATTTTCCAGTCGCACTCATGCTGCACTGCTAACCTGGAATCGCGATTGCTTTAATTGTTTCGGCGAAATCAGCCTCACTCTCAAGCGGCACTAATTGTTGGAGGTAGGGCTGATAGCGAAATAATTCATAACCGCGATCGACCAGATATTGAGCCGCAACTAAGTTGGTGCCCCTACTGGTGTAGCTATTATAAATAATTGTCGGTGCAAACTTAGTAATAATTTGTTCGCAGCCGATCAGGGTAGCTAATTCATTACCTTCCGTCGAGATCTTAATTACTTCTACGCGTTCGATCCCAACTTGTGTGACAAAAGTATCGAGCGTCGAGCAGGTCACTGCTTGACTCTGTATATCTGGATCGAGTGGTTCGTCACCTGTCGCCAAATAATTGAGTTCGCTTTGAGCTTGCAAGACTAAATTAAATTTACCATGCCGATCGCCGATGGCATTCTGAAAAACTTTGACATTCTCGAACTGATTGACAGCACAAGTTTCACGGAGACAATCGATCGCCTCATTAAAGGGTTCGATCGCATAGACACAGCCAGATTCACCAACTCGACTGGCGGCACTGAACGTATAGACACCCACGCCCGCACCAACATCGATAACTATCATCCCTGGCTGGACATACTGTCGCCAAAACTCCAACTCTGGCTCGAACCAATCGCCCTCAGCTAACAAACAGCGAGTTGTCGAACTTTGGAGCGTGGCTGGCACTGTTAATAAGATCTCGCGATCGTATGGGATATAAGTCCAGGGACTCTCTAAAGCCAATTCTGTCCACCGCCACGGCAATTTTTCTAACCTTTGACTGGCATAGTCGCGCCCGATTTGTTGCCAATAATTTGCTATTTCTAACTGTTCTAAATCTCGATAGACCAGATATAAAGATTGAAGGATAATTGGATGATCTGGTGACAATACTGCTGCTCGATGTAGATAGATCGTACCTTCTAACTGGCGATCGCCAATACTATAAATCCCCAGTCTAAGATTCGGGGAAATTAGATCCGGCATCAGTTGATTCATCAAGTGTAACAATCGCAAACCCGTCGAACTATCCATCACGATTTGCGTACGACAGAGCACTTCGGATAGCATTAAAATTGCTTGATTATAACCATTCTCGGTATTTAAAATCCGTTGGAGCTGTTCGCTTCTCCCATTAGTAACATGAGTACGCGTTAGTGGCGGAATATAAACAATCCCTGGCGCGATTTCGACTTCGGTATAAGCCGATTGGAGATTATTAATAAACGCACTAAAGGCAATTTCGGCTGCTTCGCAATAATTGCCCAGCATACAATTTAGTAATGCTAAATGTGCCGCACATAGCGGGTGTGCATTTAACTCAGCACCAGCTTGAACTGCATCAAAGGCAATTTCGGCATATAGGCCATGTGTAAGGGTATTATCGCAACTTTCGGCAGCAACCAAGGCTGCTACAGCTAAATTATTCCAATCTAGCGCTGTTTGAGGTTGCTCCCACTGACAATTATCTAAAATTAATTTGAGTCGCTCTAACGCAGCTGGGGCAATTTCTATCCGATTTTGCCGTATGTATGCTAAGTAAGATATTTTTGGATCGAAATCAATAGCCATAATGGCAATAAATTATAAATTATGAATTCGCTCTAAGCTTATCGATTTCATCACAGCAATCGGCAACAGACTTGCTCGAACCCATCGCAGCAACCAATGCTTGATAAGCTTCCCAATGATTTTGGATCAGTGTTTTTGCTTGTAGTGTGGCTAGATTTTCCTGCTTGACGATCTCTTGTTGCTGTTTACCAGCAATAAATAAGACACCACGCAGTTTTTGTCGATCTTCACCGCCACCTTCAGCGCGATCGTAGAGTGATTTTTCGGCAGCGATTCCCGCCATCCAGACAGCACAATATTTTTGCAATAATTGGGCGGAAATTTCTGGTGGTGGCGGTGCAAACGTTACACCACCCTGCGCCGCTTGTCCTTTGCGAATGGATTCCCACGCGCTAATTGTATATCCAGTAATCGGAATATCTAATAAATAAGCTACTAAAAAATGTCCGGCCTCATGCTGTAAGATTCGCTGACGATATGCCACTGATGTGCCAGCGATCGTGTCCAAAATTAAAGTAGCTGCCGTACTTTTAAAGAAAAAACTATCTAAAGTAGATCCAACCACGATCGCAAAAATAATTCCGATCGGTATCGTCGAGGAAACTTGAAATAAAGGAGCGAATAAACTAGACAAAGTCATCCCAAATATACAAATTGCAACTAAATTTAATGATATTTTTTTGGTAGGATTATCTGAATTCATTGATTATCAAAGATGTTAACCACTCGCTCGTTAGATTGAAATCTTTATCCACAGACAATTTCAAGCTAATCCACAGATTATACCTCTGGATAATCCAGCATCGCCAAAATCCGATCGGAATACGTATAAATGCGCGATAGATTTAGGGGTATTGACATCAGTTTAATATCCATGCTATATTAATGAATCGCAAGGACGTATAGCTCAGTTGGTTAGAGCGCATCGTTGACATCGATGAGGTCCGCCGTTCGAGTCGGCGTACGTCCATAGGTTGGTAATATACTGCTGGTAAGGCTTTTAGGAAACAAATCATGTCCTAAGAGCCGAATTCTGCTGTCTACGGGTAGCAATATATAGGCTGTTTTGGCTGGTTTGGCGGTTATGTAGACCCCCCAATAGACCCCCCAAAATGAGTACGAAAGTTTGGACTGACAAGAAAGGTACCACCCTGAGATTGCGGTGGTTGTTTGAAGGCCAGAGATACCAGCTACCGCTGGGTGTCAAGGATAATGTTACAGGTAACGCTTATGCCAAGATCGTTGCTGGCACGATCGAGCGTGACATAGAGTGCGGAAATTTTGACAAAACGAAGGAAAAATACCAGAACCCTAACAAGCGTGGCAGAAAGCCCAAGGTTGAAATCAGTAAAATCACTGCTGTAGACCTATTTAAGGCATATGCAGAAGATCGCCTTCTCGATCGAGATCTATCCCACAGTTCAAGAGTGAGACTCAAGGGTATCGCATCCAAGCTAGGGCAAGTTCTAGGGAACAAGCCTGCCGCCAAAGTAACGGAATCGGTGGCGAAAGACGTAATAGTACGATGGCCTAAGTCGGCATCGAATCGAAAGGTATCGGATCGGACGATTAAAGGATATTTATTTGACTTGAGAGCGGCGTGGGATTGGGCTAAGGACAAATATCACCTGGCAGATTTCAACCCCTGGAGCGGTCTCATCGCTCGAATGACAGTCCAGCCCCCAGAACATGATGCCCCCCTAACCATCGCCGAATTCCAGGCAATTATTGCCGCTTTCAAAGCTCACCCTACGTACTACCGTTATACCGAATTCGTAATTTTTATCTCTCATTCTGCTTGTCGATTCGGAGAAGTTGCAGCTTTACGATGGAAGCATTTGGACACGAGTTTTTCGACCGCTTGGATTGGGCAATCAATCAGCAGGGGACATGTGAACAAGAAGGGTACCAAGACGGGGAAATCTCGCACAATTAAGCTATCAGCTACAGTAAAATCGATGCTGGCCGAACGATACGAACGAGTTAAGCCAAAACCGGACGACCTAGTATTTCCCGCTCCAAAAGGGAAATCCATGAACGATCATCGATTCAGGGAGAGGCAATGGAAAAAGATTTTAGCTAGTTGCAACATAGAGTACACGCGACCATACAACATTCGGCACAGCGTAATATCTCACGCAGCGAAAAATGGAGCCGATCTTACAGCTTTAGCCGAGCAGACAGGGCATAGCAAGCGCGTCTTGATAGATACATATTTGCACTCGATCGATCGAGAGTGTCCATTTGTAGATTTTGGCGGAAAATAGAAAAATATCCAGCTACTTACACAACAAAGTAGCTGGAAACAATTTCAATAACTATTTACATTATGAATTACGGAAATCCATCTATATCGATTATTCCATTATCAGAATGGAAAAGTATCAAAATCAGACTTGACGACGAAACTTACACTATTCCTAACGAGAAAATGCTGCGAGAGCTAATCATTATGCCAGTACCAGATCTAATTCTTATTACTAATATTTTAAGGCAGTATGGTGCTACAAAAACTCAGGAACAATCAGCTAGAAAAATCATCGAACATGCTAATTACAAGAAAGGTAATTGGCTTCTAGATATTGTTAACAAGCTTGTGAATGAATCTGGTGATAACAAACTAGTTGTAAGACTTTCTCTTGAAAATTATAGAATTCAACAACCATTCGATCCTAATTCTCATTCACTCTTTAAGACAATGAGTGACTGGGCGATCGAGAATATTCGCAATGAAGATACAATACCATCACGAATCAATCGAGTCATCAAGGAATTTTTAGACAAAAAAGAAATTGCAAATCGTAAACTCCTCGAAAATTTATCTTTGTCTGATGCGATGAATTATGCTTTTGAATATTTTTTTGGAGATGGAGAAGATTTAAGCCAGATAAGTTATACACGCTTTCGATACCATCAATTGGTGCTTAACTATCTTGATGACGTAGTGCCTTTTCGCATCACGCACTTACCAAATGTAGATAAAGATCGAATATTTAACAATTTTTTACAAGAATTTTATCAGCAAATGAAGGATGGAGATCGAAGAGAGATAACAAATATAAGAATGACATTCAATAAAAAGCAACAAGAATACCACGAGTGCATTAAAGACTCTTATAAAAGAAAAATGGTGCTGTTCACTGATTATTACAGAGCAAAATCATACACGGCAAATATATATAAGCTACTTGCACGAGAATGTCCTGAATTCATTAAGTTACAAATCGATTGGAACGATCGAGTTAGAAGGAGTAATGAGCGCAAATCTGAAATCAAAAATCTGAAACGCAAGATGTTGTGTCTTTGTGAATTTTGCTACAGGTTGAGATGGTTTGAGAAAGCTAGAAACGGAAAGGTGGCATGGCACTGTGAAGAACAAGAATGCAAAAATAGCTACCGAGCTTGGCAAGCCTACCTTAAATCGAAAAACATTAAAATTACAGGCTCTTTATATGAATAGTGTTACAAAATTATGTCATAAGTTTGGCTATTCAAATCCATCTTCCACGCTTTGGACAAATATCATGTGAACAGCACAGTTTTAGATGTTTTGATTATTTAGTGGATATCTAAAATACAGATATTTACAATTACAAAATTTCTCAATTGTCAATTCTTTACATTTAGAGTTTGTAGCAAAGTAGAGTTACGCAATGTTGTAAAAATGTCGTCCTATAGATAGTGATGTTTATAGGTGATTGTTCTATACTGCTGTAACTGCTTTACCAGCGGTACACCCAACCAGTCAAAAAGACTGACCAGTATCTATTTAGAGGCTGGTCGGTCGCACCAAAAATACACATAGATTATCTCATATGCCTGCAAAGCTACAGGATTGTGACAAATTTAAGTTTTTGTCAGAGAGATCGGTACAAAAACTTAAAGCAGAATTTACTCGTTGGCATTCTGCTCAGCTCAGAAATAAATTGCCACGAGGCATTTACTGGATTCAGATGGTTAAGGGAGGATCGATCCTTTGGAATTGGACTCTCCTATCCCATTATTTAATTAATGGGAAGGATCTACCCGAACATCAAGCTCTTATAGAGGAGTACTTATCTACTCTTCCAAAAGCCAAATAGCGAATAACCCCGAACCTATCGAGGTTAAGGGTTATGTATCTAGTATCCAATGGGGTTGGAACTAGATCGGCTTTTGAAAATATTAGTTCGATCTTAACACAACCTTTGGATGCTCTGTAATCTTCAATCAACAGGAGCACTCCATGCCAGACAGTATTGGCGCGTCTTTTAACGACGTGCGAGTTTCGAGTATTCAAAATGATCTCATAACGTTTCAAACTCATATCAGATACGTTTCATCAGTTTGCGAAGATTGTCACAATCAGCCGATCGAGTTTGATGGTTATGGTATTGGGCGTTGTATGTTTTGTGCGCTCTGGGAGGAGGTCAATTAATGAATGTCGTTAATTTCCTTCAGGCAATCGGGCATTCAGATCGGGTCTACATTCGCTGCCTACCACCCAAGAATAGTCCCCTGCTAGAACTAGAGACACGGGGAATGACATACACCAATCAAGCAGGTGAGATTAAGATATCGGTTGTTCGAGGCTACATCAATTTAGAAAATGGCGAGTTCTCTCAGCAGCGACGGGATCGACATGTGGTCATCCCAGATGGTTGGGGATACCTTAAATCTTTGAACCAGCAAGGTTATGGGGTCTATTTTGCCGCCCACCACGGCGGTGATAAGAATTCCCAAATCACCCATGGTTCCACACTTTTTCATGAGAGCGATCAAGCCTCATTTGAAGATCAACAACGGGAGATCGATCGAATAACTGCTGAATTTGGAAAACCTACCGCAGTTGTTAAAACTAGAAAATCGCTGCACGCTTATTGGGCATCTGAAATTATCAGAATCGATCGATTAGCCACTTATCAGCGGCAGTGGATTCAATACTCGAACTGTGATGATGATAGCTTAGCCGATCCAGCTCAGTTGATGAGATTACCATGTTTCGACCATCTCTCTTGGAACATTGAAACTCAAAACTTCGATCGCGTTCCCTGTGAACTGTTACAGCTTAACGATGTCCGTTATTCTCTCGCTGAATTCGATCGAGTGTTGCCAGATCTCGATCTCGATCGATGGGCTACCAAGTCCATCAGAGAAATAGAAGCTAGCGATTCATCACCAACGGACATTCGATCTTTCGCGCCTTATCTGGAGGGCTATCGGGAGGATGGCAGACAAGGGTGGATAACGTGTAAGTGTCCCGCGCACGATGGCGAAAGTAATGATTCTCTTCACATCGATCGCGATACGGGCGGTTTTATCTGTCACGGGGGGTGTCCTCCACCAGCAGTTTATCATTCTGCCAAAACTAAGGCGATTAACCAAGGGTATCGGCTAGAGGTGGTTTCACAAGCATCCGAAGACCTGAGCCGATTATTGACAAAGAGTGAATACGATCCCGCATCGGCGTTACCCGATGTACTCAAAGGATTAATCGAAGCTGAAGCAATCCGCTGGTCATTGCCCGCACTGGTATATGTCGCACCTTTATTAGCTGTTGTATTGTCTCTGTCTAAGGTAGAGATCGCCCTAAATGTCAGGGAAACTAGGGGTAAACCCATTCTCTGGGTGGGAATAGTTGGTACATCCAACAGCGGCAAAAGTGAAGTCTTAAAAACAATAACATCGCCGCTCACTGCACTGCAAAAAGGTGCGAATGAAGAATATGCCATAGCTGTAGATGCGTATGAGCGCGAATTAGCTGAATACGAACGGCAAAAACGTCAAAAACAAGAAGATTTAGGTGACAAGCCCAACTCACCAGCATGTCGAGAGTTTTATGTTGATGACTACACATATGAATCTCTTGCCTATATCGGCCAGTTCCAAAAATCACACTGCTTATTGATCAAGATAGATGAACTTAAAGGGTTTACTGATTTTGAGAAATATGGAACCGCTAATAATCGATCTCGAATGCTAAGTTTGTACGACGGGAATGAGCTGAAGGTAACACGAAAAGGTTCTCCGAGAATTCACATCGAGAAAACGGCGATATCTCTGGTCGGAACAACCCAGTACACGACTCTCTCCAAAATATTCGAGCAGGATGACAACAAGGAAGATGGTCTGTGGGCGAGACTCGTATTTTTCAACTTACCAACAACAGCAACTTATTCTCACGATCCCAATCCTGACGGGTTACTGTACACCGCTTTATCCAAGATTTATGCAACTATTGACGGCTTTAGCTCTCAAACATTTACAGCTAGCTCAAAGGCTCAAAAATTATGGTCTGATTGGTATAACCATATGGTCGATCTCACGATCGATCAAAGCGGCACATTCTTAGAAAGCATCTATGGTAAGGCAAAGGATCGGGTAGCAAGATTGGCACTAGCTCTACATTTGTTGTTGGCAGCGGTGGACAATAAACAGCCTGATCGAGAAGTGTCAGCAAGCACTATGTACCACGCGATCGAATTGGGTCGGTGTTTGTTACTAGAAACCGAAAAGGTGTTAGCACTGACAGGTTCTAATCCAACAACAGATCCCGCTGATGCTCGAATTCTGAAGTTTATCAATCGTTTTGGGGGGAAGGGGTGGGTAACAACTCGGATGGTTACACATTGGTGGTCGGGCAAATCTAAACCATCTGCCAAAGATATTCGGGCTTTCATGCTTAAAGTAGTTGAACTAGGATATGCGCGTGAAAATGATGAATCAAGAAGACAATCCTCGGATTACAAAATCGAAATTCTAGAAAACCATAGTAACTCTAGTAACAAAAAGTCTGAAACGTCAATAGCGCAAAGAAAAACACTGTTACTAGAAAATGAATCATCTAGTAACGGCTTAGTAACAACAGCATCGCAGAATATTCCAGAATCGCTACAAGATAACGGTTTGGATACTGCTACTTGGTCTAGTAACAACGTTGAATCCGCACAGGTCAAAGGTTGTAGCCATCAGCCATCAGCAATTGTTACTAACCAGTTACTAGCTAATTCTTGCTCTAGTAACAGTCTTAAACCTTTGTGCAGCAAAGATTTAAGTGTTCCTGTTACTAAAGTTACTAAAGATTCTCGAATTTCTCAATCGCAACAAGATGATCTGTTGGCTGAGATTGATATCGACATTATTCCACCAGCTACAGAGGAAGACTTTTGAGCTAATTACGCGGATTGAATGAGATGCAAACTACGACGGAGCAATTGAACTGGAGGATTAAATGAACATTGTAGTAGGATCGATCGTTACTAGTGCTAAGGGCTTGAGCAGGGAGGTTTTGAAGGTACATGGTGTCAGAATAGTTATCGCCGATGATGATGGAAACTTGAAAATAATCAATCGGGATCGAGTGGTTGAGATTTTACATCCCAATCCTCGGAATGCTGTCACTATTACTAGCGAGCGCGTCGAAGTTGACCTCGATCGGTTGTCCCTCGATTATCAACCCCAGACACTTATTCCCCAGTGGCAGCCATCCGTAAAACTCAAACCCTATGAGGAATTGACTAAGATTTACATTGATATCGAAACGACTGGGTTAAATCCCAAAACAGATCGAGTATTAATGGTTGGGTTGCTTAACAATCAAGGAGAGATAACTATCCTGAAAGACCCAGATGAGAAGACGCTGCTTGCTCGAACGATCAAGCACCTCAAGCAACATCAACCAGAATGCCTGATCGGTCATAACCTGATTAACTTCGATTTGCCCTTTTTAGCCGATCGCTGTCGGGTTCATAATATCTCTCAACTGTTCCGCAAGGGTAATAAAACCAGCCGGATCACTTCTTCAACTGTGAATGGTAAGCCAATCGAATTTACTCCGATTTATTGGAGTGGTGTTAACATTCTCGATACCTACCAACAGATCGCTATTTGGGATAAGCAAGCTGCAAGACTCGATCGATATGACCTCAAATCTAGTGTTATTGCACTGGGGCTAAGAGATGACAGACGATTAGAACTATCTGTCAACCAGATTCGCGAGTGCTGGGAATCGGGCGATACTGAGACGATCGAGAATTATCTGAAATTCGATCTCGATGATACGCAACTACTCGCTGAATTTCTGTTACCAGTCGTGTACTATCAATTGGCTTATGTGCCTGCGCTGTCATTCCAGCAAATTGCGATCGCCTCGCCAGCACTCAAAGCTCAGAAGATTCACGAGAAATTATTACCTCGGCTGAATCCTCAATCGGATGAGCCGCTTAAATATGATGGTGGGAAGGTCGAACTAGTGGCACCAGGGCTACACCAGCAAGTTGCCAAAATCGATGTATCCAGTCTCTATCCTTCGATCATGCTCAGATATGGGATCTGTAGTCGCAAAGATAACGGGAATAAGTTTCTGGGGGCACTGGCTTACATGGTTGATGCACGGTTAAAACTCAAAGCATTGGCTAAATCTGGGGACAAATCGGCAGCATTTCAAGAGAAATCGCTGAAGATTCTGATTAACGGCTCATATGGGTTTATGGGGACTGGTTTCTATACTTTCAATGATTACGAAGCGGCGGCTCTAGTGACCGCCTACGGGCGGAAGATCTTGGATCTGATGGTTGAAGTGGTAACTAGTTGCGGTGGCGTAGTGATCGAGATTGATACCGACGGGGTGTTATTTAGTCATAATGACCCAGAGACAGTTAAGGAGCTTGTTTCTGGGTCGTTGCCTACTGGGATCAACATCGATCTAGAGCTAACTGATTGCGGTTTATATGCACCCAAAGCTAAGAGCTATGTGATCGTTCATCCCAGTGGTAAAACTACGGTTAAGGGACTATTCAGAAAGCGGAATCGTTACCC
Source organism: Chamaesiphon sp. (assembly GCA_965246715.1). Taxonomy (GTDB): domain Bacteria; phylum Cyanobacteriota; class Cyanobacteriia; order Cyanobacteriales; family Chamaesiphonaceae; genus Chamaesiphon. Next base: position 123,179 of record CBDFFH010000005.1, on the reverse strand, counting down.
CTTGGAGAATAAATTCCCGATCGAATTCCTGCGGCTCTATTTTATTGAATCGCCCCAAGCGGCTGATGAATATTACCACCAGACTCGGTCGTTATTAATCGATCGCCGGATCGATGTAGCCGATCTGACTATCAATCGGAAAATCGGCTCTGCGGAGAAGAATTTGGTAGAACTGGGCATTGGCAAGCCAGGAGATCGTGTGAGCTACTGGCTTACGGAAGGTAAGCGTTGCCATTCCAAAACGGGTAAAGTGCTTGCCAGTTATCCCCTAGAAACTACTACCGAGCCATACTGGGCGGAGCACTATGTCGGTCTACTAGATACAGCATATCGATCTATTCTGGGGATCGAAAAGACGACAGTGGTTATGCCTCAATCTTCCCCAATTCAGCTCAAAACACCATTCCATTAATCATCGAGGAGATGAACATGAAAGATAAATTAGCCCAGCAATATATTGACAAGTTTGGAGTTCTGCCCTGTAACGAAAAAGGTCAGGTTCTCTTGGATCTTCAGATGCTGGGAGTTGCAGATCCCAGCTTTGGGGCGGCACATACCCTCAATCTGTTGATTCATGGGTCTGAAAAGCAGACTGGCACCGAACAGACTTTACAGATTCAGGAAGCGATCGAGGCTCAAACAACAGCATTGATGACCGATGAAGCTATGGCGGTGACTGAATTGCTCTATGGGCAGGTGGCTATCCTCAACGCGGCATTTAATCGATATATGCAGATGGCTACTCTGACAACCAATAGCAACCAGTTTGTGACCTATTCAGAGGCGGCGATGAAAGCGCAGGAGCAGGCGCGGAAGACGTTACAGACAATTCACGACATCAAAAATCCTAAACCGAAGACGGTGTTCATCAAGAATGCGATCGCGCAGCAGGTGAATCAATTAGTAACGAAGACTGAAGAACTACAGAAACAATTGGAGGATCGACCCTATGCCAAGGTGGAATTTGGAAGCACGGAAACAGCAGAGTTCTCGCATGAAGTTATCGATCTACCAGCAGCGTCCGTGGGAACGCTCGACGGGGCCAACCAGCCCGGTCGGAAAGGCAAAAGCCGCCCGAAACTCGCTTAAACATGGATTGCGATCGAAGGTAATGAGAGAATTCTTGTCTCAGTTGGGGCGAGAGAGGAAGGCTTTGTTAAAAAAAATCTCTGAAAATTTCCAGTGAGATTTTTGCAAACGAACTGAGACAATAGAGCCGATGACACCTTCTCAAAATAAGTTTAGACATACGATCGAGTTTAATGACAACAGAGTTACTAGTTACTGGTATCAACCTGTAGTAAGGCAATTTTAGCCTTGTGTCATTACATATGTACCAATCGCTGCGGTTCTCCTGCTACAATATTTCATACGGTGGGAGCCAGTAATGGGATATTTAGAAATCTAGAAAAGCAATTACTCTTCCCATGAACACCTCAATACAAGAGGGAGATGCTAGTGGCTTCAAACTCACAAACACAGACTGATTTTTCCGCTACCGATGCTGCACTTGGGTACTTATACCAAGTGAGGTGGGCGTTGCTATCATCTCTTCAACGTCTTGCTCAAAATGAAGAATTTGCAGCCTACCTGGAGACACTTGATGATGTTGTCTTCGATCGTGATGGCTCGGCATCCGAGTTGTTGCAGATGAAGCATCACTGCGATCGTGCAGCAAGCTTGACTGATGCGAGTCCTGACATATGGAAGAGTTTACGAGTTTGGATTGAGGGTCGAGAAAATCAAAAAATTCCTAAAGATGCAAAGCTGTATTTGATTACGACTAGTAAAGTTGGTGAAGGTTCTTCAGCTAGCTATCTGACGATCGATAATCGCGATGAAGTGAAGGCTCTCGATCGGTTACGAGCAACAGTAAATACCTCTAGCAACCAGAAGAATGAACCAGCGTATAAGCTATTTCGGTGCCTTCAACCAGATGAGCAAGCAGCACTGATCGGTTCTGTTGTCATATTTCCCAATGCACCAAATATTGTTCGTGTTGAGGACGCTCTTCGCTCAGAGGCTCGCCTCGCAGTGCGACGCAACCATCTTGACTCTTTTCTAACAAGGCTCGAAGGTTGGTGGTATCAGCGAGTGATTAGGCAATTGAACGACTCAAGTTCATCTCCAATCCTTAGCAGCGAAATTGAAGGCGAATTTGATATTCTTCGTGAGCAGTTTAATCCTGATGCTCTTCCTGTAGATCAGGATATTTTGAGTGCTGATGTTGACGTGACAGCTTACGAAGATGCTGTTTTTGTCCATCAGGTGAGAATGGTTGGTATTGGCAATAAACGAATCTTCGCCGCGATTCGGGACTACTACCGTGCCTTTGAACAACGATCCCGATGGGTGCGAGAGGATCTGGTGTTAGTTGGTGAACTCGATAGGTATGAGCAATTGCTACGAGAGGAATGGGAGCTTCAGTTTGACCGCATATCTGATGAGCTTGGTGAGAACGAATCTGAGGAAATCAAGCGAGAAGTTGCTCGAAAGATCTATGCTTGGGTTGAAAACAGTTCTTTTCCAATTCGTTCCCAAGTCCAGCATCCAAGCATGACCAGGGGGTCATTTCACATGCTATCCGATCGGCTAAAAGTTGGGTGGCATCCTGAATTCATGCAGCATCTTCAGCAGATTCTTGAGCCGAAGGGGGTCACATGAGTACTCCTATATGGTCAGATAGATCCGTCGAGCAAGCTCGACTTCTTAATCCCGCGTTTCTTGCCGCACTGCTTTGGTCTTGTAGTGAAGGATATAGCAGTGTCACGGAACGAGGCATTCCTTATCCTTTAACATTCATTGCAATGCCTGTGACTCTACACAAGGCTACGCGAGAAAGTTTGCCGAGAACAACCAGAACATCTATGGCTACTTGGCTTGTCCAAAATCCACAGGCTCATGTTCGCTTCGCGGAACGAGCAACAGCCTTGGTACCTCTGATCAAAGAAGGTATACTATTTGGTGCAAATGGTAAGTTAATTGAATTATCTTCCTCACAAATCCTTGCGGCAACACGACCGCGTTCGATGAACAGTTTCTTGACACAGGCTTCAGAGGAAGTTAATGATTGTATGAAAAAGGCTAAGTTCGTGGGCAAATGGTTTGCATCCTCCGGTGAATACTCAACCATCATGGCTCTCTGGGGGGTTGCTCCTTGAGTATTCAGATCCTTGATATTATCCTGTATTCATTGCAGGGTGAACGCCGTCTGTTGTCACTTCGTCCTGGTGCAATCAATATAATTACAGGGGACTCGAAAACAGGAAAATCTGCTTTGATTGGCATAGTTGATTACTGCCTGGGCAGCTCATCATGTGCTGTCCCAGAAGGAGTTATTAGAAATAGTGTTGGCTGGTATGCACTCCGACTTACTGATGGTTCTGCCGAGTATTTCATTGCACGTCGCGCACCAGATCCTGGAAAAGTAAGCAACTCAGGAGCTTACTATATGGTGGGTTCAACAATAACCATTCCTCCCGCAGATCGGCTCTCTGTTACAACTAACATTGAAACTCTGATTGAGCAATTGAAAGGTATTGTCGGTATCGATCTCAGTGTTCATGAACCTCCTGATGGACAAACCCGACCTCCCCTAACGACAACACTCAGACATGCGCTTATCTTCGCATTCCAGCCTCAACATGAAATTAGCCAGCCTGGTTTTCTATTTCATAAACAAAGCGATAATTGGACTGCACAAGCAATCAAAGATACGTTGCCATACTTTCTCGGAGTAGTAGATGAAAACTATATGGCTGAGAAAGCAAGACTTAGAGAACTACGTCGTTCATTGCAGAAACAGGAACTTGCACTAGCTCGACTTGAATCTATGGCAAGTGGAGGAATTAGTGAAGCATCTGCACTGCTTTCAGAAGGGCGAGATGTTGGACTATTGGCTTTAGATGAAGCTCCAGATTCTGGCTCTACCGAACTTGCTATGCTAAGTAGTGGATAAGAATCAAGTTTAATTGACAAAATTGATAATTTTGAGTTATGGAAGCTTGGTGCAGCATAAATGACAGATTTTATTATAGAATAGTAAGATCTTGATTTCTGGCAACAAATAAGCTTGAATTGCATTATGTCATCCAAATCGCAACTAAAAACCATTAATGAAATTCTTAATATCGACGGAATGACCGTCACTGCTTATAAGATCTTAGATGAAATCGGTTATTTTATTTATCTAGAAAATCAGCAATTAAAAGCAGTGTGTCCTCATTGTGGAACTGAAAGTAATAAACTTCATGAGAATCACCAATTAACAGTGAGAGATCTACCATTCGGTGAACATGATGTTTACCTTAAAATTAATCGTCGTCAATTCAAGTGTATGAGTTGTGGTCGAAAATTCAGTGAGGAATTAAATTTCATCAAAAAGAGAAGTCATTTCACCGAGCGAATGAAGCAGAAGATTGTCGAAGAGAGTCTAGCTAGTGATATTAAAAGTGTTGCCAAAAGAAATGGATTAAGTGAGCAAGAAGTGGAGACAATAATCAAAAAAGCTGGGGTAAATCTAGTGCAAAAAAAGCCAGAGAATTTAACCAGACTAGGAATTGATGAAATTGCCTTTGTTAAAGGGCAAAAAAACTATTGTGCGGTGTTAGTAGATCTAGAAAAAAGAGAGTTAATAGCCATCTTACCAAAAAGGACTCAAGAATGTATTGGTGAGTGCTTGAAGTCTTGGGGTTCGGAGGTTTTGAACCAAATTACAGAAGTAAGTATCGATCTATTTTCATCATACAAAAGTCTGGTAAATGAATTGATACCAAATGCTGAAGTGGTTGGAGACAGATTTCATGTAATGAAACAGATAAATGAAGAGTTAGATCGAGAGAGAATTAAAATCAAAAGAGAGGCTGAGAGGGTGAAGAACAAAGATGAAAAGAACAAGAAATTAGCAGCATTAACTCACAGTAAATATGCAATACTCAAAAACGAAGCGGATTTGAATGAATTGCAAAAAGAGAAGTTGAAAGAGATTGGAGACGTTTTTCCAGAATTAGCAGCAATGCACAAAACAAAAGAGTTATTTAGAGATATATTTGAATCAAAAACAGATTGGGGAAATGGGCTAATAAGCTTGTGTGACTGGCTCAAGAATGCTTGTGGGAAATTCCCCAAGAGTTGTGGAACTATTAAAAGATGGATTGGTGAAATAATTGCCTATTTTGATAATAGAACAACTCAAGGAGTCGTCGAAGGAATTAACAATAAACTCAAGCTAATAAAAAGAATGGGATATGGGTTTAGAAATTTTGAGAATTTTCAGATCAGAAGTTTGCTAGCATGGCATTTCAATCCTTGATTTAGCATAGTAAGTTCGGTAGAACCCAGATTCTTGGGGTGCGGCCATTGAATTACTAAGTACAGTGATAAAGACTTCACCGGAAGAACAGCTCACTCGCTACGAACAGAGTATCGATCAATCAGAACTTTTAAGACTAAATGATGAACGCACAGATCTCCGAGAGCAACTTGCTCGGCAAAAGGATGATTTAGAGGGTATGAAAATTCTACTTTCCGATAAAGGCAGTTTTGAAAAAGAAGTTGGAGAGCAGGTTTCTCGACTTACAAGTCTTCAACTTTTTAATGTTGCAGAGCAACCTTGCTGTCCATTATGCGATCGGCCTACAGATATTCCATCATTCAACACTCTAGAAGTAGAGCTACAAACAGCATCAAAACAACTCGACCAAGTTATCAGGCACACTCCAGGTCTAGAGATGTTAATAATCGATCAAGAACAGAAGATTACTGATACAAAGAGACTGTTGCGGGAGAATAGAAGTGTCCTTGAAGCCTTACGAGATGCAGATGATAGATTAATGGAACTAAGACATAATTCTTCTCGTAGGGCTTATGTAATTGGAAGAATTAGCTTATTTCTCGAAACTCTCCCGCAGATTGCTGATTCATCTGAATTAAGAACAGAGATCTCCAAACTCCAATCTGAGATAAAACAGCTAGCGGCAAACCTAAGTAACGATAATCTTCAGGAGCGTCTGGACTCGATTTTATCTGTTATCTCAAAAGATATGACTATATGGTCAAATCAACTAGAGCTTGAGCATAGTGGCAATCCATTTCGATTGGATCTGCGAAATTTACAAGTAGTCGCAGATACCGATGGTGGGCCTATCCGCATGGATCGAATGGGTAGTGGAGCTAACTGGGTAGGTTGCCATTTGATCGCTCATCTTGCTCTCCATTTGTGGTTTGTCAAAAAGTCTAGGCCAGTTCCACATTTTCTATTCTTGGATCAACCATCGCAGGTATATTTCCCCGCAGAACAAAATATACAACGGTCTGCAACAGATCTTGGTGATGAAGATAGGGCGGCGGTCGTCCGCATGTTTGAGCTGATAAGAGATGTTGTGGAAGAACTTCAGCCCAACTTCCAAATAATTATCACCGAACACGCTGATATTGCAGAAACTTGGTATGAAGAAGCTGTAGTGGAACGTTGGCGCAATGGTACTGCATTGATTCCATCTGAATGGATTTCCGCAGAAACATCCATTTTAAAGAAAGATGCTGCTGAGTCGTAGTTTGACCTATTTTCCGCAATTCTTATGAAAGGGCAGATTTTATCTGTCAAGATTTGTCTTAATTATTCAGCAATAAAAGAGCCGTCTTCATTGCACTGGCGAGGTTGGGGGGATATGGCTCGGTGTTGTTATTCTTCCCATAGCCCGAATCATACAATCTGGTGACTATCTCCTGATTGCTCAACTTCTCAGCGACGGCAGTCTGAATAATGTCACTGAACTTATTATCCTTCAAAGGTTCTAGCCATCTTTTGATATCTTTAGTCGGAGGCTTATTGCCAGGTATAGCACCAATTGATTCGGTATCTGTAGCTGGCGAGTTAATCGCAGCATCCTCGCTTGCCCGCTTTTGGCTGTGTCTGGAGCTTGAGGACTGGGGAGTGCTGACTCGCTCGTCAATGGCTTTAATTTTCGCCAGTTCACCTTGTAGGCTACGGACAGCCTCCATCACTCTCTGTTCCGATGATTGAATTAGTTGCTCTACCTCATCTCTCGATATGCCTATAGGCGATGATAGCTGTTGTTCGATCGTTTCTAGACGGTGTAAAACATCCGCACCTAATGGATCGGGCGATCGATTCTCCGCAAGAGAGGCTACGCCAACGATTGGTGTGTTACCAGTACTCGACTCTGCTATTAAATCTATTACTTCTTCCCTGGTCAATCCAGTAGTAGGTCTGTCACTCACCACTCTAGGTATGTCACCAAGTAACTGACTTTTGAGGTACGCAACTATCCCACTTCCTAATGATGTGACGATATTTCCTTGCTTGTCTTTACGGGTGATGTTGTGCTGAGTACAATACTCGACCATCTTCACTTCTACTTCTGATGGCAGGTAAACCATCACCCCTCTATTGTCTGTAGCCATTTTAATTAACCCAATTCCTTCAATGCTGAAATACTAATCATACACTAGTAAAAGACTAGCTGCAACAATATAAGATCGAAGCATTTCGCCCGATCGAGATAGTCCGCTTGTCATTGGTAAGATTGGTGGCAATAAAAGGGCCATTTATTTGACTGCGGCTAGCTGTAGATTCGCCGCAGCCATGCGGGGATTGCCTGTGAGGGGGAAAATGAAGATTCCTTTGATTTTGGGGTTCTTGAGCAGTGCTGGTAGGCGGTGTAACTGTCTATCGGTGATGGCAATTCCCGCACTGTTTTCGGCGTAGGCTAGTTCTTGTCTGAAGGTCGGTTCGCTGTAAAGTTGGACAAACGCTCGATCGATTTTCCAGCGTTTCCAGTCGGCTGATAATGTCCGTTTCGACCAATCAGGGTTGAGATGGCACAGATCGAAGCTAACTCTGGGATTAGCTCGTTTGGTAATGTGATACAGATCGATCGAGAATTTGGTCAGTTTGGCAGTGCGATTTATGCCTGGGAGCTTCACAGAGTAGGCGAGAAAGTCGTCCCACTGCACGGCATCGATCGTCGGGTATCTGTTGACAAATTCAGCCATCACGCCTTTAAACAGGGCGATTACTTCGGGATGTTCGACATCGAAGACATACTGTTCCATCTTGGGATAGGTGCGATCGACTCCTGGGATTAACCATTTGCGGGTGACGGCGAGATTGTAGATTAGGCTACTATTATCGATCTTGATGCCGCGCTCGAAGTAGGCGTGAACTTGCATTCCCTGTTTCTTGGCTTCGTCGATCGTCCAATCCAGCCACCGATCTGGGAAGGTGTTGGGACAGCTAGATTGACCGAGCAGCCTTTTGGTAACTTCGCTTTGATACATCGCACAGCCATTGCCCCACACGCCCACAATTAGGGTGTTGATGCCGCGAGTGCGATAGTAGCGCACCTGGCGGCGGACACTGTGCTCGTCGTTATTAGCTCCAGCGAGGTAACGGCTAAAGTACATCGCGAGAATGTGCTTTCGCAGTATGGGGAGTTGTTTAGGGTTGAAGTTTTCGGCTGCTACAGCGGGATATTCATCGATCGAGACTTGTTTACCACAGCCAGTGGCTCCGGTTAAAGCGAGGATGGTGGCGATAATTCCGATCGCTTTACGGCGGTTCAATCCAGACCCGATCGATTGGAGTCGATTCCCCAAAGGGGACGCTACGCGAACGAGTTTTTTCAATGCCAATTTTCGCTCAATCACAAATCCGGCCCTCAGCTACTGATGTTGCACGAGCCTGTCATACAACTCGATAAGGATCTATCGCCCAGAGTCTTTGGAATTTGGCACTTTTGGCTTGATTCGATCGTTAAGATATCAAATGCGATTGGAGGTGAAATAGCTCTGGAATTTATTGTCTGACAGCCTAATGTTCTTGCCAAAAAATTAGCGACGGTTGCGATATCTAGGTGTAGGTAAGGAAATAGAACCAACAAATTTATGGCAACTACTCAGTCTTGTTCTCTATTTACAAATCAGATCGAACTATTTATCTGGCAGTATCTGTGGATGGAAGTGATTTTCACAGGGACGACAGATCCGATTCTCGTCCCAAACCGCTTGGCGATCGATCGATGTCCTAATTATGTTATTTGTCCTTTGGCAACCTTGGAAGATAGCTATTCTGAGTTGGAGTTGGCAAATTGGTGTGGTGGTTAAGCTAGCTACAAAGTCCTCTAGCCAAGGATTTGAAGAAAGTTGACGATTTTTGCCAACTTTTGATAAATCTTGCTGTTACTTAAATGGCTGGTGCGTGATGGCTAAGATTCATTGCTGCGCTGGCCACCTAATATATTGGAGGATTAGCCTATATATGGTAATACAACAAGAGGTTTCGCCGCCTATGTCCGTTCACGAAGTGTCTCTGAAAGAGACTCGATCGCACTCATCTATCTGGCAGCATTTGTATGATTGTTTGGAAAGTCGATCGAGTCTGACCTCTGAAGACTCCCAGTTCAAGCAGATCTTGACGGAGTTGTTGGCTGCGTCGTCCCCAATCGTCCAGCAACGGCTGGAGGGTCAGGTGTTTCCGTTGCTGACTGGGGATAAGCTCCAGTTCCTCTATTACTGGATTCGGCAGTGGGGAATTAAGGATCGAGTAACGATCGAAGATCTTGCCCAAGATAGTTGTTTGTACTTTATGCAAATCACTTTGCCGAAGTTTTCGCCGACGGGATTTAGTGTTGTGGGTTGCTGTCGTACCTATTTTCGCTATGCGGTGCAAGCAACAGTCAGCAATTATTTTAGAAAGCAAAAGCGAGATCAACTCTCATCGCTGGACGAGCAGTTAGATTGGCAAGATTTTGCGGAACAACCCCAAGCCTCAGATTTGAGAGAAATGCTGGCACAAGATTTATCAGTTACGAAGAATCGGTGGCTGGAGTTGATAGAAAATGGCAGTTCGGAGTTGTTGGATTTCAGTCATGCTGACTGTCCAACCTGTACGGTGCGAGATGTGTTGTGGCGGATGGGATTTAAACGGCCACCGGACGATCTAACAGATCTAGCCACGGCATACGGCATGAAATATCACAAGTTTTACCCTTTTTATGAACGTCATGTGGTGCCTCGCGCCCAGTCGTTGTTGTTAGAGCCTAATTTGTTGACGGACGAGCAATCGGCGATGGTGCGGGAGGATATCGATCGAGATACCAATTGTGTGTTGCAGACACCAATAAAGAACAAGATGCCCAAGGTGACGGTGCAGTTTGTGGCACAGCAGCATCTCTGGATCTATAGCGATCCGCCTGTGGATTTTGAGGCGATCGCTAAGTTGGCACAGGAGCGGTTTGGTTACAAGAAGCTGACGGCGGAGATGTTGGCGGATTTTTGGGTGCGGAAGTGCCAGAAGCCTTTAGCCAAGATGGTTAGCGTGTTTTTTGGTTAGGTGTTGTGAGCAATTTTGTATTACCCAGGAAAAATATGATGACAAGTAATGTAATCGAAATCTCGATTCCCACGGCGGTGCAACTTCAGGCGCGATCGTTTGCGGTGGGAATGCCGAATGTGGATTTGGCGGAAAAGGTTTATCTGAATACGCTGGCGGTTTATGCGGTGGAAAGTTTTTTGCAGGAAGCAGGAATTGACACCAATTGGGCGGCGAGTGATAGTTGGCAACCGAGTTTGGCGACACCGATCGATGTGGCCGATTTAGAAGTAGTGGGTGTAGGTAAAATCGAATGCCGTCCGGTGTTATTGGATCGTGGTGTGCCTGTGGAAATTCCGTTGACGGCGGTGGAGGATCGGGTGGCTTATGTAGCGGTGGGGTTTGGGGCGATGCTCGATCGAGCGCAGTTGCTGGGATTCGTTTATGAATATCCCTCGAATACGTTGGCTCTGAGTGTACGGCAGTTTCGGAAGCAGTCGGTGGAGTCTTTGCCCAGTTATTTGCGGACGATTCAGCGGGTGATGACGGTGGTGGAGGATAGTGAAGATCGACTGCTAGAGGAGGTACAGGCACAGTTCGCCGATCGAGCTTTGAATGGGATTGTGGCAAGTTTGGAACAAATATTTTTGCTGGAATCTAATCCAGATTTACAAAATCGGCGGGTGGAGGTGTATTTGCAGGAGTTGCAACAACAGTCAGAGGTGCGAGAGCGGGAGCTGGTGGTTTTGAGTGATGAGGATGAGGTGGAATCAGTTAAGGCAGAGGGGGAACTGCGATCGGGAAGCGTTGACTTTGACAAATCGCTGGCGTTGAAGGTGGCGGCTTGGTTTCGGCAACATCGATCTAACTAGGTTTGCGTTAAAAATATTGGAGATACTCATGGACGAACAAAGATTACGGGCTTATTTGGAATTGATTCAGGCACTTTTGACTTGCCCTCATGGGGAAGAAAATGATGTGCTGAATGCCCAGCAGGAATTGATAGATATGGGGTTAGTTGCTGTAATGGAGGATGTAGCGGCACAGATGCTGGGAGAGAGGCAGAGCAATAAAGCCAGATTTTTACAGGATTCGGCGACTCAATTGACCCGCTATTTGCTAGGTAAGAGCGAGCAGGGCGCAAGGGAATTTTTGCACCAGCTAATCTTAGCCGAAATGGAAAATGAGGGACAGGCTACTGTCACCATTCATAATTTAATGTGTAATAATTTGGCTCAGGTGGATCGATCCTTGGGTGCGGCGATGGGGCAATTTGTGGCCGATATCCTAGCGCAGCACCCCCAGGAATCGGAGTCCATGGCGGGAATGCTTGGAAATATTTGCATTTACCTACAGAAATTTCCCTATGGCAAATTTCTAGAGGTGAATGAAATTGCAGTGGCTGGGTATGAGATCGTCCTCAACCTGATTCGGAACAATCAACCCAAACGCGCTCAAACTTTTACTAATCGAGGTGCTGCCTATCAAACCCTCGGAAGAATGGGGGTGGATGGAGTGACTAATCTCCGCAGGGCGATCGCCGATTATGATGAAGCTGCCGAGATTAGACGGGCTACCAAACTGACACGCGACCTCTCTTCTACCCTCAATAATCGGGGAAATACCTATTTAACCCTCGCCGATATGGGTGTAGATGGAGTGACTAATCTCTACCTCGCCATCGCCGATTATGATGAAGCTGCCGAGATTAGACGGGCTGCCAAACTGACACGCGACCTCTCTTCTACCCTCAATAATCGGGGAAATGCCTATTCAACCCTCGCCGGAATGGGAGTGGATGGAGTGACTAATCTCCGCAGGGCGATCGCCGATTATGATGAAGCTGCCGAGATTAGACGGGCTGCCAAACTGACACGCGACCTCTCATCCATCCTCAATAATCGGGGAAATGCCTATTTAATCCTCGCCAAAATGGGTGTGGATGGAATGACCAATCTCCGCAGTGCGATCGCCGATTATGATGAAGCTGCTGAGATTAGAAGTGCTGCTGGTCTGACCCGCAACCTCTCTTCTACCCTCACTAATCGGGGAAACGCCTATTTAATCCTCGCCGAAATGGGAGTGGAACCAGAGGCGAACAACAACCTGGCGATCGAATCCTACCGTGCAGCTCTCCAATTCTTCAACCCCAACACCCTAGCCGCTGATTGCTTGAGAACTGGTCGAACTCTTGGCAATCTGGGCTTTAAATTAGGCAACTGGGAAATATCCATCGAAGGTTACAGCTTGGCAATTGAAGCGATCGAACAAAGTCGTGCTTGGTCTAGGGAAGAAAGCCATCGGGAAGAAGTCCAATCTAACGCGATCGAAGTCTATACCAACATCGTCCAAGCCCAAATTCAACTCCATCGCTACCCCGAAGCCCTCCAATACGCCGAACGATCCCGTTCTAAGCGGCTTTCCGACCTGATGCGCGTCAATGATTTTTATCAGAAAGGCGAAATCCCCACCGACATCAAAACGAAACTCGATGCCTACGATGCCCTCCAGCGTCAAATCGATGCCATTTATCACAAACTCGATGGCAATTCCCAAACCCTCACCCTGGATACCCTCCGCCCCAGTATCAGTGAGATCGAGCAACAGCACGTCACCGCTCTAGAAGCCCAACAAACCACCCTCTGGCAAGAACTCCGTCGTCAAGATCCGATCGCCGCCGCTGGTAAACGCATCCTCCCCCTAGAGATCGCGGATATCAACAAACTCATAGGCAAGGATACCCACACCGCCCTCCTCAGCTTCTTCTCCACCCCCACCGATACCTTCATCTTCATCGCCCGCCGCGATTCCCAACAACAACTTCAGATCGCCGTCCACCATTGTCCCGACCAAGGCTTCGATACCTTCCATAATGCAATTTTGGAACAATGGATTAAACCCTATTATGCCGATAAAAATTACAGAGAATGGTCGAAACAAATCACACCATTTTTGCAAGAATGTAGCGATCGACTATCGATCGACACCCTCATCGCTCAACACCTAGATGACACCATCACCGACCTAATCCTCATTCCCCACCTCTACCTCCATCAAATCCCCTTTGCCGCGCTCCCAACCAATACTAAAGATGGAGCAAAACTTCTAGGAGATCGCTTTACCATCCGCTATGCCCCTAGTTGCGAAATTCTCAAAATCTGTGACGATCGACCAGAACTTAATGTCAACCTCAACTACGGCATCATCGAAGGAGCAAGCCTCGACGTACCCTATGGGATCTTCCAGGGCGAAGAGATCGCCACCCTCCTGAACATTCCCTTAGCCCAACGCCTGTGCGGTACAACGGAAGCCACGATCGACAACTTCAAACAACTCGCCCAGACCGTCAACATCCTCCATTCCTACCATCATGCCAGCTCCAACCCCAACGAACCCCTCAAATCCAGCCTCGCCCTCGCCGATGGCAATATCACCCTGGCTCAACTCCTAGTTTGGCAACTCACCGGACTCCAAGAAGTCTTTTTGTCCTGCTGCGAAACCGCCTTTGGCATCAGCCAAACCACCACCGATGAAGTCTTCACCCTAGCCAGCGGCTTCCTCTGTGCCGGAGCCAGAACCGTCATCGCCACCCTCTGGTCGGTAGATCAACTCTCCGCTGCCCTGATGTGCATCTTCTACTACGAACAACGAAAACGGGGACTCGATCGACCCCGCGCCCTCCAAGCTGCCCAGCAGCAGCTCCGCCAGCTCTCTGGTGCCACTCTGGATAATGTTTACGGTGAGCGGCTAGAAGCATGTCTGGAAATTAACCGCGAGCAACTATCCCGCGCCCATGATGTAGAGCTAACCAAAGGGGAGAAAGCTGCTGAAGCATCATTCGAGCGGCTCCAAAAAGTCGAAGACATGACCGAAAACTTGAAATATCTCTGTGGTCAAGATCGCCCATTCTCTGACCCAGTTTACTGGGCTGCATTTACGTGCCAAGGCTTGCCCTAAAACTGTTTGGACAATGGCGATCGATTTGACCGATCGCTATCACCAGTGTCACCCTAACACGCTATAAGTCCGCGCTCTGCGGAGGATTAATCAAGACTCGATCGACCCCAATCGATCGAGTCTTGATATGTGGCGGAGATTTTGGAACAAGGTAAATAAATTTTCCAAATTTTGCCAAAATTGCCAGATGAACTCCGATAAATAATTGGTAAGACAAGTAATGGAGATTCAATCGTGTTCGATCGTGTAGCGTCGCCTGTGGCGAATCGTTTTGGTAAATATATGGCAGCCCTGCTGGTGCTGTTGGTTTTATTAGCTTCTGGGCAGCCAGCCGAAGCAAAATCTCCGCGTGGCTGGGGAAAGGCCAGACAACTGTTTATGCGCGGGGCACTAATCAACCCCAAGCAGCCCAAATTTATTCGCGGTGCATTGCAAAGTCAGTTGAATCGCTGGCAGCGGAAGGGGAAGACTGGTTTCCCTCGGTTCAAAAATCCCAAGGGCTATGATATCGGGCATCATCCGATGAAACGGGGAAGCATCAATCCCAAACACTTACGGTTTGAAATTACCAATGACAATCGCAGTCGTCCGCAACGGGCGATGGCGCGAGGAAGAAAGAAAGGTGTGCTGGCGAAATACTTCTAACTATTACTGGAGGCAAGATTGTGAATCGTAGACAATTATTTGGTTTGGCTGGTGGTGCTGCGGCTTCGGCGGTGGTTGTGGGTGCGACGGCACCTCCGGCTCAGGCTTTTGCACCGCTAATATTTCGGTTGTTGATGGGGACGGCGGCGCGGGAAGCTTGGAAGGAAACGAAGGCTGAGTATAAGGCGAAGAAGGCGGCGAAGGGTACGCGGAAATCACGCCGAAAGTTAGCTCAGAAGCAGCATCTACGCAAAAATAAGGGTTAGATATTTAGAAAGGCGATCGATAAATATAGCGATCGCCTTTTCCTGTTCTGTCAAATGCCTTCGCTCTCATTGGATGCTTGGCGGGCTGTGGCAATGGCTGTTTGGTATTCATCCCAAGTAGGGTCGTCTTTGTATTTCCCCGCGATCGCCAACCAGGGGTTTTTTGCTTGTACTAATAGCAAGTCTAAGTAGGCAATCTCACCATCGGCTAGCTGTGCTTTGACTTGTTGGTCTAGTTTAAACAGAGCATCTTCGCGACTATTGCCTTCAACTGAAAAGCCTGCCCAAGTTAATAATTTGGCAATCCAGACCCGATCTGCGCGTTGTGTTACCAGGATAGGTGTGGACGATGAGGTTCGATCGGTTTCAATAGAGAATTGGGTAACTATCATAGCCAATGTTACATAATTGGATGATACGATCCTAGCTCAATCGTGGGATGTAATGGAAAATTGAGAAATCTGCACCACTAGCCTAATCTTCACTAAAAGGCTGGCTAATTAAGTGGTAGAAAGTCAGGTTTAGAAGTATAAATTTGTGGTGGTTTGGGAGTTGTTGATAACTTAGAGGAAACTAAGATGTCGGAAAGGCAAGACGGGAAATATCAGGATTATTTAGATCTGGTGCAAGAATTATTGGATTGTCAAGAGGGAGAGGAGCAGACATTACTGGCAAAAAGATCGGAATTGATTGATGAAAATTTGGTAATGGCTTTGTTGGCTGTAGCTGAGATGCTGACAGAACGGGATGGTCGAGAGGCAGAAGCGACTGTAGACTGGTTGGTGAATTTTGCTCAGGATTTAGCTGGGCAGTTAGGTGTAGCGATTGAAGATAAGAGTCAAAATGAAGATTACGAGCAAGAGGATTTAGATTTTCTGAATGCTTTGATTGAAGCAGAACAACGGGATGAACATCAAGTTAAAGCACTATTTGCTCAAAATCTGGAGAGCCTGACTATGGGTTTGGGGGCAATCATGAAAATCTACATAGAGCAGATTGTAGCCACTCAGCCACAAGATGCAGAAGGTTTTGTGGCATTGATTGAAAATATAGTGATTAGGCTTTATGAGTTTCCGCTGGGAAATCGCGCTCAGAATATGGAGATTGTGATAGCGGGTTTGGTGGCGGTTTTAACGGTTAGAACAAGAGAGAATCATTCTCAGAAGTGGGCACAAACCCAAAATAACCTAGCTGCGGCATACAGTGACAGAATTAAAGGGGATAAAGCAGAAAATATAGAGAAAGCTATCTCTTTCTATGAAGCGGCACTGTCAATCAGGAAGAAAGAAGATTTTCCAATACAATGGGCAGGGACTCAAAACAACCTAGCTGCGGCATACAGTGACAGAATTAAATGGGATAAAGCAGAAAATATAGAGAAAGCTATCTCTTGCTATGAAGCGGCACTGGAGATATGTAAGAAGGAAGATTTCCCAATACAGTGGGCAACAACTCAAAACAACTTGGCTGTTTCATATAAAAACAGGATCAAAGGGGATAAAGCAGAGAATATAGAAAAAGCGATCTCTTGCTACGAAGCGGCACTGTCGATAAGGACAAAAGAGGATTTTCCCATACAGTGGGCAGGGACTAAAAATAACTTGGCTGGTTCATGGAGTGACAGAATCAAAGGAGATAAAGCAGAGAATATAGAAAAAGCGATTGCGTGCTATGAAGCGGCACTGGAGATATACAAGAAGGAAGATTTTCCAATACAGTGGGCAACAACCCAAAATAATTTGGCTGTTTCATATAAAAACAGAATCAAAGGTGACAAGTCAGAGAATATGGAGAAAGCGATTGTCTGCTACGAAGCGGCATTAGAAATAAGAACGAAAGGAAATTTCCCAATACAATGGGCAACAACCCAAAACAACCTGGCAAATGTTTATGGTGAAAGAATAGAAGGGCATAAGGCTGAAAATTTGGAAAAATCGATCGGTTGCTATGAAGCGGCGTTAGAAATAAGAACGAAAGAAAATTTCCCAATAGAGTGGGCAGGAACTCAAGAAAATATAGCAATTTTCTACTTAGAAAAAGGGCAAAATGATTTGGCGATCGAGCATTATTTGAAAGCACTAGAGATCTTCACCCCCGAAACCTTACCTATAAATGTAATAAAAGCTAATAGAGGAATAGGAAATATTTATTTAAAACAAGAGCATTGGCAAAAAGCAATCGAAGCTTATAAAATCGCTATGCAATCCGCTGAAACATCCCGCAGTTGGTCGGTAAATGACACCGAACGCCAGCGTGTCTTGCAAACAGCTCTCAGTGTGTATGAAAATGCTATTCAGTGCGCCATTAACCTGAAAGACTATCGAAGCGCGATCGAATACACCGAGCGCGTTCGTAGCCGTCAACTCGTTGAACTAATGGCTAGTAAAGACTTGTATGGTGATGCCCAAGTCCCCGCTGAGATTCAAGCTTATTTGACCGAATACCGACAACTCAACGAGGACATCGAGAACCTCCGAGAAGGTGGCGATCGAACCATGTCCGCTACCAAAACTAGCCGAGATAGCCAAACCTTACGAGCAGATAACGAGAAAATCAATTCCCTAGCCGATCGCAAACAAATTCTCTACGACAAAATCCGCACCCACGACCCCGTACTTGCCGGACAGATTGCGATCGCACCCATTTCCCACAGCGAGATTCAAAAGCTGATTACCAACGCCCACACCGCGATCCTGACCTGCTATAGCACCAACGACCATACCCACATCTTTATCCTCAAGCAAAACCAAGAGCCGGAGCTATTCACCTGCACCGGACAAGGCTGGAATGAATTTCAGAAATGGCTGATTGAAAATTGGCTCAACCCATACAAACAAGAAGATAATTCTGCATGGCGCGATCGAATGCCATCAGTACTCGCAGAGATCGCCGAACGGCTGCAACTCCCCCAACTTATTGCTGACCACCTCAGCGACATCCAAGAACTAGTTTTGGTACCGCATTTGCTCCTCCACCAAATCCCCTTCGCCGCTTTACCTACAGGCAACTCTGAAGAATTACTCGGTGAAAAATTCACCATCCGATCGATCCCCAGTTGTCAGATTTTGAAATACTGCCAAGATCGATCTCCGATTCTGACTAGCACTCAAGGGATCGTTGAAGATGCGGATGATAGTTTGCTAGGAGCGCGATATGAAGGTCAAAAGATTGCCGAAATTCATGGCGTATTGGAGATCGATCGACTGCGTGGTAAGAGTCAAGCAACGATCGCTAACTACCGTCAACTCCTGAGTCGTGTCAATCGTCTCCACTCCAGCCACCATGCTAGTTCCAACCTAGAAAATCCCTTGGAATCAGCATTATTTCTGGCTGACGGCAAAATCACCCTCGGCGATCTGTTGATGGGCGAGAAATACCCAAACCTCGATGAAATCTTCCTCTCGGCTTGTGAAACCCATTTGGGCAAATTCACCTTCACCGATGATGTTGCTACCCTCACCACTGGCTTCTTGTGCATCGGTGCCAGGAGCGTCCAAAGTACGCTGTGGAGCGTCGATGACTTGGTAACTGCGCTGTTTGATATCTTTTATCACGAAGCACGACGAGATGGACTCGATCGCGCTCGATCTTTGCAATCGGCTCAGAACAGACTGCGGAATCTTACTGGTGAAGAGTTTAAGCTTTATCATTTTCCTAAGCTGATCGAGCATGTCAACGCTGATAGCTCTGCGAGAATCGCTGCACTCAAGCAGCAAATAAAAAAACTTTACCAGCAACAATCTACGCTGAGTAACCAAACAGAGGAATGGCAAGAGCTAGCAGAGACGATGAAGAGTCTCACTCAGAAAATTAAATCGATCGAGTCCATACCAGAAATATTAGAAGGCTACTGCACGATGGATCGACCATTTGAATCCTCCTTCTATTGGGCTGGCTTTATCTGCCAGGGCATGGCATAAAACAACTACGATCTTTCATGAACCCAATCTAGAAATTGTGTTAAATTATGGTTGACACAATTTTTACCCTAAGTTGTTCTAATGTCCATTCCAGAATTCAACGACTTAGGATACCTCCCACCAGGCGTTTATGAAGCTAGCTGGCAAGAATTCATGGAAAGATTTGTCATCAACCGCCACCGACAGAGATTAGCCACGGGTCTAGCGGCTGCTTTGCGTAAACTTGGGATAGCTGGCTGTCGGCGGGTCATCCTTGGGGGCAGCTTTGTCACCACAAAAGAGCAACCTAATGATTTTGACGGCTGGTATGACGATTTTGGACTCGATCCAAACACTCTCGATTCTCTGTTTGTTGAAAATGCTAACGACCAACAAATCGTATTTGGCGGCAGACTGTTCGATCTACCAAGTTACGAGGGCTTCTTCCGAACCGATCGAGAAGGTAATCCCAAAGGGGTAATTGCCTTAGATCCCAAAGAATTCATTACTCAGTGAGGCACAGACTATGATTCAAAATGAACGTCAATATAAAATCACTCAGACTAAATTAAGAAACCTCAAGCTCGACCTATCGGCTCTAGATGCTCCAGACTCTGACTTGCATCCTCGACTGATGCTGGCACGGAAGAACAGCTTAAACATCTTAATTGGGGAATTAGAGCAGGAAATCGCGGAGTATGATCGGCTCAAGAGCGGCCAGATTACCAAGTTTCCGATCGAATCTCTGGGAGATCTCCCACGTGTAATGATCGAAGCCAGAATTGCGGCGGGAATGACTCAGAAGGAACTGGCGGACAAAATCGGAGTTCAAGAGCAGCAGATTCAAAAGTATGAAGCCAATCATTACCGCGCAGTCGGATTCGATCGGCTTCAAGAGGTAATGTCTGCACTGGATATGACGATTAGTAAAGCTGTATTACAGTTAGGAACTCGCAATTGGGAATTAGCTGACATTGCGACAGCAAGATATATAGTTTCGAGCAGATCGAAGCTGTCATCGATCTCCGCAAAAGGAAAGGGATGGAATAACTTAGCATCAGGACATATTTCTGAGGTGATTAATGAATCTATCTCGATCGTGGAGTCTTTTGTCCCCCCACAACGAGAGGTTGATAAGAGTTGCTCAAAATACAAGAAGTTCTATTCTCTGAGATAACAGTACCTTGTCTTCACAATTCGGAAAGACGACAACCAACTTTGAAATAAATTTTCTGAGATTTAGCTAATTTAAGAGGCTAGCTTCCGATACATCTGTAAGGCAACAGTTATCAACACTTCTTGGAGGATACTATGACAACACCCAATATCCCAGAATTCCCTGAGACTATTGAGGAACGGCAAAAATATCTAGCGGCACTCGATCTTCAAAGAACCCAGGAAGATCTGCATTCACTACAGCATCAGCAAATTACTCGTGCTATCGATCAGGGATATGAGCGGCTCCGTCGGGAAAATTTACCAGAGATTGCTGACAAGTCCAAGTATCCGAATCCATATGGACTAGATGGTAGTCTCAGAAATGAAACAGTTAACGAGTCGATTTCTATGATGGATGGCAGAATTTGGAATGCTATTCGTGCTGAGAGTTCAGTGGAAAAACGTAACCTCAAGCATTTATTTAATAAAAGTCGAGCAGGGGTAAGTCAAGATGCTCAAGAAAAGTATTTGAATATTCGTCGGCGTAAAGTAGATGACTCGTTTAAAAAGGTATTAACGACGGAATCGCTAGACTTAGATGTTTGTGAAGGTTTAACCCGTCTCAATTCCCTCGCAGATAAAACATCGGAGCGTGAAGAAGAATTATATAATGACCTGGAGTCTATTTTTGGCTCGATCTCTATGGGAGCGAGACCGGATGTCAAATTGGCTAGTATCTTACAAATGTTCTTGACAGGACATAACAGAAAAGAGATTATCGAAAAGATGAATATTTCATATAGAGATCTTAAAAATATAACAAAAGAGCATGAAACTTTAATCAAGGAATTCCTGTCCTTGTATTCAATCGTCTTGATACTCTGCGTATGTTCTGGGCTTGATTTAATCATACAGATTTATCTATAGCAGTCCTATTTGATTTGTAAGAAGATCGTAGTGTGTGTTATCGCGATAGCGTAACGCACCGAATAATAAATCTCATGAATCATTTAGGATTGCTATAGTTAGATCGTGAAATGCTTCCACTCAAGTTTCTTTGGCTCAATAGATGCTTGTGCTGCATGTGATTTTCATAATTTTAGATCGTGAGTAGATTCCAACCAGAACAGTTACATTTTTTGCTTGAGGTATTACAGCTAATCACTGATATTAATGGAGATTATCAGATTATTCATTCACTACTGCGTGAAAACTTAGCACTATTAGACGATGAAATGATAGCAGTGCTGGAGACTTTTACGGTCGATCGGTTCGCAGCAATCGAGAGAGAAGAACAGAGGTTTATAGCCATGATTATTGGTGAATTTGGCAACTTAATTCAGGAATTCCCATTGGGGAATAGGGCTGTGAATATGGAATTGTCGATCTCTTGTTACAATCTAGCAGTTCAAGTACTGACGATTCATGAAGTTCCTGAAACATGGGCTTCAATTCAAAATAGTCTTGCTATTGCCTATAGTGAAAGGATTCGGGGTGACAAAGCCGAGAATTTGGAAAAGTCGATCGTTTGCTATGAATCAGCCTCGGAGATTTACACTAAAGAATGTTTTCCCAAACAATGGGCGATGACACAAAATAATCTTGCTAATGCTTACAGTGACAGGATTCTGGGAGATAGATCTGAGAATTTGGAAATGTCGATCGCTTGCTATAAATCAGCCTCGGAGATTTACACTAAAGAATGTTTCCCCAAACAATGGGCGATGACACAAAATAATCTCGCTAATGTATACAAAGACAGGATTTGGGGGGACAGAGCCGAGAATTTGGAACGGGCGATTTTGAGCTATGAATCGGCACTAGCAGTTTATACCAAGTGGGATTTCTCCGTTCAATGGGCGATGACACAAAATAATCTTGCTAATGCTTACAGTGACAGGATTCGGGGAGATAGAGCCGAGAATTTGGAACGGGCGATTTTGAGCTATCAATTATCACTAGAGGTAAGAAATCGTGCTGATTTCCCCGTTCAATGGGCGATAACTCAAAACAATATTGCAAATTCATACCTAAACCGGATTGCGGGGGACAAAGCCGAGAATTTGGAACGGGCGATCTTGAGCTATGAATCGGCACTAGCGGTTTATACCAAGTGGGATTTCCCCGTTCAATGGGCGATGACGCAAAATAATCTTGCTAATGCTTACAGTCAGAGAATGCAGGGTGACAGATCTAAGAATCTGGAAATGTCGATTGACTGCTATGGCTCTTCCTTAGAAGTAAGAACCCCTCAATCTTTGCCTAGCGACTGCCTACAATCTGCTCGAAATTTGGGTAACGTTCACTTTATCCAAGGAAACTGGCAAAAAGCTATCGATGTCTACGAAATCGCCATGCAAGCCGTTGAAACCTCTCGTACTTGGGTTGCAAATGAACAAAATCGCCAACAACTGCTTAAAGATGCAATCTCCGTCTATGAAAACGCGATCCAGTGCGCTATCAAAATAAATGACTACAGAAAAGCGATCGAATACACTGAGCGCATCCGCAGTCGCCAACTAGTCGATCTAATAGGCACCAAAGATGTCTATCCTGATACCGAAATTCCCGCAGAGATCCAGAAGTATCTAGCCGAATACGAACAACTCAGCCACCAGATTCAACAACTGTCCGAGCATGGTAGCCTCGAAGGTGATGGCATCATATCTACACGTAATGCTGTCAGCCTCAGTCATGATAACGTCGCAATTCTGGCTTTAGAAGCACAAAAAAGAGAGCTATATCTCAAAATTCGTGCTTTCGATCCGGCTATTGCTGGACAAATTGCAGTAGAACAAATCGAATTTGCTGCTATCCAGAAGCTAATTACCAATTCCCAAACTGCAATTTTGATTTTCTATAGCACTGATGATGATACTCATATCTTCATCCTGAAGCAAAACCAAGAACCACAGTTACTCACATGCCCTAGTCAAGGCTGGCATGAATTTCAGCAATGGCTGATTGAAAATTGGTTTAAACCCTACAACAACTTAGACAGTTCTGGATGGCGAGTCCAGATGCCAAAGGTATTGGCTGAGATCGCTGATCGTTTACAACTCAACCAACTATTTGAAATTCTCTCTAGTGACATCCATGAAATAGTTCTGGTGCCACACTTACTATTACATCAAATTCCCTTTGCGGCTTTACCGATATGTGATGGAGTGTTGTTAGGGGAAAGATTTACTATTCGTTCTGTCCCTAGTTGCCAAATTTTACAATACTGCCAGCAGCGACCTGTAGTTAGCGGAAGTGTTCAAGGCATTGTCGAGGATGCTAATGATAATCTGCTAGGAGCGCGGTATGAAGGCGAACAAATCGCCGCACTTTATGATGTGTCCAATATTAACCGTCTACGAGGCTCCACCCAAGCCACTATCGCAAACTATCGAGATATTCTTTCCAGAGTCAACCGCCTCCACTCCAGCCATCATGCAATCTCACGCTTAGATAATCCTTTAGAATCGGCACTTATTCTGGCAGATGGCAAAATTACATTAGGCGATTTACTGATCGGCAAAAGATATCCAGAGCTAGATGAAGTATTTCTCTCAGCATGTGAAACGCACTTGGGTCAATTTACTTTCACTGATGATGTAGTGACCCTAAGTACTGGATTTTTGTGTATTGGTGCTAGGAGCGTAATAAGCACACTTTGGAGTGTCGATGATTTAGTAACTGCCCTGTTTGATATCTTTTATCACCAAGAGCGGCGAGATGGTTTCAATCGCGCAATCTCTCTCCAGTCCGCCCAACTCCGACTGCTGAATCTGACGGGGGAAGAATTTAAGATTAGTCACTATCCACAACTAATCGAACATGTCGCTCAAGAGATAGCCACGCTCACGCATCACAGGAAAGAACTTTACCAACAAAAATCGACTCTGGACGATCGATCGCAAGAATGGCAGGATATCGCTCAGACGATGAAGAACCTGACTCAACAAATTAAATCGATCGAGTCCATACCAGCAACATTACAACGCTACTGCACGATGGATCGACCCTTTGAATCGCCCTTCTATTGGGCTGGCTTCATCTGTCAAGGGATGGCTTAATCATCATGTGAATTCGAGTGTAGTGCAATTGCTGTGTTGAGATTTATCAATGGTCGTTTAAATTTTGCCAAAATTTCATAACGATCGCCGATAAAGAAGGTTAGACTAGAAATAAGTTGACTAAGTTGTGCAACTTAGTCAATCAAACTTAGTTGTGAGTTTAACTTATGAGCGCAGAAGCCCTAATCGAACGGGTGCAAACCTCCACCCCCAGCGATCGAGTACTGATTGCCAATTTACTCGATACTTCACCCCAGTTTAGAGATGCGTTAGCGACCGCATTACGCGAATCCAAGCATCACAGCAACTTGGCACAATATTGGCAGTCGATCGTAGATGTGGCTCTAGCCGCCACTCATGCCAGTAATGTTACTGCAAAGCCCCACTCTAGTAGTTTGGCGCAGACGATCGCGGCGTTGACATCACCGGAACTATTAGCCGAACTTGCACCGATCGATCCGCTAGCAGGTGCGCGGCTGAGAGGGATGATAGTCAAGCAGGATCTATTATCCAGCGATGGTCAACCCCTACGGAGTGAAGAAGTTGCTCAACTACTGGGGATTTCTCGTCAGGCTGTCGATAAACGGCGGAGTAAGGGACAGCTTTTAGCTGTTTCGCTGGGAAAACGTGGCTACTTCTATCCACTCTGGCAGTTTCAAGATGGAGCGGTATTGACAGGACTCGATCGAATCCTATCAGCCTTGGCTAAATTCGATGGTTGGACACAGCTAATGTTTATGAAAACTGGAGATTTGCGGTTAGACGATCGCACGCCTTTAGAATGCCTTGTTGCTGGAGATATCGATGCCGTAGTTAATGCTGCTGCTTGCTATGGTAAACCCAACCCCGCCTGAAGATCCCCTAATTCCGCATCCGTCGCCACCAGCGGATTTTAGGAGTAGGGAATTACCAACTGTGAGCAGCAAGGGGACTTGGTATCGATTAAATGATCGAGACTTCCCTTCTAGCCTTTATTTCGATCGATCTGGATCGGGTAGATTCGATAGCCCAGCCCAGGGCTATGGGATTTTGTATGTAGGTGCAGATGTCTATGCGAGTTGGATCGAATGCTATGGGCGGACTCATGGGGCGAAAGGTGTCTCGGAGATAGTACTGAGACAGCGCAATTTATTTACGATCGACAGTCAACGAGAGCTAGTATTTGCGGATGTGACGGGGAATGGTTTGGTGAAAATGGGTGCTGATGCCAGACTTTCATCGGGTTCTTATGTTGCTGCTCGGCAATGGGCACAGGCAATTTACGACCATCCCCAAGCGGTAGATGGCATTAGGTATCGATCGCGTCATGATGATGAGCGATATTGCTATGGGATATTCGATCGATGTGCGGATGCGCTACAGGAACAGAATTTGGGTAATTTACTCGAATCTAATCCGAAGTTATTGGCAGAGATATTAACCTGTTATGATTACGGTTTGTTTTGATTTGGCGATGGCTGAATACATAAAGCGCACCACGATCGAGGTGATGCGTTTAAAGAAAAATGTTCTACAAGATTAATTGAGTTAATCTCAGGATCGCTATGATTTCATCAAATCATCAGCTAATCTATTTAGCTCGTTAATTTTTTTGTTGGTTTCCTCATCATTAGTTGGCTTTATTTCATCCCCTCTTTTTCCACGATTTTCCGTAGCAACTTGTAGAGTATTACCTCCATTTAGTAAACAGTCCTGCAACCAAATTGCAAATTCAGTTACTACCTCCCATTCCTCATACTTTGCTAATATTTCAGCTTTTGCCTTGACAATCGCACCCGCCCATAGAGTAGGGATGATTTCGAGGATGCGATCGATCGTGGGCTTTAAGGCTGGAGTTAGGCCGACTTCATATTCATCTAGATAGATGAGAAGGTCGTCAGTTGTCAGGAGTGAGCTAAGATCGATCGTGGTTGCAGTTGCTTTGGTAAATCCAAAGATTTCAACTTCAGCTAAGTCTTCGATGTCTATATCTGCTTCAGTGAATTTGAAGATGATACAGCCGATCCGATTTGGTAATTTGCTGGGTGGTAAATCTAGCTGTATTTGTTCGAGACTGGCGATTTGGCATTCTAAATTACCAAGTTCGGGTAGATGAATGAAGACGGTTTCGGCGATCTTTATTTCGCTATCGATACCAATAAACGTGAAATAGCGGTGTAGTCCATAGGCGGCTAGAATTGAGGAGTAAAGTGAATCCTTTAACTGAGGATCTGAGATAGATTCGATCGCCTGTTTCGCCTCATTGTGAGCCTTGGTGCTCAGGGGAAGTTTTGGTGTGTCCAAAACTATTGAATGTATGTTTGTCATGATTTAGATTTTGAAGTAATGAAGGGTCTTGCTATTAAATCGGGTTTAATTTAGATTAATTGGTAATTAATTCGCCATCATTATCAAGAAAGTCTTGATATTTTTGTTTGAGCAATGGTACGAAATTTTCTCGTGCCAAACGACCGATCGTATCTGTGGGAATATTTAATTTGTGTTCATGTGCCAGAACTTCAGCAACTTCCTCTACATTCCCTGGTCTTGGCTCACGGAATTCTACAACCATTAAATAGACATGGCAGTTAAAAGTAGGGAATTTTTTACTGAATGGTTGTTTGAGTGAATTGTCCTCGTCATGATAGCAGGCATCCAAGAATTTTCGCCATTTGGCTGTCGGAGTAGCGGCAAATGATTCTAAGAAGGTACCTGCTTCATTATCACCCACATTTTTAGCTGCATCACTTGGCAAGATTTGGCTTTGTTTGCAGTACTTACGATGATTTTCAAGCTTAAAGTTGTAACGTTTATCCCGCAACCAAATCAGCATATTTTCGAGTAATCCTTCATTCAGGTTACTAGGTGAAAACTTCTCAATTCGGGGAATACCGTCTTTTCCCTCACCAAAGAACCACTCCCATAAGTTATCGAGAATATCAGCACTTCTATGAGCTTCATTGGCTAGTGAGTCAATCTGTCGATTTTTCGTAGAGCTAGCCCGAAATTCAGGAAGGCTGGATAGAAATAGAAACAATTCACCACAAGCACGTTGCCGTTGTCTTGTACGTCGCTCGGAGCCGTATATCTTGGATAAGATATTTAATAATCGAGTATCTAAATCTGTATGCACCAATCGGCGCAAGGCATTAAGGTCGGGTGACATAGGCGATCGACATGAATAGAGATTTTCAGTAACAACGAAATGTGGGGGAATATTTTCCCCCTTCTATCTTTAATCGTTCCCAATCTGGAAAAATTGGCACGATCGAGCATCAATTTTGACAAAATCTTCTAAGCCATACCCTGAGTGATAAAGGCTGCCCAGTAGTAAGGTTTTGCAAATGGTCGATCGGTCGCGCAGTAGCCATTTAATACTGCGGGTATAGACTCGATCGATTTAATTTTCCGAATGAGATTCTTCATCGTTTCTGCTAGCTTCTGCCATTCCTCTGTATCGTTATTCAGAGTAGATTGTTGAGCATTGAGTTTTTTACACTGCTGCTTGAGATCGGTAATCATGGCGGGGCTGTTTTTGTTGAAGTGTTCGATCAGTTCATCGTAGAATCTGAGTTTAAATTCACTACCGCTGAAATTACGTAGTCGGAATTGGGCGGCTCTGAGCGAGAAGGCGCGACTTCGATCGTCTCTTCGCTCCTGGTGGTAGAAAATATCAAACAGGGCGGTTACGAGGTCATCAACACTCCAGAGGGTGCTTTGAACAGAGCGTGCGCCGATGCAGAGGAAGCCAGTGGTGAGGGTGGCTACATCATCGGTGAGAGTGGCGGTACCAACGTGGGTTTCACAGGCGGAGAGGAAGACTTCATCAAGGGTATCGCGGTAACGTTTGCCCAGGAGTAAATCGCCGAGGGTGATGCGTTCGCCGTTGGCGAGGATGAGGGCGGATTCGATCGGATTGTCGGGGCGGGAGATGGCGTGATGGCTGGAGTGGAGGCGGTTGACTCTGGTGAGGAGTTCGCGGTAGTTGGCAACGGTGGCTTGCGTGGAGCCGCGCAGACGGTTGGCGGTGGGGATGTTGTAGAGTGCGGCGATTTGTTCGCCTTCATACCGTGCGCCGAGGAGGTTGTCTTCAGCATCTTCGACGGTGCCGATGTGTTTGGTGGTGATGGGTTTGCGTTGTTGGCAGTAGTGGAGGATCTGGCAGCTAGGGATGGAGCGGATGATGAATTTGTCTCCGAGTAACACACCCCGCCCTTCGGGCACCCCTCCGAGGAGGGGATTTTGGTCACTAGTGCCTTCGGGGATGGGATTTTTACTGGCTTCGGTTTGGGTGGGATTTATGGGGAGGGCGGCGAAGGGGATTTGGTGGAGGTTGAGGTGGGGGACGATGATTAGTTCGGTGATGTCGGTGAGGTGTTGTTCGATTAGGGTATCGAGTTGGAGGCGGTGGGAGATTTCGGTGAGTAAGGTGGGTAAGTTTTGCTGCCAGATAGAATTGTCGTTGTGGTAGGGATTAACCCATTCTGTTTGTAACCAGCGTTGCAATTCGCTCCAACCTTGACTGGTACAGGTATGTAGCGTTGGCTGTTGTCCCTGCTTGATGATGAAGATGTGGGTATCGTCATCGGTGGTGTAGCAGGTGAGGATGGCGGTGTGGGGGGTGGTAATTAGTTTTTGGATGGCGGCAAAGTCGATCGGCTCTACGGCGATTTGTCCGGCGATAGCAGGATCGAAGGCGCGGATTTTGAGATACTGTGCTCTTTTTTGTGCTTCTAGAGCCTGGATTGTGGTGTTGTCTCGGCTGAGGCTGCGGGCTGTACGGGTGGAGTTGGTGGTGCCATCGCTGTCGGGGCTGCCATGTTCGCGCAGGTGTTGAATTTGGCGGTTGAGTTGTTCGTATTCGTTTAGGTATTGCTGGATATCTGCGGGGATTTCAGCATCGGGATAGAGATCTTTGGTGCCCATCAGATCGACTAGTTGGCGGCTGCGGATGCGTTCGGTGTATTGGATGGATTGGGGATAGTTACCAAGGTTGATGGCACACTGGATCGCGTTTTCATAGACTGAGAGGGCATCTTTGAGCAGTTGTTGGCGGGAGTCTTCGTTGATGATCCAACTGCGGGAGGTTTCGACGGATTGCATGGCGGTTTCATAGGCTGTCATAGCAGATTGCCACACACCTTGTTTGAAATAAATATTTGCTAATCCACGACTTGCTGTGAGGGCATTAATAGGTAAATTGGCAGGGGTAAATACTTCTAAAACCTGATGGTAAAGATTGATCGCCAGTTCATCATTTTCACCTGTATGCAGAATGGCAAGGTTTTCGGTAGTCATCGCCCACTCGATCGGGAATTCATTGCGGGTATATACTTCCAATGCAGCTTTATAACCAGCGATCGCTAGTTCGATATTCTCCCCTTTCTCGCCTTCAATTCGATTCTGGTAAGCATTCGCCCGATTCAATTGAGTCATTGCCCAATCGAACGGGAATTTATCGCGGGTATGTACTTCCAATGCAGCTTCATAACCAGCGATTGCTAGTTCGATATTCTCCCCTTCCTCGCCTTCAATTCGATTCTTGTAAGCAACAGCTAAAATCATTTGCGTCTTCGCCCAATCGAACGGGAATTGGGCGCGGGTATATACTTCCAGTGCTGTATTACAACCACCGATCGCTAATTCGATATTCTCCCCTTTCTCGCCCTTAATTCGATCGCTGTAAGCAACAGCTAGATTCATGTGCGTTGTCGCCCACTCAAACGGGAATTGCCTACGGGTATATACTTCCAGTGCTGCATTACAACCACTGATCGCTAGTTCGATATTCTCCCCTTTCTCGCCCTTAATTCGATCGCTGTAAGCAACAGCTAGATTCATGTGCGTTGTCGCCCACTCAAACGGGAATTGCCTACGGGTATATACTTCCAGTGCCGCGTTGTATCCAGCAATTGCCAGTTCGATATTCTCCGCTTTCTCGCCCTTAATTCGATCCCAATAAGCACCAGCTAAATTCATCTGCGTCGCCGCCCACTGGATCGGCAATTTCTCACGGGTTCTTACTTCCAGTGCCGCATTATATCCAGCAATTGCCAGTTCGATATTCTCCGCTTTCTCGCCCTTAATTCGATCGCTATAGACATTCGCCCGATTTGTTTGTGTCTTCGCCCACTCGATGGAAAATTTCTCGCGGGCACATTCCACGAGAGCGCGATCATAACAGGTGATCGACAGTTCCAGATTCAGCGATCGATTTCCTTTCCGAAAGCCATATAGACACATAGCTAAATTTCCCAGTGTTGATGCGATAAAAAATTTTCGATCTGGATCTTCTTCCTTCACCAATATCATCTCCACTACTCTAGGCAAGGTGAATAATAAATGTTCGTTAAGGTAAGTGCAATGTTCGTTAAAAAATTGATCGACTATCTGTCGATCACCATTATTCATGGCAACCACTTGTAATAACTCCAGAGAAAATTTCACGTATTCTTCACTATCGACCTTGCCACTCTCTAGATCCAATCCTAATTTTTGCGCTAAATGTTCGGCAAAATTCACTAACCATTCAATTGTGGAAGCTGCTTCTGGATCGTTTCGCTTGACCAGCATCTCAGCCACATTCAATAATTCCATCACCAACCCCTCATCCATCAAGCTAGGATGGCCTGCAAGTAGGCGATCTTCTTCATCTTGGGGACATTCCAGCAGAGCTTGGATTAGCTCTAGATAATCATTTTGGCGTTGTTCGTTACGATCGGACATTGGGGTGAGGCTCCAGCATGGTACTTGTATTATTCCCCCACAGAATCAAGTATCTTCGATCTGAATGGGGGCTTCAATCTTGTATCGGCGGCTCGAACAAACTTTTGGCAAAAATTCACCCTACCTGGGTTTTCAGGCATTAACTCGGCAATCAAATAATCGATCTTTGCTGGTGGGGGTGGGTGGGTTTTGTTCGTGGTTGTTGGTAAAATCGTAGATGGATAGCATAAACCCACCCCTACAGCCTCTGCCGATATGGTTGCTCTCAAAGAACATTTTCCAAGATTCACCCCCGAAGAATACTTCGCCTGGGAAGAACAGCAACTAGAGCGTCACGAGTACATGGATGGCGAAGTTTATGCCATGAGTGGCGGCACTATAAATCATGGTGATATTGCCCTAAATTTTGGGGTCTTGCTTAAAACTCACATGCGCGGACGCGGTTGTAAAACCCTTAACTCTGATTGCCGAGTCAAAGTTATGGGCATGGACAAATATATTTATCCCGATACCAGCGTTACCTGTGACGATCGAGACAAGACCACAACCCAGTACATTAGCTATCCCTGCCTGATTATTGAAGTACTATCTCCCAGTACCGAAGCATACGATCGTGGCAACAAATTCAAAATGTACCGCCGCAATCCCAGTTTGCAAGAATATGTATTAGTCAGTGCGGAGACGATCGAAGTCGAACTATTTCGCAGACTCGAAACAGATGACTGGCGAATTATTAACTACCAAGCAGGGGATACGATCGAGCTAAAAAGCGTCAATCTGACATTCCAGATCGAGCAAATATACGAAGATATTGTCTTCCCCGAACCGGAAACCTAATCGGTGCATAGATTTATCGAACGGCTTGCCGTCTGCGCCAGCAATCGAATCTGTTTGCATTTGGAAATTGCTGACTCCCTGGACACAAAAAAATCCACCTGCTCAAGGTGGATGTAGAGAAAATTAGAGATATTGGACTACGCCGCGATCGATCTGGGCGGCTGGCGATCGTCGAATCCTGGCTCTTCTCCTGGTGGGATGTGGTAGTAATCCTGCCCAACATAGCGGATCAGGTAGTGGACTAGTTCCGACAAGGGAACCGGAAGGAAGCGATCTTCAACAATACGACCGCGATTATAATCATCGACATCCCGCAGATAGTTGATGTACAAGCTCTGGCCATCGTCAACCATTTTAGACAAGCAATGATAACTAGATTGCATCTTGCCCTTGAGCCATTTGTGCTGCCAGATGGCCACTATCCGATTTTTGGCGACAGTAATTTTCCCGCTTGCGAAAATAGTCACAATATGAACGAGACCCACCATTACCGCCAAGCCCAAAAGCAAACCAAGAAATACTGGGTTTCCTGCTTTTGCCTCACCTTTAAATCCCGTTATAAAGAATAAAAAAGGGATCGTCATGGCGAGGAGAAGACTGACTAGCAGGAGCACTCGATACTTCCACACCTTTCCAGCTTTATTACTGCGATTTTCAGCTTCTAGTTTCGCCTCATAAGTCAAGTAATTTACAAAAATTTCGAGCGTTACGAATGCTAATGGTAAGACAAAGATGGCAAAGGCGATCGCATAGCTATTATTGTGAAAAGCCATCCGAGCCTGATATTCGCTAATATTATACGCAAATATCAAATCGATAAAATATACCGCCATCGTAAATGCAATCAGCAGCGGTACTGCCAACTGATCGCCAATCTTGGGATGGAGATAAATATAGTTGAGTGAGTAGTGATGATAATAAGCTACTTTCCAGTCGCGATGTATAATCCATTGCCGACTGATATCTCCAGTCAGAGCTTTAAGCTCGTCTTCCTGTTGCTGTAAATTGTGACGATTTGCGCGCTCGTCGATCGAGTATTTCATGTCGATTGCCTTTGAGTAGTGTTGAGGATCGATGCACCTGCGATCGTAAAAAAGTTAGATTGAGGCTTGGAGGTCGCCCAGTTCGGTAGTTAGTTGAGCGACCAACATTCGATCGCCACGCTCGATGGCTACTGCTAGCCGATGATTGAGCCTGTCGAGTAAGTGTTGATGTTTGACTCGATCGATCTGGCGATTTACAGGCGATCGATAAGTGATAGTAGAGGTCATATAATTGCAGTTGGTATGGTGGGCTATGGATATATGTCGATAGAAGTTTGAAATTTTTGGCAGAATTCGATCGAGCAGCGTTCGATCTGCGGAGTCGATTGTTTTTCTTGGTGCTGTGTTGGTTATAAATATGTATCGCGTGATGGCTCCCGAATTTGGCAATAATCGCTCGGCTATTTGACTGAACTCAGCCCCGCAACAAAAAGCCCCGACTTCATCAGGAAGTTGGGGCGATATTCTTAGTGGCTTAGAATATCCTCGATCGCCGCATCGATCGATTCAAACTTAGTCGGCTGCAACTGCTCCAACATCCCCGCACCCGACCCAGGGCTGACAACAACGATCTCCGGCTTACTCTTCATTTCCGGTGGCTTCGTCGCCGCAGTCGTATTGTGTTCGCCATCACTCACAAAAAATGCCACCTCCCGTGCTGAAATCGACCCCGCTGGTTGCCGTTCGCTGAGGAAAAGATCCACCCGCTTAATTCCACCCACAATATCGGTTGATTTACAGGTTGGCGGTGCGGCTAGGACACTTCTAGCCGCTTTGAGGAAGATAGCGATCTCCACTTCATTAGCCTTGCGCTGGACTTGGTTAGCTCGATCGAACTCGGCCTTTTTAGTCTTGTACTCAGTCACTCGTTGAGAATACCCCTGTTCTAATTTGGCGTACTCGATGGTGTTAACTGAATTCTCATCTGGTAGCGATGCGGGGGAGGCTGGGGGTGTTGCAGATACGGGGATTTTCAAGTGTGCCAGCACCTTATCAGAATCACTACACAGAACCAACAACCGGAATTCCCCGCTCCGTTCCTGTAATGCTTTAGCAATGGTTTTAAAATGTTCCTCTGTATAGCTTGGAATCTTATTCGGCTCCGTACTGCCTGTTTTATCCAGGACACCAGCCAGACGGAGTGGCATGAGTGGCTTGCGATCGGTCACTTGAGACGGTGCGCCAGCAATAGCTTGGGGATCGGGGGATAATGTCAGCCCTGGCTTCTGGGTAGATTCGCCAGTATCCGACTTTGGCAATGGAAGTTGACAGCCAGGAAGTAGACAGAGCAAGGCTGGCACTAGATAGAGATAAGACTTAAACATGTGCTTGTAAGATTGGTTACAAGGATTTATCGTCTATCTCCAGAATTTTTTGGCAGTAAATTTCATATCCAGTTCTCTAGCTACTAAATGTGATGCTCGATCGATATTCTGGAGTACTATCGATCGTTCAGTTAGTCCAATACTAATACAATACTCAAAACATTTAACAAAGTATGTTACTTGCTAATAAAGTATTATGCTTGGTATTGCACTAGATTCATCTTGGTGTTATACTAGTAACATACCTGGTAAAAAGAGAAAGTAAGATTTTTCTGGTGTGGCAAATTAGCACACAGTCTCAATAGTGCCCTGCCAAAATTTCAGAACCATCTCACCGCGATAAAAAAGCAACCTTTAGGGATTTACACATTATCTACTTTTCAAACAAGATTAGTTGCCCCAGCTATTAATTTAGCCGCTTAAATCAACAGTGCATTACCTTTTACCAATAGGAGTAGAGTCAATTGACTCTGCGCCTATTTTGTTGTCATCAACCTCATAACTTATGAATCTATATATCCGACAATTTTTCAGTCTACTAGGCACGATTTTTAAGCAGATCGTCCAGTTAATCTTCGATTGCCTTGCTGCGCGCTTACGCGATCTCCGTTCGCATAGCGTCTTGAAGAAAAGACAGGTCTTCGATAGACAAAAACCATCTCAGTCAGCCTCACCGTCACAAGAATCATTCAGTTTTATTCAGGCTGCCAAAAGAGCAGATACACAATGTCGTCTTCCAGAAGATGTAATGATCGAACATCTAGAAGATCACAGGGACGGTATTGGCTGGTCTATAGCGGCATTAGCAAAGAAGAAATTTCATGTCAGACGAACACTAAAAATTAACGATCCAAATGGTGACATGTTCTGTGAAGTAGATGATAACGGCGAATCACTATTGAATGCAGTAAAACAACTAATCTCCGAACACGATCTTTCAAATAAAAACTAATGAAGATCTTCTTTGAAATGAGAACTCAACGCATCTTTGAGTTACGCGATGCCAGGAAGTTAATTAGGCAAGGTAAGCGAGTCCTCTTTACAACTGGTGTTATCGACAAAGCAGCTAAAGCATTGCTGCGCTCGGCAGGTGTCATCTACTGGGAACGAATGCCCAGAGAATTGTGGCGGAAAGCCAAAGCTCAAGTTAAAGACTAATTTCAACTATTTCACACTACCCACAACACGATCGGAGAAACTAAAATGTTTAGCATTACATTCTATTCAAAAGATAAGCAGCGTATTGGCTATGTCGATTACACAGTTGATTTTGCCCAGTGGCTGCTTGACAAAGGACTTTATAGAATCAAAGGAGTAAGAGCTTGTGAACCACTGGTATTAGAAGAAGATGATGAAGAGGAAAGATACGAAATTGAAGTTGTTTTACTCACCAGTGCAGCTCGACAGAAATTGCTCGCATTCTTCCGAGCTGCAATTATTCAAGAGTCATTAAAGCAGTCATGGCAGCTTAGATTATTGCATGAAATAAATGATTTCCTCAAAAATGAGCAATGTCTCTATATGGATTACCTTGAGTAATGTGTAAGGCTTGCATAAAAAAGCAGGATTGAAACTAGTTCCAATCCTGCTTTTTTATGCCATTTTATCGACTAAAATGAGGTAGTATAATTGTCGCAATCAAAAGCCATTCTTGATTTTTGATATTATTTAAAAGCAAATAATCTCAATTATGTAAATTGAGCGAGAAATCACAGGGGGTTATTCGTAGCATTAATTTCTTGAACAGACAATCCTTTGTCTTTTAATAATAACTCTAATGCCAAGCTATGATTACCCTGATTGACTATCTCAAGAATAGTTGTTGTATTTACTTCACGCATGTGAGTTCGATACCAGCCAGAAACGCCAACAAAAACCATCCCTATACCAAGAATTGTGTCGTCAACAGTACCTGCAATAGGTACTGAGTCAGGAATGAAGTCGATGGGAGAAATCACATATGCTCCACCAATCAAAGCATTAATAATACCTAAAATATAACCTTCAATATTTCTAGGATCGAATGCTGTCCATGTCAAGCAGTAAGCACATAGCAAAATAAACAGCCTGAATACTATATCTATATAGCCAATTGCACTATTTGCAAAATGACTAAAAGGGTTAAAGTACTTCCAAACCTGCCACCAATGACTAGGACTCGATTCGAGTATATTCGTTTGCTTGGCAAACAAATTGTGCAGCCAATCATTGCGATCTATGAGAAAGCCCCAAAAGCCAGATAGAAAGTAAATAGAAGCTATAACTAGAAGGAATGCAACAAATGCCTTTCCGCCATCATATTCTTCCCATACGATAAGTGTAGATGGAAATCTTTTTAATTTTCTTAATTTGTAATAAGGGGTAGTCTCAGCGGTCATCAGTAGCACTCCTTTGCTTTGAGCTAAGAATATAAACAACCTTATAATTCCCACAAGCAGGGTTTAATTACCAGGTTCTGAGAATTTAGTTTGCTATATTTGTTCTTTAGTTATTTCCTCGTTCGATACATATGGTCCTCAAATATGGTTCGACCGTTTTTAGTCACCCATATCTCACCTTCACCGACTGCGTATGTATACTCACCTTTTGTCCATGCAGTACTTTCTGACTCAGGATTACGGTTTTCAACAAGATACTTTCGTCCTAGAAAAACACAACCTCCACCATTGAGACATCCCCGATATGTACCAGCTTCAAAATCGATAGTGTATGTACCCTTATCGCCGTGATGAACTATTGGTCTGGCAAAAGCCGGATTTATGAAAATAGTCGTTGCGCTCGAAGCAAGTGAAAAAACAGAAAGAAGCTTATTCAGTGCTGAGGTAGTCATTTTGAAGCCGTATCATGATACTTACACCTATATTCTTCCCCCCAGAGTCTCATCCGTAACGTGACTAACCCATTTTTTCAGAGATTGAGGCAGCTCTGGCGATCAACAATTGAATGGCTTCTTTGAGAACGTACCCACCTCTCGACAGATCGATGTTAAGAATGAGATCGGAGTAAATATCTAACTTGCCCAGTTCTCGATCTGCTTGCCTTAGTAACTGACTCAGATCTATAAGTAAAAGACTATACTCGATCGATAGGATTGGGCCGAAGCTTCGGGAATATCCTTGCGAGATATAATGCCTCTTTACTTTAAAACTAAAATAGCTAGAGCTGTTATTTTAGTTTTGATACAAAATCTAAAATAACAATCGTTCTTGTTTCGGTGAAGACTCTCCAGCTCGAAAACAGCAAGTGCCGATCGGAGCGGAGAATGAAGATCGATTGACAGCAGTGTCGTGCCGCGATACTATTAAAACCAGCTTCACTTACTACTACTAATTAACTATGAGTGACGAACGCTTACCAAATATTCATCCAGGGGAAATCTTGAAGCGAGAATTCCTAGAGCCGATGAATATTACCCCTTATCGACTTAGTGTTGATATCGGTGTAACCAAGACCCGTGTGGGCGAAATCTTGAATGGTAAGCGGCGGATTAGTGCAGATACAGCTCTCCGGTTTGCTTGCTATTTTGGCAATAGTGCTCAGTTTTGGTTAAACTTACAAGCGCATTATGACATCAGACAAGCAAAACACGAGAATCAAGCAGTGTATGCTCGCATCCCGACCGTCGGTGCTGCCTGAGCTGGCAATTCAATCCGCAAATGTTTGTGGCACGGCATCATTGGATCTAGCTGAATTAACATAAACACCCGCTCTCGATTTTGCCTTCAGCATATTAGCCTTTGGCTATGAGGTGAGAGTACAGCGGAAATATTAGCTAGACCCCCCAATAGACCCCCCGCGCTTTTCATCAAGCTCTGGAAGTCTTGCTCCGTATATTATTCACTGATTGTTGATTCATCGTTGACATCGATGAGGTCCGCCGTTCGAGTCGGCGTACGTCCATAGGGTTGGAAAGGTTGATATATAAGGGTTTCTGGGAAGTAATATGACTTTTCAGGAACTTTTGTATTGTCAATAAGCTTTTTGCTAAGTGGGCTAAGGGGTGTTAATGGGGGTCAATTTTACCCCGCTCATTACCCCGCTTAATTTAATGAAGATTCAAATCGAAAACCATAACGGTCGCTTACGGCTGCGGTGGGATGATGGCGATAAACGCCAAACGCTAGCTATTGGTGTGAACGATACGCCTGTTGGTCGATCGCTAGCACAAAAGAAGAAGGCTGAAATCGAGCATGATTGGGTAATCGGTCAATACGATCGCACTCTACTCAAATATCGCCCTCGAACTATCGGTAAGACTGCGACCGAGATATTAGCACCCGAACTCTTTCGGCTGTTTGGCGAACACCAAGCCAAATATAAAGGCGTGTCCAGATCGTCGATCGAGTCTCGCTATAAACCGATCGTCAGAATGCTGGAAAAGTACCTGAACAAACCTGCTCACACGATTGGGAAGCGTCAGGTCGATAATTTTGTGGCGATCTGTCAGGAAACTATCTCTGGTCGCACTGCGAAGGAACGATGCTGGTTAATTCAATCCTGTTGGGACTGGGCTAAAGATAAGTACCACCTGGTATCTGAAAATCCTTGGATGGGTAGTGCTGCGAGGTTCCAAATTTTACCCAGACAGCAGGTTAAACCCTTCACCATCGAGGAGTTACAGGCAATTCGAGCCGCGATCGCCAATCATCCCCAATATCGCCACTACTCCGATTTTATCTCCTTCCTAACTAATACCGGATGCCGCTTTGGGGAGGCTGCTGGCTTAAGATGGAAGCATTTAAGCGCGGACTATACTACTGTCTGGATCGGGGAGAGTATCAGCAGGGGGCGTAGTGGCACTACAAAAACTGGCAAAGCGAGAACAATTCAGCTTTCCCCAACATTACAAGCGGTTCTATTATCTAAGTACCAACAAGCAAAAGCAAAACCTAAACCTGACGACCTAGTGTTCCCGGCTCCTAAAGGCGGTGCAATCGATGACAATCGTTTTCGAGCGAGATGCTGGACAAAAATTCTGGAAATCTGCAATATCGAGTATCGCAAACCCTATGCGATCAGGCATTCTGCCATCTCTCATGCTTTAGCTAAGGGTGCAAATCCGATTGCATTAGCCGAACAAACTGGACACGACAATCGGGTTTTATTGGATACTTATGCCCACGCGATCGATAAAAAATATCTATTCATTGAGGTTTAAATTATGCAGCAAGATTCATTTATCAATCCTCCATTTCAATGGAAAGATTCTCACATTAATGCCTTTGCAGAAAAGTTCAAACATACTAAGGAAGATATTACGTCTGAGTATTTGGCAAGAAATTATATACCAGGAGTAGGGCAAAAAGTATTAACAGCCCAATATCGACGCAATCTAATGAACCTAATAGTTATAAATGGCTATGCCAGAGTCATCAAAGGTACACCTGAAAGTCGAAACTATACGATTCGCATGAATTCAGATGAAATGAAAGATCTTTATTTCGATTCTGCGGTACTGAGTAACCCTCGAATATTTGACTTGCCACGAGTAGATTATTTGGGTTCCGATCCAACAGTAGCCGAGCTGCTTGTATGGCTAAAACACAAAATGCGATGGCTAGAAATATATAACTTATTTTGTCGCTATCAAAATGAAGGAAACATAGATGTAAAATATCTTCAACACAATTGGAGTAAGGATCTCAGGAACAAAATATTACTTATGGCGAAAGAACAAATTACCTTGTATAAGGTAGTTAAACTTGGCTCGCAGGCAATGCAAGATAATTGCCCAGAAATGTCCTACAACTACCAGAATTTATTCTTAGATATGCTGGTAGCTCAATCGGAATGGCTTTTCAGACAAGCAATTATTTCCCAAGCTAATGCTAATGAAGGTATTTCGATTTCATTCAGCAAGCTACACGAGCTAAAAAGGCAAGTTTATGGATACGCTACAAAAGGGCAAGATGAGGAAGGAAATTTTACACCAGAAGATGCGTTAAAAGCTAACAATAAATTGTTGATGCTTGCTTTAGAGAATGGTATCGACCCAAAACTATCAAGTTTCGCCAGTGGTATACGGCTACCAACTTTCCTGGCACAAAGTAATTGTCCTATTGTGCAAAAAGCTCTCCAAGAGTGGTTTCAAGTCAAGTATGAATATGAAGACTATGAGATTACGCTCCTGAACCGTTACAAACGCACTGACAAAAGACAGGATAGAAAAAAGCTGCACCGCAGCATAAAAGAGTATCCCGCCATTCTTATAGTACAAAAGTATCTTGTGTTTATCTCCCAAAATCGCACTTGAGACAAGTTGGGGGAGATAGTAAATTGATTATCACAATCCCCCTATTTCAGCCATTACCCTACCTTTCCAGCCTATTTACCCGTAGAGAAAAAGGAGATTTTTTTTGACCTCAAGCAAAAAACAACCAGACCCTAAATTAACTGCTTTTCCCTTCGTGCGGACGAGGGAAATGGTCGCTACTTGCGGCTTATCACCAGACCGTTTGAAGTTTCTTAGAACTGAGGTGTTGCCAGAAAAGCTTTATTGGTTTCACCCACCAGGTAGTGTTCGAGTGCTGTGGAATGCCGCACTGGTTCGGGATTGGTTGCTCAACGGCGATTCACTTGCTCACCAAAGAGCGATCGAGTCTTTTTACAAAAGTCTCCCCAGTTCCCAAGCCGCCTAAGAAAAATCGCCCTCTTCAACAAATGACAGATGGCGATCGAAACATAAAACCAATCTCAGTCTATGTAAATTTATATCCCCAGGCCAAGGGGATGTAATTTCTTTTCAAAGGAAGGCCCCCAGAGATTCCACAAAATCTGGGGGTCTTCTACCCAGCATCCAATAGTTTTGGGGCTAGGTCGGCATAAAACTTATTAGGTCAATCTTACCATTTCTATTGGGTGCTCTGTCGTGCTTATTACCAACAGAGCGTCATTATGAATAATTTTCCGGCTACTATCCTCGATGAGCAACATCTGGCAGAAGTCAGAGATAGTGCGATCGCAGATGATATCGTCGCCCTCAACTTCCGATCGTTCGATGGTGAAAACGAGAACGATCTAGATGAAGCCTTCACCCTACTGATTGAAGAGCCAGACCACAATAACAACGGGACTTTAAAGGGTAAATCCCCAAATAACCTAGCCAATGCACTTCGATCGAGCGGGTGGATTTTTGATGGTCACAAGGGGATATGCGTCAAACCTAACTCACCCCGCAAGGTTAAGGATGAGAACGGCGAAGAGAAAGATATCAAGTATGAATCTCCCAGAGGGCAAGGGAAACTACAGCTTTTGATCCCTCGCGTATCAGTGCGAGCAGGAATTGAGATCGCCGCCAAACTGGGAGAAGCAGTAGAGAAAGAATACCGCCAACGGATCGAATCACTATCGCCAGATAAGGAAGATCCAGACTTCTGGGACTGGTATCTAGAGCATGACGGATTCATCATCATCACGGAAGGGGCAAAAAAAGCCTGTAGCTTGGTTTCAAATGGATATCCCGCGATCGCTCTTAATGGGGTGTGGGGATGGGGAACCAACGATCGAGATATGTTTGGGAATGTCGAGAAAGACGATCGCGGGAAAAGCATCAAAACCATTCACCCAGACTTAGAGCCATTTTTAGACGGTCGAGAAATAGTATTAGCATTCGATCGCGATTCCAATCCCGATACCGTGCGGATGGTTGAGAGTGCTAAAAGTAGCTTGCTAAGACATATTGATGGAGATGGCATCACAGTAACTCAACTGACTTGGAAAAGTCACAAAGGAATCGATG
Organism: Chamaesiphon sp.; assembly: GCA_965246715.1. GTDB lineage: Bacteria > Cyanobacteriota > Cyanobacteriia > Cyanobacteriales > Chamaesiphonaceae > Chamaesiphon. Next base: position 81,212 of record CBDFFH010000005.1, on the reverse strand, counting down.
ACTACATCGCCGCCAAAGGGTTCAAAGCACTCGATCGCCTCTATACCAAGCGCAAGGAGGTTAAAATTCAAAGCCCGAAGCCTAAAGATAGTAATCTTTATGGGTTTGCCACCTCGATCGAGAGTGGGCTAGAAAAAATTACATCCAACGAAAGCGATGGTAAACAAAGTGAATCGAGAGAGAAAATCGGCAACCATTTAGAGGCAATCGCATATCTTGATAATTCAGAAGGGACAGGCGCGGCAATATTACTTGAATTTAAAACTGTTCGGAATCAGGTCAGAAAGCTTTCTATTTCCCGTTCTGATTTGGCTGGCGATGGAGTTGCAATTCTGTCCTATCTGATGGGATGCGGCTATTACTACAACCGCAAAAATAAAGCTGATTTACTAGAGTACCTGCACGGTCTTGGGGCTGACATCGAGCAAACTTACACGCTCGTCGATTCCACTGGTTGGGTTAATGGTCGCTACATCAGCCAGCACAAGACCTATGGAGATGGCGATTATGTTTTCCAGCAAGCAGAACCAAATACCGAGACAGCAACCGAAATTAAAGGCAGTCTAGAGGACTGGAAAGCCAAGGTAGGAAGTAAATGCGATAATAACAGCCGCTTAATTTTCGTTCTAGGCATTGCGTTCGCGGCTCCATTATTGGCGGTTGTAGGACTAGAATCCGGTGGTTTTCATCTAATGGGTGACACCAGTACGGGCAAGACTACCGCTGTGAAAGTAGCGGTTTCGGTCACTGGCGAGAAAGAGATCCCAAACTGGCGGACTACGGCCAACGGACTAGAGATGACGGCGACAGCTCATAATCATTCGATGCTGCCACTTGATGAGATCGGACAGGCTGACGAGAAAGGTGTTGGTGAAGCATGTTACATGCTGCGAAATGGTCAGGGGAAGAGCCGATCGACCAAGGATTTAAAAGCGCGGAAAGTAAAAACTTGGCGGTTATTATTTCTATCGACCGGAGAGCATAGCCTAACCTCATATATGGCACAGGCAGGGAAAGTTCAAAAGGGCGGGCAAGAGGTTGGGATGCCAGATATCCCAGCCGTTCCATTTGGTTCGCCTTATGGAGTGTTTGAATCGATTCATGGCTGTGATTCATCTAAAGAATTTGCCGAAAACTTAGAAGCAGCTTGTCAAAAGTATCGCGGTACTGCTATCAATGAGTTCCTGGCTCTATTGGTGGTCGATCGCCGAGATAAGAGCTTTGACGGCGTAACGGCGGCGCGGGTGTTTCAACTGGCTAAGAAGTTGGCCGAGGGGACTATAGACCTTGCTGTTAGTCGCGTCGCTAATAGGTTCGCGTTGGTGCAGGTAGCTTTAGAAATTGCTCATTCTTACGGTATCCTTCCCTTTCCAGTCGATCGAATTGAGTGGGCAATTAAGAAAATGTTCACAGATTGGTTGACCCAGCGAGGTGGTGATGGCTCGATCGAGATCAAACAAGCGATCGCTCGCATCGAACATCTATTAGTTACCAATGAATTCAGCGATCGGATCTACACACTTCCAGATAATGACAATCTCAAGATACGGGGCGGTTTATTGGCTTATCGGAAGATCGATCTAGATGGTCAGACCGAAGAGCTTTGGGTTCCCACCACAGTATTCGATAAAGAGTTTTGTAATGGTGTTAATAAAACTGAGCTGGTAAAAGAGTTGCAGCGAAAAGGATTACTATTACCACCCCGTCCTGATGGCAAAGCGATTCGCATCCGCAAGCTGAAAGGTAAAGCAAGTTACTATTATGTTTTTGGTAAACACGAAAATGAGGGTGATACTAGTGACACCAGTGATACTAGTACTTCTAACCCTCCTCCTGCAATAGTTTCAGTGGTATCAACTCAGGATCACCTTCCGATTTTGGCGAGTGATACTGGTGATACTTGCAAAGACATTCAAGATGTAGGTATCACCAGTATCACTGAGGTATCACAGGCTAACGATCCCAGTATCACCAACTCAAATCGTTTAGAGGCAAAGGTTTCAGCCGTGGCATCACTAGTATCAACAGTATCACCACCCAAAACACAGTTAGGTATTTATATTTCTGAAAATGCACTAAAAGTTGGCGATCGAGTGCGTTACGTCGGAAACATGCTGCAATATCGAGGTAAGGTCGATCGCATAACCGAGATTAAAGGTAACAGTTACTTCACGGGCTTTACTGTCCGCAGTCATGGCAGCGTCACCCGCGAAGAATTAGTGATAATCTCATGAGTCCGTTCCAATTACACAATAAATATCGGGACTGGAAGGCGAGATCGATCGCGTTAAAGTGAATTTCCACAAATACTAAAAGTTCAGCCACTCGATGAGTCGTCGATCGAGTGGCTCTGACGTTGATATTAGACTCAACATTTGTGTTTAATTTTGGTGTGAACTCTAAACATTGTAACTGGTGAAGGGTCATCCGCCATTTTGCGACTTGCTGGCAATCGAAAAATAATGGGACGGATGAACGGAGAACGAGTGGCAATCAAGATCGATCGGTATGTTAAAAAAATAATCAAAATCAGAGTGTATAGATAGCCGATCTATCGATACTCTATCTCATTAATACATTGCCTAGATGAGGTCTTACTAGGGAGCATCCCACTTTTTATTAGTTTTATGTAGATAAAGCGTATGTACTAGTATGGCGATCGAGAAATCTGGTGAAAATAGCAGCAGAGGGAGCATAATCTTGAGATAATGGGGTCAAGTAAACTAAGGTAGTGTAATGAGTCCAGAAGAGCAAAAAGAACTCGATCGACACACAAAAGCTATTGCCAAAATATTGTATAAAAATACACCAAAAGAAGAACTAACAAGCTTAGGAAAAATCGAAGAAGCGGTGAGAGCGAGAATGCAAGAGTATGTGATGCCATCCGTCGGAATTTTTTTATCGAAAATGTCACAGTCGAAACTGGAGGATATAAAAGACAGATCCAAAGCATAATTGGAGAATTAGCAATCACAAGCAAACAGGCAGCCAAGCTAAATATCAAAAGTCATACCCAAATCAGTCCGTATTTGGAAGCTTGTTGCTTGCGTATAAGTGCATCAATTTCTTACGAAAGGACAACAGAGGAAGTCAAATATTTAACTGGAGTGGAGATATCAAAAAGTGCCCAACAGAGGTTAATTCACAGACAAGAATTTGAATTGCCTCAAGCTGAGACACCCGTGGCAGAATTGAGTGTAGATGGGGGGAATATTCGAGTGAGAACCCCAAAGGGAGAGGTGTGTAGCTGGAAAGGATACAAAGCAACAGTACTACATCAACAGCAAAAAATTGCATCATCATTTCAAGAAAATGAGACGATCGTTAATTGGGTAAATAGTCAAGAATTAGCTCCAGTTGTTACTTGCTTAGGTGATGGCCATGACGGGGTATGGAATATCATCAAGGAATTTGTACCTATTGGTGAAAGAAGAGAAATTCTCGACTGGTTTCATTTGATGGAAAATCTCCATAAAATTGGCGGTTCCAACCAAAGATTATTTGCAGCCAGAGAATTACTCTGGTACGGAAAAGTTGATGAGACGATTAAGTTGTTTGGTGATTGTAATCTCAAGCAAGCTGAAAACTTTTGTGCTTATTTAGAGAAACATCGTCATCGGATAATTAATTATTATTATTTTCAAGCCGAACAAATCTGCTCTATTGGTTCTGGTTCCATTGAGTCTACAATTAAACAGATCGATCGCCGGACTAAAATTTCTGGAGCGCAGTGGAAATCTGAAAATGTTCCTCAAGTATTAGCGCATCGCTGCGCCTACCTCAACGGGTTAATTTGCGATCGCTAAATAAAAAGTGGGATGCTCCCGTCTAAGCTTGAGTGGGCTTGGGACTATAACTTTGCCAATTTAAATAAAAATTGGGATCAATTAAGAACTTTAGAGGGCTGGAATGGTAAAGGATGGAATATCGAAGAAGGGAGTAAATGGAATTATTTACAACTTGTCAGATATAAAAGAGAAATCGAAAAAAATATTAAATCAGCGGCTTTGCAAGATTTGATTATTAGTTTTCTTGAGGCATTAAATGAGGATGAAATAGAGGAATATGTAGGAAAAGATAACTATGAAAATTTTTTAAATAACTTTAATAAAGATCTAATTATTAAACCTGCTGACATAAGTAAGTTTGATGAAATTTCTTTTATTAAATATTCTCGTATATCAGATAATGAAAAATTATTAGAGTTAATAAAAATTGATATTATTGATGATATCGATTTAAATCCAGATAGTAGCAGATACTTGGGCTTAAAAGAAGAGAGAATAGATATTAATCAAATCATTCCAAGATTATTAAAATTAGCGGTGAGTAATGAAGAAGATATAATCGACTTTTTTAGAAATGACTTTTACTCAGATGATATCGAGCCAGTCAAAATTATTGATAAATTTCATATTGTTCAAGGTACTGGATTTTCCAAGAAAGATGCTTATTCTTATCCTGGCAACATTCCCGTTTATACGGCTGCTACTGATGGGCCAGCTTATTTTGTGAGGGACGATATTCCTAGAAAGGTAAAGGTAAAAGGGCCTTCATTGATCTGGAGTAGAAAAGGTGCAAAAGCTGGGACAATTCAAATTTTTAATCAAGAAGCAGAGTTTTATATTTCTGATGTATCAGGTATCATTAAGCCTAAGTTTGAAAACAACTCATGCAACCTAGATTTTCTAAAGCTATATATAGCAGGACGAGTCAAAAGAGAATTACAATCAAAATCTAATAATGCCCAACTCAATAAATCGAAGCTAGAAAATCTAATTATCTATCTGCCAGTTGGTCAAGATACTATTGCCGAAATTATTAAGCAAAAACTAAACAGCTAGCTTGAGGGAGCGAGAGAGGGAAGGGGTCGGGTTCAGCCAACCCGAAGGGCTTGCCCCTTTACCACCGCGCTAAAATTGGACTCCCCGACCGAACTAGCAAGTTTTACTAGCTCTCGTGTCGCTCGATCGGTCGGGGTGCCAATTTTCCCTAGCGCGGTGAGTCAAGGGGTTGGCGGTGGCTCAGTACCGATTGAGGATTTTGATAGTACTACAAAATTTGCACTGCAAATTTAGAGTGTACGAACGATGCTATTTACGGGTTATTATAAAAAGTTTCAACGTGTTTCAGCCTTCTCTTGAGACGACGTTTGCGTCGGCTTAGATGCTCAGAATTAGAATCAATCGCGATCGAGCAGGGCACATTATGCTTTAGATCGGATTACTGCGGGACAATCGATCGCTACTCAGTCAGAAACAGCTTCGGGTAATGCTAACCGTCAAACCCGCGATATCAAAGGTCTCTTACGCGCACTGTGAAATACTTCGCGCCCAATAATTCGATCGAAGTCACTCCTGTCAGCCGGTTATGGGGGTGCTGATGCCGATCTAAAAACACCTACTGTTTTGATTCTGTGGTCGTAACTTGCCAAGTGCTGTGTTATCGACTAATGTCATCTTTCCCGATCGTCATGCTTTGACACTTTACACTGCGATCGATCTCAGAACTAGGGCAATTTTAAAAGTTGTGCAAAGATAATTTCAGATGCTCGAAGATCGCCTGAGCGGTCGTTTGTGCCGATATTGTGGCGCAGTTATTCGATAATTTTTAACTCTCACACAAAAAATCCTCACAACTTCCTCATCTTAATTTGATTCAATACATGTTTTGGCTTGCAGGATGGACGGGTTCGAGCTGGTAATTCCTGCTATTTTTCAAAACACCAAGGAAACTATTAAGCATGACTGAATCAGAAATCTTTGTATTTGGAAGTAGCCTCTCCTAATACTGGTAATTTCCAAGGATTTCACTGTTTGGCTGAGGCTGAGGTCGAAGCTCTGCAACCATTGCAACTCCGAAAGAAAATCGCTATACACTCTAAGTGAGGAGCTGATACATGACTCTCATCAATCAACCATTAACCGCAACGGGCAAACAACCGATCGATACCGCCGAATTGCTAAGACGCTATGCAGCAGGAGAGAGAGATTTTAAGAATGTCAGTTTGCCACGAGCTGAACTGAGCGGAGCGTGTTTGAGTGGCATCGATCTTAGTAGAGCAGATCTGAGCGGAGCTAATCTGGTTCATGCCACATTGAGATCGGTAAACCTTAGTGAAGCCAACTTAAGTGGAGCCAACTTAAGTGGAGCCAACTTGTTCGGAGCATTTTTGAGTGGAGCCGATCTCAGTCACGCAGTTCTGACTGCAGCACATCTAAGTGAAGCCGATCTGAGTGGAGCATCGCTAGTCGAGGCTGACTTAAGTAATGCCGTACTGCATCTGACTTGTCTATCAGAAGCTAACATGCAAGCATCTAATCTGACAGCAGCCAGCATGAATGGGGCAAGACTATGGAAGGCAAATTTATGTGATGCAAATTTGCGAGGGGCAGATATCTGTGAAGCCAATCTCTGTGAAGCCAACTTGTGCGGAGCAAATTTGGATTTAACCGATATCAGTGAAACAGTATTCACGGGGGCAATCATGCCGAACGGTGACACTCACAATTAGCAGCGATTTAGATAACTTTAGCGATAATTATCTCAATGCCACACTTTGCTATAAAATTCGATCGAGCAGCTCGATCGAATTTTATAGCTCGCGAGCGATGGCTAATCGGCACTCTTAGTCAGAATTACGATCCCTTAGTAAATTAATGTAGTTTGAAGGCTATATTCTCATCAATAAAATCTCATGTAATGTGTCGAGCCACATTACACATTCACTCGATAATCTAAACTATGCTCGTCCCCTGGCAAGCCACGAAATCCCCAGTTATGTTTGGGAGTTTCAAAAATGGTGATTTCTAAGTTTTGATTCGAGATGTTTAACTGTTTGTCCGATCGATCGAATAGCAGTCGAATCAATTGTTTTTTCGCTTCAACAGATCGCCCTTCAAACATACTAATCTCGATAATTGTATATCGATCGGTACGGCCGGGTTCGGGTGGATAATAAAAATCGTTAGGATCTAGTGGAAAAAAGCGATGCGCGCGTTTGTGTTGGGGATATTGCAAGGCATCCACTACGCAGCTATGAATCAGATCTGAAAGTTGGTGCTTAATCGGATCTAGTTGCGATCGGATTCCATGAATTTTGATTTGAGACATAGATCGATCGGAAGATATTTTATTATTGAAACGGATAAAACAAATTAAGGTGGGCAGTGCCTAGTATGTTAATTCTAGGTTAAAAAGCGTCAATTGTGTTCATGCAGAAAGTGCGATAAAAAGGGATGGTCGTCAAAGCCGCTGTGAGTAAAGCTGATGGAAGGATTCAAAAGTGATGATAGCAGATTAGTAAGGCTATTTAGCAATAGTCGAGAAAAGTGGAAAAAAAGAGTAGCAGAAAAACAGAAAAGAATGCGAGGAATGGAAGTTAAGATCGGAGATTTAAGTGCAAGTAGAGAGCTGTGGAAAGAAAAAGCACTCTTGGCACAAGAACAGCAAGAAAAGTTAGCAAGAGAGATGGAAGAATTGAAAAAAAACTGAATTCTCAAAATCACCAGGAATCATTAGTGACAAGTTAAGAAAATCAGAGATTTGTCAAGAGGCTGAGGAAAGATGTCAAACTGCTTCTAGTCAACAGTTTGAGGCAATAGATACCTGATGACCAGCCGCCGCAGAACTAACCGTGACCACGCCAAAAAGCACAACCAACCAAGTGTGGAAGAGGAAGTCATCGCCGCTCAATTAGATGCTTTATTGACACCAGCAATCTTCAACCAAAGTCATTACTACCGACAATTGGGGCTGATAAATCGGCTGTTAAATTTGCCATTGATGATGGCAGCAGTGCTGACGCTACTATGGCGGAATGTGCCAGGAGTCAGAGAACTAAGTCGAATGCTAGAGCGAGAAGGATTTTTGGCGTTGCTGGATTAGGATATGATCTAAGGCGATCGAGAGAAGTAACAAGAGCAAATATCTAAATGGAATGTCCTGAATGTAGATCGTCCAATATCAATAAAAATGGGCGAATAAAGGGAAAGCAGAACCATATTTGTAAAGACTGCGGACGGCAATTTATAGATTGTTATGAAGCACACAGAGGATATTCACCACAAATCAAGCAGAAATGTTTGTCAATGTATGTTAATGGGATGGGATTTCGAGCAATAGAAAGAGTAATGGGTGTGCATAATACAACTGTCATGGATTGGGTGAAGCAAGTAGGGGCAAATCTCCCAGATTACTATAATTCAGACCAAATACCAGAAGTTGGTGAGTTGGATGAGTTAGAGACGTTTGTTGGCTCAAAAAAAACAAGATCTGGCTCTGGACGGCAGTAAATCACTTTCAGATGGGTATTTTAGGATGGGTATTAGGCGACCACAGTGCTAAGACATTTAGACCGCTATGGGAGAATTTGGTAAGTACATGGAAATGTTATTTTTATGTGACGGATGGGTGGAGGGTCTATCCAATATTTATTCCAGATGGTGACCAAATCGTGAGTAAAACTTATATGACAAGAGTTGAGGGTGAAAACACTAGGCTCAGACATTACTTAGCTCGATTAAAAAGAAAAACATTATGTTATTCTAAGTGCGAACAAATGCTAAAGCATTCTATTAGATTGTTAATTCATTATCTTAAATTTGGTGAAGTACCAACTCCTAATTCAGTTAGTTCTGGCGATCGACGGCACAGATTACCTCTCGATCGCCAAATCATATCTTAATCCAGCAACGCCGGATTTTTATGGTGTGAGCCGACAAAAGTAAGTCAGCAGGCGATTGCTCAAAGATTCTTGACCTTTCCAGCCGAGTTATTTGAAAGAGTGTTTAAGGAATTATTACCAGAATTCAGAATGAAGTGGCACAATAGAAAACAGCGACCGCTGCCACAAAGTATTGAATTTACCAAGGCAAAATTCGAGCGAATTTTGCCTTGGTGACGGCTTTGGTTATTCTATGCAGTACTAGTCGATTTAGGTGATGCTGTCGTCGATGAACTATCTCTCCCATTCGACCGCATTTCCTTAGACATGATTTATAGAGGTCTTTATCATTTTTATATTGCTCATCACAAAAATTTAGCTACTGACCCTGTTAAATATTTTGCGGCTCCCGAAAATCAAGATTTGGGTATTGTTAAAACGCTCCGAAAACCTCATCAAAAGTTGATTATTGCACCTTTTCCTGATTCCGTAAGTCGAACGGACAATTTTTTCTTCGATTCATCGCCTCAAACCCGCTTGACAACTGCGATCGCTTCTTAACTTGTCACGAATGACCGGAGATAATCGCCATTGAGGAGCATCTTCATACCCTGTCAAAATAATCGATCGATTATTTTGGGTTCGATCGATCGAGTTAATTCGTTGGCGTAGCCTCCGCTTTGCGGAATCGATCTTTGGTCCGATGGTTATTGTCATGGAGGTATTAACAAGGCAAGTCGTCAAAGTCTAGATGAATGGTACCGATCGCATCTTTTGGATCTAACAGCCCACCAGGATTTGGTTTCATTAAAATATCGCTCGACCGTCAGTATCTCTTTGGTTAGAAAATTACCCGATGGCGTTGTGTTCATAGCGATCGGATAGAATTGACTATAAAATCGATCGATAAAACAGTGAATCTACCCCTAATTGCGCGTGCGCGGTTGCAGAGTGAGAACATCGCGATCGTAACAGATGAAGGAGCATTTACCTATCGAGATTTGCTCCACACTGCTAGCCAAATCGCCACAAATTTGCTCGAGAATGTTCCCGATTTACAAGAACAGCGAATTGCTCTGCTGATCTCGCCAGGATTTGAGTATGTCGCAACGCTGTGGGGAATTTGGCTGGCGGGAGGTATTGCCGTACCGCTATGTGTTTCCCATCCCCGACCGGAATTGGAATATGTTATTGTCAATTCTGGAGCGGTAAATATCTTGGCTCATCCTAGCTTTGAGGCAGTACTGCGCCCGATTTCAGAGACGCACGATTTACGATTTACCCTCACTTCAGATCCGCTCCCAGACTCGATCGATTCGCTCCCAGAGATAGATATTCACAGACGGGCATTAATTCTCTACACCAGTGGTACGACAGGCAAGCCCAAGGGTGTCGTGATGACCCATGAAAATATTCAAGCGCAAGTAACTAGTTTAGTCGCCGCGTGGGACTGGACTACTAGCGATCGTATTTTACATGTATTGCCACTGCATCACATTCATGGCATTGTCAATGTCTTAACTTGTGCTTTATGGGCTGGGGCGCAATGTCACATGCTAGCAAAATTCGATCCGGAAACGGTTTGGAATCGAATTTGCAAGGGGGATTTAACGCTATTTATGGCTGTGCCGACGATTTATGTCAAGCTGATTAACGCTTGGCAACAAGCTACCGGCGAACTCCAGGAAAATATGTCTGCAGGTGGCAGGAGGATGCGCTTGATGGTGTCTGGCTCGGCAGCATTACCAGTTCGAGTTTTAGAAGAGTGGCAGCAGCTTAGCGGTCATTTTTTGCTGGAGCGATATGGGATGACGGAAATTGGGATGGCACTATCCAATCCGCTGCACGGGCAACGTCGATCGGGATTTGTCGGCGAGCCGTTACCGCAGGTGGAAGTGAGATTGGTGGATGAGAGCGGGGAAATAGTCGCACCAGGAACTCCAGGAGAAATTCAGGTTAAAAGTCCGGGTGTGTTTAGAGAATATTGGCAAAATCCCGCAGCAACGGCTAAAGCTTTTCGAGATGGCTGGTTTTGTACGGGAGATCTGGCGGTAGTGGAAGATGGTAGCTACCGGATTCTCGGGAGGATGAGTGTCGATATCATCAAAACTGGTGGTTATAAGGTTTCGGCGCTGGAAATCGAGGAAGTGCTGCGAACTCATCCCGATATCGTCGAATGTGCGGTGGTGGGAATTGAGGATTTGGAATGGGGAGAGCGCGTGTGTGTGGCGCTGGTGTTGCAGCCTCAGGGTCAATTAACACTAGCAGCGTTTCGGAGTTGGGCGAAGGAGCGATTGGCGGTTTATAAGGTACCGAGGGAAATTATCCTAGTTGCTGAATTACCACGCAATGCGATGGGGAAAGTCATGAAGCCGACGGTTATTGAGTTGTTCGGTAAAGTCAGTTTCTCCTAGTGGAGAGGCTACGCCAACTCATAATTGGGAAGTCTCGATAGACCTAAAATTCTTCTATCCCCAATCCCCAATCCCCAATCCCCTAACAGTCTATTGCGGTGGTAACTTAGGCGGACACCAAAATAAGTTTTTGCTAGATACCCCGACCTTATCTAAAATCTCGTGCATGATGCCCGTACAATGCAGCCAATGTTCTACATCTGCGTACATGAGATCGGGATTAAAGTCTGCCTCGAAATGCAATACATTGGGAATATCTGCAAACTCATCGCTAGGTTGCGGCGAGAGAATCATCAGTTGAAACGGTTTGCCTTGGCATTTTTTTGCTAATTTTTCAACCAAATCTAGCGTACCACCCCGATCGGCAATTCCGGTGCGGATAAATAATGCCCGATCGCAATGCGCGATCGTATACCAAAACCGCTGAGCGCGAGCCGAATAACGCGATCGCATCCGCTCGAAGACTGGCGACATATCGTGTTCGGGATGCTCGTCATCTTCCACCTCATGGGCAAAAGATAATCCTGTCCATTTTTGATGGTAGATGCGTCGGATGAAGGCATCGTAATGTAGCAGGTGCGGATTCCACATGTCCGCAAATCCAGTGTCGATGATATCGGCGATATCGGCAATCTCGGTCGTGCGTGTCAGATCGAAGGGAAATGCGGGGCCATCGTACTGCATTTTATATAACATCATCCGTACGGCACAGCGATCGCCTAACGGCAAAATCGCGATCCGCTCGATCTCGGATAACTTGCAGTGATATTCAAACCAGATGGCTGATTGTGCGGGGACTTTTACGCGACTTTCCAAACCATTATCCCCGATCGTCAAGGTACGGAATGGCAGATCGGGGTAGAGCGGATCTGTGTAGACACCAGCAGGCAGGGCTTTTAACGCGATGCTTGCTTCTTCCCACATCGGCTGGATATTGTACTCGTGGTCGGATTCGTTAATTATCCAGAGGTGCAGAGCGTCCGATCGCAGCATCCGCACCTCGCCATTATCAAAGAATAGCTGTGGGTTGGCGGTCGTGCAAAGTTGGAAGCTGGCGGTATATTCTAAATCGCTACTTGCAGGAATCTCGATAGTACTCTCGATCGATCCATCTGCTGGCACGGCGAAAAATGGTAGCGTTCCCGATCGGGGTGTTGAGCTAATGTAGACACCAGGCAGGAGTTTTGCTTGCCGTCGCAGGGCGGTTTGGAGTTGCTGACAGTAGGGCGCGATCGTATAGTTGGCTGGAGATCGATTACTAATTCGCACCCGATTTTCGGCGGGACAAGCCCAGATATCGAATCCGAGATTGTTGGAATAGACTGAGACTTCATGCGGTTGCAAGCGGTGTTGGCGTTCTCGATCTAGTTGCTGTCGATCGAGATCGAACGCGCATAAATCGATCGCTTCAAACATGAGTTGATGCCCGATCGTATTGGGGTGAGCCGGATCGAACGAGCTACCAGGTCGCCATCGTCCTTGCCCATCATCTACTGCTGCCAACCAATCCAAAACTGGGATGTCCCACTTCAACATCCGATCGTGGGTATCTTGCAATAGCACGCGATGTTCGGGTTGATAATCGTTATGCGGATAGACTCCGCCGAGGATCGGTCGCGCACCGATGTTGCGGCTCATTTTCACCAACTGCTGCAAGCCACTTTCAAACCGCCGCTGTGCCGCACGGCGGTCGCGGGCATGGCAATGTGCGAATCCTTCATTACCCAGCGATAGGGCAATAATTACCAGATCCGGTCGCTCGGGGGTGACAACTGCGTCAAATCTGGCGATCGTTCTGCTGACATTTGCCCCGACTTCTGACACATTGATGAGTTGGTGCCCATATTTTTGGTGCAATACCCGTCCTAGTTGCTCAGCCCAGCCCGCCAATCGCCAAGCTTTATGACCCCAAGCAACAGAACTGCCGATGACTGCAATTTTCAGCCCGCTATTGTTGGCTACCTGCGGCTTTTGCACCGCAGCTTCCTCAACGTAGCCGAAGGGATAAGGCTGTAAATAACCAAATGCACCATCATCGACAATCATCTTGGCAGACGGTAGTTCTGGCTCGATCGGAACCCAACGATTTACACCCAGAGCTTCCCACCGAGCATTCCCATCGGCATCGAGATGTACGTACTTGTATTCAACACGATCGCTAGATTTATCAGACAGCTGAATGTATTCCGTCCACCAGATCGGATAGCGATCGCCACTCGTGTGCAGACGAAGGCAGTTGCGAACATCCCACATCCCCAACTCAGGCGTAGAACCGACTAGACCGATATATTCCCCAGTTTGCGTGTAAGCACTGATGCGAAACTGATACATGGATTTTGAGTGATTTAGGGAGGCAGTGTCAGTCAGGAAAGCTGAATCCCGAATGCTGTATAGACATTACCACAAACATTTTTTCGATCCTGTCGCAAATATCACCTCCCCCGAAACTCTATAGTATTGCCGATCGTCTCGCGATCGGTTTTGCCGATCAGGTTAATAATTGGACGAATTCAATCAGATTACCATCTGGGTCGCGAAAACATGCCGTCAGTACCCCCGCCTGCATCAGCTCATCCTCTGGGCGTTGCCATGGGTTATTGACGAGAGTAATACTGTGGGTCTTTAGCTCAGCGATCGCTTCATCTAGATTAGGTACCATAAAAGTCAAGGCAATCTTGGCATCATTGGCATCATAGGTGGCTGTAGCTGCCGAGCCGATAAACTCTTTCAAGCGATTGCGATTGAGGATGGTAATTGTGGTTTCCCCAGTGGCTAGCTCAGCATATTCCTGGGCATCGTTGGCATACAAAACCTCAAAACCTAAAACCTTTTGGTAAAATTGCTTGCAAGCCTGGTAATTTTCGACATTTAATCTAGTGTAAGCATATTTAAGTTTCATTTTTTCTTCTCGATCGACACGATGGATACTACTTACAATTAATGGTAACCGAATCGAGTAGCGAGTCGATTCGGGCGGCAATGCGATCGAAAGGGATTCTAAAAATCTCCGCGATCGAATTTCTGGGCACTACTCAGCGATAAGTTAGAGGTTGGGCAGATGGAGCGATACCGCATCAGACTGGCGCATCATGACGATCTCTTCGTCTTACCCACGATCGAGCTGGAAGCTGCCACCAGATTTCCGCCTGGGACTTTTCCGGCTGGGATGGTAGATGAAGTGTTGTCGATCGAGATTCACGAGCGAGCCAGACTGTTGGGACAGCTATGGGTTGCGGCTGATGCTAACGATCGACCTGTTGGGTTTGCACTTGCCAGTATTATCGATCGGATGGCCTTTTTGGCGGAATTGGATGTTTTGCCAACATCTGGGCGACAGGGAATTGGGACGGCGCTGGTTAAATGCGTGGTGAGATGGGCAAAGATGATGGATCTCCAAGCGGTAACTTTGACTACGTTCGCTCATTTGCCTTGGAATGCGCCGATGTACGAACGGCTGGGGTTCACGCGTTATCATGCTGACGAGCTTCCGGCCGAAATCGATCGGGTATTAGCCGAAGAAGCTGCCCAAGGACTACAATATCGGGTTGCTATGTATCTAAATTGTCGATCTGTTTAGGTCTATTTAAGTGTTACCAGCAAGAACCTGAAATCCTTTCACCAAATATTGGTTTAGGAGGATTTACTCCATCAATTTGACAAAGCAAGCTGTCTGGTAACATCGCCAATCGATCGGCTGTGGTCGCTCCAAATACCAACTAACAAGTAGAAAGCTGTGCCACCATTTCGGTACGAGAGGAGACTTCAAGTTTACGAAACATTCGCTTCAGAGCCTGCTTAACTGAATTCTCAGTAATCCACAGCTCAGTACCAATTTCAGCATTAGTGCGCCCCAAAGCAACTAGTTCGACAATTTGCAATTCACGCGCTGTCAATAGCTTAATTTTGCCAGATGGGGATGACGATTTTCCGGCGGAAACGCCAGGCGAACGCGTTGTTGCCGCCCAGATCGATAAGTGCAAACAGATCCCACTCAAATCGGCGAGATTTTGGGTATCGAAAGCAGGCATCGATCGATCGCGAGTACAGCCTACCGAACCTACAAGTTGAGCGCGAACGACAATTGGCCCCGCCATCACATGCCAGTGGTCGGGACGGGGACAAATCATCTTCCAAACCTTGGGTGATGTTACCAATCCTTCATGTACGGGTGCGTGACGCTCTGTTAGATAACGGGCAACTGGATTAAGCTCGATTGATAGTGCAACTTTGAACAGCTTCTGAAGATTGGGATCTAGCTGTGAAAGTTGGTCAAAGAAAAAGATCCCCACTCGTTTAGCTGTGAAATGCTCGCCAACTTTTGGGATGACATCCGTTTTCAACTCTCGTTCTGATTCGACTAGATCGATCGCTGTAAATAAAGGCTGTAAGGAACCAACCATAGTGTCAAAAAGAGTACCCGATCGAGGACTATGCCCGATCGATTTCCACTCTTAGTATAGACATTATCAGCTTTATTGCTCTCATCACTAGGAAATCGATTTATGACTGACTCCCCAAAGTACACTCTTGGTTTGGTCTTTTATCCCGGTATGACATCGCTCGATATACTCGGACCACAACAGGTTTTAAGCCCACTACCTGGTGTCGAGACTTATCGGATCTGGAAAACCCTAGAGCCAGTCAAAACCGACGATGGCATGATGGTTTTACCCGATACCACCTTCGCAAATTGCCCGCGATTAGATATTGTTTGTATCGGTGGCGGTCTGGGACAGGCAGTAGTAGAAGACGATCCAGAGGTACTAGCATTTCTTCGCAAACAAGGCATCACCGCCAAATTTATTACTTCTGTGTGTGGTGGCTCGCAGTTTTTGGCTAAGGCAGGACTACTCGATGGCTATCGAGCAGCTACTCACTGGGCGGCACGCTCCCAACTCGCCCAGTTAGGTGTAGAAGTAGGTACCGAGCGCGTGGTAGTCGATCGCAATCGGATTTCTGGTGGTGGTGTGACAGCAGGTATCGATTTTGGGCTGACGATCGCGAGTATCCTTTATGGTGCAGAAATCGCCAAGATTACTCAACTATTGCTGGAGTACGATCCTGCTCCGCCATTCGATACCGGATCGCCGGAAAAAGCGGGGGCGGAGTTGGTGGGTAAGGCAATGTTATTTATGCAAAGCATGATGCCGGATTCAGCAGTGGCGAAATAGGCAAATTTAGCGATATTTGTAGCTGTTTTGTGCCGATCGATATAGTCATTGCGAAAAATCGAGAATTTGACGCTTATCGCCGCTCGAGACTTCAGGATCGACTTGGTAAATATGCAATCGTCAATGTCTGTTTGTTTCCATTAAACCGCTTTGGTTACAATCGACTTGGGTATTTTGCTATCTACGGCGATACCAAGTAGCTAGTCGTGTTGGTGAAACGCCCACTAGATAAGCCATCACGATCGATTGATTGATTAAGGTTGTTCTCCAGACTCCCAACTTCAGCCACCGCCGTGCAGAGGTAATTACAGGTGTCGAGACAAGCGCAATTTTCCCACGTCGTTGTAATTGCCGCATCAGTTCAAAGTCTTCCATAATCGGCTGTTCGGGAAAACCCCCAAGCTCCCAAAATGTCGCTGCAGTGAGAAAAATTGCTTGATCTCCATATGGCATTTGCCGCCATTGCGATCGCCAATTTACCAATCGTTCGATCCATCGCAAACTCGGCAGCTCGCTATCAATTTTTAAGGCAAAAGCGCCAGCTACAGTTAAAGATTTTTTTGCTGTCAGCGATGGCTGTAGCGCCTCACGCACCATCAAATCGAATCCCGACGGCAAAAAAGTATCCGCATGGAGAAAGAGCAGGATTTTGCCCGTTGCAGCCCTAGCGCCAGCATTCATTTGCCGAGCGCGTCCTTGCCCGGAAGTAATTACTTTCACCCCCAATCCTTGCACGATCGCGACTGTATCGTCGTTAGAACCACCATCGACGACGATCGTTTCGACATTTGGGAGCGCATGAATATCTGCTATTACTTTAGCAATCGATCGGGCTTCATTTAGGGCGGGGATAACGATCGAAATCCTCGCTCCTGTAGATATCTGTGACAATAAGTGTAAATCTTCCGGTCGATCGACATCGCCCAGTGTCGAGACATCACCGATCGATAAATTCAGCCGCTTGGCAATCTCGATCGTCTGTTGCAAAACTCGATCGGTACTCCATTCGATCCCGGTAAATAATTCAGGATGAGCGCGTCGCATCCCAATCAGATAATAACCACCATCTAATGCTGCACCAAGAACGATATCGTCGCTCGACAATCGATCGAAAGCCGTCCCGATTATCGCCGCAGTCAATCCCGGACAATCGGTACCGAGCAGCACGACTCTTTGGTAAAGCTGCTCCGGTGAAGCATCATCTCCCGACTCACACGCCGACGCAATCGATCGATCCATGCGAATGCCCAGATCGCCTGTTGCTTGGGGTTGATAAATTAAGTCCGCACCCAGCCACTCCTGCATGCGATCTAAATCTCCACCATCGAAGCAAATCGTAATCGAACCTAACCCCCCAGTAGATGCCAACCATCGCCGCCCCTGTCGGACTGTATGCTCGGTCATCTGACAGTGCAGCGTCGCCGCCGCCTCTGCTCCCACGGCTGGAATCAAGCGAGTTTTGACCTTTCCTGAGAGCGGATAACGAGTGAAAATAATTAATCGATCGACCGTCACACTAGCGCCCCACCACAACTAGAACCACTACCAGCCGTACAACCATAGCAATAAGTTTCTGTCTGAATTTCCCCGATTGCGTCTAGCGTACCAGCTGCTAATAATTTAGCGATAGTTAATGGCTCTCCCGTTGGGGTTGTGGCGGGTAAATTTGCCATTTGATTGAAGTCGCAATCGTAAATATTCCCGAGATAATCGATCGAGAGTTGGTCGCGACACATTAATTGCGGCACAGTACTTTGATTGAAATGCGATTCCAAGAACTGGAGATAAGGCTTGTGAAGCTGATGGTGTTCTAATTGAAACTTAGTCCGACCGATCGGGAGATTGGTAATCGTAAATAGGTGATTAAAATCTACATCAAAATGTTCTTTAAGAAATAGTTTATAATCCCGTTCGAGGGCTACTTGGTCAGGGGTCAATCTAAAATTTATAGAGGTCGGAATCGGTGGATTATAAACTAAGTCGATTTGTAGGTCAGGATGGCGACCATAACCCAGCTGATTTAATAATTGCAATCCCCGAATCGAATCATCGAATACGCCCTTACCGCGCATTTTATCGACGTTATCGGCCAGATAACACGGTAACGAAGCGACAATTCGCACCCGATTTTGGGCACAATATGCTGGGATGTCTTCATAACCAGGAACGAAATAGATCGTGAGATTAGACCGCACGATTACCTGCTTACCATGAGCGATTGCCGCAGTCACAATCGGTTTAAACCCATAGAGCATTTCCGGCGCGCCGCCAGTCAGATCGACAGTTTGTAATTGGGGAAATTTCTGGATGAGTTCGATAACTCGATCGCAAACTTCCGCCGACATCTCTTCGGTACGGTGAGGACTTGCTTCGACGTGACAATGACTGCAAGCGAGGTTACACCGTTTGCCCAGATTGACTTGAAGCGTCGCGATCGATTTTTTGGTCAGCAGTGCATCGAGCTTACGGTTAAATGGTGTAACGGGGAGATCGATCTGTTCGTTAGTCAATGGGGACTGAATCATATAACGGTAATTATGCTCTACTCCAGTTTTAACGTAGTTTGCCGATCGGAAAATGCTAGCTAAATTTTATTTGTTACGAGCCTAGATCTAAATTTCCCCTTTTTTTAGGGAATAGGGGATTGAAGTCTACCCTTGTTAACATCCGCTTAAATTCGATCGACATACCTATAATAAAAGCAACCCATCGGGAGGGTATCATCAATGACCGCAATCTCTACAGCTACCACCCCCGCAGCAACAGACTTTGGCACGATCGATCTGGCAATTGCCGATCTGCACAACCATCGTGATAAGTGGGCGCAAGTTAGCATTCCGCAACGATTAGCATATCTTCAAGACTGCCTCGATCTCACGATCTCAGTTGCCGAATCATGGACGAACGCAGCATGTCAGGCAAAAGGAATCGATCCCCAAGCAGTTTTAGCAGGTGAGGAATGGGTTGCTGGGCCGATTTCTACCGTTCGCAATCTGCGATTGTTGATGACATCACTCCAAGCTAACGGAGCTAACGGACAACTAAAGCCACCTAAAATCGATCGCCGCGAGAACGGCCAGATTGTCGCGCAGGTATTACCAGCAAATTTAATCGATCGAATATTGTGGTTGGGCTATCGGGGTGAAGTATGGCTCGAACCAGGAGCCACACTCACACAAGGACATATTTATCGCGAACCGACTCCTGGCAAAGTCGCACTGATTCTCGGTGCGGGCAATGTATCGGCAATTGTGGCAATGGATGTCCTCTCGAAGCTATTTAGCGAAAACCAAGTTGCGATCGTGAAGATGAATCCTGTCAATGCCTATGTGGGCGAGTATCTAGCTCGAGCCTTCGCGCCGCTGGTGCGGGATGGCTTCTTGCGCATTGTTTATGGTGGTGCCGAAGTCGGCGAATATCTGTGCCAACACCCGCAAATAGAAGCAATCCATATCACTGGTTCTCATCGCACTCACGATGCGATCGTGTGGGGGACAAATCCGATCGAACAACAGGATCGGAAAACAACCAACAATCCCCGCATTACTAAACCCATCACCTCCGAACTCGGCTGTGTTACGCCGATTCTCGTCGTACCTGGCAACTGGTCGCAATCCGATCTTACCTTCCAAGCGCGTCAGGTTGCCAGTACGATCGCCCATAATGCTAGTTTCAATTGTGCGTCAGGACAAGTACTAGTCACCGCCTCCGGTTGGATGCAACGGGATGAATTTTTAGCCGCAGTCAGATGGGAATTAGCCACCATTCCCCCACGTCAAGCCTACTATCCTGGTGCCCAAGAGCGCTACCGATCGTTTCTCGACAGGTATCCCCAATCCGAGCCGCTAGGGGCGCAGACCCCAGAGATTGTCCCCTGGACGCTAATTCCGAATGTACCGCCTGTAGCGGGCGAATATGCCCTAACTGAAGAGGCATTTTGCGGCATCTTAGCCGAAGTCGCGATCGAGTCCTCAACCGCACCCGATTTTCTCGTTAAAGCGGTGGAATTTGCCAACGATCGCTTGTGGGGGACGCTTTCCTGTACGGTATTAATCGACGATCGCACTCAGCGACAATACCCTCAAGAAGTAGATCGTGCGATCGCGAATCTGAAGTATGGTGCGATCGGGGTAAATATCTGGTCGGCAATGTTATTCTATTTTGGTTCGACAACTTGGGGTGCCTATCCTGGGAATACGCTCAGTGACATCGGTTCCGGTATCGGTTGCGTCCATAATACCTATTTATTCGATCGACCCCAAAAATCGATCGTCTACGCCCCATTTCGGATTTTCCCCACCCCAGCCTGGTTTGCCACCCACAAAAATTTATTAAGTATGGCCAAGCATTTACTTAAATTTGAAGCCTATCCCACTTGGCAAAATTTGCCAGCTGTAATTGTAGCTGCCCTGCGGGGTTAGATATCTGTCTCCTCCAAATGGCATTTGTTGAAGATCTCGATTTTCGCGTCTTCGATCGAGGAATATTTATTAGAGATACTTTTGAATACTGGCTTTGGCAAATTTATTTCGGTCTTGTCTTAAGTTTGTTCAAAGCAAGGCAGATATTTTGAGGTGAGTAAAGATTACACTTCTCAGGTATGTCATAATTGCGATACTCAGATGGGGAAGAGGAGGAGTAGGTCAAGCTGCAATGACCCGCGATCGGTAACGATAACTAGTAAAATCTTTAAGGAGTTTTCATGATTCGGTTCCAACTATTGACAATGGCGGCGATCGGGATGCTAGCCCTGACTGCTTGCAATACCGCCAATAACTCCGCTAACGTGGAGACAGCGGGTAAAGCAGCAACAGATCTCGCAAGCACGGTCAAGAACAAAGCAAGTGGTGCGGTCGCTGGATTTACGGGCTTAACTGGTGCGATCTCCGCTACCAAAGCGGCTGTCGAAACTGGAGATTTTGCTAAAGCAAAAACAGAAATGGCTAAATTTGAAGGCTATTGGTCGAAAGTTGAAGATGATGTCAAAGCCAAATCTCCGGCTATATACGATGCGATCGAAACCAGCATGAAAAATGTCAAAA
This sequence comes from Chamaesiphon sp., assembly GCA_965246715.1. Lineage (GTDB taxonomy): Bacteria > Cyanobacteriota > Cyanobacteriia > Cyanobacteriales > Chamaesiphonaceae > Chamaesiphon. Next base: position 59,920 of record CBDFFH010000005.1, on the reverse strand, counting down.
AAGCTGTGAATTCTTCAGACAAAACTAAAGCATTAGATGCCTTAAAATCTTTTGGTGGTGCTGTTGCATCGGCAATAAAGCCCTAATCCCGAACATCAGTAGGATCTGCGCTTACCGATCCCCCATTCCTCATTTACCCTATGAAACGAACTTTTCGGAAATATCACCGCTTGTTAGCTGGGATCGTAGCCTTACCGCTGATCCTCACGACAATTACCGGAATGCTGGTAACGACTGTCGCAGAATGGAAACTCGACTTCGGTATTTCTCGGAGTTTTCTCCTTGGTCTCCATAATGGCGAATTGTTTCATCTAGAGAAGATCTATCCAATTCTCAATGGTATGGGATTGCTCGCGATGCTCGTTACCGGACTGAGCATGACCAATTTATTTCCCAAAAAGTCGCCCAGATCGGGAATCGATTGACGCGTTTAGTGTGGGATTGGCAGTACAAAATGATTCCCCTAGCGTTTAACTATTTGTAGCTAGCCCTAATTCCGATCGCCATTGAGTTAAAGGTTTCTCCCAATTTTCTTCCCACTTTTGCGCTAATAGCGATTTCGCCTGAGTGCCAGTGCGATATCCATGTGCGATCCGATCGAGTAATGTATCGAGTTCTGCTGGTGTCTGAAGCAAACATTTGAGGAAACCGCCAGCCATCAAAATTCCCGCCATCGTGCGCCGCGTTTGGGCTAATTCAAATGCTTTGAGTCCCAACTCTCCAGGTACATCCGTCGAGAAACCCGTCACGACATGCCAGATATCGTGAGTTTGCCGCAAGCGGAGCAAGAGATAGCTGGTATCATCGTCGATCGACATCGATCGATAAAAAGCCGGATCGAAGCCAGACGTATTAATATAAGTAGCGTAGGCATGACCTAGCGAGTCTGTGGGGAATTGCAATAGCTGCGGGATATCGGGAATGGGTGCTAGGTATTTTTCTTGCGCTAGCGCCGCGATTTCCGGCTGTGCCAGCATATATTTGGTGGCAACTTTCATTGCCTCACTCTGTTTCATGCCATCTTCGATATCATAGACAGATTCTGTTTGGGTGGGATCTTTCACCAACGACAGCACCCCTTTGAGCACGATCAGAGCGTCTAAATTAAAGCGGCGCAAATTAGCAATACGCATAATAATAGAAAGAGATAAAGGACTAGATGAGTTTGTTCGAGCGATCGCTCATCTGAGTGCGGATCTCGAACAGATGAGACAACCAGCTCCAAGCTACAAACTTTCTTACGGCTTTTGCAGCTTAACTTCGTTCGGTAATATCATTAATTTAATAGTTTGAGTCGATCGCATGATGTCCTCAGAAGACCAATTGAGCCTTTTCAGCCAGCTAGCAACCAGTTCGCCGTTAGCATCCAACCTAGCTAGCGATTTCGACCTGATTCCGACGATGAGTGGGATCCCGATTCCAGCGGGAACGTATACCAGTATCGCTCAACTTGCCAGTCATTGTCAGGTGTGCCATCGCTGCGAATTGGGCAATACGCGGATTAATGCCGTAGTCGGTAGAGGAAACGAACGAGCACCGATCCTGATTGTCGGTGAAGGGCCAGGGCAAAATGAGGACGAACAGGGTTTACCATTTGTCGGTCGATCGGGTCAATTGCTAGAAAAAATTCTCGCTGCTGTTAAACTAAGTGTCGATCGAGATGTGTATATCTGCAATGTCGTCCGCTGTCGTCCGCCCGAAAACCGCGTACCAACTCCGGTAGAAGTTACCGCTTGCAAACCGTATTTACTCGAACAAATTCGGTTGGTAGATCCGAAAATTATTTTACTGACAGGTGCGACGGCGGTACGCGCAATTACTGGTAAAAAGGATGGGATTACCAAAATTCGCGGGACTTGGATCGAGTGGGAAGGACGATGGTGTATGCCGATTTTCCACCCAGCATATTTATTACGCAATCCCGATCCGGCAGTGGGTAAACCGAAGTGGTTGATGTGGCAAGATATTCAAGCAATTCGGGCTAAGTTAGATGAGTTGGTAGGAGATAAGAAATCATAGAAATTCAGGAGCGAACGCCATGTCAATCTTAGAATATGTCTAACAAGCTAGAAATTCAGGTCATTTATTACAGCATAAGCTAAGGTAACTTTATTACTTTTATATAGAATAACAACCGCCCAAGTTCTGAGGAAATGAGTAGTGCTACATGAAAGAAAATCTCCTTGAATAATATCCTGACTTACGGACTGTTCATGTACATCCCTTGTTTCGAGAGAAAACTCGGAATTCTTATCGTCCTTACAGCTAAACTGGCTATCCTCTAAGATTTTTTTTGCCTTGGTGATTGGCATATCTATGGGAATAAAGTGTTTGACCTCACTTTTCATCTCCTCTGAATGTTTGCGTAGTTGGATACCATTGTTCGGTGCGAGCGAACAGGCTGAAGTAAATATAGATATTAGAAATAGGCAGTCAATCAATTTTTTGGATGAGTGTTTCATCAACTTGAAATATTGCGAATATTGAGTGGTGGGCATTGCCCACCCTACATCTAATACGTCTACTAATCTTTATTTCAAACCACCATGCTGAGATAAAATTTGCTCCACCTTTGCTTCTTCAATTTTCGAGGTTAGCCTTGTTGATTCGTGAAGATCTCTTTGAGTCTTTGCCAAGCTAAATGTCGAACCAACTGAGAAACCTAAACCCATCCCCATAAAACCTTTGACCCACACATCTACAGGTAGATAAATAATGCCAGTAGTTGTCATGCCGATCGAGAGTATAAATGCCGCCCAAGTTTGAAAAATCCACGCGTTACTATCTTTTTGAGAAACCATCTGTTGCATATTAATTAGCTCCTGGTGTCAGTAGTTGACAACCAATTTATTTATTTCGATATCTCAATATTAAAGTGAGTACATCTCGATCGCGCTCCAAAATAGACAGTTTTTTAACTGGCTCAGGGTCGCGATTTTACCTTAGATAAATGTCGATCCGGGTTGCAAATGGACAGTTGTTGAACTGGCCAAATTTAATGTTAGGTTCTTCTAGCGCAAAGGCCACGCCAACGGATTAAGGATATTTGCTTCGTTCCAGTTCCGCCCTCTGCTAAGGCAGACGCTTCCCGAGTAGTGTTAGTAATGCAATCCGCGTAGCAATTATTTTTCTGGTTTTGCTCGTCCGCAGTAACTCAACCAGTAGCATCCAAGATTAACTTTTCAGCTTATCCACAAAAATAGTGCAAAAATACTATAAAAAGGGTATTATAATATTGCATGCCACTAAGTTAAGTATTGCCCTATGTCCTTTGTTGGTTTGCACATGCACAGCGACTACAGCCTGCTCGATGGTGCTAGTCAGTTGCCCAATTTGGTCGATCGAGCGGTAGAATTGGGGATGCCCGCGATCGCGTTGACGGATCATGGTGTAATGTATGGGGCGATCGAATTAATCAAAGTCTGTCGCACGCGCAATGTCAAGCCGATTATCGGTAATGAGATGTATGTGATCAATGGTGACTTCACGCAGCAGAAGCGGTATCAGAAGTTTCACCAAGTTATTCTGGCGAAAAATACCCAAGGTTATCGCAACTTAGTTAAATTAACCACGATATCGCACCTCGAAGGCTTCCAAGGGCGGGGGATCTTTGCACGTCCCTGTATTAATAAAGAATATATCGAGAAGTATAAAGAAGGGCTAATTATTACTAGTGCGTGCTTGGGTGGCGAAGTGCCGCAGGCAATTATGGCTGGTAGACCTGACGCGGCGCGAAAAGTTGCAAAATGGTATCAGGATCGGTTTGGTGATGATTACTACCTAGAACTCCAGGATCATGGGCTGAAAGAAGATCGGGTGGTGAATGTCGAGATCGTCAGAATCGCGCGCGAATTAGGGATTAAAATCATTGCGACTAATGACTCTCACTTTGTCTCTTGTTACGATGTCGAAGCGCACGACGCATTGCTCTGCATCCAGACGGGGCAACTGATCCGCGAAGATAAACGGATGCGGTACAGCGGCAATGAATATCTCAAATCTGCGGAGGAGATGGCACTATTATTTCGCGATCATTTACCAGATGATGTAATTGCTGAAGCGATCGCCAATACCCTCGAAGTTGCCGACAAGATTCAACCTTATAATATTCTCGGCGAACCAAAGATTCCGGAATTTCCGATTCCCGCCGGACATACTCCAGCTACTTATGTTGAAGATATTTCGCGTGAAGGATTGAAAGAGCGGCTGCGGGTGAAAAACTATGGTGATATCGATAAAGAGTATCAAGACCGCCTCGATTTTGAATTGAAAATGATCGATCGGATGGGTTTTTCGACCTACTTTCTGGTTGTCTGGGATTATATCAAATTTGCCCGCGATCGATTGATTCCGGTCGGGCCAGGACGGGGGTCAGCGGCGGGTTCGTTGGTGGCGTATGCGATGAAGATTACCAACATCGATCCCGTCCATCACTGTCTATTATTCGAGCGATTTCTCAATCCCGATCGCAAATCGATGCCGGATATCGATACGGACTTCTGTATCGAGCGCCGAAGTGAAGTGATTGATTATGTGACGGAGAAATATGGCAAAGATCGTGTCGCGCAAATTATTACCTTCAACCGGATGACATCTAAGGCGGTATTAAAAGATGTCGCGCGGGTGTTGAATATTCCCTATGGTGCGGCAAATGAGATGGGGAAATTAATCCCCGTAGCGCGGGGAAAACCAGCCAAATTAGCGGTGATGATCTCTGATAAAACCCCCTCGCCGGAATTTAAAGCTGCTTACGAATCATCGGTATATGAAGATCCCGAAACTGGCGAACAAATTACTGCCAAACAATGGATCGATATGGCGCTGCGGATCGAAGGTACGAACAAAACCTTCGGCGTTCACGCAGCTGGAGTAGTAATTTCAGCGCAACCATTGGATGAGATCGTGCCATTACAACGGAATAATGACGGCTCGGTGATTACCCAATATTATATGGAAGATCTCGACTCGATGGGTCTACTCAAAATGGACTTCCTGGGACTAAGAAACCTCACGATCATCCAAAATGCGATCGATACGATCGCTCAAACTAAAGGTGATGTCATCGATCCAGATGATATTACCTTTGAGGAACGCCGCACCTACAAAATCTTAGCAAAAGGTACATCAAATAAACGCCCACCAAATGTCGAGAAAACTTATAAACAAGTTGAGTCTGGGGATCTAGAAGGAGTATTTCAATTAGAGTCTTCCGGGATGTTAGATGTCGTTGCCAGATTGAAACCATCGAGTATTGAAGATCTATCTTCGATTCTCGCACTATATCGTCCTGGGCCATTAGATGCGGGACTGATTCCGATTTTTATCGATCGCAAACATGGACGCGAAGAAATCACCTACGAACATCCAATTCTCGAAACTATTCTCAATGAAACCTATGGGGTAATCGTCTACCAAGAACAGATCATGAAAATTGCCCAAGATCTCGCAGGATATACGCTCGGTGAAGCAGATATCCTCCGGCGGTGCATGGGTAAAAAGAAAGCCGATGAAATGCAAAAACAGCGCGAGAAATTTCTCGATGGTGCGGCAAAAAAAGGCGTAGAACTGGCGATCGCAGATAGTCTCTTCGATAAGATGGTATTATTTGCGGAATATTGTTTTAATAAAAGCCATTCTACTGCCTACGCTTATGTGACTTATCAAACAGCATTTCTCAAGGCTAATTATCCGGCGGAATACATGTCAGCACTATTAACAGCCAATAGTGGCGACCAAGATAAAGTTACCCGATATCTGAATAATTGCGAGCAAACTTTAGATATTAAAGTCGAGCCACCAGACATCAATCGATCGTATGTCAAATTTCGCCCCGTTATCGATCCCGAACGACCCAAACGGTTGAATATTCTATTTGGTTTATCGGCGATTAAGAATGTTGGTGAAGCCGCGATCGAGAATATTCTCACCGCCCGCGAAGAAGGTGGCGAATTTAAGTCGCTTGCCGATCTGTGCCAGCGGGTTAGCCTACAAGCAGTCAATAAACGGACGTTAGAATCGCTGATTCAATGCGGTACATTCGATAATATCGATCGCAATCGCCGTCAATTAATTAACGATCTAGATGTCATCATTCCGTGGTCGCAAAGCAAGGCCAAAGAAAAGGCCATGGGTCAAGGCAACTTATTCGATCTCTTCGGGGATTCCAAGCCAGAAATAGGCGGCTTTGAAGCCGTGCCAAAATCATCGATCGTTAGCGATTTTTCATCGCAAGAACGCTTGCAATTCGAGCAAGAACTTTTGGGAGTCTATGTCTCCGATCACCCGCTCAAGGAGGCTGAGAAAATTGCCAAAGCTCAAAAGGTTGACTTCGTGCGGATCGTGACGATCGAGAAAACTTGTAAGGAAGTTAAACTCGTAGTGATGCTGACTGAGGTAAAAATCGTGCAGACTAAAAAAGATAGTAAGTCGATGGCGATTCTCAAACTCACCGATATTGCTGGCGGTAAATTAGAGGCGGTAGCTTTCCCCGAAGCTTATGAAAAAGTCAAGGATTTACTCTTGCCGAATGCTCCAGCAATTTTAGTCGGTAAAGTTAGTCGGAAAAAGGATAACGACGAATTACAATTGATTGTCAATGAAGCGATCGCGATCGATCCCAGTGCCCTGCATAAACCAGCAACTGACGATCCCCAGTCTCAACATTTAGTATTAATCGAATTACCGATTAATGTTGCTAATGATGAGATCCTGACTCAATCGATTAAAACGATGCTGGAAGAGTATGCCAGCAATGATACAGCTGCAACGCCTGTTTACGCGATCGTTCGGGGCGAAAGTGGCTATCAGTTAGTTCAGTTTGGTAAAAAGTTTTGGGTGCAAGATCCCAATGAGTTAGCGGACAGAATGAAGGATCGGAATTTTGATGTGCGGATCGAGCAACTCGATCGACCAACCCAGACCTGACCCATTCTGTTACTCATATCTTACACGAATATAAAGACTAGTAAAAGCAGAGACTGGGTACCCACAAGGGGCACGCCTACAGGTTAATTGTGTAGGGGTGCCCCTTGTGGGTACCCTGGATCTAAGGTTATCACTAGTATTTGCAAACTGGTGCAAGCTGTGAGTTACAGTTTCAGCTTAGATCGGATGTTTGCAGATGTGTGATTATATTAAAGTCAAGTCGATCGAGTAGAGCGTGAATACTGGTGAATTAGGGGAAGAAGTCGTCGCCCAGTGGCTGATAGCTGGTGGGGCGAAGGTTTTACATCGGCGGTGGCGGTGGCGACGCGGCGAGATCGATCTCATCGCTATCGATGCAGACACCCTCCGATTTATCGAAGTCAAGACTCGGAACAGCCGGAATTGGGATGCTGACGGATTGCTGGCAATTACCCCCCAGAAGCAATCGAGATTATTGAGCGCGGCGGAGTTATTTTTGCTCAAGCATCCCCATTTAGCCGACTATGCTTGTCGCTTTGATGTGGCCATCGTCAGACATCAGCCAATTAGCCAACCAATTGACGGAACGTGCCTACATATATTGACGGATCTTGCTGCGGGTCGATGCTTATTATTGCTAGATTATCTCCCTGGGGCTTTCGATCGAGCATAAATTACTACTAAAGCTGAAACTATCTACAGGCTTGAGTTCCGATCGTTGCTGTGTCGAAAATCACAAAATTGTTGCTATTTTTAATAAGTGTTGTACGGTTAGATCGAGGTTTCCGTACTTAATTACACTGATTTTTATTTACCGAATATTTACGATCTAAATAAGCGAGTTTTGAAGGTAAACGCAATGGGGATCGATGCCAACCAATTTAGATCGAATTTCTCAGTTCTAACTGTATCGATCGCTACAAACTAGTGGGTTTGGCGGAAAACCCAATGGGGATCGGTTTTTTTTAATAATTGGCAACTTTTTTAATTAGAAGTATGTCTGAGAGTATAAGAGTTGGCGATCGAAAACTCGCTCAAATGGATGATTAATGCGTTATGATAATTCCGTGGATTTACCGTTGTCAGAAGAGTATTAACTAGTTCATCATGCTAGTAGTACCAATATCGATAGGTACTAATGCTTGCGGGATAGAATACCTTTTGGATACCTGCCAATCTAAATTTTCTTTCCGGAAAATGCTCGCGAACGGATGTAGTCCGATCTAGACGAACATTCAAGACAGGGGCAAGACCATGAATACTTATCTCCTCGATCGAACCGCTCTTTCTAATAGAAGTATGAGTTCCAATCTACTGAAGTTTGTCCACTCTTTCGATCCGCTTAAACCCCTGCGTAACTGGCTGGAAAACCTCAATATCTCCAATCCCCAGCTAGCGCATAAGCTCTGTCAACTCATCCCCTCCCAATGTCCCTTTGAGCGCGACCTCAATTTATTTGGGCGCACGCTCTTACACATCCCCCCGATGTGTAAACTCAACCCCCTCTATGAAGAGGTCGTGATGCTCCGATTTAAAGCAATGTGCTATCTAGCCGATGAATGCGGTGAGGATATCAGCCAGTATTGCTAATTAGGTGATAGACAATAGAGAATAGTGTTTGTTCTCTAGATATGAGTTAATGTTGCTAATCTAAGCAGCTCCTTAACATCACGATTCGCGTTGGTGGGTGTCGCGACGTAAAAAGCGAGCGAGACAGGGAATATCGATCGTGCTTGACTTAGAATAGAGAGTCCAGCCTAGATCGATGCAATATGTCAAAGCAACAGCCACCGTCGCAACCAGAACCACAATCAACGCTTGCCGAGATTCGGGCTACGCGCCTAGCTAAGGCAGATAAAATCAGAGAACTAGGGATGAATCCCTACGCCTACAACTGGATATCTACCCACCAAGCTGCTGCATTACAGACAGAATATGTAGATTTAGCCAATAGTGAAGAGGTAGATATCCAAGTTTCGATCGCAGGACGCATCCTCGCCCGGCGGGTGATGGGCAAACTAGCATTTTTTAGCCTGCAAGACGAGACAGGGACGATTCAGCTATATCTAGCGAAGCCGAAAATCGAAGCGGGCATGCCAGCGGCTCCCGATGCTTTTACCCATCTCAAGCAATTAACCGATGTCGGTGACTTTATCGGTGTCAAAGGAACGATCTCACGAACTGAGCGCGGCGAATTGTCCGTATTAGTCAATGAGTACACGATCCTGACGAAATCATTACTCCCATTGCCCGATAAATGGCATGGATTAACCGATGTCGCTAAGCGTTATCGCCAACGCTATGTCGATCTCATCGTCAATCCCGAGGTGCGGGATACATTTAGAAAGCGTTCGCTGATTACGGCTGGCATTCGCCGCTATTTGGAAGACTTAAACTTTATCGAAATCGAAACGCCAGTTTTACAGTCGGAAGCTGGCGGAGCTGATGCGCGTCCGTTTAATACCTATCACAATACCTTGGAGATGCCGCTGTATCTGCGGATTGCGACAGAGTTACACCTCAAACGGTTAATTGTTGGTGGTTTTGAGAAAGTATTTGAATTGGGGCGGATTTTCCGCAATGAGGGCGTGTCTACCCGTCACAATCCCGAATTCACTAGTATCGAGGTGTACCAAGCCTATGCTGACTATGAGGATATGATGGCACTAACGGAGGGGATGATTACTACTGTCGCTCAGTCAGTGCTGGGTACGCTGGAAATTAGTTATCAGGGGACACCGATTAGTTTAAATGCGCCCTGGCGGAGGGTGACGATGCACGAGATCGTTAAAGAAGTTACTGGGTTAGATTTTAGTACCTTCAACTCGATCGAGATAGCCCAAATAGCAGTCAAAGATGCTGGCATCAACGGTTGTAATGACATTATATCCCTCGGCAAACTCTTAAACGAGATCTTTGAGCAAAAGTGTGAAGCAACCCTAATTCAGCCCACATTCGTGCTCGATTATCCGGTCGAAATCTCCCCCTTAGCTAAACCCCATCGATCGAAACCCGGACTCGTCGAGCGGTTCGAACTCTTTGCAGTCGGACGCGAATTGGCAAATAGTTTCTCAGAATTAACCGATCCGATCGATCAACGGCAGCGATTGGAGGCTCAAGCAGCACGCAAAGCTAGCGGTGATGTCGAAGCCCACGATGTGGATGAAGACTTCCTCACAGCATTAGAATATGGGATGCCGCCGACTGGCGGATTGGGGATCGGGATCGATCGATTGGTAATGCTCTTATGCGATTGTGCCAGCATTCGTGACGCGATCGCGTTTCCATTGTTGAAACCCGAAGCATCCGAGCAGTCTGAAGGAGATTAGTGATGTGGGGCAGGTTTAGGAGATCGATCCTATCTGAAATCCATCGATCTCAACCTGCCCTCCCACCAGCAATCCCAAATTCAGATAACGTGCGTGAACTTGTGTAAACAGTGGGATCTCGATCGATTTATTGCGAATAATGGGCCATCCATCTTTTAGATTGGAGCCACCCTAAAATAGTTGGTACCGAGCGGATTCAATCAGGAAATTCTGCTCGGCGACCGATCTGCGATCGATAATCGATCTAAACTTTGTTAGACTTACAGCGGTTATCAAATGAATAAGCCACAGTGAGCGAACCAATTAAGAGCATCATCACAGGAGAAAGAATTGTTGATTTACGGGTGAGTACCCAAATAGCGTACGATTCTGTCGTAATAAAGGTGTAATTCTAAATTAGAGTGAATTTTGAGGGCATCTTAGGTATAGTCAGTTGCAAATTACAACTGAAGTTTAAAGCTCAGTTAGTGAGCATTGAATCTATAGTTCGGATGCACAAGATGAAATTTCCAATAGTTCTCCGACAATTTCTACTTTGGCAACAAATATTAGCTGCGGGAAGTTTTGTTGCGTATCTACTCCTCGAAACTACTATATCATCAGCCACAACGGCAGCTGAGAGCGTTGACTCTGGTAATGCTTCGTTAGATCGAAGCTTATCCACAGAAATTATTAGGTTGACACCACAACTGCTTGCTGGTGCCGATAACTTTAATCCCGATCTAAATATCCCCCCACCAAAAGAATATATCCCGCTCCTACCCCCACCTGGAGCTAATTCTGGCTCAGTTGAAGGTGCCACTGTCAAACCTGCAATGGCCGCACCTTTTGCAGTGTTGGAGGGACTACAACCCAATGTTCATAACGAGTGGAATAACTCTGGTCAAGTTAACCGGACGATCGAATCAACAGCAATATTTCGGCTCAATAATGGCGATTCCCGTCAGGACAGCAAAGCTGAACGATTATTGTTTACAACTGGTTATGATACTTACGAACAGCCAGGAACCAAAACTGTTACCAATATTCCACTGGGAATTAATTGGGAAACCAAAATTAATTCGCTCAAAATTCGTCCAGGGGTCGGAGTCGATCTAGCGAGCGGATCGACTACACCCAATTTTAATCTCAAAGTAGACTATCCCCTAACAAGTGGTTTAACAGTGTCTGCGGATCTTCAACAGGGATCTTATAAATTTAATGCCAAAACGATCGAAAATCAAATTTCGGCTTTTCGGTATGGGCCATCTATATTCTGGCAAATAGATAAAGATACATCCTTATTTTCATCACTGCACTTGGGAAGCTATAGCGATAATAACCAAGAACAACAGTCATTCAGTCGGCTCGAGCGTAAATTCGGTGAGTTTTCGGTGGCGGGTAATTTGTTCACCTGGAATTATAAAAATCCCACTGACAAAGGCTACTTTGCACCTCCAGATTTCCTAGTTTATACAGGCGAAGTTGCCTGGGAAGGCAGTGTGATTCGAGATGTACTCAACTGTCGACTTTCAGCTAGTTTAGGCGGCCAGAATGTCAATGCTACCAGTTCTGATGCTGGCGGCTATCAAACTAAGTGTACTGCTAAGCTATCACCCTCTGTTGAAGCGGATCTCGGCTATAGCTTTAGTAATGTCAAAAGTATCGTACCTGTTACTAGTAATGCAAATATTCAGTCTATTATCGGTCAAGTTCGGCTGAAATTTTAGTTAAATCAAGTTGTAGATATTATGTCAATTATTTCTCCACCAGTTGCAGATCCAGATCTAACTTCAGCACCTCCTAAACGTCAGAAATTATGGCAATACGATCCAGAACTCTATGGAAAACGCGATCTACGAATCGATCTACTTCGAGGGGTGGCGATCGTCTCGATGGTGGTCAATCATTTAGAATGTCGATCGTATTTTAATAATATTACGCAAGGACATATCTATGCAAGTTCGGCAGAAGGATTTGTGTTTTTGTCTGGGTTTGTACTGGGATTTGTGACATTACAACGAATCGATAAGATTGGCTTGAATTCTGCGATGCAGAAGTTGCTAGAACGAGCGAAGATCTTATATTTTACTAGCTTTATCCTCATCGCAGGATTGGGATTATTGAGCATTGTCGCACCAGGGATGACTAGACCGAGCTTCGATCGGGCACCTGGGGAGTGGTGGCAGATTTTGTTAGCAGCTGGCACATTACATTTGACTCCACCGATCGTCGATATTTTACAACTATATGTATTGTGTTTATTGGCTTCTCCCGCCATATTTTGGTTATTGCGGCGGGGACTTTTATTACCGCTATTAACTGCCTCTTGGACGTTGTGGTGGATTCAACAGGTGCATCCTTATTCGTTTAGTTTTCAACCACTCGATCGCGCTCATCCTTACTTTGTATTTAGTACTTGGCAGATCCTTTACGTTCATGGTGTCGCCGCTGGTTATCACAAAGATAAGTTAGCTAAAAATTGGAAACGGTTGCCCAAAATACCAGTACTACTGGGGATGCTAGCGATCGTCGTTTTAGCTCTGATTACAGCTCATTTAGATCTTCAACTAGGAACGTGGCCTACAAGAGTACAAGATCGAGCATTGTGGCTGCGGTTGACCGATCGCAGTATTAATGGCCCAATTCGGTTGGTAACGCTGCTGGGGCTATTTTCGCTGATGTTTATGGGGGTTGACAGGTTTTGGGTACCGTTATCCAAAACGTTAGGTAAATTATTGATTCCCCTGGGTCAAAACTCATTATATGTCTATATTATCCATGTGCCTTTGACTTTAATCTGGTTTATGATTCCGGGCTTGATTCAGGGGAGTACTTGGTTGGTCAGTTTAGCCCAAGCGATCGCGATCGGTTTATGTTGGCTGATGGTCAAAAATGAAGTTTTGTTTAGAATTATTCCGCGATGATACTTGAGCTAGATTTTTAGATGTAAGTGTCGAAATCCAGATGATGAATCACTATTAATTGGTAGATAAATCACACTAGTTAGATCGGAGATTTTGCATAAATTAAGTAAAGGACTATAGCATAGAGTAACCAGGGGAATATATGACTCTCCAAGATCTGATCTCGCTTGATGGAAAACTTGAGTTGTACGCACAAGATGGTCAATTTTTAGGCATACTATCTAGCGATCGCAACGATTCTAACTCGATTATAAATCGGAGAACATATGGCAATGCTTATAATATCAATAGTATCTATTATGAGCATGGCATCTATGGGGGTCAATATGGGCAACATAGCCCTTACAACCGCTGCTGTTTATATCCACCAACGATCGTATTTCAGCAACAATACGTGGGAATAGTTAGTAAAAATAAACATGTCGTGGATCGCGATCTCACGATCGTCGATCCGGACGTGCTTCTTTCTATTTACATCAGTTTATCAAATCAAGTTATCTTGTTGAATATACCTCACCTTGTAGCTGCCTAAAATTCAATCTCCCATCGCTACTATCTTCGATTTTCATTTAGACTGACAAATTATTGTAGGAGATATAAAAAATGCAATCAATATCACCCGAAATGTATCCTCAGTTGCTCGATATTATTAATGAAGCTTGCAATAGTCGTTTTGAATCAATTCTCTCTGCTGGACTTGATGGCAACAATGATATTGTTTGTTGTGCTCGGAGAGAGGGAAAGTATCTCACTATCACAATTGAAGATGAAACTGATTCGATCGAGATTCAGGATTCGGAAATAATTTAATGATTTTCAAATTTTAAAAATATTTAATACTGGATCAAAATTATGTTAACTATCCCTCAATCATTTAATCTCCGCTGGCAAGCTGCTATCTGTCTAGCGATCGGTTTGACTGGTTTCGGTGTAAATCAACTGTTAAATTGGCAAGAGACTAGCGTATTGCCAGTACCCGTCCAGCGTAGCGTACCGCTGACGGGAGAAGATCTGCAACTCGCGCGGAATGCTTGGAAATATTTTGAGACTAATCGATTGCCGACGGGACTTGTCTCATCTGCGGCTAAATTTCCCGCCACCACCATGTGGGATGTTGCCAGTCAATTTGCCGGGATGACGGCAGCACGGGAATTAGATTTACTCTCTGCGCCAGAATTCGATCGATGGATGGCTCAAGTGCTCGTATCTCTGGCTAAAATGCCGCTGTACAAAGGTGAGTTGCCAAATAAAGCTTACAATGCTGCTACATTGCAACCAGTCAGCTATGGCAAGCTGGATAAATCCGAAGAAATTGGCTTTTCAGCGATCGATCTAGGCAGATTGGCACTATGGCTGGATATTATCGCCCATCGTTATCCTCAGCACAAAGCAGCCTGTAACGCAGTCACAGCAAGATGGAAACTCACCCGACTCGAAAGTCAGGGAAATTTAATGGGTGTGCATATTGAAAAGGGTAAAGAAGAGTGGAATCAAGAAGGGCGATTGGGCTACGAACAGTATGCCGCCTATGGGATGAAAAAATTGGGAGTGGTGGCGAAAAATGCGATCGATCCTAAAGCGCACGAACAGAATGTCGATGTGATGGGGGTACAAATTCCTGCCGATACCCGCACTAGTTACCATAACTATGTCACCAGCGAACCTTATGTTTTAGACGGGCTGGAAACTGGATTTAAAGCTTTACCTGCTGAGTATGCGGGACGAGTATTACAAGCTCAAACCCGCCGCGCTCAGGCTACTGGACATTTTACCGCCTGGTCTGAGGACAATCTCGATCGCGCACCCTGGTTTGTATATAACAATGTCCATGTGGATGGGAAAAATTGGAAAACGATGAATCCATCCGGTCAGGATAGCGATAAATTTAGTACTAGCAGCACCAAGACAGCTGTGTCTTGGCAGATGTTATTTCGCAATCGGTATACCGAACGCAATTACCAAGGCTTGCGGTGGCTGGCAGACCCCGATCGTGGTGTATTCGGCGGGGTATACGAAGGTACTCAAGAAATCAATCGATCGCTCACACTCAATACTAACGGTCAAATATTAGAAGCAATCCTCTATAGTCATATTGGTTCGATTCCTTTAGAAGATTGGGCAAATGGTAAAACTCGCTAAAAGTATTGTTGGGCAGCTACTGGGATTTGTCAGTATCAGTTGTTGTGTTTGGGGTACACAGCCACTAATCGCTCACTCATCACCCCCACCAACTGGATCGAAACAGTCCCCATCTCAACCTAAAAAGTTACCGAAAGTGGTCTTCTTTGGGTCTAGTAGTACGGTTGGCTTTGGAACGACTAGAGGAGATCGGCGGTGGACGACATTGCTATCGCGGTATCTAGGTTGGGAAGAGATTAATGAAGGACTCTCTGGATCTACAGTTTCCACTGCCCTCCGGGACAAGGAATTAGCTTCGGTACCATCGGGACTAGAACGCTGGCGATCGAATGTTTTATCCCGTCATCCCGATCGAGTGATCGTCCTCTATGGTGTTAATGATGCTTTTCGGCGAATTATCTTGGGAACTGCGACGCAAAGTGGCACCTATAGCGGCGATTTAACCAAGATGCTGACGGGGATGGTGCAGGAATTTAAGCCGCACCAATTAATTATCAGTACTTCCCAACCCAATCAAGCTACACTCGATCGACGCAAAGACTACGATCGCATATTGCAAGCAACCACCAACCAAATTGGTGGTTATTTTATCGACTCTGGCCAGGAAGCCTTTCCACTATCAGATCTGGCTGATTATTCGGCTGATGGCTTACACCTGAATAATTTGGGTCATGCTGTATTTGCCTCATATATGGCCAATAAGATGGTAGATTTGGGGCTAGAGCCAGCACCCCCACAGGCTCAGGGGGGGGATTTAATTCAACAGCAACTGCAACCGCTACCGGGCGGTTTTTTCTATATCGACCTCCATCACCCCTTAAATTTTGGTCGAGTGCGATCGATCGAAACCACATGGGTAGCTCCCGGACGCGCACGGATTGCCGTCATGCGTCCTGATGGGAGGGGGGGCTATGAAGCCATCTATCGGACTTCGATTTTTAATGTTACTCCAGGTAGCTCCCGAATCGAGGTACCGAATTGGTGGGTGTTGGATAACGATCGCTTGGCTGTCTGGACTGAGGGCAATTGTTTGGGTGGTTATCAACTCCCCATTAATAGTGTCAGCCACTTAGCAATCCCCCAAGGTAATATGATTCGGGATATACCCGCAAATCGCGGACATTTGGCTCCCCAAGCTCTGGCAATCCGCATCATTCCCTAGGCATCAGGATCGAATGAAATCCAGATCTGCTATTGCCAAGGTAGGGGTAATTCATGAAGCGGCTCGCGCTCCTCGGGTTCCCCGAGGGTTTAGTGAGACAAGACATTACCCCTACGTTGGCAATAAATTGTTGTTTTTAATATGTCATAACGATCTTATCGGTTACTAACCCTCAATTTTGGGTAGATATTGTTGGGTTTTTAAATTGGGATCCAGTCATCGGCAAACGCTCCGGTACCAATGGCAAAGTCAGATAAACAGTGGTTTCGTCTGCGTCGGGGCTAGATAATAAAAAGACTCCATCATAACTGTTGACAAGTTTCTTGACAATTTTCAAACCTATTTTTAATTCTCTTTCTTCATATGTTGACGCATTTAGTTGAACCGATTTCGTCATTTCTATCATCGAAATATCCGCTCTATCTCTTAGATAATTTGATAATGAAAAATGAAATGTGTCGTCAATAATTTCTCCGTAAATTCTCGTCCGCGTAATGTTTTTTGTACTACTAATTACATGTTCTATTAATTCGGTGCAGATCCACTGAAAATGCTCGATGTTTACCGCCAATTGTACGTCGGCGATTTCGCAGATTATACTCCGGGGGATTGGCAATCCCTTAAATCGATCGCTCAAGCTGTGCTCGACGATCGATTTTGGGGTTGAGGCATCCCCATAATTAGATGCTGGTTTTTCAACGATAAGCTGTAGATAAAACCAAAATTTCTGCATTAATTTACGCAATTGCAGTGTAGAGCGATGGTTTTGTCCCAAAATATGAAGCATAGCGGCCACACTGAGCTGTTCGATATTATTTGTCAGGTGCTCGGTGGTCTCGGCGATGATATCTAACGGGTAATCAAATTCACGTGAAAACTCGGCAGCTAAGTCTAAGCGGATCTCATTCAAATTATTTGACAAGGAATGAATATTGTGCCGCTGCAGTTTGGAGAAAGATTGAATCCGATCGTGTTGTTTTTTGATCCGCAACATGGATTTGACTCGGGCACGTAGTTCGAGACCATTCACGGGCTTATTTACAAAATCATCAGCCCCTGCTTCTAGACAGCGGGACAAATCTTCTTTACTAGATAAAGCTGTCACCATCACAATCGGCACCGCTTGCCATTTAGACATCGCCTTGATCTGTTTACATACTTCAATCCCATCAAGACCGGGCATCATCACATCCAGCAAGATGACATCGGGGTCGAATTTTTCTAGGGAAGCAATCGCATGTTCTCCATTGTTGTCGTATTGTAGCTTATACCCTTCATTAGATAGAAGTGATTGGATCACATCAAAGTTATCGGGTTCATCATCAACAATTAGGATGGAATAGGTATTCATCTAAATTACTTCCATATCTATATATATTCTAAAATGCCCATTTCGATCGCCAAATTAACTCTCTACTTGCCATCAGTACCGAGAATACATCCCGATCTCCCAATGCTGGGTGACGATCGGCTCAAATATAGACTGAGATAGATATAACACGCTCGGATTCAAAGTGGTCATTTTGACTTGAAGTGAGGGCACTCTAAACAAGAGCATACTTTCCAACACAACATGCTAAACCCTGTACCGATTCTCCCTCAATCTGAACTTCTCTCAGCGTTGGCGCAGCCACTATGGCAGAGATTTGTCTGTCAACCCCTAGTGGTGACTCCAGAGACGACGGTAATGGCGGCGATTGCCTACCTCAGCGGTACTCAAGTAGTCGATTCGTCGGTAGATAGCAGTCGATTGGATCGATTATCGCTCCCACAGGAAGCACCCGAGCCAAGTAGTTGGCTCTCGATCGTTGAAGACGGGAAACTGTTGGGTATTGTGACAGCATCAGATCTCGTGCGGCTCAGAGCCGAAGACCGAAATTTAGCCAATGTATCAATCCGTGATGTGATGAGAGCGAATGTCATCACCATCAGAGCAACGGATTTTACCAATATATTTGTAGCGGCTAATCTACTCGATCGACACCAGATCGACCACTTACCAATTGTTGACGAGCGTCATTGTGTGGTGGGACTAGTAACTCCTGAGAGTCTCCACCGAATGTTAGATCCACTAGCTCTGTACAATTTAATTGAGGCATTAGGATCGCAGGTACTAAGTTTAGGCGCAAAAGTCGCACTGGTGGAACGGCAGACTAGCCAACAGCCCAGGTGGAATGATGATGACTTAGAATTTCACGTTGAGGAGCGCACCAAAGAACTCACAGCCAAATACGAACGAGTTTACAGTCTCAACGCCGAACTGGAATCTAGAATCGAGCAATGCACCACCCAATTACAAGAGCGAGAAACTCAACTTCAGGAATTTTTTGATAATGCCAACGATTTGATCCAGAGTATTGCCATCAACGATGGCAAATTTGAATATGTCAACCGAGCATGGCAAGCAAAGCTAGGTTATCCAACACCAGAAATCGATCGACTCACGATTTTTGATATTTTGCACCCAGACGAACACGATCGGTTTCAGAATCTGATCCAACAGTTGCAGGCCGGAATATTCCCAACTATCGATCGCCTAGAGCTGAAGTTGCTGACCAAAACCAACCAAGAAGCAATTGTCGAAGGTAGTTTGAATTATCGCTATGTGGATGGACATGCTGTGGCAATCCGGGGCATTTTCCAGGATATTTCCACCGCCAAGCGCGAAGCCGCAATCCGCAAGCAAGCAGCAGTAGCCTTGAGCGAATCTCGGCAATTTTTGCAAACTTTAATTGAGACTTTACCACTGGCCGTATTTTGGAAGGACCGAGAATCTCGTTATTTGGGTTGTAACTCCAACTTCGCTCAAAATGCTAATTTGACCTACCCTGAAGAGATCGTCGGCAAAACCGACTACGATCTTGTCTGGGGTGAAATGGAAGGCAATATTTACCGCGCTGACGATCGACAGGTCATCGAATCAGGTGTGGCAAAATTGGGAATTATCGAAACCCAAACTCATTCAGATGGGACCTCGATCTGGGTCGAGACCCACAAGATACCGTTGCGTAATCTCAAGGGTGAAATCATCGGCGTAATGGGCACCTATCAAGACATTACCGAGCGCAAACACACCGAAACTAAATTGCACAGAATATCAGAACGGTTGTCTTTGTCACTCAAGTCTGGTGCTGTCGGCTGTTGGGAATGGGACATTATTCGAGATTGCTTGATTTGGGACGATCGCATGTACGAACTATATGGGGCACAACCAGCCCTTCCCGGCTCCGAACATGGTGAGGCTTACGCCACCTGGGCTAGGACTATCCATCTAGACGATCGGACTCAGACTGAAGCTCTGCTAGCACAAGCGCTTTTAGGTGAGGCGGAATTCGACACAGAATTTCGAGTTATTCATCCCGATAATAGTATCCATTTTATCAAAGCTTATGGACTGGTACAACGGGACGAACAAGAACGTCCATACAGCATCATTGGCATCAACTTTGATATCACCGCAACCAAGCGCGACGAAGCGATCCGCCTCCAGAACGAACAAATAATTCGGCAACAAGCGGAACGGGAATCAGTTTTGCGCGGAATTACCCAGCGGATTCGGCGATCTCTAGATCTCAAGACTATTTTTGGGACTGCGGTGCAAGAGATCCGTCAATTTATGAATACAGATCGAGTGGGGATCTTTAAATTCGATCCCCAGCTCAACTTTAATGAGGGTGAATTTGTTGCCGAATCTGTAGGTAATGAATTCGAGCCGATTTTGGGAGTAAAAATTTACGATGCTCATTTTGGCGAACAGTTAACACGGAGGTACGATCGAGATCGAATCAATGTACTAGAAGATATCCATCCGACTGGATTGCCGGATTATGAGATTCAGATTTTAGCCAAAAAATTTCAGGTGCGGGCAAATTTAGTCATCCCATTGTTCGATGGTTCCAGCTTATGGGGATTGCTCTGTATCCATCATTGCCAAGCGTATCGGTCTTGGCAAGAGAGTGAAATTAATTTTGCCAAACAAATTGCCGAACAGATCGGGATTGGCATTCAACAAGCAACCCTCTATCAAAAAGTCCAGTTAGAACTAGATATCCGCTGGCGGGCAGAAGAGGAGATCGCCCACCAACTGCTCCAGCAAAAAACACTAGGCGCGATCGCTCAGCAAATCCGCAATTCGTTGAAAGTAGAAGAAGTTCTGGCAACGGCAACTGTCCGCGTCAAGGAATTAATGATGGTCGATCGGGTGGCTATTTTCAGGGTATCTCCCGATCTTCGGCTGCGCGCTGTCGAAGAAGTTGTCTCGCCCGAATATCCTAGTGTACTGGTGAGAAATTGGGAAAATGAACGATTAAGCGACGAAGAATTTGAATTCTACTTAAATGGTAACACCAATATTGTCGTCGATTTCCAGCAAGATCCCTGGTCGGTACATTTGCAGGAATATATAGAGAACATCCAGGTTAAGTCTAAAATTGTCGCACCGATCTTACTGCTATCTGGCAATAGTGAAACCGATCCGGAGATCGAGACTTGGGATGAACCGCATCTGTGGGGATTGCTGAGTATCCATTCCTGTAGCTCTCAACGTTGTTGGCAGGATGCTGAAGCCAAATTACTCCAACAAATTGCTGACAAACTCGCGATCGCCATTCATCAAGCAAATTTGTTTGAGAAGTTACAGCAAGAATTGACAGAAAGAGCGCAAGCAGAGGCACGATTGCTAGAAAGTAACCACAAACTTGCCATCTCCAACCAAGAACTTGCTCGTGCCACTCGACTCAAGGATGAGTTTTTGGCAAGTATGAGTCACGAGCTGCGCACGCCGCTCAATGCCATTTTAGGTCTATCTGAAAGCTTACAAGACCAGGTTTTTGGTGCCATCAACGAGCGACAACAAAAGTCAATTTTTACGATCGAAAAGAGCGGCAAACATCTCCTCGCTTTAATCAATGATATTCTCGATCTTTCTAAGATCGAAGCTAATAAGTTTACACTTGAATTGACAGATGTATCGATTCAATTGCTATGTCAAAATAGTGTTTTATTTATCAAAGAACTCGCCCACAAACGGCAAATTAGATTGAATACCCAACTACCAGAACCGCTCAAACAGCTAAAAGTTCGGGTAGACGATCTCCGCTTTCGTCAAGTCCTGATCAATTTACTCAGCAATGCTGTCAAATTTACTCCTGAAGGGGGGGATATTACTTTGGATGTGCGGGTTGTGGACGGACGAGGGGGAGACGGTCCTAGATCGATTGAGCCACAATCCCCAGCACAACCTCGATGGCAAATTGCCTTCTCGATTATCGATACAGGGATTGGGATTGCCCCTGAGAACATGGATAAACTGTTTCAGTCCTTCGTCCAAATTGATAGCAGTCTCAGTCGTCAGTATGCGGGAACGGGGCTGGGATTAGCATTAGTCAAGCGGATTGTGGAAATGCATGGCGGTAATGTCTCTGTCCAGAGTGAAGTAAATCGGGGCAGTTGTTTTACGATCTTGATACCTTGCGACCCGAGTCCAGAGATTGCAGTTGTCTCAGCCGATCCGCTCGTATATCCGCTGACGACAGATACCGCTCCGGCGGCAACTCTAGTGGTTAAGTCTCAAACCTCGATTTTGTTGGTGGAAGATGATGAGGGCAATATCGAAACTATGACTACCTATCTTAAAAGTCGTGGTTATGCGATCTCTGTGGCCCAAAGCGGCCACAAAGCAATTTCTCTACTCGAATGCGCTAATGAGCCGGCTGAGATCCAACAACGTCCTGACATCATTTTGATGGACATTCAGATGCCAGGAATGGATGGTTTTGAGACAACTCGGTGCATTCGTCAGCTCCCCGATTGCGCTACGATTCCAATCGTTGCCTTGACAGCTCTAGCCATGCCCAACGATCGCCAAAAATGCTTAGATGCGGGAGCAAATGAATATATGAGTAAACCTTTCAGGCTCAGTCAACTTGTTTCGACGATCGAAACACTCGTCAACGCCAGATAGCAGCAGATTTTTCCACAAACCGCTTTGGTTTTAGGTAGCTGAAATAAAGATATCGATCGTTAGAAATAACTAGAGCGAGGGTAGGGAGTTGTTTCACGATCGATCTGCCTGACAACGGAGAACACGAAGAATAGGTGCGTTCTCGATCGGCTTGAAGCATCATAAAAGAATATATGCAAAATTCGAACTAATGAAATACTTTAATAAATTTTGGGCATATTAAGTTATAAAAGTGTCAAGATCGAGCGGCTATGAATAAGATTTTAATTATTGAAGATACTGCCGATGTTAGGCACAATATTCAGGAAATTTTAGAATTGGAAAATTTTCAAACGATCGTCGCTGAGAATGGTGATATTGGGGTGAAGTTGGCGATAAAAGAGTGCCCCGATCTGATCGTTTCCGATATTCTGATGCCAGCAATGGATGGCTATCAAGTCTTGGCTGCCTTGCGAAATCATCCAGAAACAGCGATTATACCGTTTATCTTTTTGACAGCGCAATCCGTCCACCAGGATCGCCGTCAAGGGATGGAACTAGGTGCAAATGACTATTTGACCAAACCTTTTACTGGTGATGAATTATTAAAAGCCGTCCGCATCCAGCTAGAACGCAGTGCGAGAATGATGCAGCATTATTTTAACAGACATCAAGAATATCAAAATTTCAGTAAGAAAATTCAAAATTTACAAACTTTCAACCAAGCTAAAGATCGGATCTTTGAAAGTTTTACTGCAGAATTACGTCAAACAGTGACTAAAATTAGCCTAGCTTTAGCAACAATTCAAAGTTTACCATCGGGAGCCACACGCGATCGACATTTGGAAATTTTGCGGGCTGAATGTCAGCAAGAAATTAAATTGCTCAATGAAGTTGAGGGACTGCATAAGTTTTTGACACCGGATAATGTCAGCTTTCTCAAACAATTTAATTTACTCAACAGTGGCGGAAATTAACATAATCGATCGTTCTCGAGTTCGGTACTCAGTCGTCAGCATTCACTCATATCCCCGACTTTTTGCAAAAGTCGGGGATATGTTATTTATACAAACTCACATTCAGGCGATCGACATCCGCTGTTTGTGTGTTCCCGATCTTACGTAGAAAATCTTGGCTCTGTCACTGGATTTTAGAGCTTACTGAGTGACTTTCTAGTATTTGCACCTAGAAAAAGATTGGTAATTTCAGCATGTTCTACACCTGTGCAATCGAGATATAAAAGTCTTGTGAGCGGCTCGATCGAATATTTTTCAAAAGCTGCAATCGATTAAATATTTTAACTATTCAGTTATAGGAGCAGCAAAAAATGACATCATCTAATTTAACTTTTATCGTTGGTACTAATAATGATGACAACTTGTATGGAGACAGCAACGATAATTTCATCGTCGGTATGGCAGGGGATGACACGATCCAAGGCGGCGTGGGTAACGATACCCTAATCGCTGATGATGGCGATGATTGGGTCGATGGCGACCATGGAGATCGCGCTGGATGGGTTAGAGATGCGATTACGGGTAAATATGTCTATATCGGCTCGATCGATTCTACTGGTAATGGATTTGCGACTACCTCCGCTAACGGTGTCAGTGAGTATGACGACATCATCATCGGTGGAAATGGCAATGATGTGCTGTTGGGAAATTTAGGCAAAGACTCGATCGAAGGTGGTGCGGGTGACGACCAAATTAATGGCGGTGAGGGCGATGATTACTGGCTCTCTGGTGGCGATGGCAACGATATCATCAATGGCGACGCTGGAGACGATATCCTCGATGGCGGTAATGGCGACGATATCCTCAATGGCGGTACGGGCAATGACAAATTAATGGGTGGTGCTGGTGCCGATCTGCTCCAAGGTGGTACTGGTAATGACTATCTCGATGGTGGCGATGGCAATGATGTCTTAGATGGCGGCGAGGGTGCTGACTATCTCAAAGGTGGTGCGGGTAACGATAAACTCATCGGCGGCGACGGTAACGATGTGTTAGAGGGCGAAGCTGGAGATGATACACTCATCGGCGGTGCTGGCGACGACTACTGGATGTCTGGTGGCGACGGCAACGATGTCCTCTATGGGGACGCAGGAAATGATGTCCTCGATGGCGGCGCAGGTGACGATAAATTAATGGGTGGTGACGATAACGATAAATTAATGGGTGGTGACGGACAAGATACTCTCTATGGTTGTACTGGCGATGATTACCTGGATGGTGGGGATGGTAATGATGTCCTCGATGGCGGAGCAGGTGTCGATCTGCTTAAAGGTGGTTTGGGCAATGATAAACTCATCGGTGGCGATGGTAATGACGCACTCTATGGCGAAGCTGGTGACGATACCTTAATTGCTGGGAATGGCGACGACTATCTCGTCGGCGGTGATGGGAATGACACGCTCTATGGTGAGGCTGGCAATGATATTTTAATTGCGGGTGATGGGAATGACACACTCTATGGCGGCGATGGTAACGACGCGCTCTATGGTGATGCGGGTAACGATACTCTCTACGGCGGTGCTGGTGTCGATCTCCTGGATGGCGGTGTCGGTAACGATACGATCGATGGTGGTACTGGTGACGATACACTCAAAGGTGGCGATGGTGCGGATCTTCTAATGGGTGGAGATGGTAACGATATCGTCGATGGCGATGCGGGTAACGATACTCTGTACGGCGGTGCTGGTGAGGATAATCTCAGTGGCGGTGCTGGCGACGATATCATCTACGGCGGCGATGGACACGATTGGATCGACGGCGGAGCTGGCAATGATATCATCTACGGCGGCGAAGGCGATGACGGCTGCTTGTATGGTGGCGAAGGAAATGACACCATTTATGGTGGCAATGGCAATGATAAAATGCGCGGTGCGGAAGGGGATGATACTCTTTATGGCGATGCTGGCGATGATGTGTTGCTGGGAATGGCTGGCAACGATACCCTCTCTGGTGGAGATGGTAATGATATCCTCGACGGTGGCGAAGATAATGACATTTTAGATGGTGGTGCTGGCGACGATATTCTCCATGGTGGTAGTGGCGATGACTTAGTACAAGGTGGTAGTGGCAATAACGTTCTCTACGGTGAAGATGGAAACGATACCCTCATCGGCGGACAAGATACAGACTCGATCTATGGTGATGATGGTGCCGATAGCCTGATGGGTTTGGCTGGCAATGATTTTCTCAATGGTGGTGCTGGTAATGACGCTCTCGATGGTGGCGACGGTAACGATACTCTCTTGGGCGGTACTGGTGACGATTTGCTCGTTGGCGGTAATGGCGATGATGTCTTGGCTGGCGAAGATGGTGTCGATACTCTGTATGGTGGCGATGGTAACGACTCCCTCAATGGTGGTGCGGGTAACGATCTCCTCTATGGCGGTATTGGTAATGACAGCATCGAAGGCGGAATTGGTGATGACAAAATTTATGGTGGCGAGGGGAATGATACCTGGCTATCCGGTGGCGATGGCAACGATCTCATCTATGGTGAGGCGGGTAACGATGTTCTTGATGGCGGTGCTGGTAACGACACCCTGGATGGTGGCATCGGTAACGATATCCTGATGGGTGGCGCGGGTAACGATATCCTTATCGGTGGTGAGGGTGATGATGGTTGGCTTGATGGTGGTGCCGGCGATGATACTGTCTATGGTGGTATCGGTAACGATGTGGTTGCAGGTGGCGCGGGTAACGATCTCGTCTACGGCGATGCGGGTAATGACATCGTACTGGGGAATGAAGGTGACGATCGATTGTATGGTGGCGATGGCAATGACATCCTCGATGGTGGCGATGGTGTAGATGTCCTCGATGGCGGTACTGGCGATGACACTCTCAAAGGTGGTGCTGGTAACGATACCATTATTGCTGGCGATGGTGCGGATATTGTCGATGGCGGCGACGGTGCCGATCTGATTAGCGGTGGTGCTGGTAACGATATCGCGCTTTCTGGTGGTGCGGGTAACGACACCATCAGCGGTGGCGACGGTAACGATTCCATTTTTGGTAATGCCGATGATGATAATCTCAGCGGCGATGCAGGCGATGACTACCTCAATGGCGGTGATGGTAACGATTTGCTCGCTGGTGGTGATGGTAAAGATGTCCTCGAAGGCGGTAGCGGTAATGACACCCTCGATGGCGGTGCTGGTAACGACGGCTGGTTAGCTGGCAACGATGGCAATGATACGATCGATGGTGGTAGCGGCGATGATGTCATCAGTGGCGGTGCGGGAATCGATCGCTTGCAGGGTGGCGCGGGTAACGATGTGTTATTCTTTGATGCTGCCGATACTAGCGTTCTCGGTGGCGATGGTTATGATGTGGCAATTGTAGATTCTATAGCTGGAGCTAGTCTGGATCTGGGTGCTAGTGGCATCGAACAAGTTCAAGGCAATGCAGGTAACGATACCTTTACTAATACCAATGGCAGTGGTAGTTTATCCGCGACTAGCGTAACGATCTTTGGGAATGGCGGACAAGATAATATCTCTGGTGGTAGCGCCAACGACTATCTCAACGGCGGTACGGGCGACGATACGATCTTCGGTGCGGCTGGTGAAGATACCCTCCTCGGTGGCGATGGTAACGATGCCCTCTCCGGTGGTGATGGCAACGATAGTCTCCAAGGCGATGCTGGTAATGATACCCTCCTCGGCGGTGCCGGAAATGATACCCTCGACGGTGGTGCTGGTGCCGATACCCTCCTTGGTGGCGATGGTAATGATACCTTAAAGTTCGATACTAGCGACTCGATCGATGGTGGTGCGGGTTACGATACGGCAATTTTGCAAGGTACTCAAGCTATTACTCTCAATTTGGGTGCGACGAACATCGAGGTTGCCTATGGTGCAAGTGGCGATGATACCTTCACCAATTCTGGTACTGGTAGCGTCGAAATGCACGGACAAGGTGGTAATGATACCTTAATTGGTGGTGCTGGGCATGAAAGTTTCTACGGTGAAGATGGTAACGATACCATTAATGCTGGCGCGGGTAACGACATCCTTGACGGCGGCGCGGGTAATGACACCCTCGACGGTGGCGATGGTAATGATACTTTAACGGGTGGAGCTGGTACCGATATTCTCACTGGTGGGGGGGGTAACGACATCCTCAACTTCGATAATCTCGATACTATTAATGGTGGCGCGGGTTACGATGTTGCTAATTATCAAGGCAGCACTGGAGTTACCCTCAATCTCGATGCTACGAGCATTGAAGAAGTCGCTGGTGGTGCGGGTGATGATGTATTTACAGCTACCTCTAGCACCGCCGTGAAAATGTTCGGCTATGGCGGTAACGATACTCTCACCAGTGGCACTGGCAACAGCACCTTATTTGGTGGCGATGGTAACGATACGATTACGGCTGCTGGCGGCACTAATACCCTGATGGGCGAAGCTGGTAACGATCGCATTACTGGCGGTACTGGAGCAGACTCGATCGATGGTGGTACGGGTAACGATATCCTCGACGGTGGTGCGGGTAACGATGTCATCAAAGGTGGAGCTGGAGCCGATACGATCTCTGGTGGCGCGGGTAACGACATAATCTACTTCGATAGCGAAGACAGCATCAATGGCGGTTCTGGCTACGATACCGCCTATGTTGAAAATGGTAATGCAGTAACTCTCAACCTCGATACGACTAGCATCGAATCCGTCATCGGTGGCACGGGCAATGACATCTTTACCGCTACTTCGGCGACTGCGTTTAAAGTGTTTGGCGGTGCGGGTAACGATGCAATTACCACGGGTACTGGTAACGACAATATCGATGGTGGTGTAGGCGACGATATTATCAATGCTGGCGATGGCAATAACATCATTCTCGGTGGCGATGGTAACGATCTAATTACTAGCGGTAGCGGCAATGACTCGATCGATGGAGGAGCCGGGAATGACACGATCCAAGCAGGTAGCGGACAAGACACGCTCAAAGGTGGCGACGGGATCGATACTATCTCTGGTGGTGCCGATAACGATACGATCTATGGCGGCAATGGTAATGACTTCCTCTACGGACAAGATGGCGATGACATCCTCTATGCCGAAACTGGCGACGATCTGCTCGATGGCGGTGCTGGTAACGATAAGCTCTATGGCAGCAACGGCAATAACCAAATTTATGGCGGTGCGGGTAATGACGAACTCTATGGCGTGGCGGGTAATAATCTCCTCGATGGCGGCGACGGCAACGATAATATCTTTGGTGGCACTGGAGTAGACAATATCTTTGGCGGTGCGGGTAACGATTTTATCTACGCTAATGCAGGTAATGATACTCTCTCAGGTGGCGACGGCGACGACTATTTAGTCGGTCAAGAAGGTAACGATATCCTCTTGGGTGGCAATGGTAACGACATCTTAGTCGGTTTTGGTACAACAGATCTGGGTCGCGGCTCGATCGATATTCTCACTGGTGGTGGCGGGTTCGATCGGTTTATCCTCGGTGAAGTTGGCAAAGTTTACTACGATAGCGGCAATCCAATTATTGCAGGGGCGAATGATTACGCTTTAATTACTGATTTTAATAGTGTTGAAGATACGATCCAACTTAGCGGTCGTGCTAGTGATTATACCTTAGGTTCTGCTATTTCTGGCACCAGTGGTGTGGGACTGTATCGGATTGGATCGACTGCCAACGAATTGATTGGCCTTATCCAAACTGCCGATACTCTGAGCCTCACTAATACCTATTTTAATTATGTCTAAATAAAAAGGTAGACAATTAATAATTAATAATTATTTAGTTATTAATTGTCGTTCTCAACAAGATAGGATACGCCTCAATTAATCCGACTAGATCTGACCATTGACGAGAAAGCTTTACGCCTACTGAAACTGCTAATTTGAAGACTATTCATTCTGTTTGTTACCGCTTTTTTATGTATCAACCTAGCAATTTAGCAACTTAGCAATAACAAATTTAAGTCTATTTACATAACAGGAAAAGTAAAAAATGATATTACTTAACGCAACCATCAACAGTGAAGATAGCGATAATGTATTCGTTGATGGGGAAGAAATTACCGCAATCCAAGTTGACAACCTTGATAATTTATTACGCAAAATTATCGATCGAGACTCGATCGATCGTCACGAGAGCGTCGATAGCTGGCTCGGCGATGACCATGAGACGCTCGAAGATGAGGATGACTTCTGGACGTTCGATCCTACATTCCGCTGATTAGGGAGCGAGCGAAATAATTAGGAATCTGGTGCAGGGAGAGGATAGTAGCGACGACAAGCATCACCGAAGAACCGTAGAATATGCACTCGTTCATCAGTCAAATTAACAACTTGCTCAACACCTCGAGCAACAACTAGATGGACAACATTCGATCGACTCTAATTTTCTGTTCGTTGTCTTTGGCCAACTTTCCTCTCGATCGCCAGATCGCACCTCAATTCAGCAATTCCTGGGGTTTTAATCACCGAAGCAGTCCCTTTTTACCAATCGTTCCAACCACGCTAAAATCGCCCAAACTAAGGGTACCGTGGCCGCCAAACCCAGCCAAAAATTGTGAGCGAATTGGGGAGATCGATCGAGTGCCCAACCACCGAGTGGTGGCCCTACAGCGTAGCCTACCGCCCAACAGAGCGAGTTAATTGAAGTATAAACGCCTCGGAGGTCAGCAGGTGCGAGATCGGCGATTAGAGCCGAAGCTGTGGGCGTATAAGCAACATTCGCGATCGCAAATACACCCAACCCTACACTCGCCCAAAATAGTTGGTAATTAAGTACAGTTCCCGTAATTGTCATACAGACAAAACCCAGTACCCAAAAACCACCTGAAACCATCAACGCTTGCGCGTGACTAAAACGATGCAGGAATTTGAGGATCGGCAGTTGAGACACGATCGTCATCAATAAATATCCGGCAAATAGCGTACTGATGACCTGTGGCGCAAAGCCCCGCGCGTGAGGTTGAGCGATAAAATCACTAAAATATAATGGCAGCGTAGTTTGAGTTTGCGAGATATAAATGGTGAAAATAATATTGACCATCACATAAACTAATAAGCGTCGATCGCGCAATGCGGAGAGATAACCACCGATTAAAT
This sequence comes from Chamaesiphon sp., assembly GCA_965246715.1. Taxonomy (GTDB): domain Bacteria; phylum Cyanobacteriota; class Cyanobacteriia; order Cyanobacteriales; family Chamaesiphonaceae; genus Chamaesiphon. Next base: position 29,448 of record CBDFFH010000005.1, on the reverse strand, counting down.
TTGTCGGTTCTTTACCCTGTTGTAATGTTTCTTTGATTGCCAGAATAATAGTCAAAGCAAAACAACAAAAGGAAACCCCATCGACGATAAATAACCCGCGATAGCTACCCGTAGCCCCGATCGACAGCCCCCCAGCAATAATCCCGATCCCCATGCCGATATTATCGGCCAAGCGAGTAAATGCATAAGCGACCCGCCGCTGCTCGCCAGTTGTCAGATCGGCCACGATCGCTTCATTTGCTGGCCAATACAAGCCTAGTCCCAAGCCTTGAACCAAACAACCGATGACTAAAGTAGAAAAATCTTGAGTAGAAGCAAAAATAAAACAGGAGATTGCGGAAACGATCGTAGATAGCAGCAGCACGGGTTTGCGTCCCCACCGATCTGAATAGCTGCCACTGATCAACCGTCCAGCGATACCAGAAATTGAGGCACTGCCTAATGCCAGTCCCACGGATGTCGCAGACAATCCTACTTGCTGCACGAAAAAAATCGGTGCGTAAAAAATGGTGAATCCGCTACCGATTTCTGATAGCAACCTGCCTAGAGCGAGAATCCAAACCTGGCGAGGTAGCTGTGGCATATAAATCGAGAATTGGAGATGTACTTACTTCCAATTCTCGCAGGGTTAAAGGGAGTTATGGTTGTGCGATCGTGAATTGATGAATGGGGAAGTGGCAAAAAATTGCGATCTTCCCTATCCCTCATCCGCTAAAACTTCCATTTTGACATCCCCGATGCCATCATTTTTAATGCCGATGATTGCGGCAGCACCAGCAGAGAGATCGATCGACCGACTCCGAAGAGAGGGGCCGCGATCGTTAATCCGGACGATCGTCGATTTACCAGTTTTGAGACTAGTAACGCGGACTTTGGTACCGAAGGGAAGAGTGCGGTGTGCTGCTGTCAAACCGTTAGGATTGTAGCGTTCGCCATTCGCAGTTCTAGCACCACCTTCACTGCCGTACCAAGAGGCTTTCCCAGTGTGAGTGGCGACAATTTTTTCGAGTGCTGGTTGGAGGGTTTCAGTTGGGATATCGATCGTGACGATGCCTGTTGTTTCCGGCTGTGCCGACGAGCGATCTGGCAGCGCTGACTGAGTAGGCAGCGTGGACTGGTTAGGACGTTGAACGGGAATTGCAATACTTGGCTCTGCCGCTACTGTCGTATCGCCAATTTGCGCGATCGTGGTAGTCACGATTTGTTGGGGTCGCTCGTTGTCAAAGATAAATACGGGCGCTCCTGCTTCAAAGCTGGGCAATTGGGCACGATCTTCTACCACCGTAACAATCGGGGCTGGTTGTGGTAGCGGAACGATTTCTGGTCTATAAGTTGCTGTGGCAACACCGCTGTTAAGTGGGGTAACACTCGGTACGGGTTGAGGTAAATTAACAATTTCAGCTTGAGCTGAAGCTGAGTTAACGATCGGCTCGGATTGCGTACCATCCTGTCGAACTACCGCAATTGGTGTCGCAATCTTGTGAGTGGTAAATGAGGTAAAAGTTTGCGGCTGGGGTGCTGGTGCTAGTAACTGCACTTTTGCCACTCTAGCTTCTTCGAGCTGAGGCAATGAGCCGACAACGCGATCTTCATCAGCTGTTACTGAGGAATCGATCGCTTTGAGATGAGGATTGAAGCTGATATTTGTCGGAACGAATTTTGTCGCCGATATTTGTGCGGGATATGACTGAGCGGTGGGAAACTTCTGCTGGAGCGAAAATTCACTACCTTCAGCGACAGTTCGGTTGGCAACAGCTATCGGCTTGACGATTGCGCTAGGCGCAGGCTTCACCACCGGTAATTGGCTCACTGATGGCACCACACGGGTTACCGCTGGGACTGCTACATCAGTTTGGAGTTCAGTTACTGTCAGCGGTGTCACGATCGGTAGCGATGGTGACGAGAGCGGAACTTGGTTATCCCGAGATCCTAGCGCTGGAGCTGTCAGCGTCTTGGCATGAACTGTAGCAATCGGCGCTAAAACAGTCGTGAAAACTAGTGTAGTCAGACAAGTCCAACGGTATTGATTCATATCTTTCCTAAGGAGAAACAATATTTAGTTACTGAAGACCGAGCCACAATGGAGATCGCTGCCCTTGGTGGCATCTCGATGCTTAAATCTGGTAATTGGGCCGATCCGAACATCCGATGGAGTCGGATGCTAGTGAATTTACCAAGTAAGAAAGCAATCTAACCTGCAAAATTGAGCGGTTTAATTACTTTTCTAGTTACAATGGCTGAATTTTCCACTCAGTATATTAGATAGTGTGCCCTTAAAGTTAAGATTTCTAACTGTTATTTAGCGATTGCGACGACTATGACGACGACCGCCACCTTCACCACCACCTAAAACGTCGAGCCGGACACCACCGACACCAGATTCGGTCAAACCGATCGCTCGAGCTGCGCCAGTAGAAAGGTCGATAATTCTGTTGCCATGAAAGGGGCCGCGATCGTTGATGCGAACTACAACCGAACGTCCGGTGCGAGCGCTGGTAACCCGAACTCTGGTACCGAAAGGAAGAGTGCGGTGAGCGGCTGTCAATCCACCTGGATTGTATCTTTCCCCATTAGCCGTTTGAGGGCCGCCTTCACCTGGTTCGTTGCCATAGAAAGAAGCTTGGCCGACAGATTGAGCGATTAACTGTCTCGATTCGCTGGAAATTGAAGCTTGGCTGGAGTTAACTGATACATTAGCAGAGGCTGCTGTAGATAATGCCAATGTCGTTGCTACGAGAGCGGTTAATCCAGTTAAAGTTTGGTAATTCATATGCCTATTGTGAAACGTTTTTATCTTTGAAATTTTGGCTTGGTAGTCACATTTTTTGGGAGTAATTTACCTGCCAAAGTCTCATACTTGTTCCGTATTCACCTCGGTGTGAGGAACGCTGGGTATACCATAACACGAAGTTTTCCGCAAAAATATCGGTGAAGATCGTTGACAAATTGGCTCTGATATGCCAGCAGAAAAGGTCGATTTTCCAGTCTAATCGCAACCGATCCCCACCCAATCTTGCTTTGAGCGACCCGATCCCCAGCATTTTTTCATCAGGAAAAGTGATATGTTACATTTCTTCGCATATATTATTTAAATACTTTTTGGTTCTAAATAGGGTTGACAGGTTGATTTAATCGATAGCTATTTGCTAGAAATTCAAGAAATTATTATTTAAATTATTTATCTAATCGATCGATCGAAAATTCAAGCACTATATTAACGATCGAATCTTTCAATATAATTATCGATCGATCTCGTAGATGTCTGACTCTCAGGGAAATAGAGCCGATTTGTCAAGAGTTTGCTGTCAGGAAAGCAATCGCTGTAGAATACCTGTGCCGATCGTGTATGAGCAAGCTATGGATTATCAACAAGCAGGTGTCGATGTTGTTGCGGGAAGGGCGTTTGTCGAAAACATCAAAAACCTCGTCCACAGCACCCACCGTCCGGGAGTTTTGGGCGGTTTAGGCGGCTTTAGCGGCTGGTTTGAGTTACCTGCTGGCTATCGGCAACCAGTCCTAGTATCTGGGACGGATGGAGTGGGGACGAAGCTCAAAATCGCGCAGGAATTAGACAATCATGGATCGATCGGGATCGACTTAGTAGCGATGTGCGTCAATGATATTCTCACCTGCGGCGCAGAACCGTTATATTTCCTCGATTATTTAGCTACAGGCAAACTCAACTCGACTCAACTCACTCAGGTAGTCGCGGGGATTGCTGATGGTTGTCGTCAAGCTGGCTGCGCGCTGCTAGGTGGCGAGACGGCAGAGATGCCAGGATTTTATCAGTCGGGTGAGTACGATCTAGCTGGCTTTGCTGTCGGGATTGCGGAAAAGAGCCAGTTGATCGATGGTGCGCAGATCCAAGTTGGCGATGTAGCGATCGGGTTAGCCAGCAGTGGCATTCATAGTAATGGCTATAGCTTGGTGCGGAAGATCGTCAACGATGGCGGCTACAAGTGGCAGGATACGCCCAGTCTGTTCGGTGGGGAAAATTTGGGTACCGTTTACCTCAAGCCGACACAGATCTATGTGCAGCCGATTTTAGCGGCGATCTCGCAACAATTACCGATCCACGGCATGGCACATATTACGGGCGGTGGGCTGCCAGAAAATTTACCGCGCTGTCTGGGTGCGGATCGATCGATCGAGATCGACATTAATAGTTGGCAACTTCCTGCTGCCTTCAAATGGCTGGCGGAAGCTGGCAATGTCGCAGCAGTGGATATGTTTAATACTTTTAATATGGGTATCGGTTATGTCGTCATCGTCCCCGCACATGCCGTCAGCGACGCGATCGCGTTTTTCAAATCGCAACAGATCGACGCAGATGCGATCGGGAAGGTAGTTCCAGGCGATCGATCTTTGATTGGTATTCCCCAATAATCTGGCGCTAAGGGTAAGCACGAGGCTTACCCCGACATATTTAACCCAAGTTGCTACCCATAACCCCAGCGGTTAGAAACCGCCGCTCGGAGTGCAAAGTCCGCCTTCGCGGACTAATAATTCAGTCCGCGAAGGCGGACTTCGCATCATTAGCCGCGACTTCAGTCGCAGGCAAGAAATAGGTAGCAACTTGGGTTATTTATGCAAATCCAACACGATGAAGGTATATTTCTAGCAACCGATCGTACCGAGATTTACCAACAGTCTTGGCAACCCGCAGCTGCTTCAGCACGGGCAATTATCGCGCTCGTGCATGGATATGGCGAACATAGTGGACGTTATACCCGCGTTGCCACCGATTTCGTCCGCTCGGGTTTTGCCGTGTATAGCTTTGACTTACGTGGACATGGAAAATCTGGTGGCGATCGCTGTTATGTCGAGTCTATTAATGATTATCTGACAGACCTAGATCTATTTTTGACACAGCTCCGCCAAAAGTCGCAAAATCTTGACGTATTTTTGCTCGGACATAGTTTGGGTGGGGCAATTGCGCTCAGATATACGATCGAGTACAAACCCGCCTTCCAAGGTTTAATTCTCTCCGCACCATTTTTGGGACAGCGCGACAAAGATCCTCCTCCGCCAATCGTGGTGAACCTAGTTGGATCGATCGGTCGGTTGCTACCGAAGTTATCAACGTTTAAAATCGATACCAGTCAACTTTCGCGCGATGTGGCGATCGTCGGGACATATATTGAAGATCCATTAGTCGATCGATCTCCAATGCCACTCAGGACTTTGGCAGAGATTTTTGCAAATATTCAATATATTAGAGTGCGTCAGCGCGAGATCTATTTGCCCATTCTCATCATGCATGGGACTAACGACGGAATTGCGGGGGTAACTCACAGCGAGCAATTGTATCCGGGAATTAGTTCTGTGGATAAATCGCTGAAATTATATTCAGGCTTGTATCACGAAATCTTTAACGAACCGGAACGCGCTGTGGTTGTTGCCGATTTAATCGACTGGGTAAGATCGCATAACTCGAGCCGATTTAGTTAATTAACGTCAGTTCGGTTTAAGGATATTGGCTTCGTTCCAGCACCGCCGCCGATTAAAATCGGGGCTAACGTTACAAAGTCCGCCTGCGCGGACTATGCATCACACACAAGCCGAGACTTCCAGTCTCGAGGCAACTCTTATCCCGAACTCAGGTTAATTATGGTTGTGTAGCCGCGATTTAATCGCTATCGTTCCGATCGATCGCATTAATCAAAGGGATGTTGCTGTAGTCGATCGTCAATTACTCGTAGCATCGATAATGATATTGCCACCGATCGGTGTTTTGCCATCCCACTTGTTTACGAAATCTTGCTTAATCGTCAGATCGCTGATCCCACCTTTTAAGATATTCAATCGTTTGACTTCCCCTTCAGCAATTTGAATTTCTGTAGATTTACGTTCTAATTCCTGCTTGGCAATTTGCTTGCGTTCGATCGAGCTTTGCACTTGCGGATCTAGGACGATTCCTGTTACTTTGAACGAATCAAAGTTAACATATTCATTTTCTTTAAGTTGCAGATTGATATCATCGACGATCGCGCTAGACAGACCATTTTGATCGCTGATTACCGAACTCAAATCTTTATCAGCTACCTGAATTTTTACCGCGCTCAATAGTACTGGATTGATTACCTTGTTTTGCACATCATTTGCTGAAGTTCCTAAATTTTTGTAGATGGATGGTGCTTTAGCTGGATTGATAGAATACTCGGCAATACCTGTAACTTTTACCGCTTGTCCGTCTTTAGTTAATGTCGCAAACTCCTCAGCGAGCGCAACAGTTCGGGTGGAATAAATTGCCCAAGTATCGAGACCGGGAATCGTGACATGCAGACCGGAATTTAACGGTTCGATATTGAGTTGTCCTAACGTAGATTTGACACCGACCTCGCCAGGTTCGATCGTCGTACAGCCTGGAATTGCGATCGTTAAAACTAGGATTAATATGAGTGAGATGAAGCTGCTAAATATTTGCACGATCGTTATAATAGTTTTTGATAAAAGTCTGGAGCGATCGATCGAACAAAAACGCGATGCGTAAAGATTAGCTAATTTCTTGATTAACTCGATTTACAAGAGCTAATCAGGGAGTCGCTCGATTAGCTTGACTCCCTGATTTAAGCTGATGATTATTGCCGATCCACCGACACTAGATTTTTGGTGTTAGCAGTTTAGTAACTAACCTAAGTTGCTACCCATAATCAAAGCGGTTAGAAACCGCTCCTCAGATTGCAAAGTCCGCCTTCGCGGACTAGTTTATTAGTCCGCGAAGGCGAACTTTGCATCATTAGCCACAATTTCAATCGTAGGCAATTTATAGGTAGCAACTTGGGTTAACTAATCGATCGCAATCGTCGTTGGTGTAACAGGTGCCGTGCCAGAATTATTAATATTTGGTGTGTGCGGTCTGCGGAAATCTGCATAGAGCCGATCGCGCCAGGTAAAGAACAGATCGTAATCGGGATTATCGGCAAAGCCTGGAATCCCCTTACCTTTGAGCTGTGCGGGGATATTGAGATAAGGGCCTTCAGGAATCTTGAGTACCAGACTCAATCCAGCGACTGTCAAGTCTGCAAGAGTAGGTGTATCGCCGGTTAGATAAGGATGTTGAGCTAACAATAAACAGATTGATTCTAGACTGCGGTGCATTTCAGCTTTAGCGGCCCGAATGGCTTCTGGAGTCAAACCCACCCCTAATCCCAACACATCCAGAGCTTCGCGGGGAATCGAGCCGACTAAATTTCTCACTAAATCGGGCGTGCCCGTGGGTAAAATAGAAGTCCGCAGATTGCTATTTTTGAGACCTTCGAGCAGAACATTGCGGCCTTTGGTACCGATCGCATCGTCAGCCCACTGCTCTAGTAGCAGACAGGTAGCTTTTTGCTGAGGATCGGTGGGGATAATCGGTCGATCGGGATAGAGTCCGTCCAAATACAACGCGATCGACGTAGAATCGGCAATGATAGTATTGCCATCTTTTAAGACCGGGACTTTGCCTTGTCCGGACATCCGGAATAATTCTAGTTGTCCTACGCCAGGTACGACTTCGATTTTGCGGTATGCTAACCCTTTGTAGTCTAGAACTAATCTAACTTTCTCCGAAAATTGCGACAATTCAAATTGATATAGTTCCAGCATGTTGTTCGATCCTGATGGTAATTCACGAAAGGCACTACTCTTTATCGTAGAACATCAGCCATGAAATACATATTTACATGACTACGGTTTTCCGCCGATCCTATCCTAATGTCTAGATGTCTAAGCGCACTCCCCCCGATCGCCCGAATTTTAGTAAGTGGCAATACTGGCTTATTAGAGCAGTACCGATCTTCTGCGTCGCCAGTTTGATGCTGTTGATATTGCCTGGTTTGTTATCCAAACCAGTGATGGTGCCAGAGTCGAGCGAGCAACAACAACGATTGCGGCAACAGATTCGATCGATATCGATAAAAATTATGGCCAACGGCGAATCGATCGGTTCTGGAGTATTGCTGACCAAACATGAGCGAGTTTATACTGTCGTTACTAATGCTCATGTGATTCAAGCGGCCAGCGCACCGTTTAAAATTCAAACCCCTGATGGCCAAATTTATGCGGCTGCGTTAATTCCCCCACCTTCTCGCCAAAATCGGGACTTGAGCATGCTACGTTTTCAAAGCGATCGTGCCTATACTCCAGCTACATTAGCCACCGTCAGCCCCAAAATCAGTACGCTGGTGTGGGCAGCGGGATTTCCACTCGATGACACTACTGCTACACCTGCCAATTCGCAAAATGTACCCACAAAAGTATCGGGACTGACGATCGCCGATGGTAAAATTACCCAAATCTTACCCGTAGCGATTACTGGTGGCTATCAAATCGGCTCGGACAATGCCGTCCGCAAGGGGATGAGTGGGGGGCCATTGGTCGATGGGGACGGCAATCTAGTGGGAATTAATGGCATTCATGCCAATCCGCTGTGGGATGTCGCGGAGACACTCGAAGACGGCACCAAAGTAAACGCTAAATTACAGGAACAGATCGATAGTTATAGTTGGGCGATTCCGATCGATTTTGTTGAAAATTACAGCAGTCAGTAGTCTTTAGGGAATAGGGAATAGCGAAAAGTGCGGTCTTGGGGTCTCCCCAAGTAGAGCACCTTTTCAAGACAGGGGATAGGGAATAGGCTTGATGTTGAGAATTACAGCAGTTAGTAATATTTGATATTTGCGATCGCAATTGGCTGAAGATGCGATCGTTAAATCCGATCTTATGCGATCGCGATCGCAGCATAATATTTATTAATTACAATTAGATTATTTATCTTTGTTTTCCGTAAATTTACGGGTGAATCCTCAACTTTTGGGTGTTTAAATTAACGAAACACCCCGATTACAAAGTTGAGTTAATAATGGAAACGAGCGACAGATTCGATCGACCTACGATAAGTTATGATGCACCAGTAACTGAGATCTCGAACGACGGACATGATGATTACTTACCGGGTATAGATGCAGCGTTAATCGAAGCTCAACTTGGTAGCACTAGTACTAATACTGGCTCGGCAACTGCAACAGTCGCTCCCCTAGACTTGACTAAAACCTTTGCCTTAAATAGCCTTGCTGGGTCGAATTTCACTATTTACCTAGATTTTGATGGCAATACGACTACTAATACTTATTGGAACGATAGTGCCAATCCATCGATTATCACTCCAGCTTACGATTTTGATGGGAATACCGCAGTTTTTAGCACAGCCGAACTGACCAGTATTCAATATATTTGGCAGCGCGTAGCCGAAGATTTTAGTCCATTTAATGTCAACGTTACGACTCAAGCACCAACCGATATCAACGATCTCATCAAAAGTGGAACGAGCGATCCTCGGTGGGGTGTGAGAGTGGCGATCGGTGGTAGTAGTTATGATTGGCTTGGTGCTGGGGCAGGCGGAATTGCTTACTTGACTTCTTTCAACTGGAATACCGATACTCCAGCTTTTGTCTTCACAAAGCAACTAGGCAACGGTAATGAAAAGTATACCGCTGAAGCTATTAGCCATGAAGTCGGTCATACGCTGGGATTAGATCACGATGGGCGAAATTCACCTGTAGAGGGATATTATGGAGGACAGGGCACTGGTGAAACTGGCTGGGCACCGATTATGGGTGTCGGCTACTACCAAAACCTTACTCAGTGGAGTAAAGGAGAGTATGGTGCAGCAAATAATCTTGAAGACGATCTGCAAATTATTACCACTCGCAATGGTTTCGGCTATCGCGTCGATGATGCGGGTAATAGCATCAGCAGCGCTAAAGCATTGACTCTTGCTGGTAATGCGGTCAGTGGTAATGGCATTATCGAGCGCAATACCGATGTTGATTTTTACAGTTTTGTATCGAATGCCGGAGCGATTACGCTGAATATCGATCCCGCCGCACGTGGGGCGAACTTAGATATTTTGGCAGAACTCTACAATGCAAATGGTACGCTAATCGCGTCCGCAAATCCGATCGATGGTCTTGCAGCTAGTATCTCTACCACGCTCGCAACTGCTGGTACTTATTACCTCAAGATCGACGGTGTCGGTAAAGGCGATCCTCGCACCACTGGCTACTCCGATTATGGTAGCTTGGGTCAATATTCGATCGGTGGTAATATCATTCCACCCAACCAGCAATATGTGAGCCTTGCCCTAGCTACGACTAGCGTACAGGAAGATGGCACTGCAAATCTGGTCTACACCTTCACACGCACTGGTACTGCTACTAATGCGCTCACAGTGAGTTACCAAGTTGCAGGTAACGCGACCTTTGGTACCGATTACAGCCAGAGTGGTGCAGCCAGTTTTACCGCTACTGCTGGAACGATAACTTTTGCTGCTGGTGCGAGTACTGCCACGCTGACGATCGATCCGACTGCTGATAGTATCGTAGAAGGCGATGAAACTGTCGCTGTGACATTGGTTAGCAATCCGAATTATCTCGTCGCTACCCCTGCTACCGTTACCGGTACGATCCTCAACGATGATGTCCCTGCGGTGATTTCGCTTGCCTTAGCTTCTGAGAGCGTCTTAGAAGATGGTGCGGCAAGTCTAGTGTATACCTTCACCCGCACGGGCAATAATCTCAGTGCTTTAACCGTCAACTACAAAATTGGTGGAAGTGCGACGCTAGTGGGCAGTACGACTACAGTAGCTGATTATAACCAAAGCGGTCAAGCCAGCTTTAGCACTGCGAATAAAACTGGGACGATGACGTTTGCAGCTGGTTCGAGTACTGCCAAATTAACGATCGATCCGACTGCGGATACCACACTCGAAAACAACGAAACGGTAGATGTAACGCTGACAACAGGTACAGGTTATACCCTCGGCACGACTGCCACTGTAACGGGTACGATCGTCGATGACGAGTTATCCGTTGTCACTCTTGCAGTATCGCCAGCTAGTGTCCTCGAAAATGGTGCTACCAATATCGAATATACGTTCGCACGGACTGGATCGAACACCCAAGCTTTGACTGTCAACTATGGAGTCAACGGCACCGCAGTATTCAACGATGATTACACCCAAACTGGTGCGAAAACTTTCGGTAACACTGGCGGTACGATTACTTTTGCAGCTGGTGCTGCCACTGCGAAGTTGATTATCGATCCCAAAGCCGATACTGTCTTTGAAGCTAATGAAACGATCGGGATTACGCTCCAGAAATCCACTGGTTATAATATCGGCCCGACTAAAACGATTACAGCGACGATTGTCAATGATGATGTGGCACCCATCGCTCCAGTCGGCGCACAAGGTGCTGTATTCGCAGCGGAACTGCCACAGGCAGAACTCCCGCAGCTAGTCGATGGCTTGAGTCTCGATCTGAGTCAAATCGTCGCACCGATCGCCCAAATTTCCTTTAGTGTCGATCGCGATGCTGCCTATAATAACTCTGTCGGCTTCTATCGCGCGCTGGATGCTAGTGGTGCGATCGAAACCAGTCAGGGGATTTTAAAGCCAACCGATGCGGGATATATTCAAGCAGCATTACAAAATTCATTAGCGCTTGCCCTAAAATCCGGTTTGACGCTGGGTACCGATAATGGCAGCCAAGCTAATGTTAGTGTCGCTCTAGAAACTTCATCCTACTATCTGCCGATTTTAGTTGCCAATGGCACCCTCGCCGACGCGGCGAATGGGGGTAATCTCAATGCCTATACGGCATTTGCCAGTGCTAATGCCGACAAGCTCGAACACATTCGCTCGATCGGCAATGGTACATTCGGATTTGAAGATACCTTCGGTGGTGGCGATCGCGATTTCAACGATCTGATCGTTAAAGCCTCACTAATTTAACCTCAGTTCGGGATAAGGAAAATTGATTTGCTCCGCTCTAGCACCGCCCTGAACTGGAAGTGTCTCGTGCCCAGAGGCTGTACCTACGGTAGGCTTCGCCAACGCCAACGGGCTAATAGCTCAAGTTCTCTTCAGAGGGCGTTGCTGGATTAGGATATGATCTAAGGCGATCGAGAGAAGTAACAAGAGCAAATATCTAAATGGAATGTCCTGAATGTAGATCGTCTAATATCAATAAAAATGGGCGAATAAAGGGAAAGCAGAACCATATTTGTAAAGACTGCGGACGGCAATTTATAGATTGTTATGAAGCACACAGAGGATATTCACCACAAATCAAGCAGAAATGTTTGTCAATGTATGTTAATGGGATGGGATTTCGAGCAATAGAAAGAGTAATGGGTGTGCATAATACAACTGTCATGGATTGGGTGAAGCAAGTAGGGGGAAATCTCCCAGATTACTATAATTCAGACCAAATACCAGAAGTTGGTGAGTTGGATGAGTTAGAGACGTTTGTTGGCTCAAAAAAAACAAGATCTGGCTCTGGACGGCAGTAAATCACTTTCAGATGGGTATTTTAGGATGGGTATTAGGCGACCACAGTGCTAAGACATTTAGACCGCTATGGGAGAATTTGGTAAGTACATGGAAATGTTATTTTTATGTGACGGATGGGTGGAGGGTCTATCCAATATTTATTCCAGATGGTGACCAAATCGTGAGTAAAACTTATATGACAAGAGTTGAGGGTGAAAACACTAGGCTCAGACATTACTTAGCTCGATTAAAAAGAAAAACATTATGTTATTCTAAGTGCGAACAAATGCTAAAGCATTCTATTAGATTGTTAATTCATTATCTTAAATTTGGTGAAGTACCAACTCCTAATTCAGTTAGTTCTGGCGATCGACGGCACAGATTACCTCTCGATCGCCAAATCATATCTTAATCCAGCAACGCCCTCTTCAGAGAACTACCAAATTTCTTAGTTCGTTATCCCGAACTCACGTTAATTTAACATTAGTTCGAGATCGATCTGATTTACCTCGTAGAACGAAAGATTTGCGTCTGCTACTATGCGCTTTGCGGCGATCTCAATGGCGAAATGCGTGCGGGAATCCATGGCGATGTAATGTTACCAACTTTTTGGGGTAGCAATGTGGCCGTGATTTCTCGATCGAGCGCTGGCGTGACTTCTGGACTACCATTTAAACAATCGAGCAAGAGTTGATTGGCATAGCAGTAAGACTGCAACAATTGCTCGCGCTCGGTATTTAACTGCCAGGAATCGTGAGTATTTTGGTAATCGGCGACGGCAGTTTTCAACTGTTGTACCCAGACAACTTGACTTTTCGATCGAGCTGGGTGGAGCGATGCTGTTTGACCGAGCCATACCAAGAACTCTTGCAGACAGGGTTCGCGATCGACGAGGAGATCGATCTGCTGGCGCATCAGCTGTACTAGCTCATCAGCATTGCGTAACATCGTCGCGCAGAGGATAAATACTTCATGCCATTGCGGATCGGTCAGATGCCGCACCAGTCCTCGGAGCGATCGCTCCAAGCTGCCACGATCTTCCTGAGAGACAATTTTCCGTGCAGTTAAATATTCCTGAAAAATCGGTACTGAGAATGAAAACAGGCCACGCGCGCATTCGATCGGGAGTCCGTGTTGGGTTTCGAGCGCCCCGAGGATTGCCGTACTCTCGAGTTGGATTTCTTCTGGGGTGAGCTGCCGATCGGGCAAACTGCGTAAGAAGTCGCTAATGTAGCGTTCTACTTCGCGCCGCTCGATCGAGTATTGCCCGCGCTCGAAGGTTGCAGCCGCTAACTGACTTAACAGTCGTAGGGTTTGCGGCGTTGATAATCCGCGCTCGACTGATGTTCGATCGATACCTTTGGCTCGATCCCATTCTCCCAGTAATAAACTCACGATTCGATCGTAAAAGTCGATCCGTTGCACGGGAAATTTGCCCTGGGAGTGAAATATGCCACAAGCCAAATGTAAAAATAGGGGGGTCGCTACCAATTGGCGGAGCTGCCAGTTTTCGCTGATATCTAATTGCTGGAGTAATTGCAGCGATAGCGTACGTCCCGATTGTGGACGGCGATCGGCGAGTGTCGTAAACCATTTGTGCGCGAAGTTGGCAATCTGTGCGCGCGCGAATGGGGCGATTTCCACCTCAGTAAAACCGCGTAAGGGGAGATTGCGCGCGCCAGTGCGACAAGTTACCACGTACTGATTTTTATGGTATTTGTCCGAAAATTTCCGCAGCTCTTTGAGCGTCGCGGCGAGAACCGGCGCGGCGACTTCATCCATGCCGTCAATTAACAGGAGGACGCGACCCTCTTGGAGGAGGGTTTCTAATATGGATGGGTTGGTAACTCCCGAGTCGGTCGCGATCTGGCGCAGATACTCGATGAGATCGAATTTGCCGCTAGCACTGCTCGCTTCGGCAAAATCATTCAGTGTCACGAACAACGGTACCCGATCGGCAGCGAATTCGCCGCGATCGCATTGCAGTGCCAAATGCTTGAGGAACATCGTTTTGCCCATCCCTGGGCGACCCAGAACTTTGAGCTTGGAGTATGTTGCTACAGCTTGGATCCCCGGTAGTTGTTGCCGCTCGTCGCTCGTGCCCACTCGCTGGCGCTCGCCAACTCCTGGCAGCCGGGCAAAGCGCTCTGGGACGAGCTGCTGGAGATCCGCCAGCTCGCACCATTGTTGAGCGCTCACCCGTTCGAGCAGATTGACATCGATATAAATATCATCGATCCACACGGGGCGACCGAGATCGAGGAGGTGGAGGATGCCGCATCGATCGCGTAGCGCATCCCGAAGTTGCGATCGCACTTGCTGCACCAGTCCATCGAGATCTAACGCCGCACCCTCACCGCGCCGTCCGAGTTCGGGAAATTCTGCTGGTGGATCGACGGCAATCTCGCGCCAATCTAGATCCAAAATCGCACAAATTTCGATAAAGATTTGACGTTCTACTGGTTGTCCCGTGAAAAATCGCCAAATCGGCTGGCGGGTTTTGAGGTTTACCTCGCCAGCCAGGTTTTCCTGCGTCCAGCCTTTGAGCGCGAATGCGCGCTTAGCCTGATGCACTCGCGAAGGACATGCTTGGAGCGATCGCTTGACCATAAGATAAACAGCTCTTATTAATACTTGAAATTAAAACTTTCCGAACGATCGAGCACAGAACCTAGCCAACTAATTGAAAGAGTGGTCTTGGGCCGATTGAGTCTTACTACCAGTCATCTTGTCCGGTTGAATCTGGTAAATTGCAATCGCATTTTTCAGCTTGGAAAGAGCGGGTAAATTTCGATTTTGCTGGCAAAAATATTGGATTTCTTTGCACTTGAATAAACTGTGCGATGCTCATTTCTCTTTACAAGCATCTAAGCTGACGTGAACGCCTTCCGATCGAGCGAAGAAACTTTGTGAGGATGTTGGGGTTGGCATTGCTTTTCCCAACCTACAGCTCCTCGATCCGAACTGATTTCAGGTTAAGTTTCTTCGAAGAGGCGGCGCTAGCGGGTTTAAATCTAGCGTTAGCGAGCGCCCACTTTGCTGACTGCTAGGTCGGGTGCCAGCTCAGCACCATACTGACTCATGCTCGATCGCTGGAGCTAAATTCAGCAAGTTATTGCTTGGTGGCTGGTGCAACTTTAGCCGCAATTTTTACACTTTTAACGCCCTTGATTTGTTTGACCAATGGTTCGATTTTTGCAAGTTGATTTTGGGCGGGTACGGTGCCAGAGACTACAACTGCGCCATCTTTGGCCGAAACTGTCAGACTGCCATTGGGAATGTTGGCTTCGAGTTTAGACCGGATTTCACTCGACAGATCCCCGCTTGCGCGATCTGCATCGCCACCAGTGACATTGTTGCGTTGTTCGCGAGCGCGAATGTCTGAATTGAGCTGATCGCGGCGGACTTTGCTAGTTGCATCGTTTTTATTATCTTTAACCGCGTTCACCGTCGGCGATGCGCCAGTGGTCGCGGTAGAATTGGGCGAACTAGTGGTGGTGCTGCTGCCAGTTCCATTCGGCGATGCGCTCGTACTCGCCGTAGTCTCAGGGGCATTCGCACTGGTCTTGTCAGTACTAGCACTGTTACAAGCGACAGTACCGACTAGCAGCACTCCTGCTAGCGCTAGGGTTGCGATCTTCTTCATCATTCCACTCCTTAAATTAATTGCTGATTTCAGCCCAGGTAGGGTGCATCGACGGCATCGCCAACTACTGCTGGAGCTGCATATACTTCCCACTGGGTGACACCTCGGCGCTTGAGCACTTCACCAGCGCGGGCGATCTCTTCCTCGGTACCATCGATAATTACCAGATAGTCGCCGCGTACCACACGATCGTGGTAGTCTTGCGCGCGATCTTCGGGAATTCCCAGACCGATCAGACCACCGAGCATACCCCCAGTTGCTGCGCCAATGGCACCCCCAGCTACGCTTGTCGCGATCGCGGTTGCAGTTGCCCCAGCTAACATAATCGGGCCGATTCCTGGAATAGCTAGCGTTCCCAGTCCCACCAATAATCCGGTCACACCGCCAACGACACCACCCGCTGTCGCTCCAGTTTTGACACCTTCATCAGCTTGAGTATCTTCATTGAGATCTTGGACTTTCGTATCGCCGATGCGATCGCTATGTTCGAGTCGATCGACATCTCGAGCCACGATCGATACTTGATTCATTTCAAATCCGTCGTGGCTTAATTCGTTGAGTGCGTTCTCTGCCGCAGAGTGACTGGAGAATACCCCCACTGCTCGTTTGTTGCGTGTTAATGCCATGTCTCACTCCTATGATGATTGAAGATCGTCTGAGCGCGGTGCCAGTGAGAAATTCACTGGCACCGCTAAAAATTCAAGCCCGAACGCAGATCGTGCTACGTCACAGGGTTGTTTTCAGCATTGTCGATGCGGTCGTTGCTGGAGTGACTGAAATACAGTGCGATCCGCGAAATACCCGTGGAAAGCAGACTCGCCCCGACTAATGTGCCTAACAACCAAGTCGCATCACCAGGCCATTGGAACCACACGATCGCGCCAAAGCCAATTGTTAATAAACCATCGGCCAATACCCAGCCCCAGTTTTGGTTCGGTCTGAGCTTAAATCCTAAAATCAACTCGAAGACACCTTCCATCAACAGAAAACTGCCGATTAGTAGCGTCAGTGTCAATACGCCCGTTAAGGGATATACAAATAGCAGCACGCCAGTAGCGATATAAAGCAGACTTAGTAGCAGTTTCCAAATAAAGCCATCTTCGCTCCGACTTTGAATGGCATAGACAAATCCACCGAGACCAGCACTAGCAAGGATCAGCCCGATCCAGGTCTCGACGACTACTGTCGAGAAGAAAGGTACGAAAATTGCGACCAGACCTAAAATTACAAATAGTACTCCCGACCAAACTCCCCCTTGCATAGAAAGATTTGGTGTGCGCTTAACCTCTGGCATGTTACCTGTTGTCATTAGTATTCTCCGTTACTTAAAACTGAATAAATAGGCGATCGATCGGTACCAAATTTGCTTAGCGAGCTTCCGTACCTTGGTTGGGATCGCCGGCGAGATTGGTGTTACCACCGGGACTATCGGGTGTCGCGTCGCCATCTACTGATGCTACGCCCTGACCCGTCTGCCGATTGCGCTCGTCGAGTTGTGTTTGTTTGCCACCGGAACCAGTTGCGGTTGTTTGGCTGGCTTTGGGCTTCGGTGCGGCCACTTCAATTAATTCGCTCAATGCAAAGTTATTGGTATTGACACCTGCGTAGTTAACTTTGTCAAATCTGACGATCGCGGGATATTTGATTCCCGATTTATCGATCGTTGCGACGGTTCCAACTTCATTAAACCAATAGGATTCGCGGCGCGAAATCCGAACTTTAGATCCTCTTTCAATCATGATTTGATTTTCTCCGTGATGCTATCGATCTGTGTTTCACGATACCAGGACTGGCTGTGGGCGTGGCTCTCTCTTTTGGCAGATCTATCTAATGGTGCGGTTCGTGCAATCGATAGAGCGGTGCTAACTCGATCGGCACAACCGCAGGCCATCGCTCGGAATGGGCAGCACTCTCTATCGATCTAGGTAGACGTGTTACCGCGTGGCTCACCTCTTCTGGGTTACTAATCACCAAGCGTGTTTGTAACGATCGGAAGACAGGAGATCGTTGGCAACCTTGATAGGATTGAGGACATCAAGGGTGGAACTAACTCATGCTCTAGCACAAAACTCGATCGAGTTTAGCTCGATTGTCTTTGTACTAAGTGAGTTGTCCGAGTCGATCGATAAGATGTCGCTCTCCCTAATCTCTGAAAACTAGCTGCCTGGTAGCGTCGATTAACTTTAAAAACCTCTAAAAATTATGCCGAGACTTGTAGGTAAAACTTCTAACACCGCTGCATATACCACGCTGGGCATTATCGTACTAGCACTTGCAGTTGGCACTGTATTGGAATATGAAGGCATCATCGATATCGTTCCTGGCTTTGGCACACCTGCTGGAGTCCAAACCCAAAAAACCCGCACTGAGACAACCGTTCCTGGTACTGGCTCGAATAGATAGGCAGATCCAAGTAGATTCTCACAGTAATAAATCACAGGAATAACTCCAATGCGTAAAGGCTCAGAAATAATCGGCAAGTCCGTAATTGCATTCGATACGGGTGAAAAATTTGAAACAGTCCTCGATTTGATTTTCGACCAAAATAGTAATAGAATCTTGGGTCTTTTAGTCGATGAAGCTGGATGGTTTAGCACCTCGAATGTAATTCCTCTAAATAGCGTTCAATCGATCGGCCCCGATGCGATTATCGTCTCATCCAAAAGTGTAGAAGTCCCTGCCAGTCAGATTCAAGAGATCGCTCGTGTCCTCGAACATAACAACATTATGAAAGGGACAAAGATCGTTAGCACCGACGGTCGCGACTTGGGCAAGATGATCGACTTATATTTTGACGAACATAGTGGTGAGATCGAAGGCTATGAGGTATCGGGTGGTTTATTTGCCGATGCTTATACGGGTAGATCGTTCGTCCCCGCTCCCGAAACTCTCAAAATCGGCAAAGACGTTGCCTTCGTGCCGTCTGAAACTGCCGACATGATGCAGGAGCAAGTCGGCGGCATCAAGGCCGCAATGCAGACTGCTGGCGATAAGCTCCAAGAGACCGCCCAAGTAACGGGTGACAAACTCCAAGCTGCCGGACAGAGCGCGACTCGGAGCGTAACTAATGCGATCGTCGATCCGGACGAGCAAAAGACCTTTGTACTGGGTAAAATTGCCGAACATACCGTCGATGCTCCAGATGGCACCCACATCGTCTTAGAAGGTCACCAAATTACTGCGACTACGGTGGCGATGGCCGAGAGTCACGATCGCTTGGGCGAACTGTATCGCGCTGCTGGTGGTAGCCTCACCGATAAGATCGGCGAGCGCATCGGTAACACTGCCGCAGGATTTGCAGTCGATCGAGCGCAGGGTAGACGGGTAACTAAAGCTGTATATACGCCTGAAGGTTACATCGTCGCGGCAACGGGTCAAATCGTCACGCTGCAAGTAATCGAACGGGCGAAAACTCATCACCAAGAGCAAGCCTTATTAGAATCAGTTGGCTTGTCTACTCGCGATGCCCTCGGCGGCAAAGCAAGTACCACCGGCGAGCAGCTAAAGGCGACAACTGCCGATGCTGGCGAGCAAATCCGCACTGGTGCGAAAGGATTGTGGGCACAAGTCAAAGAAACCGCTGCCGATTTGCACGATCGTAGCTCGCAAGCCGTCGAGGAGCAGCGCATCAAAGGCGCGCTCGGTCGAGCCGTCGTCCGGGTGATTCTCGATCGCAATGATGAAGTCATTCTCAACATTGGCGATCTGATCACTCACCAAGCGATCGCCAGTGCCCGTCAAGCAGGCGTACTCGACATCCTGCTGGATTCGGTCTACACCGAAACACCCAAACTATCGGTGGACGAACTGCGCGCCCCAGACGTGCATCCGAACCAGCCACATGGCGAAGCCCCTCACACACCAACTTCAACCCCACCCCAGCCAGTGATGACAGATCGATTGGCTTCCGAGCAAAACTCGGGTCGGTACTCAATTTAGCGATCGCTAATCGGTATTGACGCTGTGACATCTTCGCTGCCGATGTTTGGGCTAGCGGCGATGTCACTGGATAGCCTGAGTAGATCGCGTTCGTATTTATATCATTCTAGGAGCAGAACTATGACTAACAAACCAGCAAATAATCCTCACACCGTTGACAATGAAGCATATGATGCCAATATCATTCCTTCGGAAACAGCAGCCCGGATGGAACGCGAAGGGGAAAATTATAAGCATACTCCCGAAAACGATGTAGAAGGAATCGATACGACTAAAGGTTATGCAGTCGACTCCGAGGGTTTAGTGAATAACTATGCAATCGAGCCAGAAATGTATTATGAAGTTCCCGGCGATGCAAAAGAGCAGCTAGAAGCTGACGCTGCCGAACGGATGGCCGAATTAGCCGACATTCGCGATGACGATGAAACTGGCAAATTAACCACAGAAGGCGACCGTCGCGGTAAGGGTCCTGGCATCATTTAGCGCTGAGCGATCGAACCTTTTCCTCTCTTTTTAATTGCCCTCGTCCGGTCGTCGCTAGATCCTGGATGGGGGTTTATCTCAAACTATGGACTCGTCAACCACCAAATTAGTTTTAGATTGCAATTGGAACGATGACTCAGCCGAATTTCCCCGATCGCGGTGACAATTATTCGCACGATCGCCCACCATTTTCTCTAGATGAATTCGACGCTAACACCGATTTCGATCCGCTCTCACGGCAGCTAGCGATCGGGATTTTTATCGCCGCAGTTGTCGCAAGTGGGATGTTTACAATCTATTTATTCGAGCGCTCGAAGCCAAAAGTTACCCCAAGTTCTACCCCGGTTGCGACGATTATTGCCAGTCTGCCAAATTGCCAGTCTGATAACGTTATTGCTACAAAGTGGTAGTTCCAATTAACCAGCTAAGTAGGTAACCTCCTGCCATCTACAGCCGATCTTTAATTAAAAGTTATCAGCCATGAACGCAAATAGACACAAAAGAATCCTATCGGCGGGCTTGTTGGGCAACCTCATCTCTGGGATGTTCTTTGGCACGGGATGTTTGATCGTCGAGCATATCGATAGTACGTGGATATCTAAAGACGATAACGCTCAAGAAGAAACTACTAGCAAGCAAAAAGTAACCGATCGAAATTCGACACCATCGAATGAGCATAAGTCAGCCAACGGCAAGCATTTAGCGCGGACGCAAAGCTCAGCGGACAAGACCGAGTAAGGCGATCGCTTTGACGATCGGTTATGCTGAATTCAACTGCTGTAGCACTGCCATCGCGGCGATCGGCAATCGAACTGATTTAGGGCGGTGGACGCTCTCATCGATATTGTGACAGTTCTAATGATATGCAAGCTCTAAATCGCGTTCTCCGCAGCCTCCAGACTTATTGGTTAATCGTTTGCGGTGCGATCGCTAGCTTACTACTACTAACCGTAGCTAATGCCATCACCCCGCAGTTATTCCGCTGGGGAATCGATCGAGGCATCACTCAAAAAAATCTCCAAGTGGTGATGTACAGTGCTGGCGCGATGGTGGTAGTAGCGTTAGGGCGCGGACTATTTAACTTTGGGCAGAGTTTCTGGGCGGAGCAAGCATCTCAGGGTGTCGCCTACGACTTACGCAATAAAATCTTCGATCGGATCGAAAATCTCAGTTTTAGCTATCACGATCGCGCTCAGACCTCCCAATTACTCACCCGCATCACCAGTGATGTCGAGCAAGTACGTGCGTTTTTAGGGACTAGCTTGATTCAAGTGGTGAGTTCGAGCGTCACGCTGCTGACAACCGCAGTTATCTTGCTGGTGATGAATTGGCGGTTGGCTCTAATTACTCTCGCACTCGTGCCATTAGCCGCACTGATCCTGGCAAATTTCCTGATTAAAAATCAAAAAATCTTCGGTTTGGCCCAAGAACGCTTGGGCGATCTCAATGGCGTACTCCAAGAAAATCTCTCTGGCGTGCGGATTGTCAAAGCCTTCGTCCGCGAATCGCTAGAGATGGCTAGATACCAAGACATCAATCGCGATTTGATTAATGTCAATATGAAGACGATCGCCGCGATTCGGAATACATTTCCGATTGTCTTCTTTCTGAGTAATTTAATCACCCTGGCGGTCGTCGGTTATGCCGGAGTAGAAGTAATCGACCAAAGATTTACGATCGGCGAACTTGTCGCTTTTAATACTTACTTATTATTTATTCTCCAACCGATCTTACTGATTGGATTTGCGGCTCCGGCGATCGCCCAAGCTGCTGCTTCAGCCGAACGCGTTTATGAAGTCATCGATGCACCGATCGAGATTCGGGATCGAACTAATGCGATTCCTTTAGAAGATTGTTGTGGTCGGATCTCATTTGAAGATGTCCATTTTCGCTATCCAGGCTCGGAAACCCTCGCTTTACAGGGTATTTCTTTTGAAACTAAACCGAATGAATTAATCGCCTTGCTAGGCATGACAGGTTCGGGGAAAAGTACGATCGTCAATCTGATTCCACGCTTTTATGATGTCACTGCTGGAGCGGTCAGAATCGATGGTTGCGATGTGCGAGATTTGCAACTATCCAGCTTGCGATCGCAGATCGGGATCGTGTTTCAAGAGACGCGGTTATTCTCCGGCACGATGCGCGACAATATTGCCTACGGTTTGCCCGATGCGAGTTTGGATAAAATAGTTGCGGCGGCTAAATCCGCTCAAATTCACGATTTTATTGCTGGGTTACCCGATGGCTACGATACTATCGTCGCCGAACGTGGGATGGGCTTATCGGGCGGACAAAGACAACGCATCGCGATCGCACGGACGTTACTGACCGATTATCGCGTCCTGATTCTCGACGATAGCACTTCCGCTGTTGATGCCCGTACCGCCAGTCAAATAAATGCCGCACTTGATGACTTAATGCGACTGAAAAAAGCTACGGCGTTTGTCATCGCCCAACGCATCAGTACCATCCGCAATGCCGATCGCATCCTGTTAATGGATAAAGGCAGGTTGGTCGCCCAGGGTACTCATGAAGAATTGATGATCCATAGCCCGCTGTATGGGTCGATCTTGGAATCGCAAATGCGATCGACAGTCCAGGCTTAGTTGCAAAATACCTCTTTTGATAGAGTAGAAATTCACATAAGTATGTCAATGTATGGTCGTAATACCACACAACATCTTCTGGCGGCATCCCCTATTCCTTTCGTGTCGTGTGACCCAACACGATGATTTTCGCAGGAAGTCTAGTGTCTCAACGATCGAGTGGCTGTCGAGCTGAAGCTGGATCGCGATCGAAATCTTAGATCTTAGTTTGTAACAAAATCGACCGATCGATGTCGATTGCTTAACTTGGAGCACTTATCATGACGACGTTTGAAGCATCGCCTCATTCGATCGACCAACAGTGTCGAACTCAGTACCGTCCCCAAACACAGCGCAAGATTCTGTGTATCTTTCCAAAATACAGCCGCTCGTTTGGGACATTTCATCATGCGTTTGGCTTGAGAGGGGTAAAAGCATTTATGCCACCCCAGGGATTAGCAATCGTCGCCGCTTATTTACCGACTGAATGGGAAGTGCGATTTATCGATGAAAATATTCGGGCCGCAACGCCAGCGGATTATCGCTGGGCGGATGCAGTCATCGCCAGCGGGATGCACATTCAGCGGCCGCAGCTTCAGCAGATCGCGCGATTGGCACATCAGGCGGGCAAGATTACGATGTTGGGTGGCCCTTCAGTTTCAGCATGTCCGGAGTATTATCCAGAGTTCGATCTGTTGCATCTGGGAGAATTAGGCGATGCCACGGATCGGACGATCGCATATCTCGATCGCACGGTAGAGCGTCCGCTGGAGCAACTCCGGTTTGAAACCAGCGAACGTTTACCGCTGTCTGAGTTTCCGATTCCGGCTTATGATAAACTCCAGCTCGATCGCTACTTTTTAGGGAATATTCAGTTTTCGAGTGGGTGTCCCTATCAATGTGAATTTTGTGATATTCCGGCGTTGTATGGGCGCAATCCCCGGCTGAAAACGCCACACCAAGTGCTGCGCGAATTAGATGCGATGTTAGCAGTGGGAAATCCTGGTGCAGTCTACTTTGTCGATGATAATTTCGTGGGAAATTTCAAGGCGGTGACAGAGCTGTTGCCGCATTTAATTCAGTGGCAACAGGCAAATGGCTACCCGGTGCAATTTGCGTGCGAAGCGACGTTAAATTTAGCACAGCATCCTCAGCTACTGGAACTGATGCGCGAAGCTTATTTTTGTACGGTTTTTTGTGGGATTGAAACGCCCGAACCGGAGGCATTAAAAGCAATCTCGAAAACGCAAAATCTCAGGATGCCGATTTTGGAGGCGGTACAGACGCTGAATCGCTATGGGATGGAAGTGGTATCGGGGATTATTTTGGGTTTCGATACGGATACGATCGAAACAGTCGATCGGATCCTCGAATTCGTGCGGCTGTCGCAGATCCCGATGCTGACGATTAATTTACTCTATGCACTACCGAAAACGCCATTGTGGGAGCGGCTGCAAGCCGCAGGGCGGATTGTGACCGATGAGGGTCGGGAATCGAATATTGAATTCCTGATGCCATACGATCGGGTGGTGGAGATGTGGCACCACTGTATGGCAACGGCTTACGCACCAGAATTTTTGTACGAGCGGTTTGCTTATCAATGCGAACATACTTATCCCAACCGGATTAAAGTGCCCAATAGTCCAGCGCGCACGAGTCCAGCGCCAGGGTGAACGCACTTAAATTTCCTACTATTTAAAATCCTCGCAAATCAGTTGCAGATTTGAATTACGAAAAGTATGAAAGCTTTAATGGTAAACAAGTATAGCCAGTTAATTATGTTATATTTATTGGAAATTCAGATCGCGTCAAATGAAGCTAAAGCCAAGGCATAGTATAGCAGAACACTTTGGTGACATAAAAGACATTAGAATTGAACGGGGGAAAAAACACAAACTAATCGATATTATCACGATCTCGATTTGTGCAGTAGTATGTGGAGCAGATGGATGGGAAGACATAGAGCTGTATGGCATCACCAGAAAAAAATGGCTGGAGGAATTTCTAGAATTACCGAATGGGATACCATCTCACGATACATTTGCACGGGTATTTTCACAAATTAATCCTGAAGAATTCAATAAATCTTTCCTGCATTGGATTAAAGGAATAAGTAAAATAACAGCAGGAGAGATAATCGCATTTGATGGAAAACAATCTCGAAATTCAAGAGACGAAAAAAATGGTAAAGGAGTAATTAATACGGTCAGTGCTTGGGCAGCAAGTAATAGATTAGTATTAGGACAAACAAAAGTCGAGAGTAAATCAAATGAAATTACTGCATTGCCTGAGTTGATTAATGCCTTAGATCTAGCTGGATGTATAGTGACAATTGATGCAATGGGATGTCAGCGAGAAATAGTCAAGAAAATTGTCAAAAAAGAAGCAGATTATGTAATTGCTGTCAAAAAGAATCAACCAAGTTTATATGAAAGGGTAGAACAGCTATTCAAACAGGCGATTAAAACTCGTGGTGAAAGTCTGAAAACGCATAGCTTCAGCAGTAGAGAGATGAATAGAGGTAGAGAGGAAACTCGTAATTACCTAATGATATCAGACATTGCAACATCAATAGATCCATTGCTAAAATGGCAAAATCTGACTAGTATTTGCATGGTAGAATCAGTTCGAGTTGTCAATGAAAAAACCAGCGTAGAAGCTCGTTATTTCATCAGTAGCTTAGAAGATAATGTTGAAAAACTAGCAGAAGCAATCAGAGGTCATTGGTCGATAGAAAATTCACTCCATTGGGTACTTGATGTTATTTTCAAAGAAGACATTAGTCGAATTAGAAAAGATAATGCTCCAGCTAATTTTGCTGTTTTAAGACATATAGCAGTTAATATAATGAGTCAGAACAAGAGTCGAAAACTAAGTGTTAGGAAGAAGCGATTTCTTGCGAGCCTTGATGAAGAATATTCGCGCGAACTTCTAGAGGCTATTTTAGCCTAAATTTAACTAACCCCAGAGTATGAATTTGGCTAAATATCTTTAGCCGCACTTTTGCCGGACTAAATTGAGTTAATTTAACCTCGTCTTTGGTTTCGATTTTATTGATATTGTCGTAATTGTAGTTAAGCAATCGAATATCATTAATCGCCTATTTTAGTGGCTCTCGATCGAAATAAATCCTGTTTTGATGCGTTCACCCTGAGTCCAGCGCAAATTCGGCGCGGATTGCTGATGTTAGCAAAAATTTTCTTCCGTGTGGGACTATTGAGTGACTATCGCAAAACGTTCTGGCAGATGGCAGCGCCAGCACTCCAGAAAACTGAGATCGAGCAGGTGATTCACATTGGCATGGTGGCACATCACTTGATTCAGTTTACGCAGGAGTGTACGCAAGGGACAGAATCCGCATCGTTTTATTCGCAAAAGCTGCGATCGTCGGATCGATCGGTTGATGTTAATTTAAAGGGGGTAACTTAGTCAGTCCGACAACTAAGTGGGGGTTATCTTTTTTGAGATCTGCTTCAAATGCCCAGCAAGCAT
Source organism: Chamaesiphon sp. (assembly GCA_965246715.1). Classification (GTDB taxonomy): domain Bacteria; phylum Cyanobacteriota; class Cyanobacteriia; order Cyanobacteriales; family Chamaesiphonaceae; genus Chamaesiphon. The sequence goes on along the minus strand of CBDFFH010000005.1, from coordinate 2,987 downwards.
CGGTATTTGTCTTTGCCAAGGCACTTTTGGCTTGACAGCGCTCGGAGAGAATTTGTGCGAGCGTCGAAAGTAATAAGCGATCGCGTTTTTCATACGCAGTTTCAAAGAGTTGGATCGACTTTTTCAAGTCACTCTCATTTTTCTTTTCTCTGCCCCGAATAGCATAAATCTGGGCTTTGTAATAGGTCAATTCTGGATTGTTTGGGGCGAGTTGGATTGCTTTATTAATTGCTTCGATCGCCTTATCATACTCTTTGAGATCGCGATAGCCGATATAGATACCTCGATATGCAAGATATTTTGGCTCGGCATTTTGCAATTGCTCGATCGCTTGATTGGTATCAGAAAATGGGACATTGACTGCCAAAAGCAGATCCATGTATCCTTTAAGTAAATTTAGTTCATTATTATTCGGATCGATTTTCCTGGCTTTATCCATGTACTCAAATACTTTTTGGAGCTTGCTCAAAGCACCTAAAGCACCACCATTTTCCTTCTTCATTTCATAGGCACCCAAAATTGCCAGACCCACACCCTGATACAAATTTCCCCGCAGCGGATTGGTTTTTGTTAATTTTTCGGCAGCTTGAGTAGTTTTCTCCCCATATTCTTTAACTTTGTCAAACTCCCCCGAACTAAATGGATACAGCGTGTTCATTGCATATGTTAATGGTTCGTTCGGGTCGGTCTTCAGCGCGGCGGTGAGATACTCTTTGGCTTTAACATAGTCACCATCTCGAAACATCGCTTCTTTGGCTTTTTCGATATTAAAACCAGCTTTTACCTTACTCCCAACGGCTGGAAACACCATGTTGCTATTGGGCTTGGTTGGCTTGGCCGCTGGTTTGGGGATAGCGACTACTGGTGCTAGAGTAGGATTGAAGTGTCCGATCGGTGCCACGATCGCTGATTGAGTTAGAGTGACACCAGTAGCTAAAGCCAAAAGCGTGCGAGCGGATAACTTAAAGTTCATAACTGAGGAACGAGGGATTATTAAGAGTGTTAGACTGCAATATCTAGAGCTATCTTATTTTAGTAACGAATGTGTAGCAGGATGCTAAAAATTGTTGGGAGCGATAATTGTCAGGCTAGAATAAAGCTCGGATCGAGTTGACAATCGCGACCCATTCTCAGTTAAGTTGCTTGATTTTCTGCGGCCGCTCGATTGCGATCGAGTTTAGCTGACCGATCCCGATCGATCCCGTACCTAATGTACGATAGCTTGGACGCGACTCGATCCCCAATGTTCCGCTCGATGGCTGTCAAGTTAGAATTTTAGACCGATTCCCATGCTCAAACTCAAACATCTGTCTTATCATCCGCCAGCTAGCGAGCGAGCGATTCTCACCGATCTGAACTTAGAGCTACCACCCCAGCAATTAGGATTGATTATCGGGCCGAGTGGTTCGGGCAAAAGTACCCTCTTAGAAATTTTGGCAGGATTGGCAAGTGGGACTAGTGGGGGTGTATATTGGCGCGATCGGGTCTTAAATACCGAATTGCTGCAACAATTAGGTGGCTTGGTCTTTCAATTTCCCGAACGTCATTTTTGTACTAATTCGCTGTTGGAAGAGTTGCGGTTGGGACATCCCGAATTAGGTACCGAACGGGTCGAAAGTGCCCTCGGTTCGGTCGGTCTATCCGGTATCCCATTGCAGACATCGCCGCATGCCCTCAGCGGCGGACAGCAGCGGCGACTAGCCCTCGCCGTTCAATTAATCCGCCAACCCAATTTACTATTGCTAGATGAGCCGACAGCAGGCTTAGATTGGTCGATGCGACAGCAGTTGGTCGGGTTGCTCGCTCGACTCAAACAGGAATGGACGCTGTTGATCGTCACTCATGATGCTGGGGATTTATTGGCAATTGCCGATAAATGTTGGCAGATCGATCGAGGACAATTAAAAGCCGTCGATCCTGCTAGTTTGGTAGTTAAATTACCTGGCGTTGCTGGATCTAGAAATGATGCGTAGGGGTGCCTTTACCATGCCACTGTTTAACATTAACTCCCACACATGAACTCGCCTTCAATTTCTAATGCTGACTCTTTGCCAAACCTAGATACAATTTGGCAAGAAACGATCGATTGGTTTCCCACCGATCGCCAGCGATCGCAATTACAATTTTTATATACAGCAGTAGTTACTGCCAATCACAATCTTAATCTCACCAGAATTACCGATCCGGAAGAATTTTGGGAAAAACATTTGTGGGATTCTCTCCGAGGGGTGGGAAATTTAATTACCGACTCTGCGTCGCTCCAAGTTGTCGATATTGGGACTGGCGCTGGGTTCCCTGGTTTGCCGCTGGCGATCGCTAGAAATGATTGGGAGCTAACCTTAGTCGATTCTACTGCCAAAAAGATTGGTTTCATCCAATCGATCGCGCCCGAACTCGAATTAACGAATATCCATCCCCTCGTCAATCGCATCGAAGATTTAGGACAACAATCTCAGCATCGCCATCGCTACGATTTGGCGCTACCTTCGCGCGGTAGCTAATGCAAATGTTTGTGCTGAATATGCGCTCCCATTGGTTAAAATTGGTGGGCTGGCAATCCTCTATCGTGGTAATTGGACGGAGGAAGAAGCCAGTAGTTTGGAGTTGGCTGTGGCAAAATTAGGCGGCGAAGTACTGAAAACCGATCGATTTACTACCCCACTTAGTAATAGTATCCGTCACTGTATTTGGCTGCAAAAAACTGCTGCTACGCATCCATATTATCCACGAGCGGTAGGTATTCCTACGCAAAAGCCGTTATAATCGTACTCAAATTATTACTTTATCTCGATCCTTTGAGTCAGGGCGGATGTTTAAATTTTTAATTAAATTAGTTATATCGCTCTTGGTATGTTTTTCGAGCGTGACTTTACCTGCTAGTGCTGATTATTGTCGCCAAGTTGAGGGTCATCAGATTTGCATTCTCAATATTAAGCGGAGTGCCAAAAACTACTGGCAATATCAAGCGACAGCGAGCATCGATGGGA
>CBDFFH010000004.1:0-13883 GCA_965246715.1 Chamaesiphon sp. | reverse complement strand
GATATATACATTATATCGCCATCTCAATACTGGAACTAGAACGGGAGCATCCCACTTTTTATTAATTGTTTGTAGAATAAAGTATCAAGAACCAGTAATCAGGCTATTCAGCGATCGTGCCTATTTTCTCTTTGAGAATTTTAAAAAGTGGGATGCTCCCAACTAGAACAAGCTATTTCGATCGCGTAGTGTCAGTTCTGCCAACTCGATCGGGATTTTCACCTTGACGATCGAGCCAATCCCCTCCCCCGACTCAATCCTAAACTCCCCACCATGAGCTTCCACAATTCGTTTAACGATCGCAAATTGTAGTTCAGGAGAATCGATTCTCCTGAAGGAGATACTCTGCCAACAAGTCTGAGAATCCGCATCAATTTCAGGTATGATAGAATAGGAATGACTGATCGTGCATGGCAACACTAAGCTTAGAAACAGCCCAAAGTACAGAACAAAAAATTCCAGCTTTAAACCGGAGTAACCAAGAAATTATTCAAGAGTTTAACTTATGCTGAAAAAGCAACCTACAATGCCAGATCCATCGGTGGATCGCCGACTGCTCGATAATTTACGACAAGCTCGATTAAGTTTTGAGGAAGTCGATCTGCAAATGGAAGAAGTAATAGCTAAATTTGATGAACTAATTCGGCAGCAAAAGTTGCACCGTATTAAGCAAAAGTAAAAAAACTAGTTAATCGATTCCGCAAAGCGGAGGCTACGCCAACGAGTGCCACATGAAGGTTAAAGAAGCAATCTCGATCGTTGAAAATGATGGTTGGTATTTAGTACGGACTCGTGGAAGTCATCGACAGTACAAACATCCGATTAAATCTGGCTTGGTGACAATTGCAGGTAAACTATCGGACGATCTAGGCAGTGGGACAGCAAATAGCATTTTAAAACAGGCACAACTCAAAGGTAATAAAGTCGAAGAAACTGACTCGGAACCAGAAATTACAGCAGAAGACAATTCAGAGGAATCAAATTAATGCGTTACGCGACAATTATTGAAAAAACACCAACAAATTATTCGGCTTATGTACCAGATCTACCTGGCTGTATTGCTACGGGTTCAACTATTGAAGAAGTATCAGCACAAATCCAATCCGCAATCTCATTTCATCTCGAAGGTTTGCAATTAGAAGGTTTACTCATTCCAGAACCGACGACTATTTGTGAATATATCGAAGCTGCGTAGTTATTCTAGATTGAGATAACTTCGATTGGCAGTTGTACTTTAGAGATCGAGCCAATCCCCTCTCCACCATGAGCTTCCACAATCCGTTTGACGATCGCGAATTCCAAGTCAGGATAATCGATCGAGTCAATGTGGAATTACGAGATCGAGAGTGATCGAGATTATTACAGAAAGCAAAACCTGCCGAATCAGTAAGTAACCTGAGTGCGAGAACGGAACAATCGATCTGCTCCGTTCTTGCACCGCCCTGAACTATAAGTTCGGGCTAATAGCAAAAGTTCTCTAAAGAGAACTGCCAGATTTTCAGAGAGTCCATTGAAATAGACTTTTTCTATTAGCCCCAAATTCATTTGAGGGCGGTGCTGGTGCGGAGCAAGAAATCATTGAGTTTGTATATCCTTACCCCGAACTGAGGTTAAGTAGATCTACATAAGCATCGAAATATTATGATTATACAAAACCTAGATAGTGAGTACTCCTTCACCCCACTTTACTCGATATTCAATACTTCTTTACATATCTTAGTCTGAAAAAGTCCAATTTTTTTCAGATTGGAGCCTCTGTTTTTCTTCGCTTGTGAGAACAGTAATCAAACAATCTGGATAGAGATTCCAAACTTCAAACTGATAACCTGTTTGTGCAATTAGAGAATTGATTTGTGGAGCAAGTTGATTTGGATCTTCCCAAGGGTTCAGTGTATAAAAAGAGTCGTTGAGTGTAAATTCCACCAAGTACTCGTCAACATTTCTGATATTCTCAGGCTGAAACGTACCACGAGAAATATTTATCCACGCTTGTAGAGTCTCAAGAGAAGCCTCAAAATTGTACTCGCCAGGATCGTCGCCGTACATTCCATCAAGGGATTTCTCGATAATTCGCTGTCGATCGTAGCGAATCACCTCCCAATCACCTCTAGCATCAAAGTTTCCGCCTGTAATATGTGCTTCTTTCCGACACAAATGCTTTACTGTATTTGTGAGTTCTTCATCTGATAACGCAATGTATTGGGTGAAAAAGTCGATTTTTCGGTAGTACTGAATTGTTTGAATTACCCAGCTTTTAACCGCATCACTTTCATCCCAAACAACATCACTGATTTCAGATGAGGGCAATGTTACACCAGTCAGATCGGTTCCTGTAAAATCTGCGCCAGTAATATTCGCTTCAATCATTTCTGCGCGAGAAAGGTTAGCTCCAACAAAAGAAGCGTTAGTCAAATCTGCACGATCGAAGCACCCCCCAGTCAAGTCAGCTCTGTCAAATCGGCAACCAATTAGCTTAGAACCACTAAAATTACAGCCTCGCATATCATTCGCTCTAAAGTCCGTACCGCTAAAATCACCTTCGCCTAAGACGCTACCAGTAATGGTTTGTCCAACTGGATTGGGATCTGCCCAATTTGCTCTGCTCAAATCAGCATTAACAAGTTTTATTCCGAAAAAATCTCGCTCTCCATCAGCGTAGCGACTAAAAAACTCGTCAGCAGTAATCTTCATATGCTATATCCTTCATTAGCACAGATTTATTATTTAATATACCCAAAGAGTAGTTTAAATATTTATGACAAGGAAACTTTCTGCATAGATCGCTCTAGAATAACACCAACGGAAGTTTCACTGTAACGATCGATCCAATTCCCTCCCCCGACTCAATACTAAACTCACCACCATGAGCTTCCACAATCCGTTTAACGATCGCGAGTCCCAACCCCGTACCACTTGCTTTAGTGGTAAAAAACGGCTTAGTTAACTGTGGTAAAACATCGGCAGGAATCGGCGTACCGCCATTGTGAATTTGAATGCAAACTCGTTGATTCTCACTTGCTTGAATGTTAATAGTAATGACTTCACCTGGATCTACGGCTTCGCAGGCATTGGTGACTAAATTAATGATTACTTGTTTTAACTTATCTTTATCTGCGAAAACATTGATGGGTTCGGGAAGGGGTGTAAAGTTTAGATGTTTGCCTGAAGCGGCAGGGATGGTTTGTAAGGTATTGACTGTTTCGGCGATGAAGGTGTTGAGTTCTAGTTGAGATCGATCGAGTGTTTGGGGTTTGGAATAGAGTAAGATTTGGCTGAGTAAGCGTTGCAATCGATCGGCTTCGTCTAAGGATAAGTTTAGATACTCTTGAAATCGATCGGCTAGTTGGAGCTTTTTAAAGGCATTTAAACCCATTAAAATTGTGGTTAAGGGATTGCGGACTTCGTGGACGATCGTGGCGGCTAGTTCGCCAATTTCGGCTAGTCTGGCTAAGGCTTTTTCGGCTTGTTTGAGGAGGGTAATGTCAGCGGCTATGGATAAGATGCAGGGTTCATCTTCTAGTTGGATGGCTTCGGCGGAGAAGAGGGCGGGGAAAATCTCACCCGATTTGCGGCGCAATTCGATCTCGCGATTGGTGACTGTGCCTTGGGATTGTAACTGTTGTTTGATGTGTTCTCGATCGAGTGGATGTGCCCAAATTCCTAGCTCTAGGGCACTGCGTCCGAGGATTTCTTCGCGGCGATAGCCCAACATCTGTAAGCAACTCTCGTTGACTTCGACGTAACAACCATCGTCGAGGGTGCTAATAGTGATGGCATCGGGGGAGGAGCGAAAGGCGGTGGCGAATTTGGTTTCGGAAACTCGCAGGGCATCTTCGGCTTGCTGGCGTTCCATTTCGGCGGCGGCGAAAATCTCTAGAATTGCCTGAATCCGGGATTCCAGTTCGATCGGTTTGTCGTCTAATATGGCTAAATGCCCCAAGAGGTTGCCAGTCGAACTGAGTAAGGCAATTCCGGCGTAGCTTTGTGCCTCCATTGCCTCAAATTCCGCTTTTTCTGCGGGAAACAAGCTCTGGATCTGGGCGGGGAAACACTTGAAGCCGCCACTTTCGATCGCTCGTTCGCAAGGTGTGCCAGCTAAATCGTACTCGAACTCCTCGCCAAAATCAGTTCCCTGCCAAAAGGCAAAGCTGCGAACGCGGGTGGGTAGGGCATCTAAGCACTCGCTGATGAAGGCGTAACGCACGCCGAGAGCTTGGGCTAGAGTCTGAACTAGCGATCGAAAGAAGTCTGCTCCGGTAACTGCCGCTGTGCCCTCCACAATCAGCCGGAGGGTTTGTTCGGAGCGTTGGCGTTCTAAGATTTCAGTTTGAAGTCGATCGTTTGTCTGGGTGAGTTCTAGGGTACGTTCTTGGACTCGTAGTTCTAGTTGATGATAGAGTTGAGCATTGTCGAGGGAAATTGCGGCTTGGGTGGAGAGAAATTGCAATATTTCTAATCGTTCTGGGGTAAAAGCAGCGGGGGTTAAGTTGTTTTCTAGATACAGAATCCCAAATCGTTTACCTTGGTAAATTAAGGGGGTACAAAGAATGGATTTGGGTTGATGTTTTTGAATATAGGGATCTTGGTTAAACTGTAAATCTTGGGTGGCTCGATCGATGACGATATTTGATTGAGTTCGTGCTACATAGTTGACGATCGACAGTGCAATTCGATCTTGGGCTGTTTCGCTGTCGAGTATAATTGTAAGTAACACCGATTCACCGCTTTGCTCGACATCAGCGGTTGCTGCAATATGGATCTTATCATGGCGATCGATCAGCAAGCAGCCGCGTTGTGCGCCAGAGTTTTCCATCAGGATTGTCATCAATTTTCTCAACAATTTATCTAGCACAATTTCGCCATAAAGTGCTTGAGATGCTTTCATTAAAGCTGCCAGATCGAGGGTGGATGTTTCATTACTGCTGGTGGTAGAAGTGGAAGGTTGGCTATTAGTAACAGTTGCGATTCTTTCTGGTAAACGATCTAAGAATTGTGGGTAACGTCGAGCGAGATCGTTAATTTTTGCAGTTGCACCCCAACGAAGATAAATATATCGTGCATCTAATAAATAGGCGCGAGCGATTTTGGGTTTGCTTTTAGCCAAATAAAATCTGCCTGCGAGTTCGTTGGCGAGGGCTTCTTCGTGGAGATATTCATGTGCTTGAGCCAGATCGATCGCTCGCTCGATCGTAAGCATCGGCGGCTGCTAGATCTCGACCCAAAACTCGGTAATGTTCTGCTTTTACTAAATGAAATTTATGGAGATAATTCATCGGTGCATGAATCGACCACTGGCGGAGTTTTTCTTGATGTTTGGCGATCGCTGCTAAAGATTGTGACTGCTCGATTTGTGGGTTTTCAGATAGATAAGCTGACAGAGCCAATGCATAATAGAATGTATGCTCGGCATCCATCACCAACCCCACCACACCACTCTGATATTCTGTGGCTAATCGGGCACAATAGATCGATTGTTGATAATCTTGGATCGTATAAAACCAGATCGATCGACTTAAATAAGCCGCAAATACAAACATTTGCTTGTCGGCAGCGATCGACCAATTGAGTAATTCAGTTTCATTTAAAATCTCGTCGCAAAATTGCCAGTCAGTTTGCGGTGCTTCGAGTAACTTTAACAGCAGAATTCGCCAAATTTTCAGGTAAGAAATATGCACATCTTGTCTGAGCTTTCGCATCGATTATAGTTGCTGAGTCTGCTGTTCTAAAACGACGGCTAACGGTTCGCTAGTAAAGAATAGGTGGTCGCAAAAATACAAAGCATTGTAGCCAGCATATTCGAGCGAACCTGTTTCTAATCCGCTTTTAACGCCTTCTAATAATGCCGGAATCGTATTCTTGAGATGCTCACTAGATTCTGTCAAAAGTTGTAATCCTGTGGTGAGATATCTGACCGCAGGTTCGTAAGCGATTGCTAGTTTTGCTTTGCGACCTGCGATTAAATTTAGTTGCGCCAACTCATGCTTTTGAGACCGATCTGCAATCAAATTTGCACCGAGATTGAGATGGTCGATAATATCGAAAATTCGATCTTCTAACTGTCCTATAGGAGTCGATCGTTGTAAATATCGCCCGATTTCCAAATGATATTCAACTTGTCGATCGCTTGAAATTAAACCATAAGCAGCTTGTTGAATGCGATCGTGTAAAAACTGATAACTAACATCAAAATTTAGATCGGCTAATCGAGTATTGGTATTAAGATATTTATAGTCATCGCTGAGGGGTGTAATTAAGTTTTCTTGGGCAGCAATGTGTAAAGTATCGACGGTTTCCGAGAGAGATTCAGAATCATTTTGAGTTAGAATATCGCGAACGACTGCTAGAGTTATGAGATTAAATTGACTGCCGATACAAGCTGCTAAAGAAAGAATTCGTTGAGTCTCGATCGGTAGATGTTGCAGTCGCATTGTCACCAATTCCACAACGTTATCGGATAGTCGCGCTGTCTGAATCTGCTCTAAATCCCACTGCCATTTACCTCGATCGAGATCGAATTCGATCGCTCCTTCTCGATTCAAATATCTCAAAAATTCATTGATAAAAAATGGATTACCATTGGTTTTTTCTAGTGTCAATCGGGCTAAAGCCAAAGATAATTCGGAATCGCAATGGAACGTATCTCGAACGAGACAATGCAGATCCGCCAATCCTAACGGTGGTAATTCAATTTGATGCACCGTCCCACCAGAACGCTGAATTTCCGAGATCGATCGCATTAATGGATGGGTAGCATCGACCTCATTATCTCGATAAGCCCCAATTACCAACAAATGTCGATCGTTAAATCCGGTTAGCCATTGTTGAATTAATTGCAAGGATGCTCGATCTGCCCATTGCAAATCGTCTAGAAAAATTACCAGCGGATAAATGGTTTGCAGATCGTCAGTGACAACAGATTGAGTAAATACCCCAATAAACTTTTCTAACACCATATGAAATCGGTTTTGCAATTCCGCAGGTGGTAAATCGATCGCTTTTGGTTGTTCGCCAATTAACAATTCCAGATCGGGAATAATATCGATCGCCACCCTCGCATTGTCACCTAAAGCTGCTAACAATCGCGATCGCCACTGCTCGAGTTGGGCTGAGGTTTCAGTTAATAGTTGTTTAATCAGCGATCGAAATGCCTGAATTACTGCCGAATAAGGCAGATTGCGTTGCAATTGCTCGAACTTACCCGTAATAAGATATCCACGTTGGCGCGTAATTGGTTGATATAATTCTCGGACTAATGTAGTTTTACCAATCCCCGAATAGCCAGACATTAACATCAGTTCGCTCTGACAATCTTCACTACCAACTCGCTCCAGCGCAGCTAATAATTGCTGTACTTCCTGTTCTCTGCCATACAGTTTTTGGGGAATTTGTAAAGTACTAGAAATATCCCCACGACCGATCGCAAAATCGGTAATCGCTTGGGTTTGCTGAAGTTGGCTGAGACAGGCTTGCAAATCTGCTTGAATACCCAAAGTAGTTTGATAGCGATCTTCGGCATTTTTTGCCAACAACTTCATCACCAAATCCGACAGCGGACTGGGAATTGGAGAAATTCTGCTAGGTTAAAAGTTCGATCGGATAACCACGATCGCAAAGATTTTCCACCAAAATCTTCCAGCACGATGAAGTAGCTCTGTTGAAAAGTTTCCAACCCATAAGCGGTAACAACACCAGCCAAATTCAAGCTCCGCAGGATATCGTATTCCATCTCAAACCTGGCAATCGCTTGGGGTGATGGATACTCCTGTCTCAACATTTTCAGGATGACAGGAGTGAGATCGACACTGCGCCGCGCTCGATAAATCAGCGATCGAGAGCTTTCGTAGAGTTTTTCAATAGCTTGATAACCAAGAACGGCAATCATAACAATCGATCGGTCAAGAAATTCGATAGTAACCTCAATTTTCTATTTTTCTTGCTAACAAATAAAGCTTTGCTTGTAATTCTTAATCCTTGCTAAAACCCTTTGAATCCCATTCTGGATTCGATCGATTGTTCCACACCCACAGAATTGACTATTTTACGGCAATCTGTGCGATTACTAATTCCCACTTGACTTAAAAATAGACTCAGCAAAATTACACTTCCCCCAATGTATTGGGCTGATGTTGGCACTTCCCCTAAAATAAAATAGGCGGCTAAAATCCCGATAATCGGCGTAAAGGAACCAATAATAGTTGCGGTCGCGATCGATGAGGTGCGAAGACCAGCATTCCAAAACGATTGCCCCACAACAACAATAATTGTGCCGTACAACAGCATCCACTGCCACAAAAACGGGGAGAGTACCTCCGCAAAATGAGCGCGTCCATATAGTCCCAATGCCACGAAAAAAAAGACGATCGTGCCTAACCCCGTCCGCATGATGTTATAGATGCCTAATGGCACTTCAGACAACCACTTTTTACCAACAATTGTGGCAATAGCTACGGCGATCGCACCTAATCCGGTCAGCACTTCACCCAGCCCAAATTGAAATCCGGTTGCTGACATCGTAGTTGCCCTAGCAGGTTGCAGCACAATGGTCAGAGTAACGCCAATAAAGGCGACGATCGCCCCCATAAATTCCCAGCGGTTGACTCGCTCGCGCAATAGCCAAATTGATAAAGCGATCGTTAACGGTGGTTCTAATCGACTCACCAGCAGCACATTTGTGACCGGAGTTACAGCAAGTGCTTGAAAGATTAAGCCTGGAGCCAATGCGCCCGCCAAAATCGCGACAACTACCAACCCGAACCACTCCCGTCGGGATATTTGCCGCAAGGTGTTGCGATGCCACTGCTGTCTATGAATCGCGCATAGTACCAATAACGCACAGAGATTCCCCACAAACAACACGTTACACAGTGAGATCGGGTTGTGTCCACCCACGAAATTCTCAGCACCAATCTCGGTAATCTTGCGGGTGACGGCACTAGAAGCACCGAAGATTGGCACAGCCAGCCAGAGGTAGATTTGTCCAGGAATGCGGTTGGTGATTTTTGTTAGTTGTTGGGGGAAAGTGGGCATGGGGAGTGTGGGGTGGAGGGGGAGAGAAATATTCGCGATTTGGTATAACCTACTAATCTTGCCCTCACCCCCAACCCCTCTCCCAATCTTGGGAGAGGGGAGCCAGAGCCGCAGGTGAGGGCAGGGTGAGGGCGACGAGATTTCGCTAGCAAAAGAAGTCTGGGTAAAGCGGATTTGGTATTTATTATCCACAGTAATCATAAACAAACAATCTGAGTTTTCCGTGAGAAACCGATGAAAAATCGATCGCAGATTCCATCGATTTTCTCAGCAAATGTTTAGCGTAAAATCATTCACCGTCAAGATGCCCGATCGATACTAAGAGCAGGTTTAAATGCTGTTGTTACCGATCGACTTATGCACCAAACATCCAATCCAACCATCATTTTGGGAGGTGGCTTCGTAGGGTTATTTACCGCCCTGCATCTGAGCCACCAGAACTACCAACACCCGATTGTGTTAATCGATCGTGTCGATCGATTTAGTTTCAAGCCACTCCTCTATGAATTGCTCAGTGGCGAACTGCACGCAAAACAAGTTTATCCCCGCTATATCGACCTACTAGCCGGATCGGGGGTTAAATTTGTCCAAGATACCGTTCAGGCGATCGATCTGCACCATAAGCGGGTTTTGCTGACTTCTGGACGAGATTATGCTTACGGTAACTTGGTGCTGGCATTGGGCAGCAAGACCACCTACTTTGATACGCCTGGTGCGGCAGAATATGCACTACCGCTAACTTCTGGAGCCGAGGCGATCGCCTTACGCGATCGATTGCAGGCTCAATTACGGAGGGCGGCTCAAACTCCAGATCCCAAAGAACGCTGCCCATTGCTAACGGTCGCAATTATCGGGGCGGGGCCTGCGGGGATCGAACTAGCCCTGACCCTGGGCGATTTACTGCCCCTGTGGTACGAAGATTTGGGTGGCGATATTGATGAAGTGCGGGTGGTGCTGATTAACCGCAGCCGCGAACTGCTCAAAGGCGATGTCAATAGCCGCTTGCGGTGCAGTGCCGAGAGATCGCTGCGTCAGCGCGGGGTGGAATTACTATTTGATGCCGCTGTCACCGCCATTCATCCCGATGCGGTGGAATTCACCAAAGGCGAACGCAGGCATTCCCTTAAAGCTGGCACGATCGCCTGGACGGCTGGCACCGCGCCAAATCCCTTGCTGATGGAGTTACCAGTTAAACCAGAACATCGCCAACGCCGAGGAAGATTGCTCGTCAAGCCGACGTTGCAATTGCCCGACTTTCCAGAGGTATTTGCCGCTGGAGATTGTGCCACTAGCGATACCGATCCTCAACCATCTACCGCCCAAGTAGCCTATCAACAAGGCAAAGCGATCGCTCAAAATTTGCTGGAGCTGGAAGAGGGCAATGCCTTACTCCCAGCTAACGTTCATCTGCGCGGCACTTTAATGAAATTGGGGCTGAATGATGGTGTTGCCAACCTGTTCGACAAGTTGAAGATCGAGGGTCAACCAGGACATCTGATTCGCACGGGGACTTATCTAGAGTTACTGCCAAATCTGCGGCATAACGTCAAGGTGACTGCTGATTGGCTGACTGATGAAATCTTCCAGCGTCATCGCCCCATTCGAGCCAAACGACTGGGTCAAACCCCGTTGCTGTCTGGCATGGCGACGATCGCGACTAGTCTCCTAATTGCGACCCCACTAGTATGGCGTGCCGCGCAACCGACGCAGTTTCAACAGCAGATGAATTCGACGGGAATGCCGACATTACTCGATCGGATGGCTCCAAATCAGCAAGTTCCTACCAAATAACCCAAAATCCAAAATCATTTTATTTTTGCAGGATGATACCACCATGAAATCTCTATTTAATCTCAACACCGCCGTTACCGTCAATCGCGTTACCCTCGGCATCTTTTTCTTTCTTTCTGGTATTTCCAACTACCTCAACTTCAGCATTAAAAATGGATTTTATCAAACAGTTCTCACCCAAAAACTTCAGTTATGGGGGCCATTCCCCAGGGGCTGGGAAGGAGTTGGCCCGTTGCCAGGAATTATTGCCATTCCCTATGCCTGGTTATTACCACTTGCTGAAATTGTGTTGGGAGCCTTATTTGCCCTGAATTTATGGGTCAAATGGACGGGTTTGCTACTAATGTTAATGACCTTCAGCATCGTGCTAGCATTCGGCATTATCCCTGCTGGTAGCCTGTTCCCCAATGCCGCTGAAAGCTTTAACAAAAACATCCTTTTTATTACTCTCATCTGGATGTGCATTGCCTACGATGCTTATGCCCAGAAAATGAGTCGCCGCCGAGCGCGATCGGCAGAATACGAACTTACCACTACCGATGACGAATTTCAGGAAAGCTAGATAGTTGTGAAATCCTGTAGCGTAGCCCCTAGAACCCACCCCCAGCCCCTCACCCACGCCCTATCGGGAACCCCTCCTTGGAGGGGATTTTGGACGGGTGCCCGATCGGGAGATCGACATACTATACTTTACACGGGCATAACTTGAGCATCGGCGATCGAAGAGATGATAGTCTAGTAAAGTCAAGGAAAAAGTGGAGCTTGAGGGATGAGCAATCTAAACTTTACGGAAGAAGATCGAGAAATATTAAATTATGAAAGATTTCACCATCCTCATCCCAGGGTCCAGTTGAAGATGGAAGTATTATGGCTTAAAAGTCAAAACTTACCTTTAAATATGATTTGTAGGCTAGCAAACATTTCACCTAATACATTGAGAAAATATTGTCAACAATATCAGGCTGGTGGTATAGAAAAACTCAAAGAAATTAACTTTTATCAACCCAAAAGTGAATTAAAATTACATCAGACAACTATCAAAGAGTATTTGAAATTGAATCCTCCAGCTACCATAAATGAAGCTGTAAATCAGATTGAAAATCTTACCGGAATTAAACGCAGTCCAACCCAGATCCAAAAATTCCTGAAATCAATAGGGATGCGATGTTTGAAAGTTGGGGCTATTCCTTCTAAAGCAGATCCCGATGAACAGGAAGAATATAAAATAAATAAGCTAGAACCCAGGTTAGAAGAGGCAAGACAAGGAAAAAGAGCGGTTTTCTTCGTGGATGCGGCTCACTTTGTCATGGGAGCTTTTTTGGGGATGATTTGGTGTTTTCAACGGCTGTTTATTAAGTCACCTTCAGGGAGAAAACGGTTCAATGTGCTGGGAGCATTAAATGCCATTACTCATGAAGTTATTTTGGTTACTAATGACAGCTATATCACTGCTATTCAGATTTGTGAACTTCTGCAAAAATTAGCTGACCTAGGACTGAGCATTCCCATTACTCTGGTTTTAGACAATGCTCGATACCAAAAATGTCGAGTTGTCCAAGATTTAGCTAAATCCTTGGAAATAGAATTACTATACTTGCCGACTTATTCGCCCAATCTAAATTTGATTGAAAGGCTCTGGAAGTTTGTTAAAAAGAAATGTTTATATGGCAAGTATTATGAGGATTTTACTCAGTTCTCATCAGCCATCTCTGAATGTCTAAATGATGCTCATCTGCAACATAAAAAAGAGCTTGATTCCTTGCTCACACTCCGCTTTCAGCATTTTGACAAAGCTCAGGTTATGACCGTTTAAAGTATAGCTGCGAAGCAATTAAAACTCCACACAATCCCCCGGAGACAACCATGACAACCACTACTCATTACGACCTCATCATCATCGGCACGGGTGCAGGTGGCGGCACCCGTGCCTACCACCTCGCACCCACGGGTAAGAAAATCCTCATTCTAGAGCGTGGTTCCTTTCTACCCAGAGAGAAAGCCAACTGGGACACCATACATACAAGTCGTTCAAAAAGACCGCTACCATACCAAGGAAGTTTGGTACGACCCGAAAGGACACGAACTGCATCCCGGCGTAGGGTACTGTGTCGGCGGCAATACCAAAGTCTACGGTGGTGCCCTCTTCCGGTGGCGCGATTCTCCAGGGGGAGAGGCTTCGCCAACGAGATTTCGATCGAGTCGTTCACAAAGGCGGCATCTCACCATCCTGGCAACTCAAATACCAAGATTTTGAACCCTATTACACTCAAGCCGAGCAACTTTACGGAGTCCACGGGCAACATGGGATCGATCCCACCGAACCACCCGCCAGCGGAGCCTATCCCTTTCCCGCCATTGGGCACGCACCGCGCATTCAGGAAATTAATGATGCGTTAAAAGGTAAGGGTTTACACCCGTTTTACATGCCGATGGCGATTAAACTCAATGAAGTCGATCGGCGGTTGAGTGAGTGTATTCGCTGTAATACCTGTGATGGATTTCCCTGTCTGGTGGATGCCAAGGGCGATGCCGATGTGACTTGCATCCGTCCGGCGGAGCAATTCGATAATGTTACTTTAATTACTGAAGCCAAGGTGGAACGGTTGCTGACTAGTGCTTCTGGTCGCGAGGTGACGGCAGTAGTGGCTGAAATTGATGGCGAAATGCACCGATTTTCGGGAGATATTGTCGTGGTTGCCTGTGGTGCGATTAATTCCGCCGCCTTGCTGCTCCGCTCTGCAAATGAAAAGCACCTGAATGGATTGGCTAATAGTTCGGATTTGGTGGGGCGAAATCTAATGAAGCATCAAAATGGAGCCATTATCGGCCTGAGTTTGAAAGAAAATCCAACGGTATTTCAGAAGACAATGGCAATTAATGATTTCTATTGGGGTGAGCCAGATTTCAACTACCCGATGGGTCACGTCCAGCTTTTGGGCAAGGTAAATGGCGAGATGATTGCCGCCGAATCGCCCAATATTGCTGGGCTTTCCTTCCAAAACAAAGCAGCATTTACGACTATGGCGAACCATTCCGTCGATTGGTGGCTGACAGCCGAAGATCTA
>CBDFFH010000003.1:0-26630 GCA_965246715.1 Chamaesiphon sp. | reverse complement strand
GAGGCGATCGCCTCACGAGTAACCGAAATTCTTTGCCAGTCGTTGGTATATGGGGCTTTTTTACCATTAACTGGAGTCAATACCCAAGCTTCAGGCAATGCGGACAATGTGTTAATTAATGCGGTCATGATGGCTCCTGATGGTGGGTAGGAGCCGTCTAGTTACATAAAAATCATAAAACTACATAAATAGCTACAAGATCGCTAGTACGCTGGGCTTGACAAAAATAGGTCAAACATAGCTGTAGTAACGATTTGAGCAAAAATATCCAGATTCGATCGTTAAATTGAGCTGATTGGGGGATGGACAGTTAGCTTCATTTTCGCTAAGATCGAGTTACTTTTGGTCTCGATCTTTTTTGTTTCTCAACCTGTTGAAGCAGGCGAAACAAGCGTATTAAAATTAATTATTCAATTCCTCAATGTCGCTCTAGGTAACTAGGCGGCTATTTTTATGTGTATCTTTAATCTATTTTGCATTAATTTATTTTGAGAATAAATTGTTTCATTTAATCGATTTTTAATTGATTATTGAGCAGCAAAAATTATTCTCACTATTATAATCTAAATCAGCTAAAAGGCAAAAAAACATTCTGTTAAACATAATGTTTAACTCTCTAGTGTCTATGCTAAGCAGCATCGGGAGTTGTGATTGAGAATTTTGCTCTATCCGCAATTTTTATATAAATTGGGTTGAGAGTCATCTTTGCAAATTTATAAAGATCCTATTGCCCACAATAGTGAAGACCACTATAGCCACCATAGCCACTATAACCACCATAGCCACTATAACCACCATAACCAGTACCAATAGACATTTAAGCATCTAAATATTTAGATGCTTAAATGTTTAAATGCTTAGATGCCTGAAAAATATCGACTGATTGCCTCAGCGACAATATCGCTCATCTCTCGCTCTTCAACAATCGCTGCTACCTTAATTTGTCTGTGCATCTCTTTAGGGAGGTAAATAGTGGCGCGAATATAGTCAGGATCGGTACTCTTGGTAGTTTGTTTAGAGGATGGAGTTTTTGCCCCAAGCTCTAAAACTTCCTCTGTTTCATTTTCTGATAAGTCAGTCCGACTAGCTCCAGCTTCACTAAATAAAGTATCGAATCTGCTACCATTTTTCTTGCTCATGACATCATCTCCTCACCAACCATTGAATAACACCGCCATGCGATTCCTGATTTGGAATCGTTTTTAACTTGGTTGACCGATACCCCTTCTAAAGCCGCTCGTTGAAACACGCTAAATCGCCGGATACTAGCCTTGAAAACGGGTAGGTTGGCAGCGATGAGCGATTCTCTAGCCTCAATTCCAGTGCGGCTGGGAGGTGGTGGCACGATCGTCAGCAGAATCTTGTAATTTGTCTCTAGTGTTTTGAGTGCAGTTAAGACTTGCAGCAGTGCCCCCATCGCCAGCGCATCTGGGGAAGTTGGCAGCACGAGTAAGTCGCAACCAGTCGCGATCGTTTTTAGCTCCTCTAGATTTGGACGGGCGGGGGTGTCCACAATTATATGCTCGTAGTTGCGGACGAATTTAACAGCAGCTTTTTCATCGACCACTTTAAATGGGAGATGTCCGCGTTTTGCCCAGTCTAATGCCGAGCGATTGAGATCTCCATCAACTAGTAATGTTGGGGCTAATGTCTGGCAGTACGCCGCCAAGTGGAGGGCAGTTGTCGTTTTGCCCACGCCTCCTTTGAATGAGGCAACAGTAACGATCATCAATTTTAACTATAGATACCGAGCTGATTATATCATTTAAACGCTTAAACATTTAGATGCCTATAATAGATGACTGCTTAAAACATCTAAACATCTAAACATATAAATGTTTAGATGTTTAGATGCTTAGATGTTTAAGGAAGATAATTCAGGAGAAGATCAATGTGAAGAGAGACGATCGAGATCGAGTCGGTCGCTTTGCAGATATTCCTGAGCTGTCATATCGTCTAGCGATACTACCGCTCCATCTACCGAACTAAACCGACCAGATGGCGGCAGTAATTTCAGCCACTCACCTAGTAATTCATCCCATGCTTTATTTTTAAAGCGAACATCTGCCTCGGCGCGGATGAACCAAAACATGAGTTCTACTTGCTCCGCATCCCAAGCTGGTGCGGCTCGTACTCTAATTTCACGGAGGGCGCGTAAACCCACACCATCATCATCAGCTTTATCATGCCGCTTCTGCATTCGCTTTTGCAGATCTTTAGCGAACTCATTAAAGTCATCGGGGAAAGCAAATCGACTGCGTTTTCGGGCTAATGCTTCTCCCAGCAATCGAGTATCCGCATCGCTTCGACAGCCAGATATTCTTTCCCATCTGGCGACAACAGCCTTTTCGACCGTCATCACCCGATCTAAATCCGCTACGAGATTAAATTCGGCAACTCCAGCAATATAGGCATAGCGAGGTCTTTTCAGGCGTTGGATCTCTTGTAAATACTGGTCGTCAACTGCGACCAACGGAGCGACCTCAACGAAGGGACGTTCCGCACAAGAGCGGACGAGATCGCAGGTTTGCGTAACCACCACAAAACCGCTGACTGAGGATTCGGTTAAGTCAGCTTCGGCGGATATAGCTACAACGTCCGCCGCATCGGGTGTTAGCGGACGTTGCGGATCGAAGCGAGTCACGAACCAACAATCTGCTCCCATCGTACAATCCCCTTGAGACCACTGTTCTAAAGCGGCATCGGTATCTGGAATCCAACTGTTAGGTTCGTTAATCGTCACTTGGCTTTCGACTCCTCACACTTTTTGCCGATTTTGACTTGCCAACCTCGCGATGGATCGGATCTTGCAGGGCATCCACCAGATCCGCTGGATTGGGTAGCACGAGCGTTATGTCCGCTGCTGGAGCTAATGGTGCTAATTGCGGTTTGGTGTGTGCATTGCCAACACCGAGCAGCCGTTTGACTGCCGCATATTCCCCCGCTGCTAGTAGTTCTAGGTAAGATCTACCGTCCTTACCAAGTCCCATTAACAGACTGCGATTGAGACTCGCGCTACCTAGCGAGATATACTGCACCGCGTCTAAAATTCGATTCAACTTTTCCTCATGGGCTACAGCTAGCGGCTGCCCACTCGCCCAGAAATGCACGCTGCGGCGGGAAACATCAAACAGACAAGCCAGTTGCTCCCAAGTTAACCCACTCAACTTTCTTAATTCATTAACTGCTTGCTGTGGTAATCGGACTGGTGGAGTTGCGGGTTGTGTTGGCGAGATCGTCGTGGGTAGTTTGACCCCACTAGTCGTCATCTTGAGGGGAGCTAACCAATAGCGATAGCCAGTGTCCCGAATTACTGTCGTTTTGTCTAAAAGAGTACTCATACTTCACCCCCATAGCGTCTGAGAAATTCATCATTTACCACCCAGCGAAAGAAGGTATAAAGTCGCTCGGTAAAATTGTGCGCTTGTTGCATCAGGGATTCAACCTTAAATTCCTGCTCTTTCACCGTTGATATATCTAAATCGAGCAGCCAACTCCGTTCGCCAATAGCCTCGATTTCATAGGGGTCATAAGTTTCATTGGCAGGAATCGTACCCCATCGCGCCGCGATCTGTCCCGCTCCCGACGGCAAGATAAATAGTGACTCGTGCAAAACTTGATGGATGTATGCTTGAAGTTCGCTAGAGACAATGCCAGCCATTTCCGGTCTAATCAGTAGGGATATATCTTGCAACTCTCGACCCACTACTCGGTCGATATAGCGCAATCCAAACCGCTCGATCTGTGACGGGTGAAAGCAGCGATCGAGGGTCGCGAGCAAACTTTCTAAGCGTCCTAGGAAGTCACTGCGACTGGTATATTTAGTCGTTTCGATCGCCACGGTACTGCTTGCTAAGGAAATCCGCCAAGTTCGATCTGCACTCCAAAAGCACCAAATGGTTTGAGGTGTAGGCGCAAGCATCGCACCTTCAGGGTTAAATAGTAGACCAGGGGTTTGGACGGGCTGTAAAATCGGGTATTTTTCGCGAATTGCCTCTTGGAAGGAACCGACAAACTCCTGTTGCTCGATCGATAGAATCGGTGGAAACCGGACTTGGGCGATCGCTCTGACCAGGGGCGCATTTTTTAATGGCACCTCGATCGGTGGTGTGGCGGTGAGGGGATTGAGATTAGTCACTGTGAACGTGCCTGTGGGGACTTGCGCCGACATGGAGGACTGACTAGAGCGAAAGGGATATTTAGATCGTTCCCTACTTCCAATCATAGATCGATATTGTGAAGTAAAGTGTGAAGTTGGTAATTATTTACAGCGATGGTGGCATAAATTCAAGTTCCGATAGTTACCTTTATAGGTAGCTCGATTGGAAACGAGATTATCGACGATCGGTAATGGGGGCAAGAAATCTGCGAAAATAGTCCCAGATGATTTTGGTTCTGATAATGGCTATTTTCGGAATCACAACCTGGGCAGTGGCATTCGATAGTAGTTTTGAACTCTTTAATTCAGACAGAGGTAATCGAACGTGACCGATAGTAATTTTGCACTCGTTAACTTACCGATCGATCCAGAGGGAGCTTCACTTCAGGACACTACAAAATCGACAATCGGCTCGATTGCCAGATCGTTGGTGGCTGACGATAATATTTGGGCGGAATTTCTCAAACTTCAGATTTCCGAACATACCAAACGGACTTACGCTTCGGCTCTGAATGACTTTTTTGTGCAGATGACGGGAGTTAAGGTGAACCCTCACCAGATTCGCGAATTTTTGAATTTACCCAGCGAACAGGCGATTGCGGTGGTATTGAGTTATCGAGCGCGATTGTTAGATCTGAATCTATCGCCAAATACGATTAATACGCGATTGGCGGCGATTAAATCATTGGTCAATCATGCGCGGAAATTAAGTCAGTGTGCGTTTAGTTTGGAGGATGTGGCGAGTTTAAAGGTGGAGGTGTATCGGGATACTTCTGGGGTGGAGCCGGATGTTTATCGAGTGATGATTGAGGCGATCGATCGCGAGACAATTGGGGGTAAGCGGGATTATGCCATTATGCGATTGTTGTGGGATAATGCGCTGCGAAGAAGTGAAGTTACGGCTCTAAATACTGAGGATTTTCAGTCAGATAAGTTATGGATT
Source organism: Chamaesiphon sp. (assembly GCA_965246715.1). Classification (GTDB taxonomy): domain Bacteria; phylum Cyanobacteriota; class Cyanobacteriia; order Cyanobacteriales; family Chamaesiphonaceae; genus Chamaesiphon. The sequence goes on along the minus strand of CBDFFH010000003.1, from coordinate 21,528 downwards.
ATGCGGAAGGGAAAGATTCAAAAAATTGCGATCGATTTGGCTGTAAAAACCAGAGCTGCTTTAAATGAATGGTCGCTCGTCAGGGCTGGAAAACCGAGTGAGCCTTTATTTATTGCTTTGGATAATCGTTCTTATGGCAAGCGGTTATCGGGGCGAAGTTTGGGTTATTTGGTGGAGCGATTGGCGCAGGGGGCTGATGTTGAGAAAAGAATGTCGCCGCATCGAGTCAGACATAGTTCGATTACGGCTTATTTGGATTTGAGTGATGGTAATGTGCGGGATGCGAGGTTGTTGAGCGGTCATGCGAAGTTGGAAACTTTGACGATCTATGACGACCGCCGGAAAAATGTGCAGGGGAAGGTTTCTAGTAAGTTGGCAGATTTGGTTTAGACAAATTTCCGGCGTTGCTGATTTTGTGTATGATTTACCGATTAGGCGATCGTTGAAACCCTCGGTAGGGGCAATTCATGAATTGCCCCTACCTGTAGCGACCTGCAATACTAATCGCTCAGGACTGCAATCATCGCAATTTTGAGACCACATTAACTGCAACTATCCGGTCGCTTGAGACCGAATTAACTGCAACTGAGACCGAATTAAATGCAACCAGCCCGCAATACTAAATTTGAGACCGAATTAACTGCAACTATAAATTGGGGCGGGCAGCAGTAAAGAAAACGTCCGTTTTCTTTACTGCTGCCAATTAAGTTGATACAAAGCGTTCAGCCGCCATTTCGCAGGGCAAACAACTCGGTAATTTTATCTAAGTCAAGATTCGATCGATGGCAACCAGTTTATTAACTTAGCAGGTCGATCGGATGGTGAATCTGAGTCTGAGACTCGATCTAAATTATTAAGTTTATAGTTGCAGTTAATGTGGTCTCAACTGGATGATTGCAGTCTCAGTTGCAACTAATTCGGTCTCAGTTGCAGTTAATGTGGTCTCAACTGCACTTATAGTTGCAGTTAATTCGGTCTCAAAAAAGCGATGATTGCGGTCTCAAGGATTTAGTATTGCAGGTTGCTACAGTTATTCGCAATCGAACAATTGATTTGGCAGATTCGACGCTTTGCTATGGATAGACATAGATCGATACATCTCAAACGATCGTGCAAGATGACTATGAAGGTGGTTGAGCTACTATGTTTCATGTTTGTTATACCCAACCTACACATCGAGACGATCGAGTTATCCTCGTCGCGCCGCAGCAGCTTCATCGGGATGAATGCCCAATCGAGTCAGATTAACGCGACCTCTATTGTCGATCTCACGAACTTTGACGATCACTTCATCGCCAACGCCGACTTCATCTTCAACCTTCCCGATACGATAATCGGCCAGTTGGGAGATATGGATCATCCCTTCTTTACCTGGTAGTAGCTCCACGAAGGCACCGATCGGAATAATTCGCGTCACGCGTCCGGCGTAGATATCGCCTTCGTTGAGACAGCGAGTTAAGCCTTGAACGATTTGAATCGCTCGTTGGGCTTCCTCATTATCGATCGCCGAGACAGTTACACTCGCAGTTTCCCAAAGACGATCGATTGTACGCAAGTCCTGACATGGGAATTTTTTTAGGCTATCAACATCCACAAAGCCTTCACTTTCTCGATTGACAGCTTTGAGCATTACTTTTCGTGTCTCTTTGTCTGCTTCTTGCCATTTTTCAGCTTTGAGTAAATCCCGCAGTTGGCGATAATCTATCCCTTGAGCGGATTCGAGCGCAACTGCATCGATCGAATCTTCAGTCTGAAGCGGCGGTTCGGGCTGGGGCGTGATTTTACGGGGTGGCAAGGATAGTAGAATAGTTGCAAAATCACTACCTTCAACCCGAATCTGCGTGGGATTCTTGGCATAATTCATCGCTCGATCGGCAATCTCGTCTAACTGCTGTTCTAGCTGTTGTTTACCCGCTCTGAGGATGCCTTCTTCCACCCCATCAAACTGGATCGGATACTGGAGAATATATTCCACATCCGCGATCGATTTGGTGACTTGCTGGTAGCGATCCCAGAGGCTTCTCAACACCCGTTGTTGGCGTTCTACCGCGATCGTGTCAAACTCGTCAGGGAAAGATATTAATTCATGGTAGGGCTTGCAAATAACTTGTAAGATATCCGCCGACTGTTGCACGGAAGCTGGAAAATTGACAGCGTACTCCAGAGCTTCTTCGGGAGTAGTCGAAATTGCCCCCACGCCGCCTTTGCGATAGCATCGCGCTTCAATCCGCACGTTATTGTATTTAGCTAACTCTGCAAACTTAGATTTGAGTTCGGCATTCGCGTCTATCGCTCCAATCTTAGGAATTACAGTGCTACAGGAGATTTGGGCACTGAGGTGAGCATCGATTTTTTCCTTGGTTTCGATGTCGTTGGAAATAATCTCGATCGTACTGATGAACTCACCGCCAGGAATGATGCCAGATATATATTCATAACCAGCTCGTCGAAAAAACGCCTCCAGCCCCTTATTAGTAATGAAATCGATCGCCTGGGGTTTGAGATCGACATCGCGAAGATTTTGCGCCATCCCCCGTACTTTCACATACAGCACCGAGAAAGTAGAATACTCGTTGATTTTTCGGCTCGACTCAGTGCAAGCCTTGGCTTTGAAAGAACCGCCGATCTTAAACCAGGAAGCACTCAGGTTGACTTCGGCATCCATCCCCAACACCTTGCTCAGTTCTGCGCTCGAAGTCACCCGTTTGAATAGCAACTCTGCCGTTTGCCCAGTTTGCCCACCCGCTGTTGTCAGTTCTCCAAAATCTACCCAGGAAGTGGAAGCCGCACCAGTGAGCGGATTGTAACCCACACCTAGATCCATACCATCGAAGTAGTCTCTGTTAGCCATACAATTTTATGTTGTTGGCGAAGCCTCTCGCCTAAAGCATTGAATTACTTAAAATATAACGTTTCGATCGTTTGTCCCTCTAGACAGAGCAAATTAGACGCGAGCGATTCAGTGCAAGCCATGAGAATTTGATTGTAAAATGCAACCACGCAGCTTCCATCTAATGCTATTCGAGTTTGCTCTATACCGTTCAACTCCTAAGTAGTGTAAAATTTAACCTCTCCATCAGGATTGTTCTGATTGAATTTATCAGCGGCAATACTCGCACGTCCTGAGAGCTTGCTAATAATTCGTTCGTGTAAAATCATCGCTTGGTCGATATGACCGTTTTCAACCATTTTCTCGAAAACTCGCATACTCGTAGCAACAACGTTTTTGTTGTTCTCTAAATCTGCCTCCAATTCAGCATCAAGCTGCGTCATGCGACGCTCGATCGTTCTACGTTGAAGATCGGCATTTTCTTGAATTGCTAATCGAGTTGTCTTTTCTCGATCCAGTTGTTCTGCTAAATCCAATCCCTTGTTAACCAATGGAAGAGCTTGAAAAGCTAATTCAAGTGCTTGGTTAGCCAATGGAGCTAGCTGAAATGCTAAGTCAACATACTCTGCAACTTGTGGATTATTAACGAGTTCGGCATAAATTTTATTCGGGACAATTTCTTCGTTCATATTTTTCTAATTTGTATTTTCAATAGGTTTGATTACGTCTTGTTTCATTATCTGCTTTAATGACTGCCCACCCCGATAACAAGTTTCAATCGCCTTTCGCTCTGCTGCTTGGAGATCGGAGAATGTTTTTCCTTGGGTGGATAGTTCGAGCGCAATGTCAAGATAACGCATCATATAATTGATGGCAACTTGGTGGACTGATTTTAAATGTTTAATTTCCTCCGAGGCTCTACCATAGGTTTTGATCGCTCCGCTAATTTGTTCGCAGAGCTTATCGACATCGGCTTGTACTTTCTCAAGTTTTGTACGCTGTGTAGATAAGGTATACAGGTAAGAAATTGCAGCGAATGCTGCCATAATAGCAATAGAAGTCATATCTCCTTTCTGAAGCTTCATAATATCTTTGCCCTGCAATACATTTCTGAGGCTATTCCCAAAAGTTTGAGACAAACTTGCTAAATCTTGATGAATTACATTAGGCAGCAAATTACTAGGATAAACAAAATCAATCGCAATTTTTAATTCTCTTGGCGTTGGAATATCCTCATCTCTAAGCTGTAAATCCTCGATAAATGGTCTAATTGCAGCCTCATATTTAGGTATTAATTCAACTTGCAATTGTCGTCTGTATCGATCGAACTGTTCTACATCATCATTAAGTACTAACTCCGCATCTAGTACATTTTTTTTGGCAACTCCATAACGGGCATCGATTGCTTCTGCCCATAGTGCGGGATTTTCCCACATATTTTTTGTCGAGCGTCTATCCGATTCCTGAATAGAAGGATCGTATTCATATAAATCTTTGCGTTGTCGTGCTAAGACAATCGCTTGCTTACGTTGCTCCGCCGCTTCACGTACTAGAGCCTCCTGTCTACGCCGCTCTGCTGCCTCCTCTTCTTGCTTTTGGGCGAGAATCATCGCCTGTTTACGCTGCTTTGCTGCCTCCTTTTCTTGCTTTTGGGCAAGAATCATCGCCTGTTTACGCTGCTTTGCTGCTATCTGCTTTCGGTCGATCAAATATAGGACAATGAAAATCGCACTCCATGTAAGTGCCGCCTGGGGATTAGCTGCCAAGAAAATTAGGTAGAGAAACCCCAGGATAGCAAAACCAACAAACTTAAAAAAACGAAGCATTTTTTGTAATCTCCAGTATTAATTTATTGTTATAGTTATTTGCCATCTCCTTGAGAAAAAAGATTGACTTGTTCTTGGGGAACAGGTTTATGTTCCCATTTTTGCTGATTTACTTGGGTTGAAAGGAGACTTACCCCTGAGATTAAAACCAGTATGGCGGCTCCTTTGCCCATACAACATCCGCAGCCTTGGGGTGGGGGAGTTTGGGGACGATCGTGTCCGAGAGTTCGATCTTCCCAATCGCGTCGCATGTCTCTGGCTTGTTGACTGTTTGGTTTGCCTACTATTTCGATTGATTTAATAAAAAATAATTAATGATGATGCAATCTGGACTAACTTTTAGTTGTCAACAAAGGTAACTCATTCAATCCAGAAATTACCATACCCGCATAGGGCAAATTTTCATAGGTTATATAAAAAGTCACTAAAATCTTACTCGATCGAGAGAACTGAAGTGGCTTAATAACTACACTTTTACATTTTGTATTGAGCAGCCCGAATAGGCAAATATGCGAAATAGCATGTAAATCCTATTTATCGAGAGAGCTGGAGAACTGGAGTGGCAGAGGATGTTTGAAAAGTCAGTTGGTAAAAAAGCTCACTCGGTATAGACTACAGATAGATAATGAGTAGTGCTAAGTGAGCAGAATGAGTAAAGCATATCCTAGTAACCTGACCACAGACCAATTTGAATTAATTAGTGGGATGATTCCAGCACCAAAGCCAGGTGGTCGTCCACGAGAGGTGGAGATCGCAGAGGTAATCAACGCAATCTTCTATCTACTGTGTGAAGGATGTCGTTGGCGAGCGTACCAGGAGATTTCCCAGCATGGCAGACGGTATATACTTATTTTCGAGACTGGCGCAAGGATGGAACATGGGTCAAAATCCACGATCGGTTGAGAGCATGGGTAAGAATAGAACAAGAGCGTCAACCCAGCCCATCAGAGGCTGCAATCGATAGCCAAAGTGTCAAAAGTGCCGCAATGGTCAGTGAGGCATAACAGGTAAGCAAATCACAGAAAGCGGTTTGTGACAGTAGACACACTCGGCTTAGTCTTACGGGTATGGGTGACAGCAGCCAATATCACTGAACGAGATGGTGGCATCCAAGTGTTGAAAAAAGTCAAACAAATGGGTCATCGGTATCTCGAAATAGCATGTAAATCCTATTTATCGAGAGAGCTGGAGAACTGGAGTGGCTTTAAATGATCTTGCCTTCTCCAGCTTAATCGGTTGGAATGAATAGGATTTACATGCTATTTCGCTACTCTTGTAAAGAGCTAATTTGCTGAGATATCGAGTTAATTGCTCGATCGTATTTGCCGATCTCGATCGCATATGCAGTCAAAGTAGCAGCAACCTCGGCTCATGTCCCAATTAATAGCTCGTTGTTGTAAGCGTCTGAGTAGGTGATTTTGGTCTTTTGCCGAACAAAAAATCTCAACTTCAGGGAGATTAGTAATGATGTCGTCGCGACTAACTAACTAATTGATTGAGTTGCTTGTGAAAGTTCATGATTTTTTCGTCCTATTTTTGTCTGTTCTACTTATCTATCTCCATCGATTTCTGTGTTTTGGCAAATTTCGATCGAGTCTCAGTTCGAGGTTGGGGTATTCGGCGGGGATGCCTTGGCGCAGACATCCCTGCGGGTGTGGGGGCTTTCGATCGACAAACCTTTCATTGACTGCCATGCTAAATCTGAGGGTTCGATCGATTCAAATACTGCCTTCTCGCTAGGTTAGAATGGATCGGGAGCGAATAGAAACTTACCTGTAAATTCGAGTTGCGAGCGTTCTCACGAGTGAATGGTTCGATCTTAAAATCAGTGGGAGAGGTTAGGATGACGATTACTGCTACTCAAAAGTGATATTGTGGTCTGTCCGCCCAGTGCGCTGAGCAGTCAGGGTAGGGCGTGCAAAAACTGACAACCTCTAGCACTCGATAACCGACTGCACATTAGAGCGAATACACGACCTTAACGAAGTATATCGCAACTGTGAAACAATAAAATTTTGAGTATTTAGCCTCACTATTTATCGGAAAGTTTTTTCTTTTTATAGTGATCGTCGGTTAGATTGTATACAAAGAATATAAATCCACCAGCTACGATTGAGTTTGCTATTTGTCCAATTACTGGTATAAAGTGCAGCCATAATGCCAAGAATTTCAAGAAGAAACTCACCGCTTCTGTAATTGAACAGTACCAAACTAGCTCCCAAAGATGAACCTCATCGTGAGATTTGGCGATCTGATATATCATTATCACTTCAAGCGCAATTAGGGCAAATGAAGCAAGTGGTAATAATGCAATCAGGGCACCGATACCAACATATACGTATACGCGTCTGTTTAAGATGGGCATAAAAGTCTGAATTGTTGAATCTGAATCACATGGAGATATAGACCCACATAAGTTTTGCACAGGGTCTACATCTTGAGAGACGCTACAGCAAACTGATTTCACTGTAGCACCAGACTAAAAATAGTTACGTCGATTGATGGAATGGGTGGTGGTTACCGTGGATATTTGGAGAACAGACCGTTCGACACCCCAACATTGCTCGGTTTTCTCCATCAAGCAGCATCCAAGTCGTCTCTACAGTGTTACCAACACAGTCTTTCTTCATCGGTTTGGTGGTTAGAAGACGGGCTTCTACATCAGTTGTCTCAACAAGGATTTCATCTTCAGCTATGTCGAAGTGTTTGTGCAAGAGCGTTACACCGAATCGCTCTCGTTTGCCATATTTCTTGAGAACCTCCCGAACTTCAGCCAAGCATTCCAGATCGGCATCATTGATTGGTTCAATCTCCTCAAATGCTTGAAGGGCTGTCCATTGCACCGGGATTGCTTCAAAGGTCATGGTACTCATTCAAATAAAGTCTCCTTGAGTGAACTGGGTTATCTAGACAGCTTAGAACATCACCTGCTGTCCGCTGTCTAACTATTTATACAGTTTAATGGGGTAAGAAAATAAAATTGTCTTACTATTTTGCTATTCTTGTAAAGAGCTAATTTGCTGAGATATCGAGTTAATTGCTCGATCGTACTTGCCGATCTCGATCGCATATGCAGTCAAAGTGGCAGCAACGTCGGCACAGGTTTCAAAATTGGCACGATCGAGACAGTAACCACCACCAATCGCTGCTGCTAACAACAAGGCGGCTTTAGTACCTGAATCGAGGTTTTCTTCTAAAAATGCGGCAAGTCCCGCTCCTGAAGCCAATACAGCCGCAGATGCTTGAGGATTTGACAGCATGTAAAACATCATTTTTGCCCGCAAATTGTTTGCTTGCATTTGATAGTTTTGGCGATACTCAACTAATTGTTGAAGTTCGTAGTTAGATTGAGCTAACACCATGCTTGGATGTAAGCAAGTTAGAGCCATAGCTAGCGACAAGGTAGTCTTTTTAATAACCGTTGAAAAATTAGCAGTGGATTTAAACATAGTGGCGATTGAAGTAGTGGACATAATGGTGGTTTCCGGTAGGTTAATTGAATCTAAATAGTAAAAACTACGTGAGAATTATCTTCTCAAGTCGTATGCCCAGTAAGCGGTACTGACTCTGAGGGTGTCATCGCTGGAGTAGTTAGTAGCAATGATTCGCAGTCCGCGTAGCTTGTCGATGAATCGAGCGTAGGGAGTATGAATCAGACTGCGATCGAATAGCGTCCAAGTTTGGGCTTGGGAATAATATTGAAATTTACCGTAGGCGATTGCCAGTCCGATCATGTCCCAATTAATCGCTCGTTGTTGTAAGCGTCTGAGTAGGTGATTTTGGTCTGTTGCCGAACAAAAAATCTCAACTTCAGGGAGATTAGTAATGATGTCGTCGCGGCTAACTAATTGATTGAGTTGCTTGTGGAAGTTCACGATCGATTCTCCTTGTTGGATCTAATTACTTATCGCGATCGATTTCTGTGATTTGGCAATTTTCGATTGAGTCTCAGTTCGAGGTTTGGTGTCCAGCTAGGACGAGAATTGGTGCGTTAGTTAGGCTATTGCCGTAACGCACCCTACGTCATTGAAAAAGTGAAGTGCGGAATGTGGGTTTAATAACAGGGGCCATTACCATAGAGTCCACAAGCTCCACCAACTGGTGTAACAGGGGTAGGAGCAGGGGTAGGCTGACGATCTCGTTCTGCTTGACGATCTCGTTCTTGTTGCGTTCTGTTCCGAGCGTCTTGCTCCTGTTGTCCTGAATCTTGTTGTCCGGTTTTTTCGTCGCAACCGACGAGTGAGATCGAAATCAGAGCCAGCAGAGCTAGTGCTGATAACCGGAGCGGACGGCGAGATAGTTGATTTGACACGATGGTGATTTACCTTGGTGTAGGTTTTTGGCTGTTCTATTTACTTATCTCGATCGATTTCTGCTGTTTGGCAAATTTCGATCGGACATGAGACTTAATTTGTTGAATTTAAACAAATTTGTTATCTCAAGCACGACTATATCGCCATTTATAACGGCAAAAAAAGATCCGATTGGGTATATTATTTTTGGTGTTTTTTTAGGTACTCTAGATCTAAAATAGAGAAAACTATCATCAAAACGTTTTTCAGGTGGCAAAGTTTAAGGGCTACGATCTCGGTCGGGACTATATACTATTGCTCGGAGCCAATCGACTTATACTCACAACAATGGGATAATATAAGTCCAAAAAAATATACCCGTATAGGGTATGGTAAATTCTGACTGGAATGAGTTATCTTAGTGAAAGTTACAAATCAGCCTGAATTTATTCATCAATATTTGTTTTACTATCCAGTTGCAAATAATGATTATTTGATGAAAGTCATGGCTTAATTATTGTTAGTAGGTGAAGGTGTCTTTATGATAGAAGTTAATTTTCGATGGTATTCATTTCTGAGCGATCTGGCGGTAAAGGCGAAATTAACGCCAGGAGAAATCGAGGTATTTACCTATCAATTCGATCGCCAACGAGAACATCAGTCGATCCCAGAAATCAAAAAATCTATCTATGCTGACAAGCAAATTGGTGGAGATAATTACAAGCGCATTAGTGGAAATGTCTATGATAAATTAACTGACTTGGGGGTAGACTTTGAAAATGCCACCGGAGAGCGTGTAGATGTGGTGTGGCAATGGTTGAAACAGGAGTATCCCCAATGGGAAGAGCGACTGTTGGGGCGGAGTAAATTGGGGGTTGAGGCGTTGTGGACTCAATTGAAAGAGTTAGGAAAATATGCACCAGAGCGAATGGGCGCGTATATTGCGGAGAATGAGGTTCAGAAAGCAGGTGCCTTAAAAAATCCTCAGCCCAAATCTTTTTTACAAGCAGTGCCCCAAGGGATTGATGGGCTGAAATTTAAGATCGTCAGTGAAGGGATGGGACAGGTATTGTTGCTAAACTATGACGATGCGAAGGTAGTTTACTGTGTTTGTCCTTCAACACAGGCTCCCAGTATTAATGTCAGTCCAGGGGAAATGAGTATACCCCAGCCAGAATCTCCCTACGCCTATCTGGGGGCAGAGCCTGGAAAAGAGGAATGGTGGGGGTGGATTGTCCCGCAGATGCCAATTCTGAGTTGGTTAGAAGAGGCGCGAGATCGAGTATTGCAGTTAAATGCCGTGCAGTTGGCAGAGTTGTTGACTCAAGTGGAATTGCACCAGGGTGAAGTGTTACATACTTTCTATCGGGTGAGCTAGGACGAATGATACAATTTTTACGACGATCTTCGCTCATACTTACGTATATCTGTCGTCTAGTCCTCGATCCTTAATCATTCACATCATTGTCAGGAGATAATTAGCCGTGCGAACTATGGAATGGCATCACAAATTTATCGTATGTATTCTGTATGATATTTTCGATTTTACGCTCGGTCGTGCGCTGTTCGTCTTGCCATTTTCAGGAGAAGTCGTAGGTTGTGTTCTTGCTAATGCAATGTTTGGGTCGAGTGGTTTATAGTATGCCTTAGAAGCTCTCGATCCAACCGAGCAAATAGACGGTTTTGTTCCCACCGCAACTCTAATAGCACTTAAAAACAAACCACCCCAGGTAGATAAAACAGCCTAAAGAGTGGATACATTATCGAAAGACTACTAACCCAAGCCATTTTGACGCTCGGTGCTCGAAGGTGAGGGGGATATTTATGCTTGACGAGTGGAATACACTCGATGGACAAGTGAATCAACTGTATTCTCAAGGAAAAATTGATGAAGCTATCAATTGCTAAACAATTTTTGACTATTGTTCGATATCTTTTCCCCAACCCTAATAACAATTCTGCCAATATTCTGAATAATTTGGCATACTCATACTTATACTTATTCCTTGGAAGATGGGAAGACGCTGAACCTCTGTTTCTAAAATCCATAATAAGTATTCATCGCCTGTTATTTGGCAATATCCCCAATAATGACCTCGCTATTAGTTTAAATAGCTTGGGAACCTTGTACTCATCCCAAGGACGATTGATAGAAGCTGAACCTCTTTTACTAGAAGCCTTAAATATTCGTCGCCAATTGTTGGCTGAACCTATATTATTAGAAATCATTATTCGTCGCTTGTTGTTTAACAAAACACTTTATAACGATCTCGCGACCAGTCTGAATAATTTGGCAGCCTTGTATCAATATCAAAAGCGATGGGTTGAAGCTGAACCTCTTTTACTAGAAGCTCTAAATATTTGTCGCCAGCTATTTGGCAAGACTATTAATAATCACCTTGCCACCAGTCTAAATAATTTAGCAGCCTTGTACTTATCCCAAGGGCGATTGATAGACGCTGAACCTCTTTTACTACAAGCTTTAAATATTCGTCACCAGTTATTTGGCAAAACTATTAATAATGACCTTGCTACCAGTTTGGATAATTTGGGACAGTTATATTTAGGACAAGGAAGATGGGAAGAATCGGAGCCTCTTTTACTAAGATCTCTAAGTATTCGTCATCAGTTATTTGGGGAAAAAGTAAATAAAGACCTCGCCATCAGTCTGAACAATTTGGCACAGTTGTACTCACAACAAGAGCGATGGATGGAAGCCGAACCCCTTTTACTAAAATCTTTAGCTATCTTTCGTCAGTTGTTTAGTAATAATGTGAATAACGACTTTGGCAATACTCTGAGCAATTTAGCACAATTGTATTCAAAACAAGAACGATGGATGGAAGCCGAACCTCTTTTGCTAGAATCTTTAGCTATCTTTCGTCAGTTGTTTGGTAGTAAGGCCAATAGTGGTCTCGCTATCAGTCTGAACAATTTGGCAAGATTATGCCAATCCTACGGAAAATGGACAGAAGCCGAAACTTTTTTGCTAAGGTCTCTAGATATCTGTCTCCAGTTATTTGAAAATAATACGAATGAAACACTTGCTGCCAGTCTGAATAATTTAGCTCTGTTTTATATAGACCAAAGAAAATTGGTAGAAGCTGAACCTTTTTTGCATAAATCTCTAATTATCCGTTGCCAGTTATTTGTAGATCGGGGACATCCAGAGTTGGTCGCTAGTTATCAAAATTATGCCTTCTTACTAGTTAAACAAGAAAGATTCACGGAGGCTGGAACGCATTTAGCTGACGCTGCACGGGTAGATATTAAAGTTTTAGCAGATCGCTTTCAAGGGAAAACAGAGTTAGAACGACTATCCTATCGAGATCGCCGACAAAGCACAATTAATTATTTACTCTCCTGTCTCTGGCAATATTTAGCTGATGACTCCGAATCAATCGCTCAAGCTTTTGAAGTCATCTATCTGTGGAAATCGATCGCGACTGCCGTAGAAATTGCCCTGAGTGCTGCCATCTCCCGAAGTGACGATCTTCAATTACAACAACTAGCCGCCGAACGGCAACAACTGCGCCAACAACTCCACCAAATTACCCAAACACCACCGACAGAGAATATCGAAGCCTACCAACAACAGGTTAACCGCCTCCAAACCCGACTCGATCGAGCAGAAAAAGAGATCGCGGCTAAAGTCCCTCGCGCCGAGTTGATGGAAACTACGATCGATCGTCAAGCAATTAATCTCCTCGTCCCTGCTGGTGCTACCCTCGTCGATTTCGTTCGCTTCGATCTCTACGATTTAGTTACTGGAAAGAAAGGAGAACCCCACTATCTCGCCTTCATCCTCACCCATGAAGGATTGGGCGGAATTAAATTAGTCAAACTCGGTGCCGCCGCAGAAATCGACGAACTGATTACTAAATTTCGCCAAGTCGCCAGCGATTTACCTGGTTTCGAGTCAATGGGTAAGTACGATCGTGCCCCACGGAAAGATCCGGCGCGACTGCTTGCTCCTTATCAAGCCCAGGCGATCGATCTGCGTCAAACCATCTTCGATCCCCTCGATCTCCCGACTCACTCCACAGAAGTCATTTTTGCCCCCGATGGCGATTTAAACCTCGTCCCCTTCGGAATTTTACCCGTCGAAAATGGGATTTTAAGCGATCGATTATCGATTCGCTATGTTTCTGCCAGCCGCGATCTTCGCACCCGCCCACAGCCACCTGCACCCGCCAGTGTAGGTACGATTGCGGCTAATCCTAACTACGATTTTCCCACTCGCGCGATCGCACCCCTACCCACTACCGAGCTTGAAAAATCCGGCTCGATGTCCGCTCTCAGTAATAAACTCACCCCCCTCCCCCAAACCGAACCCCTCGCTCAAAAAATCGCTCAATCCTTGGGCATTAAACCCCATTTGGGTAATGACGCTCAGGCGATTAATCTCCGCCAATTGCGATCGCCTCAATATCTAGTGATTGCCACCCACGGACTACATGGTTTAGATCCAGAAGGCGGCGACAATCCCGATCCGATGCGGGATGCGGGTTTAGCCCTAGCTGGTTTCAACACCAGTCTCGCAGGTGGCGAACTCCCATCAGAATTAGAAGGTGGTTTATTCACCGCCCGCGATCTGCTGGAACTAGACTTGTGGGGGACGCAGATCGCCATCCTCCTTGCCTGTAGTAGCGGCACGGGTTCCGTCCGCCAAGGTGAAGGGGTATTCGGACTCAAACGCGCTCTAGCAATTGCCGGAGTTGCCACGCTGATTGTCAGCCTGTGGGATGTTCCAGTCCAGACTTCGATTCTGCTGATGGATAAATTCTTTGAATATTATCAAGGCGGAGCCGGACAACCAGCCGCGATCTGTCTCCAACAGGCACAATCCTACATCCGTAATATTACCCGTGCAGAGTTACTATCGATCGAGCAAGGACGAATTATTTTGGCAGAGATTGACGCTAAAATCACCCATCTGCAAGGTGCCGAACATCCTCTCCAACATCCGATGTTCTGGGGTGCTTGGCTCTGTCAGGGCTAAATCGTACTCCAGTTGGATGATGATAAGCGATCGAGTTGGAAGAGTAGAAGGATAAACATAAAACTTCCTCACTCACAATCGATCCAGTACTTGTTAGCAGTTGAAAGTTAATGCCTTGCTATTCACTTTTAGGCTTCTTCACACCCAAATGCTTCTCAATCCGCCCCAACTTAGTAGCGTTATAGTCCACATGAGTCAAAACCCGATCGAGCTTCTCACTCACCCGATCGAGTTCCGAATGGACACGCCATGAATCGATGAAAAATAACAACCCCAGAAGTACAGTACCAACGAACAACAGCCAATGCTCCGCCCTCCACTTATTAAAATTCCAAATCTTAACCGAATCCCGCTGCTCCAGCTTATCCAGACCAGTAGCCAATTCCTGCTTATATGCCACTAGCCCTCTAGCCAAGCCCAAATAATCAGCCTTGATTCGCGACTCTATCCCCTCCAGAGCCTTGACATTAATATCTAAATCAGACATTGCCCGCTCGACAGCAGCAATCTTCCGATTTAACTCCCCCTCCCTAGTAGTAGCTGTTCGATCTCGTGACTGGTGTAATGTCTTCACCTCCTCAATCTCCGCCTTCAAAGCGGTAATAGCAGTCCGCCACAGCTTACCAAACTCACCCTCAATCCGCTTCACCTCCTCAGACATCCCTTTCTGACCCTTAGCCAGAGCCTGGGGCAAATCCACCAAAGCAGTATCTAATCCACCAATCGCTACCAACAACATAAACGTCGGATCGTTAGCATCAATCTTATACTTACGGATAAACGCTAACACCCGCCCCTTAAACTCATTCGACTTCCCCTCTAGCAGGACATCGATATACTCCATCTCCGCATTCTTACTAGAGCCATTAAAATCCACAGCCATAACTTAGACCTCCAAAAGTTTGGTAGATGCCAGTACCTGATAAGCCTTTTCCGTGTACTTATAAATCTCACTCTTTCCCACCAATCCAAACTGACCTAACTCTCTTGCCTCGTCAAAAGTCCATCTTTTTGCATTGATCGCAATCCGTTTACTATCAGCTAACTTAGGAAAATCGATGACAGTTATCCGATGCTTTTTAATGGTTGCTTGTAGCTGTTCGTGACCATCAAAATAGTCCCAATTATCACAAAGCCCCCAATTCTTGACTAACACCGTTTGCTGGTGTTTATAGAACTCCATTGAAGAGATCAAGAGCTGGATCGATTCATCCTCACCATTACAAACAAACCATCGCACCCAATCAATCTGATTTGCTTTACTTAGCTCGAAGATATCTTTCTCTTCAATCCAGGATGTCAGAGGATAGTAAACCTGAGCGGGGAGATCTAGTACGATCGGTCGTTCGATTGCCATCTCTAACAACACATCTGGTTCGTCAATTTTCTTAATATTTTCACTAAACAGGGTATAGTGAACCGAATCATCATAGAACTCAGCATACCGTTCTTTATCCTTGTAGCGACTAGCAGCAGTAGGGTTACTACGATCGGCGGCAAAGAGATAGAACTGAATCAGTTTAGACCTCAAATACTCTGCCATCACAAACGCCAACCAGGATTTACCTACGCCACCTTTCTCACCATCAATTAGATGTATCCGCATATTGTTCTTTCACTATTTGAATTGTTCGGCTCCAGGTTTAGGCGGAGACTTATAGGATTTATCGGGATTAGTCGCAGGTTTAGTAACTTCAGGCTTAGGGGTCGCCTGAGGTTTAGAAGTCACTTTGGTTTTAGATTCATCTTCATTATTTGCCGGACTTAGAGCAGGAACTGTGGTTGCTACAGGAAGGCGAGGTTTTCGAGATTGTTTAGGATGAGACTTGTCGAAATCTCTCAGATACTGCTTGAGTCTCGAACTAGTAACGATAATCTCTTTCTGAGCGAGTAAGCTACAAATCTCATCGAGGTTATAGCCCTTTTTAACCAAGCCATTAATAGCTGGGAGGATGCGTTCGATCGCTTCTTTGAGCGGATAATTAGATGGTTGTTTAGCAGGTAACTCACTAAAGGCAGCGATCGTCTCATCAATCGCTGCTTTGGGAATCATGATATTTTTGGGCATAAGAGCTTGAGTCTAAAGGATAGATTTAGTATAACGAAATCGGTTGCGTGTCCTCATCAGCTTTATGTCCTAGTTAGCTTACCCATCTCGTTGATTTAAACTATCAATCATTAATCTATCCATTTACCGCATCTAATTCCTTTGGGCTATTTAACCTACTTAACCTATTCAATCTATCCATTCAATTTATTGCTAGTAGGTAGTCAGGATATGGGTACTGACTTGGCACTGATTAGTAGGATAGCAACCATACCAGGATTAGTGGGTATCATGGATTAGAGTGGGTAGCGAAGGGTATTAGTGTACCTACTTAACCTATTCAATCTATCCATTCAATTTATTGCTAGTAGGTAGTCAGGATATGGGTACTGACTTGGCACTGATTAGTAGGATAGCAACCATACCAGGATTAGTGGGTATCATGGATTAGAGTGGGTAGCGAAGGGTATTAGTGTACTCAGTACACCTTTATTTGCCCTTCGGGACGCTAACGCTCAAATAAAAGCTTCCTTCGCCCTACGGGGCTGTTCCCTAGCTACGTTGTAGATTCTGACCCTATGCCCTACGCTGTCGCTCGTATTGCCAAGCTCAAACAGTCCAACCTGGGGGGAAGTGGGATGCACGTCTCTAGAGGTCGAGAGACACCTAATGCCGATCGCTCTAAGCTTGAAGATAACCAGACCCTAATTCACAATGACGATCTCGATTTACCTTTGAGTGATGTAGTCCACAACAAGATTCACTCTGTCGAACAAAGGCGGAAGATTCGACCAGATGCTGTCTATGCTGTCGAGATTCTACTTACGGCTTCTCCTGAATATTTTAGACCCGATGACCCAAGCAAGTATGGAGATTACCAGGTAGATCGATTAGATAGTTGGGCGAAGGCTAGTCAGGACTGGTTGCAGCGGGAGTATGGGGACAAGATCGTTAGAGCCGAACTGCATCTGGATGAAGCTACTCCTCACATTCATGCTTATTTGGTACCGACTGATGAAAACGGTCAACTTAATTGTAAGAAGATTTTTGGTGGTCGAGCAAAGATGTTTGCTTTTCAGGACTCTTATGCAGCAGCTACTCAACATCTGGGATTAGAACGGGGGGTGAAGAATAGCCGAGCAGAACATACGACTGTTAAGGATTACTATACGGTGGTCAATTCTGCTAGTCAGGAATTAGATCTCAACGATCTTTCCGCAGTTCAAGCGCGAGCGATAGCTTACGCTCAAATGCAAAAAGACCACCAGGAACTAGAGCGACGATTGAAATATGTAGCCGACCAACGAGATTTACTCTCAGAGAGGCTGGAGCAGACTCAAGAGGCTTTGAAGGTACAATCTCAGGTAAATCGGTCTTTAAGTACGCCAGAAGCCCCGATCCCCCTCGCACGGGTGGCATGTGAGTTGGGATTACCACCAGAGGGATTCGACAAACAGATAAAGCCGCTCGATCTGGTGATGGAGACGCGCTCTACCAATCTGATTGGTGCGGCTTATTGGTTGAATGATAGGTTTGGAGCTGCTGCCACAATTGGGTTAGTTAATCAGCAGGTAAGTCAGCTTGTTACCGAGCAGCTTCCTAGTGAATTTATCCCACCGCGATCGGAGCGGGATAAGTGGGGTGAGGTTAAGGACAATCTTACTAAGGCTAGACAGTTACCTACTAAGTTAGTCGAGCGGTTGCACGATCAGGGGTTAATTTATGCAGATGAAGAAGGGAGGTTGATTTGTCTGTATCGGGATTTTGAGGAGCGGGTGACGGGGGCTGTAGCGATCGATCTGGGTATGGAGGAGTTAGCGAATGACTCGAAGCTGATTCGGCGGTCGATGACGATCGATGGCTCGAAGTTGACGGGGGGATGGTGTTATTTTCAAGCTCCACGTCAGGGCGCGATCGATCTGGTGGTGGTGCTAGAGGATGTGTTGGAGGCGATGGCTTATACAACGCTCAAGGCTGAGGAACGGAATACGTTACTGCTGGTGGGGCATGAGGGGGGGTGGCTGCCTGGGGATGAGTTGGAGCGGGTGGATGTGGTGGTGGCGACAGATGCTCGGTTGAGTAATTTACCAGGGCAGGTGGAGTATGAGTTGCCGGAGTCTGGGAGTTGGGGGGAAGAGCTGCAAGTTTATTTAGCTGGGGCGATGGAGTTGGAAATTTCATCTCCATCAGTTACGGTTCCAGTCACTATCGATCTGGATTATGAGGAGGAGGAAGAGGAAGAACGACATCAGTATCGAGGGTTATCGATGTAGGACTTTCATGCCCTGCGGAGCGGCAGGTTTTTGACTGATGAGGCGGACGAAGATACTAGCTTCGGTATTGACCTGCTTGTGTCCGCCTCATTCAGTCACCGCTATCGCTAAAACCTGCTTGAGATCCTGACTCACCAGGCAGGTGAGTCAGTACTTAATTTCGCCCGTCTAAAGCCAAAATCTCTGCGTCCAGCCATTTTCGCTCCCCTTCCTCAAACTCAACTAAACACTGACTCACCATCACAACTCCTTTTTTCGGCGAGCGATAGTTTTTGGTGCGATTATCCATTACTACTCCCACCGCGTTCGAGGTCTGAACCACTACCTTATCGCCCTTTTTCAGGGGTGGAGACAGATAATCTTCAACTATTTTCTGAGATTGCGTTTTTTCTAGTGAGTCGGGTGAGTCGGGTGAGCCAGAGGTCTGAACTGGTGGCTGAGAGAGAATTTGAGAGTTTCCATTTCGGCTCACAGCCTTGGTGAGTCGGGGTGAGTCAAGTGAGTCAGACCCATTTAGTAACTCTTTGACTGACTCACCTGACTCACTACTACTTTTATGCTGGTGAGTCAGTATGTCAGGGGCTGTACTTATTACTGGTAATGAGTTATAGACTACTGACTCACCTGACTCACCTGACTCACTGCTATTTTCGCAAAATATATTTTGCGGTTGAAACACATAGTAGTAATTGCGTCGTTTCTTGATCCGACGTTGTAGGGTACTTTTACCGTCATTTCGTGGCGGTGTGAGCCAGCCCCGTTTTTGCAACTCTTTGATTAGGGATGGTTTATCGACACCCGTACAAATTTCTAGATCGAAAACAGAAGTGGGTACCCAAAACTCTTCAGCCTCTCCATCCCCGTCAGTTTTGCGGTATGCGAGTAAGTTCCGCACCGATTGGGCATCGCCGTCTGACAGGTTGTAAATCCGGTCGCCGTACTCTTGTGTCACAAATAAATTTCGGATGCGGTCGCAAGCATTTTTGACCTCGATCGAGCCGTCGCCGCCGCGATAATCGAGCCAATCGCGGAACATCTTAGAAATTGCCCAGTGAATATGTTCGAGTGGAAATGGCAGTAAACCATAAGCGTGAGTCAATTCCAAAGCTACTTGCACTAAGGCAAAACGGTTGGCAACCCGCGCCACAGCAGTATCGCTCGTTCCTTCACAGAGTTTGCGAGCGATCGCGTACACCTGTTTTTTGAGAGTGCTGGCCAAATCTGGATTCGTCGCCCTGTCGGTGACTAATTTGAGTAAGAACGCATCCAACAGCGTCCCGTGATAGGTTTGGGTGGCGCGGTCTAAATGTTCGGCAAATTGTTTGGCCGATTCAAAATTATGAATTGACTCGAATACGCCAAACGGAGAACCGCTAGGCACGGCGGGGATGTCTGGCAAGCGCACCTCTTGACCGCCTTTGAGAGCAATTCCAGATTGCGCCATATACGCGCCCATCCCCAATTCTCCCGATGACAAAAATAGTAGTTGCCAAGTCTTGGGCTTACGATTGGTGAGATTTTTGGTCATTCTGGTCTTACCTTGACCGTTTGCCAGCATGTAGGCGATTGCCCCCACCTCTCTTGCTTCTGCCTGTCCGATTTCGTCCAGGGGTAACAACATATGATTGTGGGCACAGGCGATCGACTCTAGACCATTGGTGGTTGTTCGCCAGTGGGGAATATCTTTAATCCCTACCACTGAAGATCCCACCCTGAGCATGGTTGTCTTCCCAACGGAAGTAGTACCGACAACATGGAATCCACCGGACTCGATATCTACTAGTGGTTGTAATGGTGCAGCTAACCCCGTACCCAGTGCAAAAATTAAGCGTGAATTACCCGCACATAGAGAGCCAATTTTGTGCTGCCATTCGGTGAGAGTTCCCTTAATTTCCGAGATGGAATCAGCGATTGGTTCGACATCGCGGAATTTTAGATCGCTATCGACGGTATGGCTATATGTCTTGTTTTGGGTCACATAAGCCCCGTCGATCCATCCGGTGGTATCGGTAATCGTGTAAGTTGTGGCGACATCACCACCCAAAGCATTGAGATATTCGACTAGCTGTTTTTTCTTACTGATGTCGAAGAAATAACCTCGATTTTGCAGTTCGGCTAACATCTGAGAGGTTTCACAGACGATCGCCCCCCGTGGCATCGTCCAGCGTTGAATCTTGTGCCGAATCGTCTTAAATTCGATGTGAATCGAGGCACCGTCACCATTGGGGGTATTTACATAGGCGATCGCCTCCAAATGATTGCCAATCCGTTCTCGCACCAATTTGAACTCACCCGTGTCTGGATCGACTTTGACATTATTTTTAAATAATCCATCGGTGATGCTGCTCTCAAATTGTGAGTGTTGAGGCTTGTCATGAACTCCATGACTAGAGCCATTACCATTGTTAGATCTACCGTTAGATGAGCTAGTTTGAATCGCTAACTTATGTTCCTTGCACCAAGCTCTGAGACAATTTTTTAAGCTCTCCTCATCACTAATGCTAGGGGCTGGATTGTAGCTCTGAGCCGATTTGTAAATCCGAGCGCAATCGGCTTGAGATAAGGGTGGGCTGCACCGCTGGCAGTAGTCCCATAGTAATTGTTCGGGATCTCCATCTACTGACAACTGGTACCGATCGGACTTGTAATCGAATTGGATTGAGGGGATGTAACTGGCAACGCCGATCAGATCGCGGGCGAGGCTGCATCCGGTATTGTCTCTGTTGCCCTGACTCACCCCGTTTGCTAATGCCGATCGGTGTTCCTTACTCAGGCAGCGTTCGATCGGAATCGGGGGGATGTATCCATTCGTTGAGGCAGGATTGGGTTGAGGTCGATCTGGCAGTGGTTTGGGTTGCTGTTTTGGTGTTAATAAGTATGCCAGTACCGCGTCGGGTAGTGGTGCGATTGCTGTGGTGTCGGGTGAGTCGATCCACTCATACTGCCCAGTTTCAGGATGTACCGATGGGGGTAATACCGACTGACACCCATCCCACCGAAATTCGAGCATTCCGCCATCTTTGACCGTTCCTACTTTTTTGGTGCTGATGTTAGCCCAATGTGCTTGAGGAATGGTGAATAGATATTGAGCGCGTCCATCCTTGCCAGATGTAAAGGCTACCGTACGGGGAATATCACCACCTAAAATCTCTTTGAATAGAGTGTGGGGTACGTGACCATCGCAATCGATCGCCATAATCCCGCCAGACAGCTTACCCGTGAGGATGCCAAAACCTTGCGCTTTACCATTGTGAATGT
>CBDFFH010000002.1:0-336171 GCA_965246715.1 Chamaesiphon sp. | reverse complement strand
GACACCCAACCGGGCTAAAATCGGCCCGATCGAGAAAAAGGCGGCTCTGAGCTTAGAAACTAGTTCGAACGGTGGTGTATGACAGTTAAAGCCAGTAGTATCGAAGTCCAATACTTCGCCATTACGTTGGATCTTAACTCCCAACGCTTCAAGAATCTGGCACATCTTATCGACATCAACCAGCGCCGGAATATTTTGGAGCCGACATTCGCTCGAACATAGTAATGCTCCAGCCATGACGACTAATGCCGAATTCTTTGCCCCACTAATTTTGACTTCCCCTGAGAGTGGATTTTGACCCCAGATGTGAATAACAGATTCTTCTGTAGTGGCGATATTTTGGGTGGTAGTTGTGCTACTGATGGGTTTTTCCTCCAGATCCTAAGAGATTTCGGTCGGGTTGGTGATTTTGGTTTAAATTCTACAGGTAATCGTGTAATAAATACGATCGATATTCGATCGATATTCGATCGATATTCCGCGATCGAATCGTCACGAGTTAAATTTGTTACCAGATCGAGCTTTATCGATCGATATTAAAGCCGTTTTAAGTTGGAGTAAAATGTATTACATACTACATCTAGTGCCGATCTGCCAGTGCATCCGATTGACATTTGTGAGGTGATGTTGCCCGATTTGTAGTGCTAGCGTTCTAGAAAAACAATAAGGCTAGACAGCCGCCTAGCCTTAAATTATGGAGCTTCAGTTATTACTGACCGATCGAGATTTGACTGGCTCTACCACGTCCACTTCTGGTTGAGGGATGACGATAGCTACCGGAGTAGGTAATGATTTGTGGTGAAATCTGATTCCTAAAAAGAGATCGTAGACAAAATGAAGAAAATCTTTGCCCTTTAATAAACCCAATGACTGATGACAACCTTTGGAAAGCAAAAGTGGCTTAGTTACCAGATAGGCAGCTTGATACTTGTACCAGGGAATCGATGGCCAGAGATGATGGATCAGATGATAATTTTGACCGAAGATTAAAATGTTCAAAATTGGGCCGGGATATACCCGCGCATTTTTCCAACGATTGCGATCTTGGAAGGGACGATGCGGCAAGTAGTCAAAGAATAGCCCTAGTGCCAAGCCCACAACTAGCGCTGGCGAAAACCAAAAATTGAAAATATACCCAGTAAATCCATGTTGGCAGGCAAAAAAAATCACCGATCCCACAAATAAGCGGCTGAGAAACCATTCGATTAATTCGTTGTTTCGCCACAATTTGCGCTGAAAGAAGTAGATCTCATGGTAGAAGAATCTAGCTGCAATCAACCAGAGTGGGCCGCCAGTAGATACGAAGTGATCGGGATCGTTTTCAGGATCGTTGACGTTAGCGTGATGTTGGATATGGACGCGGGTAAATACTGGAAAAGCAAACCCTAACATCAATGCGCTCACATGCCCCATCACCGCATTAAAAATTCGATTGGGATGTGCGGAATTATGAGAAGCATCGTGAATTACGGTACCTGCCATGTGTAAAGCTAAGACGTTGAAACCAAAGCAACACCAATCTGGGAAGTGCCAGACCCAATAGCCGAGCGTGGAAATTGCGACCAACCCGAGTGCGCCAAAAAACATGAAGACGTTGGGATTTAAGTCATCAGGTGGCCCCAAAAATTCCCTAGGGACTCTGAAGGACTGCTGCGCCTCCGACATTGGATTTTTGCTCCTCTAAACTAGCTGTAAGCTTTGCTCTCGTAGTATACGCTAATCCCAGTCGATGATAAAGATTTGTGAAATTTTTTAATCTAATGTCAATGCTCTAAATCGGCTAAAACTGTCAGATTTGAGGGTCTGGCAGTATCGCTACTTGCATGCTACTCATGAAGTTACATGATACGACAATATCATCAAAAACCTTGCGCTGATAGGTTTTTTCAGTTTATGGGGCTGGACAAGTAATAATTCTAACTAATCGATCGCGCCCACAAGCTGAGGATTTATTATCTGTCGGTAATTATTCAAAATTTTACAGTTACGACAGTCGTCATCCACTTGTCAGCGGCGATCGTCATGCATCTGTTTTTGGCAGACACTAAAAACAGCTCGATTGTGGCTATGTAGTTGAGTACCTGTCGAACTATATAATGACGATCGTACCGATTTGATGATTAATGGGCAACCCGAGGCTCGAACTCGGAACCAACGGATTAAGAGTCCGTGACGGCTTGAGTCTGTAAGCGCGTTACAGAGATTTGAAAAGAATCTTAACCCAATCTCACCCCAATCGGCTGTAAGTAGTACAGATATCGATGCTGAAAAATACCCTAGTCTATCGACCAAAATGTTATCCTCAAAATGATTAACTTTGTTTGATATCGATCGCGCTGCTGCAAACAGTCCATCGATCGATCTAGCCCCTGGTCTTAATTGGCTGGGGGCTATTTCGTATTATAGGTTGAGTTTTCCGATCGACTCCATCGAAATATAAAGTTTCAATGGATCGTTGGGGAATTCGATGAAACCATGCCTAATGTAAAAGCTCATTGCTTCGCGATCGATAGCATCTACTATCAATGCTACTGAAGCGACTTTTGTGGATGCTTCTAACACTTTCCTCATTGCATCGAGCAATAAATATCCCCCATACCCTTTGCCTTGGTGTCCTGAGTCCACTGCTAATCGACCGATGAGAGTAGCTGGTAACACTGGGTATCGCGGTAAGCCTTTGGCTACTGGTTCGACTAGATCTGATACATCGAGCGAGTAGGAAGATAAACAGTAGTACCCCAACACAGATTGGTTTGGCGGTTCCGTGAGTACAAACGGGGTCGATACTTTCTTCTTTAATTCCTGAGATGCCTTGGTCTTGATGTAATCATTCAAACTGTCATCACCACACTGGAATGTCGATCGATCGTGCTTCTTACTGCTCAGTAAGTCGATACTAAGAGACATTGCCAAATTCCTGCTTGTATCGTCTAGCCGCCTCCTTGAGTGCTTCATTCGGTTCGGCAGGGTTCAGAATGGCATCTATAAAAGCTCTGCTATCTTCCGCATTGAGTTTAAGGACGTTGTGATTAGCGATCGTTTGCTGTGCCGCCGCTTGTGCGCTCTTAGATAAAAAGTCAGCCAGTGTACTGCTCTCAATATCAGCCGCTTGCTGAATTAGTGCTTTCGTCTCTGGCGTGACTTTTGCCTCAATTCTGGTTGTTAATGCCATGATTCCTAATTCATAATTTCACCTATATTCTATCCGGCTATTGACCGGAATGTCAAACTGCTACTCATATCCCAGATTGAGTTCTTGAGCCTGTGCCACTAATTCGTTAAGCGTCTCATTTCGAGCGCGATCGAGATTTCTTTGCTGGAGTATCGATCGCTTTCTCATATCCATACTCATATAGTACCGTACTTTACTAATCTTGTACAGTAATTTGCTACAAAGTACCGTACTTGACCTTTTCGGTAAAGTACTGTATAGTAAAGTAACGTAATTTAAAGTACTGTATGGCAACCATTAATAAAGCACTCACGACATACCTACCCACTGACAGCGTGGAATGGTTAGAGAAGTATTGTTTGGACTACAAGCACCTGGTCAACAAGGATGGTAATCCCAAGCTTGGGACAGCCTTAGCCGATATAGTTTCCCGTCTGGCTGATGGGGGATTAACTCTACCAGCAAGAATCGAACAGTTGAGTACTGTACCTGATACATTACAGTACTCAACTGAAATTAATGAATTGAAGTCCGAGGTTGAGCAGCTAAAAAAGCTTGTCGATAAGGTACTGTACGACAATGTACCTAGTACTGTACCTTATTCTATCGGACTGGCTGAGGTCAAGTCTGAGATAGACAAAGCATTGGAGCCGATTAATGAAGCTATTGAAGCACTCAAGTCTGAGATGGTTCGATCGATCGCACATCAAGATCACCCCACAGATGACACTCTAACTGAATCGATCGAACCCCAAACTGACTATCCAGATTGGGTCAGTGACTTGAATCGTGCATGGTATCGGCGATTGACGACTGAAGCTGGACTACTTGCGAGTGTGACCGCATTATTCGCGAGTGGTAAGAAACACGAAGAAGTTGCTAAAGAGATGGTCACGCATGGGTTTAAGAAAAAAGATGGCACTCCGCTAGGTGCTAGACCAACTATGTCGCACTTGAAGAAAGTTGTTGATAAATTGAATGGAGTTGACTCTAATGAATAATAATGATTTGAATCGGTTAACCAATGAGCTGATGACTGCATTCTTAGACAAATTGCCATCATCAGAAGTCGGAGCAATCTGTCAAAAATTCGGCATCGAACCTGGGGGTAAAATCTTCATGAAAGCCTCCGACCGAGTAGTTGCTTGGATGGACAATAGTGAGTATGAATTGTTGAGTAAAACCAATCGAGATAAGCTCACTCAGCAAGGTTTGAGAAACATGGAGAAGCAGTTTGGAATGGTGTTGGGTGTCAACTATTCCATGACAAATGATGGAATGGTTCTAGGTCAAGACATCAGCGACAAAATAAAAGCGGCTGAACCGGAACTCTGGCAAGGGATGGAGAGCAGAGGTCAGGTTAAGACTCTTAATCAAGATCCATACCAGATGCTAGAGAAACATCTTGTGGTTCCATTCTTTGATTCACTACTTGCGATCGCCAAACTCAGAATCTTGACGCTCGATGATGTCGATGCAGCTTCGTACATTGCCACGATGGTGAGCGGAATGACCCAAGCACAATCATGGCTGGATGATTACCAGTTCATTCATCGAGTACTTGGAGTTTGCGGCGATCGGACTGATGCGATCGTCAAGCTACTGAAAAGTGATTTCGACACTCGCGAGTCTGAGCTATTCCATGTTCTCGATGACTTGCTGACCGCGCTCGGTCGTCCAGATCGTCACATTATCGATGGTGAAGTTGTGATGGGAGTGGACGATATGGTGGCACTCGATCGAGTCTGGCACGGTGAACGTTATCGACCAGCAATCATCGCTGAGAAGATGCGAGAGGCTGGACGCAACCATAGGAGGGGCAAGGGATAGCGGTCAATTTTCACCCCACCCCTAGCCAACAGATTTTATCTGCACCGCCAAACAGTATTGTGTGAGGCTAGTCTAATCGCGGATAGTCTGCCCAGTGCTGAGGCTATCGATCGAGACTAGCTGACTTGTGAATGTTTAGCGGTTGGGGTGGTGATAAATGTAGCATAAATGTCATGCGATAATCGTCAAAAGTTTTGTGGGTGGGATGGCTTTGCTTGCCCACCCATAGATGGAGTTCAATTTTAATTTATTTAGAGGAAAAAAGATTCATGGCTAGATTATCTAAAGCACAACGAGCAAATATCGCAATCGCAGAGGTGTCTGTGAGACTCTGTGAGTCGCTAATTCGGCTTGCTGATGCACTGACTCTGAAAATCGATAATGCCGATGTTCTAGAGCCTAATATCGGTGATGTGGAGAAGATGTCACCGAGGGAGGCACTAGATACTCTTCATAGGTGTGTCAAGGCTTTGAATGTGTTGGAGAAAGGGAGGGGGTAATTACACTCTATTTTGGGCGGGTGAATGAAAATGTTTGAGGTGGGATATGTGGTTGATGTTGCTCGACCACTTCCCAGTCGTCACCATTCATCGCATCAGAAGTAAGCGGGTAGTATCAATTTAACCCTTGTCTGGAGTACTTTTAAGCAAAATGGATTGGTCTGACTCTTCTTTTAGGAAGTTTCTAGAAAAGTATCCTGATGGCTTGGGAATGAGATTGTATATAGTGAAAAACAATTAAGAGTTGACAAAACAATGAAAAGTTTACTTATTGCTATAATTTCGACATTATTGACATCTAATGCATTACTGGCTGAAACAACCGTACATGACTGTTATGTCATATCGAGTAGGACGCTTAGATGTTCTAGCAATATTGGTGATTCTTTTGTTACGTTCAAAATTAGTGCAGCAGAAGAAAGAAAAATAGATAAAATAACAGATAGATTGATTGCCAATAATAAAAAGCAGCTTGAACTACTGAAAAAGAGTGAAGAACTCAAGTTAATAATTAGGGAGCTTGACTTCCAAAAAGAACTACTTTCGTTCGATCAAAAGATTGCAAAAGTCTATAATCCCAACATTACTCAAAATCCTAATATTGAATCGCTAGATAATCAAATAAAACCATTAGATGACAAACGTTCAAGATACGAGGCTGATCTGGCGAGATACAAAATAGAACATGGAAAATTACAAAGAGATCGAGATGGTTACGGTAATAAAAGAAAGCGTTAGGATAATTTCCATTCAATGATCGCTGATTTTTTGCAGTTTTGACCCTAAAAAAACTGGAATATCTCATTATAAAACAACTCTATTAAAAATCAAATCATGACAAACAATGTCTTTCTTTTGTCTCTATCAATAATGATGATAAATTTCTTTGTCATTACTGATGTATCTATGGCTAAAAATAAACACAGAGAGGATCATTTCTTGTATGGCGTTTTCAAGCTGAGAGATAGTGGAGATGGATATCATAAAAACTACGATTCTAGGATAGGTAATAAAGAGTGTCACGCAGTGAACGGTTACGATGATATAAGTGGAAATATTCCTATTACCATAAGAAATGCCAAGGGTGAAATCATAGCTACAGGAAGCACGTCTGTTGGTGAATATCACAGCACATCTTGTGATTTTCCTTACAAAATACGCTTGCCTAAAACAGATTTTTACACTGTTGAAGTGGGTAGAAGAGGTAAATTAAATTATTCTTACCAAGATTTTATTGATATGGACTGGATACTTATCATGAGTCTCGGATAATTAGGGGTGTAATAGACTTGTTGCTTTTAACTACAAGCTTGTCATTAAATCTATAGATGGAAAACATCCATACTTTCTAACATCGCAAATATCCCCATCACCAATCTCAGGTACAAAGACAAGAAAGACAAGCCGATTAGATTTGAGAAGGCTTGTAGCGCATCCTCGCTGGTGCTGAGTTAGTTTCACAGTGAATAAGTCTCTAGCTTTTAGCCGAACTGGTGAATGTTAGTGTGTTTGGGCTGTGGTGGTTAGTTTTAAGCGTAGTCTATATACACTTCAGATTGTAGCTATCCGACCAAAAGCACTATCATAAACAGTTCATCGAGATCGTTCGATCTCCTCCAATTCTAGATCCTCGAACTCAATCCAGCTCGTAGCCCGTCCGTCAGGCTTGAGACAGGTATAGCCATCAAAAGGATTTCTAGATATCGCCCAAACTTCTAGAACTCCCGCATATTGGGTTTTGAGGTTAAAGTCTGAGCCAATATATTGCACTCGATCGCCAACCTTGAAGGCAGTTACTGGGGGGATGACTCGCACCACGGCGGATGCAAGTATCTTTAGGTTTCCGCTGTAGATGATATCCCCCTCTACTCGATCGACTACCAACTTCTTCCCGCTTGTCCCGACGATGGTGACTCCTGGGGTGATTTTTGCCATTGCTATCTATCTCCAGTGATGTATTTGTTTATTACAAAAGAAATTACTCGTTCTTCTCTACTGCTTTTTTTCGTGATTTATAGAGAAATGTCGATTTAGCCTCCATGCCCTCCATACCCCTTGCTATGCAATGGTTTGAGGTATCCACGGAGGCTATCCACTAGCCTCCATAGCCTCCACTAAAATTCGGTTAGGAGGTCGGGATCGGGGCTTACTACACTTGTCGTGTGGATGCCAGTGGATACCTGTGGAGGCACTAGTGGAGGCTCTAAACTCTTGTCCTGTGCGGATAGTGGAAGGTGTGGATACCTTTCTGACTCTGTAGAAAAATTTTGATTATTTTTAAGAAGAGAAGAACGAGTAATTTCTTTTGTAAGAGATGTATTATTATCCTCCTCGACCTCCCAATGCTCACGTAACCGCAGCCCCTCGATGAAGTTACTCTTACTACCTTTTTTCTTAGCGATCGAATGCCCTAGGCTATCGTTGCAAAGCTCGATTAGGTCTGGGGTGAAATTGTTGATAGTCTTGGGTCTGTTTCCCGACTCTTCACAGTAGGCTTGGTATTCTTTGTAGAGCTTGCCGCAAGCGATCGAGTCGTTGGGGTCAATGATTAGTTTGTTATCGAAGAAACCCGCGATCGAATTTTCCCGCACAGTCATCTCCCAGTTGAGTTGCTTGACCGCTTCAACACTGCCAGCCCCGCGAATAGTAGCCGTGACCCACTCATCGAAAATCGACAACAGGTAGGTGGTGAAAGCGGTTAACTCAGCCTCAAACTCTGGGGTCAGGTCGCGGCGGTCGCATTCAGCAACACGGGCAAGGCAGGGGAAATCGACCTTCCGGCGTTTGATAGCGAAACTTGAATCACCGACAAAGGTGGGGGAGTTAGCCGCGATGACGAACATCCCCTTGAAGATAAAGTTGGTCGCGTCCTTGCCTTTGCGTTCGTATCGAATCGGATCTTGTCCGGTAGCAGATTTGAACACGCTCAAACCTCCAACCCGCTTATCTTCATCGGTCATCAAAACCAATCGTTTATTCATTAAATTGGCAGACTCGAAGCGGCTCTCGTTCAATTCTGCGATGGTTGTCGAGTGGGTGTTTTCCTTCCCCACCAACATCGATAACAGACCCATGAACGCACCCTTACCGTTGGCACCACTACCAAACAAGTAGAGAAACTTTTGAAGGTCAGCACGTCCGGTTAAGACCGCCTGACAGAAGGCGATTGCGATGTCTTTAAGTTGCTGGTTCCCGTTGCCGAAAGTATTTAGGAATGTATCGATATTCCCCCAACAGCCAGCAACAGCCGAATAGGGTCGGGGTAATTGCCAAGTAAAACCGTAATCGGGGGAGTGGTCTAATAATTGACCTGTTTTCAACTCCAACACGCCATTAGTGAATGGGATGTACAGTAGGTTTGATGTCTCAGTCCAACCCTCATGTAGAATCTCACCGATTGCGAAATCTATGACGTTACGGACAAAACTAGGGGAGAAAGTATCGATCGCTTCTTCCAAGTATTTCCGCACCTCACGAAATATATATTCGTTCGAGCAAGTGACCCACTTGCCCTTCTCGTCATATCGCCAATACTGTTTGCAACTGGCATCGAATCGAACCTTATTATCGAATAAATCTGTGAAGACTTTCTTCGACATCTCCAAGGCGGCTGGGGTGCTATTTTTCTCTTCCCCTTTTTCTCGCTTCTTGGGGGTAATGTCTTGGGCAGACTCGACCACGATATCCAAAGCTTCCCGACCCGCGCCAAAGATAAAGTCATCTAGTCCCTTATGACCTTCCCATTTAATCGATCGAGTCTCACAACCAAAATCAGCGAATAACTTAGCCAACTTCAGACGCGCTCTCCGAACTCGCTTGACTGTCTGGGGGGTGCTATCCCGATCGAATGCTATATAGATAGTTCGACCATCAGTAGCAAGTGCTTGAAGGTCTGGGATTAGGCTTAATTGGCTGTCAGAGCCGTCATCGTTGTCAGATAATGATTTATAGCCAGAATCGATACCAGGAAGGCTGATGACCGCATAGCCAGCACTCAGACCCGCAAAGGCTTTCTTCTCCCCTTCGGTAATAATTACGGGTATGTCTGGATGGTCTAGAACCCATTCCCAGAAATCACTACCTGACTTCTCTACGCCGTACCGAGCGGCTATGACTGCCCAAGCAGCTTCGGGAACATTGGGGCAATAGGCGCGGGGTGATGCCCCAACAGCCCCTAGATATTTGGATTTACTTACCTTCCCGTTACTCCAGTGAGCGGTGGGGTTGTCTGGTTTGAATCGGAAATAGTTAATTTGGGCACGATCGGCTAGTCCATAGAACGGGGTAATGTGCCATCCCCCGCCCATTTTCTTGACCTTTTTGAGGGTGTTGTCATTAATCCGACCGCTGTTTAGTCGCGTAACTTCCCAGTTGAGACGATCGAGGATGGAGATAATATCTTCGTTTTCGATCTCTTCCCCACCCCGATACCGACTAGTCCAGCTTAGATCTACTCGATCGACATTGAGATCGATGATTGCTGGGTCGTGTTGCTTGAATTCTTCAGACGCGAGATCGGTAATCAGCGATGCTGTTGCTGTATTTAGCATGATAAAATGTACCTAAGTTTTAATTTTGATTTGTGTGGGGGCTGAACCGTCTAGAGATAAGGGGTTCAGCCCTTACGCTATTATTTTTTTCGGTTAGCTTTTCGGCTAGCTTTGGCGATTTTGTTCTTTAGTCGCTGTTGGCGTTCATAGGCTTGAGCCGCTCGCTTCCCGTCATCAATGGCTTTCGGTCGTTCAGGGCTGGTCTCACCTTCGTCTAGCAACCCAGCTTCGTTCAGCAAATCAAAAAAATCGTGAATCGAACCAAACTGTTCGGGCTGCAAGTGTGTTTCAGGCGACAAAACCACTTCAGCCATGTTCGTTAACCGTTCGATTGGTTTATCACCGTTGAAAAATCTGATTGCATCGATCGCTCTCGTTATATTGAGCCATTTCACCAATCGCTCGACACTAGTGAATTTGCCTCCATAGGCTCCAATACTTTCGATGTAACCTTCAACAAGAAAGTGAGTCATGGTCGCGATCCTGACTTTCCGCGATCGGACATAATCGTCCACCGATTTACTGGACAAAATAGATGGATCGAGATTAACTTTGGTCGATATTGGACGACCGACACCTGGTGCATCGACGAATGTAACGCGAGTTATTTGTTGGGTCGTGGTGGTCATGCTGCTCTTCTCCCCGACTTTCTGGGTAGATTTGATACTCGTGAGTTTTGAAGTTGCTCATTAGCTCTTGCAATCGCCTCTAGATCGTCTGGATCGATCATCCAGTCGAGCAGAAGGTCGCCACAATAACGAATAGTGCGATAGCCTAATTTGATGTAGCTGTGAGGCGGAATCTTTCCAGAGAGTCGCATTTTTTTGAAACCAGGGATGGACATCTTCACTAGAGAAGCGGCATCCCGTTCGGTTAGATCGAAAACGTATTTCACGGGGTCAGAACCTTTAAATTCGTGTACATTCTCAAAATAAATCTTCCAGCTTTTTTATTTCTTGGCTGTGGTGAACATAAAATAGCTGTGAGCCTCTGTTAGCAATGTCTTCAGGACTAATTTTATTTTCTCTGTTCGTATCAGAACCCCAACTTTTCAAGCTGGTTAATGCCTATACCTCTGTCGCGGATGTGTTCAGACCAAGCATCAAATAGGCGTTCACATGATGGATTGGCGCAACACCGATCTATCGTTCTAGGTTGTCCCCCGTCAGTTAGCCTATTCTCAACTCGGTACATCCCACAGAACCAGCATCGACAAAGTAACTCGACCTCGATGTCTTTTGCTTTGACACCTTCCCCTCTTCTAATTATTCTGTTGACTTCAGTTACAACATTCTTTTTATCCCTCCGTCTCACCGTGCGAGACTTTTGTAATTTGTGTGGATGTGTCTTTGCCCATTCACCCGCTCGGTTCACGGCTTCATCTAGTTCGCTAAAACACATCCCCATTCTGATAAATAATTCAGCTTGTTGTTTGTCATATAATCCGCCTCTAGATGCTCTGTTCTGGTAATCTGATTTGATAGATTGCTGATGTTTTAGAGGATGAGGAAAAACTGATTCACAATACTCTATAAGATGATTTAAGTATGTAATGTCATCGTAAGAACTATTGTATTCATGCAGCTTTAAGTTTTGATATTCAGGATGATTTATCATTCTTTCTACCACTCGATTGCTCCACCCTATGAATATCGGATCGCTAGACTGTCTGAGTATTAAGTTGAAATCGCGATCGTTTGGTTGAGCTAATCTGTATTGTTGTAGAGAGAAATAGGCATATAATTTAGGGTTGTATCTCGAAATTTTCGGATCGGCATCGATAGCCATGCCCAATTCTTTAGTAAGGTCATCCCACAAGCTAGAATCGCTCCGTTTCAATGTCCTATTGAGTTCTGAGACTTTCTCTGAATCTGTAATATCGAATTTTCTCAGAATTCTAAGAGCGAAATCTTTGTTCAGTTCTGGGAAATTTAATGCTTCTTCCATCATCTTGTCGCTAGGAATATATTTAACGCCAGATGATGTATCAAATGCGATGAACCTCAAAGGTAATTCGTTCATAATATTGTTTGTTAAATTGTTGATCAGATGTCTGGAGCAATCAAGCCTTTGGTTCGACGCATATAATGCTTGTAGATAATCTCAGGACTATTTCCAACTAAATAAGCGACATCAGCAGCATTCAACCCGATATTTATGCAGAAGGTAATGAAAGTATGCCGCATCTGATATGGGTTGCGCTGTTTGATACCCAAATTAGTTAAAGTTGGGTGCCAAATTCGATTAGAGAAGTTGTGAAAGTCGATAAACTTTCCCTTCTGAGACTTGAAGATAAATTGTTCTCGATCGATCTGCTCTGATGAGATCGACTTTAAGAAAGCGGTTAAATCTTTGTTGCAAGGAAAAATCCTTTTGTGCTGAGTCTTCAAGCCTTGCTTAACCACTAGTCCATTCTCACTAGTCGTGACCGCTTGCTCGAAGGTGATGGTTTTGAAGTCATGGCTAATGTGCCGCCATTGCAAACCTACCGCCTCCGATGGTCTACAGCCAGTTCTAAACATGAACTCGACTAGAGCGGCATACTCGCTATTAAGTGCTTTGAGTACTTGAAAGATGCGATCGCGTTCGTCTGGGGTGAAAGGATCGATATCTTCCCCATCACTCTTGCAGCGCGGTGCTTTGATACCCGCCGCCATGCCTACGAATGGGTTAACTGCGATTAGCTTGGAATCCACAGCCCAAGTACAACAGGCGTTAAGCTGGGTTAAAACTCGTTTGGTACTATTCGGTGTCGTGTTTGAATTGAGATAGTCTCTGACAGCTACAGCCCCGTCTAGGGTAGAAACTGGGAATCTCCCGATAAACACAGCCACCCGATCGAAGTCTTTTGCTATTGTCGATGGGGCTAATTGTGGTCGTTTGTAGTTGGTATATTGCTCCCATAATTGTGCGATCGAGATATCATCATTTGGCTGAATCTCTGAATCTGGTTTGAGTGCATCCCGTTTGTACTTGTCGAGGGTGGGATCGAAATTGTCATTAATCAAATCGGACATAATCCGAGTCTTGACCATCTCGGCATAAACTCGGTTCGACTTGGACTCTGGTAAGCCCAATGATAGATATTTCCGAATGCCGCGATAAGTTAATACAATCTGTATTCTTCCATTGCAGATTTTTACCTTTGGTTCTCCCGCTGGGGTCTTGGCTTGCTTAGGCATGGTCGTATAAAAAGATACTCAATACCTTCAAATTTAACCCAACAACAAACCCGAACGTAACCCAATAGGTACGAATAAATAGAGGCTTTACCCCACATGGAGTAAAACTAGAATATGAGTAGAAACTCGAAAACCCCGCACACAGCGAGGTTTGAGGGGATGGGCAACGCGAGGCTCGAACTCGCAACCAACGGATTAAGAGTCCGATGCTCTACCATTGAGCTAGTTACCCGCAGATTTTATTCATTCTAACATCAAACCAATTACTAATTATTAACAAAGCCGTCAGGTTCGGCAAGATCGGTAACAACCTCATCTATGATGGACACTAGAGCTTCGTCTTGGCACACTCGGCAGCATAACTTGAGGAGAAATGCTCCGCCAATGTGTAGTATCTGCTTGACGACATCGACCTTACTAAATATCTTCGATCGCGCCAATTTGTCAATCTTAACGATCGTCCTCAGCGTCCGAGCGGAACTCAACTTTGGTGCTTATCATTCCAACATTAGCGCCAAAACAGCGAGCCACAGGTACGCCTTGGGAGTATTTAGCATTGTGAGATCGCCCCGAACTTGCTTTGACTATCGCTTGCTAACTTAATTAGCAACGATCTTGAGTTGGCGCAGCCTCTGCCTCAACAGCAAGAAAATCGGTACGCGCTCCCGTCACATGTTAGCTTCTATCTTAATTATCTTGTGAGCAACCAACAGACTTATACCGTCACCACACCACTATATTACGTTAACGACATTCCGCACATCGGTCATGCTTACACGACAATGGCCGCTGATGCGATCGCCAGATGGCAGCGACTCCAGCAGCGCGACGTCCTCCTGATTACCGGAACTGACGAACACGGGCAAAAAATCGAACGCACGGCACTAGCAGCAGGAATCGAGCCACAGATTTACTGCGATCGGATTGCGGCGAGATTTGACGCACTCTGGAGCAAGTTGGATATCCAATACGACAGGTTTAGTCGAACGACAGCGCCCAATCATCAGATCGTCGTGCGCGAATTTTTTCAGCGGGTCTGGGATCGCGGCGATATCTATCAAGGGACACAACAAGGCTGGTACTGTGTCTCGTGTGAGGAATTTAAAGAAGAACGAGATTTACTCGCCGATAAACATTGTCCGCTGCACCCCAGCAAGCAAGTCGAATGGCGCGATGAAACCAATTATTTCTTTCGCTTATCCAATTATCAACACCAATTAGATGCTTTATATGCCGAACGTCCCGACTTTATTCTACCGAATGCGCGGCGCAACGAAGTATTGAAATTTGTAGAGCAAGGATTGCAAGATTTCTCGATTTCGCGGGTTAATGTTAATTGGGGTATTCCACTCCCAAGCGATCCCCAGCAGACAATTTATGTCTGGTTTGATGCGTTGTTGGGATATGTGACTGCACTACTCGATCCAGATGCCGAGCCAAATTTAGCGAATGCACTGAGTCAACGCTGGCCGATCGATTTGCATCTAATCGGTAAAGATATTTTGCGGTTTCATGCTATTTATTGGCCAGCAATGCTGATGTCTGCAGACTTGCCAATTCCACATCGCGTTTTTGCCCACGGTTACTTTACCAAAGATGGTAAAAAAATTAGTAAAAGTGAAGGAAATGCGATCGATCCGATCGATTTAGTCGATCGCTATGGTGCCGAACCGTTGCGCTACTATTTTCTCAAAGAAATCGAGTTCGGACAAGATGGAGATTTTAATGAAACGCGCTTTGTCGAAATCGTCAATGCGGATCTTGCCAATAGTTTGGGGAATCTAGTCAACCGGACGCTAGGGATGGCGAAAAAGTACTGTGGTGGCAAAGTTCCTCACTGCAACGCGGCCGATATTCTCGCTGACAATCCGCTCAAACTTTTGGGTAGCGATTTGGGAGCGCGGGTAAATCGCGATTACAATAATTTAGCCTTTCAAGCTGCCTGTGAAGCAATTCTCAACTTGGTGCGCTCGAGCAACAAATACATTGACGATCTCGCACCCTGGACTTTATTCAAACAAGAAAAGCATTCAGAATTAGCCCGAGTCTTATATTCTGTTCTGGAGTCAGCGCGCTTGGCCGCTTATTTACTATCGCCGATCGTGCCAAAAATTAGCACGGATATTTATCGTCAATTAGGACTAGAAATCGATTTCGATCTTATCTGTGGTAAAAATGCGACAACAAATGTCGCCTTGTTAAATTTACCCCGCGATTGGGAGCGTCATCAGGAATGGGGCATCCTCAACGCAGATAGTCTTCTGGGCGAACCCAAGCCGATTTTTGCCAAATTAGAACTACCGAGTTAGTGTTAGTGGCTCGTCCTCACTGTACTATAGTAGTGAGTAGATTTTTGCGATCGCATAATTTCTCAACTTTATAAAACAATTTTTACAAAACTTTTTTTAAGTTAATAAAAACCGATCGGAATGATAAATAGTTTTAATCACGATGAGAAATCGATCTTTTCAGCCCAACAAGTTCTGGAAAATCGCGGGCGAGTAGCAATTTTTGTGGATGGGTCTAATTTATTTTATGCCGCACTGCAACTAAACATCGAAATAGATTATACGAAGCTGTTAGCTAGACTTACTGGTGGATCGAGATTACTGCGGTCTTTTTTCTATACTGGAGTCGATCGGAATAATGAAAAACAACAGGGATTTTTGCTGTGGATGCGGCGCAATGGCTATCGAGTGATTGCCAAAGATTTAGTCCAGCTCCCGGATGGTTCTAAAAAAGCCAATCTCGATGTCGAAATTGCTGTGGATATGATGGCACTAGTCGGCTCTTATGATACAGCCGTGCTCGTCAGTGGCGATGGCGATCTGGCGTATGCCGTAGATGCCGTAAGTTATCGAGGAGTCCGAGTGGAAGTCGTCAGCTTGCGATCGATGACTAGCGATAGTCTGATCAATGTCTCCGATCGATACATCGACTTGGAAAATGTCAAAGAAGAGATCCAGAAAACCCCTAGGAGTAGTTTATCGATTACCCCCGATCTTTGGACTTAATCGGTTGGACGATCGATCGAATCGGCGACCGTTGCAATTTCCTGGCACGATTGGCAACTATTTAGCGCGCTCGATCGATCTAGACTAATAGCTTCTAAACAGGCCGATGGCATTCTCGAACTTAGGCAGGAGATCTAATCAATGCAGGGATATCGCTGTATAAGTTTTGTATGCGCGATCGGCATGTGCGCGATGGGGGGGTGTTCTATCACCAAACCACAAGCTACTAATAGTCCGAAGCCATCGCCGATCGAAGCAAAGCTAGAACTAGACAATCTCAGCTTCGAGCAAGTGGATAAACAGGGTAAGCCGTGGTGGAAAGTTCGCGCCGAACGTGGCGAGTATACTCCCGATCGGAAGATTGCGAAGGTTACTAATTTAAATGGCGACCTCTATCAGGATGGGCAAGTCATTTTGCATGTCACTGCCAAAACCGGCGAAATCGGGCAAGGCGGCGACAAATTTGTCTTGCATGGGGATGTGATTGCCAAAGAAACTCGCAATAATTTGACGATCGTCGGTCAAGAGGTCGAATGGCAACCGAAAGTAGATGTGTTAACGATCCGCGATCGCGTCCAAGCCAATCATCCCCAATTTCAGGCCAATGCTAGTGAGGGCAAATATTTTAGCCGCAAACAGCAACTAGATCTCTCCGGTAAGATTACGGGATTGTATAACGACCCCCGCTTGGCGATGCAAACCGAACAGATGACTTGGCTGGTCAAGCAGCAAAAAGTTATTGGCGAGCGTCCCGTGCAAATTCAGCGATATCAATCACAAAAAATCACTTCCCAAGTCACAGCTAATCGCTTCGATACGGCACTCGATCGCAAAGTAGTTAATTTACAGGGTAAGGTGCAACTCAACGCCATAGATCCCCTAATTCAGGTCAATGGTGACGCATTTAGCTGGAATTTCGATCGAGAAGTGGTAACTACCGATCGACCGCTGACGATTCTGCACCAAAAAGAAGCTGCACTATTTAATGCTAATGCTGGAGAACTAGATCTCAAAGCCTCCACTGCCACGCTGACAGGCAATGTACGCGGCGCGACCACCCGCAATCAAGCAAAGCTACGTGCCGATCGATTAGTTTGGCAAATGACTTCCCAACAGATCGTGGGAACTGGTAATGTAGTCTATCAACAGATCGCTCCACTCATCAAATTTACTGGTACGCGCGGTGTCGGCAGATTGCAAGACCAATCGATCGTCGTCAGTAGCGATAACAAGCAACAGGTAAGAACAGAATTTGTGCCGAAGTAGTTAGTTACTAGCGATGCGCGCTCCTCGGGTTCCCCGAGGGTTTAGCGCATCAAGACAGTAGCTAGCGATGGGAACAGAAAAATTGACTTATATTTACGCAAGCTGCTAGTAGCTCTGGTGTTGGTTAGACAACTCGTCACCAGTGGAGTGTAACAACTTACACAGTCAAAATAGCAAATCGCACAGTTTTTTACCAGCTACTAACCACTAGCCACTGTCCACTGCCCACTATCCCTACCTCCTACTCGTGCAGCAACCCTTATCTTCAGAACAACTAAAACAACGCCGCCGACAATTGCGACAGCAGCAACGAATTCGAGTCATCAAATCGATCTGGCGATTTGGTTGTATGTGCGGAATTTTGACTGGGGTTGCTTGGGTGGCACAGCGACGAAGCGATTGGACGATTGCCACACCCGAACAGATTCGGATTGAGGGTAATCAATATCTTACCGATCGGACGATTCGATCGATGTTGGCGGTTAAATATCCACAATCGATTGTTGAATTAGCGCCAGCAAGCTTGACCGAACAAATGCTCGAACGAGGATCGATCTCGAGTGCGCGGATCGAGCGGGGGGTGTTGCCGCCGCATTTACTAGTGCAGGTGCAGGATCTCCCACCTGTCGCACGGATTATGCAGGATGAAACGACTGAATCACAACTAGTTGTGGACGAGCGCGGACGGCAGCAACCAATTTCAAATTATCGATACTTAGTCCAACAATCGCTACCCAAACTGCGATTGAGACTACCCGTTCGTGGTGATTGTCCTGGCTGGCAGCAACTCTATCGAGCCGTTCGGACTAGCCCTGTTACAATCGGAATTGTCGATTGTCGCAATCCTCAAAATTTGATTTTACAAAGTGAAGTAGGCAAGGTAAGATTAGGTAGTTCTGGTGAAGAATCTAGATTGAGCAGTCAAATTCAACAACTCGATCGACTGCGAAACTGGCGAAACTATACCGATCCACTTGGGGTTGACTACCTCGACTTAGGAAATCCTGACGCACCCAAACTTCAACTTAAGTAATCGGTCGACTTTATCGGAAAATTATTCAAAAAGTAGCGATCTCAGCTCAAAGTTACATCTTAGTACATCAATAGTACCGTACAGATGATAATTGAAGCCCGAGTTAATCCTTCTATAATCTCTATATTATAGCGGTTCGATCGTCTACCTAGCAAG
The DNA here is from genome assembly GCA_965246715.1 of Chamaesiphon sp. GTDB lineage: Bacteria > Cyanobacteriota > Cyanobacteriia > Cyanobacteriales > Chamaesiphonaceae > Chamaesiphon. Next base: position 317,468 of record CBDFFH010000002.1, on the reverse strand, counting down.
TAGGCACGGCAATCTGGTTCACCAGGGTCAGATTCAAAAAACCGAACTGTCGGGCGTATTTATTATCATCTGAGGAATTTCAAAAAAAAATCTACAATGCGAGTTACTATGCTCTAAACGCACCCACGAATAACTAGCATATGAACAATTCCAGTCCACTCTCCTACCCAGGATTCAAAAGCCACTCGATCCAAGATAGCTACACCATACCAAGGGACGAACGAATGTCTGACGATCTTACTTTTAGCAGCGCAGCTCGCATCAAAGTCATCGGTGTTGGCGGCGGTGGCAGTAATGCAGTAAATCGGATGATCGCCAGCGATATCGAGGGAATCGAATTTTGGACGATGAACACTGACGCACAAGCTCTGTCTCATTCAGAAGCAACGCGGCGGATTCAATTAGGCCAAAAGCTGACACGCGGACTCGGGGCTGGTGGTAATCCAGCAATCGGTCAAAAAGCGGCGGAAGAATCCCGAGAAGAAATCGCGCACGCATTGGAAGGAGCCGATCTGGTATTCATTACGGCGGGGATGGGGGGTGGCACTGGAACTGGTGCAGCACGGATCGTAGCTGAGGTTGCCAAGGAAATGGGTGCATTGACGGTTGGTGTGGTCACGCGTCCGTTCACTTTTGAAGGTCGCCGCCGTACGAATCAAGCAGAGGAAGGAATTAGTGGATTGCAAAGTCAGGTTGACACCCTGATCATTATCCCTAATGATAAACTTTTGCAGGCAATCAACGAACAAACTCCCGTCCAGGAAGCTTTTCGGATCGCTGATGATGTCCTCCGGTCTGGGGTACAGGGAATTTCTGATATTATCACTATCCCTGGACTGATCAACGTTGACTTTGCTGATGTCCGCACGGTCATGGCAGATGCCGGGTCGGCATTAATGGGTATCGGTGAAGGCTCTGGCAAATCCCGAGCGCGCGAAGCGGCAATGCAAGCAATTCATTCACCGTTACTCGAATCGTCGATCGAGGGTGCGCGGGGGGTAGTACTCAACATCACTGGGGGTTCCGATATGACCCTCAGTGAAGTCAATACTGCTGCGGAAACTATTTATGAAGTCGTAGATCCCAACGCCAATATTATTTTTGGTGCGGTGATCGATGATAAAATGCAGGGCGAAATGCGGATCACAGTGATTGCCACCGGGTTTACTGGTGAAATTACCGAGCCAGCAAATCGTTCGCGCAGTACTAGTACTAGCCCACGCACTGCTTCCGCGCCAGTCGAGCCACAAGTTCGCAAGCAACAGTCTGGCGCTTCAGTCGGTAACGATAGTTTCCCTAAGCCTCAACCACCCCAAAATGCAGGCGCTGACTTACCTGCGTTCTTGCAAAATCGTCGCCCTAAGTAAATTTAGGCGATCCGAAGATGTTGAATAGCAGTCGATCGACCGTTCGCTTAACTGCTATTCAAGATGGAGATGAGTAAGTCTGAGTATTTGTTGTCTGTTTCGCAACAGCTCTATCGATCGATTTTGCGATCGCTAAGCATCTCATTTGCAACCTAGTTGCAATCAGATCTCGGCACTCGCGCTAATTTTAATGTGGCAAAAAATAAACTGACAACTTATCTTTTGTGTCACCCTTTCTAAACCACCCTGTCAGTATAAATAGATCCACAAACCATGAATCAGCCAACACAGTATATCATTCCAGGAAACACACGCACTATGTCTTTAAAACAGTTAAATGTTAAGATTCCCGAGCAAGAACTCAGAATTCTCGAAGCTTTTGCTGACAAAACGGAGAGAACCAAAACCGATATCATTAGAGAGTTTATTAGATCCCTCCAAGCTAAAATCTGACGTTTGACATGAAGACAGCGAACGGCGAAACGTTCGCTGTCTTCGTCCATCCACCCAGGCCGCGAGTACGTCAAGTCAGCCCTACAGAGCCACCCCTAAAATTAGAGAATTGCTTAGCCCTGATGGATGAGATCGGTAATAAAAAATCTAAAATTTGATATAATCATGGTGAAGCTTGACACCCAGACCGAGACAACTGCGCTGTTAGACTCGATTGCGAATTAAAAGACTGGATTGAGAGAGTTAAGACTTCTGTGCAGATTAAGGAATGGACGATCGCAGAACTAGCAATTTTTGGTATGGGTTTTGCATGCGAGTGCGTCAGTGGTGAATAGTTCGTACTAGCTCTATATCCTCATTATTTGTGTCATGTTTCCGGCTCGATTGGCAATTACAAATTTTTCTGACGATCGTGCGGCGATCGATCGTTATTGGTTCGATCTTACTTGTCGCTGGATGTAGTGGTAATAAATCTCTTCAAAATCCCTTTGCTCCAGACCCGAAATTAACTCAACCAAATCCGAACAACACCACCGCTACCGATAATGCCGCTAAATCAAGCAGCAATTTACCAGCCGATTTTCCAATATATCCCCAAGCCAAACTTCAATCGACAGAACAGACCCCAGAAAAGGGACTAGTTACAACCTGGACGACTTCAGATCCGATCGATGTTGTCTATAAATTTTATCAGCAACAGCTCCCCGCCAAGCAATGGGCAATCGTCACGCAGCCCAGCGATAGCGAACCACAATTAGTTGCCAAGCAAGGGCAAACCACTGTGACCATCGCGCCGCAAACCGCTACAGAGAAACAACAATCGGGAACGGTATATACGATCGTGCTAGTAGGCGCGACTGGTGAGTCAACAAGCACGCCAACTCCCAGTCCGAGCGGTACCACTAGTCCCACCCCCACCGTAACGGCAAGCCCTAGTACGTCGCCAAGCCCAACAACATCCTCACTCCCCGCCACCAAATCTACCATTGCACCACCGGTCGCCACAGCCGACTATTTGCGAGATTTGACTCAACTTGGCGTACTAACTAGTGCGGATACGACGGCTGCAAATAAAGCTCCGGCAAGCGAGCGGGTCGTTTTACGACGAGCCTATGCCCGCTGGTTGTTAGCAGCATACAATCGCATCAATAGTACCAAACCGACCCAACAGATTAAATTAGCTGCTGGCGATGCCAAACCTGTTTTTCAAGATGTCCCTGCCAATCATCCTGATTTTGCTAGCATTCAGGGACTCGCTGAGGCGGGACTGATTCCCAGTCCGCTTAGTGGCGATGTTACAACTGTGCTATTTCGCCCCGAGGCCCCATTGACGCGCGAACAGATGATGTTGTGGAAAGTCCCACTCGATACCCGTCAATCCTTGCCAGCAGCTTCTTTAGAGGCAGTCAAACAGACGTGGGGATTTCAGGATGCGGGGAAAATCGATCCGAAAGCTTTACGGGCAGTGTTAGCTGATTTTCAAAATGGCGATCGATCGAATATTCGGCGGGCATTTGGATATACAACTTTATTTCAACCGAAAAAGACGGTCAATTTGGGGGAAGTCGCGATCTCGATTTGGTATTTTGGTACGGATAGCGAAGGATTGTCAGCACGCGATGCCCTACAAATTGCTAAATAACTGCTAAAATTCACGGCTGGAAATTGTCGCGAAATCACAATCGATCGCGCAAACATCATCGCGATAATCCATTAACTCCTTCATAACCATGATTTAACTTAATCCTGGTATTCTTTGCTGTGAGCGACTTTTTGGGTAATGTAAATTTTAATACAGCTAATTATATTTCTAGATATTTGTGATGAAACTACTCGATCGAACTATTTAGGCATAATGCCGTTTTATCCTGCAGATCGATCGAATTCACCAAGATTGTCACAGGCGCTCTAATCCAGGGTCGGTTGTCGATCGAACTATTATTTTCAAGCACCAATATTTTCATTGCTGATACCTCGATCGACGATCGAGGTATCTCTACAAATTAGATCTGAATCCGGGTAAATCTGGATGACTCGAGCGATCGTCGCGATGCTCTACTCTTTGCTCTAGCCTCAAGTTCTCTGTATTTATCACCGTAACTTCGTAAGGACTAACATTATGGCAAATTACACCCTCCAACTACTGCATTACTATGGTGAGAGTGGCCTGCTCGGAGTCCTCACCGCACCGATTATGGGTGCATTAATCGATAAGTTCGACGACCAGTACGCCAATACCTTGGTGCTTGCCGAAGGCGACAGCTACATCCCTGGCCCGTGGTTGATTGGTGGTGCCGATCCCGCCTTGAACGGGGTGGCAGGTATCGGTGCGACGGCACTCGGTCGCCCAGATATTGCGATTATGAATGCCTTCGGCACCGATGCCTCGGCATTGGGCAACCATGAATTCGACCTGGGATCGGCAGTACTCCAGGGAGCGATCGCTCCCTCGGGTACTTGGAGCGGCGCACAGTTTCCCTTCATTACTGCAAATCTGGATTTCACCGCTGACAGCTCTTTGCGTGGACTTGCCGATGGCACGATCGGGGGTACGCCCACGAATAGCTTTGCTGGCAAAGAAGCCTCGACCATCAAAGGCAAGATCGCACCTTATACAGTAGTCACCCAAGGTAGCGAGAAAATCGGGATTGTCGGTCTCACAACGTATGATTTGTTGAGCAAGAGTTCGCCGAATGGTACCGTGCCCAAGGATGATGCCAACCCAGCAACTAGCGATCTCCAAGAGGTGGCGGTCTACATCCAGGCAGCGGTCAACGCGCTCAAAGCAGCAGGGAGCAACAAAATCGTGATGGTAGATCAGCTCGATACGATCGAGCGCAACAAGCAATTAGCACCCTTGGTTTCTGGCATCGACGTGATGATTGCTGGTGGCGGGCACGAACGCCTGGGTGATGCCACAGACAAAGCCGTTGCTTTTAACGGTCATAATGCAGATTTTGTTGGGACGTATCCGATCGTTACTGCTGGCGCGGATGGCAAGCCCATACTAATCGTTACCACCGATACAGAATATACATATCTCGGTCGCCTAGTCGTAGATTTCGATGAGAATGGTGACATCGTCTTACCCAACCTCAACCCAGTGATTAATGGTGCCTACGCCGCTAATGAGGCTAGTCTGCAAGCAGCGTATGGTACGACGCAGACCGCCAATCAGATCGTCGCAGGTAGTACGATCGGTACTCAGGTGAGTGCGATTACCAAAGCGATCGATACGGTCATCTCGACCAAAGATAGTAATATTTTCGGTTATACCAATGTCTATCTCGAAGGCGATCGGGCGTTCGGGCGGGCGGAGGAAGTCAACCTCGGCGATATTTCCGCCGATGCTAACCTATTCGTGGCGCGCAAGGCACTCGGAGCCGATGCCGTCCTTGCTTCGCTCAAAAACGGTGGGGGCTTACGATCGTCGATCGGATCGATCGGTGAAAAGGGTGAGAAATTACCGCCGACTGCCACTGGTGTGAAGACTGTCGGTGCGATCTCCCAGCTTGACATTGAAAATGCGCTGCGGTTTGATAACAAACTGATGGTATTCGATACGACTCCCCAAGGGTTGCTGAATATCCTCAACTATGCCGCTGGTTTAGCTCCGGGGAACGGTGGCTACGCTCAAATCGGTGGTGTCCGCTTCTCCTACGACCCATCCAAGGCAGCAGATAAGAAGGTACAGGATGTTGCCATCTACGATTTGAATGGTAAGCTTGTCGCCAAGGTTGCCGACAATGGGGTGTTATTGCCAGATGCACCAGCAAAAATCGCCGTTTCGGTACTGAACTTCACTGCTAACGGTGGGGACGGCTATCCGATTAAGGCAAATGCCACCAACTTCCGCTACATTCTCGATAACGGTACGCTTTCTGCAGCGATCGATCCGACTCTAGACTTCACCGCAGCGACTAGTTTGCCTGCAAATGCGATCGGCGAACAAAAAGCCTTTCAAGACTACCTCAAGGCGACATATCCCACGCCACAGCGCGCTTTTAGTGTCGCTGACACCCCTGCGACTCAAGACCAACGCATCCAAAATCTCCAAGTCAAGAAAGAAGATACGATTCTGCCAGCTTTAACTACACCGATTTCTACCGTAGCGGCTGGCAAACCGAAGACGGTCTTGATCTCCCTCGATGGGGCGACGAATACGATCCTCAAGGAATACCTGAAAAATGGCGTACTCGACCCCACCAAAGGGTTGGGATTATTGGCTAGCAAAGGGGTAATTGCTGCTGGCAACCAGACGATTACACCATCTTTGACCGCACCCTCGCACATCGCGATCGCCACTGGTTCTAGTGCGGTAAACAACGACATCAATTCAAATAGTTTCCACATCGTCGCCAACCCATTTACCACTAATACCAGCGGTTTTGCCGCACCGATCGGTGGTTATACTTATCAATCAGGCATCGACCCATCGGAAAGCAACACTCCAACTGCTAACCCGATCTGGTTGAACCTCGAAAAAGCGGGTAAAACTGTCGTTTCGGCTACCTTTCCTGGTGCGGACGGGGTAAATATCACTGCTGCTGTCAAAACCTCGAATGGCAGCCCGATCGTTTTAGATAAGGCAGCCGATCGCACGGTCGATTATACCGTACCCTTTGGAGCTTTTGGCGGGCCATTCTTTACTGGCGGTTCCGGCGGTCGCGGCTTTAGCTTGACTGCGGTGGACTTTATAGTTGATAAAACTCAAGCTGTGACTGGGTTGACTGCGCTGGGTAAAAAATTCTATGGTGATATCAAGGTTGCTAATTTAGAATCGCTGACAGCTACAGCCTTGACGGGCGGTAATCCTGCTTACAACCTTCAAGTAGCCGCGATCGATACCACTGATGATAGCAAGGTTAACTACGACACATTAGTCGTGTTCGATGCCAATGTCGGGATTAAAGGGGCTGCGACGTTGCCCTCAACTGGCTCGGCATTTATCAAAGTCAGCGACCAAAAATCCAGTTCATTCTTCTTCGACGGTAGTAATAATAAGGTAGGGACAGCGTTCTTTGGTGCGACCCTGGCAGCAGATTTATCTAAAGTCAATCTGGCTCGCTACTCGGCTTACTATATCCCCCGTCCTGCCGAGAGTCCTGGGGTTATCGCCAATGTTGACGACATCAATACCAGTATCGGTAACTGGGCACCTCAAGCAGACTTCCGCTTCCCCGAACGGCTCAATACCGGACTTACCAACTTTAGCGATGTCGAATTGGAAGCACTGTATGCAGACCAGGTCAAGTCATTTGTAGAGTATCAAACCAAAGTTGCCGTCCGTTCCATCCAGCAAAACCCCAATGCTGACTTGGTAATGACCTACATCGAGCAACCCGACGGTTCCGAACACCAATTCTTGCTAACCGACCCCCGCCAAGCTAGCGACTTTACCAATCCCAACTCGATCGGCGCAGGTCAAGATGCCGCTAAAGTCGCACGGTACAAGAGCTACATCGAAGCCGCTTACAAAGCTGCCGATGCCGCCGTCCAAAAAATCATCGATACTGTCGGTGTCGATGCCAACGGCAAGCCCAACAGTAACATCATCGTCACCTCCGACCACGGGTTCGCACCCTTCCACACGGCGGTGAGTTTGAATAATCTGCTTACGAGTGCTGGTATAGACGCGACTAAAGTACGCGCCGTCACTAGCGGTCCCGCGACGAATATCTACATCAACGTCAAAGGTCGCGAACCCAACGGTACCGTCGATCCTAAAGATTATGCAGCGTTGCAGAAACAGGTCATCGACATCTTAAATGGTTATGCCGATGCCAACCCCAACTACCAAGCGGGGGGCACCACTAGCACCAAGATCTTCGATAAGGTCTATAACCGCGTAGTTCCAGCCAACCCAACTGCCAATGACATCATCAATGCGCGGGGCAACTTCATCGGTGAAGATACAGGAGACGTATTCGCCTTACTCAAAGAGGGTTATAACTTCGACGGTACGCAAAGTACGCCAGTCATCCGCAAAGGCGATACGACTAGCACCACTCCCGTCCTGTCGGTACCCAACTTCTACGGTGCCCACGGTTATGACCCGACATCGCCAGCGATGCAGGCGATCTTCCTCGCGGCTGGCCCCGATATCGCGAATAAGGATCTGGGTCAGGTCAATAACATCGACATCGCTCCGACGATCGATAAACTCCTGGGTGTCAAACCAGCCAATACCGTCGAGGGTAAGGCGCTAGACATTTTCGCCACCAAACCCGCACTACCGAAACTCACGCTGCTCGGACAAGCGACCTATCCCGCTCAATCCGTCACGGTCAAGGATGCCGCAGGTGTCGATACTACCGTCGGCGGTCTGTCGGGGATTACTTACGATGCTAAGACGAATAGCTTCTATAGTATCTCGGACGATCGCAAGAGCAACGCCAACGAACCCGGTCAACCCACTCGCTTCTACAAACTGAATATCGACTTATCTGCTGGCAAGTTAGACAATAGCAAGGTTGCCTTCACAGGTGTCACATATCTGCGGAAAGCCGATGGCAGCCAATATCTCCCTCAAGGCACCGATACCGAAGATATCGGTTTGACTAAAGCCGGAACCGTTTTTATATCCTCTGAGGGGCAGGGAGACGCGCCAGGGCAGATTCGCACCTTCCCCTTCGTCAATGAATTCAACCTCACAGACGGGAAGTTACTCCGCTCCTTGCCAGTTCCAGCAAAATTCCAGCCCGATTCTAACTTGGCTGCGTCCCAAACTCGCGGTGTCTACGACAACCTCGCGTTTGAAAGCATCGCCGTTACTCCCGACCAGAAGACCTTATTGACTGGTGGCGAGAACGCGCTAGCACAGGACGGTCAACGGACGAGCTTCCCTGGTACCGATCCGAAGAATCCTACAGGTGTCGGTCGATCGCGATTGATTAAATTCAACCTCGATACTAACAAAGCCGCCGCTGAATACCTCTACAATCTCGACCCGACCGCAGTTGCACCTTCGGTCAGTACGACAGGTACCAATAACTTTGCCACTGCCGGACTCGTTGCCCTGACAGCGTTAGATAATAACGGTAACATGCTGGCGATCGAGCGGTCGTTCTCATCGGTGGCAGCAAATACCCCGCTGACTCCCGAAACTGGTAACGTCATCAAGATTTACCAAATTAGCGTCGGTAGTGCGACGGATATCAGCGGTATCGATAGCTTAAATGCACTCTCTAGTGCCGACCTTGGGAAGATTAAGCCAGTTCAAAAACAGTTGCTCCTGAACCTCAACGACCTGAAACTGCCCACTGGCTTGGATAACATCGAGGGGATTACCTTTGGCCCGACGGTTAATGGCAAACCCACGATCGTGTTAGTTGCCGATGATAACTTCAATAAAACTGGCAGCACGGATGCAGTTGCTAACACCACCAACCAACCCCAGTTCACGCAAATTATCGCCCTGAGTCTCGATACCGCTGCGGCATTCCCCAACGGAGTAGCCTCTGGCGATACCACTCAAAACTCTACCGTCCTGTGGACGCGGGCGGCGAACTTGGGCGATGTGACGTTTGAATACTCGACTAGTGCGGACTTTGCGACGATCGCTGGGACTAAAACCGTTCAAGCCACCAACTCGCTCCAACCCGTCAAAGTCGAAGTTACTGGCTTAAATCCCAATACCGAATATTACTACCGCGCGATCGATTCCCTCGGTTCTAGCTTGGTGGGTAAATTCAGTACTGCGGCTCCGCTCAATACCTTCACCGGACTTAAGTTTGGTGTATCTGGCGACTGGCGCGGCGAATTGGCTCCTTATTCGGCGATTAGTAACGTTCCAACGGCAAATCTCAAGTTCTTTGTCGAACATGGCGATACGATTTATGGAGATGTTGCCACGCCAGCATTGCTCAATGCCGACGGTACGGAAAAACAGCAAGCCACAACCCTCGATGATTACCGCATCAAACATGCGGAAGTCTACGGCTCCCGCTTCGGTAAAAATAGCTTTGCCGATCTCCGCGCCTCGACTTCGATCTTCGCAACCTATGACGATCATGAAGTTACCAATGACTTTGCAGGGGGTGCGCCCATCGGTAGTGACAACGGTGGCGCGAAGGGTGCGAATCGGTTCTTAGCTGCATTCCCAAATGACAACCCCAACGCGCTCATCAACGACAGTGCGTTGTTCGAGAACGGCTTACAGGCGTTCCAAGAGTACAATCCGATCCAGGATAAAGTCTACAACACACCCAGCGATTCGCGCACCAATGGCGAACGCAAGATTTACCGTTACAACACCTTCGGTAGCGATGCCGCTACCTTCGTCCTCGACGCGCGTTCTTTCCGCGATACCGAACTCGCACCCGTCACCAACACCAGCGATACCGCTCAAGTCGGGGCATTCCTGGCTAAATCCTTCGACACCAGCCGGACGATGCTGGGACGGCAACAAGTTCAGGATCTGAAAAATGACCTGCTCAACGCCAAAAATAACGGCGTGACGTGGAAGTTTATCATGGTGCCCGAACCGATCGAAAATATCGGGATTCTCGCTGCCGAAGATCGCTTTGAAGGATACGCTGCCGAGCGGACGGAGATTCTCAAGTTTATCAATGACAACAAAATTAACAACGTCGTCTTCGTCGCCGCTGATTTCCACGGTACCCTAGTCAACAACCTCACTTATCAAACCGCTCCAGGTGGCCCCCAAATCGCCACTAGCGCGTTTGAAATCATCACGGGTGCGATTGCCTATGACAAACCATTCGGGCCGACCGTCGCTGAATTAGCCTCTGCAGTCGGACTGCTGACTCCCGTGCAGAAAGCTCAATACGATGGACTACCCGATGCGGGTAAAGATGCCTTTATCAAAGGCATTGTCAACGGTGGCTTAGCTCCGCTAGGCTACGATCCGGTTGGTTTGGATAATAACCTCACGCAAGCCAATGGCTTAATCGATGCCAAACTGCTCAAAGGCGATTACGTTGCGACTAATACCTACGGCTGGACTGAGTTTAATATCGACAAAACCACTCAGAAATTAACCGTGACGACTTACGGGGTACCTGCTTACAGCCGCGCCCAAATCGAAGCCGATCCGACGAAATACGCCAACCAAACTCCCGCGATCGTCAGTCAGTTTGAAGTCAACGCTAAAAGTGCGGCGACGGATACGGTACCGCCAGCAGTGAAAGCTTTCAGCAATCTCCCAGGGATTTCGATCGCCAAACCAATCGATGGTGTAGTGGTAGAATTCTCCGAAGCCCTCAAAGCTGGTACCTTCGACTTCAACGATATCTCGCTCAAAAAAGATGGCGGTGCGAACCTCATCACCAGTGCGGTTACTGTCGTCAAGCAATCCGATACCAAATATCAGATTAACGGACTCGCCGTACTAACTACCGCTCTGGGTAGTTACGAGCTGACAGTCGATGGAGCCAATATCGTCGATCCTGCGGGTAACGCGGGGACGAATAGCTTGAGTGCGAAATTTACAGTAGCTCCCGCTCTCACCAATCCCGAAAAATACCTCGACCTCCGCGAGAAAACTGGTATGGTCGCGATCGATTCTAAAGTATCCGCCGATGCTGCCTACTTTAATTACGGTGGTTTCTACACGATCGATGATGCTAATGGGACTGTAACCGACAGTGCAAGCGGGAAAGCCTATAAGCCGAGCGATCTTGGTTATGCTACGGCGGCACTAAAACGCGCGGTCGTAACTATTGCCAAAACGGAGAGCATTGGCAGCTATCAACTCGCTAGCGGTCAATTACTCGCACCTTATCTGGTTGCGGAGGGGAATATTACTGACTTCATCAATAATAATCCCACTAACGCTGCTGGTAATAAGCCACATGCCTATTTCAACTTTGTCGATGCCAATCCTGACACTAATTCTGATGGTAGTAAAGTCGTACACGTCCAATCTAGTATCTTGGCTAACGGCACTAAGCAGTATGCATTTGAGGATTTCTTTGGTGGTGGAGATCGAGACTTTAACGATTTCGTTCTGCAATTAAACCTTAAAGCTTAAACCGTCACTCGGGAAACTCGATCGTCGCCAGACGAAGCGCAAGCTCCGAGTTTCCCACTCCATAACTTCTGTTCGGCGTTGCTGAATTCAGTGATGATTTAGTTTAACGTGAGTTCGGGTTAAGGACATTTGCTTCGTTCAAGCACCAGGGTGAACGCACCAAAATGGGGTATGCTTCGATCGATGAAAAATAGAACGGCTAATTTTATAGTATGTATTAGCTAGTTGCAGTTAATACAATATCAACTGAAACCAAAATCAAATAAGAGATCGGATTAATCCAATTTAGTGCAGCGCAAAGATTGATTAAATATCTTTAATCAAATTGAGATTGATTGTTCAGTGAAAGTGATTTACAGAATAGCTTCCAAAAGCTCATTTGAATATTCTCGATCGAGTGTTGCTAAAAACCTCTTGCTTCTAACGCTTAATTTTCGACTCTTATTCTGACCAATTATGTTAATAGCGATATGCCTTAAAACGGCAAAGTTAGCTGGAGCATTATCCTTTCTGATTCGACTATTATCTTCTTTAAAAGCAACATCAAGCAACCAATGAAGAGAATTTTCTACTGACCAATGGCCTCTAATTGCTCTTGCTAATTTCTGGGCATCGTTATTCAAAGTACTAATAAAATAACGAGTTTCCACACTAGTCTTTCCATTCACAACTCGAACTGATTCTACCATCCCAATACTAGTTAAGTTCTCCCATTTCCCCGATGGATCTATCCATTTTGCAACATCTGTTAGCATTACGTAATTACGAATTTCTTCTCTACCTCTATTCATCTCGCTACTGTTGAAGCTACTCATGTTAAGGTCTTTTCCGTGAGTTTCAATTGCTTGTTTGAATAACTTCTTTATTTGTTCATACAAAGTTGGTTGATTCTTTTTTACTGCAATTACATAATCAGCATCTTTCTCGACAATATTTTTGACAATCTCCCTTTGACATCCCATTGCATCAATCGTAACGATACATCCTGCTAAATCTAAAACTTTTATCAGTTCTGGAAGTGCTGTGATTTCATTAGATTTCCCTTCTACTTTCTTTTGACCTAGCACTAATCTATTACTTTCAGCCCAAGCACTGACTGTATTAATTACACCTCGATCATTCTTTTCATCTCCTGAGTTTCGAGATTGTTTTCCATCAAATGCAATTATCTCTCCTGCTGTAATTTTAGATATTCCTTTAACCCAACTCAGAAAAGATTTGTTGAATCGATCAGGGTTGATTTGTGAAAATACCCTGGCAAATGTATCATGAGATGGTATTCCATTCGGAAGTTCTAGGAATTTTTCTAACCATTTTTTTCTGGCAATACCATACATTTCTATATCTATCCATCCATCCGCTCCACATACTACAGCACAAATGGAGATCGTGATAATATCTATTAATTTATGTTTTTTTCCACGTTCAATTCTAATGTCTTCTATGTCGTTAAAGTGTTCTGCTATACTATGCTTAGGCTTCAGCTTCATTTGGAATCATATTAGTTCTAAACTAATTTAACATAATTAATCAGCCAAAGTTATTAACAGGTATAGATTTCACTTCTTTGACAAATCAAATTTACATCTGGTTTTCAAGTATTTTTAATAATAGAGAATTTAAGTGCGTTCACCCTGGTTCAAGCACCGCACTCGATTGTGTCTTGTCGCGCTAAACCCTCGGCAAAGCCGAGGAGCGCGCGCCGCAAATCGGTGCTAATAGTGCAAAGTCCGGTTGTTGCCGCGAGCGGCAAAAGTCCGCCTTCGCGGACTAGATAATTAGTCCGCGAAGGCGGACTTTGCATCATGAGCCGAGACTTCAGTCTCCAGGCTATTCTTATCCCGAACTGACGTTAGTTATCTCACTTTTTTGTAATTTATCTTAGAATTTCAGGGAAAACAAAAAGAATTTTTCAACCTCAAATCGACTTTGAGATCGCTATTATTTGGATGATTTAATACTTTTAGTGATATATGCTAGCTTTCAAAACAGGTAGAATCGAATCGGCACTCCACTCCAAGCCGCTCGTCTTTATTGGCATAGCTACTAGTCTGCTATATTTGTTAGTCCACCGAGTTAAAGAGGTACTCTACTTAAAAAGTCACTCTGCAAATAATTCAGGTATTGCGGGACAAGATCTAATAGCTAATTTTTTAAACTCAATCGGCGAACTGAGTATCTACTACGGGAGTATCATTGCTCTTTTTGGTCTCTATTTTTATCTGCTGAGACTTTGCTCGCGCAGTCGCTCGGACGATCTCCGCACGATCGCACTGACGCTGTTATTTCCAGTAGTTTTTAATCTCGGACTACTGTTTGTCCGGCCCTACTTTTCGATCGACATTTTCTCTTATCTGGTTCAAGGTTACTTGGGCATCACACCAACAAGCAACCCCTACCTTAATGCTGTCAAAGATGTGGCAGATATCCCCTTTGGTCGTCAATTACTCGCATGGGGATGGCGACCGGTTCATGGGATTTCGCCCTATGGCCCGTTGTGGACTCAATTATCGATGGCCGTCGTGCGGATCGTGCAAAATATCCCGACCGAAATTTTCCTGTTGAAAAGCATCGTAGTCACCGCTCATTTGCTCTCAGCCGCGCTGATATGGCAGATCCTGGCTAAAGTCCGTCCACAAGTCCAATTACTAGGCACCGTCGTCTATCTATGGAATCCGCTGGTAACGATCGAGTTTGCCGCTGAAGGACATAATGATGCCTTAGCAATCGTTTTTACTTTACTCGCCCTGCTACTGACGATCGATGCCCGCCCAGCCGCATCCATGTTTTCGATCGTACTTGGAATATTGGTTAAATACATCCCGATAATTTTTTTACCAGCACAGTTGGCATACTACTGGCACAGCGATCGAACGACAGGAAAAATGTCTCAGACTTGGTTGCAGATTTTGCTCGGTCTAATTTTAGGGAGCGGTGTTGCTGTCCTACTCTACTGGCAACTATGGGTAGGAGCGGACACATTCCAAGGATTGACTCAGCAAGCGAATGTTCCTGGTGCGCTCTCGGCAGCTTCGATACTGTCACAATTTCTGAAATTCTTACCATTGGGATTGCCAGTCCGCCAATTAGCAGCTCTCATCCTGAAGGGAGTTTTTTGCATCATAGTTTTATTAGTTACGATAAAAGTAGATCGCAAAACTAGATTACTTAAATCCTGCGGGACTATTGCCTTGGCGTACACATTGTTGGTTCCAAATGTTTACTGGCCATGGTATGCTGGCCTCCCGATCGCACTAATGGCATTATCGCCGATGCGTGCTTTTCAGATCGTGAGTTTTGGTTTGAGCGTTGGCTCTTGTTTATTAGCACCGATCGATCTCATCCGCAGAGGTGGCTTGCTGCCCTAGTAGCCTTTAATTGAATCGATCGTTAGTCTATTGGTTGTGTTGCAATCCTTGATGTAGATTGCAACATTTGGACTAACTTGCAATATTATGAATTTTGTTGGCGGTCGATTTTAATTAAGTCACTGAGAATATTATCTAAACCACCATTGACCTGAATGCGATCGACTTTCTCGGCAATTCTTTCTAAGATTTCCAACTCTTTCAATCGTAAAGCTACCGGATTATCTTCCATTACTTTTGCTGTATTTAACATACTGCGAGTTGCTGCCGTCTCTTCCCTGCGTCTGATGACATTAGCTTGAGCTGATTTTTCCGCTTCTACTACCTTACTCAAGATAGTTCTAATCTCGCCAGGTAAGATGATATCTTTTACGCCAACAGAATCGATCTCGATCCCATATTCAGCAGTTTTGGTACGAATATAATCGGCAATCGAACGATCGATCGCGCCTTTATTTTCCAGTAATGCATCTAAAGTTTGTTCGCCTACGGCTGCACGCAGTGCAAACTGGAGTTCTTTATATAAAAAGTTCGATATGTCTGACAAACCACTTTTGGCTCTGAGTACATCTTGAATGCGGAAGCCAGCCGTTAAATTTAGCCGCAGCGGTACTTTATCTTTTGATAAAATATCCTGTCCCGAAACCTCCAGGTTTTGTAAGCGCAGATCGAATATTTCGCTTTGAAAAGAACGCCCAAACAGCCACCAAGAATGAATCCCTGGTTCGAGTTGAGAGTGGAATATGCGATCGATATACACCAACCCGACGTGTTGGGCGGGAACCCAGGGTGAACGCATCAAAACAGGATTTATTTCGATCGAGAGCCACTAAAATAGGCGATTAATGATATTCGATTGCTTAACTACAATTACGACAATATCAATAAAATCGAAACCAAAGACGAGGTTAAATTAACTCAATTTAGTCCGGCAAAAGTGCGGCTAAAGATATTTAGCCAAATTCATACTCTGGGGTTAGTTAAATTTAGGCTAAAATAGCCTCTAGAAGTTCGCGCGAATATTCTTCATCAAGGCTCGCAAGAAATCGCTTCTTCCTAACACTTAGTTTTCGACTCTTGTTCTGACTCATTATATTAACTGCTATATGTCTTAAAACAGCAAAATTAGCTGGAGCATTATCTTTTCTAATTCGACTAATGTCTTCTTTGAAAATAACATCAAGTACCCAATGGAGTGAATTTTCTATCGACCAATGACCTCTGATTGCTTCTGCTAGTTTTTCAACATTATCTTCTAAGCTACTGATGAAATAACGAGCTTCTACGCTGGTTTTTTCATTGACAACTCGAACTGATTCTACCATGCAAATACTAGTCAGATTTTGCCATTTTAGCAATGGATCTATTGATGTTGCAATGTCTGATATCATTAGGTAATTACGAGTTTCCTCTCTACCTCTATTCATCTCTCTACTGCTGAAGCTATGCGTTTTCAGACTTTCACCACGAGTTTTAATCGCCTGTTTGAATAGCTGTTCTACCCTTTCATATAAACTTGGTTGATTCTTTTTGACAGCAATTACATAATCTGCTTCTTTTTTGACAATTTTCTTGACTATTTCTCGCTGACATCCCATTGCATCAATTGTCACTATACATCCAGCTAGATCTAAGGCATTAATCAACTCAGGCAATGCAGTAATTTCATTTGATTTACTCTCGACTTTTGTTTGTCCTAATACTAATCTATTACTTGCTGCCCAAGCACTGACCGTATTAATTACTCCTTTACCATTTTTTTCGTCTCTTGAATTTCGAGATTGTTTTCCATCAAATGCGATTATCTCTCCTGCTGTTATTTTACTTATTCCTTTAATCCAATGCAGGAAAGATTTATTGAATTCTTCAGGATTAATTTGTGAAAATACCCGTGCAAATGTATCGTGAGATGGTATCCCATTCGGTAATTCTAGAAATTCCTCCAGCCATTTTTTTCTGGTGATGCCATACAGCTCTATGTCTTCCCATCCATCTGCTCCACATACTACTGCACAAATCGAGATCGTGATAATATCGATTAGTTTGTGTTTTTTCCCCCGTTCAATTCTAATGTCTTTTATGTCACCAAAGTGTTCTGCGATACTATGCCTTGGCTTTAGCTTCATTTGACGCGATCTGAATTTCCAATAAATATAACATAATTAACTGGCTATACTTGTTTACCATTAAAGCTTTCATACTTTTCGTAATTCAAATCTGCAACTGATTTGCGAGGATTTTAAATAGTAGGAAATTTAAGTGCGTTCACCCTGGGCGGGAACCTCGCAAGTATGAATACTTTGGCTGTTTGGTAACAAAACATCTGGCGAACTAGCTCGAAATTCGGAGACGAGATTGGCAGGTAATTTTGCATCGTTAGTAATATCGATTAGTTCTACTTCTACTACCTGCCAAAATAACTTCCGACTGGTAGGTGGTAAAATAGCAATTACCTTTCCTAAATGACGGACGATCGCAACTTGGTGAGCGAGTAATTGCACCGCAGTACAATATTCGCTGACAAAATCCTGGTGTCGTTCGATGAGAAATTCCTCCTGGGGAAAAGTTGGATTAGGAATCAGGAGATTGAGAGTAATTACCTTAATGTCCCGATTCACCGACCAAAAAGCATATTCCCCGGCGGATAAGGGGCGAATAAAATTATCCTGGATGTACAACAATCCAAGTTGAGATTGTGATATTTCAAATTTTTTAATATTAGGAATACTTTCATCTCGTAATTTCTGGACGAAATTAGCAGGTAATTCTAGAGTATCTTCTAAGTTAAACAGATGGGACTCTAGATCGTGAGATTGTCGCCAATAAGCATTAACTTGGTTGGGTTTCATCCCATACCAATTGCGATCGGAGCGAATCAGTGCAGCCTGGTTAAATTCTGTTTTGACAATTAATACATGTTCTTGCAGTTCGCGCTCATGAGTATCGATTAATAATTCTAAGTTGTCGATTTTAGCTTCTGGATTCGACCTCTGATTAAGAGTTTTGACATTTACATTGCGATCGAATATCCAAAAATCATACTCACCTGCAACTAACAGCTTGACAAAGTTATTTTCGACGTACAATACTCCAATTTCACACTCAGCAACCTTGAATTTTTGGCTCTTCACTAGTTAGTATGCCAAATTAATGATTGAAGTGCCAATTAAGCAAGCATCTATTTCGGAAATTCTCAAAATTAGTAAATCCATATGCTGAACGTTTGATTAGTTTTAGCTTGTTATTAATTCCCTCCACTACTCCACTAGTTGTTCCATTGTCAAAATAAGCCAGTATTTCATCAAACCATCGATAAATTGTCCCTTGACTTTTGACAAAATATTTTTGAGCTTTTGACAGCCATTCCCCTAAGCCTAGTAATCCCTCATTCCAGTTTTCCTTTTTCTCAAATATTTCTCGAAAATCCTCTTTCAATTGATGCATTTTTCCGAGCTGACTTGATACATTTTTTACCTGAGCTAGCTTGTCTTTCTGTTCTTCATTTAAGTCTTCTTCGTTTTTCAATATTGGATACTTACTATTAGTTATTCCTGCTAATATAGCCGCTTTCTCCGCTTTTTCTTCTGGGGTTTTTGCTTGCTTTATTTCTGCTTCGATTTTTCGCTTCTCCTTCTTTCTTTCTCCATCTAATTCTTGATTTATTTGTACCATTATATGGAATCGATCTGCTACTATCTGAGCTTTTGGCATCATTTCTATTGCTAGACTTTTATATCCCTGCCATAAGTCTATGCTTACTTCTTCGATTCCTTCTAATACCTCTGACCCCCACTCTCTCAGGACTTTCTTAATTTCTTCTTTGGTTCTTCCCTCGATAATTGCCAATAATTTAGAACGATCTATGTCTATTAATACTGCACAATATTTTCCCTGCCCTTTAATCAATGCTATTTCGTCTATCCCTAATCTTTTTAATCCTATTGGTTTTATTTTTGATAAATCTCCTGATGCATCCTTTAGCATTCTTTCTATTTCTTTCTCTGTTACCTTCCCCTTCTTCGCTACACTCCTAATGTCATCTGCTAATACTTCTTCTATTATCCGATCTGCTAATCTTTTCGTGTATCTTCTTCTTGACTTGACAAATTCTAATTCTTCGCTAAATGGTTTCTGGCATTTTTCGCAGTTGAATTGTCTTCTATTTATTTCTAAAAATACCGCTTGCCCTCCCCAATCCAAATCTTTGATTATTTGCCGATGGTTTTGGTGTAACTTGTCGCTTTTCAAACCACAGCGTTGGCAAACACTTATTTTTTCGCTCGACTCAACTCCTAAAATTATTCCAATTCCTTCATGTTGGTGCTTGGCATTTACTTTTACTCCCGCTAGATTTAGTACTTCTGTTAGTAGTTGTATTTCCTTTTTGGTGAGCATTTTCTTCTGGTTTGTCTCAAGATCGCTTTCAATTAGATTATACTTAATAACAAAATGCCCCCAATGTCAATTATCACTCCACTTTTATGGCAATTTCACATATTGATTAATTTCTATTTGCCACATTTGCTATCGATCGAGCATACTAAGTAGTGAAGAGCCGAATTTTTTTAATCCAGAAATCGTGCCCAGGTTAAACGCACTTAAATTTGTTATTACTAAAAACTTTGACGATCGAATGAATAAATAGCATCTAGAAATCTTGTAATTACTGCTAGGTAATAGTTAGAGCTAATTAACTATGTTAGAATTTAACAAATTTAATTTAACTAAAATGAAGCTGAAGCCAAAATATAGTATTATAGAACACTTCGAGAGTGTAGAAGACTACAGGACAGAGCGCGGGAAAAAGCATAAATTAATTGATATCATCACCATTACCATTTGTGCTGTAGTATCTGGAGCTGATACATGGATAGATATAGAAATTTATGGTTTGGCGAAGAAGGAATGGCTAGGTAAATTTTTAGAGTTGCCGCATGGTATTCCATCACATGATACATTTGGAAGGGTATTTTCACGAATTAATCCTGAAGAATTTCAAAAAAGTTTCCTGAGTTGGGTTAAAGGAATATCTAAAATAACAGCAGGAGAAATAATTGCACTTGACGGCAAACAATCTCGAAATTCAGGAGATAATACTAATGGACAAGGTGTACTAAATACTGTTAGTGCATGGGCTGTAACTAATAGATTAGTATTAGGACAGAAAATGGTTGAGGGCAAATCTAATGAAATCACAGCACTTCCTGAATTAATTAAAGTTCTAGATTTAGCCGGATGTATAGTTACCATTGATGCAATGGGATGTCAAAGAGAAATAGTAAAAAAAATTGTTGAAAAAGATGCAGATTATGTAATTGCTGTGAAAAAGAATCAACCAAGTTTATACGACCAAGTAGAAAGGCTATTTAAACAGGCTATTGCAACTGGTGGCGCAGGTTTCAATCTGAGTGATTTCAGGACTAAGGAGATTAATGGGGGTAGGGAAGAAATCCGTAATTATTTAATGATATCAGATGTTGCCGATCGAATAGATTCATCCCATAACTGGATGAAATTGACTAGTATTGCGATGGTTGAATCAGTAAGAACTATTGGGGATAAAACCACCGTAGAGACTCGTTATTTTATTAGTAGTTTAGCTAATAATGCCAAGAGAGTCGCCGGAGCAATTAGAGGTCATTGGGGGATAGAAAATTCACTTCATTGGGTACTTGATGTTTCTTTAAGAGAAGATTATAGTCGAATTAGGAAAGATAATGCGCCAGCTAATTTTGCAGTATTACGGCACATAGCTATTAACTTAATTAGTCAAAATAAAAGTCGGAAATTAAGTGTGAAAAGCAAGAGATTTCTAGCAGGTATAGATGACAAATACTTGGCTGAAATTTTAGAAGGTATTTTATAATTTACGAACTATTGGTTGAAATCAAATTACTTCTATAATATATCGACGATTTAAGTTATTCCTTCGATCGACTACTTTATATTGCATTAAATAAATATTGCCTTATACTATACATCAGTTCTAATTGAATTCGTCGTAAATGTATTTAGTTCATAAATACTGCTTAAGTTGTATGTATTATTGAATTCGATCGCCTCATATCAAGTTTTGATGCGTTTAACCTGAAATCGTGCCTCGGATCTGTCGTGCAAATTCGGCAGGTAATTCGAGACTATCTTGTAAATTAAAAATATGAACCTCTACTGGGATAAATCCCCGCCAAAATGCCATCGATCGACCAGGTGCCACGCTCATCCATTGTTGGCCTACTCTAACTAAAGCCACCCGATCGAAGTCAGTCTTAATAATCGTTAGATACTCTTCTAATTCGGCTCTGCGCTCGCTCAACAATAGCTCTAAGTTGTCAATCTGTGCTTCTGGTTCATTTAAATCAAATGCTTTGACTTGCCAATCTCGCCCAAAATAAGTGTATTTTCCAGGACGTAAAAACTGTTGGAAATTGCCACGACGAGACAGCGCACCAATTTCGTTAGCTTTGATATAAAATGTCTGCCACATATAAAAATTAAACGATAATTTCGGCGATTTTAGCTGATTGACTAGATTAAATAAAAACATAGATATTTTTTACTTCGCCACAGCAGAGTTTAACAACTTAGGCGCGGACAACAGATTTTAACTAGCTGGATTAAGCTGATTATTACTTATTTTGCCATCGCTCCATAGCTATCGCTAAAATAGCCGATAACCATCACATACGCCGTTCCTATTGACGTTGCTAGCCTTGCCGGAGCACGCTAGCGCTGACAGCAAGAAGGGAAATACTCAAGTTAGCTAAACTTCTCCTGCACTGGCTCCTAAGTCATATATAAACACCTGCATGACAAAGTAATAACGGGCAGAAAAGATCGATACAACTAAGTATCGGGAAATCTAGATGACTTTTCAGTCCTCTAGCAGATTGGAAAATGTTTTTTCAGAACATTTATATACAGCATCATCAAAGTGCTGTAAATTTGCAACCATTACGGTTTGCCTTGTCCGAAACAAGGTGCTCTTACCCAGAGCGAGGTTTTTTTGCTGAGGCTGGATTTGAACCAGCGACCTTTGGATTATCAACCCAACGAGCTAACCAACCGCTCTACCTAGCATTTGTTAAAAAGTACAGGAATCGAACCTGTTACCAGTCGGCTCAGCCGATTGCTCTACCAAATGAGCTAACTTTTGGGTGTTTGAGGTAGACATCGATTGTTTTACGATCGAGCCAATCAAACGTCGAAATAGCAAAAACACAAAAACGGCATACGCTCACTCTAAAAGTTGGCGCACCAGTTGGGTGGTTAGAACCCAAACTATAGTTTCGATATTTTGTGACTATTCCACTTAAAATTTAACACAAGTAGAAATGATGACAATCGTAGAATTACTCACATCTTGCACCAGTACATAACAACTGATTTTCGCAGGAGTCAAAATATGAGAAAAAGGGCGTGTAAAAACATTGATGAGAACAGTGAATACCATTCTCCCGTACGCCCAATTAATACTCTACACGTTGTTAGAGCTGATGCCCAGTCCCTATCAGAAACTTAGTCTCCAAGCTAGTTTCGCTCTATTTATGGAACCTAAGAATGGTCAAATGTTACCAGAACATGGGGTGATTAAATCACCTGCGGCTTTGAGCAGATTTTTCAATGAATATGGGTGGCCAACCAGAGCCGTGATTCGTACGACTCGCCAACATATTTTGAAACAGTTGAGTAATTACACAGCCAAAGGACAAAGACCTTACTTGCAGGTAATTATCGATCTGACTACATTGGAGAAAAGGGGGAAATTCAAAGCATTTGCAACGTTGATACATATTCTCAACGGTAAGCGAGGACTGCATTTGGTTGTACTGTACTTAGTCGTTGGACAGTGGAGAATACCTTGGGCGTTCCGTTCCTGGCGTGGTAAAGGCACAACTACTCCTGCTCAATTGGGGCTAAAATTGCTCCGCACCTTGCCCAAGAAACTCACTTACCGCTTTCGAGTCCAAGTATTAGCCGATACTGGATTTAGTAGTGTCGAATTCCTCAACGGGGTCAAAAAACTTCGTCATCAAGCAATTGTTGGTATACCGAATAACCGGAAACTGGCAGATGGGAGACAGATGAAGATGCTAGGCAAGAAGGGTCAACAAGTTAAGCTATCAGGTTTAGAGGGCGTGGTTACGGCTTCCTGGTTCTACTTAAAACGGGATGGTAAGTTGGAGAAAAGATTTGTGATTTCGACCCGCGCTCTTAAAGGCAGTACGATTGCTTGGTGGGGCAGTCGTCGATGGGCAATTGAAGGATTTTTCAAGACTGCTAAATATCGATTTGGGCTGGC
Organism: Chamaesiphon sp.; assembly: GCA_965246715.1. Lineage (GTDB taxonomy): Bacteria > Cyanobacteriota > Cyanobacteriia > Cyanobacteriales > Chamaesiphonaceae > Chamaesiphon. The sequence continues at coordinate 293,987 of CBDFFH010000002.1, read as the reverse complement.
TAGCTTCGGTCAACAAACACTTTTAGGTGTATACCGTTGGCTGCTTCTGAGCTTTATTAGTTTTGTACTCACCCACTGGGTCTATTTATCCTCAAACGTAAGCCTTCCGCCTGAGTGGAGACAGGAATCTGAGCTGGCACTTCAACAGTTAATGCCACAGATCGCAGTGAGTTTACTTTTAGTAGAAATCGATCGGAAGCGAGACTTTCTGCTCTCGCAGGGTCTTGCCTTGGAATTAGTCTCGATCTAAATCTAGTACTTATATTCTGGTGCAAGATGTGAGATTACCGATATTTCTAATATTTTGGGGATTCAATCTGATATTTCTGTTTGATGAGATCGATCGACATCAGTAATTCTTTCCCTCTACTTGGATTTACCATCGCTATATAGTTAGCATATCCAGTAATTGCCGCGAATACATCTGGCGAATTACCCCATTTTTTACCAGCCAATCCATCGCGCTCTATTTGATATAAAGTAGCCCGAAAAGTATCAAGTTTCCGTTTGGAGATGTTTAATTTTTGATTGACAACGATTCCTGTTACTTGCTGCTGTTGTCCTCGACCGAGAATTTGGGTTTTATCGGGATTGATTTTAAATCCCTCTCGATCGATTATCGCGTGCAGCCGATCGACTAATCGATCGACTTTGGTAGCAGCAATTCGATCTCCAGAAAAGGTCAGATCGTCAGCGTAGCGAGTATACGTGAATTTCAGCGCCTGGGCAATTTGAGTTAAGTCGCGATCTAGTGAATGACAAAAGATATTTGATAAAGCTGGGCTGGTAGCTGCGCCTTGAGGTAAGCAACGTTTGCGGTTGTTACTGAATATAATTTCTCCGTCTCGTTCGATGTTTCTAACTACTCGTGCCGTACATAATAAGCTAAAAATATCTGCCACAGTTTCGTTATAACCGATAGCTGTAAATACCGATTTGACACGGCGATAATCGATCGAGCCAAAGAAATCTTGAAGGTCGATTTTGACGATTATATCTTTACCGACATGCGGTTGGGCATTGGTGACGATCGATCGCTGGCGATAAAATCCATGTGCGGCATCATGAACTTCGAGCTTATCTAAAACTCGCCGCAGAATCCAAGTCTGAGCATCTTTGAGACTAGGAATGGGTGCAGAAATAATTCGGGTTTCGCCATTATTTTTGAGAATGGAGAAGTGAGAATAATGGGTGTTTGGTAAAGCGGGATTTTTTAACGTCAAAAATTGCAACTTGCCCAGGCTTATCCCCATTTCGATGGCTATTTCTGCCCCGTTATTACAAAATGGCAAGCCGCGCAGTTGCAGCTTAGAAGGATCTCCACTATCTGAGTACGAGCTGTCGAGCCTATTTGTCATACTTTTGCTACCTCGATCGCTTGATTTCACCGCTCTGGATGAGCTAAAACGGTAACAAATTGACCGATCGAGGTGCAACCGCTAAGTTGCTGAGGCGCTAATCGTCGCTAACGGTTAAAACCGCACCTAGACGATCGAAACCCACCGATGCGGGTTAAATTCAGCAGCGATTTCAATCGCTAGCTAGCCACACACTTGCAGACAACTCATTCCCATCACTCGATGTGCGGCAGAGAGGAGATCGGGTTCGATCGATGTTGGTTGCAGCTCGCTAAGTTGGCGATGGCTCCTAATCCCACAAGTCAAACCAATCGTCGGAATTCCCATCGTTCTACCCGCGAGGATATCAGCTTCGGTATCGCCGACCATCCAACTGTCCTGGGGATTTGCGGTAGCTGGTAAATGCTCCCGCATCGCTCGATCGAGTAATTCGGTTTTGATTTCAGCGTAGTTCTGGTAAGCGACCCCACTATCATCGGTACCGTAGATACCTGTAAACAGGTTCCTAAGCCCATGTTGCTCTAAAATACTCGTAGCTTCCAATCGATCGCGCAACGTCACCAAGATCAGCTTAACACCATTGGTTTTCAGGAAATTTAGCGCCCAAGTGACTCCAGGTTGGAGCTTATCTAGTTGCAGCAATTCTGGACGATTGACAATTTTGACGACTCGCGCCATAAAAAAATCGATCGTTTCATCGGTCAATCCTGACTTGCTAGCAATATCGCGATCGGGGATGCGATTTTGTTTCATCTGCCAAAATTGGTCTTTACTCAACACTGGCGATGGGAGTTGTTGCTCTACGCGCAACTGTGGCGAGAACTCGCGGTAAAATCGATCGGTATCGGCCAATGCCATCTGGTAGGTACGGTAATATCGGTCAGATACATCTACCACTGGCCCATCAAAGTCACAAAATACAGTAGTTTGCTTGGCCAAGCTACGTGGGGAACCTGCCATAAATTTCTACCAGAGATATTAGTTACGCAATATTTCTTTACAATAACAGTTTCTTGATAAGTTGTCACTGGTGTAAATCCGATCTAGTGATTAATAAAACTTATAGTAGGGGATAGGGGATACGGGATAGGGGAATAGGGAATAGGGGTTAGGGGTTAAAATTTAAACGGTAAGTGTTAGATCTGCATAGCGCTTCCCCATTCCTAATCGCCAATCCCTACTTATGCAATCTACAGAATTCGATCGCGAGATGATGCAAAGATGTCTGACTCTCGCCAAACAAGCTTGGGGCAAAACCGCCCCCAATCCGCTGGTGGGTGCTGTAGTTGTCAAAGATGGGGAAATTATCGGTGAAGGCTTCCATCCTGGCGCGGGACAGCCACATGCGGAAGTATTTGCCTTGCGTGCGGCAGGCATTAGGGCACATGGAGCGACGATATATGTTACGCTCGAACCCTGCAATCATTACGGCAGAACTCCCCCTTGCTCGGGGGCGGTAGTTGCTGCGGGGATAAAAAAAGTAGTAGTGGGAATGGTAGATCCTAACCCCCTAGTTGCAGGTGGTGGGATTGCAACGCTCGAACGTGCGGGAATAGAAGTAGTTGTAGGAGTCGAAGCCGCAGCTTGCGAGGAACTAATTGAAGGCTTTATCCAACGGATCGTCCACCAGCGTCCTCAAGGAATTTTAAAATATGCAATGACACTAGATGGTAAAATTGCCACCGATAGCGGTCATAGTACTTGGGTAAGTAGCGAAGCCTCTCGCCAATACGTACACCATCTCCGCGCGGGTTGCGATGCTGTAATTGTTGGCGGCAATACTTTACGTCGAGACAATCCGCACCTCACCAGCCATCAAGCAGATACCCATAACCCCTTGCGTGTAGTAATGACGCAAAATTTAGACGTACCGACAGAGGCGATTTTATGGGATACGAGTGTCGCGCCAACTTTAGTTGTCACCCAGACGGGGGCAAATCCTGACATGCAGAACCGATTGCGCGATCGAGGGGTACAGATCCTCGAATTAGATGTGCTCAAACCGTCAGCGGTGATGAAACATTTGTACGATCGTGGGTTTCTGTCGGTATTATGGGAGTGTGGCGGGACTCTCGCCGCTAGTGCGATTGCCGATGGAGCTATTCAGAAAGTTTTAGCATTTGTCGCTCCTAAAATTGTTGGCGGTAGTATCGCACCGTCTCCAGTTGGGGATCTGGGGATTCGATCGATGGATAAAGCGATCGTTTTAGAGCGAGTAACTTGGCAACAAATCGGAACAGATTGCTTTATTCAAGGTTATTTGAATAAATAATTTTTGTGATTGGTAATTGGTTCGACTTCCCCGATCGAAAGTGCGAAAATAAAGCTCGAACAATTTCGATCGCTTTCCGTCATGCTCGATCTAATTCCTTATCACCCAATCTACTTACCAACGCTCCAAGAATTATTTACCGAGCATCTAGAATCGGCCAAGGAATTGGCTCAGTCTGAATATGCTGTCACGATCGATGTCCCGAATACGATCGATCGCGAACTCACCGATGCAGCATTAGCAGCACTTTATACTCCTCCCGCTGGCGCGTTATTACTCGCCCAAATTGACGATCGCATCGTCGGCTGTGCAGCAATTAGAAAACTGGATGCGCAGATCTGCGAACTCTGTCGGATGTATGTCAGACCTACATATCGCCGCCAGGGAGTAGCCAGCGGATTACTCGATCGATTAATTTCCATCGCGCAGACTGCCAACTACAGCAAGATGCGACTAGATACGCCCCGCTTTGCTAGCGCCGCCCATCAACTGTATGCTGACTATGGATTCGTGGAAATTTTACCCTATCCCGGTACTAAAATTCCGATCGATCGTCAAGCCTATTGGCTGTACATGGAGAGATCGTTGACTCAACCACCACTCAATTTAGCCTTGTAACCCAACTTAGTGAGCATCTCGAATAACTTCTGGCGGTGGTCGCCTTGGATTTCAATTTCGGTTTCCTTACTCGTGCCACCAGTTCCGCACTGGTTTTTGAGTTGTTTGGTAAGGGTTGCCAGCGTTTCTAAAGATACCTGAAAACCACTAACGATCGTGACTGTCTTCCCACCTTTCCCTTTGCGCGAAACTTGAATTTTCAGGCTGTGCTGGTTGGGTGGTAAATCTTCGGTAATTTCGCGATCTGGTTCTTCGTCACCAAATTCGCGGTAAGCGATCTTGTTATTATCTTTTGCCATATTGCGATCTCATGCCAGAGCATCGTACTAAATACTTTCTAATTTTACGCTGTTAGCAGCTTGCTGTTTTAGTTCTGCTTCTTTGCGTTCGCTATATCGATCGGTTAAATAATCTACTTTATCTCGGAGTAGCAACGTAAACTTGTACAGCTCCTCCATCACATCTACCACTCGATCTCGATAAGCCGAATCCTTCATCGTCCCATCCTCATGAAACTCCTGATAAGCCTTTGCTACTGAAGATTGATTGGGAATCGTAAACATCCGCATCCAGCGACCCAACAGCCGCAGCGTATTCAGTGCATTAAATGACTGCGAACCGCCAGATACTTGCATCACAGCCAAAGTCTTACCCTGTGTCGGTCTGACCGCACCGATACTCAACGGGATCCAATCGATTTGATTTTTTAGCACGCCAGTAATTTGTCCGTGCAGTTCCGGACTCGACCAAACTTGCCCTTCCGACCACAGACTCAATTCTCGCAGTTCCTGCACCTTGGGATGAGTATCGGGAACGCTCCCATGCAATGGCAATTCGCGAGAGTCAAAGAATTTCACTTCTGCTCCAAATTCTTGAATAATCCGTGCTGCTTCTTCGGCTAATAATCGACTGTACGAACGTTCTCGCAGGGAACCGTATAAGAATAAAATTCTGGGTGGGTGAGTCATATCGGGGATAGTTAATTTCGATCGAGTGAGTTAAAAGTATCCAATTTTAGCCATAATTTAGGAGATCGATCTGATTAATTTCTCTACCCGTCCTCTAACTTCATCGCGCACTCTCGGAAAGATTTCTGGCTGTTCGGCGGGATCGTCTAATTGCCAATCTTCAAATACTTCCTGTGTTACCCAGTCTGGCGGTAGATTGACTCCACAGCCACATAATGAAATTACCACATCAAAGTCAGTGGGCTGAAAATCGCTTAATGGATTGGATGTTTGACCACTAATATCGATGCCCACATCCTTCATCACCTGAATCGCGATCGGATTGACTTGACTCGCTTCTAATCCCGAACTAGTCACGGCAATCTTTCCATTCCCCAAACTCTTTGCAAACCCTTCCGCCATCTGCGATCGAGCCGAGTTTTTCTTACACACAAACATCACTCTTTTCATATTATCCAGATCCCTAATTAACATCCCGCACGCAATCTCGAAAATCATTCGACAGCCAGCGATAAACCACTACCGCCAGTTGCGCCCCCAAAATCGGTGCCACCCAATAGACCCAATGATGCTGCCATAATCCAGCGACTAAAGCCGGCCCGATCGATCGAGCCGGATTCATACTCGCACCAGTAATCGGCCCCATTACTGCCGCTGCTACCGCCACCGTCAGCCCGATCGAGATCCCCGCAAACCCAATCGGCGCACGTCGATCGAGTCCCGAACCAAAGATGATAAACATCAGGATAAAAGTTAAAACTGTTTCCAGAATTAGCGATTGATGCCAGTTACCATTCAGGGGTAGTGTGGCTCCAAGATTGGCAATGGTGCCAAATGTCGATTTCAGTAATAATGAAGCGGCGATCGCGCCAACACATTGTGCCAGAATATATGCCACCACTCGATCGCCAGGAAAGAACCCACTGCGCCAGAACGCCAGAGTTACCGCTGGGTTGAAATGGGCACCGCTGATATGTCCGAGCGCATAAATCAAAGCTGCGACGATCGCCCCAAAGACCATGCTAATCCCCAGATGAGTAATCGCACCCTGACTGATTTGGTTGACCATTACCGCTCCGGTACCGATGAATACCAGGATAAATGTCCCTCCAGCTTCAGCAACTACCTCGCGCGCGATCGGTAAAATTCGCCTTGATTTATTCACACTCGTTGGCATAGCCTCTCGAAAGAGCATCGCAGGTAGCAGATATATCCATTAAATCAAAAAAAATTGATATGTCAATCTTTTTTGATTTGAATTACGATCGAATTTGTTAGTCACACGATCGCGCAGGCAAGATCGGCGAAAACCGTCGATATTCAGATAAATATTGCTCTAACACCACAAACTGCACCAGATTGAGCCGATAGTAGATCCATCGCCCTTCTTGACGAGTCTGAACTAATTCAGCCGACTTAAGTACCTTGAGATGAAACGATAGCTTGGATTGACTGACACCCAACAACTCACAGAGTTCGCAGACACATAGCTCCCGTTGTTGAAGATACTCGATCGTCCGAATCCGGATCGGTTCCGACAGTGCATGAAATCCCGCGACGATCTGAGGTGAGGCAATTGTCAATGCTTCTGTCATCAATTTTTATCGATACAAGTTTATTCAAGAATCAAAAATCACCCTGTTGCCAATTCCTCGCCTCGGCGGGGTGAGTGAATCATTCACTAATAATTCGTTGCCAAGCCGCTTGCGGATCGGGATCTGCCGTAATCGGTCGCCCGATTACTAGATAATCTGCACCTGCGGCGAGTGCCTGCTGGGGTGTCAGCGTGCGTTGTTGATCCCCTTTTGCCGCCCAAGTCGGACGCACCCCCGGACAGACAAAGATAAAACCATCGCCACAACTACGGCGTAAATCGGCTACCTCATGCGGCGAACACACCACACCATTCAATCCACTATCCTGGGCGAGTAACGCCATCTTGAGGGCATATTCGGGCAATTCTAGCGGAATATGTAAGTCAAAGGCGAGTTCGCGTGAATTTAGACTGGTTAACAGCGTAATCGCGACTACTTGTGGGGGATTTACCCCCAGCTGCTGCAGCACCTTCAGCGACAGCCGCCATCGCAGCCGTAAGCGCGGGTTTACCTGCCGTCGCGTGGACGGTAAGCAAGTCTACGCCATAAGTTGCTGCCGATCGACAAGCTCCAGCGACGGTATTCGGGATATCATGAAACTTTAAATCCAGAAATACGCGCTTATTGCGGTTTTTGAGGAGCTGAATCATCTCGGCACCAGTACTGACAAATAACTCTAGCCCGACTTTCCAAAAGGTTACATCGGGCAATCGATCGATTAATTCGATCGCAGCGGTCAAATTTGGTACGTCGAGCGGGACGATAATGCGTTCGGCAATGGTCATGGATTTTGGCGAGATCCTTGGCAGAATGGGAGTAGGAGAAGACATTCGTGTCTGATGTTGCGATCTTCCCTATTTTCCCACACTCCTTCTTTATCCCCTAGCCTCAGCCGCTTTTTGCTCGTCTTGAGTCTGCGGCGGACGATAACCATGCTCGAACGCAAACCGGACTAGCTGCGATCGATTTTCCAAATTCAACTTGGTGAGAATATTACTCAGGTGAGTTTGAACGGTACGGGGACTGATAAATAGTCGTTGGCTGATTTGCTTATTGGTTAAGCCTTGAATCACTTCCCAGAATACCCGCGCTTCGGCTGGAGTCAAGGGCAGATCTTCTTGTGGCTCGACATCTTTATCTTTAGCTTGAGTATCTGAGGAGTTATCGCTATAGTCGCCACCTGATTCGCTATCTTCAGGACTTTTTTGCAGCATCCGCACCATCTCTGCATAAATCCGGCGCGAGCGTTCGAGTTGAGCTTCGATTTTAGCCAGCAGTTCTAATGGCTCAAACGGTTTTGTGATATAGTCATCCGCACCGATATAGTGACCTTGAATCCGATCTTCAAGATCCTTTTTGGCAGTTAAAAAGATAAATGGTACTAATTGTCCGGGTCTAGTCGCACGGAGACGACGGCAAAATTCCAAACCATCCATTCCAGGCATCATAATGTCTGACACGACTAGATCTGGTGGATCTTGCGCGAATAGTTTTAACCCCTGGACTCCAGAAGTTACCACCCGTACAGAGTAACCACGCTTTTCTAAATATCGCGTCAGTACGGTTTGGAGGGTTTTATCATCGTCTACTAATAAGATTTTTTTCACGCTTGAATCCTTGGGGTCACAACGATTTGTCCGATCGAGAGAGTAAAAATATGAATTAAAAAATGAGCTGCGAAGTTATTTACCTTGAGAATAAAGAATTTATATATACTTTGCCAAACACCTTTAACTTAGCAGGAACCCCCAAATTGTAGATTGCTAATCTGCAATCGAGCCTGACTCAGGGTAGTCCGATCGCTTATCTACCTATATATTCCCACATACAACTATACAACCAGGAAAGTTCCTAAAGATGTATGAGAAACTTTTGGCACCTACAACCGAAACACGATCGCCGTTGAAAATGGTCAGCCAATCGTGCCGGACAATCCTATTATTCCCTTCATTCGTGGAGATGACACAGGTGTAAATATTTAGCGTACCGCCGAAGTAGTACTTGAGAATACAGTAACACGGATTTGGAGTAGCAACCGTGCGACAAGACAGCGATGTGCGTGCGCCTTTCTTTCCCGACGTAAAAAGTAAATCGATCGAGACGACAAGCTATTCGAGTGTTTAAAATTCATACTGGAGAAGATGCTGGCAATCTTTAATATAAATTGTCACTTAAATTAGCTAATTAACGTCAGTTCGGGTTAAGGATATTGGCTCCGCTCGGGCATCGCCTTCGATTGTGTCTTGAAAAGGTGCTCTACTTGGGGAAACCCCAAGACCGCACTTTCCGCAAATCGAGGCTAGTGGCACAAAGGCAGGCTTTGCATCACAAGCAGAGACATCAGTCTCTAGGCTACTCTTAACCCGAACTCAGGTTAAATTAGCTAATTATTAGTTATAATTTAGAAGATTTCTTGCAACGATTTGGGTCTGCAATAATTATTCGATCGATTAGTTGTTAGAATAAATCAACTAATACGAACGATGTCTGACAACACCGAGATCGATGACTATTGAATAGTTAATTTAGCTGTGCTAAATTTATTGATGATTTACTGTCGCAGAAATCTTGGAAATTTAGGCAGGGGCAATTCATGAATTGCCCTGCCTAAATTTCGAGTTAGATTCAGATCGCAATTCAGTACCGTCGTTAATTTAATCCACTTAATTGCGATCGAATCGCTTCGATTCGTTGGCGATTGACACCAAGATCGGACTCGCCTAATCGAGATGCCGAGCGTGTTTGAACGATTTTACTAGCTTCGTCGATGTAAAACTCAACATCATCGACAAATCCCATTAATTTACTAGTAAATTCGGCGTAAAGGTAGTTATTTGTTTCCTTAACGATCTTAGTGCGGGGTGTTTGTTTGACTACCAATCTTAAATTGTCCATTGTCGCTGAAACTGCACCACCAAATTGAATCGGCTCGATCGCATGTTCCGCATCGCTACTTGCCGCCTGACTATTGACACAATTTGGCGTAGCCGGACAAGCTGCTAATTTACCGTCATGAACCCCGATATTCATCGGTCGAGTCCCTGCCAATAAATGGTTATTCCAAATTAGAAAGGCTAGTACTAATGCGATCGCTAAGCTAATATAGCTACCAATCTGTTTCGGTTTTGCCGTATTCATCTTTATTCCCCAGACTACATCTGCATGGTAAATCAAAAATTACCCACTGGCGAGCAGTCAGCTACAATTAGGGAATATTTGTGCCAAGCGCAAAGACACCTATTTTACATGGCTAGTTTCGATCGAATCTCTTCAATGCGTTTGCGGTTTACACCTAAATCGGATTTGCCCAATCGGGAAGCCGATCTGACCTGAATAGCTTGATTAGCGGTATCGATATAAAACTCGACATCATCGACAAATCCCATTAATTTGCTGGCAAACTCCACATAGAGATAGTCATTGGTTTCTTGAATAATCTTAGTACGCGGCATCGATGCGATCGCGCGTTTCAAATCGGCCATAGCTGCCGTAGTATCGCCAGATAACGGCAATGGTGAAATCGCATGTTCGGAGTCAGTAGCTAGTGCCTGAGAGCTTACACAATTGGGTGTGCCAGGACAAGCGGTTAATTTACCCTCGGTAACTCCAAGCTGTGTCGGTCGATTCCCTGCAAACATAATTATTACTCCAAAATCTAAAAGCTAATCATCAAGCAACCGCGATCGCGATTTTACTGGATTCAGTTCACCTCTCCTAGTATACTTCTGCCTGTGAGAGCGAAAATCCTCCTCCTGGAGATTGCCAGGAGGAGGATTATAGGTATTTCGATGTTTCGATTTTATCGAAATACATGTAGAGGGTAGAGACGTTCTACCAGAACGTCTCTACCAACATTAACTATTAGGTTTTACATCTGGTAATAGACATTTATCCGAGTCACAACCAGCAGGACCAGATTCTTCGGTAGCATTTCCCATTTCATAGCGACTTAACGCAGTATGAAATTCTACTGTCTGCCGTCTGGAATTGACTCCCACCATCATCTCATCGTAAGTTGCCTTATCGATCGGTTCAAAGGGCAACCGAGGGAAAGTTTGGTGGTCGTCAAAGCGGGCTAATAACGCAGCCGAGATATAACCTTCATCGTCCCGAATCGCTTCGTAAATCCGCTGACCGAGGGCTTCTACTTCATGTTCGCGCAACTCGATCGTTGCTGAAGTATTATGACGCACATATTGCTGCTGGACGCCCATATAGAAATCCATTTGTGTCAAGGCGCTAAACTGACCGATTTCGATCGAATCCGCGCCAGGAATATCCGCCCAGGAGACAGCTACCGGAATTTCAATCAACCACTCGGTACAACGCGGATCGAATGCGTCGTCGAGCAGATTGCCGTTCTCATCTTTATCGGATTGGGACGGAATCACGCTATAGCCATAATCGATACAAGCCAGCGCGACCGGATCGTTTTTCCGGAAGGTAATCCGGCGAATAAACCGCTGCGCTTTTGGTGGATGCCAACCTGGGGAAGCACCTGTGAGCAGGGATTTGGTACCGCTCGGTTGAACGGTAGTACACCGATTGGGGCGCTTGATGCCATGCATATCGCAGTAGTCCCACACTGTCTGCTCGACAACTTTGCGCCAAGTATTCAGGTATTCATGCTCTTTCTGCTTGTAGGCGATTCCCGCTGCTGTAGCCGGACGACCTTGTTCCCACCATGCCAACCATTCCGCGCCAAAAGCATGCACGAAGAAGTCAAATAATCCAGTAAATGATACACCCACGATCGGATCTAATTCACGACTATATTGATAGCGGGGTTCTTGGAATTTATGGTTGAGTAATGTGGCTACGGATAAACCAGCAGCGGTAAATGCTTCTTCCTGTTCTTTGTAGTTATTTGGATCGATTTGATTCAAATGCACTTCTGAAAGATTGCAGTGAAAATTAGTTCCTAAAATTTCACCACATGGATTCAAACCGAAGCGGGACAGGCGGTGTGAGATTTCTTTATTATCTAAATTAGGACGATTTTCTTGCAGCCATAACTTAGCATCTCCGCGATCGTAAGCCTGTAAAAAACTAGTTTTTAATTCTGGAGTACTAACGAGATCGGCATTAGATCTCGCGACAGCTTCCCCAGCCCATTGAATCGCACCTTCACCAGAATGATATTGCTTCTGAACCGCAGCGACACACTCTTCTAAACTAGGTTTATGATGGAAAACACGGGTATGATTTGCCATCCGTAAAGAATCGCGTTCTGGGTCGATTCGCCAGTTACCATGTTCGTCTTGTTGCCACAGATTATCTTTAGCAGTTGCGCCTAATTTATCACTAGCATTAAATTGCCGCATTCCCGCTGAGCGACGGATGTTACCTGCAACGATCGTGACTGCGGCTTCGTCGATGAGGAGACAACATTCAACAGAGTTTAATTGTCTGCCAAGTGCCTTATTTAAAATTACCGCACAGCGCCCATATAACTCTGGTAATTTGACTGGATTTGCCATCCCGCCAAATCCTTTGAGGAGTTCGCCAGCCGGACGGACATTACTGAGATCGATCGAGACATGGACTTCGCCATTAAAGCGATCGTCACTACATAATTCTAATAAAGTTTTGTAGGATTTAATCCAACCTTGGCGGCTGTCCCCGACGGTAATTGTCGCGTTATTTCCTGTAACTTCAAATGTGGTTAATTCCTGCCGATTATTCAGGGAGATTTGACCGATTTCACGAACGATCGTGACTGTCAATTTATTCTTGACGGCGGGTAACTGACCGATCAGATCGGTTTCTAAAATTGCCCCGGTACCGCAACCCATCATCGCCAAGTCCATCATCAGGGCAAAAGCTGCCCAATCGCAAACATTCGTACTGGTGCAGTTGTATGCCCCAGAAAAATTTTGCGGTTGTTCGAGCCATTCGCTACCACCCACCCACAACCACCGTCCCGAAGGCATCGCCTTGACCTGACGCTGCATCCGATCGATGATATCGGCTTGGTCGTCGGTTAATTTACCTAACTTAACTAAACCCTTGAGGGTGCGAGTGCAGACCTGCGACCATGTTTCGCGTCCGGTTACGGTGAAGCGACTATACGTTCTGAAAAAGACCGGATTTGCAGCGGGAGCAGTTGCAGGAAAATCAGATTGTTGATAAGAGTTGGGCGAAATCTCCGCGCCCGATCTAGATTCGTGTCGAACTTGGTCGAGTCCTCTAACCATGAGTGAGCTATGCTAATTTCTGAACAGAATAAGTAATATACGGCATCGAACCGAGATAATCAATGTTGCCAAAATTGAAGATATACGTTACTTTCAGCGATTCGATCGCCCTCTAATGCTGTAACTTCGATTAAAATAAATGTGTAGTCGATCGACTAGTTTTCGGCTAGTCGTCGCTAGTAGCTAGGGACTGCGGAATGTTAATTTTTCTAATTCCGATCTCATAACTAAATTACTCCCCCACCAATTTTAAATTTTATGCTCCCACCTTGGCGATCGCCGATCGCCCGCGCCCTACATCGCAATCGCAGTATACCTTACGTTCGGTACGTGCAATTGGCGACAGTAGATCCTAACAATCGCCCCACCAATCGGAGTGTCGTATTTCGCGGTTGGCTCGAACCAGACAGCCACCTTCAATTTGTCGTGGATAGTCGATCGCAAAAAGCCATAAATTTATTGTCTGGCGCGTCCGATTGGGCCGAAGTTTGTTGGTATTTTCCCACGACGCGGGAACAGTTTAGAGTTAGCGGTACCCTCATCCTCGTGACTGTGGAATGTCCCATCATTAACTACTCTAAGGCTCGTCAACAGGCATGGCAGCAACTGTCTGACAATGGACGCATTCAGTTTGCTTGGGCGACCCCTGGGGCGGATAGAAGCCAAGAACCAGCTGCTTTTAATCCACCCCCGCCCGATTCGCAGCAGCCGCTAGCTAATTTTTGCTTATTACTTTTAGCGCCTACGGCTGTAGACCATTTGGAACTACGGGGAGAGCCGCAAAATCGCTATATCTATGAATTATCAGCAGCAGAATGGACGATGCGATCGATTAATCCTTGAGATCGTGGCTAGTCGACAGCGAACTTAAAGTAGCCAACTCTCGATCCTCCCAACCGAACTCGACCTAGAGAGTCAGTGCGTACGCGATCGAGATACAATGATGGCAGTTTGCAGGCTGTTTAGTTTGTCAGCACCCAAAATTTCATCATGCAAATCCGTAAAGTAGCGATCTTGGGATCTGTTGCTTGATGGAGCAGTCGGATCTGTTCCAGTGCGGATTGTCGAACATGAAGTTACAACAACGAGAGATTTTATCGATCTCATATGGAAAGAATTGTTCGCTTTTTATAAAAAAATATAGTCGGCTTTTTGTCAACTTAGGTTAATATTCATGACTCTTGCCTTAGACCAGATCGACCGGATTGTCGGCAACAAACATCACAATCCCTTTGAAATTTTAGGTCCTCATCAAATTGAGGAAAATGGAAAAACTGTGTGGGTAGTGCGGAGTTATCTTCCCAATGCCGAGTCTGTCTCAGTCACGATTCCCGAGGTGCGTCAGGAATATCCGATGCAGTCCGTACATCATCCTCACTTTTTTACTTGTACGATCGATCGGCCAGAATTAAATAATTATCAACTCAAGATCGTCGAAGGTGGACACGAACGGGTCATTTACGATCCTTATGCATTTACTTCGCCATTATTAAGTGATTTTGATATTCACTTATTTGCAGAAGGAAATCACCATCGTATTTATGAGAAATTGGGCGCGCACCCGATCGAAATTGAAGGGATTGCGGGGGTCTATTTTGCGGTTTGGGCACCAAATGCCCGCAACGTTTCCTTGATTGGTGACTTCAACCATTGGGATGGGCGCAAGCACCAGATGGCGAAGCGGGGGAATGGGATTTGGGAATTGTTCGTGCCCGAGCTGAAGGTCGGCACCTCATATAAATACGAGATCAAAAATCAAGCTGGGCATCCTTACGAAAAAACCGACCCCTACGGATTTTCTCAAGAGCCACGTCCCAAAACTGCCTCGATCGTTGCGGATTTAACTATTCACCAATGGCAAGATGAAGCATGGATCGATAAGCGGCGACATACCGATGCATTGCGCCAGCCGATTTCGGTGTATGAGTGTCATCTCGGTTCTTGGTTGCACGCCGCAGCTAGCGAACCAGCGCAATTGGCCGATGGTTCCACTGCTGCTGTCGTCACTGTCTCAGATTACAATCCTGGGGCGAGATTCCTGACTTATCGGGAATTGGCCGATAAATTAATTCCTTATGTTAAAAATCTGGGATTTACCCACATCGAATTATTACCGATCTCCGAGCATCCATTTGATGGTTCGTGGGGTTATCAGGTCACGGGTTACTACGCGCCAACCTCGCGACATGGCTCCCCTGAAGATTTTATGTATTTTATCGATCGATGTCACCAAGCTGACGTTGGGGTATTAGTCGATTGGGTTCCCGGACATTTCCCCAAAGATGGACATGGTTTGCCCTTCTTCGATGGTACGCACCTCTACGAACATGCAGATCCCCGCAAAGGCGAACATCTGGAATGGGGCACGCTGATCTTTAATTACGGGCGTAATGAGGTCAGAAATTTCCTCTATGCTAATGCCTTATTCTGGTTCGACAAATACCACATCGATGGGATTCGGGTAGATGCGGTCAGTTCGATGCTCTACCTCGATTACAATCGCGATCCGGGCACCTGGGTTGCCAATGAATATGGCGGACGCGAAAATATCGAAGCAGCCGACTTCTTGCGCCAAACCAACCATCTAATTTTTAGCTACTTCCCTGGTGCGTTATCGATCGCCGAAGAATCTACCTCGTGGCCGATGGTATCATCACCTACATATGTGGGTGGATTGGGCTTCAACCTAAAATGGAACATGGGTTGGATGCACGATATGCTGGACTATTTTGCGATGGATCCGTGGTTCCGTCAGTTCCACCAAAATAATGTCACCTTCAGTATGTGGTACAACCACAGTGAGAACTTCATGCTGGCGCTCTCACACGATGAGGTAGTGCATGGTAAGAGCAATATCATCGGCAAGATGCCAGGTGACGAATGGCAGAAACTCGCGAATATGCGATCGCTCTATGGTTATATGTTCGCCCATCCCGGCAAGAAAACCCTATTTATGGGGATGGAATTCGCGCAATGGAGCGAGTGGAATGTGTGGTCGGATCTGGAGTGGAGTCTGCTCCAATATGCACCGCACCAACAGATGAGTCAATACCTGACCGATCTCAATTATGTCTACAATCATGAACCCGCGCTCTATACTCAAGACTTTGAGGAGGCTGGGTTTGATTGGATCGATTGTACCGATAGTCGCCATAGCGTAGTGTCGTTTATTCGCCGCGCTAAAGATAGCGATGAATGCATCATCGTGGTCTGTAACTTCACGCCGCAACCGCACTCTCACTATCGGATCGGAGTTCCCGAGCATGGTTTCTATAGCGAGCTATTTAATAGCGATGCGCGCAAATATGGCGGTAGTAATATGGGCAATCTCGGCGGTAAATGGGCGGATGAATGGTCGATTCAAAATCGGAAATTCTCATTAGATCTGTGCATTCCGCCATTGGGTGTATTGATGCTCAAAATCGATCGCGACCGCACCGCAGCAGCCTATGAGTGGCGCGACCAAAAGTAATTTGACTTAATATATCTAAGATCGATCCTCCTTTCATCAGGAGGATTTTTTTGGACATTACTGAATTTAGGGACGAGCGTAAAATTACCATTTACTTACCAAGTGCTTGGTTCGAGGTTGATAATTTGCAGCCGATCGACAATAATATTCAAATCGATCGACAACCCCACTACAAACTTCAGATATTTAATCTGAAATCGGCTTTAGCTCTAGACTTTAGTCGATCGCAACTTTGAGCGAAGTCGATTGCTCGTACAGCAGGTAATACTACATAGAGTATAATTTATATAGTAATCAGCCAAATGGCTTGTATTTCTATTAGAAGTAGATAATTGTGGCAATAAAACAAGACGTAAATTTCATCACATTCACTACCGATCGAGTCGCAATCGTATCGGTGTCCCGCACGGACGCGGTCGCGATCGTGCGGAACATTCGCTCTTTGAATTAATAATATCAGCTCCGAATCGCGTTAAATTTGCCAAAGATCCAATATAAATTTCAGCACATTCGCTGGGCAGCGAGTAGATGGTAACGGCAAAAGTTCGCATCGAACAGACTAGGTTGGCACGATCTCTTCATCGCTAGTCAACCAATGACCGAATTCCACTAGAAATCGATCGCGTAAAATTGCATCGCGAATTTTTTGGGTGAACCTAATTAATTCAGTAATATTGTGCAGCGATAACAATGTAAATCCGGTGATTTCACCACACCGCACCAGGTGACTCAGATAGGCCCGACTAAAGTTCTGGCAGGTATAGCAAGGACAAGTATCGTCTAGTGGGGTAAAATCGCGCTTGAACGGCGCATTTTTTAGATTCCACCTTTCTCCCCTAACGAAGGCTGCACCGTGTCTGGCGACGCGGGTAGGGATGACACAGTCGAATAAATCGATGCCTGAGGCGATCGCGATCGCCATTTCTTTATAAGTACCGACACCCATCAAGTAGCGCGGCTTGCTTACTGGTAAGAGTGGAGCGGTAGCTCGGACGATTTTGTGAATAAAGTGGGCTGGTTCGCCGACGCTCACACCACCGATCGCATAACCATGAGCATCAAAATCTTGCAACGACTTAGCTGTCTCTGCCCGTAAATCGAGATGTACGCCGCCTTGGACGATCGGGAATAAGGCTTGTTCTTCTGGGCGTTGATGCGCCTTGATACAGCGTTCCAGCCACCGATAGGTGCGGTCTGTCGCGGCGACAACTTCCTCGCGCGTAGCTGGGTATGGCGGGCATTCATCGAATGCCATAATTACATCCGCACCGAGCGCATTTTGAATCTCGATCGACTTTTCGGGCGAGATAAAAATTGTGCGGCCATCTAGCGGCGATTTGAACGTAACTCCTTCCTCGGTAATCTTGCGCGTCTTACTGAGACTAAATACCTGAAACCCCCCAGAATCGGTCAGCATTGGCCCTTTCCAGTTCATGAATTTATGC
The DNA here is from genome assembly GCA_965246715.1 of Chamaesiphon sp. GTDB lineage: Bacteria > Cyanobacteriota > Cyanobacteriia > Cyanobacteriales > Chamaesiphonaceae > Chamaesiphon. The sequence continues at coordinate 276,062 of CBDFFH010000002.1, read as the reverse complement.
AATCCACCTGCTTCTTTGATAATGTCTTCGCCAGGACGAAGGTGGAGATGATAGGTATTGGACAGCACCATCTGCGCCTGAGCATCTTCCAAATGGGCGGAGGTGAGGGTTTTTACCGTGGCGGTAGTACCGACGGGCATAAATCTAGGCGTTTCTACGATCCCATGTGGGGTGTGGAAAACACCAGCCCGAGCATGAGTATGGCTACAGTTGCCGAGACAGTCGAAGGTGAAGTTGGCGGTCAAGATGGGGGAGGGAGAGTGGGAAAGTGTGGGGGTGTGGGAAAAGGGAAACAACTAGCCACTAGTCACTATTTCTAACTCGCGGGATCGTCGCCAGCCCATCCCAGCGGCGATACTTCGCCATCATCTTTGACGCGCCGGATGGGGAGATTGGCGATGAGTGCAGTGACTCTTTGATTGCTTTCTAAAGAGAAGTCCAAGCCTTGAGAATCGATTTCAACATACCGCGATACAACTTCGAGAATTTCTTGGCGCATCATATCCACCATCTGGGGGCTAAGATCGGTACGATCGTGAGCGATGACTAATTGCAATCGTCGCTTCACATGTTCCCTACTCGGCTCAGTGGCGCGGGGGAATAACATTTCCAGAAATTCGTTAATCATAATCATAGTAATGCGATCGATAGAAAGGATTAGCACCTGAATAATTAAGTTGGTGCGGGGAGGGGACTAGTGACAACGATCGCTGACATACTTGACAATCTAGCAGTCAAATTTTTAGTTGTCATTAACTCAGCTAGATCGTAAATGATACTACGATCTCCTGCTACCGAACAGCTTAATGAATTTATTGGGCAGTTACAACTAACTAACAGTAGGCTGTAACTGCCTTTTAGTTATATATATTACTACTTAGCAAAGATCTTACGTATTCGTGTCAATAAATTATCACGATCCGTAGAAAGTTCTAAATAGGGAGTTTTCTCGCCGCAGAGGCGATGGGCGATGTTGTCGAAGGCTTGGGCGGCACGAGAAGTAGAGTTAGCCTCGAGTACCAGCGGTTCGCCACGATTGGTAGAAGTGATTACGCGCTCGTCTTCAGGAACGACACCGATCAACTGTACCGCGAGTATTTCACTGACATCTTCGACAGACATCATCTCGCTGGCTTCGACCATCGAAGGACGTAATCGATTGACAATCAGTCTGGCTGGAGTAATATTACTCGCTTCGAGTAAGCCAATGACCCGGTCGGCATCGCGGACGGCAGAAATCTCTGGAGTCGTGACGATTAGGGCTTCTTGGGCAGCAGCGATCGCATTTTTGAAGCCCATTTCAATCCCCGCAGGACTATCGATCAACACGAAATCAAACTGCGGCGCGAGTTCGCCGATCATCCATTTCATGTGGTTGGGGGTGATCATCTCCGCCTTGCGATTTTGGGTAGCGGGGAGTAATACGAGTCCGGGTTGGCGTTTGTCGCGCACTAATGCTTGGTCGAGACGGCATTCACCCGCGAGGACTTCGACCGCAGTATAGACAACGCGATTTTCTAAGCCCAACAACAGATCGAGATTTCGGAGTCCAAAATCTCCGTCTACCAGGGCAACTTTATAGCCCATCTTGGCAAGGGTCATCCCCAGGTTGGCAGTTACAGTGGTTTTACCCACTCCACCCTTACCGGAAGTAATTACGATAATGCGACTCATTAAATTATGAATGATAAATTATGAATTGAATTAAGGGGTTTTTCCACTCGGATAAATTCCCCTCGATCGATCTATGCGGATAATGCTAATCGTTAAATACATATTTACTACAGCACTGATAAAATTATTAAAATCACCTGATTCGGTCATAATTACATATTATCGCCAACCAAAAATTCAGTCAGATCGCTGAGAACCTGGAAGTGCTAATTCGCGCAAATACGGTGTAGTTTTGAGATCGATCGCCCGGGCGATCCGAATTCCTTGGGGCGTAATATAGGCAATCTCTGGCTCGAATTGGGGCGGTGGGGTTTCCGGCGACCGGGCCACTCGATCGGCGATTCGCAGTTGGGTTGGTTCCATTTGTAATGCCATAATCAGACATTGAGGGTTGTTGGGATAGCCAGCATGAGCGATGCCGCGCAATCTGCCCCAGACAATGATATCCCCTGCTGCATAAATCTCGCCACCAGGATTGACATCGCCCATAATGATGATGGAACCTTCATGCCGGATGTCCATCCCCGAGCGCACCGTAATTTGGAGGTACATCGGTTCGGCGAGGATGGTCGTCTGCGACTCGACTTGGGGTGGTGTTAAGGGCGCGATCGTCGATGGCTGAGTAATCGAATAACCTGCGGTGGCCGCAGCTACAGCCGTTTGGCGGCGGCTGGTCTCGACTAGTTGCAGTTGTAACGACACATCGCCGAGCGCCTCGGCAATCGATTGCAATTGACGGGCATCCAATAACCGATCTTGGGCGATCAAATGCACCGCTGCCAAGGGTTGCCAAAATCGCTTACCACCTTGAAGTCTTTGCTGAAGTTGTTCCCACAGATCGTTCCAACTAGCAGACTTTGGTGTTTCTGCTTCTGTAGGCAAAATCAATTTCACCACTCCATCTTCGTTCTTGAGTCGAATTTGTAATTTGGGTTGTGCCGCTGGACTAACTGAGAAATCTGGTTCCTCTTGAGTATTCAGGTTGGGCAAAGTAGATGAAGGGTCAAAATTCATAGCCTACAGAGTGACGATCGATTACGAAAATGGCTTTTCCATCTTACACTTCAAACGGATATTCCGTTAAATTTGTTTGAGAGGTGTTTTTGGGCAAATGTCAAGCGATCGCCTGGTACTTGTCTGAAGCTGTGTTGTAACTCAACCATTTTAGCGATAGCCATCCTGCCTAGCACTTCGAGTACGGAAACCCCTAGACCGATGCCCCCTAGATTGAGTGATAATAAGAAGAATCGATATATATTGGCATAGCTATGATACCTACCGTAATCGAACAATCTGGTAGAGGCGAACGCGCCTTTGACATTTATTCGCGGCTATTGCGCGATCGCATTATTTTCTTGGGTTCTCAGGTAGATTCAGATTTAGCTAATTTGATTGTGGCTCAATTACTTTTCTTGGAAGCTGAAGATCCAGAAAAAGATATCTATGTGTATATCAATTCTCCTGGTGGCTCGGTTTCAGCGGGGATGGGGATTTTTGACACGATGAATCAGATTCGTCCTGATGTCTGCACTGTGTGTATGGGCTTTGCTGCAAGTATGGGTGCGTTTTTACTCAGTGCGGGTGCTAAAGGGAAGCGGATGAGTCTACCCAGTTCGCGGATCATGATCCACCAACCTCTGGGTGGCGCGCAAGGACAAGCGACAGACATCGCGATCCAAGCTAAGGAAATTCTTTACATTAAGGGGAAACTCAACGATCTGCTCGCACAGCATACGGGGCAACCCTTAGCGAAGATCCAAGAGGATACCGATCGCGATTTTTACATGTCTGCTGAGGAAGCTAAGGATTATGGCTTAATCGATACTGTGATCGATCGGCGTGTGAGTGCTGCTAATCCACCGTTGGCGTTGGTTCAGTAGTTAACTCAGTTCGGGAATAAGAGTCGATCGTTTGTTATTGTGAGAAGCAAAAACCCGAATCTGGGGGTTCCGACCCCCAGACCCCCCGTTGAGGAGCGGGGTGCCGCCCCTCAAACTCCCCTGCACAAGGGTTGGTTTGTGGGTAGCTTGACGCGCTTCGCATTAGCTCTGCAATGGGAATCGATCTGTGGGTTGGTGTCGATCTGTTGGGGGCAGTAGGAAGCCAGGAGTGCGTAGGGTGGGCACTGCCCACCATCTAGGTTTCAGCTTAATACTAAATTACAAATATTTATCCTGCCCTTATCAAAAAGAGTGCTGCTAAACTAATTTAGCAACACTCTTTTTGGATGAGATCGAGCTTTAGTTCGGGACGGCTACAGACTCAGCAGGAGTTGGTATTGCGACGGCTTGCTGTTGACTGTGGGCTAAAACTTCGGCTAGTTGAGCTTCGATTTCATCGCGGACGATCTCGCGATACTCATTGAAATGTTCGTTTTGCGCGCAGACGGCCATGTAGAGTGCGTAGGGTGGGCACTGCCCACCATCTAGGTTTCAGCTTAATACTAAATTACAAATATTTATCCTGCCCTTATCAAAAAGAGTGCTGCTAAATTAGTTTAGCAGCACTCTTTTTGGATGCGATCGAGTTTTAGTTCGGGACAGCTACAGACTCAGCCGGAAGTGGCATCGCTGCGGCTTCCTGTTGACTGTGAGCTAAAACTTCGGCTAGTTGAGCTTCGATTTCGTCGCGGACGATCTCGCGATACTCATTAAAATGTTCGTTTTGCGCGCAGACGGCCATGTAATGGTCGAAGACAGCTGGATTGTGGCGCAAGATGCTAAATAGGTGATGCCAGAACATCCAGCGGGTTTCGTAGAAGAAGCCTTGTCGCCAGATAATAATTGCAAATGCTCGTAATGTGACGAGATCGGGGAATTTAAACTCGGCAGTAGCGCGTGGTGCACCGAGGTTCATAAAACAGCGATAGGTGCGATCGAGGAAACTCTTGCGATCGTAAATTCGCCAAAATGCATCGATATATTCCCGCGCAATTTCAGCAATCGGGCGCGTCGGCTCGAAATTCATCAGCGTGGTTTGGTTGATGTTGCCATCGCCGCTGCGCATTCTGCCTTCTTTCTCCAACCGATGCCACAGCGCGGTATTGGGCAATGCTTGCAACATCGCAAATGTCGTCGTGGGAATGGCCGCAGCTTCGACAAATTGGACGATGCGATCGCCAGCACCTTTTTGTTCGCCATCAAAACCGATAATAAACCCAGCCATCGGCCGCAGCCCAGCTTTGGTAATCTTATCGAGCGAATCTGCAAGCGAACCGCGCGTATTTTGAAATTTCTTAGTCATTGCCAGACTGGCTTCATCTGGAGTTTCGATCCCGATGAAGACCGCCGCAAAGTTACAATCGACCATCAGTTCTAGCAACTCGTCATCCTGAGCTAAATCTACTGAGGCTTCGGTATCCAAGCGGAAGGGATAGCCGTGTTCTTTTTGCCAAATCTTGAGTTCTTGGAGCAACAACTTCACATTCCGCTTATTTCCAATGAAGTTATCGTCCACCATGAATACAGTTCTGCGCCAGCCTAACTCGTATAGCCGATCGAGTTCGGCGAGAATTTGAGATGGATTTTTGGTGCGCGGTTTGCGTCCGTAAAGGACGATAATATCGCAAAACTCGCACTGAAACGGACAGCCGCGTGAAAATTGCACGGACATCGAATCGTAAGCATCGAGTTCGAGTAAGTCGTAGCGGGGGATGGGGGTGGTAGTAACGTCGGGTTTTTCGCCTTCATTGGCGCGGAAGGTACCACTAGTGTCGCCTCTGGCGATCGCCTCAACAAACATCGGCAGGGTGATTTCGCCTTCATCGAGAATCAGGAAATCCGCTCCAGCAGCTAGTGATTCGTGCGGTACCGAGGTCGGATATGGGCCGCCGACGGCAACTAGTTTACCGTGTTGTTTGGCGAGCTGAATCTGATCGGCGAGATCCTGTTTTTGGACGATCATCGCCGACATAATCGTAATATCAGCCCATGCCCATTCTTCCTCAGTTACCGAGCGGACATTGCGATCGACCACCTTAAATTCCCATTCCTGGGGCAAGATTGCCGCAACCGTAATCAATCCTAATGGTGGTAGGACGACTTTGCGATCGACTAATTCGAGAATCTTTTCATAAGACCAGAACGTCTTGGGAAATTGTGGATAGACGAGCAGTGCACGCATAAAGCCTCGGAATAGGGGATAAAGAATAGAGTATATAAAAAGCTAAGATACTCGATCGGGAAGTTTAGAGAGCAAGCCGTTCGCCGCGAGTTCAAAAAATTTATTTATCGATCCGAATTCCTTATATTCATAACACGAAACTACTGACGATCGCGAGTCAGTGCGTAACTACCTAACCTAAGTTGCTACCTGTAGAATGCCTACGATTGAAATCGTGGCTAATGATGCAAAGTCCGCCTTCGCGGACTAGATAGTTAGTCCGCGAAGGCGGACTTTGCATTCCGAGGAGCGGTTTCTAACCGCTTTGCTTATACGTAGCAACTTGGGCGATCTACTAGCTCATCGAGATCGTTTGTGCCGAGAAATTTGGCGCTGTTTGTTAATCTAAAAGACGAGTTACGGTGGTACTAGTTCCCACGCCCCGCTCTGCCAACTTCCCGAACTCGACACCACTATAGTAGTGAGCTAAAATCGTCGCGTAGGTCATCCCCTGCTGCGCCATACTATAAGCGCCCCACTGACTCATTCCTAGCGCGTGTCCGTAGCCACGACCGTTGAAGACATACCCATCAGGGGTGGGACTAATCGTAAAGCGCAAACTTCGCAGCTTGAGCGTAGTGCGGATCTGACTGCCAGTTAAAGTTTTTTCCTTGTCGCCAACAACTTTCAGGCTGACAACACTCCCAAATTGAGTCAATCGATCGGCAGCAATCGTTTGGATTCGATCGACCTTCAACATTTGACTCAATTGACTGGTACTAAAGATTTTACTCCACTCATATCCTGGCGTACCGAGATCGTAATCTGGCACCCCTCGTAAATACGGTACGCGATCGCTCCAAATATCTTCAACGTTCTCTGTATGGCCGCCAGAAGCCGAATGAAAGACCGCCAAGATCGGTTTGCCCTGGTAGGTCATTATTTGGCCGCTGGTGGCATCTACAGCCGCCTGTGTAGTACTTGCTTCGCTAGACAAACCGCGATATACCTGGCTATCTTGAGTCGAATCGACATCGAAGATCTTTTTGCTAGCAGCTCGGCTGCGATAGAGTGCATAGGTACGGGCGGCAACGGCTTGTGCCTTGAGCGCCTCCGCCGGAAAGTCCTTACTCATTTCGGCACCCAAGACACTATACAAGTACTGTTCGAGATCGACTCGATCGATCGCTACCAACTGTTTACCATCAGGAATCACCTGCACCGCACCACGATACCATCGATCGCCAATCCACACATAGCCACCCGATTGCGGCGTTATCCAGAGTTCGGCAATACGCACATCGCCAAATTTTATCTCATTATTCTCGGCTTTGGCGATCGCACCTTTTAGCGGCAACAGTTCGCCAATCTTGCGTCCGGCACCATCGCTAATCGTCGCTAGCGTCGAACTAGCGAGCTGGATTTGGGGAATTTTTTTCGCTACAGCAACACGCAGTTGATAAGCTTGGGCGGGAGTGCTTAGCAACAGCCACACCAACAGCGAAAACCATCCAGCTTGTTTGCTTAGTTGCAAGAGGCGAATCACCATAGAAAATTTACTACCCAAAAACTTAAAGTAGTTTAACATTTCGCTCGTACCCATCGATCGAGCTTAATTCTAGGATAAATTAGCTCCGACTTGCGATCGCCGAAAACCCTGATGCTTGGCACTACCAACCATCAGGGTTTAAACCGATTACTAAGCTATAGACATTTGTGCGCAACTACCTATATTGTTGCCATTTAGTTTTACATTAGGCAAATCAGATAGCTCGATTACATGAAGATGCTCTAATTCTAACTTAATCTTCCCATGTAATTTAGGTAACAACATCGACCATTGGATGGGTGCTAATTTGCCAGTAAGAGATATTGCAATAAACTCAGTAACATCTAACTCCTCAGTCAACATTAAATTCATTATTACAGCAGAGATGAGATTGTTGGCAATTTCGATATCTGTCAAACTACCCGTCTCAACTATTAAAGATATTTGACCTGCATCAGGATGTTGTGCTAGTTGGTAGAAGATCTTGCCTAATTCCTCGCCTAATAATTCTTCATCTGCCGACCAATCAGGCGAAATGATTAAGTTTTGCTCGTTTAATTCTAGATGAGCTAAGGTTTGCTCCGTCAGAACTGACTCGACAATTCTTGCCATCTTCGCCCATGAGAATTTCTGAGATTGAATTAATCCAGCAGCAATTAATGGATCTCGAACTTCAGCTTGTTGCACCGAGACTAATGCTTGAGTCATTTCCTCAATACTAGCATCATCGATATAAATTGCTGCGGTACCAGCAACTTCTGGGATCGAGGCATTATGACAGGTAATCACCGGACAACCAGAAGCCATCGCTTCAACAACAGGCAATCCAAAGCCTTCATATTTAGAAGGATAAATCAGTGCAGTTGCTGCTGCATAGGCAAGATTTAAAGTCAGATCGTCTAGTTGTAAACAGTGGACTTGACTACCTGGAGCATAAGTAGAATATTCCTCAGCACTTATTCCGGCTACGCCAGTACAAACAATATCAAAATCGCTATTATTTGCTAACTTAGCAAATCCTTGCCAGAACAGAATTGTATTTTTATAACCACCACCAGCACCTACTAACAAGAAGTAAGGTTTCGTAATCTTATACTGAGTTCGGAACGACTCAATTTCAGTCGATCGAGCGGATTTAAATAGAGAACGAACACCACAAAGAGCGGGAGTAACAGTTGATGGATCTATTACTGGATAATATTTAACTAAATCTCTGGCAGTATGTTCGGAAATAGTTAAGAATGACGAAGCATGAGCGATTCCCCGCTGTTTTTCATGCCACATCGGTTGGTTTAGATCGGCACCTATAACTTCAGGAATCATATCATATCCCATAAAGACAGAAGGTGTTGTTAGTGGCGTAGTGTAATAAGTGGAGATAAATAATTCTACTCCTAACTCATCGCACACCTGCTGCAGCATCTCGCGATCGGCATCAGTATTATTATAATCATAAGCCGGAATCTGATAATAGCTAACCCCCTCTATTTTAGGTGCAGTACCGACTCGATCGAGTACGATTAGATGCTTACCAAATTCAGTACTCGCCCACTCTTCTAAGAGTGACTTCCAGACGCGAGCAATCCCCGTTTTATAGAGCTGAAAGAAGACACCATCGATCGCAATTTTAGGCTGAGTGTCTAAGTTAGACAGTCGCAGATCTGGAGCCTCACAAATTTGAAGCTGGGAATAATGTGGCAAAACGGCTAATGCTAATTTAGCGGCATCAGCTACATTGAAGATGCCAGCTTGAGCGCAATTAATTCTTAGATGATTAGCTTTACCATTATTGTCTACTACTACACCTTGAAAATTTTTATGTTCTGAATTTTCAATCTTAGTTGGTATTTGTAGCAGACTATTTAGTTTGATTTTATATTTATAACTCAATCCTAAAATATAGTTTTTAGTATTATCATAGCTAATAGTATCTCTGTTAATAGTACCGATTAGTAAATTTAAATAATTATGTATACTAAACTCTATAGCTTTATTGTTTGGAAAGAAAATTTCCTTAGCTTTTAGCTGGACATCCGCTACTCCTGTTTCTGGGGCACTGGGCACTTGAATCAACTCCTCCGTCAATAAATCTACATGAAAATTATCTAGAATATCACGATCTTCATTAGAGATTTGTGATTGACTCTTTTTGTCGCTATTTAAGCCTGGAAATAAATGAGCGGCTCCATTACTATGCCCTGAAGTACCTGTGATAGAAAGTGCACGGTAAGAGTATAAATAGGTATCAGAAAAATAGGCATTGACTATACCAGAAAAAGCATCTGGACAATGAGTGTCAAAATATCGTCCATAAATACATTTTACTTTTGCAATAATATCTTTATGAATGAAAGAATTATACGCCATTGGTAATTGCTCATATGCAATTTTGCATTGATAAAATTCTCTAAGAAATTTATGTGAGTTTCTAATTTCAGCAAATTGCTGTAAGTTAATACCTAGACTATTTCTAAGCCAAGGTACTATGCTACTATCCCAGGCGTAAAAAAAACGCAGCCAAGATATTATTTTGTAATTATATTTATTAATTAGATGTACTGCTATTTCCAACGCGTCTGGCATCAGAGCATCATCATCACCTAATATAAAAATATAGTCTCCAGTAGCTTTTGATATGCCCAATTCCCAATTATCTGCCATAGATAAGCTAACAGGGGCACGATAATATTTAATACGATTGTCTACAAATGAATTAACAATCTCAGCTGTTTCTATAGTACTAAGGTTATCTGCAATAACAATTTCAAAATTATGATAATTTTGATTGATAACACTCTGAATTGCCCATTTAAGAGTATCATGTCTTTGTCTAGTAGGGATAATTACTGAAAAAGATAGACTAGTCATAATATTTTATTTTTACGATGTAAATAATGGTATTTTACGAGCTGTTTTAAATTAAGATTTCATCAGGTCGATATATGCCTGATGAAATGTATATATTCTTTGTTCATGGCTACTTAAAATACCTTTATAGTTCTTAAAATCGTATGCATTAATTGAACTAATACCTCGTTGAATCTGTTCGCAAATTTGCTTATCTTCTAGGAAAACTTGCTCGTAAAATTTACCAATTGAGTTGCTAAAAACTGATACGATTTCTTCTTCTACTTGAGACAAGACTCGATTCAAATTAGCAATAAATACATAATTTATAACCTGAGTTTGTTCTATACTAACTGGTCTAATTATTTGAATAAAAAATGAAATGCCTTGACTAAATGCAAAGTTAAGATTTGGAAATATCAGTTGATGGTTATAAAAGTCTTCACCGATCTCTCGATCTACAAATAACCTTTTAATACGTCGCCACTTTTTATCAATATCAGTAGAGGTACTTCGATAAGATGAATGATATTTTTGGTGTGTAAATTTTGGATTTTCAATACTAAATTTACCAAAAGTATCTGAATGTACAGAATTTACATGATAGCCTTCCAATGTATTCTCAACGACTATCTTCCAATTAGCATTAACAGTTATTCGATCGTCAAAAATTTGGTTTCCTATCGCATTAGAGAATATTAGTATTTGTGAAAGGGCTTCGCCTAGGTAATTTTCCAGACTAATTCCATCATCAGATTGTTTAATAAAAATAAACGATCCACAAGTTGCTAAAAGCCAGTTTTTTAACTTCAAATTATATCTTACTTGTGAATCTAGGCAATCAAAGCTCCCAGAATCGGGAATACCGACAGGAACTCCTGACCGATCGAAAGCCCAGCCATGATATGGGCATTGTAAAGGTCGATTACCTTTAATGTCTGTATGAATTTGACAAAATCTATGAGTACAAATATTATCGAATGCTTTCAACTCACCACTAAAATTATGAATAACTACAGATTGATTTCCTAGATTGATTTGTAAATAGTCATTGTGCTTACTTACTTCACTAGTTAGTCCAGCAAAAGTCCATGTATTTTGAAACAAAAAACTTTTTTCTTGTTGAAATATATCTGAATTTAAATAGTATTTAGTACTAATTAATGGGTGCATAAACTATAACGTTGAGATAATTAGATATCATTAAATTGCTGTACAGCCTCCATCTACAGATAGAGTTGTTCCGGTAATCCATTTGCCTGTATCTGCTAATAAAAAGGCAATAGCATGAGCTATATCTCTCGTTGTACCCATGCCTAATAAATGAGAAGCTTCCATTTTGGCAAACCTCTCAGGTGAGGAAATTTCTTGATATTGCTCTGACATTTCAGACTTTACAAATCCAGGTGCAACACAATTCACCCTGATTCCATCTTTTACTAGCTCTACCGCCAAAGATCTGGCCATTGAGATCAGTGCTCCCTTAGTAGCAGAATACTCTGCTAAAGATTCAATACCAACTAAGCCAGCAGCTGATGAAAGAAAAACCAAACTACTTGGCAATTTGTGACAACCTTTTTGCCTTAAAGCTTTGGCTAAAAATATGCTAGAGCTGAGATTTGTTGTTAGGGTATTATTTAGATGTTTTGCAGTAGTAAAACGAATAGGCATTGTAGGGGCTATACCAGCACTATGAACTAGCCCATCTATCGGTTCGAGTTTAGTAGTTATTTCTTTCAGCCATATAGGAATTTCATCTACCTGCCTCAAATCAAATCTTTCGATTTGATGACTACCAATCTCTAGACAACTAAGTGTTTTTTCTAACCTTTCAATATTACGTCCCACTAGAATAACCTTAGCTCCTAACTGACTCAGTAAAATCGAAGTCTCCCGGCCAATTCCTGATGAAGCTCCCGTAACTAATATCGATCTGCCTGTAAGATCCATAGGGTTTATTGGCATACAATTCAAGCCATGTCTTGGTATATATTGCTCTCATCAACTAAGACTAATTCTGACATCACCATCTCACCACAGTTAAGCGCGACAGATGCCCAAGATAAGCCTACACCAAAACCTGTCAAGACTAAATTCATCTTACTGGTACGAAGCTTATTTTTGAGCGCATGGGTCAAAGATAAAGGGATCGACGCACAGCTAGTATTACCAAATTCCTCCATCGCAATGACCATTTTTTCAGAAGGAATTTTAAGTTTGGTCATTAAGTGCTTCAGGATAAAAGTATTAGCCTGGTGCATAACAAATGCGTCAGTTTCCTCAATTGACCAATTAGCTGCAACTAAAATAGATTTTACCAGTTTGGGGATTTGAGTCAGCGTAAAGGTGAAGACTTCAGCCCCATCCATGTGGAGATAAACGCCTTCATATTCACTACCAAGAGGATAAGGATTCCGCCATCCACCTTTGCGAACTATCAAATGGTCTTTACCACCACCATCTGTACCCATTTGAAAGGTCATGGGCGGTACATTTTCAGCTCTTTCTAATGCGGTAACAGATCCTGCATCGCCAAACAAAACTGCGGTTCCTCGCTCTCGTGGTGCGTAAGGGGCTTCGGCTCCACTCATAATATCACCAACCATCAATAGAACGCGATTAACTCCACTGCCAGCAATCAGGCTAGCTGCTAACCATAGTCCATAGGGATAGGCAGAACAGCCCAGATTTACATCAAAAGCTGCACAATTTTTGGGCAAGCCCAGTCTATGTTGAATTGTACAAGCAGTAGCTGGTGCAATATAGTCAGGAGATTGACTAATAAAAATGATTACATCGATCGAGTCCTTTTGCCATTGTAAGTCCTCAATGAGGCGTTCGCTGGCTGCAACACATAGGTCTGACGCACACATTCCTGCGGGAGCTATGTGTCTTTTATAGATACCTGTGCTAGCAGATATTTTTTCCATTTCCTCTACACCATAGATATGATTTAGAGAATCATTAGTTATGAATTTTTCTGGTACTGCGCTGGCAATACCTGCCAGACGAACATCCTTGATTTTAGTTGTTGTCACCAATCGACCTCCCTCTGTTAAATAATTGATTTCTCTTGCATAACTCCTAATTAATTTAGAAAATTAACTCATCCCTATTCAAATTATTTAGAATAATCATGGGGTGGTTGGATCGAGTTAATATCTGTAAAATCGTGATTATATTTATAGTTAGTTTTCAATTTTATTTTCAATTAGCATAATTAAATCACCTATTGTATTACACTTGTCTATTTTAGAAGCAGAAACTACAGTCTCAAATTTTTCATCGACCAAGGCGATGAAGCCTACTACAGTTAGAGAATCCCAGCTTTCAATCCCTGCTAGTTGACTATCTAAATCTACTGTGCCGGGATCTAGCTCTAATAATTCATGGATACTTAATAAAAAAGCTTGCTTATTCATAGTGCTACTCTGTTTAATTAAATTAAATGATACGTTTTCTATTCCTAAACTTATAATTCCCAGTTATTGATATAAAATATCATAGTGAAATATTATTATATGGATTTTCTGATTTAAGGTATATTAGCTTAGTATCTGGTACTAGCTGAGATTTTTCGCCCCACTCTCTAAAATTTTGTTCGCCGTTGTTATTATGAATATAGACATTAACTTCTTTCTCAATCTTATAGCCTATTGAAAGTGTCATGTTTATAGCTGATTCATTGTTACTTAGTATTCTACATGTTAAACTTCGGGGTCTAAATTGAGTATAAAACCAGTTCATTTGAGCAAGGGCTGCATATTTAATAAAATCCCTACCACCCCCATGTTCGCCTCTAATAATTGCATCACCTTCTGCTGAGATATCAGTTAAATCAAAAAATCCTAAATGTCCAATAAGTTTGTCACACGAGTAAGTATCAGTTTTAATCTTTAAATAAATTAACAAGATTAATCTATTTTTGCTTGATAAGATCGAAGTTTTCAACCATCGTTCTGTACGTTCTGGTGTAGCAGTAAATTTAGTTAAAAAACTAGCTGAGTTTTTATTCCTCCAATTAGTCATTTTGTCAATAATATCTGTATCGCTTAGTATCGATAATGTGATTGGAGATAAAAATCCAATTTCTTCTGTGTTAGGTTTAAAAATGGGTATTTTTACTTGTATTTTCTCAGTCACTATATCTTCAATTAATTTAGTTGCTTCTAACATACATACATCAAGAATATTTTTTAATTATCTAAATATTTACACGACTTTATGAATTTATTGGTGATGAAATTTACAATAATTGATAACTCTCGATCGGTCATATCGTGGAAGCTTGGTAAATTGATTGCCCGATTGGGAATATCCCAAGCATTGATATTAAGTTGTCGATCCTCAAACATTGGCAAGCTCGACAAAGGATGAAAGAACACTCGTGCATCGATATTTTCAGAACGCAAAGCAGCTTGAATATCATCGCGATTAATTCCTGTTTCTTTACTAAAAACAGCGGTAGGCATCCACGCACCATTGACTGTTCCGGATGATTCGGGGTTAATTGAGATACCAGGCAAGCATTTTAACTGTTCGCGATAGCACTTGAGAATCTCACGCTTTCGATCGATCAACTCATCAATTCGTTCCATCTGGGCGCAGCCAATTGCGGCTTGAATATTAGAGATTTTATATTTAAATCCGATCGTATCTGCCCAAAACTGTTTAGTTTGTCCTCTAGCACGTCCATGGTTAGACAGTGTAAGTACAGTTTCATAAAGATCTGCATCATTCGTAACGAACATGCCCCCTTCGCCAGTAGTAATCGTCTTAGTACCATGAAAAGAGAAACTACCAAACTTGCCCATACTCCCAGCTTTTCTACCGTGATAAATAGATCCAATTGCTTCTGCTGAATCTTCAATGACTGGAATTCCATACTTCTGGCCAATGGCAAGTAGGCGCTCCATATCACACAAATTACCATACAAATGGACAGCAATAATTGCTTTGGTACGGGTCGTGATTGCGGCTTCAACTAATGCCGGATCGATACACCAAGTATCAGCTAAAATATCGATAAATACGGGCGTTGCGCCCAAATGAACGATCGGCGCAGCAGTTGCAATCCAGTTGGTATCTGCTAGGATGACTTCATCACCAGATCCGATGCCCAGAGCCGCCATACCCATGTGTAAGGCACCCGTGCAGCTTGAAGTAGCCAGCGCATATTTCACACCCAGATGAGCCTTGAATACCTCTTCAAAGCGATTGACGTACTCATAACATCGATCTCCCCAACCGTTACGCGCCGCGTCGGTAGCATAGGTGACTTCTAATTCAGTAATCGAAGGTTTTGTGTAATAAATACGCGGTTTAGTTTCACGATCGATCGAGCTATCCACGTCGAAAGTTCTCCCATTTAGATTGGGTACTGGAAAGAGATCTACCCCAGTGCTTGTCTCAATAGATAATAAGTTTGCTCGATTGTTTCGATCGATCTTCTCTTGACCGAGGAGTTGACTGTTTTCTGGCATAGGAATCCTCGATCTAGGGAAAAGTAGATAAGACTAAGACTAAAGAGTTTATGCAGATACTCGATCGTATCTCCATGTTATAGTTCCCCGCTCGGTATGAAAAGAAACATTATATTAGTAAAGATTTTTTGCATTCATTTGGATTTAGCTAAATTATTAAGTACGCAAGATGTATTCTCAGTATCCAATCTTGCGAAAATTCTCAGCAGCACCCGATCGATGTCGGCACAAATAGGGGAGACTACTGGCCAGAAAATCCGGTCAATTTGTAGATCGATCTGCTGTAGTGTTTTTAATACACCGAAAGTGGGAAACTTATAAATAGAGCTAGTAATCACTATCGCTAACATGAAAACAAGTTCGACTATTCAACCGATAGACAATCTCATCGAGCAAGGATTAGCCGCTCATCATCTCGGACAGATCTGTGAAGCTGAAGCACTATATCAGCAAGTTATCGATCTAGACCCCAATAATTGCCAAGCTTTCAATTTATTAGCATATCTCTATCATCAGACTGGTAACAATGAATTAGCGATCGACTCGATCGCTCAAGCTATTTTCATCGATCCAGATCGAGCAGAGTTTTATAAAACTGCTGGACAGATATATTTCGCAACGAGAAATTTTGAAGAGGCGATCGACGCGTTCAGACAATCAATCGATTTAGGAGATCGAACTACTGAAAATTATGAGGCTTTAATAAATGCTCTCGAAGCGATCGACTGTCATCAAGAAGCCGCCGAGACGATCCTAGAAAAAGAGCAAATATATAAGTTTAGTTTACCTTATACCAGAAAATTTTCTAGGTACACTAAATACTCAATCGGTAAGTATACTTATGGTGCCCCGATCGTCAAAGACTGGCATCAAGGTTCGACTTTGAGAATAGGTGACTTTTGTTCGATCGCCGAAAATGTAACTATTTTGCTAGGTGGTAATCATCCGATCGATTGGGTTTCTTCCTTCCCATTTGGCGCAATATTTAAGGAATTTAAAGGACGATGCGCTCGATATCCAGAAAAAATGACTAAGGGTGATGTAATTATCGGTAATGATGTTTGGATCGGCCTCAATTCAACAATTTTATCTGGAATCACAATTGGCGACGGTGCGATTATTGCTGCTAATGCTGTCGTTACCAAAAATGTCGAACCCTACGCGATCGTTGGTGGTAATCCAGCAAAGATACTTAAAAAAAGATTTAGTGATGAAGCAATATCTAAATTAATAACAATTAAATGGTGGAATTGGGAAATAGACAAAATTGAAAATAATTTAGATTTAATTTTGTCTGAAGATGTCGAACTATTTATCGACCGACATTTTCCAGTAGTTTAAATAGCTGAATGTACGTATGAAATTTAGGGTAGGGACAATGTATGAATTGCCCCTACCCTAAATTTTAGATAATTTCTAATTGAGGAATCGGTACGACGAATTTACCACCCCATTCACGAATATGAGCCATTTGTTCGACGATCTCCGATCGCAGGTTCCAAGGTAAGATTAAGAGATAATCTGGCTTAGTTTCGGCAATCCGATCGAGATGATAAACTGGGATATGCGTGCCTGGTAAAAATAGTCCTTGCTTGTGTGGACTCCGATCGACTGTATAGTCGATAAAATCTGTCCGAATCCCGCAATAATTTAATAAGGTGTTGCCTTTAGCTGGGGCACCATAGGCGACGATCGATTTACCTTGATTTTTTGCCTCGATTGCAAATTGGAGTAATTGACGTTTGACAGTTTGCACCTGTTTGTCAAAACTTAGATAGGTCTCGACTTTATCTAATCTAGCTGCAGATTCTTTAGATTTTAACTGAATTACTCGCTCGTCAATTGGTAAATCCCGATATTCTACATGTCGTCCGTAAATTCTTAACGAACCGCCATGAGTCGGAAGTTCTTCGACATCGAATAATGTCAATCCATGTGCAGTAAATACTTGCTCGACTGCCAAAAAAGAGAAGTAAGAGAAATGTTCGTGATAGATCGTATCGAACTGATTACGATCGATTAATTGGAGGAGGTGCGGAAACTCGATCGTGATAATGCCATGTGGTTTTAATAATAGCTTCATCCCGGCCACAAAATCATTGAGATCTGGGACATGAGCGAGCACATTATTACCTAATAATAAATCCGCTTGTTTACCGCGATCGACTAATTCCCGTGCTGTCTGCACGCCAAAGAATTTAGTTAGTGTGGGAATGCCTTTGGATTCAGCGACAGCAGCAACATTACTTGCTGGCTCGATGCCTAGTACTGAAATATTCTTCTGTTGGAAATACTGTAATAAATATCCATCGTTACTCGCAATTTCGATGACTTGACTATCGCCATCGAGTCCGAATCGCTCGGTCATTAAGTCTGTATACTGCTGACAATGCTTGAGCCAGCTATCAGAATAAGATGAAAAGTAAGCATAATCACCATCGCCAAAAATATGTTCTGGTGACTCGACAGATTCTAATTGAACTAGAAAACAGCGATCGCAGACGTAAGTATGAAGCGGATAAAACTGCTCGGGTTTATCGAGTTGTTCTGCTGTTAAAAAATCATTAGAAATTGGCGATCCACCAAGATCGACAAATGTATGCTGGAGCGGATGCTGACAAAAACGACAGTTGCGATGGTTCATGTTCATGAATACAAGATTATTAGATCTTGCTTGGTATTGAATATTGTTAGTTGTGAATGACTTGTTGCATTGGGATATTCGACAATGGTAATTGCTCCATTTCGGAATATTCCAAACGAGCCGTAGATCTGTCGAGGAAGTTCCGATACCAAGCGATCGTCTTTTCTAGTCCACGATCGAGTGTAAATTCAGGCATCCAGCCTAAGATTTCTTTGGCTTTAGTTGCATCGAGAAATTGGTGCTGAATTTCGTTACTTGCCTGATTCTGGACGATCGGCTGTAAGTCGGAGTCCATTAACTCAATCGTTCGTCCGACTAAATCTAAAACGGTAACTTGTGTCTCATTCGAGAAATTAAATGCTTGGCCGTACAAGCTGGAATTACTGGCTAGGTGCTCGGCTAATAAAATATAAGCTGCCGCACCATCTTCGCCATAGATATAGTCGCGGATAAAACTACCATCAGAACGAATTATCGGTGCTTCATTGCGCAGGATCGATCGAATCGTCCCAGGAATAATGCGATTCCAATTTAAGTCGCCACCGCCATAGAAATTGCCACAGCGGGTAATTGCTACGGGTAATTTGTAAGTGTGCCCATAGGTTTGGGCGATCAGATCGGCACAGGATTTACTCACATCGTAGGGGTGTAACCCTTGCAAAGGTGTGGTTTCGACATAGGGGAGCGTCTCACAATCACCATAGGCTTTATCCGAGGAAGCCATCACAATTTGCTTCACTGTCGGACTATGGCGACAGGCTTCGAGCATCTGCCAGGTTCCGGCGATATTAGTCTCGAAAGTCGAAATTGGGTTCCGATTGGCAATACCGACGATTGTCTGGGCGGCTAGATGCATCACCGTGTCGATTTCATACTCGCCCAAGACCCGTTCGAGGAAGACGCGATCGCAGACATCGCCACGTACTACTTTGACTCGATCGATCGCCCCAGAACGCATCAATTCCGACTGTGGCACGGTGTCCCGAATGACACAAACCACATTCGCACCGAGCGTCAATAAACGTTTTACCAGCCAGCCACCAAGCAAGCCAGTACCGCCAGTTACTAATGTCGGTCGATCGTTCCAAAAACTACTACTTGAATTCATTGCCCAGACACCCTCATGCAATAGCCCACTTGCTTATTATTCCCAAACTTTCCAAGGAGGTTTGCCACTTTGCCAGAAATTTTCTAAGTTGTATTTATCGCGAAGGGTATCCATACATTGCCAGAAATCATAGTGACGATAAGCAGCTAACTGTCCGTCTACTGCTAACTGTTCCAATAACTCAATTTCCAAACCCATACTATCGTTGGTCAAGTATTTAAAAACCTGGGGTTCCATCACTAGAAATCCACCATTAATCCAACCCTCTCCAGCTTGGGGTTTCTCCGTGAAGTTGGTAACTAAATCGCCTTCTAAAACTAATCCCCCAAATCTCGCTGGCGGACGTACCGCACTAACCGTTACCCATTTGCCGTGGGACTTGTGAAATTCCAGCAACTTTTGAAGATCGATATTACTCACTCCATCCCCATAGGTAATCATGAAAGTTTCACCGCTGAGGTAAGATTCTAACCGCTTGAGTCTTCCCCCAGTATGAGTTTGCAGTCCGGTATCTAGCAGATGTAGTTTCCAATCTTCACATTCTTTGATTTGTGGCTGAACGGCTCCTGATGCTAGATCGATCGTCATACTCCCATTGAGGGTGTAGTAGTCCAGAAAATAGCGCTTGATATATTCGCCCTTGTAACCCAATGCCACTAGAAATTCTTGAAAGCCATAATGGGCATAATGTTTCATGATATGCCACAGGATCGGCCGACCGCCGATTTCGACCATGGGTTTGGGGCGAATTTCAGTTTCTTCGGTGAGGCGCGTGCCTAAACCACCTGCGAGGAGAATGACTTTCATAGATCGAGTTGATGGGTAACGACTAAACCCCTCACCAGCACCTACTTAGACGGTTTAGTCGGTTGCTTTGGCTCAGTTGTGTTTAGAGTACCCACTTTTTTAGGATCTGCGATCTGTTTATTCACAGCGTCGAGAAATTCTTGGTACTGTTTGTTGCCGGGATTGGTTTTGACGAGTCGTTCGAGGATCGTTTTAGTGCCAGGGACATCACCGCGTTGCAGCCGAATCTGTACCAATCCCTTCAGTGCGGTTTGATTATTTGGTTCTCGTTGTAAAACTCCGAGGAAACCTTTCTCTTCGGCTTCAAGTTGGGCATTCTGAGGTTGGGAGGATTTTTCGCTAGCGGCGGGTTCGTTGATGGAACTGGCAATCAGTCCGCTCAATCCAGCCACGCTCGAACCAAGGAAGGCAATTCCCGCAACAACAACAAGAACTTTTGTTAATTTGTTATTTTCCATAGTCTGTTCTACTCCTCGCGATCGTGTGTGGTTATCTCTTGTCTTAGTAAGGTAAGAGCTATTTCTTTAAGTTACCAATTTTCGGCTGTTAACTATCATTTTGGATCGAATTTAGTTTATTTATGTCAGTATCGATTACAACTCCGGTTTGGGCTGAATCTAAAGCAAAACAATCGCTAACGCTATGCGGACAGCTCGCGGCGATTCTCGGGTCGTTCGCAGTGGTGATTTGTCTTCAGAACACTCAGCTAGCCGCACTCAAGCAATCGCGCCAAGGTTTGAGTAAGGTAGCACTCGGACAAGAAGAAACGAAAACAAAAATGCAACTTTCGCTCCTGCAAGCGCTCCCATCATTTGGATTCAAAAATATTATTGCTGACTGGTATTTTATGAATTTCCTCCAATATTTTGGAGATGCGGAAGTTCGTCAACAAGCTGGGTATGGGGCCGCGATCGATTATTTCGAGCTGATCCTCGATCGCGATCCTCGGTTTCTGTATGCCTATTATTATTTGTCCAATACTGGCTCCCTCTATGCCGGACAACCAGAAAGATCGGTTGGTTTGATGGCAAAAGGTCTTCAGTCGCTGACCCCAAAAATCCCCAATCGCGGCTACTATATTTGGCGACTCAAATCCACAGATGAGTTACTATTTTTAGGGAAGGTACCCGATGCGCTTCGATCGATGCAAACTGCGGTTGAATGGGCTAAGCAATACTCCGATCCTGAGAGTAAAAATGCCGTTCGCGTCTCCGAACGTACCGTCAAATATCTAGCGCATAACCCTAATAGCAAGCAAGCTCAATTTGATGCTTGGAATATGGTACTAGGTAATGCCATCGATAAACCAGTTGTCGATCGTGCGATCGCGGAAATCATAGCCCTTGGTGGTAAGGTTACAACTAGTCCCACTGGGGAATTGAAGGTCGAAGCTCCAGCGAAGGATTAGTAAGCAGTGAACAGTGAACAGTGAATAGTGAACAATTATTCTTCAACATTCCCTACATTCCTCGCATCCATTGCACTTCCTTCCTTTCTCCTTTCCCCTTTCCCCTTTCCCCTTTCCCCTTTCCTCCCTCTCTCGCTACATGGATTTACTAGAGTATCAAGCTAAAGAATTATTCAGACAGGTGGGAATTCCGGTATTGCCATCACAGCGGATCGATCGACCCACAGATTTGAAAGCCTTGCGGATTCCCTATCCGGTAGTCTTAAAGTCACAAGTTAGTGTTGGCAATCGCGGGAAGGCTGGCGGGATTAGATTTGTCGAGAATACCATCGATGCGATCGCGGCGGCGCGGACGATCTTTAACTTGCCGATTATGGGTGAATATCCGGAAGTATTATTAGCTGAGGCTAAATATAATACCAGTCAGGAGTTTTACTTGGCGATCGCGATCGACAGAGTAGCTTGTCGTCCGTTATTGTTGGGATCGAGCGATGGGGGAATGAATATTCATGCCGTACTGAATCAAATTCAGCAGGTGGTGGTCTATGATGAATTCTCGCCTTTTTACGCGCGGCGGCTGGCATTAAAAATGGGACTTCAGGGTGACTTGATGCTAGCTGTCAGCGATATTATCGAAAAAATGTATGTGTTGATGCAGTCTCAGGATCTAGATTTAGTCGAGATCAATCCTTTGGGAGTCGATAGTCAGGGGGCAGTGATGGCATTAGATGGCAAGATTAGCGTCAATCCTTATGCCGTGAGCCGACATCCCAATCTCAAACCGTGGCAAGTAGTGGACGTTGCCCGCAATCGATTGGGTTCGCTATCGCCGCTATTTACTGCTGTGGGAAATATCAGCATTATTTGTAGCGGCAATGGGTTGGCGCTGGCGATGTTAGATGGGATCGCGCAAGGTGGCGGACAAGTCGCTCAATGTATCGTCGTCGATCCGGCTAATAGTGAAGAAATCCAAATCGCACTCGATCGAGTCGATCGGGCTGGTATCGATGTTTTGCTCGTAAATCTAGTCGGGAGTGAGATCGCCTGTTGTCAACAGGTAATGCAGTATTTAGCCAGCGATCGCCAGCCGAAGATTGTCTGGCGAGTTTTGGAGCAAGATTTAGATAAAGTGGCTGGTTTGCTCCCATTATCGATCGAACTCGTCACCAATCTCGATCGCGCGATCGCCCAGACATTGAGTCTGGCAAAACAGTAATTGGTTATTAGTTATTTATCATCTATCCCCTATCCCCTCACCACCGTATGACGATCGATCTCCAGCTCGACAGCCGCGTCCTCATTCAGGGACTAGACAATTCCCTAGCAGCCGCAGCGATTAGCAGAATGCAAGTTTATGGTACGAATATCGTCGGCATTGTCAGTGCGGGGCGTGGGGGTCAAGAATTTGCTAACCTGCCGATTTTTGACTTGGTAGAACAGGCACAAGGTGCCTTGGGTCAGATTGAAACTAGTTTAATTTTTGTACCCGCCTATGATGTACTAGACGCAGCGTTAGAAGCGATCGCCGCAGGTATTCCGCAGATTGTGATTGTGACACGCGGTGTGCCACCACTGGATACGATTCGGCTCTTGCGGCAGGCAAGTATCAGCAATACCTTAATTTTGGGTTCTGGGAGTGCGGGGGTGATTATTCCCGATCGATTGTTATTGGGTATTTATCAGCCCCAACTATTTAGTCCTGGTAAAGTAGCTGTGATCGGTCGCAATCAAAGTCTGATGGCCGAAATTGCCAGCGAATTAAATCACGCTAATTTAGGTCAATCGATCGTCATTCATATCGGTAGCGATCCGCTGGTTGGCTCCTCCTGTCGCCTGTGGCTAGAGTGGCTACAAACAGATCCGCTGACGGAAGCGATCGTGCTTGTCGGCGATATTTGCTGGGATTCCGAAGGTGCGACGGCGGCTTATTTCCTCGCCAAACAAGGTAAACCTGTCGTTGCCTATCTAGCGGGAATTCATGCTAATACACCGCACCCGCTGACAGATGCCGCGATCGTCTTGAGTCATACACTCTCAAAACCGATTCACAATGCTGATACGATCCAACAACGGATGAAAACTTATAAACGCGCAAAAATTCCCGTCGCCAAAAAAATCAGTCAAATTCCACATTTACTCAAGAAAATGGAAGTCGAACAGCTAGCTGTCGGCAATAGCCATCAAGATTGAGATCGATCGATGAGAGCCTAATGATGTCAAGGAGATCGATCTTAATGGTTGTCGCAAATCATCTCAGAATTGCGATCGCCGAGTATTATAGGTGAAGTTATACTGAATGACATAAAAAGTTATAGTTACCGAACGATAATCTATTTTGGCTTATCCTAAAGTATCCCTAAACATCCACAATAAGTTCTCAAGATGAACGTGAAAACCCTGGTTTATAAATATCCATATCTGCTCATCGACAACCAGGGGCAACTAGTTAAATTTGAACTGACCAAATCGAAACATGTTTTAGGCCGAGATCCGAGTGTTGCGGATCTGTCGCTACCCGATAGTTGGAATGTTGTCTCGCGCAGACAAGCTACCATTTGTCAAAATGGTGAAGATTGCTATATTTATGATGGAGATCGCCAAACTCCGAGTAGCAATCGCTTATATCTCAACCAAGCACTAATTACGCCAGCACAAGGTTGTCGCTTGACCAATGGAGTACGAATTAATATCGGTCTCGACCCCAAAACACTGATTCAGATCGAATATATCGATCCGAATATCAATGTTGTTATTAATTCCAATATAGAGAATAAATCGACACCACTCGATTGTGGCACCGTCACGCTCGGTCGCGATCCTAGTTCCACGCTGCCACTCGAAGCACCAACGATTTCCCGCGTCCATGCCACGATCGATCGTGATGGTAGTGGTAGATATCTGTTGCGCGATCGCAGTACCAATGGTGTCTTCGTCAACGGTCAGCGCGTCAGCCAATCTGCACTTGTTGGTGATGGCGCGACGATTAAAATCGGGCCGTTTACGTTGGTTATCAGGGGTGACAAGCTACAGATGCTCGATCGTGGCGATCGGATCCGCTTAGACGTTCACAATCTGATTCTCGAAACTAATGGCAAACGGCGGTTGGATGACCTTTCATTCGCACTAGAACCCGGTCAATTTGTCGCATTAGTGGGGGGGAGCGGCGCGGGTAAATCGACGCTGATGCGGACATTATTGGGTGTTGAGGCTCCGACTCAAGGCGCGGTCTATCTCAACGGTACGGACTTGCGCCAGAATTTTAATATCTATCGGACGCAAATCGGCTATGTGCCACAAGACGATATCATCCACATGGATCTGAGTGTTGAAGAAGTGCTGCGCTATGCGGCTAGGCTCCGATTGCCACCAGATATCGAGCTAAAATCGGTGGTCGATCGGGCGTTGGATGATATCAAAATGACACATCGACGCAAAGCCGCGATCGTCAATCTCAGTGGCGGACAGCGCAAGCGGGTAAGTATCGGGG
Organism: Chamaesiphon sp.; assembly: GCA_965246715.1. Classification (GTDB taxonomy): domain Bacteria; phylum Cyanobacteriota; class Cyanobacteriia; order Cyanobacteriales; family Chamaesiphonaceae; genus Chamaesiphon. The sequence goes on along the minus strand of CBDFFH010000002.1, from coordinate 250,954 downwards.
TGGAATTACTGGCGAATCCCAAGCTGTTCTTTTTAGACGAACCGACATCTGGACTCGATCCGGGACTAGACAAACAGATGATGGAATTGTTGCGCGATCTCGCCCATGATGGGGGACGGACGATCGTGTTAGTCACACATGCTACTGCAAATATTACGGCGTGCGATCGAATTGTCTTTTTGGGTCGCGATGGTAAATTTTGTTATTTTGGTTCGCCAGCAGAAGCCTTGAAATTTTTTGGGGTGAATGATTTTGCCGATATTTATATCAAGCTCGAAGATGTCAATGAAATCGATCGCTATGTAAATACCTATCGTCAGTCTCACTATTTCCAAACCTACGTCACCAATAGCCTCAACCCCCAAGCTGCCCCGAATTCGCAACTGCCACCAACCGCCAAACAAGTAAATCCGATCGCCCAATGGTTGATTTTTACCCAACGTCAACTCGCGCTGCAGAGTCGCGATCGATTAAATTTAGGATTGGCTTTACTCACGGCACCCGTCGGGATTAGTTTCTTAGATTTTGCCTTGCAAGATAAAGATCCTTTTATCTTGGGAAGTTCTCCAGATAACGCTTTACCAGCCTTAGCATTGCAAGTATTATTCGTCTTTACTTGTGCCTCGTTATGGGTGGGTTTGTCTAGTTCGTTACAAGAAATCGTCAAGGAGAGTGCGATCTATCTCCGCGAACGATTGATAAATCTCAATATTCCAGCTTATTTAGGCTCTAAATTTACCGTTCTTGCTGTACTAGCGGTCTTGCAAACGCTACTAATCGTCATCACGGTCGGCCTTGAATTCAAAGCACCCATTACAACCTTAATTCCCTGGCAATTAGGACTATTTATCACTACTTGTCTGACACTGACAGCTAGTTCTAGTTTGGGATTATTAGTTTCGGCGATCGTCAAAAATAGCAGTCAAGCAAATGGTACGTTACCGCTGATTCTACTGCCTCAAATCATTTTTTCAGGTATCTTATTTAAGCTCAAAGGCGCAGGAATTATTATTTCATATTTGATGTTATGTCGGTGGTCGGTCGGTGCTTATGGCACGATCGTCAATGTCAATAACTTATTACCAGCACAGCTCAAAACTGCCGCGATCGCCGATCTACCATTCCCTACTGGTGCAGCTTACGAACAAACCTGGAACAACTTAATTACGAGTTGGTCGATATTGGTAGTGCATATTATTGTCTATCTAAGTATCACGGCCTTGTTACAAAAAAGAAAAGATATTCTCTAAATCGATCCGATCGCGGCACTATCAATCTCGATTATTGGGTAAATTCATCATGTTAAATAAATCTCATCAGCTATTCCTGCTTGCCATAAGTTTAGGATTGCTGAATGTTTCCAGTACGCCAATCGCGAGTGCTGTTAACTCAATTTCCTCGATCGCTGGTTCGTCAACCAACATCGCAAAATCTCCGCATCGTAAAATTAGAGCATCAGCCGATACCGTCCCTCATGCCGATTCCTTACCGTCGATCGCGAAATTAGGCATCAAGCTCGATCGAGCTTATTATCAAGCTAGCGGCAATCAATTAATTGCTTGGAACGAACAAATTCTCGGCGGCGCTCACCCGTTTGAATGTGTTGAATTTGTCTATGGTAGAGCGATCGAACGTGGTTTAATCGAGAATAACCGAGGGATTGCGACCGTGCTCGTCGGTAATGCGGATACTTGGAGCGGCAAAATTGCCAATAGTAATTATCGCGATCGATTGAAAAACAAGCCTAGAGCAAATAGTCTGGTCGTTTGGGATGCCGATCGAACTTTTAGTTGGCAGGAAGGTAATACTATCTATACTTGGACGAGCGATCCTGTCGCCGGACACGTTGCATTTGTCGAAAAAGTCTATGCCGATGGTTCTTTTCTCATCACTGAAGGGATCCATCAAGCTCAACCGTCGGTAAGATTAATCAAAGCTGGCAATCCAGTTGGTACCGCAGCGAAGTTTATTTACTTGTAGGTAAAATCCTCTGCTATTTAGATAACAGCGCGATCGATAATACTAATTGTCATTACGCACTACTATTTTAACTTGAGTTTGGGATAAGGATTTAGGCTTAATGGCTTCTAGATTTGTTCTTGCGCCGCCGCCGATTGAAATCGGGGCTAATAAGACGAAGTCCGCCTACGCGGACTAGTTAGTTAGTCCGCGTAGGCAGGCTTTGCCGCTCGCGGCAACAACCGGACTTTGCAACACGAGCCACGATTTCAATCGTTGGCGGTGCGGGAGTGGAGCAGATATCCTTATCCCGAACTGACGTTATATTTAGCCCAGGTACGGAAATCCCGAAACGCGCCACACCACCAGACGACCTACAATGCTGGTAAATAAACACAATCGCAACCAGATAGCCACATGACAGTGATAGAACAAGGTAACATCACCATCCATACCGAGAATATCTTTCCGATCATTAAGAAATCTCTGTATACCGACCATGAAATCTTCCTCCGCGAGCTAATCTCCAACGCCGTCGATGCCATTGCCAAAGTCAAAATGGTCTCCTTCGCAGGTGACTTTAGCGGCGAAATCGGCGAACCCGCGATTAATCTGTCGATCGATAAGGATAAAAAGACGCTCTCGATCTCCGATAATGGCATCGGCATGAGTCTGGATGAAGTCAAAAAATATATCAATCAAGTCGCCTTCTCTAGCGCCGAAGAATTCATCGAGAAGTATCAGAAAAATAGCGACCAACAAATCATCGGACACTTTGGGTTAGGCTTCTACTCGTCCTTCATGGTGGCGAGTCTCGTCGAAATCGATACCCTCTCCTACCGCGATGGTGCCACCGCCGTCCACTGGTCTTGTGATGGTTCGCCGAGCTTCCAAATCAGCGAATCCACTCGCACCGAACGCGGAACGACGATTACGCTTACCCTTCAAGATGAGGAAGCTGAATATCTCGAACCAGCACGGATTAAGAATCTAGTCAAAACCTATTGCGACTTCATGCCCGTACCCATCTCCCTCGATGGTGAAGTCCTAAACAAACAAAAAGCATTGTGGAAAGAGTCACCACAGAATTTAACTAAAGAAGATTATCTCGAATTTTATCGCTATCTCTATCCTTACCAAGAAGAGCCATTATTGTGGGTACACCTGAATACAGATTACCCATTTGCCCTCAATGGGATTCTTTACTTCCCGAAATTACAACCAGATTTAGATCTGACCAAAGGACAGGCGAAACTCTTTTGCAATCAGGTATTTGTTAGCGATCGCTGTGATGAAGTGATTCCCAAATTTCTGTTACCATTGCGGGGAGTCATCGATAGCACCGATATTCCACTCAACGTATCGCGGAGTGCCTTAACTAACGATCGCACCGTCCGCCGGATTGCCGATTATATTGCCAAAAAAGTTGGCGACCGACTTAAAGAACTCTTTCATGACGATCGGGCGGCGTATGCTAAAGGTTGGGAAGATCTTAGTACCTTTATCAAATTTGGCTGTCTCAACGACGATAAATTCAAAAAGCAAATCGAAGATATCGTTATCTATCGGACTACCTTCGTCGCGCCTCCAGTAGTAACAGCGGCAACGACTGATGGTGAAGATGATGCGTGGAAATCTGAAGACAATCTCCCGAGCCTACCCTACACCACCTTAGCCGAGTATTTAGAACGGAATCAAGAGCGTCATAGTAAGTCAGCAGCTCCGACAGAAGAGGGCGAACCCACTTACGAAAATCGCGTCTTCTACGCTACCGATGAAGCCAGTCAATCACCCTATATCCAACTGCATAAGAGTCAGGGTTTAGAAGTGCTATTTCTCGATTCGTTCATCGATACCCACTTTGTGAGCTTCCTCGAACGCGAACACAGCAATGTAAAATTTGCACGGGTAGATGCCGAACTCGATAGCAGCCTGATTCAATCGGATGAGACTCCCGAAATCATCGATCCGAATACTAATAAAACTCGGAGCGAACAGATTAAGGATATCTTTACTGCGGCGATCGGTAAACCCAAAGTTACGATCCGTACCGAATCACTCAAAGGCGATAATGCCCAATCGACACCGCCAGCGATGGTATTATTACCTGAATTTATGCGCCGGATGCGCGATATGACGGCAATGATGCAGCAACAAACCGCAGAGTTTCCAGAAGATCATATTCTCGTTGTCAACACCGCACATCCGCTGATTCAAAACTTGGCAAATATCAACAAAGGTTCGCTCGTCGGCACCGATGGAGATTCGCCAAATCAACAGCTAGTCAATCTCGTTTGTCAGCATGTTTACGACCTAGCATTGATGGCTCAAAAGGGCATTAATGCCGAGAATATGAATGCTTTTGTCGAGCGATCGAATCAAGTGTTAACTAAGCTAACCGAACGCTAGAATACACTTAAATATCTATTATGTAGGGTGGGCAGTGCCATCCCTTTCAATGTGACAGAAGTTACTGTTTTACTACTGTTTTTCGATCGATAATAGAATGCGGTTTTGAATCTTTTTCAATTATGGCGTGCCCCTCCTCGAAGCTTGCGCACCGTCTTCGGCGGTCGAAAAACTGCTCATAATTCGATCGAGGAGGGGCACTCAACCACTAGTCTCGATCGATCCGAAGACGGATTTCCGCCGTTACATGCATGTTGTTTTTGTCACATTGAAAGGGCTGGGTGGGCAGTGCCTAGCATGTTAATTTTGTCCTCCCAGACAGGACAAGACTTCATGCAGGTTTTGCGTCAGAATTTGCGGCTGAATTCAGGCTTCTTCGGCGTGAGAGCATCGAAGAACCAAAAATGGATTTAGCCCAGTTAACAACATCGATAAAGCTGATGGATTCCATTGCTTCTTTGACTAAATCGAGTGTAATTTCTATCGTGGCTAAAGGAATGAGTAAGATCCTAGCCCCAAGCTCTTTTATTGGTCGTCTTTGGGCAAAAATTTTATATTTACCGAATAATGACTCAATTACATCAGAAGTTCCGAGTAGAATTAGTTTTGCGGGAATTTTCTTGACTTCATCCACTAAATATTCTTCGATTCGTGCTTGAATTTTTTGAACTCTTGGACTCATAGAATGTGTATTGATGCGCCCAGGCAAATGAATAAAGAGACAGTTAGCAGTGAAGAAGAACAGCTAATCGATCTGTTTGTCATCTTAGCTGAAAAGTTTGAATCAGAACATTACCCATCTCAAAATCGATCGACTCCCCACAGCCGACTGCTGCATTTAATGGATGCGAATGACGTTCAACTAGCAGATTTAATTGATGTATTTGGCTCTAGCGATCGAGTATTGGAAGTTATCGATGGTAAACGCTCGATCGATCTCAATCAGGCTGAGAAATTAAGTAATCGCTTCAATCTGCCCTCAAAACTACTTTTGGCATGAAATCGAGGATAATTTCGACAGGGTATAAAGAAGCTCCTCAATGGCGATTACCTAACAGGAGGTTGCGTCTCATCAGTCTGCATCTACTTCGTCCCATAATGCTGACAGAGGTACTGTTTTCCCTGTAATTGCTTCGTGTAAGCCTTGAATGATTTTATCTGTTAGCTCTTGTTGCGTTTTGAGTTCAGGTTTACTAGCTTCAATACCAGCATTGAAAATTATGGTAACGGCTTGAGGCTCGGAGATCGTTACTTCCTCGTCAAAAGTAACAACACCATCTTTGTCGATCGTTCCGGTAACTACTCGATCGCTCATATTCTGTCCTGAAGTTAAGTAGTTGAGCCAAAATATCCAACATCGATTGTCTACAATTGGCTAGTATAATTATATCATGAGCGATTGTGAATTTAGCTCGATCGTCATCAACATCGATCGCGTAGGGTGCCATAGGCGATCGATCCCAAAACCATCGCACCAAAGATCGATTCCGCAAAGCGGAGGCTACGCCAACGAATTAACGACGATTACCTCCGGTAGGCTTCGCCAACGACCAAACCCAAGCTAATCGATCGATAATTTTGACAGGATATAAGGATGCTTCTCAATGGCAATCGATTACCTCCGGTACGCTATGCGAACGAACCTCAAACACTGGAATCGTTGGGTTTCTCGAAATAGGTAATCGATCGATAATTTCGACAGGGTATAAAAGATGCTACTCAACGGCGATTACCTAACGGTAGGCTGCGCCAACGAGCGAACCTCAAACACTGGAATTGTTGGTTTTCGAGGCTTAACCCAGCCTACAGTGGAGAAATCTCACTATTGATTTGCAGCCAGTTTACCAATCTACTCATTCCTTCTTCTTGATTTTCCTGACTTGCTGCTAGCTCCAAGAAAAAATTTGCAGCATCAATTTCTGATGCTGTCAGTTCGATTCCATTAATCGATAGAAATGTGTACACAGCAATCAGCGCGATCCTTTTGTTACCATCGATAAAACAATGATTCTTGACAAGCCCATAGCCATAAGCGGCTGCTAATGGGAATAAAGTTATTTCATCAGCATAGCAATACAGATTTTTGGGTTTATTTAAGGTTGATTCCAAAGCACCTTCATTGAGGATGCCAGCATCACCACCAGATTGAACAATGATTTCATTGTGAATGGCACAAACATCACGAGTATCTAGCCAACAAGGTTCGCTCATTTTGCTAACTCGATTAAGGCATTGCGATATTTTTTCATTCCTTGTCGAGCCGCTTCCATTTTAGCTGCGAAACTAGGCTCGTATGCGGAAATCTCATATCCCGATGGTGTTTTGGTGGCGAAGAGGGTATCGCCATCTTCAACACTCATACTCGTTGCCATTTCTTTGGGGACAATGATACTCAGTGAGTTACCGCGTTTTTTGATATTTAGCAGCATAAGTATTTTTGGCTAGATAGAGGATCGATATCTTCTCAATGTTACCACAAATGTTGCAACGATTGGGCAAAGCCCACGCTTCGCGATCGAATTAACGACGATTACCTCCGGTAGGCTTCGCCAACGACCAAACCCAAGCTAATCGATCGATAATTTCGACAGGGTATAAAGATGCTCCTCAATAGCGATTACCTCCGGTAGGCTTCGCCAACGATCGAGCATCAAACACTGGGATTGTTGAGTTTAGCAGGCTTCAATTCAGCCTAGAGGGAGAAATATCCCTAGCTAAATTATTTCACTTTGATACTTATGAGTGCGCTTCCATAGGTTTGAGCTAAAATACGGGTACATATTTATTGCCCTTGATAATCGTATGGAGCAAACACTCCTCGAACAAATTCAGCGACTACCAGAGTCGGTGCAACAGGAAGCCCTGCAATATATTGAGGGTTTGGTTGCAAAGCATAATCAGTCGGTGCAAACACCCCCACTAGATCGAAAAAATGCTTTCGGCATCTGGAAGGAAGAGGTGTGGATGTCTGATGATTTTAATGCGCCTTTAGATGATTTACAGGAATATATGTAATGGGTCGGTTTTTGCTGGATACTCATGTATTTCTGTGGCTAATTCAACGCGATCCACACAGATTATTTTTATCCGATTTGTTGGAACTCATCAAGATTACGATACCATTGATGTAGAGTTAATATGAATACTGCTTTAATTAGACCGATTAAAACTGAAACTGATTATCAGGATGCATTGGAACGAGCGGGAGCTTTGATGTCATCTTAGCCGAATACACCTGAAGCTGATGAATTAGAAGTACTGGCAACTCTGATTGAGTTATATGAAGATAAATATTTTCCAATCGGATTACCAGATCCGATCGCCGCGATCGAGTTTCGACTAGAACAGTCAGATCGATTGAAGGCCGATCTAATTCCAATTATTGGTAGCGAATATTTAGTGTCAGAAGTAATGTCTAAACGTCAAACTTTAACGCTAGAAATGATTCGCGCACTTCACGGTCAGTTGGATATTCCGGCAGATATCTTACTCCAATAATCTCGTTCGACCGTCATTCGTATCGATCGATCCCAAAACCATCACACCAAAGATCGATCGAATCAACCACGATCGACTAAACCAAAGCCAATCGATCGAGCCATAATTTCAACAGAATGTAAAGATACTCATCAATAGCGATTACCTCCGGTAGGCTTCGCCAACGATTACCTTCGGTACGCTATGCGAACGAGCCTCAAAACTGAGATTGATGAGTTCCGAGGGCTTCAACCCAACTTACGGAAAGAAAACCCACTCAGTTAATCAGTCTGGGTCGCTAAAAAGTGCTGGAAGATTACGACGACCACTAACAACTCTGAGGATTTCGATGCCATCATCGAGAATACGGTAGAAAATAATATAACCTTCGAGAGATAGTCCTCTGAGATCTGGGCGAATTGCTCCATAGCTTTTACCACTGCTGGGAAAGGAAACTAGTTGTTGACACTTGCTATTAAATTCTTTAAAAAATCGTTCGCCTACTTCTACATTGGTTTCAGCAAAGTAGTCAGCGATTTCAATCAGATCTCGACTGGCAAGAACGTTAATAACATAGAGACTCATGTATGTTTACACCCGATCGCGCTGAAACCGCTCTAAAATTTGGTTAACGAAGGTTTCGCCATCGATCGGTGGCGTTTGCTCTGAGGCTGAAATGGCAGCATCAATTTTCGATCGGACATCTTCAACCCATACGTTCTCAGCTTGTTGTTCTTCCGCCAATTCTGCCAGAAACCGAGCCGCGATCGCCTCTTGTCGATCGATTGGCAGTTGTTCGATTTGGGCGATTACCTGTTGAAGCAGTTCTGTCATAGTTTACACCGCAATTTACTACAGCCTCCTAATTTTACCCGATTCTCTCATGAGAGGCTCCGCCAACGAGTAAAGTATCGAGGCAATCGATTGAATCAACAACGATCGACCAAACCCCAGCTAATCGATCGAGCAATAATCTTAACAGGATATTAAAGATGCTCCTCAATAGCGATTACCTCCGGTAGGCTTCGCCAACGAGCGAGCCTCAAACACTGGGATTGTTGGGCTTCGCAGGCTTAAATCCAACCTACGGGAAAAAATCTCACTCATAATGGTAACGAGCTTGTAAGAATTGAATAGATTCATTTTGAACTCGATAAATTAGTCGATGCTCTAAATCTATCCTTCTCGACCATGTATTTGCTTCCATGAATTTTAGTGGTTCTGGTTTACCAATTCCTAAAAATGGATCTATACAAATGGATTCTACTAGATCGAGTATTTTGTTGGCTTTTTGAACGCCTTGCCGATACCACCATTGCAAATCTTCTCGGAAATCTTCATCAAAAATAATCTGCCTTTGAACGATAATTATTTCTGGTTGAGAATTTTCAGAGCGATTTTTATCTTTCTTTTTAGCGGACAATTCCGGCTCTTCACTAGTTAGTATGCCAAATTAATGATTGAAGTGCCAATTAAGCAAGCATCTATTTCGGAAATTCTCAAAATTAGTAAATCCATATGCTGAACGTTTGATTAGTTTTAGCTTGTTATTAATTCCCTCCACTACTCCACTAGTTGTTCCATTGTCAAAATAAGCCAGTATTTCATCAAACCATCGATAAATTGTCCCTTGACTTTTGACAAAATATTTTTGAGCTTTTGACAGCCATTCCCCTAAGCCTAGTAATCCCTCATTCCAGTTTTCCTTTTTCTCAAATATTTCTCGAAAATCCTCTTTCAATTGATGCATTTTTCCGAGCTGACTTGATACATTTTTTACCTGAGCTAGCTTGTCTTTCTGTTCTTCATTTAAGTCTTCTTCGTTTTTCAATATTGGATACTTACTATTAGTTATTCCTGCTAATATAGCCGCTTTCTCCGCTTTTTCTTCTGGGGTTTTTGCTTGCTTTATTTCTGCTTCGATTTTTCGCTTCTCCTTCTTTCTTTCTCCATCTAATTCTTGATTTATTTGTACCATTATATGGAATCGATCTGCTACTATCTGAGCTTTTGGCATCATTTCTATTGCTAGACTTTTATATCCCTGCCATAAGTCTATGCTTACTTCTTCGATTCCTTCTAATACCTCTGACCCCCACTCTCTCAGGACTTTCTTAATTTCTTCTTTGGTTCTTCCCTCGATAATTGCCAATAATTTAGAACGATCTATGTCTATTAATACTGCACAATATTTTCCCTGCCCTTTAATCAATGCTATTTCGTCTATCCCTAATCTTTTTAATCCTATTGGTTTTATTTTTGATAAATCTCCTGATGCATCCTTTAGCATTCTTTCTATTTCTTTCTCTGTTACCTTCCCCTTCTTCGCTACACTCCTAATGTCATCTGCTAATACTTCTTCTATTATCCGATCTGCTAATCTTTTCGTGTATCTTCTTCTTGACTTGACAAATTCTAATTCTTCGCTAAATGGTTTCTGGCATTTTTCGCAGTTGAATTGTCTTCTATTTATTTCTAAAAATACCGCTTGCCCTCCCCAATCCAAATCTTTGATTATTTGCCGATGGTTTTGGTGTAACTTGTCGCTTTTCAAACCACAGCGTTGGCAAACACTTATTTTTTCGCTCGACTCAACTCCTAAAATTATTCCAATTCCTTCATGTTGGTGCTTGGCATTTACTTTTACTCCCGCTAGATTTAGTACTTCTGTTAGTAGTTGTATTTCCTTTTTGGTGAGCATTTTCTTCTGGTTTGTCTCAAGATCGCTTTCAATTAGATTATACTTAATAACAAAATGCCCCCAATGTCAATTATCACTCCACTTTTATGGCAATTTCACATATTGATTAATTTCTATTTGCCACATTTGCTATCGATCGAGCATACTAAGTAGTGAAGAGCCACAATTCCTAACTCCTCACATAATGCAGCGATCGATTGTGATGGGTTCTCTGGTTCTGTATGGCTGTAGCCTTGGAGATCTCTTTGTTTGGCTCGATCGATTGCCCGATGCAGTCTAGTTGCGTTGGCGGAAGATCTCAGTAGATAGACCGTTTCTAAGAGGCTGCTGAGATCTGTTTCGGCAATGAGAGCGACGTTTTTATCGGTGCCGTCTCGTTTGACTATAATAATATCTTTGCTATCTGCTACGCGATCGAGCAGAACGCTTAAATTACTCTGTGCTTCGGTATAGCTAATTTCGCTGCTAGTCATACGGTTGTTTCTGAGTCTCGTATGTCGATTATAACTCACTGGTTGTTGGGGTATGGCGATCGATTTAAGAAGCTTTTAAATCGATCGCTCTTACAAGCCCTGACTAAAAACGTCGGCAAAGCGATCGACAAAATCCAAAGCTAATCGATCGATAATTCCAACAGGATATAAACTCACATCTTGCACCAGTACATAACAACTGATTTTCGCAGGAGTCAAAATATGAGAAAAAGGGCGTGTAAAAACATTGATGAGAACAGTGAATACCATTCTCCCGTACGCCCAATTAATACTCTACACGTTGTTAGAGCTGATGCCCAGTCCCTATCAGAAACTTAGTCTCCAAGCTAGTTTCGCTCTATTTATGGAACCTAAGAATGGTCAAATGTTACCAGAACATGGGGTGATTAAATCACCTGCGGCTTTGAGCAGATTTTTCAATGAATATGGGTGGCCAACCAGAGCCGTGATTCGTACGACTCGCCAACATATTTTGAAACAGTTGAGTAATTACACAGCCAAAGGACAAAGACCTTACTTGCAGGTAATTATCGATCTGACTACATTGGAGAAAAGGGGGAAATTCAAAGCATTTGCAACGTTGATACATATTCTCAACGGTAAGCGAGGACTGCATTTGGTTGTACTGTACTTAGTCGTTGGACAGTGGAGAATACCTTGGGCGTTCCGTTCCTGGCGTGGTAAAGGCACAACTACTCCTGCTCAATTGGGGCTAAAATTGCTCCGCACCTTGCCCAAGAAACTCACTTACCGCTTTCGAGTCCAAGTATTAGCCGATACTGGATTTAGTAGTGTCGAATTCCTCAACGGGGTCAAAAAACTTCGTCATCAAGCAATTGTTGGTATACCGAATAACCGGAAACTGGCAGATGGGAGACAGATGAAGATGCTAGGCAAGAAGGGTCAACAAGTTAAGCTATCAGGTTTAGAGGGCGTGGTTACGGCTTCCTGGTTCTACTTAAAACGGGATGGTAAGTTGGAGAAAAGATTTGTGATTTCGACCCGCGCTCTTAAAGGCAGTACGATTGCTTGGTGGGGCAGTCGTCGATGGGCAATTGAAGGATTTTTCAAGACTGCTAAATATCGATTTGGGCTGGCTAGCTTCGGTCAACAAACACTTTTAGGTGTATACCGTTGGCTGCTTCTGAGCTTTATTAGTTTTGTACTCACCCACTGGGTCTATTTATCCTCAAACGTAAGCCTTCCGCCTGAGTGGAGACAGGAATCTGAGCTGGCACTTCAACAGTTAATGCCACAGATCGCAGTGAGTTTACTTTTAGTAGAAATCGATCGGAAGCGAGACTTTCTGCTCTCGCAGGGTCTTGCCTTGGAATTAGTCTCGATCTAAATCTAGTACTTATATTCTGGTGCAAGATGTGAGTAAAGATACTCCTCAATAGCGATCGATTACCTCCGGTACGCTATGCGAACGAACCTCAAACACTAAAATTGTTGGGTTCCTCGAAATAGATAATCGATCGATAATTTCGACAGAATATAAAGATACTCCTCAATACCGATTACCTCCGGTAGGCTTCGCCAACGATCGAGCCTCAAACACTGAGATTATTGGGTTTCAAGGCTCAATCGAATTAACCACGATCGACCAAACCCAAAATAATCGCTCGATAATTCCGACAGGATATAAAGATACTCCTCAATAGAGATCGATCGAGCCTCAAACACTGAGATTATTGGGTTTCAAGGCTCAACCGAATTAATAGCGATTACATCTCGGCGCGGCTTCTGCTCAGGCAGAGGCTACGCCAACGCCAACGCTCATAAAAAGGTGCGATTTAGCGTTAAACTATTTACTAGACCAGAATTCCGCAGATAATATGCACCTCATTGCAATTAGTAGGTTGTGGGAAGCTGCTGCTAAATTTTCCGACATTGCTACCCAAATTGAAGATTGGAATGAAATCGTTAAAGTTGTAACCTGGCAAAACCTGACAGAGGTTCAACAAACCTATGCTTCCGCAGAAGCTGTAGGAAACTTTACGGTATTTAACATTAAAGGCAATCGCTATCGACTGATTGTTTCCATCAACTATTCTAGGCAGCTAGTCTACTTTAAATACTTTCTCACTCACGCCGAATACGATAAGGATAACTGGAAAAATGACCCTTACTTTTAATCGTCAAGCCTATGCCAATCTCTTAGCGGATGTATTACCGCAGCCAATTCGATCGCAAGCAGAATACGAACGGGTACTGGGAATCATCGAAACATCAATGAGTAAGGAGACAGTTAGCGGTGAAGAAGAACGGTTAATCGATCTGTTTGTCATCTTAGTTGAAAAATTTGAATCAGAACATTATCCATCTCAAAATCTATCGACTCCCCACAGCCGACTGCTACATTTAATGGATGCGAACGATGTTCAGCCAGCAGATTTAGTTGGTATATTTGGCTCTAGCGATCGAGTACTTGAAGTTATCGATGGCAAGAGATCGATCGATATTACTCAAGCGGAAAAATTAAGCGATCGTTTTAACCTGCCCTCAAAACTATTTTTGGCATAAAATCGATCGATAATTTCGACAGAATATAAAGTGCTCCTCAATGGCAATTAATCGACCCTCAAACACTGGAAGTGTTGGGTTTATACGGGGAGAAAATCTCACTAATGACTTCTCCGATTTAGGCAGCCAAACTTGACACGGTTGATGTGCAACGGGTTTGTTAGACAACACCTCACAGATCGCTTATGATAGATGCATTGTCGTAGGTCTGGGAGTTTAAACTATGTCTCTAGCTGAAGTAATTCCTTTGGTAAACAATCTAAGTCAGCCAGACAAATTATCACTTTTCAAACTTCTAGCCGCGCAAGTTCCAGATGCTGAGTTACAAGTTATCTTTTCTGCATCAGAGTATCCGGTTTGGTCGCCTTACGATGCAACAGAAGCTGCAAATGTTCTGATGCAGATGATTCGGGATGACCAAGAGGCATCTACTCATGTCTAGGAAGATTACCTCCGGTACGCTACGCGAACGAGTTTCCCTTTGCTGACGATGAAGCATTACCGATGATTCCGATCGAGCTGAATTATGCAAACTTTGCTGTCTCGGCGAATGCATTGTTAGATAGTGGTTCTACGGTCAATCTATTGCCTTATGATATCGGGTTACAATTGGGTGCAATTTGGGAGAGACAAACTGTTCGTTTACCATTGGCTGGAAATCTTGCAAAGGTTGAAGCACGAGGTTTATTTCTGCATATTCAAATAGGGGATCTGGAATCAGTTCGTCTAGCATTTGCTTGGGTACAATCCTCTGAGGTGCCTTTGATTCTTGGGCAAACTAACTTCTTTCGAGAATTTGATGTCTGTTTTGGGCGATCGCAAAACACGATCGAAATTACTCGCTGCTAACGATCGACTCAACAACGATTACCTCCGGTAGGCTTCGCCAACGACCAAACCCAAACTAATCGATCGATCATTCCGACAGAGGATAAAGATGCTCCTCAACAGCGATTGAGCCTCAATCACAGGAATTGTCGGGCTTCAAGGCTCAATCCAAGCTACGGAGAGAGATCTAGCTACTAACGCTCCTGACTCGTTCGCGTAGGTACGGTCGGTAATCGGACTATTTACAGGATGAATATGCAATACTAGTAATAACTGAGACTTAGGCTAAAAAATGCAGTATCAAGTTTTTGTTAAAAGTCGTTCGGATCGGGGTTTTACTGCTTCCGTACTTGAAATCCCCTCTATCGCTGCTGATGGGAATACAGAAGGTGAAGCGATCGCTAATGCCAAAACCGAGTTAGAGTCGCAATTGTCAACAGGTAAGATTGTGACAATTTCGATCGAACCTAAGATTAATTCTACGCCAATGCAGTATGCGGGTATTTTAGAGAACGATCCAACCTTCGACGATCTAATCGAAAAACTCGTTCATATTCGTCAAGTTGCCAATGAGTGCGAAGATGAAATATGACACTTTATGTTTTCGATACCGACCATCTCAGTCTCTATGGCAGGAATCATCCGGTATTGATAGATAGATTGCAACAACAGTCGATCGTTTTGACGACTACCGCAATTAATGTTGAGGAACAAGTGCGCGGTAGACTCGCCCAAATATCTGAGGCTAAAGATGGGGATGTACTGGCTAATGCTTATCGATGGCTGTCGGAAACAGTAAAGTTATTGTCTGAATTTGAAGTCTTGCAGTTTACAGTAGAAGCTCAATCTATCTATCGAGAGCTAAAGTCACAACGAATTCGAGTTGGTACTCAAGATTTACGTATTGCCTCGATCGTTTTAGCAAACCAAGGTATCTTACTATCGAGAAATGCACGAGATTTCGATCGAATACCCAATCTGCTGGTTGAAAATTGGACGATCGAGTAAAATCAAGCGAAACTAAACGTTATTAATGTCGATCGATCATTCCTACAGGGTACAAAGATGCTCCTCAATAGCAATCGATCGAGCCTCAAACACTGGGATTGTTGGGTTTCGCGGGCTTCAACCCAACCTACAGGGAGAAATTCTACTAGAATCAACTTTGAGACGAGTGTTACGCGAAGAATTGGGACGAAACCCTATGGCTTCAAATTAACAGTTGTAGAGTGATATAAGCAAAATCGATCGCGTATTAATGTCACCAAAAATATTGTAACGATCGAATTAACCACGACACGATCGACTAAACCCAAGCTAATCGATCGATAATGTCAACAGGATATAAAGATGCTCCTCAATACCGATCGATCGAGCCTCAAACCTATTACAGGGAGAAATCCCACTTTGGCACGATCGACATTTTTAATTTGTGAAATAAACCTTGCGGAACTGAAAAACGCCAACACCAGTAACGCCTGTATCTATCTCTAAAATTTGAGCCTGTGATATTTGATCGGGTATGTTCCCAAAATTAAGAGTTGCAGCATACTCGACACCTGGAGTTATTTTTGCAGTTACATCACCGCTTCCAAATTCTACTGTTTGACATTGATGAGATTTCCCCGCAGAATCAATAATCTTAATAAATGCCGGATTTAGAGACAATTCTCTTTCTGCCCCTTTATTTGTAACTACCAGATCGCATTTTACATTTGTGTCCGATCTTTTACATTTTTTTAATAACAAGACAAAATTATTAATCTCTTTTCGGTATCCTGTACTTTGAGGTTTCTTGGTTTCTTTTTTTACAGTTGTTGGCTTGCCACATATGGTGGCTCCATCATCATTAATGACACAGGTTCGCTGTTGAGATAGAGCTGGTTTAATATGAGCAAATAAACTAATCAAAATCAGAATATAAAAAACATTAGTGTATTGAGAAACAGACATTACATTCATGACGATAAAATATTAGGCAGCTTAGAATAAATTACATGGTGAGAGTTCTTTTTGGCAAAGCCGACTCTATGCGAACGGGATATGCGGCAGAAGTTGGATCGGAAAATGACCGAATGAACAATTTAACTTATAATTTTACATCTCGATCATTTTCACTAACCGAGCTACCAAAAATCATGAGTTCCGGTACGGTAAAGGAAAGTGTTGCACTGCATACATCGATGAATTTTTTGGTTTTGGTTTTGGGATTTAGCTTTTGGGTTCCAGCCCAACATATGAATGTTGCGAGATCCGCAATTGAAACACTTCGTTCCATTATCAGTGTGACAATTAGGATAACGATCCCAATACATTTCAAGTGTCAGCCACGAACGCCACTTTCTAACATTTGCCCAACTCATTAATCCGAACAAAATTACCGATATCACAAACCCAGTTGCAATAATGCTGATAAATATATTCATATTTTCATCCAGATTTAAAAGATATTTAATTTTACAAGTGAGTTTTAATTATTGTTACAAACATAACTCAAACGAGTCTCCCAGGTCAACATCCCGCATCCTTAAATATTTGTATCAGAGGGCAAACTTTTGTATCGGGGGACACCCGATCGCGGGAATAGGTTAGAAAATATAAGGCTAGGTAGAGTACCCATCTCGTGTCAAATCCTGGGATACCTTACATCACAATTTCTAAGCCGATCCTAAATGAATACCATTCAACCACCCAGCAAACAAGGTTTATACGATCCGCAGTTTGAGCACGATGCTTGCGGTATCGGTTTGATCGCGCAGATGAAAGGGGCGAAGTCGCATCAGATTGTGGCGCAAGCACTGACGATATTGGTTAATCTCGACCATCGTGGCGCGTGCGGATGCGAGACAAATACAGGTGATGGGGCGGGGATTTTGATGCAGGTGCCTCACAAGTTTATGCAGAAGGTGGCGACTGCTGAAGGGATTGAATTACCCGCAGCGGGACAGTATGGAGTTGGGGCGGTGTATGGTTCGCCAGATCCAGCGATTCGATCGAAAAGTCGTCAGATTTTCGCGGAAGTTGTGGCGGCGGAAGGCTTGAAGGTATTGGGTTGGCGGGATGTGCCGACGGATAATGGTTCCTTGGGTGAGACGGCGAAATCGAGTGAACCGTTTATGCAGCAGGTATTTATTGCCAAATCGCCGGAATTAGCGGATGAATTAGCATTCGAGCGGAAGTTATTTGTGATTCGCAAGCTGGCGCATACGGCAATTAGGGCGGCGAATGTCGATGTGCATTGGTATGTAGCGAGTATATCGGCACGGACGATTGTGTATAAGGGGATGTTGATGCCCGTGCAGGTGGGGCAATATTTCCCCGAACTCCAAGATCCAGACATGGAGAGCGCGTTGGCGTTGGTGCATTCGCGGTTTAGTACCAATACTTTCCCTAGTTGGGAGCGGGCGCATCCCTATCGCTACATCGCCCACAATGGTGAAATCAATACCATGCGCGGCAATATTAACTGGATGACGGCGCGGCAGTCGCTGTTTGCGTCGGATTTATTCGGCGACGATATTCAGAAGATTAAACCTGCAATTAATGTCGATGGTAGTGACTCAACAATTTTTGATAATGCCCTGGAATTATTGACGCTTTCCGGTCGCAGTTTGCCCCATGCGATGATGATGATGGTGCCCGAACCGTGGACGGCGCATGAGTCGATGAGCGCGGCGAAGAAGGCGTTTTATGAGTACCATTCTTGCTTGATGGAGCCGTGGGATGGCCCAGCTTCGATCGCCTTTACTGATGGTAGCTCGATCGGGGCGGTACTCGATCGGAATGGTTTGCGTCCAGGGCGATACTATGTGACGACTGACGATCTGGTGATTATGGCATCGGAAGCGGGTGTGCTGACGATTCCGCCGGAGCAGGTGGTGGCGAAGGGACGGTTGGAGCCAGGGAAGATGTTCATGGTGGATACTGTCGCTGGGCGGATTGTGAGCGATGCGGAAATCAAGCATGAGATTACTAGCGCACATCCTTATCAGGCGTGGTTGGACGAGCATTTAGTCAGGCTGGAGGACATCGCAGATCCTGAATCCCCCCCAACCCCCCTTAATAAGGGGGGAGCCGGAGCAGAGTCTCTCTTGTCCCCCCCTTCCCAAGGGGGGCTAGGGGGGATTCTCCAACGTCAGATGGCTTTCGGCTATACCTTTGAAGAGTTGCGGATGCTGATTACGCCGATGGCGCGGGATGGTGTGGAAGCAACGGGTTCGATGGGGACTGATACACCGTTGGCGGTGTTGTCCGATCGACCAAAATTACTCTACGATTATTTCCAACAGTTATTTGCTCAAGTTACCAATCCCCCGATCGATTCAATTCGCGAAGAAATTATCACTTCTGCCCAAACAACGATCGGATCTGAGCGGAATTTACTCAAACCAGAACCCGAAAGTTGTCATTTAATCGCCCTTAAATCGCCAATTTTAAGTGATGCTGAACTTGCGAAGTTAAAGCACCTGAATGAAGGTGGATTTAGTTCTGTTACTATCCCCATGCTATTCAACCCTAACGATGGGGTGAAAGGTCTGGAAGCAGCCTTAGATGTCATTTTTGCAGCGGCAGATAAAGCGATCGAGTCCGGTATTAGTATCCTAATTTTGAGCGATCGCGGTGTTAATCCTGAAACTGCGCCCATCCCTGCACTATTAGCGGTTGCTGGCTTACATCACCATCTAATTCGCACTGGTACCCGCACCCGCGTCGGATTGGTATTAGAATCTGGCGAACCCCGTGAAGTTCATCACTTTGCGACGTTGATTGGTTATGGTTGTGGAGCGATTAATCCTTACTTGGCATTCGAGACGATCGAGGATTTAATCGCTCAGAAAATGTTGCTTGATGTTGACTATCCTACTGCTGTCAAAAACTATATCAAAGCCGCCACTAAAGGCGTAACTAAAGTTGCCTCGAAGATTGGGATTTCGACAATTCAGAGTTATCGTGGTGCCCAGATTTTTGAAGCTGTTGGTTTAAATCAAGCCACGATCGATAAATACTTTACCCGCACCGCCTCGCGAATTGAAGGTGCTGATGTCGGCATAATTACCCAAGAAACGATTACCCGTCATACTCACGCTTTCCCCGATCGACCAGCCAAAGGTGCGACACTAGATGTCGGTGGTGATTATCAGTGGCGCAAAGATGGTGAAGAGCATCTATTCAGCCCCGAAAGTATTCACTTGCTTCAACAGGCGGCGCGGACGGGTAAATACGACATCTATCAAAAATACGCCAAGCTGATTAACGAGCAGGATAAAAAACACTTCACCCTGCGCGGATTGTTAGATTTTAAACCGCAAACAGCCATCCCCATTGAAGAAGTAGAACCGATCGAGAATATCCTCAAACGCTTTAAAACAGGCGCGATGAGCTACGGCTCGATCTCTAGTGAAGCACATGAAGGACTGGCGATCGCCATGAACCGAATCGGCGGTAAATCCAACACAGGCGAAGGCGGCGAAGATCCCGAACGCTACACCTGGACGAACGAACTCGGCGACTCCAAAAATAGCGGCATCAAACAAGTCGCATCGGGACGATTCGGTGTCACCAGCCTCTACCTCTCCCAAGCCAAAGAAATCCAAATCAAAATGGCACAGGGAGCCAAACCAGGTGAAGGCGGACAACTCCCAGGTAAAAAAGTTTATCCCTGGATTGCCAAAGTCCGTCACTCTACCCCAGGTGTAGGGCTAATTTCACCACCACCGCACCACGATATCTACTCGATCGAAGATCTCGCCGAACTAATCCACGATCTCAAAAACGCCAATCGGGAAGCCCGAATCAACGTCAAACTAGTATCCGAAGTCGGAGTCGGCACGATCGCCGCCGGAGTCGCCAAAGCCCACGCCGATGTAGTACTAATCTCCGGCTTCGACGGCGGTACCGGAGCATCGCCCCAAACCTCAATCAAACACGCCGGACTCCCCTGGGAACTCGGACTCGCCGAAACCCACCAAACCCTCGTCCTGAATAACCTCCGCAGCCGGATCGTCGTCGAAACCGACGGACAACTCAAAACCGGACGGGACATCGCCATCGCCGCCCTGCTAGGTGCCGAAGAATTCGGCTTCTCCACCGCCCCGCTAGTCACCCTCGGCTGTATTATGATGCGCGTCTGCCATCTGAATACCTGTCCCGCCGGAATCGCCACCCAAAACCCCGAACTCCGCGCCACCTATACCGGAGATCCCGCCCACACCGTCAATTTCATGCGGTTTATCGCCCAAGACTTACGGGAAATCATGGCAACCCTCGGCTTCCGTACCCTCAACGAAATGGTCGGGCGCACCGATATCCTGGAATCCAAACAAGCGATCGCCCATTGGAAAGCCAAAAATATCGACCTCTCCAACCTCCTCTACCAGCCGGAAGCTGGAGCAGAAGTCGGACGCTATCAACAGATTTCCCAAGATCATGGACTTGACAAATCGCTCGATATTACTACTTTATTAGACCTGTGCCAAGACTCGATTCTTGATGGCACACCAACCAAAGCCACCCTCCCCATCTGCAACGTCAACCGCGCCGTCGGCACCATTCTCGGTAACGAAATCACCAAAAACCACTGGCACGGACTCCCCGCCGATACCGTCCACCTCAAATTCCAAGGTAGTGCTGGACAAAGCTTCGGTGCATTTATTCCCCAAGGAGTCACCCTCGAACTCGAAGGTGATGCCAACGACTACATCGGCAAAGGACTCAGCGGCGGTAAAATCATCCTCTATCCCTCGCCCAAATCCACCTTCATCGCCGCCGAAAACGTCATCGTCGGCAACGTCGCCCTCTACGGAGCCACCAGCGGCGAAATCTACATCAACGGCATGGCTGGCGAACGTTTCTGTGTCCGTAACTCTGGGGTGAGTGCGATTGTAGAATCAATCGGCGATCATGGTTGTGAATACATGACAGGCGGACAAGTCATCGTCTTGGGTAAAACCGGACGCAATTTCGCGGCGGGGATGAGTGGCGGTGTTGCTTATATCCTCGACGAGCAGGGTGATTTCCCGACACGCTGCAATACTCAGATGGTGGGTTTGGAAACTCTGAGTGATGCTGAAGAGATTGGTAAGTTGAAGGATTCGATCTCCAAACACGCTCAATATACCAAGAGTCAGAAAGCGATCGCAGTTCTAGCGAATTGGGATGAAATGGTGCCGAAGTTTGTGAAGGTGATGCCGCGTGACTATAAACGGGTGTTGCAAGCGATTCAGAATGCGCTGGCTTCGGGTTTGAGTGGTGATGATGCGCTCGATGCTGCTTTTGAAGAGAATTCCCGCGATGTGGCTCGAATTGGGGGGAGTTAGATAAATATGGGGGATCGAGTGGAGCAATGCCAATAGAATAGTCCAAGAGTATTGCTCCTATTACTTGTGATGTTGTCACAAACTTGGCAAAATAGAGATGTTTCATCATCTGCAATGGAGATACCGATGGATGCCCTGGCTGAGAGATTAGGAATTAAATTGCAAGAGTGGAAACCAGAAATATCCGATCGAGTCCGTCGATATATCTCAGAAATTATTGACTTGGCAGATCGCGATGTTCTCAACTCCCTACCCTCGCGCACTGTAGAACAAGATGTGCTGGATTTAATCGATCGGATTGCCATTCAACCGAATTCGACAGGTTCCATTCGTACTCATGATGCCTTTCTAAATAGCTACAGTTCAGAAGATGATAAGCTCTATGATGACTGTTAAAGCAGGTGAATTATGGATAGCTGAAATAACTTTCACCGATGGTTCAGCATCTAAAAAAAGACCTGTTTTAATCCTCTGGATTGATGGAGATGATGTTGTGGTAGCAGCGGTAACTTCATCTAAACCAAGGACTCAAACAGATGTGGTGTTAATTGACTGGGAGATCTGTGGATTGCGGGTTGCTTCGACTGTGCGATTGTCCCGTCTCGATTGTCTAGAGCGATCGTTATTGATTAGAAAATTAGGGGAATTATCATCGAGTGATGCTAGAGCTTTGATGGAAGTCTGGACTAAGCACGTCAAACCAAATTTTTAAACGAATCTAGATCGAGATAGAGCCGTTAATCCGAGCCTAACAGTCTAAAGCTATAATCAAGACATAGAGTGAGATAAGAGCAGGTTGATGGGTAATATTGCTCTTCTGTTAGCAATTTCCATTCATTTGAAATTAAGGAGAGCAGTGATGACAAATACTACGATTTCTATTCCTGTCGATGTCCCTACGGCTCTTGCATATAGCCAAGCATCAGCAGAGCAACAACAGAAGATCCAGTTGCTTCTATCGTTGCATGTTCGCGAACTATTCGCTCCATCTGACGTTTCATTGCAACAAATCATGGATGATATTGGGGCAAAGGCGGAAGCGCGGGGGCTAACACCTCAAATTTTGGAGACTTTGCTTGGTGACGAGTAGTAAGACATTTGTCTTGGATACCAATGTGATTGTCAGTGCTGTATTATCACCATGTTCTGTGCCTCGGTAAGCATTCGATCTAGCCTTCTTTCTCGGCACTGTTTTAGTGTCTGATGCTATTCTAGTTGAACTTGATAATGTGTTGCGCCGTCCCAAGTTCAATCGTTATATTTCAGAGGATGAGCGGTTACAATTTCTATCTAAATTTGTAAATGATGCAATGATTGTTGAAGTTACGGAAGTTGTTACTGATTGCCGTGACTCGAAGGACAACAAGTTTCTCGAATTGGCTGTGAGTGGTGGTGCTGGATGTATTGTCAGTGATGATGCTGATTTGCTTGTGCTTCATCCTTTCAGGGGTATCCCAATTGTTACACCTCAAGTTTTTGTTAGCTAAATGAGATCGAGCAACACGCTCAATATACCAAGAGTCAGAAAGCAACAGAGGTGCTAGCCAACTGGGATGAGATGGTACCCAAGTTTGTGAAGGTGATGCCGCGTGACTATAAACGGGTGTTGCAAGCGATCCAGAATGCGCTGGCTTCGGGGTTGAGTGGCGATGATGCGCTCGATGCTGCTTTTGAGGAGAATTCTCGCGATGTTGCTCGAATTGGCGGGAGTTAGATTGGTTGAATTTTTTGGACTGGGGTGTTAAGCCTCAGTCCAAAAACTTGTTTTTCGTGAAAGTCCCAAATTAATTCGATCTCATCTCGATTTTTAATGAGTCAATCTATTTTTAATGGTTGTGTTATGCCAATTATCGGTGAGTTCGACAGGGTGAACGCATCAAAACAGGATTTATTTCGATCGAGAGCCACTAAAATAGGCGATTAATGATATTCGATTGCTTAACTACAATTACGACAATATCAATAAAATCGAAACCAAAGACGAGGTTAAATTAACTCAATTTAGTCCGGCAAAAGTGCGGCTAAAGATATTTAGCCAAATTCATACTCTGGGGTTAGTTAAATTTAGGCTAAAATAGCCTCTAGAAGTTCGCGCGAATATTCTTCATCAAGGCTCGCAAGAAATCGCTTCTTCCTAACACTTAGTTTTCGACTCTTGTTCTGACTCATTATATTAACTGCTATATGTCTTAAAACAGCAAAATTAGCTGGAGCATTATCTTTTCTAATTCGACTAATGTCTTCTTTGAAAATAACATCAAGTACCCAATGGAGTGAATTTTCTATCGACCAATGACCTCTGATTGCTTCTGCTAGTTTTTCAACATTATCTTCTAAGCTACTGATGAAATAACGAGCTTCTACGCTGGTTTTTTCATTGACAACTCGAACTGATTCTACCATGCAAATACTAGTCAGATTTTGCCATTTTAGCAATGGATCTATTGATGTTGCAATGTCTGATATCATTAGGTAATTACGAGTTTCCTCTCTACCTCTATTCATCTCTCTACTGCTGAAGCTATGCGTTTTCAGACTTTCACCACGAGTTTTAATCGCCTGTTTGAATAGCTGTTCTACCCTTTCATATAAACTTGGTTGATTCTTTTTGACAGCAATTACATAATCTGCTTCTTTTTTGACAATTTTCTTGACTATTTCTCGCTGACATCCCATTGCATCAATTGTCACTATACATCCAGCTAGATCTAAGGCATTAATCAACTCAGGCAATGCAGTAATTTCATTTGATTTACTCTCGACTTTTGTTTGTCCTAATACTAATCTATTACTTGCTGCCCAAGCACTGACCGTATTAATTACTCCTTTACCATTTTTTTCGTCTCTTGAATTTCGAGATTGTTTTCCATCAAATGCGATTATCTCTCCTGCTGTTATTTTACTTATTCCTTTAATCCAATGCAGGAAAGATTTATTGAATTCTTCAGGATTAATTTGTGAAAATACCCGTGCAAATGTATCGTGAGATGGTATCCCATTCGGTAATTCTAGAAATTCCTCCAGCCATTTTTTTCTGGTGATGCCATACAGCTCTATGTCTTCCCATCCATCTGCTCCACATACTACTGCACAAATCGAGATCGTGATAATATCGATTAGTTTGTGTTTTTTCCCCCGTTCAATTCTAATGTCTTTTATGTCACCAAAGTGTTCTGCGATACTATGCCTTGGCTTTAGCTTCATTTGACGCGATCTGAATTTCCAATAAATATAACATAATTAACTGGCTATACTTGTTTACCATTAAAGCTTTCATACTTTTCGTAATTCAAATCTGCAACTGATTTGCGAGGATTTTAAATAGTAGGAAATTTAAGTGCGTTCACCCTGGTGAGTTCGATTAGCTCGAAGTAGTCTTAATCCAATCTGGATTAAACCATCGAAGACAAACCAAGTTAGCAAAAAGGCTCCACATTCCAAAGTAAAACTGTGAAATTTGTAGAACGTTTCTGCTATTGCAAATGAAACTACAAATGTGGGTAGTTGTTCTGAAACCAAGCGATTTAATGGCAGTGAACGAATGAGTGTGTACATTAAAATCTCCTATTTGTAAGTCTAAAACTATTTAGAAAAAGGTTGAAAAGTAATTGGTCAACGGATGATCGGTCCTTCCGGTTCATCACTCAAAATGCAACCATCGATCTTAGGGTGAATCAGCCACTGATTTTGAGGTTGTTCTTGGTTACTCCGCGTTGTTGGATCATTTGCATTATTAATGCCATCCGTCCACTTGTCTGTAGGTATTGGTTCACCACCGTTATCTGTTGTTGACCACTTACCGATCCATCGACATTCTCGAATTGGGTGGATTTCATTCCAGCCCTCATGTGCGCTGTCATAAACCCATTCACCACGAACAAGTAATAGGTCGGCAGTTTGCCCGTCAAACGGCATTAATTCTCCAGTTGGAAGTTTATCTACAATGGGTTTAGCGGTGGCATTGAGTCCAGTTACAATACCAACTATTACCAAAATTGCCAAAACTACCGCAGCGATCGCACAAACAATCCAACCAATAATTGGGATGGAACATCCAACTGCCCCAATCGCCGCGACGACGGATGCTGCTTTTAGATATTGGTAGAGTTCATAAACCCCAGCTCCTTCAAATTCACAGTGCATTACTTCTGTTTTTGTTCGATCTAATTCAGTAATTCGTGCTTCGATTGCCTTTATACGATTGGCAATATCCACATCAACAGTTCCAACACCTGATGAAACACTATTTCGCAGATTACTCAATTCTTCTTCTAATCGTTTCCGCTCTTTTGCCGTAGATGGTCGGACAGAAAACTCACCTTGAAATTGGTCTTTATCTTTGAGAGATGACTGTTTCTTCAAAAATATGTCTTGTGGAGCGTCTTTAGTTGGAACCCATTTAGCATTTTTGTCATCATCCTTTTCTTTAATATGTCCAATCCAGTGTTCTTGATGTGGTTGCAAAACGATGTTCAAACTATAGTCTGTGTCAAAACTATCTAATCCGGTTTTTTCCTGTGGAGTAGAAACACTGAGTAGAAAGCCAACAACTGTTTTTTCACCACCAAGGCAGACGAGGCGATCGTAAAGCCACCAACGACAGTAGCCTAAAACTCCACCAATAACCGCAAAGGCAATTGCAAATCCTCCGGCAAGGGAGAGCAAGAGCGATGCAAAAGCAGCGATACCTCCATATATTCCTAGCCCTGCTAGTACTGACAAGAAAGCACCATCAAACTGTTTCTTGTCACGTGATACACATTGTGTCCATTGCATGTCATTACCTCATTGGCTTACAGCATAAAGAGTAACTCCACCGAAGAATCCTTCCTCATGAAACACGTTTAAGTTGATTGGCTGCCGTCCACGAAATCCAGTGGGAGCTTCGGCAGACACATCGATTGCAATCTCTTCTCCTGGTTGTAAGAGTGGTTGTGAAGTGTTAAATGAGACATTCCAACCTTCCGGAAGTGGAAAATTCTGTCGATTGTGACGTTCGCGTATTGTTTGTAATCGCAGAGAACCAGTGTTTTGTGGTGATTGTTTGGAATCTTCACGTTGAGGACAGGTAATCAGTTTTGGTAAAGTATAGGTATCAATTTCAAATCTAAACTGGCGGGCGACTGAATCACTGTTGCGAAGTGAAAATTGAAATTTAGCTGGAGAACTAATTACCCCAACCAGCGTGTTCTCTTGACCAAGGTTGTTTTTCTGATTTAAGTCATCTTTCCATTGAAGTTCTGTTTGAATACAATAGTGTCCAGGAATATTTGGTGTCCGCCAAAATATAGTGGCGAATGCTGGGTGATTTAAGCCACCTTTTACCCCTAGATCGACCTTATTAATACCAATGGTTTGCTCTAGTGTGCCAGCACCAAAACTCAAAAAGGAAAATGAGACTGGCAACTGTATTACGGGAGCATCGGTAGAATTATTCCATACAGTTGCAACAATTTCATACTCAGTATCGAGTTCCAATTTTTCAGAAGGAACTACTACACCATTACGGCGAAGCTCAATGTCAGGATTATCCCAAGTGACAGCCAACCCCTGTTCCATCAAATATGACTGTGAATAGATGAGTGGATCTGGTCGCTTGAATTCTGGTCTTTGGATTGCAACACACGGATCTGTTGAGAGTCGTCGAATCCTTTCTGGCACGCGCTTCTCTATGCAGAGTCGGCGCACATAATCAACAAAAATGGTAAACACTTGGTATAATGCTGACCAAGAATTCACAAATAAATCGCGAATCAAAGCTGGAAAAAGTTGCATGATACTTAACCTGATTACTGGGCAGTCAATCGAGGAAAATAATGAATCATTTCGGTTAGATCATCATTTCTGTAGTAAAACTTGAACTTTATTCAGAGTTTGCCAAAGCTCAATTTGTGCATAGGCTAAACCTATAGCCTTACCCGCTATAGTGCTACATAGTAATGCGAATACTTCTATTACAGCATTGTTACGAATTACCTCTAACACAGGTCTGTCTGCTCCGAAGGCTAAGACTGTAAATAAAATCAACGTTGCAGTAAAAAAAATTGCTCCTATTTCGCATCCACAAGCACGAATGGAACGAGTGAGTTTATAGGCTAATTGTTTTTGAATTGATTCGTCAGTATCAGGGATTTTTATTTCAATTCGAGTCACCATCCGTCTTGTAGCTGCTAACTTTAATTCGCTCACTGACAAAGTATCACTAATCGTATATATCATTTCAGTCTCTCCATTTAAGGAAGTAAAGATTTACTAGCAGTTTTCGTAATCCATGACCATGTATCTCTCGCATCCTGAAGATTAAAATTGGGTTCACCTGACAGTAATAGATACTCCAAAACTGTTTCTGGCGTAACAGGGGTGGGACTATCGTTTGGAGTAAACATAATGGATTCAAGTCCACCGTGATGATTCAACCCCCAGTAATGACCTAGTTCGTGAATAAGCACCCAACGAAAGGCAAATTCAGGAAAACGATCTTTGAAAGCAATCCCAGTCTTAGCATCAGTTAATGGTGGTCTAAACCATGAAGTAATTCCATTGAAATTATTTGGGCTGAAGTTAAATACAGCCAAATTAGGAATTTGAGATAAGTCATCGTTGTTGCCTGTGCGACCAAAACGAGCAAGTTGCTGCTCAAGTAATGATTGGACACCAGAACCTCCGTTAGCAATCATAAATTGAACTTGGTCAGGTTTTTCGATGGGTAATTCATCAATAGAATTCCAATATAGCTTGATCCCAAGTTGCTGTGACTTACGACGAGCTATATATAGATATCTCGTAAATACTGCTTTGGTAATTGGATAAACATTAAAGGCTGGTGCTGCCTCTACTCCTTCATCTAAGAAGCGGCTTAAATCAGCATACGAAACTTTCAAATCTGTTCCTGCATAAACGACCTCTCCGCGAGGACGGTTTAGAGCATCTTTGCACCCAGAAAAATAACCTGCAAGCTCATATAAATTTATGATTTCTTCTTTGTGAAGCACTCGTAAATCGATGTCACTCGATCGAGAAGAGAGAAAATATCGTCGGGGCTGGGAGGTAAAAGGGAGTCCCATTGGACGATTTCCCAAACCAATTCGCTTGATTGCACGTTCCTTTCGCTCTGGATCTTCAGGAAAAGCATTATTGAGAGCATCCGTAATTATATCTTCAATCCGGTTAAGATTAGCTGAATCACGAACGCCTGCAACGATGTTTCCAGCCGCACGTACAATAATAAGAGGTATAAATCCTCCACCAGTACGAATGATAGCCATAACAGCTCCGATTCCAATATCAGATAGTCCTGATAAAATACGACAAAGATTTAGACCTAAGATACCTCCTACTAAATTTTGTATTCCTTCGATAAAATCGCGAACAATATTCACGACATCTCTCGCAATTTGAACCGCTCCACGGAATATACCAAAGATTACTGCGCCTACAATTCCTAGTGAGTCAGCTAAAGAACCAAGTAGATTGTCTATATCATCCAAAATACCAGCGATATCATTTATCAGAACTTTAACAATATCAAAAATATCATCTACTAGATCGAGGATAATTCCCCAAAGATCCCGAAATGATTTAAGAGCATCAAGCGGATCGGTAAAAAGGCAGACGGCGAAAGAAACTAACCAAGCTATAACTCGAAGAACAAAAGTCACAATTGCACCGATAACTTCGGTAACAATTTGACAAACTATCGTGATAACCCACTTAACAACCGTAATTACAACCCAAGTAACTACCTTAACTACAACACTAACAATTTCGCAAAACCATCTTACAGGATTCCACCAAGGAAGATCACGACATCTTCTTTCTTGTTGAGAAATCCAATTCTCAACAGGCTGACTGACCTGTTCCTCAATTTGTTGTCTTAACTCTTGGCATACTTCTCGCGCTCGCGTTATGAAGGAGACAATTGGAACTAGAACTTTTTCTGTTGTCCATACATTAACTGTTTGACATGCACTCATTTTATCTTCCCTACTTAATTACAAGCGGATTTTCAAGAGTCACTGTTCATCTAAATTAAGGCACTTACTATCTAATCTAATTTCTTCTAAATATTTTTTGTTTCAGAACTGAAACATGTTCATTCTAATCATTTCCAGAGATAAATTTATTAATTTTAGTAGTATCTGTCATAAAAATTTATCATTTCTCAAAGTTTCGACCATTCCAATAGCAACATAGATGCCAATGACTCGATCTAACGATCGATCCAATCGAGTAAGAACGGTATTAACAAAGTCAAACCGCCAGCCACCGCTCTAAATCTCCCACATTGGTAAAATCTAACAAATCTTCTGCCAAGACTTCCACTCGATCGAGATTCAAACCATTTACCCGCGATAAAAGTTCTGGCGAGAGGTTGCCGAGTTTCCGAGTTAGAAGCTTGACTACTAATCCCCTTCCTTCTGACTCCCGACCTTGTATTATTCCTTTCTCCATCCAACTAGTAGTAAGTTCCATCACGTTCTCCCGTTCTGTAGGTAATTTAATTTTATCAACTTCAACCTGAAACTGCTGCTCTTCAATCGGATTCAGCCGCAGATAATTATCGATGAATCCCGATATCAGAAAAGTTCTCGCCTTATCTAACTTGAGGTTCGCAATCATCCGCAAACACTCCACCTTAACCCGTGGGCGATCTGCTGGATCGATTTCCATCTTAGCCATTAACGCCGCTGCGACTGGATTGGGTTGAGCCACAAACTCTCTCCAGTCCAATCGATTGAGTTGGATCGTCAGGAAATTGAAATCCATCACCTGCAAACCAGGCACTCGAACCTGATAAGAATCTCGTTCCGGTCGATATGGCTCATCAAAGGAGAATAACGCGATCGGGTAGACTGGCTGTAAGTACTTCCGATGCAGTTGCGCGAAGTAAAAGAACATCCGCCGATGAAAATTAGCTTGGGTAGTGGATTGGTGTTCGCAATTGACGACTACCGACACTCGACTGCTAGGTGGAGCATTGGGACGACCGAGAAGATTAACTCTGACAATGACATCCATCGCCTTGCGTTCGCCAGCTTCGATGTCGGTAAAGTATTCGAGCGGGAGAATTTCAAGACTCTGAGGATCGATCGCGGCGAAGAATTCTGGTGTAAATAATTCTAGAAACTCCAGAAAGAAAGTCGTTAATAGTTGCTTGAACAACTGGTCATGGTCGATGCTTTTACTCATGCTCGGTGGTGGAGCCTACTAACGGTCGGAATAGAGACATATTAACATCTCGATCGACTCGAAAAATAGCGGCATCAAACAAGTCGCATCAGGACGATTTGGCGTTACCAGCCTCTACCTCTCCCAAGCCAAAGAAATCCAGATCAAAATGGCACAGGGAGCCAAACCAGGCGAAGGCGGACAACTCCCAGGCAAAAAAGTCTATCCCTGGATTGCCAAAGTTCGTCACTCCACCCCAGGCTTAGGGCTGATTTCACCCCCACCGCACCATGACATCTACTCGATCGAAGATCTCGCCGAACTGATCCACGATCTCAAAAATGCCAATCGGGAAGCCCGAATCAACGTCAAACTAGTATCCGAAGTCGGAGTCGGCACGATCGCCGCCGGAGTTGCCACTACATCCTCGACGAGCAGGGTGATTTCCCGACACGCTGCAATACCCAGATGGTGGGATTGGAAACGCTGACGGATGCTGAGGAGATTGAGAAGTTAAAGGGTTCGATCGAGCAACACGCTCAATATACCAAGAGTCAGAAAGCAACAGAAGTGCTGGCTAATTGGGATGAAATGGTGCCGAAGTTTGTGAAGGTAATGCCGCGTGACTATAAACGGGTGTTGCAAGCGATTCAGAATGCGCTGGCTTCGGGGTTGAGTGGCGATGATGCTCTAGATGCTGCGTTTGAGGAAAATTCTCGCGATGTGGCGCGAATTGGGGGGAGTTAAGACGTTAGATCGATGAGCAAAGCTCCGCCAGGGGCGCACGAGTGAGGCAATGCTAGTAGAATGGTCTAAAAGCATTGCTCTGTTTACTTGTTATGCTGTCATAAACTTGGCAAAATAGAAATGTCCCATCATTTGCAATGGAGATACTGATGGATGCCTTGACTGAAAGACTAGGAATTAAATTGCAAGAGTGGAAGCCAGAAATATCCGATCGAGTCCGTCAATATATCTCAGAAATTATTGATTTGGCAGATCGCGATATTCTCGATTTACTGCCATCGCGAACTGTCGAACAAGATGTGCTGGATTTAATCGATGAACCTTAATCCTGGTGAAGTGTGGCTAGCGGATCTGGGGATAGCTGCGAAAACTCGTCCAGTTGTAATTGTCTCCCGCCACGATCTAGATCCCCCAAGGGCACTGGCAATCTATGTGCCATTGACAACTCAGTATCGAGATAGTTCATACGAAGTTGTCTTGCCAAGACTTCGGTTTCTAGATCGAGATTCGATCGCCAATGTTCAAGGGATCGCTTCGATACCAACAGTCAGATTGGAAAGAAAATTAGGGCAGCTACCCGATGATGTGATGCTGAAAATTAAACAAGCGATCTTATTTGCATTGGATTTGGAACCCGATCTAACAGAGGAATAACTCAATTTGAGATCGAGAAACACGCCCAATATACCAAGAGTCAGAAAGCGATGTCCGTGCTGGCGAATTAGGATGAGATGGTGCCGAAGTTTGTGAAGGTGATGCCGCGTGACTATAAGCGGGTGTTGCAAGCGATTGGGAATGCGCTAAAAGCTCGGCAATCCGACTGATTGGTGCTTTAGGGTTTTCGACACTAACCAGCGTATGTACTATTTATTACAATAATGAAAACTATTGGAATGTTACTGTCAAAAGAGTTCAGACAGTTGATTTTAATATTTTAGCTAATACACTGCCCACTAAACTATCAACGCAACTATTGAATAATGACCCAAAAGGCTTACAAGAAACCTTAGATAGCAACTATGGACTATTTGGTATTATTGTAACTGATTGCAAGTCTGATAAATTAGACTGTCGGCAGCAAAAAATCATCTATGCCTCAAAAGCAATCGTAAAAACAGCACCGGATGGCAAACAGAAATTAGAGATACAAAAATATCAATATTCGCCAACCTGGGCTGAAAGATTTAACGATACAGATTATCCGGCGCAGAAGCTAAATGGAGATTTTCTCATATTACGCGATCCAGCTCCGATCGAACAAGAATGGAAGTTCGATAGTCCTCGTTCTATTCAAAAAGTTTCAACTGGTAAACAAAATCGCGGAAATGTTATCGGCAGAGTTTATCTATTAAGAGGAAATCCACCATCCTTTCAATCTGAACTGCTATCATGGTGGCAAAATCCTTGGAACAACAGTGGCAAAAAGTTTATAATGCAATTACTGGTTCTGCAATACTGACAGGTGTTCTTGTTTGGCTATTAACAGAATTAGCATCTTATATAAAAGTTAGGGCCGATCGCCAAGAGCTAGAAGCAGAGCAGAAAATTCGTCAAGCTACTGAGGTAAAACTAGAGAGTGAGAGAAAAATTCGGCAGGCTACAGACCAAGTTCTTTCTGCAAATCAAGCTACTATTGAAGCTCGTGATAGTGCTCGTGAATATCGAGAAATTGCTGAATCTATTCAAAAATCAGAATCTAGAACTCAGGCAGAGAAGCTGGAAGCCGAACAAAGGGCAATTGATGCTGAACAAAGAGCGATTGAATCTGAGCAAAACGCGCAACAACTCGAACAAGAGAGAGAACAGCTCGATCTAGAGCGACAGGTTCTACCGAACTTACTATGCTAAATCAAGGATTGAAATGCCATGCTAGCAAACTTCTGATCTGAAAATTCTCAAAATTTCTAAACCCATATCCCATTCTTTTTATTAGCTTGAGTTTATTGTTAATTCCTTCGACGACTCCTTGAGTTGTTCTATTATCAAAATAGGCAATTATTTCACCAATCCATCTTTTAATAGTTCCACAACTCTTGGGGAATTTCCCACAAGCATTCTTGAGCCAGTCACACAAGCTTATTAGCCCATTTCCCCAATCTGTTTTTGATTCAAATATATCTCTAAATAACTCTTTTGTTTTGTGCATTGCTGCTAATTCTGGAAAAACGTCTCCAATCTCTTTCAACTTCTCTTTTTGCAATTCATTCAAATCCGCTTCGTTTTTGAGTATTGCATATTTACTGTGAGTTAATGCTGCTAATTTCTTGTTCTTTTCATCTTTGTTCTTCACCCTCTCAGCCTCTCTTTTGATTTTAATTCTCTCTCGATCTAACTCTTCATTTATCTGTTTCATTACATGAAATCTGTCTCCAACCACTTCAGCATTTGGTATCAATTCATTTACCAGACTTTTGTATGATGAAAATAGATCGATACTTACTTCTGTAATTTGGTTCAAAACCTCCGAACCCCAAGACTTCAAGCACTCACCAATACATTCTTGAGTCCTTTTTGGTAAGATGGCTATTAACTCTCTTTTTTCTAGATCTACTAACACCGCACAATAGTTTTTTTGCCCTTTAACAAAGGCAATTTCATCAATTCCTAGTCTGGTTAAATTCTCTGGCTTTTTTTGCACTAGATTTACCCCAGCTTTTTTGATTATTGTCTCCACTTCTTGCTCACTTAATCCATTTCTTTTGGCAACACTTTTAATATCACTAGCTAGACTCTCTTCGACAATCTTCTGCTTCATTCGCTCGGTGAAATGACTTCTCTTTTTGATGAAATTTAATTCCTCACTGAATTTTCGACCACAACTCATACACTTGAATTGACGACGATTAATTTTAAGGTAAACATCATGTTCACCGAATGGTAGATCTCTCACTGTTAATTGGTGATTCTCATGAAGTTTATTACTTTCAGTTCCACAATGAGGACACACTGCTTTTAATTGCTGATTTTCTAGATAAATAAAATAACCGATTTCATCTAAGATCTTATAAGCAGTGACGGTCATTCCGTCGATATTAAGAATTTCATTAATGGTTTTTAGTTGCGATTTGGATGACATAATGCAATTCAAGCTTATTTGTTGCCAGAAATCAAGATCTTACTATTCTATAATAAAATCTGTCATTTATGCTGCACCAAGCTTCCATAACTCAAAATTATCAATTTTGTCAATTAAACTTGATTCTTATCCACTACTTAGCATAGCAAGTTCGGTAGAGCCGAGCGACAGGATATAATCGGAATGATCGATGATGATAACAATCAAACAATTGAAAATCTACGCAATGAAAATAATAATTTACAGCAAAGCGTTAACAATCTACGCAATGAAAATAATAACCTACAGCAAAGCGTTGATAATCTACGCAATGAAAACAATGAATTAGAACAGAGGGTTAACGCACCTCCTGTCTCTCATAGAGATAGAAATCAAGTTGTTAATGTCCAGGAGGGATTTGCTCATCATCGCCCCAGAAGTTGGGACACACTAAGGCATCGGCTAGAAGATTTAGAATGGATCGATCTTGTCAGATACAATGATGCGGCCTTTGCTGCGCCCGTGAATGATTTACAAAGATCTAATCGCAGAACGCAAGATGGGCAACATATTTTCTATATTCATCTATATGATAGCCAAGATACTAGAATGGCTGTCTCAGTTGAAACAACAGGACATACCAACGAACATGCACAATATACAGAGACTATTTTACGACATGCATTAAACAAAAGTTTATAGTTAACTTGATATTGATAATTTTAGTGTTTTTGATTGTGAGAGTTGGGGATTCGATGCTGTTACTATGACTCATTGGCGTAGCCTACCGGAGGTAGTCTCTGACAATTTGATCGATCCTTGTTGCCTAAATGTGAGAATGGTAAAATTGAATCATATTCAATTTACCCCATTACATCATGAGTACGATAGAATCGATAGTCCGGGAACTAGAGAAAATCCCCGAACCAATGCAACTAAGCCTTTTAGACTTTATCCGCTCCCTCGGTAGTAACTACCCAGTAACAGCCACAACCCAGAACGAGACTAAGTTAAACGACCAAAAACATTATCCCTTGCGCGGAACGCCAATTCAGATCGAACCTGATTTTGATGCCCCAATGACCGATCTGTGGATGGCTTTGGGTGAATGATTGTTATTGATACCCATATTTGGTTATGGCTCTTGCACGATCCGAGTCAACTATCGAATGCTGCACGAGCACAGATCGAGATTGAAGAAGACCAAAATGGCATCTTAGTTTCAGCTATTTCAGTGTGGGAGATAGCCGTAAAATCTAGTCTGGGTAAATTAGCATTACCCTTACCGATTGATGATTGGTATGCCCTAGCCAAAAGTCACTCAGGAATAGTAATCGAAGCACTGAATCCTGAAGACGCGATCGCCAGTACCCAACTACCAGGCGATTTCCATAAAGATCCTGCTGACAGAATTATTGTAGCGATGGCAAGAAGATCTGATGTCCCACTAATTACCTGCGACAACAATATTCTAAAATACCCTCATGTGAAAACAATTTGGTAAATATTAAGCTCGATCGATTACGGTCAATCAACCATTGTTTGGTGAAGATTGAAGTTGTTGTAATTGATCGATTTTAAGTCCAGTAATCCGAGATATTACCTCAAAGGGGATATTTTCTTGAATCATTTTAAGTGCGATCGACTGTTTTTGACGTTGCTCACCTTCAAGCTCACCCTCAAGTTTAGCCTTATTAATTTCAGTTTCATACCAAGCATCGATTTGTGCCATCGTCTTCATAAAATCTTGCTCCTCTGGAGTTAAAAGCGCAGTAGGTATATCCTTGAGATAAACGCAATACTTAATACATGCACTAATCATATCATTTTTCTCTCTTCGATCGGGTGACAAGCTTTCGATCGAGCCAAATGCCGCCCTCGCATCTAATCTGCTCTACCAGCCAGAAGCAGGCGCAGAAGTCGGACGCTATCACCAGATCGCCCAAGATCATGGACTTGACAAATCCCTCGACATTACTACTTTATTAGACCTGTGCAAAGACTCAATTGAACACGGCAAACCAACTAAAGCCACCCTCCCGATCTGCAACGTCAACCGCGCCGTAGGCACCATCCTCGGTAACGAAATCACCAAAAACCACTGGCACGGACTCCCCGCCGATACCGTCCACCTCAAATTCCAAGGTAGTGCCGGACAAAGCTTCGGCGCATTCATCCCCAAAGGAGTCACTCTCGAACTCGAAGGCGATGCCAACGACTACATCGGCAAAGGACTCAGCGGCGGTAAAATCATCCTTTACCCCTCGCCCAAATCCACCTTCATCGCCGCCGAAAACGTCATCGTCGGCAACGTCGCCCTCTACGGAGCCACCAGCGGCGAAATCTACATCAACGGCATGGCTGGCGAACGGTTCTGTGTGCGTAATTCTGGTGTGAGTGCAATTGTAGAATCGATCGGCGATCATGGTTGTGAATACATGACAGGCGGACAAGCGATCGTATTAGGTAAAACCGGACGCAATTTCGCAGCGGGGATGAGTGGCGGTGTTGCCTACATCCTCGACGAGCAGGGCGATTTCCCGACGCGCTGCAATACGCAGATGGTGGGGTTAGAGAAGGTGACGGATGCTGAAGAGATTGGGAAGTTGAAGGACTCGATCGATAAGCACGCCCGATATACCAAGAGTAAGAAAGCATCGGAAGTGCTAGCCAACTGGGATGAGATGGTGCCGAAGTTCGTGAAGGTGATGCCGCGTGACTATAAGCGGGTGTTGCAGGCGATTCAGAATGCGCTGGCTTCGGGCTTGAGTGGTGATGATGCGCTCAATGCTGCGTTTGAGGAGAATTCTCGCGATGTGGCGCGAATTGGGGGGAGTTAGGAACCTGTTACAACAGCGGTTGAAACCGCTGCTAGTGGTGCAAAGTCTGCCTACGCAGACTAACTTCCTGGTCTGCGTGGGTCGATCGCTATCTAGTGAGGTATTCTATAATCGTAATTGTGAGGTATCCAAATTTTGCCAACCGCCGAGCAAGGCATTAGGTGTGTTATCCTGTGCCAGTTTTTAACCAATACCTTTACTCCTATTTTCATTGTTCGCATTGACGAACGAACGGGCAACATATTTATGTTGGCTGGTGAAAATATACAGATAGAAATCTACCGTAATGGTCGCTGGAGATTCTTACAATGAACCCTGATTTTAATGCCATGACAAAAGGTGAGTTGAGAGCCTATGTTATCTCTCACCCCGACGATTTATCTGCATTTCATGCGTTTGTAGATCGATTCACTGCGGATGCGTCTCCAGAGACATTCGATCTTCCCAATTCAAGTGATGAGTTTAAGCAAGTTGAAATTTTAATTCAACAAAAACTAGAACAATTAAAGGCGACTTAAATGCACCTGAAATTTGAAACAATGACAATCGCTGAGTTAAAAGCTTACGCGCTAGCTCATCGAGATGAAGTCGAACCCCTTAGAGAAATCTACTGCCGTCGTACCCCAGATGCAGAAGCAGTTTGGTACAGATTGCCTGAAACTAAAGAAGAGGAAGAGCAACAACTTCAGCAATTTCAACGAATATTGTCTGAGAAATAATCGATCAACTGCGTGGTAGCCATTACTCTCACTAACTCTAGCTAACGACTCTCTAAAAATCAAATTTTTCGCAATCAGGTTCTGTTTCTGGCTCCGAAGAATTGTCTTCCTTTAATCTCTGTATTCTTCCTTCATCATCTGTTGCCATTTTCCAATTACAGGCTTTTTTTATTTGTTTATCATCAAAAATAGCTCCACTTAAGTTAGCTTCTCTTAAGTTAGCTCCATTTAGTTTCGCTCCACTAAGATCTGCTTTTATAAGGTCAGCTCCCATAAGATCTGCTTCAGTAAGATCTGCATTGTTTAAATGAGTATTGCTTAGATCTGATGCCCTTAAATAAGCTCGACTCAAATTAGATTCTCTCAACTCTGCTTCCTTCAGACCTGTCATGTATAATTGGCTATCACGAAGATCCACTCTAGAGAACTTTGCTGCCTGCAAATCGCCATGATACAAATTAACTTTCTTTAAGTCCAAGAATTCATATTTAATTGGTTTATTATAATTATGAAATTTAATAATCTCTAGAGCTTTCTTCGCTGTCACTGGAATAGGAGCAGGCTTTATCCTATTTTTATTCCTCTTTGTGGCTGGAGAATCAGCTCGAATAACACTTGCTAGTTTCTCCATGATATCCCATCGAGTTTTGTCAGAAAAACTTGCATCGATTCTTCCCATAGCTTCAACTCCAGATTCTCTGATTTTTAGATTTTTACTCCCTATTTGTTTTGAAGCATCTTTAAAGTTCTTATCTATCGATTCTTCCTTTAGTCTATTTTGCTCTTTGACACCTGCGGCATTTTTTTCAATATGTTCATGGAAAACTATCCAGCCAGATATTATTCCAAATAAAGCTACTGGTACGCCAAGAATCAATAATGTTTTGTTGTTGAGAATAGAAACCCGAGAGAAAATTTTTTGTATTAAATTAGGATTCTGTTTCATTTTTATCTGAGAAGGATTGATGTAAATTGACTTTGAGCTTATTCATCTGGATATTGCAGCACTCTGAATCAATCAAGATTACTAAATATTCATTTTCAATATTACATTAATATTTCCCAAATTATCACGGTTCACAAAAAAATCCTTAAAGGTTAATTGCAAGAGTATAAATCGACACTTTGAATTGAACTTAGTACTTAATCGAGAGATATGTTTATTGAAATTAGAAATTTTATACCATTACAGTATCCAATCAAATTAAATGTGGTGAAGTTAGGATAGTCGATCAAACTTTAGTCGATCGATGTTGATAATTTTATGGCTGTTTTGTCAATCGCTGGTGGTGTGTCGATGTTGATGTTTTGTCAATCGATGATGGTGAGAGGATTCGATCGTGCTTTAGGTTGTCGATCGATGTTGATGTTTTGTCGATCGCTGATGGTGTGGGGAATCGATCGTGAGGATGTTCGATCGGGTTTTGGGGTATCGATCGATGTTGATGTTTTGTCGATCTCTGATGGTGGGATGATTCGATCGTGATGATGTTTGATCGGGCTTTTGGCTATCGATCTCACTCGATCAGTTAAAATTAAAGAATCGATCGAAACTATATCCTTGTGTCAGATAGTTAGTAAAATAGGTCTAATCATGAGGATTCCCGAAGATTTAGTTATTGCAGATGCTAAAATCACCCGCTATCTACTGGAGCCAAAACCACGGAATGATAAATCGAAGTTTTTAGCTCAGGCTGGGTTCACACAGGAAAACTCAGAAGCATTAAAACTAGCCATTCAGACACAGGCACTATCCACAGACGCAGTTGAAGAGAAAATCAACGAGTATGGTACCTTTTACCAAGTTGAAGCAGATCTCATCGGTGTAAATGGTACAATTCTATCAGTTATTACCGTTTGGCTAGAAAGACAGATCGATGACAAATTTCAATTCGTGACACTTAAACCTAGTAAGAAGACTTAATATGACAATGGAATTATATCAAGAAGTCTCATTAACTCGTGACTTACCAGAGCATGGACTCAGAGCTGGAGATATTGTAACGTTAGTCGATTTTGTTCCTCATCCAAATAATGGTGAAGAAGGCTGCGTACTAGAAATTTTTAATGCGATCGGTGAATCTTTGACAGAGATTGCGGTGCCTATTTCTGCGATCGAAACCTTACGCTCTGACGAAATTTTAGCAGTTCGCACTCTAGCAAAAGTAAGCTAGTGGTGGGGGATTCGATCGTGATGGTGTTCGATCGGGCTTTGGGTTATCGATCGATGCTGATGGTGGGAGGATTCGATCGAGCCAATCTACTAGCTCAAAAAGATTAAGTGGTGTTATGCTGTGAATATATTGAAGAGGAGAGAAACGATGACTCCTGTTGTACAAGATTTCTTAACTACATTCGATCGCCTGACAGACTCAGAGCGACTAGATTTAGCATCAGAGATTTTCAAACGGACAGCTTATTTAGACTTTCCACCATTATCCGATGATGACTTGGTTCTAAATGCCGAGGAAATTTTTCTACAGTTAGACCAAGACGAAGCTGCGTATGAATCCTAGTCGAGGTGACGTTTGGTTGGTCGATTTGGGTTCGGTGGCAAAAGTCAGACCATGTTTAGTTGTCAGTATTCCGGCATTAGATCGAGATCGGGCGTTAACAACACTCATTCCACACACAACAAGTTCGCGAGGTTCGAGATTTGAAGTCGATATCGCAGTAAGATTTCTTCGACCTGGTGCCTTTGATGTGCAAAATATCATTACAATTCCTCATGCAAAACTGATCCGTAAATTAGGAAATCTCACACCAGATCAATTAGGTGAAGTAGAAGAAATAATTCTATTCTGGTTAGGATTTAAAGATTCAGATTTTGATGAAGAGGATGAGGATTAAGATTATACCAATCCATTCTGATGATTTGGGAATTTTCATATGACAATGGAATTATATCAAGAAGTCTCATTAACTCGCGACTTACCAGAGTATGGACTCAGAGCCGGAGATATTGCAACGTTAGTCGATTTTGTCCCTCATCCAAATAACGGTGAAGAAGGTTGCATACTAGAAATTTTGGCGTTGCTGGATTAGGATATGATCTAAGGCGATCGAGAGAAGTAACAAGAGCAAATATCTAAATGGAATGTCCTGAATGTAGATCGTCCAATATCAATAAAAATGGGCGAATAAAGGGAAAGCAGAACCATATTTGTAAAGACTGCGGACGGCAATTTATAGATTGTTATGAAGCACACAGAGGATATTCACCACAAATCAAGCAGAAATGTTTGTCAATGTATGTTAATGGGATGGGATTTCGAGCAATAGAAAGAGTAATGGGTGTGCATAATACAACTGTCATGGATTGGGTGAAGCAAGTAGGGGCAAATCTCCCAGATTACTATAATTCAGACCAAATACCAGAAGTTGGTGAGTTGGATGAGTTAGAGACGTTTGTTGGCTCAAAAAAAACAAGATCTGGCTCTGGACGGCAGTAAATCACTTTCAGATGGGTATTTTAGGATGGGTATTAGGCGACCACAGTGCTAAGACATTTAGACCGCTATGGGAGAATTTGGTAAGTACATGGAAAT
This sequence comes from Chamaesiphon sp., assembly GCA_965246715.1. Classification (GTDB taxonomy): domain Bacteria; phylum Cyanobacteriota; class Cyanobacteriia; order Cyanobacteriales; family Chamaesiphonaceae; genus Chamaesiphon. Next base: position 209,167 of record CBDFFH010000002.1, on the reverse strand, counting down.
GTTATTTTTATGTGACGGATGGGTGGAGGGTCTATCCAATATTTATTCCAGATGGTGACCAAATCGTGAGTAAAACTTATATGACAAGAGTTGAGGGTGAAAACACTAGGCTCAGACATTACTTAGCTCGATTAAAAAGAAAAACATTATGTTATTCTAAGTGCGAACAAATGCTAAAGCATTCTATTAGATTGTTAATTCATTATCTTAAATTTGGTGAAGTACCAACTCCTAATTCAGTTAGTTCTGGCGATCGACGGCACAGATTACCTCTCGATCGCCAAATCATATCTTAATCCAGCAACGCCGAAATTTTTAATGCGATTGGTGAATCTTTGACAGAGACAGGGTGAACGCATCAAAACAGGATTTATTTCGATCGAGAGCCACTAAAATAGGCGATTAATGATATTCGATTGCTTAACTACAATTACGACAATATCAATAAAATCGAAACCAAAGACGAGGTTAAATTAACTCAATTTAGTCCGGCAAAAGTGCGGCTAAAGATATTTAGCCAAATTCATACTCTGGGGTTAGTTAAATTTAGGCTAAAATAGCCTCTAGAAGTTCGCGCGAATATTCTTCATCAAGGCTCGCAAGAAATCGCTTCTTCCTAACACTTAGTTTTCGACTCTTGTTCTGACTCATTATATTAACTGCTATATGTCTTAAAACAGCAAAATTAGCTGGAGCATTATCTTTTCTAATTCGACTAATGTCTTCTTTGAAAATAACATCAAGTACCCAATGGAGTGAATTTTCTATCGACCAATGACCTCTGATTGCTTCTGCTAGTTTTTCAACATTATCTTCTAAGCTACTGATGAAATAACGAGCTTCTACGCTGGTTTTTTCATTGACAACTCGAACTGATTCTACCATGCAAATACTAGTCAGATTTTGCCATTTTAGCAATGGATCTATTGATGTTGCAATGTCTGATATCATTAGGTAATTACGAGTTTCCTCTCTACCTCTATTCATCTCTCTACTGCTGAAGCTATGCGTTTTCAGACTTTCACCACGAGTTTTAATCGCCTGTTTGAATAGCTGTTCTACCCTTTCATATAAACTTGGTTGATTCTTTTTGACAGCAATTACATAATCTGCTTCTTTTTTGACAATTTTCTTGACTATTTCTCGCTGACATCCCATTGCATCAATTGTCACTATACATCCAGCTAGATCTAAGGCATTAATCAACTCAGGCAATGCAGTAATTTCATTTGATTTACTCTCGACTTTTGTTTGTCCTAATACTAATCTATTACTTGCTGCCCAAGCACTGACCGTATTAATTACTCCTTTACCATTTTTTTCGTCTCTTGAATTTCGAGATTGTTTTCCATCAAATGCGATTATCTCTCCTGCTGTTATTTTACTTATTCCTTTAATCCAATGCAGGAAAGATTTATTGAATTCTTCAGGATTAATTTGTGAAAATACCCGTGCAAATGTATCGTGAGATGGTATCCCATTCGGTAATTCTAGAAATTCCTCCAGCCATTTTTTTCTGGTGATGCCATACAGCTCTATGTCTTCCCATCCATCTGCTCCACATACTACTGCACAAATCGAGATCGTGATAATATCGATTAGTTTGTGTTTTTTCCCCCGTTCAATTCTAATGTCTTTTATGTCACCAAAGTGTTCTGCGATACTATGCCTTGGCTTTAGCTTCATTTGACGCGATCTGAATTTCCAATAAATATAACATAATTAACTGGCTATACTTGTTTACCATTAAAGCTTTCATACTTTTCGTAATTCAAATCTGCAACTGATTTGCGAGGATTTTAAATAGTAGGAAATTTAAGTGCGTTCACCCTGTTGACAGAGATTGCGGTGCCTATTTCTGCGATCTAAATCTTACGCTCTGACGAAATTTTAGCAGTTCGCACTTTAGCAAAAGTAAGCTAATTGTGATTTTGGATTGAATGACTTTAGCAACTGTAGATGGTGCTTTAGATCGATCTGATATCGATCGACTTTAATCTCGATCCGATCGAATGGTTGAGGGTTTTGTCTTAGATCCGTGGAACGACTATTTGGGGCTGCCGATCGATCGCATGCCCGATGTTGAGTTATGTTATTTGCATGGCTCGATCTCCAGCACTACTTTTAACGATCGAGTGAGATAATTTTACCGCTACTGTGCTGGTGAATGGAAAATTAGGCGAGCTAGAGCGGTATCGATTATGGATGCCGCTCTAGTAAAGATCGTGGTAGTTTGGGATTGCTAGACTTTTACCGCCGCTTTGGTTTCGGAGGATACAAAATAATCCCCGCGATCGTCAACGCCTACTTGTCCCAGCGATTCATCGCCCGTAATCAACCGCGCACCGCGTTTGCGAGTGAAATAACTCCAAGTCCACTGAATGAACACCACCAATTTATTATCGAACTCAATTAAATAATAAATATGGACGAATACCCAGATCAACCAAGCAAAGAATCCTGAAAACTTCATCGAACCAATATCCGCTACTGCCGAATGTCTGCCGATGACTGACAAGCTACCACCATTAAAGTACTTAAATGCTGGCAACGTCTTACCCGCCAACCGCTTACGAATCAGTTGCGCGACATATTTACCTTCTTGGGTAGCGACTGGGGCGACTCCAGGCAAGGGCTTACCTTCTTCGGTCGTGAAGTTTGCTAAGTCACCGATTACGAAAATATTCGGATGTCCTTTGACACTCAAGTCGGATTCGACCATCACGCGACCGACACGATCGAGTTCGGCACCTGTATGTTCGGCGACAATTTTACCCATCGCTGAAGCTTTAACTCCCGCCGCCCAGAGAATGGTTCGCGCTTGAATCGTGTCGATATTTTCGCCTTGGCGGGTAGTAACTGTATGGTTTTCAATATTGGTAACGAGCGTTTTCGTCTGCACTTTCACGCCCAAATTTACTAGCGATACTTCGGCTTTTGCAGACAATTCGGGCGGGTATGGGGGCAACACCCGATCCATCCCTTCAAGCAGCAGTACTTGGGTTTCGGCGGTATCGATATTCCGAAAATCTTTTTTGAGCGTACTATAGGCGAGTTCGGCGATCGCACCAGCTAATTCTACGCCGGTAGGGCCGCCGCCGATGACTACGAACGTCAGCCAAGCCCGTCGTTTTTCTGGGTCGGTTTCTTTTTCGGCTGCTTCAAATGCGACAAAAATCCGTCGCCGCATTTCTAGCGCATCTTCAACTGTTTTTAAGCCTGGAGCGGTTGGTGCCCATTGGTCGTTACCAAAATAATGATGGCTGACACCAGTAGCGACAATCAATGTGTCGTAATCGATCTGACCGTGATTTAAAAATACTCTCTGCTCCACTGGATCGATGTTATCGACTTGACCCATCAACACGGTCGTATTCTGCTGTTTGTTGAGGATCGATCGCAATGGTGAAGATATTTCGGCAGGAGATAATCCACCAGTCGCTACTTGATACAAGAGTGGTTGAAACAGATGAAAATTGCGTTTATCGATCAGTGTCACTTTTACATTGGGTGATTTACCCAGTGACTGAGCTGCATAGAGTCCACCAAATCCACCACCAACGATAACAACATGATGGGGTGTCTGGTTATAGACTGCATTTGTCATAATTTCAATTCCCTTAATTCATTCCGATGAAGATCTCGTCTTGCCACGAACTTACTCGCTTGCGATCGGTCGCAGGCTTCGCCAACGGTAACGGCAAGATCGATCGCGGATATTTAATCTAGCTTAATAGATATTTACAAAAATACAAGTGTCTGAAGCTACCGATCGTCGGGTTTAACGAGCATCGCTGCCGCTTGATGACAGCAATTGTCGCAGTTGCATTTTCCCCAGATCCACTCACACTATTAATCCCGAAAACCATCGCTAAATTACTAATTTACACTACTTATCGATCGCATTAAAGATTCTAATTACTCAAGCGAGCATTATCAGCTTTGTCAGGTGCAAATCTACTCATATCTTGCACCAGTATATAAAAACCGATCGCGAAGCGCGCCACCAAGGCGGTCGAATAGTCATAAAACTTACTCACAACTACCAAAACTAGCCACTAAAACACTAGTAACTTTGTTTTGAGGCAAGATGCGAGTCTACTCATTCCGACACAGCACCACAGTTTATTTAGCGAACACAGCAAAAATCAGCCATTCCAGTGATTCGCTGGCACGACAATCGATCGTAAAGTGACAAGTAATTTTAACTACATGTTCTCCCGATCGTTCGCGTAATGACTTACAGCCTCCGCATTATCGACTTACCTAGTACCGAACGTCCACGCGAACGTCTCCTCGCACATGGAGTCAAACACTTAAAAAATGCCGAATTGATTGCGATTTTGCTGGGTACGGGACAGGGGGCTGGTAAACTATCCGCGATCGGATTGGGCGAATATATTCTCAATCAATTAGGACAGCATCAACGCGATCCGTTAGAGCGGTTGCGGGATGTTGCACCGCAAGAATTAATGAATATTCCTGGTGTCGGGCCAGCTAAAGCCACAGCGATTCTCGCCGCAGTAGAATTAGGACAAAGAGCTTGTATCTTGCGTCCGCCCGATCGAGCGATTATCGATAGTCCAGAAGCTGCGGTTGCGGCACTGAGTCAGGAGTTGATGTGGTCGCAACAAGAGCGATTGGCAATTTTGTTATTAGATGTCAAAAATCGATTGCTTGGTACGCAATTAATTACGATCGGTACGGCGACGGAAACCCTTGCTCCACCGCGCGAAATCTTCCGCGAAGTGCTCAAACAAGGTGCGACTAAAACGATTGTCGCCCACAACCATCCCTCGGGTAGTACTCAAGCCAGTCAAGCAGATATCGAACTTACCCGTCAATTGCTAGCTGGAGCCAAGTTACTCGGCATTCCGCTATTAGATCATCTGATTTTAGCTGGAGGTAACTGGAGTAGTTTGCGCCAGACAACCAGCCTGTGGGAGGAATGTCCGCAGGGCGAGTAAATTAATTTTGGATTTTGGATTTGGAAGCTTTGGTATAGTTGGGAGATGGGTTCTAACGAAGATCGAGTACGAATTAAATGTTATTGACGATTACCACGACTCACAATCCAGCTACCGATCTCGGCTATTTACTGCACAAACACCCCGATCGATCGCAAACTTTTCCGTTGTCTTGGGGTAAGGCACAGGTATTTTATCCTGAAGCGACGGTCGATCGGTGTACAGCAGCATTAATCATCGATATCGATCCGGTAGAATTGGTACGTGGTAAGCAAGCACATACCTTAGACCAATATGTGAACGATCGGCCGTATGTCGCTTCATCCTTTCTCAGTGTTGCGATTTCACAGATTTACGGTACGGCATTAAATGGCCGCTGCCCCAACCGTCCCGAGCTTGTCGATACCCCGATTCCGCTGTCGGCAACGATTTCCGCTGTACCCTGTCGGGGCGGTACTAGCTTATTGCATCGGCTGTTCGAGCCATTTGGTTATACCCTCACGATCGAGGGTTATCCACTCGATGAGGAGTTTCCTGACTGGGGTCAAAGCTATTACTACACTCTAACTGTCAGTGCGACGGTGAAACTTGCCGATTTACTCAGCCATCTCTACGTGCTGATTCCGGTACTGGATAATGACAAACATTATTGGGTAGACACAGAGGAAGTTGACAAACTGCTGCGGCATGGTGGAGGCTGGTTGGCAACTCATCCTGAAAAAAATGAAATCACCCATCGCTATCTTAAACGTCAGGCTAAATTAACGAGAAGTGCTCTAGCGCAACTGACGAGTGCGGAAGATATCGATCCTGACACCACTGAAATAGATCGAGATACCGACGAAGCCATCCTCGAAAAGCCGCTCAGTCTCAATCAACAACGTCTAGAAACCATCGCTCAAACCCTCAAAGCTGCCAATGCCCAAAAAGTAGTCGATCTCGGTTGCGGTGAAGGTAAGCTCATTCGCCTGTTGGTGCAAGATCCTTACTTCGAGGAGATTTTGGGTATCGATGTGTCATATCGTGCCTTGGAGATTGCCAGAGAGCGCTTAGAATACAAGTTTAGTTCGCCCAAGCAACGCGATCGCGTGAAATTATTGCAAGGTGGTTTGACTTATCGAGATCGTCGGATCGAGGGTTATGATGCAGCTACTGCGATCGAAGTTATCGAACATCTCGATCCTTATCGACTGCCAGCGTTCGAGCGAGTATTATTTGAATTTGCCCGCCCGCACACCGCGATCGTAACTACGCCAAATGTTGAATACAATGTCAATTTTTCCAATCTCGCGGCAGGTAAATTACGCCATAAAGACCATCGTTTTGAATGGACTCGCGCTGAGTTTCAAGCTTGGGCGGAGGGAGTTGCCAGCAAGTTTAATTATCAAGTGAAGTTTGACTCGATCGGATCGATCGATCCAGAAGTTGGCGCACCTACACAAATGGCAATATTTAGTGCGAATACTTAAAGATCGTTTTAATCCGATCGGCTAAGTTAATCCGAGTATGCGGATTTTGTTTACCTAGCTGCGGTTAAAACCGCCAGCATTTATTTATAAGATGAAATCGATTACATATTTAAAAGGCGATGCCATCAATCCAACAGGAGTCGGAACTAAAATCATCGTCCATATTTGCAACGATATCGGTAGATGGGGGAAAGGCTTTGTCTTAACGTCAGTTCGGGATAAGGATTGCCGATCGATGACTCATAGCTTCGTTTCCAGACCGCCCTCAAATGAATTAGTTGCTCATAGCAAAAGTTCGTTTTAACGAACTAATCAATTCGGCAGTTCTCTGAAGAGAACTTGAGTTATTAGCCCGAACTTCCAGTTCAGGGCGGTGCTTAAGCGGAGCAAATCAATTTTCCTTATCCCGAACTGACGTTGTCTTCGCATTATCCAAAAGATCCAAGCTACCAGAACAAGCTTTTCATCAGTGGTATGCTGAGCGCGAGACGAATAACTATGGATTGAGTGCGGCTCAATTCGTGCAAATCACTCCAGATACTTGGGTCGCCAATGTTATCGGACAGCATAAAATAGCTGTTAAAGGCGATCCGCATATTCCCGTCCGTTATGAAGCGATCGAATCAGGTTTAATTACAGTTGCAGATAAAGCGATCGAATTATCAGCTTCAATTCATATGCCCCGCATCGGTTGTGGTTTGGCTGGCGGTAAATGGGAGCTGGTAGAGCCGATGATTATCGATCGATTGTGTTGTCTGGATCTAGCTGTTACTGTTTATGATTTGGAATTGATTTACATTAATTATTAACCAGTTTTATCGCCCATCTGAGTTTCGCCGAGCGAGCGCGCGGATTGGATGCTATTTCTGCATCGGTGGCAATAATTGGTTTTTTAGTTAAAACTTTTAAATCCTCATTTTCACGGAGGGTATGTTTGACGATCCGATCTTCTAAACTATGAAAGCTAATCAACCCGATCTTACCTTCATGTTTGAGCCAAGTAGGTGCCACTGCCAAAAATTTTTCTAGCGAACTTAGCTCTTGATTTACGGCAATTCTCAGTGCTTGAAATGTTCGCGTAGCCGGATGAATTCTGCCGTAACGATAAGATTTAGGTACCGCACCACCGATCGTATAAGCCAGTTGTGTGGTTGTCGTAAATGGACGTTGGGCGACGATATCGCGGGCAATTTGCCGCGACATTCTCTCTTCCCCATAAGTAAAGATAATTCTTGCTAACTCGACTTCTGATGTCTGATTCACTAGATCCGCCGCAGTCGTTGGTTGCGATCGATCCATCCGCATATCCAGCGGTGCCTCATTCCGAAAACTAAATCCGCGTTCGGCTAAATCTAACTGCACCGAACTCACTCCCAAATCGGCAATAATCCCATCAAATCGCTGTGCTAACGGCTGATAGTCGGCGTAATTACCATGCCAAAATTTTACGCGATCTCCATATGGCTGAAGTCTTGTCTTCGCTGCATCGAGAGCCTGTGTATCTCGATCGAGTGCAACTAAATTAACATCGGGCGCAGCCTGCAAAATTAGTTCGCTATGTCCGCCACCACCAGTAGTTGCATCTAAATACCAGCCGCTAGGAACTACACTCAAACCCGAAATTATTTCCTGGCTGAGAACTGGAATATGTAGAAAATCACCATCCATAGAATTGGGTGTAAGTCTATCTGGGCATGAGTGCAAGCAATAGCAATCTTAGTACTATTACTAAGATCGTCCTACCGATGCAAAAAGAGGTCAGACAATAATTGCCTCACCTCTTTTTGTAAGATATTTTTCTGAAGTACCCCCAAGGGAAATCGAATCCCTGTCGCCTCCGTGAAAGGGAGGTGTCCTAGGCCTCTAGACGATGGGGGCGCGTTTCAGACATTTATCAATGTAAGGCATATTTTTATTCCTGTCAATAGCAAAATGAAATATTTTTTTGAGCGCCGAATATTTAGGCTGCCTGCGGGATTCTCTCGATGGATCGATCTATGATGGAAATTCAGACTTCACTACGCACCATGACTACTAGCGATCGAGCCAGCCTTCCTACCGCCGCAGCCGCATTACCCTTCCTCCGCCGCGATCTCACTAGTTTGCAAGCATACACGCCGCATCCTGGCGGTACAGTGGAGACAGCTGAAGCGCAGATCGATCGATTGGAAACGAATGAGAGTCCCTACGATTTGCCATTGGCGCTCAAGCAGGAATTGGCGCAGCTGTGGGTGGAGTCTGTCGAGAGCAATCGTTATCCAGATGGGGGACACGATCAGCTCAAAGCCGCGATCGCTAGTTATGTGAGTGAATCAGCGGTGGGTCGTCCCGCAGTCCTTCTCAGCCAGATTAGCGTGGGGAATGGTTCGGATGAATTATTGCGATCGATCCTGATTGCGACTTGTGTGGGTGGAGCGGGGAGTATTTTGGTAGCTGCGCCGACATTTAGCATGTATGGCATCTTGGCGCAAACGCTAGGGATACCTGTGGTAACAGTCGATCGATCGCCTGTAAATTTTGAGATGAATTTAGTTGCGGCACAGAAAGCGATTGAAGATCTGCCGATTCGGGTGGTGTTCGTGGTACATCCAAATTCGCCGACGGGAAATGCGCTGACTGATGCAGAGTTAGAGTGGCTGCGGAGTTTACCGCCAGATATTCTGGTAGTTATCGATGAGGCTTATTTTGAATTCAGCCAGCAGACGGTAGTAACTGAATTAGCCGCACATCCAAATTGGATCGTCTTGCGGACATTTTCTAAAGCCTTTCGGTTGGCAGCACATCGCGTCGGCTATGCAGTGGCTCACCCCCAACTGATTGCTACGTTGGAACAGGTAAGATTGCCTTATAATTTACCGAGTATTTCCCTCGCGGCGGCGCAATTATCATTACAACATCGTCAACTTCTATTAGCAACAATTCCAGAAACGATCGAGGAACGCGATCGATTATTTCAGATATTAACCGCTCTGCCTCAGCTCCAAGTTTGGCGCAGCGATGCTAACTTTATCTATGCTCGAATAACAGGGGTAGATAATCCAGATCTGGCGATGGCAGAATTAGTTACACAATTGAAAAATATGGGGACTTCGATCCGACATACTGGTGGCGGCTTGCGAATTACGCTCGGCACTCCAGCCGAAAATAAGCGGACTGGTTTGAGAATAAGTAAATTATTGAGTTAAGTGCGATCGGGAATATCTTTATGGAACCCGTTTGAGATCTTCTAGAGGAGGAGGGCGGGTTTGTTCGATATCGATTGTTAAGCTCGATATCAGCTAGCATAAACCCGCCCCTACGGTCGCTCTATCAAATGTGTGATGTTGTATATGTATGGATCTGGAGGGGCGGGTTTATGCTAAAAATTCCCGCCAATCACTACCAACTCCAAACGAACCCGCCCGTCCCACCAATATCTATTAGACGATCGCTAAAAAGATCTCAACGGGATTCTATAGACCCTAAAATTGGATCGTGAAATATCCTTGAGGCTCGATCTCTTGCTCCTAAACTATTGATTTAAGAAACTGATATCCTCAATAAACCCAGTGGGGCTGCTGAGGGCAAATTGTTTGGCTAGCTGAGCATCACTTCTTGCTTGGGCGCTATTTCCCAATGCTAGATTAGCCGCAGCTCGCGCTTCGTAAGCACTACTATTACGCGGATTTAAGCCGAGTGCGCGATTGAGTTCGAACAATGCTTGCTGATAATCTTTATTTACCACCAATAATTGACCGAGTAGTCCGTGTGCGTTCGATGATTGGGGGTTAAGTTGGGTGGCGGTACGTGCCGAATTTAGCGCTCCAAGAGTATTGCGTTGAGAGAATTGGGCTATTGCCAGATTCGTGTATGAATAATATAGTTTGGGATCGAGTTCGATCGCTTGTTGAAGATCGGCGATCGCAGGTGCGTAATTTCCGAGTTTTGTGCGTACTAGTCCCCGCACATTGTATGCCATCGCCAGTTTTGGGTTTAATTCGACGGCGCGATCGCAAGCTCCGAGCGCCGCACCATTATTACCAAATTCACTGGTAAAGAAGCATTTGCCAGTATACGCGATCGCTGAATTTGGATCGCTCGAGATCGCGAGATCGCTATCGCCGATTGCCGCACCGATACGTTTATTCATGTAATTAGCCGCAGCTCTGGCAATATAAGCTCTGGTATAACGAGGATTGAGTTTAATAGCAGCGTTCATCGACTCGATCGCACCGCCGAGATTACCGCGATTGAAGCGATCTACTCCAATCAAGAAATAGTCCGCTGCTTGTGGTGCTTTGGTTGTAGCCGCAGCTACAACTACCGGTGGGTTCGTGCCAAAATTAACACCCAACTTACTTGCCAACCGCATGAAAGTATTCGTAGGAATGCCTAAATTAAATCCAGTCTTGATCGTCTGAACGCTGGAATTAATCTCCGAGGCTTGAGTCGTTTCCTTGATATCAGCTCTGCCATGTACCGCAATTGTTTCGCCAGCTTCATTAAATACAGGGCCACCGCTCATCCCTGGGAGTGTATTATTGCTATAAACCAACGAATAGCCGCCAGCTAGGGGACGGTTAGCATTGGCAGTTACCTTGCCTTCGGTAAAATTGTAAACTGACTGAGTAATCGCCGCAGTTGCCAGCGGAAAACCCGCGACATAGACGGGAGAGCCTTCACTAACTGTTTCGACATTCCCCAATTTGGCGATCGGATAATTGGCGCTACTTTGAAACTTAACAACTGCTAAATCGACATCGGATGTCGCAGATTTAATATTTGCGGCTACTAGCGGATAACTATTGCCGTCAGGAGTCGTAATTTTATAAGTCTGCTGGCGGTTGCGAATTACATGTGCGGCAGTAAGCACGGTATAGGTACTACCTTCTTTTTTGATGACGATACCCGAACCGACAGAATTTTCACTATCGATCGATACCGTGACTGACTTGGCAATCTTCCCGACTTCGACAGCCGAGAGCGCCAGTGCTGACTCAGACTGGATCGAGATCGCACTCAATGTCAAACCACTCCCGATCCACAACCACGCCCATGTTGATAAAGCTTTTTGCTGATTCATTGCTGCTAAGTCCACTCGATCGATAACACCAAGCAAATATTACCCTATTCGGCTGTGGCTGTGGCGCTCATCTAGATATCTGGCCTGGCAGTTTCAAGCTACAGAATTTGGGGTAAAAGCATTTTCGGCGTTGCTGAATTAATGTATGAAACGCACAAACAATTTTTGTAGGGGTAATGCCTCGTGCTTACCCCGCATCGATTCAGGGTACCCACAAGGAGCACCCCTACAAAAAATCATACCCATATTCAGCAACGCCGCATTTTCAAAAGAAAGATGTTACGATCGAGTAACAATTACATTCTTCCATATAAAAACAATTTGTAACTACATTCAGTTCGAGTGAGGCTGGCGAATAAATTCGCGCCTAGACAGTCAAAACCCGCCTACGCGGGTTAGAAGCAGGGTAGCTTACTTACCAAATTTTCGGCAATTTTAGTCCGAGATAATATTAATTAATTCTGAAGTTAAACCAATTATTGTAATTAGTAACTATGCTCCGCCTCGATGCTCTGACAGAGAAGTTGTCATTCAAGGGAAACGATCGCCAACGTCACCAATATAATCTGAATCCTAGTGTCGATCGCGCCGCCACAACAGCAATCGAGTTAGATTACGATATTGCGATCGTCGGTGGTGGCATTATTGGGAATACTTTGGCAGTTGCGCTGCAAAACTCGGGATTGAGTGTAGTCTCGATCGAGTCTCAAGCAGCGTCGATTTCGGTGGCTAAGGGGCGAGCCTATGTGATGTCGATGCTTTCAGGGCAGATTTTTGAGGGCTTGGGCATCTGGCAACAAGTTTTACCACAAGTTACCCAATTTAGCCAAATTCAAATCTCTGATGCTGACTATGCGGGAGTGGTGAAGCTGTATCCCCAGGATTTAGGCACCGAGACATTGGGCTACGCAGCTAGTCATGAAGTGTTATTGACGGCATTGCAAGAGAAGTTGCAAGCAGCCACGAATATTACCGTCATGTGTCCCGCACAGGTAGTTGGCGTAGACTATACCGCTACAGGTGCAGAAATCACTATTCAAACCCCAGAGAATGACCTACCCCAGACGATTCGGACTAGGTTAGTAATTGCCGCCGATGGTGCCAAATCGACATTACGCACTGAGGCAGGAATTCAAACGGCGGGTTGGAATTATTGGCAATCTTGCGTGACAGCAACGATCGTCCCTGAAAAGCCGCATCAAAGCGTTGCTTACGAGCGGTTTTGGTATGCTGGGCCGATAGGAGTGTTACCATTAGCCGATGGGCGTTGTCAGGTCGTCTGGACAGCTCCACACCAACAGGCTGAGGAGTTGCGCGATTTACCGGAATCTGAGTTTCTGCAAGAATTGGAACGCTGCACGGGTGGGTTGTTGGGTAAATTGGCACTAGACAGTCAGCGGTGGTTATTTCCAGTGAAGTTGATGCAGAGTCAACAATATACCGCCCACAGACTGGCATTAATCGGCGATGCGGCGCATTGTTGTCATCCAGTAGCTGGGCAGGGGATGAATTTAGGCATTCGGGATGCAGCGGCGCTAGCCGAGATTCTACTTGCCGCAGAGCGTGCTGGGGAAGATATCGGTAGCGATGCAGTCCTGAAAAGATATACTCGCTGGCGCAAGCCGGAGAATTGGGCGATTTTAGCTTTTACAGATTTTCTCGATCGCATGTTCTCTACCCGCTTACTCCCGATCGTGATGATCCGGCGGGTGGGTTTATTTTTACTCGATCGGATTCCTGGCTGCAAGTATCTAGCACTCCGGCTGATGACTGGATTAGCAGGCAAAATTCCCCAAGTGGCGAAATAATACTCGATCGATGAGCGTTAAGGGCTGATTTGCAGCTATGCGATCGACGTTAGGTCTTCTCCTTAACCGATACCATTTTGGATTTTGGATTGGGGATTGGGGAAGTCAGGCTGTCTCTGGAGTCGATCGATCCATCTGTCAGGCTCGTTTTTTAAATTGGTATAACTTCTTCATACTCTAATCCAGCAATGCCGATTAGTAGTTTGGTCTATTTTTAGTGCAAAACATCGATCTGAATCTACGCTAATCTAACGTCAGTTCGGGATAAGGATTTCCGTTCGCGTAGCGTACCAACGGTAATCGACGACTCCTAGCTTCGTTTCGGAACCGCCCCCAATTCACGAACCCCACCCACAGATCGATTCCCATTGCGAAGCTAATGCGGAGCGCGCTCCGCTGCCAACAAACCAACCCTTGTGCAGGGGAGTTTGAGGAGCGGAGTGCCGCCCCTCAACGGGGGGTCTGGGGGAAGCCTCCCCCAGATCCGGGTTCTACAACACCAGTAATTTTTGCAGTAAAGATCTCTTCTCTTAACCCGAACACACGTTACGCTAAGATCGCTGTTTTCTCAACACTATGCACCAGCGTCAAAAGTTGTCCGGTTTGTTCGCGTCCGTCGATCGCGAGATCGCTATTACAGAGATAGAGTCGATCGGTGACCCGATAAAATAGATCGCGCAAGATTCGCTCTAGGCGATGTTCGTTGCTAGTTTCAGTGTCGGTTTCCGTCCAATGCTGCCCCGATCGCATTCGCTCCTGGAGAAAGAGATTAGCACCATATAGCGTTGCCGCCCCACCTTCTGCCCACAGCGGCGAACCGACATCCAACCAGAAATGATACGGGTGCGATCGCTTGCTGGCGCGATATTGGAAAATGTTCGAGAGCGTTACTGCCTGGTTTTGAGGCTTGAGTTGTCCGCTCGGATATGGATTGGCGCTAACGGTTCCTTGCCGGAGCAGCAGGATAAATCGAGCGGTAATTTGATGCGCCGACTCTAGATACTCGGCGGGGCTATGCGTCCGCTCGGCAACTTGCCAATAATGTTGGGCGGTTTCCATCAGCTCGCGCAAGGCGGAAAGTCGATCGAATGGGAGATAACTACCTCGATCGAAAAAATAGGCGATCGTGTCGGTTAATAAATTTAGGGGTGTGGGCTGTTGCTGTTGTAAGCGTTCTACCCAGGCCAGAATGCGATCGTAAGCCTGAGTAACGCTCGCACCGAGGCGATCCCAGCGTGGAAAATTTGGATAGGGTAACAGGCGAGGCTGGGATTGAGCTGGTGCATAACAATAATCAGCTAACAAACCAGCCCGAACTGGATCGATCTTAAAGCCTCCTCGATCTAGGGTTGGGGGGATCTCCTCTAAACTCAACGTAACCAGCAGATCGGCAATTTCATCGCGGCTGACTAGTTGCCCCAAGTTTGGATAGGTTAATGCCATCAGTGTTAATAGAGCGCGAACGCCAGCATCGCTATTGAGTGGGCGTTGGGCGTTGAGCGATTCGAGCGGAATACCCGCTCGCTCGAAGGTATCGACAATCGTATATCGAGAAATTGCATCCAAGCCAGGGGCGATTATGGCAATCTCTCCCGCTCGCACTTTCCCGCGAGCGATTAGCTCGATCGCAGTTTCGGCGGCAGTTTTGAGCATTTCGCCCCGAGTGCGCGTTTCGATCGCACTGACCCCACTCGGCAGTAGGAGAAAATTTCCCGGATCGAGCGCTGTTCGCACGATGAGATCGACTGTCGGCGAATTGGTGGAACGCTGGCTGAATAATGGTGTCGCGATCGATTCGAGATAGATCTTACTCGCACATTGAGACTTTAAACCCCACAAGTAATCCGGATCGGCACTCAACCCCAACCGCACCATGCCATCGGGATTATAAGTAAATGCCCCCCAAACCCCAGCAGCTAACAAGCATTCACAAAGCTGTCGCCCGATCGCGGGATAATCATCCACATCATCGGCTAGTAGCGCCCAATAGCGATCGCGTAAATGTTGCTGATACTCAGGCTGCGGAAATAAATGCCGCCAGTACAATTCCGTCATGATGCCATACGTCAGCAATCCCCGCTCCAAACACCAATCCCGCCACTCGGTGGCTAATGACTCCAAACAACTATAAATTGGTGTCGCAGCTAACTCCACGCCAAACCCGCTTGCGAGTAATCTAGGCATAGATTCCAACGGAGTAGCAGCATAAGCCGCTAATTGAATTAAGTCCAAAGTTCGCCGCACGAATCGGTACTCTGAAGGAGCGACTGCTCGCCAATCGAGCCGTTCTAGCGCTGGTTGCCACAACTTTGTAGCCAACTCCTGCTCGGTCTCTGGCCGCAATCTCAGCGGAAAATGGGCAGGTATATTTAATTTTTGAATCAGGAGAGGATAAAATAACAACACTTCATCCTGAATAAATCCGATCGTCGTTTTCGCCACAATTGGATAGTGAGCTAAATTTGCCAACTTTTCCGAGATCGTATCTCCCAACACTCGCTTGCTATCATCGTTGCCAGCCAAGATTAATATTTTGGCATCCCGTTGGGATTGTTTGCCATCAGCCACTCGTTCGTCCACCCACTGACAAAATCGATCGACCAGCGCACCCGTTTTCCCACTGCGCGTCCCCCCCTCAATCCAAATTGTTTTGTTTAACATAGTTTAAAGCTAGTTGTTATTGAGTAAGTAGCTAGTAGCTAGTGACTAGTGTATGGTGGCTTACTTCCCCCTCATCCCCTTACCCCTCGCCTACTCGCGCACATGGAAAGCTTTCTCATCAACAGATTCGGTCAATACTGGCGCAAAGCAAATCAATGGTTTTATCGTACCGCCGATCGGGCATTGGATGAAGCATATAAAGCCGCTCTGAAAATTAAAGCGATCGAAGACGAACATTTTGGTGGCGATAAAATCGAGATTGCCAGTGAATATAGTGGCAATCAAGTTGCTACTTATTTTCAGAACGACCTCAACAAGTACCTAAATATCGCTCGCATCCGACTTGCTGAATTTCAAACCAGTCGAACGGTAACTGGTAGTAATTATCCTCGATCGGTAGACAGTCAACAGTTCGACCCTGGCTTTAACTCCCTCAATCCCTATACTCAGGATATCGAGCAGGAAGCGCGGATTTTAGAGAAACTCAGTTTTATCGATGAAATCTTAACTCGGTATGCCGACAGTACCGAAACAGATGCATATATCGAAGATATCTTCGGACAACAACCTAGCAATGGCTTACCGTCGAGCGATCGTAGCTCCCTCACACTCGGACAGCGAGCGCCAACCAATCTCCTCAATAATAATTCAGCTGCCACATCAGACCGTCGCCCTGCTAAGCCAATGACCGATCGAGCCGATCGAGCCAATGACAATATCAGCAAAAAAGCCATCATCGATCCGTCGCTGATCAAAACTTTTCAGCGAATTCAGCAAGATCTCAATCCCAAAGCCGAAGCTCAAGTCCTCGAAAATTATCGCTACAGTCAGGGTAAGACCAGAACGGCACTAAGATATATCTTGCTACTGATTTTGGTGCCACTGTTAGTTCAGTATGTCTCCAAAATAGTCGCGATCGGCCCAGCGATCGATCTGTATCGCAGCTATCGTCATGCTGATGTCTTCCTCAATGTCAACCTCGAATCAGAGGCAATGGCAGAGATGGAACGGTTTGAAAAGAATCTCAAATTCAAACAGATGGTTGGACTGGCACCCAAACTCAACGCCGAGCAAATCGAAGAAAAGCTCGTCGAAAAAGCCGAAGAAATTAAACGAAGCTTCTATCGTCAAAGTGCCGAAGCTGTCAAAAACTGGTTTGCTGACTTACTCTCGGTTTTTGCCTTTGCCTGGTTGATCGTCAATGGCAAACAACAGATCGTCGTACTCAAATCCTTCCTCGACGATCTTGTCTCTGGACTCAGCGACACGGCCAAAGCCTTTATCATTATCCTCGTCACCGATACTTTCGTCGGCTTTCACTCTCCCCACGGCTGGGAAGTCATCCTCCAAGGTACCGCCGTCCATTTAGGCATCCCCGAAAACCCAGCATTCAACTCCCTGTTCATTGCCACCTTCCCCGTATTTATCGATACAGTCTTCAAATACTGGATCTTCCGGTACCTCAGCGGTCAATCGCCATCTGCCGTAGCTACATTTAAGACTATGAATGAGTAGATGACCTCTCCCCATCCCCTAGCTGCTTTCGGCTGCGAAGAGGGCGCTAAGAGTTAGAGTCGTCGATCGAATATCTTCACTGGGAGATCGAGAAATATAGAAAACACATATATGTAACTAAGAACTCGATCGCGATCGCATTTAATTTGCGATCGCGATCTTCAATATCGACCGTCCTAAAAAAATAATTTCGATCGGTATTTTGGCTGGAGAAGTAGGTTTGAGGGTGGATAACCGTATCTTTTAAAGGGTATTTAAAAAAAACTTTGAAAGGGGTGATAGGTAGTTTGAAAGAAGTGGGTAAGCTGAGGACACGAAGCAAACGAAACAACAAACCCTTAACCCTTCCGGAGATATTTAAAATGAGAACCGAACTAAAAGCTAAATTTATCCAACACCTCAACCGCAAACAAAGCGAAAAAGGTTTCACTCTCGTCGAATTGTTAGTTGTTATCATCATCATCGGTATTTTAGCTGCGATCGCTCTGCCTAGTTTCCTCAACCAATCTGCTAAAGCAAAACAATCCGAAGCTAAACAAAACA
Source organism: Chamaesiphon sp. (assembly GCA_965246715.1). GTDB lineage: Bacteria > Cyanobacteriota > Cyanobacteriia > Cyanobacteriales > Chamaesiphonaceae > Chamaesiphon. The sequence continues at coordinate 191,142 of CBDFFH010000002.1, read as the reverse complement.
TCGGTACTTTCAACCGTCTACAAACTTCCTTCCGTGGTGGTGATGGCAATGGTGCTGTAGGTTCCAATACTTTTGCTACTAGTTTCGACGCATTAGCAATGGGTGTTCTGTCGGGTAGTACAACTGCTACTACAAAGTACTATAGTTATACCATGAACGGTACTCAAGATAGTGCAACACTCAAAGCTGTTTCACTGGATAGTGCGACTAAAGGATATACTGGTGGTAGCAACCGTTACACTAACTCTTCTAGCTTACCTGTAATTTCTTCTCTTGTCTGCGAAAGAACCGCTCCTGATACTACGGATCCTGGTACTTTTACTGCTACCACTACCGCTGAAGCTACTTGTCCTGGTACCGCTCCCGTCAAGCTGTAATAGTATAGCTTAATTAATCGGTAAGTTAAATATCGATTTACAAATTAATAATGTTACGAAAAAGCACCACGATCTCACTTCGATCGTGGTGCTTTTTCGTAGAAAACTCATACAAATTTCGAGTTAATTATCGATATAGATGATAGACAATCGTCAATGTTTGGGTAAGATAGGGATAACTACCGACTCCTATTTCTCACAAATTTCAATCCGAATAACGAACATGAGAACCGAACTCAAAGCCAAATTTATCCAATACCTCAACCACGATCGACACAAACAAGGGTTTACCCTTGTAGAGCTTTTAGTGGTAATTATTATCGTCGGCATCTTAGCAGCAATAGCACTACCCAGCTTCCTCAACCAATCTGCTAAAGCGAAACAGTCTGAAGCTAAACAAATTATTGGTGCGAGTAATCGCGTTCAAAATGTTTATCGGTCTCAAAACAGCCAATTTGCTAGTACATTCGATCAAATAGCGATCGGTAATATTTCAGGTAGCACGACAGCTAGCACCAAGTATTATAATTACACTTTGAATGGTACGACTGACAATGCCACTATTCTCGCTCAATCTAATGATTCTTCTGGCAAAGGATACAGTGGTGCTGCCAATCGGTATATCAATTCTGTTAATCTAGCCGCAGTTTCGACAGTCTTGTGTGAAGCGGCGACTCCTGGAACTTCAGCTCCTACTACACCTATCACCCCTACCAATGCTGCGTCTACTTGCACTGCCCCATATATCGCGTTGTAGCACAATTTATTGTTAAATTCGATCTCTATTGCCTGAGACAGCAAATTAGTGTAATTACTGGGCGAGCGAGCGAGCGAAAATTATCTATAAGTATTTGCACTGATTTGAAATCTATCTAGGTTCAATATACTGGAATACGATCTACCATCCGATCGATATTCACTCATGACAATATCTACAATTACTCATAACTTGACTACTCCAAGGATAGCAGTTCAGTCATGTGAATTTTACGAAGCGGAGATTGCAAATAAACCGACGACCATCGGTAACTATTGGTATTTGGGGCTGAGCTATTTATTATTAGGTAGAGAAGAAGAAGTTATAACCACTTGGTTTGTGCCGTTTGCAGATGCAAACGAGCTAGAAACAGAGCGATATACTGAAGAACTAATAGCGATCCTAGATCGAGAAGCAAACCATCGAGCCGAGATCTCGGATTTAGAGAATGCTTGGTCGATTCGTCACTATATTTGGGTACTAAAACCAGATTTATTAGAAAATATATTTAAGTCGATTGTTTTAACAGCACAGCTCGATCGATTAGTAGATGAAGATTTAATAAATTTTCAATTAGTGGAATTATTAGAAGATACGACAGCCTGCATAATTAGTGAAGAATTAGTAGCAGAAACCACTTCAATTTTAGCGCATAAACTACATACAGAACTAAGCTTAAAATCGATCGATGCTTGCTTACGTTTGTTAGGAGATACACAAATACAAGTTGTCTCTAGATTAATAATTAATGCCTTCGAGCTATTTCATCGATACAAGCAAGGGACATTTGCTGTAGGTCTAGTAGAGATTTGTTTATATTTTTCTCCAAACGATCTAGATATTATTCAATTTTTATCAAAATTATATTCTGCAATCGGGCTATCTACAAAAGCGATAGCCACTGCTGAAAGTTACGCACAGCTCGCCTCCAATTCTATCGATCTATTGTTTTCAAGTTATTTAATTCAAGGGGCAAATCTCATAGCTGGAAATTGGGATAGCTATGAAGAAAGAATCGATCGGCATCGTTACCTACTCGAAAATCTTACGATCGCTGATTTACAGGCAGCTTCCGATACTTCACATCAATTAATAGTTACTTCATATTATAGCTTTTATATCGATGACAATCCTCGCATCGATCGAATCCTACAGAATAAACTAGCAGCTTTTTATCAACAACAAGTTATCCCGTCTCTATTTAAATCGACATTTAAATATCAATTGTCTCCACCGCTACCCAAGAAGACAAGTTCTATCCGGATCGGTTATCTAGCTTCTACTCTGAAAGTCCATTCTGTTGGGTGGTTGAGTCGATGGTTATTTCACCATCACGATCGACAATATTTTGAAGTTTATATTTATTGCGTCAATCAACATCCAAACGATCCTTTCAATCATCAATGGTTTCGAGACAAGGCAGATGTTAGCTACTACTTTGATATCAACTATCAAGAGATAGTCGCCCAAATTAGGACAGATAAGATCGATATTTTGATCGATTTAGACAGTCTGACATTCGACTTTAGCTGTTTGGTAATGGCATGTAAGCCAGCTCCAGTTCAAGCAACATGGTTGGGTCTGGATGCAACAGGTTTACCTGCGATCGATTACTTTATTGTCGATCCTTATGTAGTTCCAGATGATGCTAGCGAATATTATCAAGAACAGCTCTGGCGACTTCCTCAAACCTATGTTGCCGTAGATGGATTTGAAGTTGGGGTACCAACTCTCACTCGTCAAGAGCTAAATATTCCTGTCGATGCTGTAGTGTATTTTAGCAGCCAGAGTGGATACAAACGTCATCCAGATAATATTCGCTGTCAGATCCGTATTATTAAAGCGGTGCCAAACAGTTATTTATTAATCAAAGGTAAAAGCGATCCAGAGATAATTCGCAATTTGTTTGGCAGAATTTGTAGGGAAGAAGGTGTAGATCTAGAAAGATTGAAATTTTTAGAAACTGTTGCTGATGAATATACACACCGTGCTAATCTGACAATCGCAGATGTAGTTCTCGATACCTTTCCGTATAATGGTGCCACTACTACCCTGGAAACTCTATGGATGGGAATTCCGATGGTGACTCAAGTAGGACAACAATTTGCGTCGCGAAATAGTTATACGTTCATGCTTAACGCCGGAATTGAAGAAGGAATTGCCTGGAATCAACAGGAATATATTGAGTGGGGCATTAGATTGGGACTCGCTCCAAAACTTCGGATGGAAATTCGCGAAAAATTGCGTGCGGGGCGACAAACTGCCCCAGTTTGGAATGCTCGACAATTTACTCTTGACATGGAGCAAGCATATCGAGAAATGTGGGCAAAATATCAAGCGGAAACTCAATTTCATCCAAGCAATCGCTACAATAACAACTAAATTATATGCAAGTTTTACATCTACCTCAAAGCTCGATCGATCGTCAGTTCGATACCGATATCTTAGAGCAAACGATCGAGTATTATGAGATGATAATCGACCGGGGTGACGAATCTAATCTCAATTATTGGTATCTCGGTATTGCCTATCTCCTTCAAGAACGGGAAGTAGACGCTCAAGCAACTTGGTTTATTCCCTTTGAGAGCGATTCGGCAGATATAGAAGCTTTGACTCACGATCTGGCTGGCACGCTCGATCGGATTGCCACTGAAAAACTCGCCCAAGATTGCCTCGATGATGTTTGGCCGATCTGTCAGTACTTGCGCGAGATAGATGCTGCTCATGTAAATAACTTATTACGTTCGATATTATTAGAAATTAAGTTGGAGAGATTCATTCCAGAAACTTTGTCAGATCTCGATGCTGTCGCTGTGCTGGAAAATGCAGCAGATCGGGATGTCGATCGCCAGCTGTTGGCTAACCTGCTAGCTTCAATATTGTATTACCCATCAATAGAAGTTCGTGAGTTTATCTGGCAATGTTTAGTTTATTTGACTGAGTACCAAACTGAATCGATCGCTACAGTTATCGATGCAGTATTGGCATTAGAACATCAATTTGGTAGTAAAACATTTTTTATTGAAGTTTTAGAGAAATGTTTGGCAGTGCAGCCCCATAATATTGCAACTCTCAACGCTCTATCGAGATTATATTGCAATACACGCGACTATAAGCAAGCTCTTAAGAGCTGCACCCATGCTTACGAGCTGTGCGATAATTTAATTAGTAAGATCGTTACTAACAATACAATTATCAGAGCTACCCTCAGTTCTGGCGACTGGCTCAATGCAGATGAAATTATCGATCGACACTATCGCTTACTGTCAGAATTGGTCGATCGACAAGACGAACTATTACTTGCAAATACAAATCAGCTCATCATCGTTGCTGCAGTTTTTATTGCTTGTCTGACCGATCGACCCAAATATTTTCGATCGCTTCAAAATCAGATTGCTAAAAAATATCTCCAATCGATTCAATATCGCTTACCAGATCGATCGATCGCACCATCATCTGTAGTCAAACGCTTGGAAATTATCAGAATCGGTTACTTGGCATCGACACTAAGAAGTCATTCTGTTGGCTGGCTGAGCCGTTGGTTATTTCGATATCACGATCGCGAGAAATTTCAAATTTTTACTTACTGTATCAATCAAAATTCGGAAGATCCGTTCTACCAAACGTGGTTTCGCGATCGATCGGATGTGAGCTATTGTTTCGGTCGAGATGCTGCTGAGATTAGCGCCCAAATTAGTGCTGATGAAATAGATATTCTCATCGATCTCGATAGTCTCACGTTAGATACTACTTGCAGTATCTTAGCGGCCAAACCTGCCCCAGTTCAAGTCAGTTGGTTGGGATGGGATGCTACTGGTTTACCAACTGTCGATTATTTTATTGCCGATCGATATGTGTTACCAGCTAATGCTCAAGATTATTATCAGGAAAAAATCTGGCGACTACCTCAGTGTTATCTGTCAGTAGCAGGTTTTGAGGTCGGTACGCCCACAATTAGCCGTAGAAGTTTAGGGATTCCTGGCGATGCGATAATTTACTGGAGCGGACAACGAGGACATAAGCGCCATCCCGATACAGTTCGCGCTCAGATGCGGATTATTAAATCTGTACCTGGTAGCTATTTTCTGATTAAAGGAGATACAGATCCGACGATTATTGAGGAATTTTTTGGTAAAATTGCGGCTGAGGAAGGCATCGAATTCGATCGGTTACGCTTTTTGGGGAATGTGGCAGATGAATATACCCACCGTGCTAATTTAGCGATCGCCGATATCGTGCTCGATACTTTCCCCTACAATGGTGCCACTACAACATTGGAAACGCTCTGGCTGGGGATCCCGATGGTAACGCAGGTAGGGCAGCAATTTGCAGCGCGCAATAGCTACACGTTTATGCTCAATGCGGGGATTAGTGAAGGAATTGCCTGGAATCAGCAAGAATATATCGATTGGGGCATTAAATTGGGACTCGATCGAGAGTTAAGAATGCAAGTTCGAGAAAAGTTGAGATCTGGTCGTCAGACTGCACCTGTCTGGAATGCCAAACAATTTACGATCGACATGGAACAAGCCTATCAGGAAATGTGGGCCAAACATCTGGAACAGATCGATCGACATTCGATCGATCTGCACGAGCAAAACTGATGTCAAAGCCCTATTCAACGGGGTGCTTCGATTAATTGAGCTGATTTGAATTTTTCCGATGTAAGTCCGATAAATTTAACTGGAAATAATTGCACGGCGCAAGCTTTCAATTCTGGCTGGAGCGAATCTGGACAAGCTGCGGGGTGCGTAAACGTATTTGCGGCGGCATCCTTCGCCCACAAATCGCCCCAGTGCATGGGGACGAATACCGTCCCTCGGTTAATCGCTGATGTCACCAGCGCCGGAAACCGCCCTGTCCCGCGACGCGATCGCACTTCCACCCAATCCCCCTGCTCGATTTGCAGCCGTGAGGCATCGCGGGGATGAATTTCGATAAAGGGTTCGGGATGCATCTGTTGAATTTTGGGGATGCGTCCGGTTCGCGTCAAAGTGTGCCAGTGACCGTATAGTCGCCCGGTGGTCAGCACGAACGGGAAATTTGGATCGGGAGGCTCTGCCAATCCTTTGGAGTGACAGGCGGCAAATTTGGCGCGTTTGTCGGGATGATGGAATTGCAGATCTGTATAGAGCCGTTTCCCATATTTAGTCTTACAGCCAGTCGGATGGGGCCATTGGATGGGGCCGTTATCTTTGAGGACTTGATGGCTCAGTCCCGTGACATCACAGGGGCGACCTTGACTGAGTCGCGCAAATTCGGCGTAAACTTCTGCACTGTTATTGAATGAAAACTGTTTGGCAAAACCCATGCGCCGTCCGACTTCGGCAAAGATTTCCCAATCGGCTTTCGCTTCCCCAGGTGGACTTCTAAAGGTGGGACAGAGCGTGACGGTGCGCTCGGAATTAGTCATCACTCCAGTTTTCTCGCTCCATTGGGCGGCAGGGAGGAGGATGTGAGCGTATTTCGATGTTTCGGTGGGATAGTAGGCATCCTGATAAACCGTAAATGGCGATCGCGCCAGCGCCGCTTTCGTTCGCTCTAAGTCGGGCATACTTACGGCCGGATTGGTGGCGGCAATCCACAACAAGCCCACCGATTCTGTTTCCATACCGGTAATCATCTCCCAGGCAGTTTTGCCAGTGTTGGGGGAGATTTGTCCTGGTGCCAAACCCCACAACTCTTCAAGTTCGGCACGTTGGGCGGGATTTTTGACGAGGCGGTAGCCAGGAAGGATATGACTGAGTCCACCTGCTTCGCGTCCGCCCATCGCGTTCGGCTGTCCGGTTAGAGAAAATGGCCCCGCTCCTGGTCTCCCGATTTGGCGAGTCATCAGGTGGAGATTGATAATATGCCGAACTTTGGCAGTACCTTCGCTAGACTGATTCACCCCCATCGACCACAGTGACAAGACGTTGTTTGCAGCGCCCCACCATTTGGCGGTCTTTTCTAAATCTGCTTCGGAGATGCCACATTTTGCGGAGACGACAGCTGGGGGATAGTGTTGGATAACTTCGGCAAAGGCGGCAAAGTTGCTAGTACAGGATTCGATAAATTGCTGGTCGATTTTACCCGCGCGCAGGAGTAAGTAAGCAATCCCATTTAATAAGTCGATGTCCGTCCCCGGCGTAATCGCCAGATGGAGATCTGCGGCTTCGGCTGTTGCTGTCCGTCGCGGATCGACTACGACCATTTTCACCCGATCGTGTTGTTTATGATATTTCCGCAGCCGATTGAATAAAATCGGGTGACATTCGGCGGTATTCGTCCCGATCAGAAACGCAAAATCGGTTTGTTCGATATCGTCATAACAGCAAGGTGGGCCATCGGCACCGAAACTCTGGATATAGCCAGATACCGCCGAAGACATGCACAGCCGCGAATTCGCATCAAAATTATTCGTACCCAGACAACCCTTGAGTAGTTTTTGGGCGATATAGTAATCCTCGGTCTGAAACTGCCCCGAGCCATACATACAGATCCCATCGGCACCTTGCGTCTCGATGACAGTTTGCATCCGTTCGACAATTCGGCGATAGGCTTCATCCCAACTCGCACGCACGAATGGTTTGTCCAAACTCTCCCTGACCATCGGGTGCGTTAACCGATCTTTGTAGAGTGATTCGCTAATCGTTGCCCCTTTGACACAGACCATCCCCTGACTAGACGGGTGAGATTTATCTCCCATCACTTTCCAAATCGGCGTACCACTGCTATCCCGATAAATCGATTTTCCTGGTTGGGCGGGAGGTGAAGCCTCTAACCCACAGCCGACACCACAATAGGGGCAAAGTGTTTTGATTGTGTCAGTCATAGTTGGTGGATTTTGAGTTTTGGATTTTGCAGTGTACGGATCGGGTATTGGGCATCTAAACCGACATCAATGTCGTCTAATGGATGAAACCGATTTTGGTTACGGCTGCCCTAGTTTCATTGTTCAGCCCAACCTCCAGATCTATGGCAGGCTTTTGCTAAGGCAAACGCTGCGCTTTGCGCTTACCCCAACGCTTCTCGTCGTTCTGGAAGGTTCCCCATCCAAGGGGAACCAGACGTACAAAGCTAGTGGTCGGCTCGCCGACAAATTGCAAACCGGATTTTGGATTATTAGCTGTGGAAGATGGACACTTTTTACCATCTATATTTGAGCTTACACTCAGCTACTGAATTACTTTAAATTACTGTGAGCGTACATCGGGGTTGCGATCGTTCGATCGCTCAATTTGCACGGTACCGATCTTGGCTGAGATATTCTGTATTTGAGAATACTAAATACCCTGTCGCTCGTACCCTGCCTATAGTATTTTGGCATCAACTTTCTCCGCTCTTGCGCTGGAAAAAATCCGCAATGAATTCTAGATCGATAGAGGCGGATAAGATCTAGATCTCGCCCGCCTCTAGAGTAATTACTCTCCAGCATTAAAACTTCGCCGATTCTACTCGCGCATTCCAAATTCACTGCTAGGAATCGGAATGAGTTGATCTTCAGGCTCATTCTCCAATCCAAAGGAATTGCGGGGTTCTTTGAGGAAGAAGGCACAGAGGAAGGCACAGATCAGCGCACCCATACCCATCGCCGCAAATAGTGTCGGTGCATCAGTCAAGCTGAAAATTGTCAGATAGACAACACCGCCAAAGTTGCCGTAAGCCCCGACATTACCTGCGACTTGTCCGGTAATTTCTTTCTTGATTAACGGTACGATCGCATAGGTACCACCGCAACCAGCTTGCGCGAAGAGGGCGGCAAACATCGTCACCGCCACCGCGACAGGTAACGCCCAGCTACTATTAATTTGATGAGCGGCAAGATAGCCCACCCCAATCAAACCCGAGACAATCGTCATCGTCCATTTGCGACTGCCGAATTTATCGGAGATAAAACCACCAGTGGGACGAGAAAAGAGGTTGAGGAAGGGATAGGTAGCCGCAATCATCGCCGCTGCGGCGTGTTGGAGGCCAAAGGTTTTCTCAAAGAAAACTGGTAACATCGAGACAGCAGCTAGTTCGGAACCAAAGTTGGTGATATAAGTAAGTTGCAATAGAGCAACTTGACTGAATTCATAACGTTCGGCAGGTGCAAATTGTTTTTTGCCGAGCACGACATCGCGATTAACTAACCAAGCTTGATAAGTTTGGTAGGCATATAGAGCGGCGAGTACGAACCAGATAAAATACATCTGCCCAGGATTGAGGAAGTGCAGTTTCGGTTGCGCCAACCGCCATGCCAATAATCCCAAGGCAAAAATCAGCCCGAAGTTCATAATTAACAAGCCGAAGAAGTCTCTGGCTCTGGTGACTTCCATCGCACCGTATTTCTTAGGACGCTTGTATTCTTTGCCAGGGGGCGTATCGGTGACACTATTAAAGTAAACTACGCCGTAGATCGCGGCAATTACACCAGTTAAGACGATCGTTAGTCTCCAATTGGTAGCACCACCAGCCAAAAAGGCTGTACTAGTAGCAATGATTGGTAAGGCAAATTCTGCACCAAAGGCTCCGAAGTTACCCCAACCGCCATAGATCCCCTGAGCCATGCCGATATCTTTGGGAGGGAACCACTCGGAAACCATCCGAATTCCCAATACGAAGCCAGAACCGACGATCCCCATCAGCAGACGGGCGATCACCATTTGGTTAAAATCTTGGGCTACAGCCGTAGCAATACAGGGGACGATCGCAAACATCAGTAGGATCGAGTAGGTGATGCGGGGGCCATATCGATCGAGTAATGCACCAATGATAATCCGTGCGGGAATCGTAATTGCGAGGTTGCAAATTAGGAGCGTTTTGATTTGCGACTCATCTAGATGTAGCTCTTTGCCAATGACTGATGCAAACGGTGCAAAGTTAAACCAACATACGAAGGTGAGAAAAAAAGCGAACCAGGTGAGGTGTAAGGTTCGATATGAACCTTTAAACGAAAGTAATCCCTTTAGCATAAGGCTGTAACCAAAATTGTACGCCGATCGATGAGATGCATTAGGCAGTTGCGCGAACTGGCTAATGCATCTCAGTACACCTAAGCTACGGGAATGCTATCCTTAGAATGGTAGTTTTTGTTACAGTTTCGGGGTTGTCTTGAGATAAATGCATTGAAAGTATGCGGTTACTGCACATCTCCATAACTCATTGGTGATAAAGAATACAACATAAATTATGTTAGTAATCTATCCCTAGTTGTTTAACTGCGACCTTATGGCTAGAACTCATCTGATTCAGATGTTACGCTGCGGCTATCGAATTGCGAGATTTGCAGATCGCCAGAAAATTTTGCCAGCAACAGCTCTAGAAATATGGGAATCGCGAATCAGTCGTCGCAACCTATTTCGAGGCTCTCTGGCGGCTGCTGGAACCTTATCCGCGCTGGCATTGGATCGCCAACTTCATTGCCAAGCTGAGGCAGCAACGCCACCCGTGTTGATTGTCGGTGCTGGGATTGCGGGATTGACAGCGGCTTATTATCTCGATCGATCTGGCGTACCAAGCCGAATTGTTGAAGCCAGTAATCGCATCGGGGGTAGGATTCTCAGTCGTGCCAAGGCACTGGGTACTCCAACAACTGTAGAATTAGGTGGTGAATTCATCGATTCTGGGCATCAATACATTCGGAAATTAGCCAAAGAATTAGGCTTAGTAGAAGTAGATTTATTTGCTGCCGATCGCAATTTAACCAAAGATACTTGGTTCTTTAATCATCGGTCGGTTAACGAGAGTGAATTAATTAAAGCATTCATACCCCTAGCCCGACAAATCGATCGCGATGTCAAAGCTATCGGTGAAGTAAATTATAAGTCTACTAATCCTCTCGCTACTCAAATCGATCGACTGTCGATTGCAGATTATCTCGATCGCTATTGTCGCGATCCGATCTTGAGACAATTCATTGAGGTTGCCTATACCAATGAATACGGACTAGAAATCGATCGGCAATCGGCAATTAACTTATTATTACTCATTGGCAAAAATCTAGATAAGATCGAGATTTTTGGGAATAGCGATCAGCGATATCAGATCCAAGGTGGCAATCAACAGATCGTCGATCGATTAGCAGCTAAATTGCGAGATCGCATCGAGACAAACACGCATCTAGAATCGATCCGTTCTACTCCCAATAATCGCTATCGAGTCAGTCTCCGATCGGGTGAAAATAGCAAAGAATATCTATTCGATCGCGTAATTCTCGCATTACCATTTAGCGTCCTCAGACATATCGATCTTGGAGTAAGCTTACCAGCAGCTAAACGCGCTGCGATCCGAGAAATTGGCTATGGCACGAATACTAAAGTAATTACGAGCTATAGCGACAGGTTATGGCGAAATAAGTATAAATCTAACGGTCAATCTTTTAGTAATCTAGACACCAGTGAAACCTGGGAAGCGACTCGTTATACAGACAATAAAATTGGTTTAATTACTAATTTCAGCGGTGGTAATCTCGGTATTAAACTTGGTCGATCGATACCATCAGTTGCTAATACTCAATTAACGGAGCAATTCGATCGTATTTATCCAGGCACTAAAAATTTAGCTTCAAGAACATCTTTAGTTACCAACTGGATCGACGCACCTTACTCGCGCGGATCTTATGCTTGTTATTTAGTCGGACAATGGACTAAATTCGCTGGCTCTGAAGGTGAAAGAGTCGGCAATCTATTCTTTATCGGCGAACATTGTTCGAGCGAAGCTCAAGGCTATATGGAGGGTGGCTGTGCGACAGGAGCGATCGCGGCAGCAGCTATTCTAAAAGATTTGAAAATCACCGCTTAACTAAGATCGAATTGGGATAGATCTCGATCGATTATTTACCAACACCAGTCTTAGTTTTTACTCTGACTGGCTGATTTGCTGAAGGACACAGTTCTGCTAGCTCGCAATCGGGACAATTAGGTTTTCTGGCATTACAAATCGCTCGACCATGAAAGATGGTCATAATTGAAAAGTTTTCCCAATCTGCTTTCGGGATTAATTTCATTAAATCCTGCTCGATTTTAATCGGATCGAAATGCTGAGTTAGCCCGAGTAAATTTGTCAGCCGTTTGACATGGGTATCGACAGTAACGCCTTGAATATTCCCAAAAGCATGAGCAGAGACAACATTAGCAGTTTTTCTTGCTACGCCTGGTAATGTCAGTAATTGCTCCATTAGTTGAGGCACTTCGCCATTAAATTCTTCGACGATCTTGCGACAGGCACCTTGAATATTTTTAGCTTTGTTATGATAGAAGCCAGTCGATCGCACTAACTCTTCAATTTCGATGATATCTGCATATGCCATCGATCGAGCATCAGAAAACCTGGCAAATAATGTCGGAGTAACTTTGTTCACTCGCTCATCGGTACATTGTGCTGAGAGAATTGTCGCTACTAATAGCTGAACCGGAGTTGTATAATCTAGACTACAAGTGGCATCTGGATACAATCGTTTCAGTCTGAGCAATACTTCTAGTGCTCGTTTTTTCTTAGATGTCCACTTGCGGTCTATACTCATAATGAATTTATTAATGTTTTTTTAGTTATCTAGTTTCTTTGGGAGTCACTTCGACCGAGGTGTAAATGACTTTTTTATTCTGACTTAATATCACATCCATTTCATCGTACTATTGCACTGGTCGCACTATGGAAATGATCCCAATCTCTAGTTTCAGATTTTCGATTGCTCAATTTTCCCGATGAAATTGCCGCCGGAACCCACCAGCCATGTAGCTGCTCGCTAGTTCCAGCGATTGGCATCCATACATTCTCATAAGGCATCCGAAAATCCGGCGCACTCGTTAGCATTGCGCGCTCTAGTTGGGGACGATATTTTAAAGATGAATTTATGATTGGGTTCGATCCCGCTCGTCCAACCATTGTTGAAGGATAACAGCGGCGGCGATCCGATCGATCGTTGCTTTATTCTCCGATACTGAGATCTTCGCCGCGATCATCATTTGTTCGGCGGCGTAGGAAGTCAGGCGTTCGTCTACATACTCGATCGGTAATTCTAATGCTGCGGATATCCGCCGCGCAAATTTCTGGACTTGTTTAGCTTGAGAGCCTAAATTTCCATCCATCGTATAAGGCAAACCAATAACGAGCAGTTCGACATTGCGCTCTTTGATAATCTCAGCCAATCGAGCGACATCCTCTTGAAACGAACTCCGCCAAATTGTAGTCAGCCCTGTCGCGATCAATCCCAATCCATCGCAGCCAGCTACCCCAATGCGCTTGCTACCGACATCTAATCCTAATGCTGCTACTCTCATAAGTATTGGGTTTGGCACATTGACATGCGATAATTTCAGCTTAGCATCATTGACCGAGTGGTAGCGACATCGGGACTTTCGACATTTTCACTCAGCACAGAATGATAATATGGTTTAGTTCCAGACTTTGCGATCGTTTTAACCGCCCATGCAACCGTCCAACCGTCCGATCTGTATCGATTTGTTTGCTGGTGCAGGAGGATTGAGTCTGGGATTCGAGCAAGCTGGTTTTGATATTGCTGCTGTTGTAGAAATCGATCCGATTCATGCCGCAATTCATGAGTTTAATTTCCCCCACACCACAACGATTTGTAAGAGTGTCATCGATACGAGTGGTGCCGAAATTCGTCAATTAGCTAAGCTCGATCGACGAGACATCGATGTTGTTTGTGGTGGTGCGCCCTGTCAAGGATTTTCGCTGATGGGCAAACGTGCGCTCGACGATCCGCGTAACTCGCTAGTATTCCACTTTTTACGCATCGTCACCGAACTCGAACCTAAATATTTTGTATTAGAAAATGTTAAAGGTTTAACAATCGGAAAGCACAAGCAATTTCTCCAAGAAATCGTCGAAACATTCGATAAAATTGGCTATCGAGTGTTATTACCCTACCAAGTATTAAATGCTGCTGATTTTGGTGTGCCGCAAGATCGCCGGAGGTTATTTTTGATCGGTGCAAGAGTGGGTGAGACACTCCCGATATATCCCGATCCGATCGCTCGTACCACAGTTTGGGAGGCAATTGGCGATCTTCCCGATGCCGATAAATTTCCAGAATTACTCGATCGAGATTGGGTGAAAACAAAATTTTTACAGGGTTCGGACTATGCCAAAGTCATGCGCGGATTGCTAACAGATCCTCATGATTATAGTTATCTCAGAACTTTCGATCCACAGATTTTAACCTCTAGTATGCGAACGCAGCATACCAAAAAGATCGAGCAAAGATTTGCTAACACACCAATGGGTAAAGCGGAAGCGATCAGTAGGTTTTTAAAACTTCATCCCGATGGTTTGTGCAATACCTTAAGAGCGGGTACGGGGAGCGATCGTGGGGCACATACTAGTCCCCGACCGATACATCCTTATTTACCTCGGTGCATTACCGTTCGTGAGGCAGCAAGGCTACATTCATACCCCGATTGGTTTCGCTTTCACGTTACCAAATGGCATGGTTGTAGACAGATTGGTAACTCTGTCCCACCATTACTCGCGCGTGCGGTTGCCAAGCAAATCGTTCGAGCGATGGCAATTAAGCCGAGTAAACCAGTGGCTAAAATTCAGCTAGATGACGAGCGGTTGCTATCGATGAAAATGGGTGCTGCGGCAGCTAAATTCCAAGTTGCATCGAATGTCATCCCGCAAAGAACGCGCAAGCTCATCGAGCTTAGAGACGCTGGTGATTAAAATCGTCTAGTTTCATCACAAGTCAGCGATCGATTGGGTCAACCGCTTCATGAATTGCCACTACCCTACATTTTGCGGGTTTGCCTCTAAACTAAATCATCTCTGAATTTAGCAACACAAAAAAATAAGGGATAGAGAATAATCTCTATCCCCGATCGCATATTCCCTTACTTACACACGACGTAAGTTGAGCAATTCTTTCGGCGAAGCCAAAAGATCGATCGCGACGAAGAAGATTTTACCTTGAGGATCGAGCAAGAAACGCCATGCGATGTTCATGCCGACGCTGGCACCAAACCACGGAGTTTGGACTTTACCAGTTACTTTGACTTGCGTGTAACCATCATCGATCGATTCGACAACACCGCGCTCGGGTAACATTTTCAAGCCAGTACATTCTTCACGCATGTACGTGAGGATTGCGGCTTGTCCGACAACTGGCGCTTGGAAAGGAGGTTGGAGCGCACCTTCTTCGGCAAATAAGCTGGATGCAGCAACAAAGTCAAAGGCATTCATGTTGTCGATGTAGCTCAACACGGTATAGTTGTCTACACCCTCGATCGCTGCGCGCGATCGATCGGAGAAAGATTTTGGTGTGACTGCTGCAGCTTCGCGTTTGTCGTAGTCTTGACCGCGTGCAGGGTCATAACCCATGTTCACTACAGTGTTCCGCAATACCGTAATCTGTTGACCCGCATCGAGTTGCTTGATATTTTCGAGTACGGCATTTGCCTCAGGTGAAGCTGCGTAACCAGACGGAATCGGTGCAACCAAACCCTGTTTCATCATTTGTCCCAATTCATACCAAAAACCAAGTTTGGTATTCATCCGGAATGCAGTGTAATTACGGCAAATTTCGGTGTCGTTGTTCATTGCCAAGTCAGTCATCACTTGAGTCTGCTCGTTTGGCTGCATCGCTTTGATTCGATCCAACAGCGGTTGTGCTAGTGCCATACTTGCCGAACCCGTCGCCGCAGGAGTGATCGTTATACCCATCTCGGTATAAGCGTACCAAAGTAAAGCTAATCGATCTTCAACACTGAGTTGGTCGAACGCGCTAGTAGTAGCTGGTACGGCATCAGCAATCTGGGTGTTGGAGAAAATCGACTGAGCGGACTTGAGTGAGATTGACATAAGTACTATGACCTAGTGAAGGATAAGTAGCGAACGATCCAGCTTTTGTTACAAATCTTAACTGAACTGTTAAGATAATAAAACAATCGAGCTTCAAAAAGCAAGCATTCGCTTTAACCAAGCGCTCGATCGGCTGCTGTAAACATGCTCGATCGATAAATTTGCTTAATGACGTGCCCTCCAAAATCGTACCATTAAGCTAACCATTCCACCCGCTCCACTTAACCGCTAGTGTCCGTCAATTTACGCCATTGCCCCAATAGTCACAAATTGTCAACAAGTATATCGATAACTGGGAATTTGCTTTCTTTGTGAGTTTGCGCGAGATATCATAGGTCGTTGGGAACGAAACGATAGCCATTGCGATAATTGCAAAATTTTTTTGATGGAAAACGCTCGAGTTGGGCAACCTCCACCACAACCACAGCGTCTGGCTCCTCAGCCGACGATCCAAGATTGTCAAAATCTCTTAAACATTTCTTAACAAATTGGGGTAAAATAAGCATAGGTAGAGATTAATTCGTCACCTCAACATCAGATCGCCAGACCGGTAGCTCGATTTCTGAGCTGCTCGGACAAAGAAACTTCTTTGACGACAATTAGCGATCGTCTCGTTGCAACTGGTAGATCCAGCGATGCTGGCACTAGAACACACACCTAAAGTGCTGGAAAACACCGCCAAGTCCGCGTAGTAGATCGCAGAATTACTTATATAAAGTAATTCGCTAACAATCTCAACAGCCTTGAGCTGCATGAACCATGTTCGATTCTGTCTCTGCACCTGCTATTGTTCGTGTTATCTGTAGTGCTTATCTCTTGTCCACTTGCTTCTTACTGAGCTTTACGACCTTTGGTTGGTGGGTTTTATCGCACCTCGAACAGCAAGACCATCACTTACCAAAGTGGTTTAGCTAAATATTTGGATTCATAATTTTGAGTCGGCAGCAAACTTTTTGCACTTGCTACCGTAAATTTAGGATCTTCTCTAAAGGATGAGACCGTTCACAAATGTGGCTGGATCTTTTCCCCAATCTCCAGTTACCTGACTCGATCGGTTATCAGTCGGTGTAATGTGTGTAATAATACCTGTGAGGTAAACGGCTTGGCTATAAACGCTTGCACGTTGACATCGCTCATATTTTTAATCGGTTCGGTTGCGACAAGGCCACTCATCACCACGATCGATACTTTGGGATCGATTCGTTGCAGAGCGCCAATAGTAGAAACACTGTCTAACGACGGCATCATCAGGTCGAGTAAAATGACTTGAATCTCCGATCGACAGCGAGCGTAAATCGAGATCGCTTCAATCCCATCGCTGGCTGTCCTTACTCGGTAATTGGATGCTTCTAACGATACTTTGATAATCTCGCGGACGGATGCTTCATCATCGACGACTAGCACTAATTCACCATTGCCGATCGGCATTGCTAGCGTGTCGCTCGCGCTCTCGGTCTGGGGCGTAACTTCGGCAGGCAGATAGATCGCGAACTCAGTGCCCCGACCCACTTGACTGGCAACCGTCATCCAGCCATCATGACTTTTGACAATGCCCAACGTGGTCGACAATCCTAATCCTGTGCCTTTGCCTGGTTCTTTAGTAGTAAAAAATGGATCGAAGATCCGGTCTAAGATTTCAGGGGAAATGCCAGTGCCCGTATCCACGATCGTGACGATAACATAAGGCCCGCTCCGCACATCGCGATTCATCTGGGCATGATTTTCATCTAACACGAGATTGTCAGCGGCAATCGTCAGGATACCCCCAGCTGGCATCGCATCGCGGGCATTGATGGTCAAATTCATCAATACCTGGTGCAGTTGGGTCGAGTCGGCAGAAATCGGCCATAAATCGACAGTTGCTAGATTGAGGGAGATCTCGATCGATTTAGGAAAGGTTTGCCGCGCTACGCGGACTACTTCGGAGAGGACGTGTCGGATTTGGACTAAATTTCGACTACCATCCGACCCCCGCGCAAACGATAAAATCTGCTGTACTAAGTTAGTCCCACGTTTGGCACTTTCTTCTAACATATGTAACAGCGATCGACTGCGCTCATCGATATCGGGCAGTCGTAATGGCAGGAGTTGCGAAGCGGCTAAAATCGGCGTTAAGACATTGTTCATGTCGTGAGCGATGCCACTGGCAAGGGTGCCGAGGCTCTCCAGGCGTTGGGCGCGCAGAAACTGTTGCTCCAGTTGTTTTTTCGCAGTAATGTCGGTATCGACACTGAGAATTTCTTTGGGATTGCGGGACTCATCGCGTACTAGCGTCCACCGGCTTTGCACGATGACCGGTTGTCCGGTTTTGGTAACTTTTTCCAGTTCGCCTTGCCATTCCCCTTGTTGCAACACGATCTCGAATGCTGTTGCTGCTGCTGGTGAGGGATCTCGATATAGCAATGTATTTAGATCTCGATCGATCGCTTCGGCGGCACTCCAGCCATAGAGCCGCTCGGCACCTTTATTCCAAAATAGAATCCGATTGTTTAGATCTCGGAGCAGAATCGCATCGGTGGCGACTGCCACAAATGAGTCGAGATCTCGATTGCGCTGTTGTAACAGCTGGGTTGTTTGGGCTAATTCTCGAATCAACCGCTGTTGCTCTTGGGTTTGATGGCTTAAATCGCGTTCGGTGCGTTCGCGTTGGTGCAACTCTCGATCGAGTCTGTTCAATAGCTCTGCCTGTTGAATCGCGATCGCTAGTTGCACCGCTAGCTGGTCTAAAAACGCTACAGTGCTGTCTGTCCAGCGTCTTGGAGCCTGACATTGGTGCGCGATGATAAATCCCCACAGTTGAGGCTGTTTGGCTGGGGGATCTGGTGCGAGTAAGATCGGTACCACCAGAACTGCCCGGACTTGAAACTCCTCCAGCAAGCCAATGTAACAGGCAGATAGCCCTGCTTGATAAATATCTTGGAGCGCTTTCGATCGACCAGCTTGATAAAACTCGCCATGAGTTTCCTGAAAGCAGGTATCGGCAACGGGCGCTGCCAGAGCGCTCTTCCACTGCGCTCCAACCGCTTCAGCAACGATGTTTCCCCGCCAATCTTTTTCAAATTGATAGACGATCGCGCGATCGCAACTTAAGAACTGCTTGATTTCATCGACGGCAGTTTGCAGAATATCTGTCAGGTCGAGCGAGCGGTGAATGCGTAATGCTGTCTCAGTTAAAACTTGCTGCCATCGTTGTTGGATTTTTAGTGCTTGCTGCAATCGTACTCGTTCTAAAAGTCTGTGCTAATGTCGATTGTAAACCTTGCTCGGTGATTTTATTTTTGAGCAAGTAATCTTTGGCACCTTGTTTCATCAAGGCAACGGCAATTTCGGTATTTTCCTGACCTGTTAAGACTAAGATCGCTGGTAAAATCCGCCCATGCGAGCGGGCTTGAAGTGCTTCGATAAATTCGCTGCCATTTAAGTCAGGCAAGAAAAAGTCTAGAAGGATTGCATCCGGCCAATGTGCTTCACAAATTTCTAGACCCGCTGCGGCGTATTGGGCAGTGTGAATATCGTAAGTGTTGCGGCGATCGCGGCTGAGATAGCGTCGATATGTTTCGATATCTTCCAGGGAATCATCGATAACTACGATCGTAGAGCGCTCTTGGAGTAACATCTTTCATCTGCACAAAACATGTTCATCTATATCACTGAGTTTGACATGACTCTCAATCTGCATCAGACCGACACTTACAATACTTATTTTAATTTAGGAAATAATATCGAGCGCTCTACTGCTAGAGCGGCGAACTTCCATAATAGACCTGTTGGGAAATAGCAACCAGCTTTTCTCTTTCAATCCAGATAAAGATCGCCAAACTAGAACCACAACAGATCCAACAGCTGCCCAGTTCCAATAAGCTCAAGGAATAAGTCCCAAAAAATGCTTGGGATGGTGGTGGAATGTAGACCAAAGCTAACTGCAATATCATCGTTACCACAACCGCCCACAATTAAGGAATGAGGATTTAATAAGATGCAGATCTACGCTTACCCCAATCTTTGGTAGTAGGGGCAATTCATGAAGCGGCGGTTTTATTCGGAGGGGACCTCCGAATAAAAAAAACGACAAGACAGCGGCTCGCGCTCGTCGGGTTTCCCGACGTAAAAAGCGAGACAAGACATTGCCCCTACCAAAGGAGGAATTGTAAGTTATTTAATTCTTATTCCTAAGTGTGGATTTGGTCGATCGTGGGGATAATTGACTAAATATGTCGTTATATAAAGGAATATTTCAATTCAGGCTGACTGGATAGGGTTCTAGCCCCTGACACTAAAAGTCCGTGCTAACATCCGGTAATTGTAAGCGCAAATTTATAGAGAGATATAGCTGTGGTACTACGGGTTGCTGTTGTCGGTTCTGGGCCAGCGGGTTCTTCTGCTGCTGAAGTCCTAGCTAAAGCTGGAATTGAAACTTATTTATTTGAACGCAAATTAGATAACGCCAAGCCTTGTGGGGGAGCGATACCTCTCTGTATGGTGAGTGAATTTGACTTGCCGCCAGAGATTATCGATCGCGAGGTACGGCAAATGAAGATGATCTCGCCGTCGAATATCGAAGTCGATATCGGTCAAACGCTCAAAGACGGTGAATACATCGGCATGTGTCGGCGCGAAGTCCTAGATGGATTTTTGCGCGATCGAGCGGCGAAGCTAGGCGCGAAACTGATTAATGGCACCGTCCACAAGTTGGAAATGCCCGGACTCAACACCAAAGACCCTTACGTGTTGCATTATGCCGATCATGCTAATGGCACGCTCGAAGGCGAAGCGAAAACTCTCAAAGTTGACTTGGTAATCGGCGCTGATGGAGCCAATTCTCGCGTTGCCAAAGCAATGGATGCTGGCGACTATAACTATGCGATCGCTTTCCAAGAACGCATCAAACTGCCCGAAGACAAAATGGCATACTACCACAGCCTCGCTGAAATGTATGTCGGCGATGATGTCTCTACCGATTTTTATGCTTGGGTGTTCCCCAAGTTCGACCACGTAGCAGTCGGTACGGGAACGATGAAGGTACACAAAGCAGATATCAAGAATTTGCAAGCTGGCATCCGCAAACGCGCTGCCAAGAAGCTCGAAGGTGGCACGATTATTAAAGTCGAAGCGCATCCCATCCCCGAACATCCACGTCCGCGTCGGGTCGTCGGTCGTTGTGCCTTAGTCGGCGATGCAGCAGGTTATGTGACCAAGTCCTCTGGTGAAGGGATTTACTTTGCAGCTAAATCCGGACGGATGTGTGCGGAAGTTATCGTCGAGCGTTCCGAACAGGGTGCGAAAATTCCGACCGAAGCCGATCTCAAGGTTTATATCAAGCAATGGGATAAAGCTTACGGCTTGACTTACAAGGTCTTGGATATCCTTCAAGCAGTATTCTACCGTTCCGATGCGACTCGCGAAGCCTTCGTCGAAATGTGTGGGGACATCGACGTGCAAAAACTCACTTTCGATAGCTATCTGTACAAAACAGTAGTTCCTGCGAATCCATTCACACAGATGAAGATTACCGCTAAAACGATCGGTAGTCTCCTCCGTGGTAATGCACTAGCACCATAACGATTCCAGAGATTTAAACTCACACTTACGATCGGAGGTGGGCACTCAGTGCCTACCTTTTTTTGGCTCCATCATCTATACTGCAATCTCTAGTGTGGTGAGAGTTAGTCTTAGATAACGGTTGCGATCGCAACCGTAACTCGTAATTTAGCTCCAAATACTAGTGTAGTGAGGGCGGTTTTTATTCGACAACTTCAATTGAAGGTAGGCATTTTTAGCATCAACTCGCCCCTGAGAGATCCCAAATTTACATTCATAACTCATAATTTAAATGTGCCGTTTGCTTGCTTATCAGGGTAAACCTCAATCGATCGATCGATTGATTGCTGAACCAGAACATTCGCTGATCGTCCAAAGTTACCAACCCAAGGAAATGACCGCAGGGGTAATTAATGCGGATGGGTTTGGCATCGGTTGGTATCATCCCCAGCAAAATACCGATCCGTTTATTTATAAACAAACGATTCCGATTTGGAGCGACACCAATTTACCCGATCTCGGCAGATCGATCGAAACTGGTTGTATGTTGAGCTATGTGCGCAGTGCAACGCCAGGACAAGCAGTTAGTATGAGCAACTGCCAGCCATTTCGCGATGGTAACTTACTGTTTATTCATAACGGATTTATCGAGAATTTTCGGGGCGGTTTATATAAGCAAATCCGCGATAAATTACACCATCATATTTATCGAGCGATCGATGGTACTACTGATTCCGAACATATCTTTGCGCTATTTTCCAACGAATTGCATACCCATCCCGAACTTCCCCTCGAAATTGCCCTGCAGCGTACCTTGAGACTACTACGCGATTTAGCGACAGTCGATCGCACGACAATTTCAGCAAATATCGTGATTAGCGATGGCAAGCGATTGATTGCTTCTCGCTTCGCTCACAGTGCTACCGTTCCGACCTTCTACTGGATTAAAGATAGCATCGAATATCCCGATGCCGTCATCCTTGCCTCCGAGCCGATATTTAAAGGTGATTGGCAAACCTGTCCGATGCAAAGTATCATCACTGTCGAACCAGATTTAGAAGTTAAAATCGAGCTTATTTAAGCGCGATCGCTGATATTCACTTGATTAGAATATACTCATCTAGCGGTTATCATCCTAGTGAAGGGCATTATTAGTGGTTTTAGTGGCTAGTGGCTAGTGAATGTAACTCATTCGATCGGGAACCGCTATATCTTTGTTTTAGCTTTTGTTCGACAAACCCTAAATAACGTGAGTTCGGGATAAGGATTTTGGAGTAATGACTCCTGGCTTCGTTTCGGAGCCGCCCCAAAAAATAAACCCCAACGCACAGATCGATTTCCATTGCGAAGCTAATGCGAAGCGCGCTATGCTGCCAACAAACCAACCCTTGTGCAGGGGAGTTTGAGGGGCGGCACTCCGCTCCTCAACGGGGGGTCTGGGGGAAGCCTCCCCCAGATCCGGGTTTTGCCCCCACCAGTAAAACTCACAGCCCACAAATATATACCGCTTGCCGCTTCGCTTTGGACAGATCTCATCCCGAGCAGATGCTAAATAGCTATCTTAAAACCAGCACTATTTTTATGCCCGCCACCCCCATACAACTTAGCAATCGCCGAACAGTCAAAATCCGGCTGCGAACGCAACGAATAAGAAATACTAGAATTCCCTCTCAACCAACTAGCCACAACCGGATAGTCCGGATACTCTTCCAACATCCGGTGACATAGTTCGGAGACAATATCATAATTGGAACAGTTAATCGTTGGTATTTTTCGATCGGTTAGCCACTCGCCAGTCGGCGCTTGATAAGGCGGGAGATTATCCAAATACACATGCTTCAACATGCCATTAATCTCCTTAGCTTGATATTTAAGCATCGTCTTACCATCCTGTCTCAACTTTGCTAAACCTTCAGGGGTTAATAATTCGAGCCAGCAGTCAAATTCCTGCGGGAGTAATTGCAAACCTGCTGTCACCTCTCCAGTTTCTGCTAACTTCCACTCCCAGAGATCGCGGTCTTGAATATATTTAAATAGTTCGGGAATTTCTCGATCGGGATGAAAATATTCCCAACTAATCATCGCACCCGATCGATTCATGTCGAACAGGGCACCTCGCAAGCCTAACAAGGCTTCCTGGGCAGTTTTATGATGGTCGAGCGTAATTACTCGATCGTGTTGTCGCAACAGTTCTTCCATCACCAGGCGCGGGTAACTAAAGTCCAAGATATAAACTTCCGAACCCGCTGCCATCTCTGGCGGATCCTGTTGATGTTTGACACCGATATATTCGGAGCGAGTACCGAACTTCAAATAAGCTGCCAGGGCACTACCAAATCCATCTGGACAGTTGTTGTGATAGAGAGTATATATCTGAGTCATGCGATCCGAAAACTCCCATCTGCTATGGCGTTAGATAAAAATTCTCGCACGTCTGCAGGCCATTCTGCTAAGAATCGAACCAATCACCATCGATCGACATCATCTTCGATCTGGTATGGTTTGTTACTTTGCAATAATATTATGTGTCCCCCTCTCCTCAACTAGCTTTTTCATCCTCTAATCCAGCAACGCCCAAAACTTCACGATCGAGTTTGCGAACAGCCCAAAAAAATCGAAATAGATGCGTCCGATCGTCCGATCGAATATCTTCTAGTGGCAAGTTTGTGTTATTACTAGTAAAAACAAACTCCAATCCGCAAAGTTTTTAAAAATAACCGGGGAGGGGTTGGGCGCACCTACATTTACGTACCCCTTCCATGAATAAACCCCTCGGCTCGGTAATTGAAGGTTCGCTCACTGGTGGCTTAGAAGTGCGGCTGCATCCCGATATCTCTGTTGAAGATATGCGGGTGGGCAAATTTTTGGTAGTGCGCGGGCGACAATATGACTTCTTTTGTTTGTTAACCGATGTCTGTTTGGGGACTTCTAGCGATCGAATTTTGGTCAATCCACCCCATCCCGATGATGATTTTCTGCTCGATGTGTTATCGGGTAGCGGTACCTATGGGACGGTAAATCTCTCGCCAATGTTGATGCTCAATAAGTTTACCCAAATCCACCCAGTGCCAGCTGGTACGGCAAGTTTGAATGGGAACGGCAAAGGTAAAAAAGCGAAAGGTGAGAATGGTAAAGCCGCTTTAGCATCCTTTGAAGCTAATACAAACATGGAATGGGAGCTATTGCCAGTCAAGACAGTGCCCAGCCACTTCAGCCAAGTATTCGATGCCAATGAGAACGACTTCCGATCGGTATTCGGTTGGGAAGACGATCCGACACGGAAGAATTTTTCGATCGGGCAACCATTAGATATGGATGTCCCTGTCTGTCTGGACTTAAAGAAGTTTGTCGAGCGGAGTAATGGCGTATTTGGGAAATCGGGAACGGGGAAATCATTTCTAACGCGGCTGTTACTTGCCGGGGTAATTCGCAAAAAAGTCGCGGTAAATCTGATCTTCGATATGCACTCAGAATATGGCTGGGAAGCCGTACAAGAGGGCAAAAATGTCAAAACGGTGAAAGGATTGCGCCAACTATTCCCGAATGACGTGATGGTATACACCCTCGATCCCGAATCCAGTCGCAATCGCGGGATTCGGGACGCACAGGATCTCTATCTCACTTATGAGATGATCGATATCGAAGATTTACAGCTAGTTTCGCGAGAATTAAATCTCTCCGAAGCAAGTCTCGATAATGCGAATATTTTAGCTGCTGAATATGGGAGTAGCTGGATTAGTCGTTTATTAGAAATGAGTAATGAAGATATTACTGTATTCTGTGAATCGGGGAAGGGACATAAAGGCTCGATCTCCTCTTTACAACGTAAATTAATGCGGTTGGAGAAACTCAAATATCTCAAACCCATCAGTCGTCAGGACAATCTTAAAAGTCTGATGCAAGCTCTTAAGGCTGGTAAAAATATCGTGATCGAATTTGGCAACCAGTCAGATTTATTATCTTATATGCTGGTGACGAATATGCTCACCCGCCGGATTCACAAACTATATGTAGATAAAGCCGAGCAATATTTACAGAGCAAACAAGAAGCCGACAGACCGATTCCTTTGATTATCACGATCGAAGAAGCACATAGATTTCTCGATCCAGCGATTGCCAAGAGTACGATTTTTGGCACGATCGCGCGGGAAATGCGGAAGTTTTTTGTAACTCTATTAATCGTCGATCAACGGCCATCTGGCATCGACAATGAGATCATGTCGCAAATCGGTACGCGGATTACGGCACTAATTAACGACGAAAAAGATATCGATGCAATCTTCACTGGCGTATCAGGCGCACAGGGTTTGAAATCAGTTTTAGCGAAGTTGGATTCTAAACAACAAGCATTAGTATTAGGTCATGCTGTACCGATGCCAGTAGTAGTTCGGACTCGTCCCTACGACCAGAAATTCTATGAGGAAATCGGCGATACCGACTGGGTTACTAAGTCGGATGAGGAGATCTTGGTGGCAGCGAAAGCGGCACAAATGGATTTAGGATTTTAGAATCCACTCTAACCGTCAATAAATATACCGCAAAATAAACATCCCCTCCGCCGCGATTTCAGTAGCCTCTGGGATGAATCGCTTACACAAACTTGATTACAATAAGAGCGTAGTCTCTCAAGCCGATTACTAATTAGGTGATTTGCTAAAATCGACTTTACCCGACGATCGCATCTGTATAAAGTAAAAATAATATGACTAATACCTTCCTCGCGCGTCTCCACAGTCCCGAACGTCCCGTCATCGTCTTCGATGGAGCAATGGGTACCAATCTCCAAGTTCAAAATCTGACAGCGGAAGATTTTGGTGGTGCCGAGTATGAGGGTTGTAATGAATATCTCGTCCATACCAAACCCGAAGCAGTTGCCAAAGTTCACCGCGATTTCTTGGCGGCGGGTGCGGATGTGATTGAAACCGATACCTTTGGCGGTACGGCGACGACGTTGGCGGAATATGGATTGGAAGATAAGGTTTATTATCTGAATAAGACTGCCGCAGAACTAGCGAAAAAATGCACGGCAGAATTTTCGACACCTGAGAAACCGAGATTTGTTGCTGGATCGATCGGCCCTGGTACTAAGCTACCCTCGATCGGCCATATCGGTTATGAAGAACTAGAGCAAGCATACACCGAGCAGGCTACAGGCCTGTATGACGGTGGTGTAGATCTATTCCTAATCGAAACTTGTATGGATGTGCTGCAAATTAAGGCAGCAATCAATGGACTAGAGCGGGTTTTTAAAAATAAAGGAGCCAGACTCCCGATTATGGTGTCGGCGACGTTTGAAAATCCCCAGGCGACTATGTTGTCGGGTAGTGATATTGCGACACTATTAACAGCATTACAACCATTCCCGATCGATATCTTAGGATTAAATTGCGCGACTGGGCCAGATTTAATGGCTCCCCATATTAAACATTTGTGCGAACAATCGCCATTTGTGGTTTCTTGTGTGCCAAATGCTGGATTACCGGAAAACATTGGCGGACACGCCCATTACAAATTAACGCCTTTAGAACTCAAATTGGCGATGTATAAATTCGTCGAAGATTGGGGTGTGCAAGTAATTGGTGGTTGTTGTGGAACTCGTCCCGATCATATTAAAGCTTTAGCCGAAATTGGCTCGACACTCCAAGTCAAAGAACGCCATCCCGAATTTGAACCAGCCGCATCTTCATTGATGTCGATCCAGCCATATCATCAGGATAACTCGTTCCTAATTATCGGCGAACGTTTGAATGCGAGTGGCTCGAAAAAGTGTCGAGATTTATTAAATGAAGAAAATTGGGATGGTTTAGTTTCTCTCGCTAAATCCCAAGTCAAAGAAGGTGCCCACATTCTCGATGTCAACGTTGATTATGTTGGACGCGATGGTGTGAAAGATATGCACGAGGTGGTTTCTCGTGTTGTTAATAACGTCAGTCTGCCGTTGATGTTGGATTCCACTGAGTGGGAGAAAATGGAAGCTGGATTGAAAGTTGCAGGGGGTAAATGTCTCCTGAACTCAACTAACTATGAAGATGGCGAAGAACGCTTCTATAAAGTATTGGAACTTGCCAAGAAATATGGGGCAGGAGTCGTGATTGGAACAATCGATGAAGAAGGAATGGCACGGACAGCCGAGCGGAAATTTGCGATCGCTCAACGAGCATACCGAGCAGCGGTAGAATATGGGATTCCGGCTTATGAAGTCTTCTTCGATCCTTTAGCACTACCGATTTCGACCGGAATTGAGGAAGATCGGGAGAATGGTAAAGCCACCGTCGAATCAATTAAAATGATTCGCGAAAACCTCCCCCAATGTCACGTTCTATTAGGACTATCTAATATTTCCTTCGGTCTAAATCCCGCTGCGCGTCAAGTACTAAACTCGATGTTCTTACATGAGTGTATGAATGCTGGGATGGATGCGGCAATTGTCAGCCCGAATAAGATTCTCCCACTCGCTAAAATATCCCCCGAACATCAAGAAATCTGTCGGAATCTGATTTACGATCGCCGTCAATTTGATGGTGATATTTGCACCTACGACCCACTCGGTTTACTTACCACCATGTTTGAAGGGGTGAGTACCAAACGGGATAAAGCCGAGGATGATAAACTTCCACTTGAAGAGAAACTTACTCGCCATATTATCGACGGCGAACGGGTGGGATTAGAAGCCAATCTGATGAAAGCGATCGAGAAATATCCACCGCTCGATGTGATCAATACTTATCTCCTAAATGGGATGAAAGTTGTCGGCGAACTCTTCGGTTCGGGACAAATGCAATTACCATTCGTCTTGCAATCCGCCGAAACGATGAAAGCTGCCGTAGCTCTGCTCGAACCCCACATGGATAAAGCCGATGCGGGTACGAGTAATTCTAAAGGTAAATTTGTAATTGCCACCGTCAAAGGGGACGTACATGATATTGGTAAAAACCTCGTCGATATCATCCTCACCAACAATGGTTATGAAGTCGTCAATATGGGGATTAAACAATCCGTAGAAGCGATCGTTCAAGCTTACGAAACCCACAAACCCGACTGTATCGCCATGAGCGGACTGCTGGTCAAATCCACCGCTTTCATGAAAGAAAACCTCGAAGTTTTCAACGAAAAAGGCATCACGATCCCAATCATCCTCGGCGGTGCTGCGCTCACCCCCAAATTTGTCTACAAAGACTGTCAGCAGGCTTATAACGGACAGGTAATCTACGGTAAAGATGCTTTTGCCGATTTGAACTTTATGGATGCCCTGATGCCTGCTAAACAGAGCAACAAGTGGGACGACACCCACGGTTTCCTCGATGATGATGGCAACCCGATTAAAGCCGCCGTCGAAATTGAAGAGCCAAAAGAGCAGACTGAAGAGAGCAAAGAACCAGCGGTAATTGATACCGTGCGATCGGCAGATGTATCATTAGATATCGACAGGCCTACACCACCATTCTGGGGCACCAAAATCCTCAAAGATGAGATCGCCCTCGAAGATCTATTCTGGCACATGGATCTCCAAGCCCTCATCGCCGGACAATGGCAATTCCGCAAACCCAAAGAGCAATCCCGAGAAGAATACGACGCATTCCTCGCCGATAAAGTCCACCCCATCCTCGAAGAATGGAAAGCCAAAATCCTCACCGGAGAATGGCTAGAACCCCAACTCATCTATGGCTACTTCCCCTGTACCGCCGAAGGTAACTCCGTCCACGTCTACGATCCCAGCGTCATCGAGCAAGGCTTAACCCCCCAAACCGCCACCCCTGTCGTCACCTGGACATTCCCCCGCCAAAAATCCCTGCGTCGCCTCTGTCTGGCTGATTTCTTCCGCCCCCTCTCAGAGAATAAGTTCGACGTATTCCCGATGCAAGCCGTGACGATGGGCGAAGTCGCCAGCAAGCAAGCCCAAGTGTTATTCAAAGCCGATAACTATGCGAACTATCTCTACTTCCACGGGATGGCTGTCCAAATGGCCGAAGGATTAGCCGAATGGGGACATGCCCGCATCCGCAAGGAGTTGGGTTATGGCGATTTAGAGCCTGATAATATTCGGGATATGTTAGCGCAACGCTATCAGGGTTCGCGGTATAGTTTCGGCTATCCAGCTTGTCCGAATGTGGCGGATCAGTTGCAGCAGTTGAAAATCATGGGTACCGAGCGGATGGGGATGACGATGGATGAGAGCGAGCAGCTATATCCTGAGCAGTCTACTACTGCGTTGATTGTCTATCATCCGACTGCTAAGTACTTTAGTGCTTAGTTCCTACATTCCCCATTTCAAGTTTTGATTGCGTAGGGTGTGTTGTCGCGACAGCGCAACGCACCAATCCTAATGTGTGTTAATTGACGCACTTCTATATCACCGACTTCTTCAAAGAAATCGGTGATATTTATTAACTAAATTGATAGTTTTAATCGGTTTTTTAGAAGAGACACGTAGGAACGATTATCTTTAAAATCAACTCTCGATCGGCTCTGTTGGTAGATAATTAGATTTGTATAATAATCTCGCTTTACGTTGTTTGAGCAAGTCTGCATCTGCTAGTGCGATCGCTTCATCTAGCTGTAGATTGAATAAATCTAATAACCGACAGGCTTCTCGCAACTTGGCGATCGATCTCGCTCTAGTCTCAGGATCGGGAATTTTAAATTGGTCGTTCATGACTAATTCCAATTACGTTGAATATCTTGTAAACTAGCAACACTGGCATCCAGAGAGTTTTGACCACTCTCCATCGCACCATACAATAAATTTAACATATCAGTAGAGGCAGTTGGCTGAGATTGATAGACTCTCAACAACAGGTTATACAATCGAGAGTATGAAGATAATAGCCGCTCTTTGATATTCTGAAGTTCTTCCAGCTCTGGCAGTGTTTCGGCTGTTTCGCCGATTTGCTCAAATAATCTAAACTCTATTGCAGTAGTATCGTCGATGCACTCAATCAATCCGCGTTTCAGAGTAAAGATGTTTGTGACTATGGTATCTGGTAGTTTTGCCACTGATGGATATGCTGAGAGGTAAGTTTCACCTGTTAATTTATCAGGTTTTGGATGTTAAAACATATAAAATACCGATCGCATTGAAATGAGATCGGTATTTTATTTATTTCAATAAGCCTGGTTCAATCCAAATATCAATAAAAAATATAGACTTACACTTTATATCCTAAAGCCATCATGATAGCTGCGACAGTTATTTCATTCATTCCATAATGATCTCTGCGATTATCAGAATAATGAGCGTTGTAAATATCAGGCTTGCCTGTGAGTGTTTTAGGTACACTATAGTGTGGATAGTCACTTGTTTGACCTATTTCTCTAATCATCCAAAGGGCAATAGTTTCTTTAACTTCATAGCCCTCTACAATTTTCCATTGTGCCATAATTTATTCTCCTTGATTAATCATACTTTTACTTTCAGTTCTATCCAATTTAGTTATTTAATTTTTTCATACAATATACTATTACGATCCAACTACCCCAAATGATAAGTGGAATTCCAATAATAGGAAGTTTAATCAAGGCAAAGCCAAAGAATAAGGCGCAACTACCTTTTATAATCTTACCCCACTCTGGTTCTTGCTGGCGATTACGATCTCTGCTGTCATCACTTAATGAAGAAGAATTAGATTTTATTGGTGTGTCCGTTTCGACCCAAGCATTATTATTTGTCTCTCGGTGGGGAGAATCAGGCTTTGCTGGAGTGACAGAACCAATTCGACCGATTGTTTTACGTGCTTCAAGAGCAAGTCCTGAGTTGTCTCCATTAGTAACTAATTCAAACATTTGCACTGCTTCAGCTTTACGATCTAAATTTAGATAAGTACAAGCTAAACTATACTGATATAGAGGATCTGGATCGGCAGCAACCGCATTAGAAAAAGCTTCAGCAGCCTCTGCTAAATTCTTTTTGGCATTTTTACCTATACCTTCATTAACCATTCCAAATTTTATTTGAGCAAAATAATTAAGTTCTTTTATTCTGCCAATGCATGAATAATACATTCCTAAGAGAGACGGCTGTTCATGAGGTTGTGATTTCATAATTTCAGAATGGAAAAGCTTTAAATCTCCATCAATGAGAGCCTTGCCACTAGACTCTTTCATAAGATAATTATCCTGTTGTTCAAGCTTTTTAATTTCTTGATTAATGTCCTCAAAATATGATATCGCTGTCTGACAAACGATTGAATATTCTGTTCCTATTGTCATTGAATGCATCTCCTATATTTATTTTTACAATGAGTAGTTAAAGGAATAATTGTAGCTATCATTTATCAAGGCAACTACAAATATTGTCTTTAGAGATGACTAATCTTTCATTATTTGTCCTGTAGTGGCGTAAAAATCAGCCTTAGTCATTGCTTCGCGCTGTGTATTGGCATATCCAGCTAGTTCGCTGGCAACTCGAATTTCACCACTTGATGAATTCCAAAAAACATCATAAGCCGTGCCGTATGTTGATTTTACTTGACCTATTTTATTCACAATTTTCTCCTAACTATATATGCTGTGAACTACCAATTAAATGTTCTTGCTTTTAGCTAAACCAGTGTCTCCAATTTTCTAAGCACCTATCCCAACTCTGGTTTTGAGACTTGAGCCAAGTTACAGTAGGCTTGCCATACTTAATGCACTTCTCGCCTTCTCTGGGATCTTGCTCTCTTTTACAAGAGCCACAAACATAACTGTCTGCATTTGGATCTGCTTGGTATTTTGCCGTTGACATATTTCCCTCAATTAATTTACAAAATCTGACAAATAAATGATAAGTAGGTCATCGTAAGTATTTGTTAGACTGAGACAAGATCGAATCTAGATGGTGTCAATTTCTCACTCATCTAATCATCATCAAAATTTGCCTCGATTAGTGATTTTCCTGCCTGACGAGCCAGATAAATTCTGTGTCTTCCGTCGAGAATATAGTAAGGTTTTCCTGTCGAGCGTCTTAATTTAATAGGCCCATCAGGACTCTTCCCACTATTTAAAGCTTCTAATTTGTTAGAACTGAGATGTTGGAGGCTTACATCTTCAATATCTGATAATTTGACTGGATGAGACATAACAATAATCACTGTAAGTAGATTCATTAAAATGGCTTTGGAAATATATTTTCCTCGGCTATTGTTATATTTCCCATTCCTGTCTTAACTCTCACTAGGAAAAAATAGGTAGTTACAAACAAAAACAATCTAAATTTCAACTAAAATCATCTGCCAACCTCGGAAAAAATATTCTCAGACCAGAAAAAACTGGAAAAAATAGGACTACAATAGAGAAAACCTACCACACGCTCCACTATGGATATTGCCGAAGTCCTGAAAATTGCCGACGATCTGGTGTTTGAATCGACTAGCAAATATCTAGATGACTTGCAGAAATCGATCGTCCAAGGAGTGTATGAAGGTAAGAAGTACTCAAAAATAGCCGAGGAGTCTAATTGTAGTGAAGGTCATGTCACAGATATGGCATCAAACCTGTGGAAGACACTTTCAGATACGATCGGTGAAAAGGTAAGTAAATCTAATCTCAAGTCTGCGATCGAGCGGTATCAATTTTCTATTGTTTCTTCACATCATGTGAAAGATGTTGTACGGATTGGTAATATCAACTTCTGTTCAGAGTCCAAAAATGGTAATCGACCAGAAGATCCAACCAACATAAAATCAAACAATGGTTTAGTCAAAGTGAAAAAAGATGTGGGTAATATTCCCGATCTTTTTCCATTCTATGGACGTAATAGCGAACTAAACCAACTAAAACAATGGGTAGTAACAGAACATTGTCGGATTGTCACTATCTTCGGCATGAGTGGGATTGGTAAAACTGCTCTAGTTAGACAATTATTAGAAGAGATTGGGGATGAGTTCGATCGAGTTGTCTGGCTAAACCTCGGTTGTCAGCGATCGATAGTTGAATTCATGGATAAAGATCTGCTACCGTCTCTTTCTCCCGATCTAAAGATCGATCCAAATTTAGATGTAGCCGCTAGAATATCACGCTCGATCGAGCATTTACAAAAGCAACGTTATCTAATTATCCTAGATGATTTTCATAGAGTCTTCAGCAATGGACAATTAGCAAGTACTTATGCAGAAGGCTGTGAAGATTATGGCTTGTTACTCAAACGAATCAAAGAATCAAATCATCAAAGCTGTGTTTTACTTTTAAGCTGGGACAAGCCGAGAGAGATCGATCTATTAGAAGGGAAAAGTAAATTAGTTCAGACATTACAACTGAATAGCTTGGGTGAATCCGCCAGAGAAATACTCAAGGATAAAGGTTTAACCGAAGAATCAAAGTGGACGGATTTGATTAACCAATATCAAGGGAATCCATTATGGCTAAAAATAGTTGCCACAATGGTTAAAGATTTATTTGGTGGTAGAGTTGGTGAATTAGCTAAATATGAAACGTTGCTTCTACCAGACGATCTACGATCGATCTTGAATTCTCAGTTCGATCGACTTTCAGCATTAGAGAAACAAGTCATGCTATCGATCGCAAATCAACCTCATACAGTTTCTATTTCTCAATTGATAGAGTTCACCCAAATATCTCCACCAGACTTATTTAATGCCTTGCAATCTTTAGGTAGACGTGGTTTTGTCGAAAAACAAGAATCAGCAACAGGAACACTTTTTAGTATTCAAATAATACTGAATAAGTTCATGGACTGCTAGAATTAAATAATAGGGTAAATTTGTAATTGCTACCGTCAAAGGGGACGTGCATGATATTGGTAAAAACCTCGTCGATATCATCCTCACCAACAATGGTTATGAAGTCGTCAATATGGGGATTAAACAATCCGTAGAAGCGATCGTTCAAGCTTACGAAACCCACAAACCCGACTGTATCGCCATGAGCGGACTGCTGGTCAAATCCACCGCTTTCATGAAAGAAAACCTCGAAGTTTTCAACGAAAAAGGCATCACGATCCCAATCATCCTCGGCGGTGCTGCGCTCACCCCCAAATTTGTCTACAAAGACTGTCAGCAGGCTTATAACGGACAGGTAATCTACGGTAAAGATGCTTTTGCCGATTTGAACTTTATGGATGCCCTGATGCCTGCTAAACAGAGCAACAAGTGGGACGACACCCACGGTTTCCTCGATGATGATGGCAACCCGATTAAAGCCGCCGTCGAAATTGAAGAGCCAAAAGAGCAGACTGAAGAGAGCAAAGAACCAGCGGTAATTGATACCGTGCGATCGGCAGATGTATCATTAGATATCGACAGGCCTACACCACCATTCTGGGGCACCAAAATCCTCAAAGATGAGATCGCCCTCGAAGATCTATTCTGGCACATGGATCTCCAAGCCCTCATCGCCGGACAATGGCAATTCCGCAAACCCAAAGAGCAATCCCGAGAAGAATACGACGCATTCCTCGCCGATAAAGTCCACCCCATCCTCGAAGAATGGAAAGCCAAAATCCTCACCGGAGAATGGCTAGAACCCCAACTCATCTATGGCTACTTCCCCTGTACCGCCGAAGGTAACTCCGTCCACGTCTACGATCCCAGCGTCATCGAGCAAGGCTTAACCCCCCAAACCGCCACCCCTGTCGTCACCTGGACATTCCCCCGCCAAAAATCCCTGCGTCGCCTCTGTCTGGCTGATTTCTTCCGCCCCCTCTCAGAGAATAAGTTCGACGTATTCCCGATGCAAGCCGTGACGATGGGCGAAGTCGCCAGCAAGCAAGCCCAAGTGTTATTCAAAGCCGATAACTATGCGAACTATCTCTACTTCCACGGGATGGCTGTCCAAATGGCCGAAGGATTAGCCGAATGGGGACATGCCCGCATCCGCAAGGAGTTGGGTTATGGCGATTTAGAGCCTGATAATATTCGGGATATGTTAGCGCAACGCTATCAGGGTTCGCGGTATAGTTTCGGCTATCCAGCTTGTCCGAATGTGGCGGATCAGTTGCAGCAGTTGAAAATCATGGGTACCGAGCGGATGGGGATGACGATGGATGAGAGCGAGCAGCTATATCCTGAGCAGTCTACTACTGCGTTGATTGTCTATCATCCAACGGCTAAGTATTTTAGTGCTTAGTGTTGGTTGAAGTGAGACAGGAACAAGTTTAATAATCGACTGCAACCTATGTAGTGAACAGTGCTCACTACATAGGTTGCTACATCCAAAACTTTTTCTTAAAATAATTGGGATTCATCGTACAGCGGTTTTTGGATTCATCGGGCGCATTTGTCAAAAGCTTGATTTCATTATCAGAGAGAGGCTCAGAACTTTTGTGCTTTATATCGATGCTAATCTTTGCAAATTTTCTATGATGAAACTTACTTTCTAATTCCTGCAACTTATTTCTAAACCAAGTAGGATTGCCACTGATTTGCAAAGCCTCACTTATAGTTTTTAGACCTGTATTCAATTTTTCCCAGTCAGCACTTGAATAATTACCAGACAAGGTTTTTTCTAGTTCTTGAATAACTTGCTTGCAAACTTCATCGATTTTTGCTGCATCTTTGGCTATATCATTAAATTTTGTTTTTAAGAGTAATAACTCACTTTCAAACCAAGTAGGAGTCTTGCTGATTTTCAAGGCAGAATTTATAGCTTCTAAGGATGAAGCTATAAATTCAAAGCCATGACTTGAATCATAACTAGACAGGGATTTTTCTAAATCTCGAATAATTTGCTTACAAAGTTCATCAGTGTGAGCGGGGTTGGAGATTGAATTATAAGTTGCTGGGAAAGATTGGGAACTTTGATATTGATTTCTTTTAATTTTTTCCTGCTCATCTTCATATTCTCTCTCACGTCTGCGGAGACGATCTTGATAGTTACGAACATCAAGATCGCGATCATTGCTGGGATTGATACGGATTTTAGCCTTGGCAATCTCATCTCGGTAACTTTCGTGTCCATTTCGGTCGATAAATTTACGAATATCGCTCGTGGGTGTGCCAGGAAAAACAAATGGGCCACCTGCGGGATCGCGACCTTCCCGAATTGCTTGTTCGATATAAGCAATAGCTTTCAAATCATCGTATGTAGACATTGATTTTTTCCTCCTATAAACATATTTTAACTGTAAAATTGGATATTTATAGGGATGGTTGCGGTTCGATCTATTATGCCCAATTGTTCGATCGATATTGACACTCGATTGCCGATGGCACGCTACGCGATCAATTTTGGTATGATGCGCGATGATATTAATGTCTGGAACTTTGATTTACCGGATTAAGAGATGGACTATGATTTATCCCTAGAAATAATCATAGTCTATCCAGAAATCATTCTCATTATAGTTCGGGACGGATTGATTTAGATAAGGGTGATTAGGCTTTGGATCTGTCGATCGATGGGTGTTGCTTCGTTAGCGTAGCCTCAGCTTTGCTCCAGTCGATCGGTTTTGATTCGATCGTTTTATATGTGGATTCGATCGAATATTGGATATAATAGTACTAGAGCTAGAAAGGATTAATAAATCATGCCAGAGCAACTAGAAGAACGGCTGACATTATTAGAAGCTGAAGTCGATCGACTAAAACGTAAAATCGATTCAAATCCAGCCGATTTACCTTGGTGGGAAAAAATAGCTGGCACCTTTGCTGAAAATTCTGCTTATGATGAAGCAATGAAATTGGGGCGTGAGTATCGAGAATCCGATCGAACAACTGCTGTCGATACAGTAGCGGAATAGATGTATATACTAGATACAGATCATCTCAGCGTTTTAGAGCGTAAAGGAGCTAGTGCCCAACCGCTGTTACAGCGAATGATGGCGATCGATCCAGCTCAGATTTCAACAACCATTATTAGCTATGAAGAACAAATGCGTGGATGGTTGAGTTACATCGCCAAAGCGCAAAACGAGGATAAGCAGGTTGAAGCTTATAAACAGCTTAAAAATCAACTGATGCCCAGTGATTGAATTTGACTTAGGTGCAGTGAGACAGTTTAATCGCCTGAGAAAAGCTTATCCAAGGTTAGGCACGATGGATTTAAAGATTGCAGCAATAACCATTGTCAATCGGTCAATACTATTGACAAGAAATTCATCTGATTTTGGTCAAATATCAGGTTTGTCAATTGAAGATTGGACGATCCCTCTGGCAAATTAATATTGACACTCGATCGCATAGAGTAGGCGAAGCCTAATCGATTTTGGTATGATGCAAGGGTGATATTAATGTCTGGAACTTTGATTTATCTGATTAAGAGATGGACTATGATTTATCCCTAGAAATAATCATAGTCTATCCAGAAATCATTCTCATCATAGTTCGGGACAGATCGATCTAGATAAGGGTGATTAGGCTTTGAGTATGTTAGGCGATGGGTGTTGGTGCGTTGGCGTAGCCTCTGCTTTGCGGAATCGATCTGTTTTGATTCGATCTCTTTATGGATTCGATCGGGTGTTGGTGGGATCGATCTCCAGTTAAAGATTCTTAGCTTCGCACTAACACCGCCCTCAAATGAATTTGGGGCTAATAACAAAAGTTCGTTGAAACGAACTAATTGAATTCTATGCAGTCCTCTTCAGAGGACTTTTGCTATTAGCCCGAACTTACAGTTCAGGGCGGTGTTGGTGCGGAGCCAATCATCTGATATGATACGCGATCGATCTATTAATATCGATTTGGGGGTGGTGGGATTCGATCGATGTTTGGGTTCGATCGACTCTGATGAGTATTCTACAATTAGGGACAAGCTTAAAAATAAAGTACCAATCAGCCAGAAGTAATAGTGATATCCCATTGAGGTAGAGTTTCTGAGCGATGCCAGAAGTCCAGGTATTTTTGTAGCTCGAAGGGTAGAACCTTAACCCCCTTGGGATAAGTGGTTGTGACTAAATGGACAATGGGTGAAATACCTTTCCAAGTCATATTTGCCGCCCACTTGAGAGCAGTGGATACCGAGTCCAAGACAGTGCCATTCCAATAGTGTTCCAGTACAGCCCAACATCGCTCAATTGGATTGTATTTGCTGTGATCAGGAGGATAGTAAATCAGTCGAATTTGTAAGTTATTGACTTGAGAGAATTCCACCATTCGTTTGATAAATTGAGTCCGATTACAATGATTGGATATTTTCGTCTGCTGCTCGATTTTCCGCCCACACATTCTCAAAAATTGCGTCTGTTTCGGCAATCTTCTTCAATGGCTTAGTTTTTTGGGTTTTTTTAGGCGATATCCCAGCCGATTTAGAATCTCACCAATCGTCTGTCGATTTGGTAGTTCTACTTCTTCTTCGTATCCTTTTTCACAAAGCAACGCCTCTCGCACCGCTCTAGCACTAATCCTGGTATAGGCGAAGGTTGATTGAAGTTTTGGGTCTGCTTGGGATTTCCCTTCTATCAGTGACAGTATATCTATCGCTAGCTTCGGTTTCAACTCTTCACTTTTTTGTCTTCCTCTGGCTTGATAGTTCTCGACACAGACAATTCCTGTTCGCCGTTCTTGCAATCCTAGTTCCACACTCTGACGTTTCCACCCAAACACGCTTTCTGCTCGACGTGCTGAACTACCCAGATAGTCTTCTGTTACTTTGGCTGTGAATTCTCTTTTTTTGCTCCCAGTTAGCTTTTTGGCTGCATCTTTAAATGTCGATTTGATTTCTTCACTCAATCTCATTTTGCTGCTGCTTCTATTTCTGACTCTCTCAGAATAGCTGGTACTCTATTTTTAAGCTAGTCCCTTAGCTTTCGATCTGTTCTGTTGGTAGATAATTAGATTTATATAATAATCTTGCCTGACGTTGTTTGAGTAAATCTGCGTCTGCTAGTGCGATCGCTTCATCAAGCTTCAGATTTAACAAGTCTAACTGACGACAAGCCTCTCTCAAATTAGCAACAGATTTGGCTCTAGTTTCTGGGTCGGGAATTCTACATTGGGTGTTCATGACTAATTCCAATTACGTTGAATGTCTTGTAGGCTAGCAATACTGGTATCTAAGCAGGCTTGAGCTAGCTCGATTGACTCATACAATAAATCTAGCACACCCTTGGAGGCGATTGGCTGAGATTGGGCAACTCTCAACAGCAGGTTATACAAGCGGGAGTGTGAAGATAGTAACCGCTCTTCGATCTTCTGGAGTTCATCTAGTTCTGGTATTGTTTCTGGCGTTTCGCCGATTTCTTGGAATAATCGGAACTCCATTGCCGTGGTAGCATCGATGCACTCAATTAGTCTGCGTTGTAGAGTAAAAATATCGGTGATTATGGAGTCTGGTAGTTTAGCCACTGCTGGATTTGATGATAGGTATGTCTCATCTGTTAATTTAGCAGGTTTGAGGTGATGAACGATCGACTATAATTTAGCCCTAGAAACGATCGTAGTCCATCCTGAAATCATTCTAATCATAGTTCAGATGTTTGATATAAGGGTGATATTAATGTTAATTTCTTTGGGTTCGATATCGTAGCGTAGGTAAAACTTAATCGATCTGGTGTTGTTGCGATCGATCGTTGTTTGGATTCGATCGGGTGGTGGTAGGATTCGATCGTTGTTTAGATTCGATCGTTATCCAGCCATTATTAATTCTTTTCCTTGGTGATGAAGAACTAATAATTGAGCAGAATTTAATGTCTCGATCGCATAAGCACGACCATTAGTGTCGCTAAACTCAACTTCAAATACATCCGGTTCGTATTCTTCCACGATCGTACCAACTTGACCGCGAACTAAACTTAATTCTGGTAAATCTTCCAATAGTGCCACAACATCTAATAACTTCATAAAAACCACCTCATCCTAGAGAATATAACAAGTAATTAAACGAGGAAAATCTTCATTGTCTTTAACTATCCATACACTGTGAATTATGGCAGTCTTCTCCTCACGAGTTAATGGAAAATCAATAACATACTTTTGCCCATAAGCATTTCTCGCAGCAGGAACCGCATCGTGACTCTCCAATGCCGATCGCAAAGCTTGCTTGAGTTCTTCAAGATGAGATACATCCATATTTAAAGCCGCCTTAAACACCGTGCTTTATGTTTGCCTTCATCATGGTCTAAATTTAGACTATATCCAGCTAATTTGCGAGCGTCAATGACTGCTAAATTTGGGTTTGGTAACTTCATGGAATGAATTTAATCTTGTCACTTTCGGTCGAGTGCATATCCTATTCTACTATTACCCGATTGTCTCTGGCACAATCCAATGGTGATATTAATGTCGATTTATTTGCTTGCGTTCGCGTAGCGTAGGCAAAGCCTAATCGATCGGGTGTTGCTAGGATCGATCGGGTTTGGGGTGATGTGCGATCGAATCTCAGATATAGTAGACATAGCGACTAAAGTAGAGTAGAAGAATATATCGACGAAAAGTGCTATCGGTACATAGATCCAGATGTTGGGCTAGAAGTTAATCCAGCAGTTATTGAGCAATTGTTAGCGATTCGCCAGAGTAAAAGTCCAACTCTGACAACAGAAGAGGTAAAACAGCGGCTGGGATCGATCGAAGAGGAGCATCCGATATTAAATTTTGCAGGTATTTTTAAAGATGATTCGGATTTTGATGCCGTAGTAGCTAATATCGAAACTAATCGATCGGGTGTTGCTGGATCGATGTTATAGGGTCGATCTCCAGGACAGCAACCGTTGGTAGTTGTAATTATCGGCGGATTAAATGAAACTGTCGGGATATATAATTACAGATTAATTTTCATCCGGATCTGCACTAACGATCGCTGGATATACGATCGTCAATCAATGATGGTGTAGGTTGTGGAATTTCCTAGCAAGCATATATATGGCGCGATCTCGATCGTGGCAATCTCGATCGGCGCTAATAGCTGCGCCCAAGACCAGATGATTCGAGTCAATTCGACATCTACACTCAAGCTCGTTCCTACCACGGAAATTAGATATAAAGCATGTGGAGAAAGCCCAGCTAGTTGTCAAGAAATATTTACGAATATCGAGAGTGAAAAAACTAAGTTAATCGCTCAAACTCGGGCGAAATACCAAGAGGAAGTATCCAGAAAAAGAGAAGCCGCCCAACTTGAATGGTATAATGCAAGAAATAATTCGATCGATTGCCAACCTCGTAGAAGAGCTTATCGGCGAGCGATT
This sequence comes from Chamaesiphon sp., assembly GCA_965246715.1. Classification (GTDB taxonomy): domain Bacteria; phylum Cyanobacteriota; class Cyanobacteriia; order Cyanobacteriales; family Chamaesiphonaceae; genus Chamaesiphon. The sequence goes on along the minus strand of CBDFFH010000002.1, from coordinate 149,636 downwards.
ATTAATACGATGCCTGTTATCGATCGCGACGATCTGAGTAGTCGTCAGTGTCAAACAACCTATTCTCAAATCACCCGAGCTGAGGTTCCCGTTACGAATGTAAGTAGTTTCTCTCAATCTGGAAACGAACCAAGTTTTACGCCGACTGAAGAAGATACCAAAAAAATCATCAAAGAATTAAGTAGTAATAGCTTAAACGAATATACTTTTTCTAAAGCAGATGGGTCGATCGTGGTGATTTGTCCGACTAGATACTGTGCGATCGCTAGTGGTGATGGTGGCTGGATCGGGATTGGGGAAAGAGGTAAATCGATCGAGATTAAGTCGGTAGTTAAATAATGTGAGTTTCCCCTTGCACCGAGGCTCCGCCAACAGGTTAAGGATATTTGCGCCGTTGCGGTACCGCACAAGGGTTGAAATTGGGGGATTCGGTGTGTGTGCCTGGTTTGATGATGTGTTCGGAGGAATTAGCACTGAGATAATGGGATCGACTCGTGCTAGCTAGAGTTCGCTCGGTTTAAATAATTGCCGCCAGCGATCGAATCTCTGTAGTTTATTTAGTAGTCTGGCGAATAAATTTGTAAGGAATTTAGGCAGGAGGTTTACTGTAGTTAAATATTTGTATCAGCTAACAAATATTTGTTGCAGTCGATCGCCACAGACACGTTTAGAAAATAGCATAGAGTAGGTATCGCTAAACTATAGACAGGTCAGTCACCTTGTAAGTTGCCACTAGCGTAACTAAATAAATGTCAACGACTGACCGTGCTACAAATAATTATAAATAAAATGGGCAAACCAACAGGCTTTATCGAATATCGCCGTGAAGTAGAAGGCGACATCGCGCCACTCGATCGCATCCACAACTGGGATGAATTCCACATTCCGCTGCCCGATGACAAACTCCGCAATCAGGGCGCAAGGTGTATGGATTGTGGCACGCCGTTCTGTCATACTGGTACCTTGATTAGTGGGATGGCGAGTGGTTGTCCGATCAATAACCTGATCCCCGAATGGAACGACCTCGTATATCGCGGACTCTGGCGCGAAGCGCTAGACAGACTGCACAAAACCAATAATTTCCCTGAATTTACTGGCAGAGTCTGCCCTGCACCATGTGAAGGCTCTTGTGTATTGGGCATCCATAACCCGGCGGTGACGATTAAGAGTATCGAACACGCGATCGTGGATAAAGGCTGGGAAGAAGGCTGGATCGTTGCCGAACCGCCAGCCAAACGAACAGGCAAAAAAGTTGCCGTGATTGGCTCTGGCCCTGCGGGACTTGCCGCAGCAGCTCAATTGAATAAAGCTGGACATTTGGTCACCGTATTAGAACGCGCGGACAGACCAGGCGGACTGCTAATGTATGGTATTCCCAACATGAAGTTGGCGAAAGAGCAAGTCGTCTTCCGTCGCCTCCAACTGCTCGAAGCCGAAGGGATCGTATTTAAATGTAACGTTGAAGTTGGCAAAGATATTCCCACCGCCGACCTTCTATCTCAGTACGCTGCCGTCGTACTTTGCACTGGTGCGACTAAACCTCGAGATCTACCGATCGAAGGTCGCCAACTCCAAGGCATCCACTTCGCCATGGACTTTCTGACTGCCAATACTCAAACAGTCTTAGACAACAGCGAACATCCAAACTTCATCTCCGCCGCAGGCAAAAACGTTGTCATCATCGGTGGTGGTGACACTGGTACCGATTGTGTCGGTACCTCCATTCGCCACGGTTGTACCAATGCCACCCAACTGGAGATCATGCCCACGCCACCCCTCACCCGTGCCCAGGATAATCCCTGGCCAGAATGGCCGAAAGTCTACAAAATGGACTATGGGCAAGAAGAAGCTGCTGCCAAATTTGGCGCAGATCCGCGCGCATATCTCACCACCGCCACCAAATTTGAAGGCGATGAAAACGGGAATGTTACCGCCGTTCACATCGTCAATGTCCAGTGGGAGAAAAACGAAAAAGGTCAATTCGTCCTCAACCACATTCCTGGTAGCGAACGGGTGGTTCCCGCACAACTCGTTTTATTAGCGATGGGCTTCCTCGGCCCCGAACAGCCATTAATCGATGCTCTCGGTGTCGAGAAAGATGCTCGGAGCAATATCAAAGCCGACCACGATCGCTATACTACCAGTCTTCCGGGCGTATTTGCCGCAGGTGACTGTCGGCGCGGTCAAAGTTTGGTCGTCTGGGCGATTAATGAAGGTCGCGGTGCCGCGCGTGAATGCGATCGATTCCTGATGGGCAATACCGACTTACCCTAACGATCGAATTGTCGAAATGTGCTGATAAAACGTTTTTACCTATTCTAAACTAACTAATAGAGGTACCGATCGTGCAACCTTCTCTAGAAACCGTCTACAAAAACCTGGAATCGATCGATCGCGTCGATGCAACTACTAGTGCGGCATATCGTCAAGCAGCAGTGGAAATCTTGGCCGACCCCACAATCAGTCTGGAGTGGCGCAAAGCAATTTCTGACAGGCTGAACGGGGCAAATCACGAGCTGACAGTCCATGCTGTCCCTGACGATAGTAGCTACTGAGTTTCGCTCGAGCAAAGATCGTTGCTGTGGGCTGGCAAACCTCTTGCTGGCTTTTACCTGTGTGTCGAACGGCTTGCAGTCTGCGTCAGCAATCGCCTAAAATGCCGCTTGACAATTAATCTAACGTCAGTTCGGGTTAAGGATTTCCCTTTTAGACCATTCTTGGACTGGTGCTTGGTTCTAAGTTATTGTGAGCAGCAAAAACCCGAATCTGGGGGTCGGAACCCCCAGACCCCCCGTTGAGGAGCGGAGTGCCGCCCCTCAAACTCCCCTGCACAAGGGTTAGTTTGTAAGCAGCACAGAGCGCTTCGCATTAGCTCCGCACTATGGGTCGATCTGTGGGTGGTGTTTATCGATCGTCTGGTACTTGAATTGGGGGCGCAGCTTAAATTCTTGTCCCGAACTCACGTTACTTACTTGCTAAGCGCTCATCTCTACTATTTCCTGTTTATTGCGGCGTATCTAGACTACCTGATTGGCGATCCGTGGGAATGCTTGCATCCAGTTCAGGTCATGGGCTGGTTTATCCACAGATTTACCCAGACCGCCCTCAAATATTGCCTGCATCCGGATTCGCGCCGGCTGGCTGGAGTGGTATTGTGCTGGGGTTTAATCTTGGGTACGGCGATCGTGAGTTGGCTGCTAATCGATGTTTGTCAGTGGTTGCATCCGTGGTGGGGAATGGCCGTAAGATCGATCGCCTTAGCTAGTTGTTTTGCTGGCAAAAGTCTCCGGAAAGCAGCTGAGGATGTTGTCGCAGCTATAAAGACTGATGATCTGGCTGCGGCCCGATCGCAATTAAGGATGTATGTCGGTCGCGATACCGATAAACTCACCATTCCCGATATCTATCGTGCGATCCTCGAAACCATTACCGAAAATGCTGTTGATGGTGTGATGGCTCCATTATTCTACGCGATCGTCGGCGCATTTATCCCCGCGATCGGAGCCGTACCGCTGGCAATGGCCTACAAAGCCGCCAGTACCCTCGATTCAATGGTTGGCTATCGTCGCGAGCCATACGCCGATCTCGGCTGGTGTAGTGCCAAAACTGAGGATGTGCTGACTTGGCTCCCCTGTCGGCTTACCGTCCTCACCCTGAGCATCATTTCTGGTAAACCGCTGATTGTCTGGCGACTGTGTTGGCGCGATGCGCGTCAAGATCCTAGTCCCAATTCTGGCTGGAGTGAATGCGCCTACGCCGCAGCATTGGGGGTGCAAGTTGGGGGCATCAATTACTATCGAGGGCAAATACAGGAGAAGCCACTATTGGGCGATGCAACTCGATCGATCTCACCGGAAATTATCGAGCAAGCTCTGAATCTGACCCGCTATAGTTTTCTATTATGGCTGGGGTTACTGGCGATCTGGAGTAGTGTGGATTTTTAAGAATTGACTAATAACCGCGCCTTTTGCAGCATGAATTGGAGGATGGTTTCTTCCTTAGAAATAATATCCACTCGACCTTCCATGCCCGAGCGCATGTGGCATTTACTTTTACCAGTACCGATACTAGCGGTAGCTGGTTCGATCGTGACCGCATAGCTATTGGCTGCTGATGGTAATTGCTGCGCGCTAGCAGCAGTTTTATCGCTCGACTTGGCATCAGCAGAGACCTCAGTTACTTTCCCTGCCAACACGCCATTTTCGGTATACGGACAGGCGGATACACGCATTTGCACCGTTTGCCCGATATTTACCTTGCCAATATCCGCAAGGGCAACATAAGCCTTAATTTGCATTGCCGTACCAGTAGGCAAAATTCGCGCCAGACTATCGCCGGAATGTACGACCTGATGATTATTTCGCAGTGTCAAGTCCTGGATCGTGCCAGCGATCGGCGCAACGATCGCGGTAGGCTGGAGATCGGTAGCAATTTGGGCGATTTCGCGCTTGGTAGTAACAATTTGATTAGCGATCTCGACCCGTTGTTGGAGCAGTTTTTGGCGCTCTTGCTGGAACCGGGCGATTGTTGTTTTGCTATTTGCCCGTTCGCGCTCGATTTTATGGGCGATTTGTTCGACTTCGGCATGACTGGGATCGAGGGCAACCTGAATCCGGGTCGCTCTAGCTTGTGCTGAGACGATGATTTGGTGCAAGCGGGCGATGGTTTGGGTTTGCTTGGCAATCGTCGCTTGTTGGGCAGCAATGGCTTGGGCTTGTTGTTCGGCAGCGAGTTGGGCTTCTTCCACTTGATTTTGGGGAATCGCCCCTGCCGTACCTGCGTCTTGATAACGATCGCGTTTGGCCACCGCAGCTTGATGAGCGGCTTGAATCGATTTTAAATTAGCATTGGCGACGAGTAATTCCATCTCGGCGGCTTGTTTATCTTTCTTGGCAGTTTCGATATTGGCGGTAGCTTCCGTAACTTCGGCGCGACTGATGCGTTGTTTGTCGCGATAGTCGCGCTCCGCACGACTGCGTTCGGATTCGATCCCAGCAATCGATCGATCTGTTTGCTCCAGTTCGCCCATACTTTGATGCTGGAGCGCGAGAATTTGAGCGTCAATTTTACCGATCTGTTGCTTACCTTTGTGAATGTCGCCGATTAATTGAGCGCGCTTGGTTTGTAATTTACTTTCGAGCCGTAAATCTCTGACAGTGGCGACGATCTCTCCCGGTTTGACGACTTGATTGTCCCGCACGCGGATACTCACTACCGAACCGTCGATCGCGGATTGAACGATCCGCAGTTCGCCGTTGGGCCGAATCGTTGCAGAAGCTTGAACGGTAGTCTTATATTTTAAAATCGAACTCAGACCGATCGCCATGCAAAATAACCCCACCATGCCTGCGCCGCAAATCGGTAGAAATCGACCGATCGAGGGCAAATAATCATCTGGTGTAGTTTGGCGACAGAGATCCCCGACATTAGGCTGATACGGAACTAACGCACCGCTCGGTTCTGGTGCCGCGACTAGAGAACCACTCGGTTCGGGTAGAGTTATCGAAGTATCACTCGGATTTAAGGCACTCTCCTTAAATTGGGAGCGGATATAACCACTCGTGGTGGAGAAGTTGGTCGTAAACATTTTGCCGTCGCTAAAATCACGATCGCTTTTGCCATTGAGGAGGTTACGGTTGCTCATATTACCTGTACCAATAAATATTCAACAGTTAATTCTAAAAAAATAATATTTTAGGGCTTCAAAAAATTTTGATGCGCGCCAGCAATGCTTAATAAGTCACTCGGAGTACCCATAAGTTTCAGCTCACCGCGATCGAGATAGACGACCAGATCGGCACGGAGCACAACGCGGGGACGATGGCTAATTAGGATCGTGGTGCGCTGTTTGCGGGATGCCAGCACTCGCTCCAACACCTCAGTTTCAGTCGTTGGATCGAGTGCGCCAGTGGATTCATCTAAGATCAGTACGGATGGAGCAGTGACTAAGGCACGGGCGAGTGCCAACCGTTGTTTTTGGCCGCCGGACAGGTTTGCGCCAAATTCGCCCAATACGGTCTGATACTTATCCGGTAATTCGCTAATAAACTCATCCGCTCCAGCAATTTGACAAGCGCGCACGATCCGCTCGAACGAGAGATTGGGATAGGCAAGCCGGAAATTATCGATAATCGATCGGCTCCAAAATTGGGCATCCTGGACGACTAATACTACTTGTTGGCGCAAGCATTCTAGGGCTAAATCTTGCTGGTTGTATACCCCGTAGCGGATATTCCCCGACTGAAGTGGGTACAATCCAGCAATGAGTTTGGCAAGCGTACTCTTTCCGCAGCCAGATTCGCCGATCAGGGCGATAACTTTCCCGCCGGGAATAGTTAGGTTGAAATCCTTTAGCAGCGTGACTCGTCCCGCATGGTGAAAATTAACTTGCAGGCAAGAAATATTGGCATCTTGGGGAATATCAGCCCACGGCTTAGACGTAGTATAAGCTTCCTCTGGCTGGGCATCGAGCACTTCCGAGAGCCGTTGAATCACAATCTGGGCGGTAATAAATTCATCGGTCAAACCGACAACCGCACTCAGAAATCCGAGAAAGTTACTACTCATCCCATTAAATGAGATTAACTGACCGATCGAGAGGGTGCGATCGATGACTAGATAACTCCCAAACCAGAGTAAGCCGATCGTGGTTAAGTTAGAGATAATCCCTGTCAGCGTAGAGCTATACATGCCCAGTTTCATCGCGCCCCAACTCAGATTTGCCAGTCGCCCAAAATTCAACTGATACTCATCCCAAACTTGGGGTGTGGCTTGCGTCGTTTTGAGGACTAAGGCGCTGCGGAAGGTTTCAACTAAAAATCCTTGATTTTCCGTCCCTTCGACGAGCAGGCTGCGAGTTTTTTGGCGCAGTGCGGGGAGAAATAAGAGGTTGACTAGTGTGAGGAGGACAAAAGCCGCGATCGCCGCGAGGCTGAGTTGCCAGGTGTAGAGGAGCATCAACACCAGCGAGACGATCGCAATAAAAAACTGACTGGGCAAACCGAGGACGATCTGCCCGACTAAATTATTGACGGTGCGGACATCCCCCAACCGACTGATGACTTCGCCACTGCGGTGAGCGTCGAAATAGGATAAAGGCAGGCGCAGCAGGTTGAAACCATAGTCGAGAGTCAGCCCCAATTGCAATCGCTGACCGAAATGTCCCACTAAATGGGACTGAATCAACCCGATCGCGCTCCGAAACAAGTTCATCGTAATTACCGCGATCGCTACCGTCGTCAGTAGCTGTAAATCCCCCCTGACGAGCACATCATCGGTCAGGATCTGCATCAGAATCGGTAGCGCCAGCGCCAAGATGCCGATCGCGATGTTAATAACGATCGCTTGGAGCAGAATCCACCGATACGGAAAAACTCGGCGGAGAAATCGCCCGAATCCGCCAACTTTATCATTGGGCTGTTCGTAAAATCGCTCCTCGTCGGGCTGCAACACCAGCATCAAACCATTCGACCACCCATCTAGTAGTTCTTGTTTGGTTAAATACCGAATGCCGACTGCCGGATCGGCGATAATATATTTCTTCCCCCGCTGGCGGTAGAGTACGACCCAGTGATTGCCCTGCCAATGAATGACTAAAGGTAAAGGTGCTCGATTTAAATGCTCGATCGCGTCTAGAGTCGCCTGGGCTTGGCGCGCATGAAACCCCAATGCTTCTGCACCCCGCCGCAAGCCCAGTAAGGTCGTACCGCGAGATCCCGTCCCCACCGCATCCCGAATCCGGGCAAGTGTGAAGTTCCGCCCATAATGCTTCGCAACGGTAGCCAGACAAGCTGCGCCACAGTCTTCTTCACTATGTTGGAGGGTGCAGGAATATGGCATGAGTGTGTGCCTCAATTAATACTACCGATCGATTCGGGGAAATAGCCCTACTAACTCTCAGGAACGGGCAGGGCTGGACGAGTACGGCGACGGTTAAGGATACTCGATGGCGAAGCCAAATCCCTTCGCCATCATCCAAGCTTGATGTTTAAAGCAATGGTACTTCTTGGTAAACCCAAACACCTTGTCGCCGCTCTGGTAACTGGTCTGATAAGTAGATGCCATCTGTTCGAGCGTGGCAGCAACTTCTTTAACATTGCCGATCGCACTATCAAAAGACAGGTATTCTGCCGTAGTAGTTGGATCGATGTAGACAAAGCCTGAATTCCCAGCAGCAGATGACTCGGCTCCAACTGCAATCGCGATGCCCCCAACGATGGTGGCTGCGACAGTGTCCGAGACTTCAATTGAGCAAAAGCTGTCAGGATGCACTACTCGACAGCTCGATTTAGTAGTTTTCATAATCTGTGCCTGTTTCTTGGAAGTTTAATCACGGAAGGTCGAGGGCGAAGACATATCCGGTAGAAACCGATTTTTTTTTGGTAGAGTAAGTCGAATTGTATGTCAGTACGATATCTCCGCTGCCGAAAGCATTCACATTAGACGATGGATTATTTCCGATCGCGACCGCAGTTCCGTATCCTTGGGCGATCGATCCGCCCCAGGGCAAGTGAGTTGCACTAGTACTGGTATTCGTCCAAGCCAAGCTTGAATTACCAGACGCATAGGCGGTTGCACTCACTCCAGCAACTGCACCCCCGACAATCGCGGCAGCAGCAAAATCTGAAATCTCTACAAAGAAAAAGCCGTCTAAAGGCTCCTTACGGTAGCTCTCATCAACGCTTTTCATGGCAAAAAATAATTCATAATAAAATATCCCTACGTTTCGATCGGGCGATTTTCACCAGCTCGATCGGAAATTAGTGAGGATAACCAGAGAGTATGGAGATTTAACCGCATCTCTAGTTACCTCGATCGCCAACCACACAACGTGATAGTAGACCAGTCGGTGGCGGTTACACTTTAACCAAGATAGTCGTTATTTACTTGCTGAGATACTGGTGCCTTGTGCATAAGAGCTATAAGGAGTGGTTTCAGTGTAAGTAAAGATCTGCGCGACCGTTCCATAGCCATATGCTTTAGCATCGGACTCCGCAGTTGCCAAGTGACCACGAGGATCTACGTTAGAGTAAACGTTTTTATAAACGTTAAAGTATTCGCTGAAATAAACATTCCCGTAGGCGCTGTTGAAACCACCACTGACATTTTGAGCGGAATCATCAGAAATTTCGATCCAAAAATTAGTAGTCATATTACTGCTCCAGAAAATATGGTGAATTGAAAGTGGAGATCCCTCAACTGGCAAGCTCTTGCTGACTACTTCATCCCCGGATAGATTGGACTCGGTGTGAAGGGTAGTAAACTCGATCGCGCAGCAGTTGAGTGCTTCCATGAGTTCATAATACAAGTTGCAACCGAGTGGGGAAATGCCAATCGCGAACGTCAGATCGACCGATCGGATCGTATTTGGCATATTCACCTCTGGCACCAATACAGGATCACCAGCTGGAAGCTGAGGGTACCCACAAGGGGCACCCCTACACAATTAACCTGTAGGGGTGCCCCTTGTGGGTACCCTGGATCTACGCTAAGCAATAGTAGATTTAAACTGATGCAAGATGTGAGCATATTCAATTTATTTCGAGCTAGTCGATCGGCAAAGCGATCGCAGATGGCAGCAACTGGTTGGTTAAATGTATCCCCATCATTCGTAAATAACTGCCCCACATCGCAGGATCGCACCAGAAGGGCGGTAGCGTGAAACCATCGATCGGGAGATCGAGATTGCGGCGAGCTGCAGGAGCTACTCCCCCGACGATCTGCTCGGAGCGAAAATCGTCGATTTCTTGCCAGAGCGGATGGGTGTTTTCGATCGATCTGATTGGCGCGTTTCAAGGTATCTGAGGGTTTTTCGCCAAATAACTGCTGATATTCTTTGGCAAACTTCCCACCTTGGGTAATGCCATAATTCATCATCACATCCACAATCCGGGTATCTCCACTGGCTCGCTCCAATTCCTGCCGGATTCGCTGCAGCCGCGATCGGGTGACAAATCGCATGGGCGAACAGTCATATTGTTGGGCAAAGGCTTTTTGGAGCAGCCTCGGCGAAATATTCACTGCCCCAGCAATATCTGCGAGATCGATCTCGTCCTGAAGATGAGACTCGATGAAAGCAATAGCTTTATTGACATAGCAGGCAAAAGCCCCCTGACTGTGATACAGGATTTCATCAGAATAGTTATTTTTAACTTCCTTTAAGCAAGCAAGCCAATAAAGCCCCTGCTAACTCTCCCTGCATCAAGGGTGATGAAATATTCAACGCTGGATCGCGCTGTCGTCCCACAAATTCGATCAGTTCCTTCAAACTCATCCCAAAATCGGTACGGAGATCGATGGTTGGCTCAAATAATAACGGTTGTTTTAATGCCCGATCGAGTAATTTTGCCAGCTCGTTCTCGATCGTCTCACGATCGATCCCTACGAACGCGATGGAACCCGCTGAACCAGCAATCCCAGCAAAAGATCGACCGGGATCGATCACAGTAGCTGTTGACACGGGACTAACTCGATCGTTGCGATCGCTACAACCATATAGCGGTAAGCAGATCGTGTAATCTGCCACGATCGGGCAGTACTCCAATTTAAATGTCGATTGCCATTCCAGCGTAACTATTTGCAGGCTGCCAAGATTGGTGTGATGGCTCTTTAACGGCAGATGCTCCATCAGGTGCGGGCGAGCGACTCCATTCCCCAAACTTGATAACTCGCCAGACGGCGATCTCGCTAAGACTGCCACGCCAGAGTTTTTACGGCTGTGATGAGTGCAATCGAGACTAGCTCCTCGATCGCGATTGAGGTAATTTGGGTCGCGATCGGCTTTAGTAATCGTTCGATCTCGATCGACGATATTTAATCTTTGGTGGTAAGAATGTGAGTCTGAAATATCTTGTTTAATTAACACGGTAGTATTGCCTGCGGAGATTAATAAATATTTAGCTGTGAACGACCAAAACTACTGAGGTCGAATGCCCCAGCCCGATATCGCTCGACTGATTCGTCTCGCCGATTATTACTCTACCTTTGTCGAAAAATATTCGCTATCGACTTGGATGTAATTTTATATTTTACTCATACAAGGCATTAATTAAGTTTCAACAAACAAAACTCGATCGATATCGTTTGATGTCGTTACAACCTGAAGCTAAGCTCGATTCAGCTTATTACCGCGTTTTAAAACATAGCGCTCAGTCACTGTATTAAAACATGCTTTCTAAGCAGATCGACCTCGGCTCTTCACAATTAGTAATATGATGTAATCAACTAAGCCAAATTGCCGACTTATCATGATTGGCAGGATTAGGGCTGGAATTTTTTGCGCGATCGCTGCTAATTTTTAATCGTTGTTGGTAAGAATAATGCAGGCATTTATAGCGGCTATCGATCGACATTAAATATTAAAAATGTATTAAATCTATCGATATTTGTAATGTATCGATCGATCGTTACATATCATACCCAGGATATTATTGTGATATTAGTTATTGACAATTATGCGATCGGGTATTTAAATCTCAGGATAAATATCGATCGAGTATTAACTCTGCTGACACCAGTGCATTAAATTACACTACGTAACTTCCACACTAAGCTGTTCGACATCTAGATCGAGTTATGGCTGATGGTTTTAGTGGCTAGTGGCTAGTGGCTAGTGGCTAGTCGCAGTGAGTATTTGAGGATTATTTGCGATCTTAATCATCGACGGATTCTCTTACGAGAGGCTCCGCCAACGAACGATCGATTTGAATGCATGTCAGCTTATTCCGTAATTCGGGCAATGCCATCCTACAATCGATGGTGAAATTGTAAATAATCGACGACTTTCTGGGTGCTTTGAGCGATCGATTCGCGATCGGTATAACAAGTAATTTCAGGATTCAATGGTGGCTCATAGGGATCGTCGATTCCGGTAAATTGCTTAATTTCCCCCGCTCTAGCACGGCGATACAATCCCTTCGGATCGCGTTGTTCGCAGATTGCGAGGGGGGCATTGACGTACACCTCTACAAATGCCTCAATTTGCGCTCGTAATGCCGCTCTCATCTGTCGGTATGGCGCGATCGCGGCAACAAGGACGATTGCGCCTTCTAGGGTCATTTGCTGGGCGATATTCCCGATCCGGCGGATATTTTCGGCTCGATCGATCGGACTAAATCCCAAGTCAGCCGTTAGGGTTTGGCGGAGCGTATCGCCATCGAGACAGTGGACTTTTTGCCCCTGCATTTGGAGTTCTGCGGCTACTCGTTGACAAATCGTGGTTTTTCCCGCGCCGCTCAATCCGGTGAACCAGACGATCGAATTTTGGATCTTGTTCATGTCATCACCGAACCTCATAGCCCAAACGGGCATAATAGAAATAATCTCACACTGTCGATACCTATGTCAGAACTCACTCCTCGCGAATCAGATCTAATTATCGGCGGACAAAATCCACCACCGATCGATGCTGCTGTTTTGGGTGGTTTAGCTGGTGTAAAACAACGGTTAAAGAGTGAATCTATAACAGTAAGACTTCAGGCTTTAGATAATACCATTCAATATGGTAAAGATGCGCTCGATCTAGTCATTCAATTCCTTGCAGATCCTGCTGAGGAAATTCGTGAATTAGCATCCACATTATTGGATAATTTATTGGAAGAAACCGAGAAAAATGAATTATTTAGAATGTTAGCCAACGACACTGATTCTAAGCCTCAATTGCTCGCAGAAATTTCTCGATCTAAGGATCTGACAACTGTAAAAAACTTAGCTAACAATCCGAACACACCTCCAGATGTATTGTCTGAGTTAGGCGATATTAGCAATATGAATGCAATATTAGCCGCAAATATTCAGGAATGGTCTAAATTAAAGCAGAAATTTAATTTAAATCCTTTTCGTTACGGTCATGTTGTCGATTTTGATTTCAATCCTTTTGGTTACGCGCACGTCGATTTAGAAACGCATTATCAAAACTTAGTTGACTTAAATATCTCGATTGAAATTGTCCAAATTGTTAAAGTTGCTTGTGAAATTTACCGAGATGCTACTAGACACCCCAATTCGCCAATCGAGTTACTATTAAATTTAGGTCGTTGGTTTCCAACTGACTTTATCTGCAACCCAATTTTGCCACAATTGATTCTTGAAAATCCTAAATTTATAGACGGAAACTACTATACTCAGAAAGTGATCGCTAATCATCCTGATACACCAATTGAATTTTTACAATACTTGCTTGAATTTGGTCGTCCTGGCGTTCGTATACAGATTGCTGCCAATCCAAGTAGTACTATAGACATATTAGAAGAAATCATGAATGATGTAATAGAATGTGGCACAAGACCTAATGGAGCATCTGTAGGAATAGCCAAAAATCCACAAACCCCTACTTATATATTAGAAAAACTGGCTATTTATATGGAGCAAATCATCGTCCATCCAGTTTTTTTCAGGAGAGATACCGAAAAAATTAAACATCAATTAGGACGAGCAATAGCAGAGCATCCCAACACACCTGAAGAACTTCGCTGTAAAATGCCACATGTCTCTACCAATATTTTTTGGTAAAGACGGCAACTCCAACATCCAAAAAAAATCATGGCTGAATATCAAAAAATCGAATACCGCATTGGTAAAGACGGCAAAGTCACCGAAACTGTCATCAATGGTAGCGGCGAAACCTGCACCCTCGCTACCCAAGATATCGAAGCATCCTTGGGTAAAGTCGAATCGCGGGAACTATTACCCGAATACCACGATGGTGCGGATAATTACCTCGTCAACGAGCAGTCCCAAGCTAACGAAACTCAAGGATAGTAATAACATTTTGGATTTTGGATTTTGGATTTTGGCTTGGGAAAGCTCTGCTAGGCTGGAGTCTGCAAACCCATCTGTCACCTTTGTATTTTAAATTGGTATAAAAATGGAGCCAGAATTAATCGGTGGATTGGTGGGGTTTTTCACGAGTATCGTGACACTAGGATTTTTTTATTTGAGATCTCTTAAAATTGCGACAGCCGATCGAGTAGCATTAGAACAACGCTTAACCACAGAAATTAATCAATTACAAGGGCGATCGCAAGCAACCGAACTGAAATTGCAATCTCAATTAACAGAGATAAAATTTCAACTCCAAACTAGTGAAGTAGATAAAGCAAGATTGAAGTCAGAAATTATCGGATTGACACAACAATGTCAACGATTGCGGGAAGAATTGAAAACACAAGCAGCGCAAGTTCGATCGGATGCGATCGATGGAGGCTTCGAGCAGATTCAAACACTCCTGACTCAATATCCCAGCGTGCGGAAGATGGTAGAAAGTCAACCAGATTTACCCGCTCGAAATATCGTCGCTTTATTAACATCCCTCGAAAATATCGTTAAATTCTGGGAGTGTCAATCGATCGGTAAACCGTGGGAAATGGTGCGATACGACCCGCAGATCCATCAAAGTGATGTCGGAGACATCCAAACAGGTGAATCGGTTTACGTGCGGTTTGTCGGCTATCAGAAAGGCGATCGAATTCTTATACCAGCCAAGGTTAGCCGTACTTTACCTGCGAATGCGAAATGATGGTGCGTTACGCTAGCGCGATAACACACCCTACGAATATTAATCCCCAATCCCCAATCCGAAATCCCCAATCCCCAATCCAAATGACAGCCATCGCGATCGATTTTGGCACCAGCAATACAGTAGTCAGTATCTTAGAACCCGATACCCAGACACCAAAAACGCTGAGGTTTCCAAGTTTGTCGCGGGTATTTAGTTTGGGCGATACGATCGCGACTGGTGGAGAGATCGCAGTCATTCCGAGCTTAGTATATGTCGGTAATGGGCGAGAAATTATCGTCGGGGATAAGGTGCGATCTCAGCGATTGGGACTGTCACAACCGCAACGGTTTTTTCGGGCGTTTAAACGCGATTTGGCGGCAGATTTTCAAATACCACCACGAACGATCGAGGATAAGGTATTTGATTCCCATAGTGTGGCGGTAGCATTTCTGACTCAGATTTGGCAAGAAGTGTTGGCTGCCAAAATCGAACCGTCGTTAGTCATTTTTACAGTTCCCGTCGGTACGTTCGAGCGGTATTTAGATTGGTTTAAAGATGTCGCGATTGAGTTAAAATTACCCACGGTTAAGTTCGTCGATGAATCGACAGCAGCAGCTTTGGGCTATGCCGTGCAACGTCCGGGTTCGATCGTGTTAGTGGCTGATTTTGGGGGCGGAACGCTCGATTTGAGTCTCGTGAGAACGTCGCCATTGGGTACGGATGATGTCAAACTCCAGGCGGAGGTATTAGCCAAGACTGATGTATATGTGGGTGGTGAAGATATCGACAGGTGGATTATTGAAGATTATTTAATACGATTAAATAGCGATCGAGAAACCATCGGTGAAGTCGGTTGGCAAAATCTACTCGCGATCGCCGAACGCTTAAAGATTCGCTTGACTACCGATCGCGAGGCGCGCGAAAGTTGGTTGGATGAAGATACGTTTATGTCCTACGATCTGACTTTAGATCGATCGCAATTAGAAGAACTATTAGAACAGCGACAATTACTCGAACAATTTCGCGATGCGATCGATGAAATTCTCACCCTCGGTTTGCGAAAAGGTGTCCAAAAAGTAGATATCGAACAGATATTATTAGTCGGCGGAAGCTGTCAGATTCAAGCAATTCAACAACTATTTATCTCCTACTTTGGCAGACAACGCGTAAAGCTCCATAAACCCTTTGAAGCCGTCGCACATGGAGCATTAGCACTCACCCAAATTGCCGGATTAGAAGATTATCTCCGACATGGATATTGCATCCGCCTGTGGGAACCATATACTCGTACCTACAATTATTTTCCCCTATTTGAAGCTGGCATTAAATATCCCTGCACCCGCGTGGAATCATTAACCCTCCAAGTCGCGATCGAAGGACAAACCGAAATCCGCCTAGATATCGGGGAAATCGCCCAAATTAGCACCGCAGAAGTTACTTATGATGCACAGGGGAGGATGAGTAGTATGCCAGTGAATAAACAATCGCAATATCGCTCGTTAGAACGCGATCGCAATTCAGTTTGCCTGGCGAGATTAGAACCACCTGGGGAATTAGGAATCGATCGCATTGCGGTGGAATTTGCCGTGACGGAACATCGAATTTTGGTGGTGACGGTGACGGATTTATTGACTAATAGGGTTTTGGTTGAACGGGGATCGATCGCTAAATTGAATTAAGTATGACTAGAGAAAGCGACATCCGCGCTGAAATAGAATTTCGCGCTCATAGCGAAAGTTATCTGAAGATAACTAGGAATTAATCTTAGTCCGTTTCAACGGACTTTTGCTCTTAGCCCCAAATTCATTTGAGGGCTGCATCGATGGAGAAATAGTAAGATCGATTACCTCCGGTAGGCTCCACCAACGGGCATAATAAGTACAACCTCATATCGAATAGATACCCATGCCAGAATCCATTCCCGACGCATCAGATCTAGTTTTAGGTGGACAAAACCCAACACCAATAAATGCTGTTACTTTAGGTGGCTTAGCTGGAATCAAAAAACGCTTAAAAATGGAATCTCTACAAACTAGATTTCAAGCCCTAACTGATGCAATTCAATATGGAACTGATGGGGTTGATTTATTGATTGAATCATTGACAGATGATGATGAAGATATTTGCCGATTGGCTCGTAGATTACTGCGAAATCAAACAGGTGAATCAGGGAAAGAGACATTATTAGTAGCAGATCCATTCGGATATTTTACTACTCTCAATGATTGGAGAGCAGAAACGTACTATCCAGGTATTGGGATTATCGATCCTGAAAGTATTGCTTACACAGTGAGATTAACTATTTCAGATGAAGAAGATAATTATGATATCGATCGATTCTATGCTCTGATTGAAGATCCCCGAATTAGTGAATTACAAGCATTAATATTTCAGATATCGATCGGTAGTGAATTACCCGATCGGGATTGGGCATGTAGCGTAGCTATAAAAGCAATTTGCCAAGCAAAATTATTATTGCAGAATGTAAAAGCGATATTTATTGGCGACGTTAGAGGTGACTATTATCAATACCGCCTATCTCAATTACAAATTGTCGATATTAAACCTATCTTGCAAGCATTTCCAGATTTAGAAGTTCTACAAGTTTATGGTAATTTTTACGATTCAATCTTAACTTGTGGAGAAATACAACATGAAAGCCTCAAGTCTCTAATTATTGAAACTGCCTCAATGCATAATGACAGTCTAACTCAAATCTGCAATATGAGTTTACCTAGTTTAGAATATTTTCAGGTATGGTTAGGAACACAAGCTTGGAATCAAAACATCACTCTAGATCCAATAAAAAATATGAGCGTACCTCGATTAGAATATCTTGGTATTTGCTGCTATGAAAATCCTGAAGATTTAATGTCGCTTATACTGAATTCGTCGATTGTAGATAATCTTGTTGTTTTGGATCTGGAGGCATGCACAATCAGAGACCAACATGCAACTCAATTATCTAGCAGCACTAAGTTACAGCATCTTAATCTATTGAATGTATCTAGAAACTATCTTTCTCAAGCTGGAATCAACCTACTTAGAGAAGCTTCATATATTGTTGAGTCAAGATCTCAAGAGGACGGAAACGAAGACAGATATTATTCATCGTTTGAATAGTTGGCTCTTCACTACTTAGTATGCTAATTTATGCCTAGAATCCTTACCTGACAAGGGCTTGAGCCTCAAAACTGATTACTGTTAGATTTTTTCGTGAATTTTGGCTCTCTACAAGGATTAGGAAGGTTTCAAGTGATGATTAGCATACCAGCAAGTGAAGAGCCGAATAGTTTTAAACATTATTTTTTGCGGTTTTTGCAACGAGCGGCTTGTTGCTGCTTGCGTTTAGTTTTACTTTTACTAGCACCCTGCTTGATTTTATTATCTAGATCCTCTCGATCGATATCGATATCTCTGCTCATAATTTTCATCAATAATCTTCGCCGTTCGCGAATTTTGGTGGGAACTTTTGGTGCTTTTTTCAAACCCAGCCAAACTTGAGCGTCATCCCAATTCCCGACAAATGAAGGATCGACTCGATCGGCAGCATAGGCGGCTTCAATTAGCGGTGCAGTTTCTACAGCTTTAAAATCTGCTGCCAAACTACCCACTAGATAACCATTTAACTCTGGATCGTTATCCTCAAATTTTTGTAGTTTTGCGGCGATCGATTAAACGAACGAGACAACATAGTTTAAAGCAATTCTAAACATCGTCTAAAGCTGCACAGACTTCGGCATCGGTAGTCTGGGGAAATTTTTCATACCAAGCACCGATCGCATATAAGGATTTCGGCACGATCGAGCAAACAAATAAATCGACTAAAGCAGTCATTTCAGCGACTAGTTCGCTGGAAGCAACTGGCACTGCGATGATAATCTGGGCTGGGTGCTGCGGCTGAATCGATCGAATTGCCGATCGCATCGTGGCTCCAGTTGCTAACCCATCATCTACCAAGATGACAATTCGATCTGATAAGTCTAATGGTGGACGATTGCCGCGATATACTCGCTCGCGGCGGCGCAATTCGATCGATTCTAGCTCTGTCACTCGATCGATGCTTGCTGGCGAGATGTTTAATTCAGCCACGATCCGCTCGTTTAAATACCTGCCACCGTAGAGATCGATCGCACCCATCGCTAGTTCTGGATTGCCAGGAACACCGAGCTTGCGGACGAGACACACATCTAGCGGCAGTTGAAGCGTCTTGGCAATCGGCGCAGCAACAGGAACGCCGCCGCGCGGCAACGCTAGGACGATTGCTGTCGTAGCGCGCGACAAGATCGACTGCAAGCCGTTCGCTGGTGAAGTCTCGGCGTAAGCTAACAGTCTTTGGGCGAGTTGTTGTCCAGCTTCGGCTCGATCGCGAAATCTTTTACTCATCGAAAGATGGTTGTGATAAATCGCAGATTGCGATCTGATTATATCAATAAAATATGAGTAAGTTGTGAGGAAAAGATCGCTTATAGTAGCGATCGCTTGTAGCCATATTTACAGAATTGCACAATTTTGAAGATATGTAACTAAATTCACCGGATCGAAAAAAATAGCGCCAAGATTGAGGTATTACGTCATCTATAAATAGCGATCTTATCGATACACGATCGAGTATTTATTAGAGTTCGATCGGTTAGAGGTAATAAATCGTGGAAACAGATTATCTAATTGTAGGCAGTGGTTTGTCGGCATTAGTATTTGGATCTTTAATGGCCAAAGCTGGTAAAAAAGTGCGCGTGTTGGAAGCACACGAACATGCTGGCGGCTTCGGTCATACTTTTATGCTGGCAAACAAATATAAGTTTAATGCTCAACTGCATTATGTCTGGGATTGTGGCGAAGGCTACACTGTCAATCGCGTCCTCAAAAAACTCGAATTGGATCGGGAAGTTACCTTCGAGCGCTACGATCCGGATGGATTCGATCGCATGTACATGCCTGGTTATAGTCTGGCAATCCCCTCATCATCAGCGGAATTAAAGCGACGATTAATCGATTTGTTTCCGGAAGCTGCCACTCAAATCAATAAATTTATCGATGAAATCCAAATCGTTGGCGATAGCTTAAAAATTTTAGCGCCGCCGATTAAAACTGCTGAAATATTTCGTAATTTTAGTTCGGTAGCTAAGACATTACGCTCGCTTAATAGTACGCTGCAAAATGTATTCGATCGCTTCGATCTGCCTCAAGGCGCTCAAACATTATTAGCCTCACAATGGCCGGATTTTCTATTACCTCCCGCTCGACTGTCGTTTTATGCGTGGGTAATCTTATTTACTGGTTATCAAAAAGGTGCTTTTTATCCTACCCACCATTTCGAGCAGGTAATCGATGGTTTGGTGAAAACGATCGAAAGTTGTGAGGGGGAGGTATTGCTAGAGCGAGAAGTGACTGAATTTATCCTCGACAATAAAACAGTTACTGGCGTGAGCGCAAAAAATCTTAGGACTAAACAGAGCGAAGAATTTACTGGGAAAATAGTAATTTGTAATATCGATCCGCAAACAGCAGCGCGCTCGATCGGGATGGAAAAGTTTTCGCCAGCAGTGAGGAAAAAGCTGAATTATGATTATTCTCCATCTAATTATATGGCTTACTGCGTAGTCAAAGATCTCGATCTTCAGGCTTATGGATTTGGGAAATGGAATACATTTCATACCGGAGATGTGGATTTGAATGTGGCATTCGATCGCATGTACTTGCAAAATGACTTCTCAAATCCCAGTTTTGCGATTACCACACCGACATTACTAACTACTGCATCGCGAGATTGTCCTGAAGATTGTCAGATCGTCGAATTTTTAACAGTTGCTAATTACGCCTACTTTAAAAATCTCAAAGTAACCGACCCCAAAGCATATCGCCAGAAAAAAATCGAAATCTTTGAATCGATCCTCGATGTCGTCGAGCAACATTATATTCCCAACTTCCGGAAATACTTGGTTTTTAATGTCACTGGTAGTCCTACTACTAATGAAGACTACTGTTGGTGTCCTGAAGGTAATTCTTATGGCTCTAGTCTGACACCACAAAATATGGGTATCGGCCGACTCAATCATGAAACATCGCTGAAAAACTTTTATTTCTGTAATGCTTCCGCTGGCTATCCCGGTTTTGCACCGACATTTTGGACGGGTGCGAGTTTATATCAAAGATTATCTGGGGATGCGATTTTAGGTTAGAAATTAAGTAAAAAAATGAAAATAGCAGTTATCGGCGGTGGTGCGAGTGGAATGGTATCTGCCTACCTGCTCGACAAAAAAGGGCATCAAGTCAGTGTATTTGAGAGCCAACCAATGTTAGGCGGACATATTCGCACCTTAAATAAAAATGTCAGCACCAAACTGCAAGAGCCTGGATTATTTCTCGAAGCTGGAGTTGTCGAATTTACACGCAAGTTTCATAATTTTCTGGCGTTGATGCAAGAATTACGCGTAGAACTAGAGCCAGTCGATCTCGGTTCGGCGCTGTTTTTTCGCGATGGTGGACACGTTCTCTCTGGCACCACGATTCGGAAAAATTTCAAGGGGATCGCGCGCGCGATCGAATATTTGCGTCTGAATACGATCGTTTTACAAACCCTGAGATTGCGCTGGAAATTAGCTGCTGCCAATTTACAAAGTTTTTACGATCGACCGTTATCGCAATATTTGCCGGGTAAATCGGCGCGCAATGACTGGCTGAAATTATTGACGATGTATAGTTACTCGATTCCGTTTGAGTCGATCGATAATGTCCCCGCAGAGCTAGCAATTCCGGCTTTACGCGATTATGTACTGACTGAATGGGTGCGCGTTAAAGGTGGAGTTTATGCTTATATCGAAAAGATTCTCGAACGCTTTCGGGGCAAAGTATATCTCAATGCTAATATTACCCAAATCTGGCGATTGGTTGATGGTGGCATCCAGATTCACTTAGCTGATGGTACAACTCAATTATTCGATAAAGTCATCTTTGCGACTCCACCCGATCGCGTGTTGGCATTACTCGCCGATCCTACTGTGGCAGAACTCAGACGTTTTGGTGCTTGGCAACCCAATTATGCCACGACCACGATCCATACAGACACATCGATGTACGCCCGACATGGGATCGAGCAACTGACAGAATTTGACTTCTTTCAGACCAAATCTAGCTGGGGTTACAATGCTTATCTCAACCAGCTCTGTGGAATTAATTCCCCGTTGCGGTATAGTTTAGCCTTTCATTTAGAAGAGACGATCGATTCCCGTCACATCGTCCACACACAGCAGCATCATACACCAGGATATACGGTCGAGTCGTTCCACTATCGCGATGAAGTCGTGGCAACCAACGGCGAACATCATACTTACCATGCAGGTGCTTATCTCTGCGATGGATTGCATGAAGGCGCGATCTCATCGGCAATGCGCGTGGCGGAGCTAATTGGTGGCTAGTGGCTAGGTGACGGCAGACAGATATTTAGTGCTAGCGACTGAAGTCGCTGCTAATGTTGCCAAGTCCGCGAGGCGGACTAAATAACGTGAATTCGGGATAAGGATTTCGGATCCGCCCACAAAAAATAAACCCCAACCCACAGATCGATTCCCAGTGCGAAGCTAATGCGAAGCGCGCCCCGCTGCCAACCAACTAACCCTTGTGCAGCGACTCGCGCTCGTCGGGTTTCCCGACGGTTTAGCGAGTCAAGACAGGGGAGTTTGAGGGGCGGCACTCCGCCCTTCACCGGGGGATCTGGGGGTCGGAACCCCCAGATCCGGGTTCCTTAGCACCAATAACTTAAGACCAAGCACCAGTCCTTGAATGGCCTACAAGGGAAATCCTTAACCCGAACTGACGTTAAATAATCAGTCCACGAAGGCGGACTTAGCAACATTAGCACCGATTTCAATCGAGTGCGATGCTAGTGCAGAGCCAATATTCTTAACCCGAACTTACGTTATGGGTAGCAACTGTTTAAAGCCAATTGGTTTTTAAATACTCCAGTAGGTCAAACAGAGTGGTATCGTTCGAGAATGGAATTGCGTCACCTGCGTTATTTTCGGACTGTTGCTACCGAACTGCACTTTGGGCGTGCGGCGGAAAAGTTGCATATCGCGCAACCGCCATTGAGCCATCAAATCCGTCAACTCGAAGCTGAGTTGGGTTTCGAGCTATTCAACCGCACCAAACGATCCGTTACGCTCACTCCCGCAGGACAAGTATTTCTGCTTCAAGTCGATCGAATTTTTCAGCAATTAGCCCAAGCGATCGAAATTGGGCGCAAAACCAGTCGGGGTGAATTAGGCCAAATCTCGATCGGGTTTGTCGGCTCAGCAACTTATAATATCTTGCCAGCGATCCTTCAGCAGTTTCGCGATCTTTATCCCGCAGTCCACATCGAACTGCACGAACTCACGACAGATCGACAGTTAATTTTACTGCGCGAAGGAAGCATCGATCTGGGGTTGATGCGTCCGCCGATAATCGAGCCAGATGTCAGCAGCGAAGTAATTTTTCAAGAATCTTTGGTCGTCGCTTTGCCTGTCTCGCATCACTTAGCGACAATGGCAACGATCGATCTAGCGCTACTCGCAACAGCGCAATTTATTCTCTTCCCGCGCCAACTCGCACCGGGATTATACGATCCGATTATTACCCTCTGTCAAGCGGCTGGTTTCAGTCCGATGGTAGTTCAGGAGTGCATCCAGATGCAAACGATCGTGAGTCTGGTATCGGCAAATCTAGGTGTATCGATCTTGCCAGCATCGATTCAAGAAGCCCAACGTCAAGGGGTCGTCTATAAACCGATTCATAACTTAGCAACCGGGTCGTCACTGGCAGATTGTCTCGCCAAAATCTCGATCGTCTGGCGCACGAATGATGATTCGCCAACACTGAATCGATTGCTAAAAATAGCCTTAGAGCTGGCCGATAATAGTAGCTAGAGACCAAAATCAGCTAACTACTCAATGATAAATACCAACGGCCTCGGTATAATTTCCACGATTCCGTACCTTGATAAATAATTGAGATCGTATCTTCAAACTTGTGTCGGTTATTCTTGCGATCGAGGTAAACAGCAGTTATTTTGGCCACCCGCAAAGTTGGCTTAGTTTTAGTGTATGTAAATTGAAGATCTTGAAACTGGTGCCCACCCAGACGGGAGATTGTAGGTGCAGTTGCTTTACTCACAGAGTTTTGTGGCTGGAGCTTCGTCATCAGAGCATAATCTCTTGTTTCTAAAGCTAAAATATATTGCTCGACCACTAAATCGGGTGTAGCTGCGCCATGCTTTAGTTGGACATTACAAGCTTGGAGCGTAATTATTGTTGCTACGAGAGCTATGTTCGAGGCTAGTCGCCAGCGCATCATCGCGGTTTCTCAGTTGGTGGCATATCAATAATTTTAGCTTAGTCGATCGCTCGTGCCGCTCGATCTGAATGACTCTACGATCGAAACTTATGATTTAGCTGCTCCTTGACTCAACTTTTTGACGAGATCGATCATCTGATAAGCTGAATCCAGCCGATTTTGTTGACGATAGATATCTGATGCCTTGTTTAAATCGGCAAATGCACTTTGTTTATCACCCAGCTTATATTTAGCCAGACCCCGATTGCAGTAAGCTTCCGCATATTGAGGATTTAGCGAGATTGCTTTGCTATAGTCATTACTCGCTCCCTGTAAATCTTTCAAATTGGCTTTGGCATCGCCACGACCATGATAAGCTTCAAACGATTTAGGCTGTAGGGCGATCGCGCGATTGAAGTCGATCACTGCTTCCTTGTGCCGATCTGCTCGATCGTTTGCCATCCCCCGATGATAGTAAGTATCCGCATTCTGTGGATCGATCGCTAGCGCTAAATCGAAGTCCGCAATTGCGCCAGCTAACTCTCCCAAATGTTCTTTTGCTTTACCGCGATTATGATAGGCATCGGCATTCTTCCGATCGATCGAGATCGCCCGATCGTAATCGAGAATTGCACCATCTCGATCTCCCAAATTCTCTTTTGCTTTCGCTCGACCGACATAAGCTACTGCATATTGAGGATCGAGTTCGATCGCCCGATCGTAGTCACTAACTGCGGACTCAAACTGTCCCGATTTCACCTTGCTGGCACCTTGTTTGACCAGTGCTTGAGTATCTTGGCGATCGTAGGCAATCGCGCGATCGAAAGGTTGAGACTGTGAGATCGTTGGTTGCACTTGATTCGTGGCTGCGGCAAAGGTAGGTGTAGCGGACCCGACGATCGAGACTACTCCAGTAAGGCTGAGACAGCAGGTGAGAGTCGAACAGAGCTTGAGTGGATTAATCATGATTTTATGGTGATGACTGCGTGAGTAAAATTGAAATTTCAGATCTCGATCTTCTCGTGCGGACTGATTAGAAAAAATAGTGATTTATTTATAATGATTTATCGAGCAAATCGAGGCTTTGGTTACAGCAAACGCTCCAAATTCTGGTTTCGTTGCTGTAATTAATACTTCCAATCATCTTTAGTTAATTCCGCAAATGTTCGATCTGTAATTTTAAAATTACAGCAAATCGCGACCGAGCGGATCTCGTCGATTCCAGACGGTGAGCGCAACGCAACCGATCGACAAAACCGAATGTGCTACGATCCAAGCTGCGGCAGAGACTAGCTCTCTAACAGTCGCGCCCTCCCACTGATATTGGTGCCAATTGTGAAGTTTACGAAGGATCGACAGCCAGCCGCATCCCAGATCGGCATCGGACGACTGTGGCGAGAATTTATCCCACTGTCTCTGAGCGACGTAACAATGGCGGCTGGCGATCCATTGCTGACAACGACACTCGCACACTTACCAGATGCCCGCAGTAATTTGGCCGCAGTCGGGATCGCACGCACGCTAGCGATCTTCTTTGAAAGCCCGATTATCATGCTGCTGCACGCATCAAATGCGGTAGCCGCCGATCGTCGATCGCGGCAAGTACTCTGGCAATTTATGCTGTTAGCTGGGGGCAGTTTGAGTCTGTGCCTGGGACTACTGGCATTACCCGTCATCTTCGATCGAGTGGGGGAGAGCTTCTTGGGTATCCCCGTAGCTTTAGCTGGCAAAGTCCAGCAATCGCTATTACTACTGATCCTCTGGCCGTTTGCGATCGCATGGCGGCGTTATTTCCAAGGATTGCTGATCCATCGTGGCAACTCGCAAGCGATCGCTAGAGCGAGTATCGCGCGCCTAGTAACGATGGGGATAATTCTAGCTAGCGGGGTCGCGATCGATAGCTCTGGGGCGATTTTAGCTGGCGCTGCACTCATCGGTGGGGTACTAGTAGAAGCCTGTTGGATTACGATCGTGGCTTACCGCTGTGGTGCGACAGACTCACCGCCACCATTAGCTACACCCACACTTCCACAAAATTTACCGAGCATGTGGCGATTTTATCGACCATTAGCGACTTCGATGCTAATTACTTGGGGCGGACGTGCGGTATTAGTCGGACTTGTCGCCCGATGTGTCGATGCCTCGATCTCCCTCGCCGCATGGCCTGCGGCTTCAGGCTTGGTATTAATAATTTCTAACTCTACGCGGATGGTGCAGCAGATGATTATCAAATATCAAGGACGAGTTCCCGATCGATTGCTACTAAAGTTTGCATTATCTGTCGGTGGCGGTTGCTCGGTTTTACTATTACTTATTAGCACTACCACGATCGGGGACTGGATCGTGCGTGGTTTCATCGGCAGCGATCGAGTTTTAGCCGATAATATCAAACCCGTACTGATGATTTTTACATTGATGCCATTATTGGTAGCAATGCAAAATGCGATGCAAGGTTTCTTGGTCAGTGCGGCAAAAACTGGCAGCGTCAATCAAGCTACTTGGATCGGGACTACTGTGTTATTGACAATTGCTTGGTGCGCGGTGAATGCTGGTAGCGGTGGGGCGATAGCGGCGGCAATGGCAACAATCATAGCGCTATTAATTGAAGTATTATGGTTGCTGTTTAAATTGCGATCTTGATAATTAACATCAGTTCGGGATGAGGATTTCCCTTTTAGACCATTCTTGGACTGGTGCTTGGTTCTAAGTTATTGGTGCTGAGGAACCCGGATCTGGGGGAGGCTTCCCCCAGACCCCCCGTTGAGGAGCGGGGTGCCGCCCCTCAAACTCCCCTGCACAAGGGTTGGTTTTTGAGCAGCAAGACGCGCTTCGCATTAGCTCCGCACTATGGGTCGATTTGTGGGTGGAGTTTATCGATCGTCGGGTGCTTGAATTGGGGGCGTAGCTTAAATTCTTATCCCGAACTGACGTTAATTATTGCGGGATAAAATGCCCACCAAATTTAGGGTAGGGGCAATTCATGAATTGCCCCTACCCTAAATTTGGCTGGTTTGCTCTAAGATCGATCGTCGCTGATAATTAATCATTAAATCGCAAAATCGATCGGAAAAGATTTAGTTTCTTTAGGTTTGACAAATACCTGCTGTTGGGGTTCGAGTTGTAGCTCGTCAAAGCGTTCTCTCGTCAGATGTGCCATGATTATTTGCCCATCATCGAGCGTTAATTCTGCTTGAATTTCGGAGCCGAGATGGATCGTTCGCGAGACTTTTGCCCTAACTGTAGTTGTTGTTGGTTTAGTCTCGATCGCGATATCCTGCGGTCGTAGAAATACTTCAGGCTCGATCGTCTCAAAACCACTGCCCTGGAAGATATTCGCGCTGCCAGGGAGGATATTTACTTGTCCGATAAAACTCATCACAAACGCATTCGCTGGCCGATCGTAAATCTCGGCGGGAGTACCCACTTGTTCGATATGTCCCTGATTCATAATCACCAGTTTGTCGGCGACTTCCATCGCTTCTTGGCGATCGTGCGTGACAATGACGGTAGTAACGCGAATTTTATCGTGCAGATTTCGCAGCCAAGCCCGTAAATCTTTGCGGACGCGGGCATCCAACGCGCTAAACGGTTCGTCGAGGAGTAATACTTTGGGTTCGATAGCTAAGGCTCTAGCTAGTGCCACTCGCTGGCGTTGTCCACCAGAAAGTTGTGCTGGATAACGATTTCCCAAACCGCTTAATTGCACTAATTCGAGCAGTTCTTCGACTTTATTTCTAACTGTCGTGGGGGTTGCTTGGCGAATTTCTAAACCGAAGGCGATATTTTGCCTGACGGTTAAATGTTTGAATAATGCATAGTGCTGGAAGACAAAGCCAATATTCCGTTCGCTGACGCTCTGATGAGTTGCATCAGCCCCGGTGAGCCAAATTCGCCCCCGATCGGGTGTTTCTAAGCCAGCAATCAATCTGAGCAGGGTAGACTTCCCAGAACCCGAAGGGCCGAGCAGTGCGACCAAAGAGCCAGAGCCAATTTCGAGACTCACCCGATCGACAGCCTGGAAGTTCCCAAAGCATTTGGATACATTTTCTACAGCAATCCCCAAGATTCCTCACTCGCTAGATCGATATTAATCTTAGCGTTAGTAGATCGAACAACCGGATCTTACCATCGGTCGTCGAGCCATGACGAGCGATTCCTGCTAAAATAGTATAGAGAAACTATCCTTACCACGCATAATCATGTCAGATCTCGATCGCGGCATCATGAAATTTAAAGGGGCCGATAGTCCACTAGCGATCGTCGTCTCCTCAACGCTGGTACTCGGCGGGATCTCGATTCTAATTATTTGGGCGATCCGCCACGCTTACGTGGTCTAACTGCGCTCGCTCGCTCGCTACCGATTGAAATTTTAAGCCTCGCTTGTTTGATACCCCCACCGGGTAAAAATTTGTGCTGACTACCTGCTGTTAAATGTCGATTCTGACTCTACCCATTGATGTAATTCATACGATCGCGGCGGGAGAAGTAATTGACTCGCTCGCTGCTGTCGTCCGCGAACTTTGTGAAAATGCTCTCGATGCTGGAGCGACGAGAATTACGGTTTCACTACTGCTCGATCGCTGGCAAATCCGCGTCGCCGATAATGGCAGTGGGATCGAATTAACAGATCTGCACCAAGCTGCGACCGCTCACAGTACCAGTAAAATTGGCGATCGCGATGACTTATTTCACATTACCAGTCTGGGGTTTCGGGGCGAAGCACTGCACAGTCTCGCCCAACTTGCCGATCTGGAAATCTACAGCCGTCCCCGCCACAGTCCCGACGGTTGGCATCTAGTTTATAACCATCAGGGGGAAGTCGTCCGCTATCAGGAAGTCGCGATTGCCTCCGGTACCGTCATTAGCGTCGAAAATCTGTTTGGCGATTGGGAAGCCAGACGGGAAGGTTTACCCAACCTCAATTGTCAATTGCGCCAAGTCCAGTTGGTAATTTACCATCTCGCACTGTGTCATCCACAGGTCAGTTGGACGCTCCACCAAGATAGTCGCCAGTGGTTTCAGCTAGTAGCGAGTAAAACGGCCCAGCAACTGATTCCCCAACTATTACCGAAAGTCAGAGTTAGCGATCTGCAATACGTGGAACTTAACGTTTCTGAGCCAGATGGGGAAATTCTCAATTCACAAGTTCGACTCACATTAGGTTTACCCGATCGCTGTCATCGCCATCGCTTAGACTGGGTAAAGGTAGCGGTTAATGGGCGGATCGTGAGAGTACCAGAACTAGAACAAACAATCGTTAGTGCGTTAGCGCGCACCTTACCACGCGATCGCTATCCCGTCTGTTTTCTCCATCTTCAGATCCCGCCGCACTACATCGATTGGAATCGTCACCCTGCTAAAGTCGAGATCTATCTCCAACAGCTCGAATACTGGCAATCACGAGTGGTAGATGCGATCGATCGCGCCTTAAATCTGCATCCCGAACAGATCGATGCAGACGAGCGTACCAGTCGGATCGGGAAATTACTGATCGTTGCCGAACAGCAGGGCACATATCAAATCTCGCGACACCTGGGGGCTAACGATAACGCACCCACTTTAAATGACGGCGATGGATTGGGTTTACTCGAACTCCGCGCAGTCGGACAAGTGCGCGATACCTACATCGTGGCCGAACATCCCGATGGCTTGTGGTTGGTAGAGCAACATATCGCGCACGAACGGGTGCTATTCGAGCAAATAACCGCTGCTTGGCAACTCTTACCACTAGAACCGCCGATTATTCTCTCGCACTTGTCAGAACGGCAAATCGAGCAGTTAGCAGCGATCGATCTCACTGTAGATTCTTTCGGGGAAGGCTTGTGGGCGATTCGGACGGCACCCGCACCCTTACTGATGCGCGAAGATTTAGCGGCGGCGATTACCGAACTCAGTCTGGGTGGAGATTTACAAGCAGCACAGGTTGCAGTTGCTTGTCGCTGTGCGATCCGCAATGGTACGCCGATGAGTTTACCAGAAATGCAAAGCTTACTCGATCGCTGGCAACGCACCCGCAATCCGCGCACTTGCCCGCATGGTAGACCGATTTATCTATCATTTAAAGAAAGCAGTCTCGCCCGCTCGTTCCGCCGTCATTGGGTACTCGGCAAAAGTCACGGAATTTAAGCGTCAGATATTACCTAATGTTCCCTATAATAATTTGGAAGATCGTCCCGCTCTAATTGGTACAACTGCTTGAATTATTGGTTGATGAAGTGCGAGCCGAGTGCTTATAGTATTGCGGATCTAGAACGCGATCGAGTCACAATCTGGGATGGAGTCAGAAATTATCAGGCGCGCAACTTTCTCAAGTCGATGACAGTTGGCGATCTGGCATTTTTCTATCATTCCAATGTCACACCACCAGGGATCGTCGGACTGATGCGGGTGATCGAATCGCAACTCGTCGATCCTTCCCAATTCGATCCTGAAGGCGATTACTACGATCCGCGCTCTACCACTACCGCACCACGTTGGCATACCGTCAAAGTAGAATTTATCAAAACTTTCCAGCACCAAATCGATCTCGCGGTATTGCGCGAGCGATTTACCGCTGATGAATTAATTGTCGTCAGACAGGGCAATCGCCTCTCGATAATGCCGATTAGCGATCGAGTCGCGGCACAAATTCTGAAGCTCTAGTTGGGGCGGATATCTGTTTTGACATTACTGAATGTTGAGCGTAAATTCCTTCCAATAATTAATTTAGCGTAGCGTTAAGTGCCTGCAATAAAGCTTGAGTAGTAAACGGTTTTGCCAGAAAATAATCGATCGTTTCACCGTTAATTTTAGCGGCAATTTCTAGTTCCGATAAACCACTCATCACGATCGTGCGGACATCGGGATCGATCGAGTGAAATCTGGAAATCGTATCGAGTGGATCGCCACCTGGCATCATATAATCGAGCAAAATCGTGTGAATTTTCTGGTGATGTTGAGTATATAACTCGATCGCTTGTTGACTATTACTAGCGGTGATACTTTGATAATTATAAGACTCGATCGTTGTCACCAGAATTTCCCGAATTGAGGGTTCGTCATCGACGATTAAAATCAACTCGCCTCGACCGGTAAGTTTGGGCAAACTTGCTGGTGCTGGATCGATTTCCAGACGCTCGATCGCTGGTAAATATATCCTAAACTGCGTTCCCTTATCCACCTGACTGGAAATATCAATAAATCCATGATGGTTGTTGACGATCGTTACTACCGTCGAGAGTCCCAACCCAGTCCCTTTCCCCAGCGGCTTCGTCGTAAAAAATGGTTCAAAGATCCGCTCCAATAGTTCTGGGGAGATCCCCACGCCAGTATCAGCTACGGTAATCGCCACATACGCCCCACCGCGAGCATCGGGATGGAGTTTTGGATATGTATCGCTCAAAGCAATATTCTCGGCCATAATCGTTAGCTCGCCCCCGTCTGGCATTGCATCGCGTGCGTTGATGCACAAGTTCATCAATACCTGATGGATTTGGGTGGCATCAGCAGATAGCGTCCATAGGTTGCTACTTTCGATTTGCAGGCTGGTGTCGATCGATTTGGGAAAAGTATGTCTGGCAATTTGCACTACTTCAGCCAAGAGATGTCGCGGCTGCAAGATCGTATGTTCGTCGTTGCCACCTCTAGCAAATGTCAGGATTTGAGCGATTAATTCCCGTCCGCGCTTGGAATTTTCGGAGAGGGTTTTGAGTAAGCTCTGAGTGCGAACGTCTAAATTTTTTAATCTCAGTGGGAGCAGTTCGGTAATCGCCACGATCGGGGTGAGAATATTATTCAGATCGTGCGCGATCCCACTCGCCAACGTGCCCAGGTTTTCGAGCCGCTGTGCCCGCAAAAATTGGCGTTCGAGCAGCTTATGCTCGGTGATATCCGAATCGATCGTCAAAATCGAGTGAGGGATTCCTGCTGCTGTGACGATCGGATACCAATGACTCGCCACGGTCACATTTTTTCCAGTTCTGGTAGATAACTGGAGTTCGCCACTCCATTCGCCAAGATCGAGTGTTGCCGCTAGTGCGGTTTGATAGTGGAGATCGTCGCGATCGTAGAGAAAATCGACAACTTGTTTGCCGATTGCCACTCCCGCCAGCCAGCCGTACATCCGCTCGGCACTTCGATTCCAGAATTTGATTTCCCCTTCGATCGACCACAAGATAATGGCATCAGTCACCAAATCTAATAAGAGCGATTGCTGACAGCACAGATAATGCAATTCTTCAATTTGTTGAGGCACCACTGGTGCATCGTTGACAATTGCTGATGGACTTCTAATTTCCATGCATTATTCGAGGTATCAACACCTCGGACTCGATCGACTAACTCTTCTAGCATAGCTCTAGATTCGACTCAAAACCAGGAAATATTAAACAAATATTAAAAATTTGGATACTTGCGATATTTGTATGATAAGCAGCTAAGTCGAGTAACATTTTGTTGGGTACGGGTAATTCAGATCGATCGTTGACAATGCTGGTAGATCGAGTGAAATCTGCACACTCAGATCCCACCGAAATAATTCAGCCATAAAGCGATCGATCCTCAGTCATAATTAAGATAATCTGCCCCAAACGATCGAATTAGCTGTAGTTTCGCAGCTCGCGCTCGACTCTCTAGCCTGGCAATACCTAAGCCTCGATCGGTTAGAAAGCGTAATTCATAATTCATAAATTTTATGGCATCTGTAATTGTTGACAATAAAAATCTGCTGACAGAATTAATCGGTCGTTATCGCGATCGGGTAGATTATCTAGCGATCAGACTCGAAGAGTCGGAAGGGACGGATATTTTGATTCGCGGTGATAAAGTCGAGACGCTCAGCGAGGATTTGGCGATCGGCGGTCAAGTTCGGGCGTGCTATAAAGGTGGTTGGGGATTTGCCAGTTTCAATCGGATCGAAACCTTAGCCGAACGGATCGAAGAAGCGATCGCCGCAGCACGGATTATTGGTGAGGATGAGACGATCCTCGCCCCGATCGAAATCGTTCGAACTAGCTGTAGCTTGCCGTTAATCGGTACCGATCCGCGCGAAATTTCGATCGCGAGCAAGAAGAAGTTGTGCGAACATTACAATCTGATTTTACAGAGTACCGATCGGCGGATCGCGACCACATCAGTGCGCTATGGCGATAGTACCCAACATATAATTTTGGCGACTTCCGAAGGAACGCTGATCGAGCAATCTTGGGCGGATATGGAGATTCGGTTTGCGGCTACCGCCAGAAATGGGGACACCGTGCAAACCGGACGCGAAACGCTCGGTTCGCGCAAAGCATATGAAGACCTGATCGGACTCGATCGCCAGGTCGAAAGTGCCGCGCAACGTGCTGTAGCTGCCCTCTCGCTGCCACCTGTCAAAGGCAATGCTTATACTGTCGTGATCGACCCCATTCTCAGCGGTTTGTTCGTCCATGAGGCCTTTGGACACCTCTCTGAGGCTGATTCGATGTATGAAAATCCCGATCTGTTGGAAGTAATGACGATGGGACGGCGGTTTGGCTGTAAAGAGTTACAGATTTTCGATGGTGCGGCACCAGCGGGACATCGCGGGAGCTATCTCTATGACGATGAGGGTACGCCAGCAACGACGACGCAATTGATCGAGGATGGCGTACTAGTGGGACGGCTACATTCGCGTGAAACTGCGGGGAAACTCGAGGAGGCAGCGACGGGTAATGCCCGGTGCTTGAATTATCATTTTCCACCGATCGTCCGCATGACAAATACTTGGATCGAGCGGGGGCATACGCCAGTTGCCGATTTATTTACGGATATTAAAGAAGGGGTCTACGCGCGTAATTGGTTGGGTGGGATGACGAATGGCGAGATGTTTACGTTTAGTGCTGGTGAAGCGTGGATGATTCGCAATGGTGAGATTGCCGAACCCGTGCGGGATGTGACGTTATCGGGAAATGTATTTAAAACGTTGGGGGATATTGAAGGGATTGGCGATGACTTCTTCTGGGATGAATCGGGCGGTTGCGGTAAAGCTGGGCAAGGTGGTTTGGCTGTTGGCGTAGGGGGGCCGAGTTTACGAATCCGCGATGTCGTCGTTGGCGGCGATGCCGAGGACTTGGAGTAATTCTAGGTAACCCAAGTTGCTACCTATTTCTTGCCTGCGACTGAAGTCGCGGCTAATGATGCGAAGTCCGCCTTCGCGGACTGAATTATTAGTCCGCGAAGGCGGACTTTGCAATCCAAGCGGCGGTTTCTAACCGCTGGGGTTATAGGTAGCAACTTGGGTTATGTAACAGCCAGCTCCCCGACTTCTTTGCGGAGTCGGGGAGCTTTCACATTCATTTAGTAGACCTCCTGCGAAAGTAAAAGCCCAATCTTTTTCAGTACTGTTTAGCTCGATAGTACCCCTATTCCCTATTCCCTGACTTTCGCAGGAAGTCTATTGATTTAGTGCAGTTCGGTACCATCCTTCCGCAGGAGATAACGATCGCTAATCAACTTCAGAACGACTCGACCGACTTTAAAATCGGTACGCTCGATCGCGGGTTGAACGATGACACCTTCCATCATCCATTTAGGCGCGAGAACGCTATCGGCATTATTAAATTGCGTCGCTATTTCCCAACTATATGCGCCACGATACAAGACGGGGACTCTGGGTAATTGATACGCCTCACAAAAAGAAATAAAGTCATCATAATTTAGGAATTCTCGACCTTTGCAGACTGCAAAAATTGCAAAGTCAATTTTGCCATCTTTTAAACCGTACTTGAGATCTTGAACGCCATAAATTTCACCAAAAACTTGGACATCATGAGGTAGATGTTGTAATACCTCATTTTCATGGTAAGTCCGAATATAAACCATCCGACTATTGACTTCATTGTCCTTCCAGAAGTAGCGATGACTGGCAATTTTGACCTCGCCATCTGGCTCGACTAAGACACTAAAATTGGTGCCGTGAATTTTTTCGGTGATAACGACTTCCTCGCCATCGTTGAATAGATCCTTATACCGTTTGAGATGTTCGGGACTGGGGAATTTGTGCTGGCCGATTTGACCTTCCATATCGCCGTTCATCGTTACTGGAATCGGATACTCAAATTTAGTTACGCCAAAAATATCGGCATAGTCATCGCCGACTCGTCCGGCGAAATCAGGACTGACTTCGACTAATAATCCTTCCGAAAAGATGCCCCGGAGCTTAGTCGCTCTAATCTTTTTCTTGTAATAAGTCCTAATTTCAAACTCATCTAAATAGCGATCGGGAATCACGCTATCGATCGGGAAATAATAAGCTAAATCCCCAACCTTGAATTTACCTTTGGCAATGACGACTTGATAAGCCATGCCCTCAAACATTACCAGATCCAATCGATCGGCATTGGGATGAGGAACGACGCTGCTAATTTGGACTACTTCTACTTTAAATTCACTCATGAGCTGGGAGATCGAACTAACCGATTATGAATTGATTACTGTTAATGTATTGGCGATCTAAGTCATAACATTGTGGATTGTGGATTTTGGATTTTGGATTGGGAAACTCTTGCTATGTTTGGAGTCTGCCAACCCATCTGTCACTATTGTTTTTTAAATTGGTATCACTTTAATGGCTGGCGTGGGGGTATTCTCAACATTGAGGCGCTTGTAGAGACACTCTGGTAAACATTCCGACAAGTATCGCCCCTACGATAGCTTAACTGATGTGGCGATCGTCACCAATCAAAAAAACCCGACTTCTGCTAGAAAAGTCGGGTGCGTTCGGGAGGATTTTTTCCCAGTCTGCTTCTAGAAGAAACGTTGGATTTGTTGTTTATACGTGCTGGCATTCAAGCCTTCAGTCCGACTTCGATAGGCAGTGGGAATCATTTTTTCCAGATTGGCAACGCGTTCTTTTGCACCTGGGTGACTGCTGAGGAATTCAGGTGACGAATTACTATTAATTAACTTTTTCATGAACTCTGGCATCGCTGTAGGTGCATAGCCTGCTTGAATCATCGTTGTCATGCCACGTCGATCGGCATCGTACTCATCTTGACGACTATTGGGTAGTGTCAGCGCCACTTGTACGCCGATCTGTACGATTTGGTTGCTATCGACTCCCACCGCCGAACTGATTCCTTGGGCAAGCGCCGCTTGCTTCATATGTTGCAGCGCATGGCGACCAGCAATGTGGCCGATTTCATGACCGATCACACCAGCTAACTGTGCTTCGTTATCTGCGGCTTTGAGCAAGCCAGTATTCACATATACATACCCCCCCATCGTCGCAAAAGCGTTGATACTGTCGTCCTTGACGATTTGGAAAGTATATTTAATATTCGGTCTGGCACTGTTGCGCGCTAACTTTTGGCCGATGCGATCGACATATGCCAGGGCACTAGGGTTATCGTACAATCTGACTTGTCCGTTCGCCAATTCTTGGTTAATTCTTTCGCCCAAACCTGCTTCTTGAGCATCAGATAAGTTGGCAATTTGGACGTACTGAACACCTTGGATCAGGATTTGCCACCAGGGAGCAGCTTGCCCGATCTGTGGCTGCGCAATAACGATCGTACCAACCGTCAAGACCGAAATCGCAGGATACAAGCACCACCGTTGCAACCACTGACGGAGGGAAGCCACTCTAGTTAACATAAATTTTCGACTAAATATTGAGTGTAATTTGGAGCGCGACGGTTACTTATAATTCTAGCAACTAACCGCTTTGACGGCATTTTGGTAAATTATGTTGCTGGTTAAATTCATGCCAACTGAAATTGTCGATAACCGGAGCGAAATCCACCGTTGTCAAGTAAAAGATCGATCGAGCTATCGAACATTTGATACCACTGCTAAGCTAGTCAGGAAATCATGCAAGTTGCTAACTGTCGTGCATAATTTATCTGGATTGGAGGCAATTAATAGCTCTGGTGCCTGACAACCCCAAAGCGCACCGATCGAGTATACTCCAATAGGTCGAGCTGCGGCAATATCGTCGGGACTATCGCCTACCATCACCGCATCCTCAGCCTTGACACCCAATCGCTCCAAGGCGATCGAAATTCCGGCTGGATCGGGTTTAGGCAATCGGACATCTTCACGCGAAATAACAATATCGATCGACCATTGCTGATGCGCGATAATGCGATCGCAAAATAGTTTTCGGCTGGATGTGACAATCGCGATCGGAATTTGACGCTGGTTGAGTTCGTACAGCAATTCGCTAATCCCTGGATATGCCACAATCTGCGGAATCAGCTCATAAGCGGCGTGTTGTTGTCTGGTTTGGCGTAATTGGGAGATCGAGAGTGAGTCAATCAATGTGAAATCGAGATCGAATAAAACTGCCATTTTTTGCAAAATTATAGTCGCTATTCATAAGCAGCTCAGTAACGATCGGATTTAGTTGTGACATGGTAGTTAGAGGTAGAGATATCTGATTTACTAAGCTATAAATAGTTAGGTGAAAGTAGTGCGAACGAGATCGCACAGGCGATTGGATCTCGGAGCCAAGCAAAATCGCGAGCCTTCATGTCAACGAGCATCGGGCGAGCTAGTCTCTAGCCGCAACTCTAATGCTGCCACCAATCCTGGTAAAGTATACTCAGTCGCCTCGATATCGACCTTCCCTAATAACGATCGACAGCTATCCGATGTCTGCGGGCCGATCGAGGCAATATGTACTTGCTCTTGCCAGCCCGATGGTAAACTGGTGCCGATTAATTGACAGAAATTTTTGACAGTTTTGGAACTGGCGAAAGTAATAATATCTATCTGCCCAGCCTGGAGTGCGGCTAAGGCGAGCGGATCTACCTCGATCGGGCATTGCGATTGGTACGCAGGCACTTCAACGACAGTTGCGCCTAAAGCGGTAAATTCTCGCACTAACATCTCCCGACCGCCAGTTTCGACGCGGGGAAATAACAATCGTTGACCTGCTGGATCTACGGGAAAATTACTCACCAACGCATCGGCAACAAAATCGGGTGGAATAAAATCTGCGGTAATCCCAAACTGTTGCAGCGATTTAGCCGTTTTTTGACCGACAACGGCAATTTTGACATCAGCAAGGGCGCGGCTATCTTTGCCAGCAGCATGCAGTCGGGCGAAGAAATAATCGACCGCATTGGTGGAAGTGAGGATCAGCCAATCAAAATCGCCGATTTGGGCGATCGCATTATCTAGCTCCTGCCAACTTGTAGGGGGTACGATTTCTAAAGTTGGCATCTCAATGACTCGTGCGCCACGCGATCGCAACATTTGACTAAATTCACCTGCTTGTCCGGTCGCGCGGGTGACAAGGATGTTTTTACCAGCAAAGGGATGCGGATTCGATCGATCTACTACCCCGATTATCTCCCCTTCGCCCCCTCTGCCCCGATCGTCAGGGTAATCGGTGAAGTCTGGGGCGCACAATTGAGATACGGACGCAATCGCACCACTTGCCCGATGACAATTACTGCTGGTGATAATTCAACGTTGGCGGTGTCCGATAAGATCTGCCCCAGATCGGACACCCAAACTTGTTGCTGTGGCGTACCCGCCCAGCGGATCGCCGCGATCGGGGTATCGGCAGCGCGATCGTGTTTTAATAATCGAGCGACAATTGTGCCTAAAGTGCGCGTACCCATCAAAATCACGATCGTTGGCATCCGCGCCAAGGCATCCCAATCGAGATCGTCAGGGAAATGCGCGGTAATCACGGCAAATCCCCGACTGAGGACGGGATCTGTCAGGGGAATTCCCACAAGCAGGGGCGCGACTAGGGCGCTAGACAGTCCGGGTACGACCTCATAATCGCAGTTGGCAGCGATTAACGCATCGATTTCGGAGGTCACCCGGCCAAAAATAAACGGGTCGCCACTTTTGAGCCGGACTACCGAGCGTCCGGTTTTGGCGTGTTCGACCAACACTCGATCGATCTCGGCTTGGGGCATACTCGGTTTGCCACCACGCTTGCCGACATCGACGAGGATACAATTATCGGGCACTAAAGCTAATAACTGTCGATCGACCAACGCATCATAAATCAATACCTCTGCTTGGGTGAGAATCTGTTGTGCCCGAATCGTCAGATAGACAAGATCCCCTGGCCCCGCACCCACAATATATGTCTTGCCCATCTGAATAAATTATAAATTAGTGGCTAGTGGGTTGGTGGGGGTGGAAATTGCGACCCCGCTTAGTTATTAATGGTAGATGGGAAGTTACTCGCAAACGGCTGATGTTAAAAAAAGAGAACGTCTAGCTGTGCCTAGCCACTACTGAGGGCGATCCCCGATCGGACAAACCTCTAACATTATCACAAATTGTCGATCGGACTCGCCAATGATGACATATTGGTGTAAGAATATAATATGATTCCCCTATGGCATAGCTTGCGCGATGACTTAGGTCGGTTGGCAACACCGAAGCCGCCACCAACCAATGTGAGACAGCAATCCTCCTCGATCGGCGGCTGCGCCGATGAGTAGGTCGACAATGAATTAGGGAAAATCACCCGATCGATCGACAATAGTCGCCGATCGCCTAAACCACTACCCGGTAATCGCTTTCTTCAAGATAATAAATTTTCATCATCAAAATATTAATTGTGTAGATAAATATATGGTCACGATCCGATCGAGTCATAATCTAGACGCGCGAATGGTTGCATAAATAGGGACATAGTGGATGAACAACGGCAAAGTCAGAATTTACGAACTGTCAAAGGAATTGAATTTGGAAAATAAGGATTTGTTGGGAATTTGTGAAGACTTAAGTATTGTGGTCAAAAGCCATAGTAGTAGTATCTCAGAAGCCGAAGCAGAACAGATTACCAACGTCGCAAACGAAAAGTTTCCGAATCGTCAGAATAAGGCTCCACGCCAGACCCCACCCGAAAAAAGGGGAGCAGCGTCCAGCGGCAGTCAAAACCGAGCCGCCCAAAACACCGCAGCGTCCAGTCGAACCCAAGACCCAAATTTTGCGGATCGAACACAAAACAGATATCCAGACTAAGCCCTCATTGATGCCCCAGCCCCCACTACCAGCCCAACAACCCCCACTGCGCCAGCCGACCACACCACAGCCGCCTAGTGCCAACCGCCAAGTCGTCCGACCGACACCAGTCAGCGATAGCACGCCCGTCCGCCGTACCGAGACGAGTAGTAGCTTTGATGCAGTAGCACCAGCTCGCGTTCAAAGAGCATCCGCTCCAGTTCAACCGCCCGCACCCCGCGCCTCATTGTCAGGGCCGCCAGCGCGACCGATTAATGCCGAAAATTTGAGTGATAGCGGTCGCGCGCCAGCGAATGCTAGTGGCGATGATGCTGAGCCAACGCCCCGCGCTGCGGCTCCAAGTAAACCCATCCCCAAATCCCAGATCGTCAAGAGCGAACCTGCGAGCAAACCTGCAGTTGGTGCGCCCAGCCGTCCTCCCAGCGCTGGTGCGCCGCGTCGCCCGGTAGCAAAATCCGAGGCCGAACCCTTACCGCCACTAAATCGTCCGCCCACACGCATCGTCCAAATCAAACCCCAAGGTGCGCCCCGACCGGGTGCTGGGGGCAAAGATGCGGCGACCGATGAAAAAGATGATAATGCTCCAGCTCCACTAGATCTCGAACTCAAACGTCCGCCACTCCGCAAGCCAGTCAATAAAGGCAAAGGCTGGAGCAAGGAAGAGGAAGAAATCGAAACCGCGAAGGCGAAAGTCCCAGCTAAAGGCAAGCGTGTCAAAACTGTCGTCATCGATGAAGATGATGATGATGACGATGAAGATGGTAACGGTACAGAGACCGAAACGATCGTTAGTTTATCGATCGCGCGTCCAGCAAAACAGAAGATCGGCACTGGCGGCGGTGTAAGAGTTGCAGCAGCTCCGGCTCAGCGCAAGAAACCCGTAATGAAGGGCGACCAGCAAAAGCAAGAGCGCAGCAGCAACAAACGCGAACAGAAAAATGTCGTTGAAAAACCCGAATCGATTACGTTGATGGGGAGTATCACTGTTCGCGATTTAGCAGAAATGCTCACCGTACCGGAAACCGAAATCGTCAAACAGTTATTCTTTAAAGGGATCGCGATTAGCGTCACCCAGATTCTCGATGTCGGTACCGCCACTATGGTCGCCGAAGAAATGGGTGTCGCTGTAATTACTGGGGTCGAACAGGCTGAAGCCACTAAAGTTACCGAGATGCTCGATCTCGCCGACTTCGACCAGTTGCAGCGTCGTCCGCCCGTCGTCACGATTATGGGACACGTCGATCACGGTAAAACCACCCTATTGGATGCCATTCGATCGACCAAAGTCGCTCAAGGTGAAGCTGGGGGGATTACCCAGCATATCGGGGCATACCATGTAGACATGGAGCATGAAGGCAAAATGCAACAGGTAGTATTCCTGGATACTCCCGGTCACGAAGCCTTTACCGCTATGCGCGCGCGTGGGGCGCGGGTCACGGATATTGCGATTCTCGTTGTCGCGGCTGATGATGGTGTCCGCCCACAAACGATCGAAGCAATCCGTCACGCTCAAGCAGCCGAAGTACCGATTATCGTCGCTATTAACAAGGTCGATAAGCCTGGTGCCAACATCGCTCGCGTACAACAGGAACTAATCGCCTTCAACCTCCAAGCTGAAGAACTCGGTGGGGACACGATTATGGTACCTGTGAGCGCCCTCAAAGGAGAAAATCTCGATACACTTCTAGAGATGATCTTGTTGGTAGCCGATGTCGAAGATCTGCAAGCCAATCCCGATCGTACCGCACGGGGTACGGTGATCGAAGCTCACCTCGACAAGGCCAAAGGCCCTGTCGCAACGCTCCTGATTCAAAATGGTACGCTCCGCGTCGGTGAGACCCTCGTTGCCGGACATGTGTTCGGTAAAGTCCGGGCGATGGTAGACGACCGCCTCGCGCGCGTCGAAGCCGCTGGCCCATCCTTTGCCGTAGAAGTCCTCGGTTTGAGCGACGTTCCCCAGGCTGGTGATGAGTTTGAAGTCTATCCAGAAAAAGAAGCTCGTGCTATTGCCGATATTCGTTCCGCCGAACGCCGTCAATCGCGTCTGCAACAGATGATGGCTTCCCGTCGCGTCACGCTCAACAGCTTGTCCGCGAAAGCACAGGAAGGAGAACTCAAAGAACTCAACCTGATTCTCAAAGCCGACGTTCAAGGTTCCGTCGAAGCAATTCTCGGTTCGCTTGGGCAGTTACCGCAAAATGAAGTCCAGGTGCGCGTCCTCCTCTCCGCCGCAGGTGAAATCACGGAAACGGATGTGGATCTCGCAGCAGCCAGTGGTGCCGTCATTATCGGCTTTAATACCACCTTGGCCAGTGGCGCTCGCGCTGCCTCCGATGATGCTGGTGTAGACGTTCGCGAATACAACATCATCTACGCCCTTCTCAGCGATATCCAAGGCGCGATGGAAGGTCTGCTCGATCCCGAACAGGTTGAAGAACCCTTGGGTCAAGTGGAAGTTCGGGCGGTATTCCAAGCCGGACGTGGCAACATTGCTGGTTGTTACGTGCTCTCAGGTAAGGCATTACGGAACTGTAGCATCCGCGTCCTCCGCAACAAGACGCAGTTGGTCTATGAAGGCACGCTCGACTCGCTCAAACGGGTCAAGGATGACGTTAAAGAAGTCAATGCTGGCTTCGAGTGCGGTATCCGTCTAGACAAGTTTAACGACTGGAAAGAAGGCGACATCATCGAAACCTTCCAAATGGTTAGCAAACGTCGGACATTATCACCTGTTTAGGTAATCGTAATTACGATGTGGCAGAACCCCGACTTTTTAGAAAAGTCGGGGTTCTGTTTGCTAATGCGAGCTTTGGAGCTAAAATTTGAAGAATTAGGCATATTTCAGAGTGAGAGACACGTATGGGT
Organism: Chamaesiphon sp.; assembly: GCA_965246715.1. GTDB lineage: Bacteria > Cyanobacteriota > Cyanobacteriia > Cyanobacteriales > Chamaesiphonaceae > Chamaesiphon. The sequence continues at coordinate 107,023 of CBDFFH010000002.1, read as the reverse complement.
AAATGGGGAATTCATAATTATCAACCGCAGTGGAGTAATTCTGTAGCAGAGTTGTCTTCCTCAATGCGGCAAATCTCGACAACAAATATGCAAATTCGATCGATTTGGAGTTTGTGGGATGAGGAAGATGATGAATGGTTTAATGATGCACCAATCGTTATCTGCACTCAGGAACAGCAACTGGAATTTTGCGCTACCAAGCTAGATAAATTCTCATTTTCTCTAAACTCGATCGATCTAAATCGGCCAGTTTATTGGTGTGGAGTGGAAGACCCTGATGTCGTGCCATTGCGATGGGTCAGCCAAAGAAATCCTGAATTCGACAATCTGGTTGGCAAAATAATTACGGAAATAGCGATTATCGAATCTGGAATCGATCGAGACACTCAATCTTTGCTAGCAATGGGAACTGGAATATTGTCAGGTATTGCCTTAAAATTTGAAACCGATCGGCTGGAGATTATTAATGGATTGGATTGTAACACATTAGCTCGCAAATCTCTAGAGTGAACTCGACCGGGAAAGTTGCGATCGAATCAGATGAATCTTATTGTTTTGGGACATCAAAATCTAATCCAGCTCTCGCGATCGAAGCTCTATAACTACTTTTTACAACATCTGTCTAGTTACCTGTCTCAACCAATGGGGAATCATTACTCTAATATTGTTGTTGATAACGTCGATCGAGCTAAAAAAATAGTTGAAATGTTTGAGTGTCAAACTAACTGGCGACAGATTTTCAATATATTGAGCAACCCAATTTCACCAGTTACAATCTCACATTATGATAATTATTATAGGTTTGGTATTGAATATTTAATCGATTCTAATTTTTTCCCATCAGAACAAGACAGACATGAAACCTTGTCTATGAAAATTGGGATAGATCCTTGCTGGTTCGTTGGCATAGATTACAATAATATTATCTATGGCGATTTAAAAGCTCATTTTAGCGATCTCGATTTGGATGTTGAGGAATCAATTGCGATGTTAACGTCAATCTAATCTAATCTAATTGTATGGCTGAAAAATCCCAATCTGCATATCACAAAATTTATCTAGTCGTGCGGCAGGTTCCCGTTGGGAAGGTTGCAACCTACGGCCAAATTGCCGAGCTAGCTGGATTGTATGGTAAAGCGAGGTTGGTGGGTTATGCTATGTTTCAAGTCGAGCCTACTTCTAATATTCCCTGGCAAAGAGTTGTTAATGCTAAAGGTGAAATATCTTATTCAACAGCCAGAGAAGGCGGAGACTACGTGCAGCGAAATCTGCTAGAACAGGAGGGGATCTCATTTAACGATCGCGGTAAAATCGACCTGAAACAATATCTCTGGCAAGTACCCCTGAGTTGCTTCGACGATCTGCTAGACGATCGAGTATAGCTGGGGAAGTCTCGATCGACAAAGAGCGAAATTAATAAAATTCAGGAAACATGATACGCAGTAATTACAGTTTGTTTGTCACCACTGTAAATAGATTCTACGCGTTGATATTCGGCATGCGTCCACCAGATTTTTACCCTACCTCCTTGTGCTGGTGCAGATCCAGCTTTGGAATATCCTGCATCAATTAATCTAGCTTCAAATTCTTCCGCAGGTAGCGTCTTGCTTGAAAATTCAGATACGCCATCAATCTGATGTTTGTCTAGGGTCATACGAACCCTTGTAGGTCGTTAAGATTTTATAGCCAGGAAAAACGATCGCAAATCCATAATTACTATCGATCGTGCCAGGGTATCGATAAGGAGCATCATCAGGCTCGTGTCCGCCAAACTTTAGTACTAAAGATCCGAGCCAGATATATAATCCAGGGAATAACAAATCCATGTTGTATGCAATTACTCGCATTTTCTCTGGGCGAGGATCTTGCTCGGTAGTGACTGATTGAGGAGCAATTGTGGTCATATTTTTGTTTTGAACCCAATAAGCCTAAATTACCTCAGCTAACTACTGAAGTCAACAAGTCCGAAAATCTTAATGAGAATATAATTACAACTGCCAGCCTTTTAATGTACCTAAATTAACTAACCCACTACCGAGCGAGATTGCCAAAATCCCCCACCAGCGGGGTGTGAGTAGGCCAATCCCCGTCAATTGAGTGATATCTTCGCCGCGCTCGATCCGTTCGGTGCGATAGCCAGGAAATAAGATTAAACCCAAGCCGATCATCGTAAATGCTGGCCCGATTAGTGCAGCTTTGAGATAAAAATGACCTTCCGAGAGTGCCAGATGCCAATTCCAGATCGTTAAGATCGCGCTGAGAGTGGCAATAAATACTCCCCCCAACCGTTCCATGCGTCTCGATACCATCTGCCATCCTCGCTGTAAGATCTTCTAGCTAGATACACCGATCGCGCGTTCGATTCCGGAAACTCTGGAAGTCGCGATCGTGTCATAAACTAGTGTAAGACGATCGCGCGTGTCGCCATCGCTCCATCCTAAGCAATCTCGATCCTTGAGGGTAAGATCAGTGTTTTTTAGCATCGTCATTCCTACGTACAACCGACTTCCGATTCTCCAGAAATGTCTGAGCGCATTAGAAATTCAAACTTTCGACCCTCAAACTGTGACTGGGTATGAAACGATCGTCGTCGATGACGGTTCGACTGATGGGACGATCGACTGGTTAAAAAATAATACTGCCGAATTGCCCCATGTAAAAATCTACGAGCAAGCTCACAAAGGAGCCTCTGCAGCGCGGAATCTGGGCGTAGAACAGGCAAAAGGCGACATCATTATTTTCATCGATAGCGATATTGTCGTCCTCCCAACCTTCCTGCAATGTCATACAGATGCGCTCCTTCAGGCGCAACAAGCAGCAGGTGATGACAAAATTTTCACTTATGGCGCAGTAATTAATACCGCAAATTTTGAAGATCCTACTAGTGAGAAGTATAAAATTATCGACTTTTCTAATGCTTATTTTGCCACTACTAATGTCGCAATTTCGAGACATTGGCTGATGGAAGTCGGTTTGTTTGACATGGACTTTAATTTGTATGGTTGGGAAGATTTAGAATTGGGTGTAAGGCTGAAAAATCGGGGAATTAAGATGGTTAAATGTCCAGAGGCCGTGGGTTATCATTGGCATCCAGCTTTTACACTCGATCGCATTCCCCGGTTGATCCAGCAAGAAATCGAACGCGGGCAAATGGGCGTAATTTTCTATCAGAAGCATCCAACGCTCGATGTCAAAATCATGATTCAAATGACTGTATTTCACCGAATTTTGTGGAATATTTTATCGCTCGGCGGTTTGCTCAACGAGCGGACGATGAAACCCCTGTTGCAATGGACGATCGATCGTAAAAAGCCGCAATTAGCCGAACAATTTGCCAGAATTTTTCTCAATCAATATAGCGTCCAAGAGGTACATACTGCTTATCTAAAAAGCCTCAAGTAGCGGTGCCCAGACGATCGGGATATCGGTTGTCGCGACAGCAGAGCCGACGCAGAATTGTTACAGTAAATAAAGTAGCTCATCGCCGATCGCCAAACACCATTTACTTATGACTTCAGTACCGCGTATCTGTATCCTCGGTGGGGGATTTGGGGGTTTGTATACGGCCCTCCGGTTGCATCAACTTGCTTGGGAACATGGCAACGAACCCGAAATTACCTTGATCGATCGTCAGCCCAATTTTTTGTTCACCCCCCTGCTCTACGAACTCGTCACGGGTGAATTGCAAACTTGGGAAATCGCCCCACCGTATGGTGAATTATTGAAGGGTACCGGGATTCGCTTCGTCCAAGGATCGGTCGATAAGGTGGATCGATCGAATAAACACGTCATTTTACAAGATGAGACAGCGATCGCCTACGATCGATTGGTACTCGCATTAGGGTGTGAAACGCCCTCTGAAAGTGTTCCTGGAGTTACCGAACATGCGATTGCATTCCGCAATCTTCAAGATGCTCATAAATTAGATGCCAAGCTCCGGTTATTAGAAGAGTCGTCCCCAGAACGGATTCGTGTCGCGATCGTCGGTGCTGGTTATAGCGGTGTCGAACTAGCTTGTAAACTTGCCGACAGGCTCAAAGATCGCGGTCGCATTCGCCTGATCCAATCGCGCGATACGATCTTGCCAAATGCCCCAGAATTTAACCGTAATGCTGCCCTCAAGGCGCTAGAACAGCGCGGAGTTTGGGTAGACCTCGAAACGACCGTTTCGGAAGTTACGGCTAGCTCGATCGGGCTAATTTACAAAGGTCAAACCGATGTCATTCCTGCGGAAATCGTGATGTGGACGGTGGGCAATCAGGTAAGTCCAGCGATTAACGGCTTCGAGCTACCGCTGAACGAGCAAGGCAAGATTTCAATCTCCGCAATGCTCCAAGTCAAAGACAATCCTGATATCTTTGCGCTCGGAGATGCTGCTGCCATTATCGATCCTGAAGGTAAATCTATTCCCACTAACGCTCAGGTTGCGTTCCAACAGTCTGATTTTGTCGCTTGGAATATTTGGTCGTCGCTAACCGATCGACCGTTGTTGCCATTCAACTATACCAATCTCGGCGAAATGATGACATTGGGTAGCGATAATGCCGTGCTGTCTGGTTTGGGCATCCAGTTAGATGGCCCGTTGGCTTATCTCGCTCGGCGATTGACTTACCTCTATCGCCTGCCAACTTTAGAGCATCAGCTTAAGGTCGGATTTAATTGGTTGACACAGCCATTAGTTAAGTTACTCTCACAAGTGTAATATGCTTGCTCAGGCAAGAGAGAGCTAAGCTAATTATCGAATTAAACATGCACTCACCCGATCGAATCGCGAGCGCATGACAACGGCGAGAGAGATCGATCGGGATAGACTATGGCAAAGCAAAAACTCTGCAAAATCTCGATCGATAGGTACAAATAAATATGCAATCCCGATCGCACCCAACTCACATTTACTTAGCTGGCCCGTTATTTACCCAAGGTGAAAAAGACTTTAATCTAAGTTTAGCCGAGCGACTGAGTGCGAGTGGCTATCGGGTCTTTTTACCCCAACAGGAATGCGTGGGGCGGGAAGGTGAAGATATCTATAAAACTTGTTTAGCAGGACTCCGCGCGGCAGCAATCGTCGTGGCAATTTTGGACGGAGCGGATGCGGATAGTGGTACTTGTTGGGAATGCGGCTATGCGGCCAGTCGCGAGATCCCGATCGTCGCAGTGAGAACGGACTTTCGGATGTCTGGCGATACTGGTGGTTTTAATGCAATGCTGTACTACAGTGCTGCCAAACTCGTAAGTGGCACCGATCGATTATTCGATCGGATTCTGAGTGCGATTCAAGAACTAGAATCACACTTCAAACAATCCCCACAAGGTATTTAATAAGTGGGAGATAAGCTTGCTTATCTCCCACGCTCGACTGATTAGATCGATAATCTAAATAACCGTTCCGTTGGGAATAGTTGCATTTTTAAGTACTACTACAATCCCACTGCGGATGTAGAAACCGCGATCTTCTTGTTGGGCTTCATCGACCCCATCTTTATTGATAATCATCACATTAGAACCGATCCGGGCATTCTTGTCGATAATAGCGCGGCGAATCGTGCAATTTTCCCCAATCCCGATCGGGATACCACCGTTCTCTGCTTGAGTTTTGCGTTCGGGAGCGGGTTCGTAAAAGTCAGAACCCATGATTAGGGAATCTTCGATCGTACAACCATCCATAATTCGCGATCGCACGCCCAAGACTGAGTGGTGAATCCGACATTTTTTGATGATACAGCCTTCCCCGATCATCGATTCGGTAACGTGGGAATCTAATAATTTGGTGGGTGGGAGATAGCGCGAACGCGTGTAAATCGGTGCTTGCTCGTCGTAGAAACTAAATGGTGGAGTCGGTTGCTGGGTGAGTGCTAAGTTAGCATCATAGAACGACTCGATCGTTCCGATATCTTCCCAGTAGTCATCGAAGAGGAAGGCTTGAATATTGTGAGTAGCAGAGGCACCAGGAATAATTTCTTTACCAAAATCGGTCTGCTCTAACGACTTTTTGAGTAAATCGATCAGTACTTGCTTCTTGAAGACATAAATCCCCATCGAGGCAATATAGGGCTTCTGAGCTGCTTGTTCGGCATTGAGACCTAGTTTGGTGGTATCGACACGCATGTTCGTCAGCGCCTCACCTTTGGGCTTCTCACTGAATTCTACGACTCGTCCGGTCGCATCGACTTTCATCAGCCCAAATTCGGAAGCATTTTTCTCGCCGATCGGGACTACGGACAGTGTAATATCGGCATTAGTTTCGCGGTGGCGTTCGACAAACAACCGATAATCCATCCGATAGAGATGATCGCCAGACAGAATCACGACTTCTTCAACATCCCACTCTTCGATTACCGACAGATACTGCCGCACCGCATCAGCTGTACCCTGAAACCAGTCGGGGTTATCTTTGGTTTGTTGCGCGGCTAGCACTTCGACAAAGCCATCGCTGAAGCCAGAAAAATTGTAGGCACGGGATAAATGCCGATTGAGCGAGGCTGAGTTAAATTGTGTCAGCACATAGATTTTGAAAATTTCGGAGTTGATACAGTTGCTCACGGGGATATCGATCAACCGATATTTACCTGCCAACGGCACAGCTGGTTTTGCCCGCAGTTTCGTCAGGGGATACAACCTGGTACCCGCACCACCACCTAAAATAATCGCTAAAACTTTTTTCACAATAACCTCTAAAAAATAACAATCTTAAATAGATCCTATCGTTACCACTAGGGGTTAACTGGCATCTCCACCATGACCGCCTTGGCTCGATCGATCTAGACAATCTTTATCATCTGATAACTTGGGTACTTTCGGTTCGGTCTGTGCTGAACTACACCAAATTTAATTTCGCAAAATCTCTGTTGATAGGTATATATGCCAATAGTGACAATTTACTAAAATTCCATCCCGACATTCGATCGGCAGATTTTGCGTTAGATCTAGCGGTTCTCATCCTCGTGAAGGGCATTATTAGTGGCTAGTGGCTAGTTTTAGTACTTATACCTAAGTTCGGGACAAGGAGTTCCGTTGGCGATAGCCTCTCCTTGGAGAATCGATGACTCCTAGCTTCGTTTCTGCACCGCCCTCAAATGAATTTGCGGATGCAATCACGCGGAGGTTCCCTCCGCATGTGTTGCACCAAGCAGGGGCTAATAGCAAAAGTTCGTTAAAACGAACTAATCGATCTGGCAGTTCTCTGAAGAGAACTTGAGTTATTAGCCCGTTGGCGTAGCCTCTCGGAACGAGACACTTCCAGTTCAGGGCGGTGCTAGAGCGGAGCAAATCAATTTTCCTTATCCTGAACTGAGGTTAGTGTAACCATCGATCGCCACCCAACACTTTTAGCCATACCACTACCACGATCCAGTGGATTAGCACCGCTGCCCAAATCGAGCCAGTCAGTAGATAAGCGATCGCACAAACTATTCCTAGTAAGCCCGTTAAAGTTAGAAATCGCCAATCCATAAAAGTCGGATTACCTGGCTGATAAAATGTCAGAGCGTTAACGGGATGATAAATGATAAATAGTCCTAATGAAATCATCAACCAGAGATAGATATCGCTAGAAATAGCAGTCTCGATCGGGTGAGGAATTAATAACAGTCTAAACAAGATCTCTTCTAATAACGCGGGTAGAAAAAAGAGATGTACGAGCGATCGAATGTTCTTACCGAGCGTTGGTTTAGTTGCTGCCATCGAGAATCGGCTAAAACCCCTACTAAATTGCCGATCGAAAGTTAAGAACCCAGATTTAAATCCGATCGTTAATGCGACTAAGCTATAACTAATCAACAACCCAAACACGGCCAGCCAACCACTAATATTTGGGAATGTTACTATTCCCGCCCAGAGCCTAATGACGAGCGTTGATAATAGCGGCAGTTGACCGAAGAGAACTGTCGGTGCGATCGGAAAAATATCAGGATTCCAACCGCCAACCTGATAAGTATTTAAAAACCAAATTGCCGCTCCACGTTGGCTGAAGATCTTCGCCATCCCGTCCTGGGCACCGCGCGGTAACATCGTCCGCCAACTCATCAATCCCAAAATCGGATTGCCACTACTGGTAAATCCTGTTGCTAGATTAGTTCCCGCTAATTTCGCTGCGTTTTGTTGCCAATCTTGACGCACGATGCCCAATGGTGCGAGGTTTGTTTCTAGCTCGGCTCCCAAAGCTTGTAACTCCCTAAATTTAACCGTTTGGGGATGCTGGGGATGGGTATCGAGCCACGATCTAATCTGCGCCTGGGATTTAACTTGCTGATTTAGCTGCCTGATGGTGACATAGAGGGCTTGATTCGCATCTTGCACGCAAGATGTTGCTGGAGTGACGCTGGCATTGCCCGTCCCATCGCCAGTGCGATACCGCGCCGCTGATATCTGTAATTGTCGCTGCAATTCCGTCAGGGGAGAGAGTTTAATCCCGCCAAAATCATAATCCTCTGTCACGGGTGGATCGCTAATCAGTAGATCTGCAACCGGGCGAGTTGCCAACCAGCCCCGCTGGAGATGCCCCATGTACGTCGCCCAATCTTGTCTCCCGGCGACGATCCCATCGGGATTGTGAGCGTACACTTGGTGATACTCGATCGACCATTGCAATTCGCCAGTAAATTCATCCCGCACGACTGTGGCGATGCCATAAGCAAAATGTCCGGTGACAGTCGCTGTCAATCCGAGGTTATCTCCCGTTTTGCCACCGATGCCGCCAAATGAGTGAATCAGGAGCGCTCGCTCTCCCAATTTCGCTGGCTGTCGATCGAATGTAACTCTCTCTATTCGTCCCTTTTTAGCTGGCGTACTTTCCCAGTGTTGGCGATTGAGGTAGTCTAATTTTGCCTCGCGCTCGGTAATATTGGGTGTGAGTGAAAGTTGGAATAAGGATCGCGGTTGGATGGCAGCGACGGTAAATAAACCTTGTGAGTCGCGCTGACCATAAATATACCAGCCTCGACTGCTGGCGGGCGACAATGCTAAATCCCGAATCGTACTAGGAAATAAACCCGATCGTTTTGCTGGTTGCTGTGGAATCCGAATCGTCTCGATTTGCCCGTCAAAGGTATCGGAGTTGGGATGGTAATGTCGGACTCGAAAGTATTCACTCGGGCAGGGTGTGGCCCCAGGACAAGCTGTTGGCAGCGATTCTGGGCGACTGGTATCCGTGCCGAGAATCTCAACTAATCCCTTCAATTTGCCCGTTATTTGTAGTGGCTCGCGATCGATCGAGATCGTCAAACTATCCCCAGCATCCCCTTCTCGTCCCGTCACCCCCACCACAGCTAATTTTACCAAAACATCATCTGTCGGTCTCGCACCAGCTAGCGATTGTAGTGCCCCAACCTGCGATCTCCCATTAAGTCTGAGGGGGTGAATATTGCCTTGCTTTTGACTCGCGATCGTCCTCGCAGTAAACTTAATATCGGTAGTAACTTGCTGTACATCGCTGTCGATCTGTGAATTCGGTTGCCAGGTAAGACGGACGGTTTTACCAATTAACTGCCGATTTTTTGTCGGGGCATGTTCGATTTCAACCCACACCCAATCGGTAAGTGATGACTGTTCGATCTGCGCTTGACTGGGTAGGATTAATCGCCCGATCCACTCACCGTTAAATTTATAATTGAAGTCTGCAGGACTGAGATCGATTTTGGGCGCTAAATCATTGCTAACTAAGGCGATCGGATCGCGATAACTACTTGAAAAATCTTCTATTATCGATAATCTAGTAGCTGTAAAACTATCGGTAATTACATAATGATAAAACCATCCCAAAACAATCCCCAGCACACATAATCTAAGTAGGTGCCGAACTCCAAACTGCATAAGCGATCGATTGGTGAATGTGTGTAAATAGACCAAATCCCGACAATTTGCTAGCTTAGTCTAGCCGTACATTCTAAAAGTAACCGTTGATTTTCGATCGCATGAGGCTGGATCGCTAATGCCGACCTAAAGGCACTAATTGCAGCGGAATAATTACCCAATGCAGCATGACATAAACCTAAGCCATGAAGCGCGCCAAAATGTACGGGATTGAGTTTCAGCACCATCTCACAATCATCGATCGCGCGATCGTATTTGTGCATCACAAATCCTAATACCGCCCGCCGATTCCAAGCTTCCGCAAAATCTGGCAAAGCAGCCACTAACTCATCTAAAATTGCCCCAGCAGCATCAGGATCGCCCTCAGCTAATAATCGCTCGCTCTCTTCAATCTGTTCGAGTGGGAGCTTGCCTTTTTCCCAAAACCAGATCCGCCATAGTTGACTGGTTGCCCGTTCGCGAATGTTCTCATCGCTACTTTTCAAATCGATGAGCAACTTATCAATTAAATTCTGATTCATATCATCCATCAGCAACCATGTCACCGCAGTTAAAATTATCGATTTTCCACAGGAGCGGCTACGCCAACGCGGAGAAAAACGCACTCAGCTTGCAGAATTGTCAGATTCGAGCCAGGATCGCGATCGCCAGACACCAAGCGATGCACCTTAGTATAATAGAGATGACCAGCGAAACCAACGCTCGATGAGAATATTTTCGGTGCAAATGTCGAGCGATCTAGATTATCCCATTGGCTAATTCATAATTCATAACTCATAATTCATAATTTTATGGCTTATCCAGGTATTTCGAGCGAAGCTTTCAAACATCCACTCGATCGACAAGCGGAGCAGACGTTACGTAGCGTTCCCGGTTTCAATCTAGTAGCGAGTAAGTTTGTGGAATTTATCTACGAGCGCCCGCAACTAGTATACCTAATGGGGAATAGCATCAAAGCAGGCCCCAGACAATATGCGACTATTTACGGCATGTTTCGGGAATGCGTTCGGGATCTAGATATCTATCCCGAACCAGCATTATTTATCAGTCAAAATCCGCAAGTAAATAGTTATGCATTGGGACAAGAACATCCATATATCGTCGTCAATACGGGGTTATTAGATCTCCTCACTGAAGATGAAATCAAAACAGTATTAGCTCATGAATTAGGGCATATTAAGTGCGGTCATACGATCTTGATCCAGATGGCGATGTGGGTGATGAATGCAGCTTCAGTTATTGGCGAGATGACGTTTGGATTGGGCAATATTATTAGTAATGGCCTGATCGTTGCTTTCTATGAATGGCGGCGTAAAGCCGAACTATCATCCGATCGCGCTGCACTCCTAGTAATGGAAAATCCCCACACGGTGATGACAACCATGATGAAAATTGCTGGTGGTAGTGGTAAATATGTCGATGAATGTAGCCTCGAAGAATTTATCAAACAGTCAGAAGATTACCGTAATTTAGATGAAGATGGACTGAATCAAATCTACAAAGCTTTGATGTATGTCGGCGTAAATGGAATGCTAACTCATCCATTTCCCGTCGAACGAATTCACTTTCTACAAGAGTGGGCAAATTCAAGCGAGTATCAAGATATTCGACGCGGTAACTATCAACGAGTCACGGTAGAAACCGCCTCAACTACGCCAACCGATAGCGAAACCGAACGCTTACAGCGAGAAATTGACGAACTGCAACGGGAAATCGATCGACGTAGATCCCAAGGTCGTTAATCTACAATCGAATTGCTAGTTGGCGATCGAAATGGTATTTAAAAACCTGGCGATACTTTGTTCCCATAAATTTCGATCGATCGAGATGAGCAAATCGTGTCCGGCTCGATCGAAAGTAACTAATTTCTTGGCTCTACCGAACTTGCTATGCTAAGTAGTGGATAAGAATCAAGTTTAATTGACAAAATTGATAATTTTGAGTTATGGAAGCTTGGTGCAGCATAAATGACAGATTTTATTATAGAATAGTAAGATCTTGATTTCTGGCAACAAATAAGCTTGAATTGCATTATGTCATCCAAATCGCAACTAAAAACCATTAATGAAATTCTTAATATCGACGGAATGACCGTCACTGCTTATAAGATCTTAGATGAAATCGGTTATTTTATTTATCTAGAAAATCAGCAATTAAAAGCAGTGTGTCCTCATTGTGGAACTGAAAGTAATAAACTTCATGAGAATCACCAATTAACAGTGAGAGATCTACCATTCGGTGAACATGATGTTTACCTTAAAATTAATCGTCGTCAATTCAAGTGTATGAGTTGTGGTCGAAAATTCAGTGAGGAATTAAATTTCATCAAAAAGAGAAGTCATTTCACCGAGCGAATGAAGCAGAAGATTGTCGAAGAGAGTCTAGCTAGTGATATTAAAAGTGTTGCCAAAAGAAATGGATTAAGTGAGCAAGAAGTGGAGACAATAATCAAAAAAGCTGGGGTAAATCTAGTGCAAAAAAAGCCAGAGAATTTAACCAGACTAGGAATTGATGAAATTGCCTTTGTTAAAGGGCAAAAAAACTATTGTGCGGTGTTAGTAGATCTAGAAAAAAGAGAGTTAATAGCCATCTTACCAAAAAGGACTCAAGAATGTATTGGTGAGTGCTTGAAGTCTTGGGGTTCGGAGGTTTTGAACCAAATTACAGAAGTAAGTATCGATCTATTTTCATCATACAAAAGTCTGGTAAATGAATTGATACCAAATGCTGAAGTGGTTGGAGACAGATTTCATGTAATGAAACAGATAAATGAAGAGTTAGATCGAGAGAGAATTAAAATCAAAAGAGAGGCTGAGAGGGTGAAGAACAAAGATGAAAAGAACAAGAAATTAGCAGCATTAACTCACAGTAAATATGCAATACTCAAAAACGAAGCGGATTTGAATGAATTGCAAAAAGAGAAGTTGAAAGAGATTGGAGACGTTTTTCCAGAATTAGCAGCAATGCACAAAACAAAAGAGTTATTTAGAGATATATTTGAATCAAAAACAGATTGGGGAAATGGGCTAATAAGCTTGTGTGACTGGCTCAAGAATGCTTGTGGGAAATTCCCCAAGAGTTGTGGAACTATTAAAAGATGGATTGGTGAAATAATTGCCTATTTTGATAATAGAACAACTCAAGGAGTCGTCGAAGGAATTAACAATAAACTCAAGCTAATAAAAAGAATGGGATATGGGTTTAGAAATTTTGAGAATTTTCAGATCAGAAGTTTGCTAGCATGGCATTTCAATCCTTGATTTAGCATAGTAAGTTCGGTAGAACCAATTTCTTTTGGCTATTAATATTCGCAAAAATTTCATTAATTTCTGATTGCTGCGTCCAGGGGTCTAGTCCGCCATTCAGGATTAAGGTCGGACATTTTACCTGCCGCGCATAATCGACGGGATTATGTGCGAATCCATCAAATCCATGTTGAACTCCTCCCCAAAATACCAATAATTCGCTAAGTGGAAATGTGGGTAGATGGCTATTCTTGCTAACCCTACTTCTAACGGCATCAAGCAGTCGAGCGTATGGCAATTCTAAGACGATCGCATCGGGGGCAATTTTCTCATTAGCGATCGCAGTTAAAACCGCTGCACTCCCCATCGATAGTCCATACAAAATTATCGGACGTTCGTGGTGGATCTGGCGAATGTATTGCATTGCTACGGCAACATCTTGCGCCTCTGTGGCTCCCAATGTTGTAGTGTCGCCACTAGATCCGCCAACACCCCGAAAATCTACCAGGAGACAATCATAATTTAATTGATGAAATACCTGTGCTAGTGGAATCAGTTGCTTGCCTTTGCTCGATAAATGTCCAGGAAATAGCAAAATTGTGCCTTTGGACGTTGTCGATAAAGCTGCTGGAATCGACCAGGCTTCCACCCATTTATCCTTACCACTTGGGATACGGACGGTCGCGTATTTCAATCCCACATCACTCGGCAGTCGCGGACTAGTCGGACGCGGTAAACTCAAACTACTTGCGCTGGCTAGATGTGTATGTGTCATTACATATACGCCAACATAAGCCAGTAAATTGGTGACGATAAAACTACCGATCGCAATTTTGCCAATCTGTTGCTTGTGTTTCTCAACGACTCCAAACAGTTTTTTAAATAACATTATTGACAGTATCTAGTAACTGCTGATGCCATTCCCCATTACTCGCGATCGCACATCCCCACTGACTGGCATCGCCGCGATTATATTTTATTGGACTGCCATCTTGGTAAGTAAATTTGCCGCCAGCCTCGGTTAAAATCAATTCTGGTGCCGCAAAATCCCAATCTTTCGGAGCCGATTTGCCAGACAGCGAGGCATACACATCCGCTTGTCGCTCGACGATTGCCGCTATTTTACAACCGATACTGCCGACTTCTTTGTGTTGCTGACAAGGCAGTAGCTCTAATAATCGGACTAATTTTTCACTGCGATGATTCCGACTGGCAACCACAACTAAATCGGTTAATTTTTTATCTCTAGCGACTGTTATGGGTTTCCGCACCTTATCCGAGGTGATACAGATACTACCGCAATCTTGAATCGCTGCATACAATTTATCGGATTCTGGCACTGCTACTACAGCTAGCACCGGACGATGCTGATATGTCAGCGCGATATGGATCGCATATTCGCCAGTTTTATCGATAAAATCTCGCGTTCCATCCAACGGATCGACAATCCACACCCAATTGTCCGGCAATTCACGATCGCCACATTGATAAGTTTCTTCCGTCAAATAACCACAAAAGTTGCCACACAGTCCTTGAAGACGCTCGAGGATATATTTGTTTACCGCCTCATCCGCCACTGTGACGGGGCCTTCAGCCTTATCCCGCACGTCCAGATCTGCATTACTGGCTCGATAATAAGACTTCAACATCGCTGTTGCCGTCCAGCTTAGCTCGATCGTCCATTCCAAAATTTCAGCGAGACTAAGACCGGGAAGTGGTGATTTCACAGTTATTTGGTTATTGGTTGTTGGTTAGTGGTTAGCACGTAACTAGCCACTAACCACTAGTTACTGTATTTACTATCCACTGTTAGCTGTCCACTGTCTACTAATCTTGCTGGCGAGACCCTGGAAAAGCGGCTAGAGCGACGATTTCAGGCGATCGTTCGGTTTTCACCATACCGAAGTGCAAAAAGAATTCGGTTTCCACTGTTTCGCGGATCGTAAATTTTTGCGATCGCGGTGCTAGAATAGTAGTCGAATCGCTAGTCGATTTAAATATAAGTGTGAGGAAATTTCAAATGAACTGGAAAACTTTACTGGTAATCGCCAGCTTAACTATGTCTGCTGGTTTGACCGCTTGTAGCGACAAAACCACGACAACTCCCGACGCTACGAAGACTGAGACCACTACTACACCTGCAGCATCCCCTGCGGCATCCCCTGCTGCAGACGGTAAATCTGGTGACGCAATGAAGTCTGGTGCTGAAACCAAGACTACTGAAACCAAAACTGAAACTAAGCCTGCTGATGGCACCAAGACTACTGAAACCAAAACTGAAACTAAGCCTGCTGACGGTAAAAAGCCCGACGCAACTAAAAAGCCATAGTCAGAATCTCGGTCGATAGTTACTTAAGTAATTGACTTAATCTAAACATCTCAATAGCCATCAAGTTCGACAACGACTCATTGGGAGTCAGCGATCTTGATGGTATTGTTTTTGGTAGCTAATTTAATCGATCGATTCAATCGTAACTACTCTAACTCTGGATGAATAATTTTTGGGCGCACAGTCTAGGTGTATTGTGCTGACTGTACCGAACACGGCAGCGATAATATAGTTGCAACACTACCAATCGATAACCTGCAGCCAACTAAGCCGATAGTTATTTGTAGAGATTGAGCCATATCGATCGAGACTTGAGGATAGATCTACATCGATGATATTTTAACGTGAGTTCGGGATAAGAATAGCCTGGAGACTGAAGTCTCGGCTCATGATGCAAAGTCCGCCTGTCTTGACGCGCTAAACCCTCGGGGAACCCGAGGAGCGCGCGTCGCTGTCTTGAAAAGGTGCTCTACTTGGGGAAACCCCAAGACCTACTGGTCTAATGGTCGGCGAGCCGACCAAAAGGCTAGCCGACCAAATGCACTTTTCGCTTCGCGGACTAATTATCTAGTCCGCGAAGGCAGGCTTTTGCCGCTCGCGGCAACAACCGGACTTTGCACTATTAGCACCGATTTGCGGCGCGCGCTCCTCGGCTTTGCCGAGGGTTTAGCGCGACAAGACACAATCGCGTGCGGTGCTTGAACGAAGCAAATATCCTTAACCCGAACTCACGTTATTTTACGAATACATCGATCGACTGCGCTCGAGATCGGTAGTCTAATTACTTTATTGCTGCGAACATTTCAATGACGGTAGGATGATTGGCAATTATTTTCAACCATCGATCGAGTAAGGTTAAATTATCGATCGGCAAAATAAACGATCGCTGTTAAAAAGGTAAATAATAAATCTGGTCTGGCGACTCTTCTGCTTGAGCACATTCTAGCAACAACAAAATATCCTCAATAACTTAGAGTATCGATCGAACCTAAATCAATCACAACTAACTATATCGCATGATTGCGGGGTGTGGTCGATCTTGAGATTGGATGAATTTGAGGCGATCTCATCGCAATTAGATACATTTCAGGGCTGGGGCGAGGATTAAAGATCGAATGTGGGCAGAATAAATCGATCTTCACAAGCAGGGATGTCTGATGTGGGAGATCGAGCGTCCGCCACCAACCGAGCAACAAGAGCTAGTTCACACCGCCGATCCGGGTGGAAATACTTAGGCTGTTATCGATGGGCATACAGCAGATGCGACATCATCGACTGCTGAGTCGCCTCCTGTACTCTTCTAATTCCCCAAAATTCATTTCTACCTTTAGACAGATTCGATTCATTAGTGTGATGAATATGCTGTTAAGTAGATAACAAATACAGGTTATATTTGCGGTCGAGAATAATTAGTTGTCATTAATTATGCCGAAATCGGAAGCGCACAAACAAAAAGTCGTGAGCATCAGTTTACCCGGCCAAGCCAACGGAAATATGTCGCCAGGACAAATTCCGCAGGGACAAACGGCCCAAAGTCAAATGCCCAATGGTGTCTCGTCGGAGTCTCAAATGCCAGCATCATCAGGTCAGGCATCAATGTAGTTCGCAGTTTGCTCAATTTTTAAATAATTAGCAGCAGCGATCTCCCAGATTCATTGAGGGTAAGGGCAATTCATGAATTGACCTGACCCTCCATTTGGACAATAATTTATACCCTAATTCAGTAACGTCAACTATTTATTCAGTCATGAAATCGATTTATTCTCCCAGAATTTTCTTCACAAGTATATGTTTATTGAGTGTAGTCGGCTTCAGCGCAATGGTGCCAGCTTTAGCCCAAGGTAGCATGCCCTCAGCAAGTCCGATGTCAGACAGCACCAAAAAATCTACATCATTAAATACTGCCGATCGACAGTTTGTTAGCAAAGCAGCTCAAAGCGATCTGACCGAAATTCAAAGCAGTCAACTAGCACTCAAACGCTCGCAAAATTCGCAAGTATTGCAATATGCGCGCGAAATGATTCAAGCACATACAGACTCGAGTAATAAGCTCAAACCGATCGCTACTAGTTTAGGGCTGACTTTGCCCAAGAGTGTGGGTGCCGAAAATCAGGCATTACTCGATCGCTTGAAAACATTATCTGGTAAACAATTCGATCGCGCATATATGGACGGACAAACCAAAGGTCATACCAAGACTCAAGCTGCTTTTCAAAATGAACTCCAGCAAGGTCAAAATACCGATATTAAAGCTTTTGCAAACGAGATTTTACCTGTAGTCTCAATGCATCTCCAGATGGCTAAAAATTTTACGGCGATGCGCTAACGCTCGAGATTTGGCGGCAAAAGCGGCGGGGCAATTCATAAATTGTCCCTCCCCTAAATACCGACGAGCGTTTCATCCCGCAATTTAGCAATGCCCTTGTTTCCGATAATTACCGGATCTGCGATAGAACATACCGCAATCGATCGTAATCATCTTTGAGAATCAGACTGACAGTGCGTCCTGCCGTTACCAGCCAAGAGCGGTCGCGCGAGCGCAATTGATGGATTTCACGAATCGTAGCTGCGGTGAGGGCTTCTACTGGAGCACCTTGCACTTGTAATAATGTCCGCAAAAATTCTAACTGCTCGCTGAATTTGATAATCTCCTCCGCATCACACTGATAGACCCCTTGATGGATTTGGGGCGGACGTGGGGGGAGGAACTGATACATTTGCCCCTTCGCATCCTCAAACCCGATAATTGCCGCCTTAAACTCGGTTTTGAGCATAGCAAAAATCTGTGGCTGTTCTTCACGTAATTCGTCTAGTGACATCCCCAGTGCCCGCGCGCGGTGGACGGAATCGATCGGGGCAGTGGTAGCATGATAAACTACCGCAAGAATTTGGTTGCCTGTCTCCTCGTCAGCAGCTTTGACGATACTGCCAAATATTGGCATCACGGCGAGTTTGAGATCTTCTGGTTCCAAACATTGCGCCAGAAATTCGCAAGTAGATGTCTCGATTACTTCAGCAATATGCTGAGGATTTTTGGCACCGCTGCCAAATTGGGGTAGGGGTAAACGCATCGAAAAATTATGAGTTATAAATTCTGAATGTTTGGACGAGCCAGTTGTGGAGACTTATTTAATACTGGAGTTTAGATAAGTAATAATGTATTTACTTTAATCGATCGAGTCCCATTTGCGACTGTAGCGGCTAATCGATCGAAGCTGGACGCATTTTTTCGCGACACCAGCAACGGTACACGAAGGTAGACTTAGCTGTGATTTTTATTGCCAGCTTCATGCCGGAAGTCTAATGTATTCGATCGCTGATAGTTGACAGTTGACGGCGGACGGTTGACAGTTATTTATTAAAGGAGATCGTAATTTAGATCGCGCCGACTCCTAATGCATACTTCCTAACAACTATCTATCCATTCATGAATGATACCCACCGCAGACGACGCAGCCCATTATTTCAGTGGTTGTTAGCAGAAGAATCTCAATCATCCTCAGCTCACCATGTCCAACATCCGTGGTGGCAAGTCATGTGTTTGACGGGGGTCGATTATTTTTCCACCTTGGGTTACCAACCAGGAATTGCGGCAGTAGCAGCAGGCACTTTATCCCCCATCGCTACCGCTATTTTAATCCTCCTGACGCTCTTTGGTGCCCTGCCGATTTATCGACGAGTAGCCGCAACTAGTCCAAATGGGGAAGGTTCGATCGCGATGCTGGCAAAGCTCCTCGATTGGTGGCAAGGTAAGTTGCTCGTCTTGGTGCTGCTGGGATTTGTCGGTACAGATTTTATCATTACGATTACCCTGTCGGCAGCTGATGCCGCCATGCACCTCGTCGAAAATCCCTATCTACAAGCATCGCTACACGGACAACAACTGACGATTACACTCATCCTGATCGGTTTATTGGGTGCTGTCTTTCTCAAGGGATTTAAGGAAGCTGTTGGGATTGCGGTGGTTTTAGTAATTGCCTATTTGAGTTTAAATGCGATCGTGGTTGTTGTCGGCATCAGTCAAGTTATCGCCAATCCCGTGACAGTTACCGACTGGCAAACGGCAATTTTTAGGGAACATGGCAATCCGCTAAATATGCTGGCAGTTTCCGCATTACTCTTTCCCAAACTAGCTTTGGGTTTATCGGGATTTGAAACTGGTGTCGCGGTGATGCCATTAGTGACAGGAGACGCGCAAGATACCCACGAGCAGCCACGCGGACGGATTCGCAATACGGGGACATTGTTAACATCTGCAGCGCTGATTATGAGCGCATTTTTGATTAGTACGAGTTTTATTACGACGCTACTGATTTCGGCAGATAAATTTAAAGCTGGCGGTGTCGCTAATGGTAGAGCCTTATCCTATCTCGCGCACACTTATTTAGGGAGCGGCTTTGGGACTGTCTACGATGTCAGTACGATTCTGATTTTGTGGTTTGCAGGTGCCTCGGCAATGGCTGGATTGTTAAATATCGTGCCGCGTTATCTACCCCGTTACGGGATGGCACCGATGTGGGCGCGGATGAGTCGCCCGCTAGTATTAGTATTCACCACGATCGCCTTTATTGTCACCTTGATCTTTCATGCTGATGTCGAAGCGCAAGGCGGCGCTTATGCAACTGGAGTTTTGGTATTGATGACATCAGCGGCATTTGCCGTAACACTGGCGAGTCGGCGCGGACGCAATCGCTATGCACCGTGGATTTTTGGGCTGATTACGCTGGTTTTTGCCTATACTACTACAGTAAATGTCATCGAACGTCCCGATGGGATTAGAATTGCTAGCTTTTTTATCGGAACGATTATCGTAGTATCGCTGCTGTCACGGGTCAATCGAGCGACCGAACGCCGGAGTACCGAGGTAATTTTAGACGATCGCGCGCAACAATTTATCAACGATATTACTAGTGGTGTAGTGCGGATTATTGCCAACGATCTAGATGCTGGCGATATTGCCGAATATCAAGAGAAAGAACAAGCAATTCGGGAGGATAATCTGTTACCTGCCGACCAAAAAATCGTCTTTCTCGAAGTTGAAGTTACGGATGCTTCGGAATTTGAAGATAAATTAGAAGTTCAAGGATTGGAAGTCGGCGGATATCATATTCTGCGGATCTATAGTTCTGCCGTGCCCAATGCGATCGCCTCTTGCTTATTATATTTACGCGACACTACTGGGAAACCACCACATATTTACTTTAGTTGGGGTGAGGAAAATCCCTTGATATTTATGTTCAGATTTATCGTCTTTGGAGAAGGAGATATTCCAGTTACTACCCGCGAAATTCTCCGTAAAGCCGAACCAGATCCGCACAAACGTCCGCGCGTTCATGTTGGTAGTCACCATTAATCGGAGTCTAATTAATTGACAGATCGATCGATAACTTCGTGGCGATTGATTCCAGTAATTAATGCTACTGGGAAAATGCAAATGGCGATCGATCGTTGGCTGCTGGAACAACATGCGATCGGCAAAATTCGGCCGACATTGCGCTTTTATACTTGGTCGAAGCCAACGATTTCGCTAGGCTATCATCAACGTAACTATCCAGCACATTGGCAAAATCTCACATGGCAAGATCGTCCCGTCGATCTCGTCACCCGTCCGACTGGCGGACGCGGGGTATTGCATCAAGGCGATCTGACTTACGCCTTCATCGGTTCGGGATTTGTCGGTAACCGATCGGCAGTATATCAACAAATCTGTCAATTTCTGATTGATGGCTGGCGATCTCTAGGCATAGATTTAGCATATGGCACAGCCGGAAGAGGTTATATTCACAACCCTAATTGTTTTAGCACCTCAACTAGTGCCGATCTAATTTGTGAGGATGGGTATAAACTCATCGGTAGCGCCCAATTAATTAAATCTGGTGCGCTTTTACAACATGGTTCGATGCGACTCAATCCCGATCGAGAGTTATTTAGACAAGTATTTGACGAATCTATATCGTTGCCACCTGCTGCAATTTTACAGTTAACTATTCCAATAATTGTTGATGCGTTTACTCAAGCCGCTCAACAACATTTTCAGGTAGAGTTTGAGAGCGAGCCTTTGTCCGATCTAGAACGATCGCAAATTCACAGTGAACTTCAATTTTTGACTTGACTCCGCTTTCATATAATTGTGAAAGCAATGGAAATCGGCTTTTCATTACTTAGTACGATCGATCGACACCAGATCGAGCATACTAAGGCAAATAAATATAATTAGTGAAGAAATCCTGATTATGATTATAGAATGCTCTGAAGCAATTTTCATCGCTTAAATTCACAAACATCTCCAGCGTTCCCCTATTCACACAAGCGGTCTAATTTTTAGCAGTATACTATCGATCGAAATTTGTCTCTAAATTATTTCCGAATCATAAAACTATCCCGTAGATGAAAATCTGCTACTGCACCGCAATGAGTCGATGCCCAATAACTAGTCTCTCCACGACGAGGTTTAATTACTGTGGCGATCGAAACCTCGATCGATCTTTCCACTGCAACAATTTTACTTAAATCTAATTCCAATCCTAGCGATAATAAATTGGGTTGTCGAGCGATCTTCAAGGGCAACGATCTAAATGCTAATTCTTCTCGTAACCCCTGACGATAATCATCGAGATGAAAGATATTCCAATCGCCAGATGGCGAAAGATTAAATTCCCAATAATTTCGATCGCCAGGAATACCCAAAAAGAATTCAAAACATGTAGTTTCCCAGAGTTTGTCTTTGCGAGTGGGTACTGCTGCTAGTGGTGCGATTTCTAAGGCGGTTAGATCGCCACTCAATCGATACTCGATCGATAACATCCCATCTTGTCGATCGATCGTCACATTAATCTCGTTGGCAAAGCCGCTCGGAACGAGCATCGCTGGCAAGGAATTGGCCGTGGGAAAAGGTTTGAGTAGAAAGCTATTCATCCGCGCAACTCCTCAATAATCGCTCTAATTGTTGATTCTTGGGCTTCGATGCTTTCAGTGAGTTTAAATTGGACTAACGCTCGATCGAGATTGTGCGTCGGATATGTGACTTTAAAATAGACATTTCCAGCTAAATAGTCGGTAAAAAACCGCAATCCTAATTCAAAGGCAAGTAAGCGAATTCCATCGAACAGATACTCATAGTCTCGATCTGTCAGAAAGCCGCTGGCTTGAGAGAGATAGCCTTCTAAAATCGCTCGACACATGTGAGTGTCAAACCTCACGCTTTCCCACTCTTTAGTCTCTTCACCGAGGGGATTGCAACCCGATCGCAAGCAGTCGCCGATATCGTAGTGTACCAGCCCTGGCTTGACAGTATCGAGATCGATAATCCCGATTGCTTGCTGAGTGGTGGTACAGATCATTACGTTATTTACCTTTGGATCGCCGTGAATCGGACGTAAAGGTAACTTGCCCTCATCTTTGGCTTGTTCGAGAACTTGTGCCCATTCCTGACGGTTCTCGACGAATTTAAGGCAATAATCTACTTGTGGATCTACCGCTCCCGAATAGGTTGGCAGCACCCGATGATAATGCTGGAGATATTGTGGGGTGATATGAAATCCTACTAGCGTATCCGCCAATCGATCGGGATCGAGATCGCTAATCAAATGATGAAATCTCCCAAGTGCATAACCCACCTCGCGTCCATGTGCGATATCTTGGATGAGATCGATCGATTCCGAGCCATCGATAAAACTAATCGATCGCCAATAACTCCGATCGGGTTCGACCCAATGGTCTTGCAAGTCTACTGTCAATAATACTCGCGGTACCGCCCAACGGCGATCGAGTTCCGGCTGCGCAGATTGCAATTTGTCGCTGATATGCTGTGTGAAGATGCACATATTCTGCATTACCAGTGCTGGCTGCGCAAACACATGAGTATTGATCCGTTGCAGCACAAAGCAAGATTCTGTCCCGTTTTCTACAGTGACGAGAAATGTATCATTGATATTGCCACTCCCAAAGGCACGAACTGCTGTTACCTGTCCGGGTGTGGCAAATTTTTGGGCGATGGTAATTAGACGATCCAACTGTTCTACCTGCGAAAATAACATGAGTAGATTATCTCGCAATCTGTTGCGATGTTTTATTTTGCAGGGACTCAACTAATGATTTCTCTTCGAGTGCGAGTGAATTATGCTCGGTGACCATTTGATTGTAGGTAGCGGTCTGCTCTTTGAGCCGAGCGACTAGTTGATTGTAACTTTGGACTCGATTGTTAAAACTAGTGACGCGGAAACTATAGTCTACTTGGGTATTGGCAGAGATCGCACCTTGGAGACTCGATCGTTCTGATTCGATGTTTTCAGATTCACTTTTTACCTGTGCGGCTAACTGTTCTATTGCCGATTTGCGGGAAACTAACTGTTTGCCAAGCTGTTTGGCTTTCTCGCGGAGTGCGGTAAATACACTTTCATAGCGCTCGGATAAAGCAACGATCGTCGATCGCTGTGTAAAATATTTACGGTAATGCTCTTCTAGTTCGGGACTGAGATTTTGGACTTCCGTACCTAAAATTGAGTGTAATTCATTATCGACAGAGTTGGGATCTTGTGCCCGATATGTCTCGATCAATTGGACGATCCGCGAATTTTGAAGTTGCTGGAGTGCCGATTGTAATTGTTTGTTGAGTTGTGTTTGCTCCAATAGTGACATCCGCTGATAGGCGGCATGAAGCATTTCATGCGCGGCAGTAACTTCCATTACTCCTTGTAATCGCGGATCGGAAACTTCTTGGAGAAAGATGCCTTTGTTCGGCACATAGCAGCCCAGTACTACGGTATGTTCGGTACTTTTACAGAGATTGAGCGCAGACTTGCGACTTTCGATCGTGGGTTGGTTGAGATAGAATATCTGGCGGGCGCTATCGGTCATTGTCGTAGTCGTAGCGAGTTTGGCAACTTGGGGCGGTGCTTCGTATTGGAGCAGCTTACTCCAGTCTTGCAATTCCTGTCCGAACCGAATCCCCACAATGACGACGGCAACAATTGTAATATTACCAAGATGCCGTTTCAGCCATTTCATACTCAATTCAAATTGCGCTCGTGGTATCAACCACTATCATAATGGAGAGTGGGAGTACCGTCAGGAGCGATCGATAGTTCTCGATCGGTCGTCCTGTCAGCTCTAGCTAGCAACTTGGGTTTGTTAAACTTCGTTGCAAAGTTTGAAGGGAATCGATAAGGTATGATAACTTTTGGGATATATAGAAGTTATCAGATCTTAATTTGTAAGAGTAATCGGTGATGGAGAACAATTTCGCCCAGACTGCCCTAGATTCACACCTAGCAGCAGGTGAAGAAATGAGTGACTATGTAGCCCACCTCCAAATGCATATGGCACTTCAAGCTCGCAATTTAGTTCCGACACTAACTAATGCAGTGGACAGTCGCGAAATATTTTTACATCAGACTCAAGCGCATTTTGAAAAACTAGCCTCGCGACAAGTCTGCTAATTGCGCGGCGATTTCTTGAGGATTGTTTAGGCGTCCGAGTCGATCGTGCAGCTTCACTACATTACCAATAACCGCGATCGCGGGTGCTGCAAATTGATGGCTCTCGATTTGGGCGACGATCGTTGCTAAGGTAGCGATTAATTCTTGTTGTTGGGGTGTCGTACCCCAGCGCACGAGGGCGATTGGGGTATCGGGATCCAGTCCCGCTGCGATCAGCTCGTTAGTAATCCGATCGAGATTATGAACGCCCATGTAAACTACCAGAGTTTCAGCGCTGTGTGCGATCGCGCGCCAATTGACCCCAGGACGGTACTTACCAGCCATTTCGTGCCCGGTTACGAAAGTTACCGAAGAACTATAATTCCGATGGGTCAGCGGGATGCCAGCGTAGGCTGGCGCAGCAATGCCCGAGGTGACACCAGGCACCACTTCAACCGATACACCTGCGGCGATCAGATCTTCCATTTCTTCACCACCACGCCCAAAGATAAATGGATCTCCACCTTTGAGCCGCACGACAACAGCATGTTCGTGGGCTTTTTCAATTAATAATTCGGTGGTTTGATTCTGCAACAATGAGTGCCGTCCCATCCGCTTACCTGCATCGATTTTCTCGGCATGCGGGGAGATTATCGCAATAATTTCTGGACTGACTAAAGCATCATAGATCACTACATCAGCTGACTCTAATAAGACTTTACCCTTGATCGTCAATAAGCCTGGATCTCCAGGCCCTGCACCGACTAAATAGACTTTACCAATTATCTCTGTCATTCGATTTTGGATTTTGGATTTTGGATTTGGCGATGCACTTTTTCCGTCGTCGGAAAGCGCATCGAAAGCGGATTTTAGATTGCCTGTTCTGTCTATAGCAGAAGAGAATCGCAGTATTGATAAATAATTAATTGTCGATCGATACTAATATTTCATAGAGCGTCTTTACTAATCTCGGACTATTACCGATTGGCTCTTGAAGAGTTAATTTTATCCGTGGAAACTGCTGGCTTAAATTTGTCACCAACTCGACGATTGCATCGGTAATGCCACCTGTAAATAAAAAATAAGGTAAGATCCCGATTTCTGTCACACCACGATCGATTAATTCCTTTACTCGCTCAGTCAAGCTCGGCTCGATCGACCAATAAGCTATTTCCACATCTAAACTAGTCGCTAGTCGCTCGACCGTGGTATTACCAGCCGCTCGCCGACTACCGTGAGCTAAAATTGTAGTCGATTTGGGCAGATCGGAACGGTTCTGTGCGAACAAATCGACGAGATTCGGCGCAGAACCCAGAAAGGGTGCCACAGTTAATTTTAGCCGCTCGTTCAGCTCTCGCTCGGCAATAGCGACTTCTGCGGGAATATCGTCCATAACATGAACGCCAGGAAGCAGAAATAGTGGTAACAGGACGATTCGATCGACCCCCTGCGCCATCCAGTTACCGGCAAAATCTTGGATCTGACGGTGTAAGGGTTTGTCAGCTAATTCTAATTGTGCCGTCGCCACGATAACTGGCGCAGCTACTGGTGAAAACTGTTGCAGATAGAGGCTTAATTGCTGTGCCAATCGATCGACAGCAACTTGAGGGCGCGGATCGCGACTCCCGTGTGAGACTAATAAATAAGCAGAGGACAAATTTAGCTAATAGCGATTGTTTACAGCTAATAAATATAACATTTATTCGGAATTTTTACTAATTCAGCCGTGCGGTGATTATCGATCGACTAAATTAATCGTAGCAACAGCTAAGTAGCTAGGCGTAATTAAATATAAAATATTGCGTAGGGTGGGCACTGCCCACCATCTAGGTTTTACGCAGTTTCTATCTAATAAATATTTGCGCCTAGCTACTTACATTTTCTCAATACAACCTAACCTGTTTAAAAGAACACGATCGATGATGCCGATCGTTTTCTTTTAAGTAGCATGGCAATATTCCTTTTATTCGACTGAAGCTTTCTTGCTAGCTCTATTCAATTTGCGCTTGAGCATCGCCACAAATCCGATCGCTAGGCTCGAACCAATTAACCCGCTCGGTTCTGGCACGGGAGTATTCGTTGTGAGCGCGATCTTCTGGATGTTCACACTGGCACCAGCCGAAGTTGTATCGTCTCCCAAGAATAGAAAATTAGCAGTTCCATAAACACTGGTTAACGGATTTGTTGGATTTATAGCAGCAGTATAATCTCTGAGCAAACCAGTAAATAGAATATTGCCAGCATTAGTTAATGAATAATTATTGCCTAATACAGTTAAATCGTAAGTGTTTGAATTAGAGAGTAAATTTAAACTAGCTGTTTTTTGCTCTAGCGGAGAAATGGAGTTAAAATTAGCACTGGTTTGAGCGAAGATATCAGAATTTCTAAATCCGATCTCGATGCCTTTGCGATTATTATCCAACACGATCGCGCTAAACCCCGCCCGATTCGCTCCATTTACGCCATTATTAGTTTGTGAGTTAATGTTGATGGTGAAGCTGAGCGTGTATCCAGCATTACTATCCAATATTGGAAATAGCGGATTTACAAAAGAAGTCAAGCTCACTGTCGGCGGATTTACCAGGGGATTAACCAAAATGTTGTAATTGGTATAACCAGCTTGGAGTGATTCAGCACCGCTCGTATCTAATGTAGTTACGCCGCCACCAGGAGTTTGGGTGCCACCAGTACTAAAAAAATTTAGATATTGCGGTGAAAAATTATCGGGTGTAGTGTTTGCGGCACCATCATAGAGCGTAATTGTTGTCGCGTTGGCGCGATCGATCGTCCCCCCAGCAGCTATAATCCCACTTAATGCGATAGCGATCGTTCCCAAAGATGTCAATTTCATTTGTGGCGGCATCCTGATAGCTAATAGATATGCTTACATTCGATTATGCCCATCTAGTCGACAAAGATAAGTATTCTTAACGAATAATACAGAAAGTGTAACTGTTGTGGATTGTAGCTGGCGATCGCAATCGCAGTTACACTATCGATATTCTGTGTGCACGGCGCGGACGATTAACCTGTAGCAGGTGTCGATCGCCAGTAAAGATCGCTACAATCCGCATATCCATCCCGATCGAGCTGTTAAAATCGATCGAAATGCTCTAAGGTAAACGATAGGATCGATCGTAAACTTTTACAGGGAAATTATCTCATGGCTCTAGCTGTCGGCACCAAAGCTCCGGATTTTAGCGTTAAAGATACCGCTGGCAATACTGTCACGCTGTCTGGGTTGGCAGGTAAAAAAGTCGTGATGTACTTTTACCCCAAAGATGATACTCCTGGTTGTACCAAGCAAGCTTGTAGCTTTCGGGACAACTATTCCATGTATCAAGACAAGGGGATTGTCATTCTGGGTGTGAGCAAAGATGATGAGTCATCTCACCAAGCATTTACTGAGAAATTTAATCTCCCCTTTCCCCTATTAGCCGATACTAACGGTGATATCATTGCGGCTTATGATGTCGATGGTGGTGGCTATGCCAAGCGCGTAACTTATGCGATCGATGAAACGGGTAACATCGTCCACATCGATACAAGCGTCAAAACCGACACTCATGCCAGTGACATTCTTAAAGCGCTAGGTTATTAGCTGATTAGGGCGTAAGGATTAGGGACTAGGAATTAGACAAGAACACTCGTCTGAGAAAATTAATCTTGTGGTTGTTATTGACTACTAAAGCCTATCCCCTATCCCCTAATCCCTAGCGATACTCGTACTTCACCACCACAGGTTTGACTGTCTCAGGAGCAAGCGAGTTGATACTCTCTGTGGAGATTTCATGGTTGAACTGTGCTGATTCGCCTGGTTCGATCTTGCTATTGACTGGGATGATCGCTTGTTTGATCGATGAATCTTTGGAGATAAATTTGGCTACGATGTAGTAGACATAATGCGGGCGATCGCTCCGATTGTCGATCGAGCCTTTTACCACTAGCAGCGATTTGTCTGAGCTATCGCGGGTAATGCCGATTTCGCGCAATCTAAGGTCTTTATTAGGATTGGAATTTCCAGTACCATCTCGATCGGCTTGAGCGATGGTAGTTTTTTGTTGTGTTGATGTTACTGGACTCGGACTCATTCCAGGTAACTTGAGATTGAATCCTTGGGCTGAAGATTTAACAGATAAACAGCTCCAGATCGCACTGCCAACAATGATGACAGACAAATATTGGCTGATTTTCATACAGTGTGATGTGTGAGAAGATTTCTGTCTGGTTATATCGATCATTTTAATCTGTTCGCTCGAACAAACACTAAATTTTGGCTCAGCATATTGGCTTGACTTTGCATCCATAAATCGCGAACGTCGTTGGCATCGCCTCTGTGTTGCGGAAGGTAGCACGAGCTTCAACAGCCAGCTAAGATGAGGTTGTCTTATTTGTACCCATTTAGACAGCGAGAATTACTAGTCATTGGCTAAACTTGGAAAATAGATCCGCGATCGCGAGACGGTCGATCTGCCACTTTCAGACGATCCACACTAGCCCTCAAGCTTAAATGTGTTCTAATTTGCAGATCGACCCGAACTTGTAAAGATATTGTGGAGAAAATTGTGCCGATCGACCGAGGTAGGTCACAA
The DNA here is from genome assembly GCA_965246715.1 of Chamaesiphon sp. GTDB lineage: Bacteria > Cyanobacteriota > Cyanobacteriia > Cyanobacteriales > Chamaesiphonaceae > Chamaesiphon. Next base: position 77,634 of record CBDFFH010000002.1, on the reverse strand, counting down.
TGAGAGATTGAGGAATTAATTGCCGAGGAAGTTTATTGATGCAGCCGATTCGTACATTCAATGTTTCTCCTTCCATACCAGCCTCCCTCGAACCGCTACGGCTACTTGCCTACAACCTGTATTGGGATTGGAATACGGAGATCAAGGAGCTATTTAAAAGACTCGATCGGGATTTATGGGAAGCTACCCGTCATAATCCAGTCGCAATGCTAGCGAGAGTGAGTCAGGCGCGCTTGCAAGAAGTCGCTGCCGATGATGGATTCTTGGCTCACATGGAGCGGGCGACAGGCGAACTCAATGCCTATTTGCACGATCGCAGTTGGTACAAGCACCAGCGCGCTGGCAATGTTGGGAAAGAATGCTTCGCTTATTTCTGTGCTGAATTTGGCTTGGTAGACTGTCTGCCGATTTATTCTGGCGGTTTAGGTGTATTGGCCGGAGATCATCTTAAATCTGCCAGCGATCTGGGCTTACCCTTAGTGGCAGTGGGGTTGCTATATCAGAAGGGCTATTTTGCCCAGTACTTAAATGCCGATGGTTGGCAACAAGAACGCTATCCAATTAACGACTTTCACAATATTCCCGTTCAACTAGAACGCAAAGCTGACGGATCCGAACTCCGGATCGCGGTGGAATATCCCGGACGGATGGTATACGCTCGTGTCTGGCGCGTTCAAGTTGGTGTAGTGCCACTATATCTACTCGATACAAATATTGAGCCAAATAGCGCATACGACCAAGATATTACCGATGCACTTTATGGCGGTGACTTAGATACCCGCATCCACCAAGAAATCATGTTGGGGATCGGTGGCTTCCGTGCGCTTGAGGCTTTGGGTCACAAGCCTAGCGTCTATCATATGAATGAAGGACACTCGGGCTTCTTGATTCTCGAACACATCAAGGTGCTGATGCAGCGCGATAAGCTCTCATTTGTCGAAGCCAAACAGATCGCTCAATCCACCCAGATTTTCACCACGCATACCCCTGTCAGTGCGGGATTCGATCTATTCCCGCCAGACAAAACCATTTACTATGTCGGTCACTATGCCGATGTCTACGGACTGGGTAAAGATGAGTTTATGGGTTTGGGACGGGAAAATACTGGCGATCTAACGTCGCCATTTAGTATGGCAGCGCTAGCGATGAAAACTTCTAGTTTCGTCAATGGTGTGGCGAAATTGCATGGAGTCGTTTCGCGGGAAATGTTCCAGAACATGTGGAAAGATGTCCCGATCGATGAAGTGCCGATCACGTCGATCACCAATGGCGTTCACGCGCGCAGTTGCGTCGCCAAATCCGTTCAAGAACTGTACGATCGCTATTTAGGGCCAGAATGGTCAGAGAAATCGATCGAAGACCCGATCTGGAATAAAATCGACGCGATTCCCGATGAGGAATTATGGCGCAATCACGAGCACAGTCGCTCGGAAATGGTCGTCTACGTCCGCGAACGCATTGTCAGCCATCTCAAAGAACGTGGGGCTACTCTAGCGGAAACAAATCGCGCTCACCAAGCATTAGATCCCAGTGTCCTGACGATCGGTTTTGCGCGACGGTTTGCTACTTATAAACGGGCGACCTTATTCCTGCGGAATCTCGATCGGATTAAAAAAATCCTCGTTGGTAACAAAGAACGCAAAGTTCAATTTGTGATCGCCGGAAAAGCGCATCCCAAAGATATCCCAGGCAAAGCCCTGATTCGCGATATCGTTCACTTTACCCGCACTGAAGGGATGAATTCGGTCGTGTTTGTACCCGACTACGATATCTACGTCTCGCGGGTGATGGTAGCTGGTTGTGATATCTGGCTCAATACCCCGCGCCGTCCACATGAAGCCTCTGGTACCAGCGGCATGAAAGCGGCGATGAATGGTTTGCCCAACCTGAGTATTCTCGATGGTTGGTGGGATGAAGCTGATTACGTCCGCACTGGTTGGCCGATCGGTCATGGCGAACTCTACTCTGATGAAGAGTATCAAGATGAAGTCGAAGCAAATTCCTTCTACGACCTCTTGGAACAGGAAATCGTCCCCCTCTTCTACGATCGCGATAAAGAAGGCTTACCGCACAAATGGATCGCGAAGATGAAAGATGCCATCCGGCTCAATTGTCCGACCTTCAACACGGCGCGGATGCTCCGAGACTACGCTAACAAAGGATATTTCCCAGCTAGCGATCGCAATCGCGTCGTCACTGAAGATAGCTACCAAGCAGGTAAAGAACTCGCTCACTGGAAAGTGAAAATGTTCGAGCATTGGAGCGATCTCAAGATTAATACCGTCGATGTCTCCGCACCAGAAGATATCAGCGTCAATCAATCGATCGCAGTTAAGAGTCTGATTCGGCTCGGCAGCCTCGAACCCACTGATGTCCGGGTCGAATTATATAAAGGTGCTGTCGATACAGATGGCAAAATCACCGATGCCGACACAACGGTGATGACCTACCAAGGTAAAGATGGTGCTGGTAATAGCCTCTACACGAGCGAGGTAGCCTACTCCGCCAGCGGTCTCCAAGGCTTGTCACTACGAGTCTTACCGTACCACCCACATCTGAGCAATCCCTATGAGTTAGGCTTGATTCAGTGGGCTTAGGAGCACGAGCTTAGAACAAGAGGGATATACATCCCTCCTTTCTTATTTAATTAACCAAAGTTGTTACCTCGAAAAGCCTACGATTGAAATCGTGGCTAGTGATGCAAAGTCCGCCTTCGCGGACTGCTTTATATAGTCCGCGAAGGCGGACTTTGCAATCTGAGGAGCGGTTTCTAACCGCTTTGGTTATAGGTAGCAACTTGGGTTAATTATCTCGATACACTTTTTTTGATAATTGCCGCTGGGTTTAAGTTTGCGACTGATTTAAGTCGATCGCAAAACTTTACCTGGAACTTTGCGCGATCTTTTCCCGTCAAGCTTCTTAACCAGGTAAAAATCGATACCTGCGGCTCGCTCTAAATTTTATTTAGATTTGGAAATGTCACTTTTTGCTAAAGGGGCTTACCAAAAAGTTAGTCGAGCTAAGCTACTTAAAACGGGAAATTTACAGTGAAAAAGAATCTAGTTGCATTAGTTATGGTCTGCTCCTCGGTTGCTGCGCTAGGAATGAGCGTGCCAGCTAAAGCAGAATTGGGTAGAAATACAAATACGATCGGCCCCGCACTATTTATCGGTGGCGGTCAGACAGTTGTTGGTGTCGATTCTAAATTCGGTGTCAGCGATAATTTATCACTTCGTCCATTCGTTGAATTCCCAAGTGGCGGTACGGTCTTTGGGACTTCGTTAACCTATGACTTCAATACCACTCGTGGTGAAAAAGTCCAAATCACGCCTTTTGTTGGTGGTGGTGTCTCGGTTGCTACTGGTGGTAACAATAGCACTACGCAAGCCTATTTTACTGCTGGAGCTGACTTTGGTGTCACTGATAGCATCGAACTAAAAGCGGCATTAGATGTTCCGTTGAGTTCTAATAATTCCTCTACCAACGTTAGACTCGGTGCTGGTTTTAAATTCTAAATCACTCAAAGATCGAGCTTAATCTAAGTTAGAAATAACTAGCCTTCTCTAATCTAGAGAGGGCTTTTCAGTATCGATATTTTTCAACCATAGATCGTATAAATCTGGACGTTTCGATCGAGTGCGCTCGAGTTGTTGCTGGTGTCGCCACTGGGCAATTTTTTCATGATTGCCAGACATTAATACATCAGGAACGCGCCAACCGCGAAATTCTGGCGGACGCGTATAGTGGGGATAATCGAGCAATCCATCCTCAAAACTATCAGCTTTGAGCGATTCAACTTTACCCACCGTACCGGGAATCAAGCGGGTAATGCCGTTAATTAATGTCAATGCGGGAATTTCCCCACAAGTCAACACAAAATCACCTAAAGAAATCTCCCGATCGACAATATTCATCACCCGCTCGTCGATACCTTCATAATGACCGCACAGTAACACCAACTGGTCGTAATTTGCGAGTAACTCCTCAAATAACGCCCGATCGATCTTTTCGCCTTGAGGACTCATCAAGAGTACCTGGCGACGCTTCAATACTGGCAACGACTCTACTGCTGCAAAGATCGGTTCTGGTTTGATCACCATCCCCACACCGCCACCATAAGACTCATCATCGACCTTGTGATGGCGATCGATAGTAAAATCGCGCGGATTGGTGATATTCACCGTTGCGAGTTGCTTGGCTAAAGCCTTACTCAGCAATCCACAACCGAGTGGCGAAGTAAAAAAATCGGGAAATAGTGTGATGACATCAAAGCGCATGAATTAATCGCGATCGATCGAGTGGATTTATTTCTATTATCCGTCAAGACCGATCGCTGTTTACAGTCAAATCCAGCAATCGATCGCAACTGCGGCAATCGAGCTGCTTGGCTGTCTAGATTTTACCTGGCAACGCGTTTAATCGCCTGAATCACCCGATCTAAGTCTTCATCAGATAGATTAGAGCCAGAAGGCAAGCACAGCCCTTTGTCGAATAAATCTTCAGCAACTTCACCACCAACGCATTCGCTATCGGCAAAAATCGGCTGTAGATGGAGTGGCTTCCAGACTGGGCGAGCTTCGATTTGGGCTTCAGCTAGTGCTAAGCGGACGGTTTCGCGGTCGGCACCAAATGCCGTCGGATCGATCGTCAGACAAGTCAGCCAGCGCGTAGCCTGTCCCCAGGGCGCTTCTGGCATAAACTCGATCCCAGGTAATTTACCCAAAGCCTGCTGATACACTTCACAATTGCGTCGTCTGGCGGCGACGCGATCTTTTAGTACGAGGAGCTGTCCGCGCCCGATTCCGGCCAAAACATTGCTCATGCGGTAGTTATAACCGATTTCCGAGTGCTGGTAGTGGGGGGCGGGGTCGCGGGCTTGCGTAGCCAAAAATCTGGCTTTGGACGTGATGCTGGCATCTTCTGAGACGAGCATCCCACCGCCGGAAGTAGTGATAATTTTATTGCCATTGAATGAGAAAATACCGATTTGCCCCGAGGTACCGGGCGAGCGCCCTTTATAAGTTGCGCCTAACGCCTCAGCTGCGTCCTCAATTACGGGAACTTCATACTGTTGGCAAGCTGCGACGATCGGATCGATATCTGCGCTCTGTCCGTAAAGATGCACGAGCACGACCGCTTTAGGTAATTTCCCAACTTTGGCACGTTGCGCTAGTGCGGCTTGCAATAGCGGTGGATCCATATTCCAGGAAATTCGATCGCTATCGATAAATACGGGTTTTGCCCCCAAATAAGCGATCGGATTGGCACTTGCGGAGAAAGTTAAGGTCGAACAAAATACTTCATCGCCAACATCCACACCAACCAACTTCAGTGCCAAATGCAAAGCTGCTGTACCCGAGCTGACCGCAGCAGCGTGACTGGCACCGATGGCTTGACAGAACTCTTCCTCGAAAGCGTTGACATGAGGCCCGACTGGTGCGATCCAGTTGGTTGCAAACGCTTCATTCACGAACTCTAGCTCGCGATCTCCCATGTGTGGAGTTGAGAGCAAAATTGGTTTTGTCATTGCCAGAAAATGTGAGTAAATACTAGATGGTGTTAATTTATATACAATCCACGCTAACACGCAATCGAGTGAAGCTATACCGATTCAGCAAAAAAACGCAGAATGCTCAGCCCTAAATATTTAGCGGTTGCCGCCATTATACCGAGATCGATTTTGGCATTGCATCGATCTTCTGATGGATTAGTAACAGTTACTTTTTTACTACTATGTATAATACTCCGTCGAGATCTTGTGTGGTAAGCTCGCACTCGGCAGCTTTGACGATTCCTTGACTGAGTTGGCTACTACTAGCAACAGCTTCGATCTTAAAGCCGACGGAGGTTAGCAACTGACAAATTTCAGCCGATTTGTACCAATAAACATGCGGCGGTCGATCGACGAGCGCGCCCAAATTAAATTTGCCGCCCAGCATCAGCCAGGGTTGATACTGAATGCTCAGATCTGCCCCTCGTAATTTTCTCAAGGTGGAGAGATACACAAAAAAGGCAGAGTAGAGCGGTTTCGCGCAACGTCCCTCAAAGCTGAGCACCGAAAATATCCCCGTGCCACCAGGTTTGAGAATACGATATGCTTCTTGTAGTGCCTGCAACCGATCGGTTGCCTCGTCAATCATGCAGAGCATTTGCTGAATATAAATAATTTGGTCGAACGAACTATCCAAATAGGCAAGATCGATCGCATTACCAACTTCAAATTTAATCGAGCGATGGGGATCTCTGGCGATCGCAACATCGATTAATTTGGGTATGTAGTCAAATCCACACAGCGATGTGAATCCCATTTTTTGCATCTGGAATAAAATTCTGCCACTATTAGTGCCCGCTTCCACCACGCTCAGATCGCGATCGAGATAGCGATCGATGATATATTTCTCTTCGGGAAACAACTCAGTAATCTCGACCCAAGTAGCAAATTCTACATCATCGTACAGTGCTAGATTATTGTTAGGTTGTGGCATGTTACCGACCTCAGTTAATTTAGTGTAAAATTTCGATTTTATCCTGAGTTAACAATTCCGAGCGCATGTAGTTATTTCGATCGATATGCTGGGAAAAAAGCTGAATTTTTGAGTTCGTCTACAGTTATTTTTAAAGCCTTGGCTCTTAAGTTTAATAAGTAGTCGTATCGCTCGCGATCGACGATCGAGCCAATCGTGGCGAAGGTTTTAGTTTGCTTAGAAAATCCTGCTTTAAAGTGATATAATGAATCTTGCTGTCCTCCCAGACCACCACCTAAATTCAAGTACCTATTATACCTATTTTTTCCCCACTCGATAATATAGCTAAACAAAATAGTATTTGGCGATTGTGGCAAAAATTCTGTCTTTGTGCCACCAAGATGATACTGAACGATCCCGCTAAATTCTGTGACTAACATGGCAGCAGCAATTTTATCTTCTAGTTCTACGACACAGAGATAGATGCGATTTCCCAATGCACTAACTAGAGCATCAAAATAACTTTTTTCAAAAAAATAATTACTCGAAGCATTGACTCTGTACATAGTCTCATGGTAGATATCGATAAATCTATCTAGATAAAGATCGATCGGCACCATTCTAACTGTGAATCCTGACTTTTTTAATTTAGCGATCTTAGTTCGATGATTGCGCCTAGTCTGTTGCCACAGTTCGTCAAGAGAACGATCTAAATCGCAAATGATGATTTCCGATCGATTACAAACAACATTACTATCGATCTGTTCGATCGACAGATCGAGATCCTCATTTAAAATTGGATGCAGGCGCAAAAAAGCAGAGCAGATCTTGCGCGATCGCCAATATTGATGGGTTGCCATCCAACATTGCTTGATAAAGTTGGGGTCTCGATCTGAATTGCCGAGCAACATACCCGAATAACCATAGGGCGAGACTACATCATATATTTCTGCTTGGTCAAATTCACCGCCGTCCGAAATTTTATGACAATCTCTAACTAGGTATGGTAAGAAAAAGGATTTTTCGCCATCTTCGATCGAGATTGCTTCAGCTAATGCCCCACAACGTTTTGCTTCTAATTCTAAATAACCAGGAAGATGATAGAAATCATGTTTGACGGTATTTAAGTATCGTTGCCAACGTGAATCGGTCAGCGACATAATTTCGATCGACATGGAATATTATGTAGATATAAATTGGGTAAGCTCTCCCTCAATTACACGATGACAGCTCGACTTGTGTCGATTTAACGGAGCTTGTTACCAAACAGGCATACGCTCGATCGACGATCGAGATCTAATTCCGTGCATTCAGGATTTAATCAGTAATTCCGGAGTTGGCTAACTCGGAACTATCCTATAAACTTAGTTATCCCAAAATACCATTTACAATTACTACATTGTGATAATTACGCATATTCTCGTAATTGCCGCTGCACCACTCTCCCACGAAATCAACCTGTTTCCGCTTGCGGCAACCGATCGCGGCGCTCTATCAGTTATCGCGATCGGTAATAATGCCTAACAAGGGGGCAAGATCGACAGGTAATTCGATCGTCTTCCTCAAAATAGCAGCAGCGCTGTTCGATCGCCCTAATTTAGTTGCCGATGTTCCCAAAATAGCTATCATCTAGAATGAGATGACGGTGCCGATCGAGTGTGATGTAGCCTTTGGCTTGAAAATGAGCCATCATCCGGCTGACAGTCACCCGTGTCGTTCCGATCGCACTAGCTAGTTGTTGATGCGTAAACTTATATTTGATGCGCGTTTGAGCATTAGGGTTCGATTCGCCTAGCTCGTTTCTGAGCAACGATAATAAACCTTTCAAGCGTTCGATCGTATGGCGACGACCGTTGATAATTAGCAGCAGTTCAGCTTGACGCATCCGTCTGGATAATTGGGGTAACAATAGCTGAGAGAGCCGCATCGACCCCTCAATTTCGTCCAACCGCAGCCACCGCAGATAGACAGGCGATAACGCGATCGCTTGATAGTCTAGAGTATCCGAGCCATGAGTCCCAAACCAAGCCCCAGTATCGGCCCAACCAAATAATACTTGTTCGCCATCCTCATAGTTGGCACTCAGTTGCACCAAGCCTTGAGTTACTTGCCAGACTCCTTCTGGAAACAACGGAATCTCATCACCCTTAGTATGAAAATACAACCGCTTATTGAGGACAGAGGAGCGATCCTGTTGTTGTGCGTAATCCCGCTCTACACTTTGAACGATCGACATCATAAGCCTTGCTCCAAAATCTAACCTCAATCTACTCGGTAAAGGTAAAGTCTTGGTAATGAACAGATTAAGGAGTTATGAATTATATATTATGGATTCTGAATTATGGATATTTTTGTTAAAGTGATGTTACCCACATCCAGTAAATGCCCCGCTTTTGGAGACATATGCTCGTAGCAGATAGCAAAATTCAATCTACAGATCGTGACTGGAACCCGATTATTGCACAAATGATTGCAGTCGTCGGTAAAAAAGGCATCATTCAGCGACGGGAAGAACTAATTACTTATGAGTGCGACGGGTTGACGAGTTATCGCCAACGTCCCGCGCTAGTGATTTTGCCGAAGACTACCGAACAGATTGCCGCGATCGTCAAAATTTGCGACGATCTCCATATTGCCTGGATCGCGCGGGGTGCGGGTACTGGTTTATCGGGTGGCGCGTTGCCCGTCGAAAATTGTGTCTTAATCGTGACGGCGTTGATGAATCAGATCCTCAAAGTAGATCTCGAGAATCGCCAAGTAGTGGTACAGCCGGGAGTAATTAATAATTGGGTGACTCAGGCTGTCAGTGGTGCGGGATTTTATTATGCGCCAGATCCGTCCAGTCAGATTATCTGTTCGATCGGCGGTAATATTGCCGAAAATTCGGGCGGCGTTCACTGTCTTAAATATGGGGTGACTACCAACCATGTGCTCGGGTTGAAGCTAGTAATTCCCAGTGGGGAAATCGTCGATGTCGGCGGTGAGGTAGGGGAAATGCCGGGATACGATTTAACGGGGCTATTTGTCGGCTCGGAAGGAACCCTCGGGATTGCGACAGAAGTTACGCTCAAACTGCTCAAAACTCCCGAATCGATCTGTGTGATGTTGGCAGATTTTGAGAGTGTCGAAGCGGCCGGGAGTGCGGTCTCGGGTATTATCGGAGCCGGAATTATCCCCGCTGGCATCGAGATGATGGATAACTTTAGCATCAATGCGGTGGAGGATGTAGTGGCAACTCAATGCTATCCCCGTGATGCTGCCGCGATCCTGCTCGTGGAAATCGATGGCTCATCAGTCGAAGTAGCCACAAATCAAGCACTAATTGCCGATATTTGCCGTCTTAATGGTGCCAGAGATGTGACTACGGCTACGGAACCCGAACAACGCTTGCGGCTGTGGAAGGGGCGGAAAGCCGCCTTTGCGGCGATGGGTAAAATCAGTCCCGATTATTACGTTCAAGATGGTGTCATCCCCCGCACGCAGTTGTCTTACGTACTCCAAGAAATTGCGAAGCTGGGCGAGAAATATGGCTATTATGTCGCAAATGTGTTTCATGCTGGTGATGGCAATTTGCACCCATTGATTTTGTACGATAACTCAGTTGCTGGCGCGCTGGAACATGTCGAAGCTTTGGGTGGGGAAATTCTCAAACTCTGTGTCAAGGTTGGCGGGAGTATTTCTGGCGAACATGGAATTGGCGCGGATAAGCGCTGCTATATGTCTGAGATGTTTACCGACACAGATCTAGAGACAATGCAATGGGTCAGACAAGTATTTAATCCCAAGGAATTAGCCAATCCTGGCAAGATTATTCCTACGCCACGTACTTGTGGTGAGTCGGGTAATTCTGCCCAAAAATTTGTGGGCATCGAGCAGTATTAAAAATCGGGCGTTGCTGAATATGGGTATGATTTGTTGTAGGGGTGACCCTTGTGGGTACCCTGAATCGATGCGGGGTAAGCACGAGGCATTACCCCTACAAAAATTGTTTGTGCGTTTCATACATTAACTCAGCAACGCCAAAAATCGCAAGATCGGCTTAAATCTGTTGATTTTCTGCTGGTAGATCGTAGGTGAATCGACTAATTCTACAGATGAATTTATTAATGTCGATCGGTATTAAATATCACAATATCGTTTTAAGTATGCCTATGTTCCGATCGCATATCATAAAACTGTAAGTTTTGCATCACTCGATCGTTGTAATTATTAAATACATTGGGATCGATCGACAAAAGCTAGACAATCGGCGGGTTTCGACTTGTCGATATTTTTTTGTTCGTCGATATTCTGGCGCGATCGATCTCGAACAGTTGAGAGATTTGTTAACATATTGATGTCAACAGCAATATATAAATACTGCCGATCGAGCTAGCAAAAAAGTACATAATCTTACGAGCTAATCGAGCGGCGGCAAATTTTATCTTAAATAATGAAAATTAAACATCAACACCAACCGATCGAGCTACAGTGGGTGTCTAAAATGCCACTACTGATGCTAAGTTTTATGGTGGCGATCGGCTCTAGCGGACAGACCGAGCGAGTCATGGCGATCGAGAGTCAACCGAAACAAATCCAAACCGCTCTACCTAGCAAAACTGCCCCCGAGCCAAAATCAGCTAGAGATTACTTTGCCAGAGGAATGCTGCACTATCGCCAGCAAGATCGACAGAACGCACTTGCCGATCTCGATCGCGCGATTAAATTACAACCAAATTTTGTCGATGCTTATAACAATCGCGGCATCATCAAAGGCGCAATGGGCGATACTGCTGGTGCTATTGCCGACTACACCCGCGCGATCGCAATCGAGCCTAAATATTTTGAAGCATATGCCAATCGCGGTTTTGCACGATTGAATAGTGGTGACAAAACTGGTGCCGCAGCCGACCTCCAAATCGCCAGCCAGCTCAAACCTAACGATCCGCAATTGGCACTTAGCAGAGGGGTAATATTGGCTCAAGCCGGAGATAAACAAGGAGCGCTCGCTAGCTATAACAAAGCAATCCAACTCAATTCGCAAAGTGCCGAAGCTTATTACGATCGTGGCTTAATCAAGCTCGATCTCGGTGACAAACAAGGTGCGCTCGCTGATTATAATAAAGCGATTCAGCTCGATCGCTCTTATGCCAATGCCTATTATGGCCGAGGCAAAGCAAAGAGCGCACTGGGAGACGATCGCGGCGCGCTCGCCGATTACGATCGAGCGATTAGCCTTAAGACTACCAATCCCAATGCCTATTTCAACCGTGCGGGGGCTAAAAACACACTCGGAGATCGTGCGGGCGCGATTGGCGACTACGATCGGGTCATTCAACTCAATCCTAATGATGCCACTGCTTATTTCAATCGAGCGGTAATGTTTGCCCAGGCTGGAGAACGCGCCAAAGCGATCGCGGACTATACTAAAGCGATCGCCCTCAATCCGCAGTTTGTCGAAGCCTACAACAATCGTGGTATCTTGCACTTTACAATGGGCGAACGCGCGGCGGCAATTGCCGATTATAGTTCCGCAATCCGTCTTAAACCTGGTTATGCGCTTGTCTATCTCAATCGCGGCATTGTGTATTATGTCGATCGCGACTATCAAAAAGCGATCGATGATTACGATCGGGGGATCGCACTCGATCCCAATAATGCCGAATTGTATTTCAATCGTGGTGTCAGCCAAGCTCAGCTACGTCAGTATCCAAAAGCGATCGCGGACTACAATGCGGCAATCCGCTTGCAACCCAACTATGCCCTTGCTTACAGCAATCGCGGGCTACTCAACGCCGAACTCAAAGCTAACCCTGCTGCGACCCAGGATTTAAAAATGGCAGCAAAATTATTTCAGGCACAAAACAATCTAGCTGGCTATGAGTCAGTGATGCGGAAGCTAGAAAGAATCAAATAACGTCAGTTCTGGTTAAGCAAATTGCCATAACTCAGCGATAACTGGTAATTAATTGCCTGCGGCGCGCCCCAGCTAAAACCATCAGCCCTGTTCTTAACGAATGGGGCTGTGTTTGTATCGATCGCAATTGCCCAGACTCGATCGAAGCAGACTCGAGCAGCTTATCGTGTCATACAAAGCAACTTCATAGTTGAAATGTTACACTAACGATGCCAATCTAATGATAATTGCCGAATAAATCGCTGAATATCGCTCGAAGATCCGATTTTTAGCAGAAGCCATCGAGAGATCGTTCCACTAAACTTGTGGCATGTAGCATTAACTCAACTGCGCTCGATCTCCGATCGATCTAGCTGCTAGCGCTGAGTGATTGCCCCACAATATATTTAAATTGAATCCGAGCGAAAATATTCTAGATGTTGACCTCGAACCCTAATTTCAGATTAACCAGACCAAAGTTACTCGATCCCAAGGTCGTTGGCGGAAATCTCCTCCGGAGAAGCAGTTATAGTAATTTGGATATTCGTGCGGACGATACTCCAGAGCGAATCATCGAATTATTGCTCAGCGGAAATCAGCAATTTGTTGAGATGCGCGCTCAAAATATCGAGTACAACTCACTTTCGCTCTCGGCAGCCGCCCAAGGCAAAACACCATCTGTCGCCATCTTAAATTACGCTCGATTGCCTACAGCGATCGAAAATATCTTCGGACACAAATTTAGTGAAATATTTGCGATCGACTCTTCACAGCAGTTTCCAAGCTTGCAGGAGATTAGTGCGCTCGAATATGCGGTACTCTTTTTGGGTGTAAAAGCGATCGTGATTTTGGATGAAGGGAGCGATTCAACTGTAGCTAACGAAGAGGTGGCAACCGCCGCTCGTGGTAGACAAATCGAATTAGCAACCAGACATCATCCTCGGTTGCTGATCTGCGAGCGCCTTCACATCGAACCTGTCACTTACCAACGCGCTCGACTCGACAGACTCAAAACGGCTCCCCTACTAAGCCAATTTATCGAAATAGGAAAACTCAAAATTATCTGTGCTACATATGATGTGGAGCGATCGACCGTCAAGCAGATCGCTTAATCGCTGCAATTTCCGGATCGTGGCGGCTTCGCCAACACAAGTTGTTGTCTGGCGGCAACTCGATCGTCAGACTAGGGAACACTATAGGAAGTAAGACTCGAAATCACATTTTACCCCTTGAGTAGATACACGATTGCAGCGACAATGAATCTGGACAAATGTTATCAGTTACTAGGTATCTGTCGCGAAGCATCGCTCGACGAGCTAAAAACTGCTTACCGTTTGTTAGCGCGCAAATGGCATCCCGATCTCAATCCTGACGATACCGAAGCACATCAACGATTTATCACACTCAGTCAGGCTTATCAAACTTTACTAAATAATCTTGGTTCGCGTTCGTCTTTACCTTCGCCCACCGTAACCGATCGATCGACAGCGCCACAAGCTACCGTCAAGAATGTCTCTCGTCCAGCTCCCCAGCCAGAACCGCAGACTCCCCAGTCGGGTGAGTCTGAATTAAAGTGGCAATTATATGGGGAGATTGGGACGTTATTGCGTCAGCAACAATATCTTAAAGCGATCGTCCTCATCGAAGGATTGGCGCGCCATTCGCCCGCAGACAAACAAGTTTGTCAATGGCAAGGAATTATCTACTCTCAATATGGCTATCAATTAATCGATCGGCGCGACTTAAATAAAGCGCGGATTTATCTAAAAAAGGCACTCAAAGCCGACCCCCACAATCAACAATTGTGGCATCAAGTCAATCATGCATTCGATCGCATCGATCTCTTAATTCAATCTTAAAAAATAAGATCGATCGCCGAATCTGTGGCGCTCTCAATCCGCGATTGGGAATTAATTTATAGATTCAAACCTTTACGGTGCGAAGAGATCGCCCGCACTACATAAATCCCGATCGTCACCCACAAACACAACTGGCCGATCGCGATATAAGTATTCACGATCTGCCCATCGCTCCAACCGAAATCGTGGAGCTGATTCATATCGCCACCAGCATCTCCCGATCCATTTAACATTGTCCCCCACGGGATGGCCGCAGTGCCCCGTTTCACTTGATGCCAAAAACTCAACGCATTAAAAAAGGTACTAGCACCCATCAATAATGCTGGATAGCGCCAAAATCCCCAATGCCAGCGATCGGGTAACGGCAGATAAAAGCCAACTACTAGCAACGTACTGACATAAAATTCCCCACCGACACCCCCAAACGCAAACCACATTTCAAACGCGTCTTGGGACAGATACCACGTCATCCCAAATTGTACGAGTGTTGCAACAACTGCAATTCCCATTGTCCAACGTTTGCGCTCCTTCCATCCGCTATAAAATAGCAGTCCCCACAATCCTAGAAAACAAATATAGACGATCGGCGAGCGATCGAGACTAACATTCGTCCAGCCAAAAGGTAACGGTGTTGCTCTGCGGCCCGAAAACCATGCCACCACTGCATGTCCGATCTCATGAATCCAAATCCGCATTCCCAACAACAGTAGATCTAATTTGCTCCAGTACAAGATTGCGCTAAATAAAAAAGCGATCGGCACAGCAAAGCGATTGACATACTGATTCTCAAACGAAAATAAATCGGAATCATGCTCGCTCTTGCGCTCTTCTGCAAGTACTCGCGCTATCGGAAAAGATTTTTTCCATAGCACGACCCGATTATCGCGCAATCCATAGATCGTAACGGTTTGAATCGTCAGCTCAGAGAGATTATCGCGGCAAATTTGCAAAGCTCGAACGATCGATCGAATTTCGAGATCGGTTGGCTGAGCTAGAGTCGTGCGGATCTTCAACGTCGGTGCAACAAACTTGACTGAAATCCCGCAGTCGGGCAAAGCTTGGTTGAGTCGGTATTCAAGAATCTCTGTTATGGTGTCAACATTTACAGGCATGGCGAAAAGGCGGGACGCTGTATCTATAGCATTCCCCGATCGAGCTACAAAAGACCTGCCGAATCCGAGTAGCTCAGCGATTGTAATCGCGGTAAAATCGATCGATCCTCGCCCACACCCGATCGAGCAACATCTTATCGTCGCTATCGAACCACTCGATTTCGGGAATCGCGCGAAACCAAGTCCGCTGGCGTTTGGCAAATTGACGTGTATGTACAATGGTAAGATCGATCGCTTCTGCTAAACTAATTTCGCCCTGCAAATGCTGCCGCATCTCGGCATATCCCAGCGTATTTAGTAATGGTAAATCCCAGCCATATTTTGCGCCTAAATATGCAACTTCTGCCTCCCAACCCAACTCAATCATCTGCTTTGTCCGCCGCTGAATCCGTTGCGTCAGCACATCTAAATCCGTACAATCCAAACCGATTTGCAACACTGGATAACTCGGCGGAGCTTCACCCTGCTGACTGGAGATCGATCGACCCGTCACATAATAAACTTCTAGGGCGCGAATCGTCCGAATCGGATCGTTGGCATGGATCTTTTGCATTGCTTGTGGATCGACTTGCTGAAGGATCTGATAACACTGCACCTGCCCCAATCTAGTTAATTGCGATCGCAACTCTTGCTGTGGTGCGACGCGCGGGATCTTCATCCCTTTCACCACTGACTTAATATATAGTCCCGTTCCCCCAACTAAGAGCGGAATGGTCTGTTGCTGATGAAACGTCTCGATGAGTTGCTGTGCCTGTAATTGATATTCCGCAACCGTTAGCGTATAATTAGGATCGCATGTACTAACAAGGTAATGCGGCACCAAGGCCAGTTCGGCAGCAGATACTTTCGCAGTAGCAATATCAAACTCCCGATATATTTGCCGCGAATCGGCACTGACGATCCTGGAATTAAGCCGTTGGGCTATCTCGATCGCTAGTCCTGATTTCCCCGTCGCCGTCGCACCGCAGATAACTATGAGCATAGGGGGACAGTGAATAGTGAACAGTGAACAGTTGAGAGCGTTCTGCAATAAAGTTTATTAGGTTAAGGTATCTTGTTTAAAACATTCACGGAAGTGTCTATTGCCCTCTTTAGAATGCTTATGTTATAACTTTGGGGCGATTCGATCTTTTGTGTTTCAAAGGTGGCTTGCAGCCCATTAACGGAGCGTTGCTTATGACCGATGATTATGATGACTGTAACATTCGGGTACTCGAAGGACTAGAAGCCGTCCGTGTCCGACCAGGGATGTATATCGGTTCGACCGGATCGAAAGGTCTGCATCATTTAGTATATGAGGTTGTCGATAACTCGATCGAGGAAGCACTAGCGGGACACTGCCAAAATATCGATATCTCGATTAATGCTAATGGTTCGATTACTGTAACCGATGACGGGCGCGGGATTGAAAGCGAGCAAAATAACCAAATTGGTAAATTCTCGATCGAAGAAATTTTTACGCATCTTTATGTCAGCAAATCTAGAGATTGTGATTATAGAATTGGCGGCAATTTGCATGGAGTCGGGATTGCGGTAGTTAGCGCCCTATCATCTCAACTCGAAGTTAAGGTTTGGCGCGATGGTAAACTCCATACTCAACGCTTCGAGAAAGGGTTTGCAGTATCAGAATTGGAAATCTCACCCAGTGAAAACGATTGCACAGGGACGACAATATCCTTTCTACCAGATCCAGAGATTTTTCAGAAAACGATCGAGTTTGATTTCGATCTCCTAGCGCATCGATTTAGAGAATTAGCTGGTGTCAATGCAGGGATTAGGATTAGTTTTGCAGATTATCGGCTCCAATCATTAGAAATAAACGAACCCAAGCTAGAAAGCTACTATTATGAAAGCGGATTGCGGGATTATCTCGCCTACCTCAATCGTGAAAAACAGCCGTTACATGAGGATGTTATTTATGCAAGGACGGAAAAAGATCGGGTTCGGGTAGAAGTAGCACTTCAGTGGTGTCTAGATACCGATGTTGATAACATTCTTGGCTTTGCCAATACAGTTCAAACGATGGAAGGGGGGCAGCATTGCGAGGGGTTAAAAATGGCTGTAAATCGCACTTTAAATCAAATTACTAGTCAACAAAATAGAATCCAATCGAAAGATGCTAGTCTCAATGACGCATATACGCGTAACGGCTTAACCGCAATTGTGTCGGTGTTACTGCCAAATCCAGAGTGGGCAGGCCCGATTAAAGCTAAATTAGCGAATAGTGAAGTGCGCGGGATTGTAGATTCGATCGTGTCCGAAGCCGTGACAGTATATTTAGCATCTCATCCTGATGTTGCTGATGCAATTATCGATCGAGCAATTCAGGCATCCAATGCCGCCGAACTATATAGAAAGGAGCGAGAATTAGCCCGTGAGAAATCGAAACAAACCCGCCTCAAATCCGGAACCCACCCCTAACCCCTGTCTTGTTGCGCCGTGAGCGACGGGAAACCCGTCGGTGGCGCACCGCTCCGAGGAGGGGAATAAGAAAAGAGGGAATTTTGAGATTTATTGTAGGGGTGCCCCTTGTGGGTACCCTGCGAGGGATAGTGCTGAAAACTAATAAATATTTAGGAGCCATCCCAATCTAGAAAATATTCACAGAACTATCTAGCGTCGCCTATAACCTATTTGTGTTATAATTTTGGAGTGATTTTATCATCAATGCAGCCAAAGGCGGCTTGGAACCAATTATTGGAGCATCGTTTATGACCACTGATTATGATGACGGTAACATTCGCGTACTCGAAGGACTAGAAGCCGTCCGAGTTCGACCGGGGATGTATATCGGTTCGACAGGGCCGAAAGGACTCCATCACCTAGTATACGAGGTTGCGGACAACTCGATCGATGAAGCACTGGCTGGTCATTGCAAAAACATCGATATTTCAATTAACGCCAATGGCTCGGTAACAGTAGTCGATGATGGACGGGGGATTCCCGCAGGTATCAACCCCCAAACTGGTAAATCAACGATCGAAACAGTTTTAACCGTGCTTCACGCTGGTGGTAAATTTGGCGATGGTGGTTATACCGTCTCAGGTGGATTGCATGGAGTCGGGATCTCGGTAGTAAACGCGCTTTCTGCACAAGTAGAAGTCAAAGTTTGGCGAAACCAGAAAATCCATACCCAACGCTTTGAAAAAGGGATCGCGGTGTCGGGATTGGAAGTCGTTCCCAGTCCAGAAGATCGGACGGGTACGACGGTCACATTTTTACCAGATACAGAGATTTTCAAAGAGAGTATCGAGTTTGATTTCGATACCTTAGCCAGTCGCTTCAAAGAATTAGCATACCTCAATGCAGGGATTCGGATCAGCTTTACCGATTATCGGTTGGAATTATTGGGTACCGATACACCCAAAGTCGAAAATTACTACTATGAAGGTGGGATTAAGGAATATGTTTCCTATATCAATGCTGATAAGCAACCGCTACATGAAGAAGTAATCTATATCCAAAGCGAGAAGAATAAAGTTCAAGTCGAAGTCGCTCTGCAATGGTGTATTGATGCTTATAGCGATAACGTTTTAGGTTTTGCGAATAACATTCGGACGATCGATGGTGGGACGCATTTAGAAGGCTTGAAAGTCGTCTTGACGCGGACGATGAATGCCGTTGCCCGCAAACGGAATAAACTTAAAGAAGGTGACTCCAACTTAGGTGGTGAAAACATCCGCGAAGGTTTAACAGCAATTGTTTCGGTGAAGGTACCAAATCCTGAATTTGAAGGACAAACCAAGACTAAGTTAGGTAACACTGAAGTTCGGGGCATTGTAGACTCGATCGTCTCTGAAGCCTTGACTGAATATCTCGAATTTCGCCCCAATATTGCTGACGCAATTTTAGAGAAAGCAATTCAAGCATTCAATGCCGCCGAAGCAGCCCGAAGAGCGCGGGAATTAGTCCGCCGGAAGTCGGTATTAGAATCCTCAACTTTGCCTGGTAAATTGGCAGATTGTAGCTCGAAAGATCCGAGCGAATCTGAAATCTTTATCGTCGAAGGTGACTCAGCAGGAGGTTCGGCAAAACAAGGACGGGATCGAAGGTTTCAAGCGATCCTACCGCTCCGGGGTAAGATCTTGAACATCGAAAAAACTGAAGATTCAAAGATTTACAAAAACACCGAAATCCAGGCGCTAATTACCGCATTAGGACTCGGAGTTCGCGGTGAAGATTTCAAATCCGAACAGCTTCGCTATCACCGGATCTGTTTGATGACAGATGCCGACGTAGATGGTGCCCACATTCGGACGCTATTGCTGACTTTCTTCTATCGCTACCAACGCGCCTTAATTGAAGAAGGTTATATCTATATTGCTTGCCCACCGCTCTATAAATTAGAACGCGGGCGCAATCACTATTACTGCTATAGCGAACGCGAGTTGCAACAAAAGATTGCTGAGTTTCCGGCTAATGCCAACTACAATATTCAGCGGTTTAAAGGATTGGGCGAAATGATGCCCCAGCAGTTGTGGGAGACTACAATGGATCGACAAACTCGCACGCTCAAACGTGTTGAAATTCAAGATGCTGCTGAAGCCGATCGGATTTTTACAATCTTAATGGGCGATCGAGTCGCGCCACGTCGGGAATTTATTGAAACATATGGTTCTAAACTAAATATGATGGATTTAGATATTTAACCTGAGTTCGGGATAAGAGGAGCCTGGAGACTAAAGTCTCGGCTCATGATGCGAAGTCCGGTTGTTGCCGCGAGCGGCAAAAGCCTGCCTTCGCGGACTAAGATATTCAGTCCGCGAAGGCGGACTTTGTAACGTTAGCCCCGATTTCAATCGAGGGCGGAGCCAGAGCGGAGCCAATATCCTTAAGCCGTTGGCGTAGCCTCTCCGGTAGGAGAAACTCACGTTATCTAATGTCCGCCACCCGCACCGCTCACCTTCACCTTCTTGATGAATATTACTGCAATCCCAGCCACTAGCAAAGAACAGCCGACAAAGTAGAAACAATCGCCGTAGGCAAGCACGAACGCCTGTTTGCGAACTGTGGCATCGATCGCGGCGATCGCCTGTTGATAAGCCGTACTGGGGTCGATCCCGCGACTGATAAAATTTTGCTGCAATTGATTCAGTCGCTCTTGGGTGGCGGGATTGTAGAGCGAGACAGATTCGCCGATAATACTCGAATGAAATTTCTCCCGTAGATCCAAGATCGTTCCGAGCGTGGCAATCCCGATCGATCCGCCGAGATTTCGCATCATATTAAACAGCGCCGATGCCGAACCAGCTTCCGATCTTTCCATATTTGCCGTAGCTGTAGCTGTCAACGGGATTAACACCAGCGGTTGTCCGAACGCGCGGACGATCTGTGGAAATCGTAATTGATCCATCCCGACATCCGCCGTCAGATCTGAATTCATAAAACAACTAATTGCAAATAAACTCACCCCCGTTGCTAACAAAATCCGTACATCAAACCGTTGCATCAATTTGGGAATCAACGGAATCAAAAACAACTGAGGAATCCCCGACCAGGCAATCACTTCACCGATCTGGAGCGCGTTGTAGCCCTGAATCTGGGACAGATACAGCGGCAAAATATAGATCGAACCATACAAACCCAATCCCAGCGCGACATTAATAATCGTACACAGCCCAAAGTTCCGCCGCTTTAACAACCGCAGATTGATAAACGGACGTTTGCTAGTAAATTCGATCGTAAAAAATATCGTCAGGAAAATTACCGCAGTAATTGCCAGTCGGCTGATTAGTTCCGAGCTAAACCAGTCTTTGCGATTGCCCTCTTCTAAAACTACTTCCAGCGAAGCCAACCCGATCGCCATCGCGCCAATCCCAAACCAGTCGCCACCTTTGAGTAAATTTAACTGCATCGCCCCAGCCGGAATCGCATACCAGACTGCCGCAATTAAGGCTAACCCAGGAATGATATTGAGATAAAAGATATATTGCCAGCCAAAATTTTCAGTCAACCAGCCACCGATCGTGGGGCCGACTGACGGCGCAAATACAGCCGTCACACCAAATAGAGCGTTACCGATCGGTTGTTTGGCTGGCGGTAAGGTCGTCAAGACGATCGTAAATGCCATCGGAATCAATACGCCGCCGGTGAAGCCCTGTAAGCCCCGAAACACGATCATCGAATTCAAATCCCACGCCAAAGCGCAACAGATCGAAAAGACTAAAAATAGTGCGGCGTTTACCAGGATGTAGGTGCGAATCGAGAATACTCGACTCAACCACCCAGTCAGCGGAATCACGACAATTTCGGCGACTAGATAGGATGTGGCAATCCACGAACCTTCTTCGATCGAAGCAGATAGTGCGCCCTGAATATCTTTGAGCGCCGAGTTGGTTATCTGAATATCCAAGATCGCCATAAATGCGCCGATCATTACTCCAAGCAGGCCGATCCAGGTTTTGAGTGGTACTTGTTGTGGTGGTTGCTGTGCGGCGATCGTGGTCAAGTGATTTACCTCAGTTAATTCAAAAACGCTTCGGGAGCATGGATCTACAGCTTGTGACGGCTTTGGCTATCCGAGATCGCCATCAATGCTTCGATCCTAACTTCGACAAGTCCGATCCTGGTGATGAAGATCTGTCAATCTTCTTGGCAAAGCCTTGGCCAGTGAGATATTGATACATGTGGAGCAATCTTGAATTTACTACTCAAGTAATTTATTGCGCTCGCTTACCTCTATGTTAAGCAAAATGATATAATAGAACAACTAACCAGATAGTTAATTATTTAGGTCGAGGTACCCGCAAACTAGCCAAATTAGCATGGAATCGACAATTACCCCATCCGGTAGAGCGCGAGATCCAGCCCTAATTGTTACAGTTAGTCGGACGCAGCAGCGAAGTTGCCACATTTATCCCCGATCTTGTCCAGACCATAAATCTATCGATACAAGAGGTTTAAATGAAACTGACCGATTCCCAGCCACTTCCAGCACACCCCCCTACCGCGACATCCAATGGTCACAAACAATTGGATCGGGAATCAGATCTGGCTGTAAAAGGTTCGGAACTAGTCCCTGTTGAGGCTGGGTCGAGTGTCGCAGATCCAGCAGTTCCACCCAAGCGCAAGCATGGCTTTCATCCCAGCAAAAAGCAGATCTTGTTGCTCGCGATCGGCCTAGGAGTTGCGACTGTAGCTGGCATCTTTGGGTTGCGGTGGTGGCAATTTGCCCAGACTCACGAAGAGACCGATAATGCTACGGTGACCGGAGATATCTATCCCATCAGTGCGCGCGTGAATGGTAATGTCGCCCAAGTTTTAGTCGCAGACAATCAACAGGTAACTGCCGGACAAACTCTCATCAAGCTCGATCCGCGCGACTACCAATCTAGAGTAATTCAAGCAAAAGCCGCACTAGAGACTGCTAAACGCCAAGCTGCTACTACAAAATCAAATATTCAAGTTGCCGCTCAAAATGCCGCTGCTAGTAGCACTCAGGCTCAAGGCGGAGTATCTAATTCTACGGCAGGAATCTCCAGTGCCCAAGCCGCTCTGGCCGAAGCCCAATCGGGAGTACCGATCGCCCAATCCGCTGTAGTTCAGGCCCAGTCGGCAATTGGTGCCGCGATCGCCGCAGTAAATGATTCGCAGTCTGCTATTCCCGCTGCCCAAGCATCCCTGGCCGAAGCCGAGGCGGGCGTTCCTGCCGCTCAAGCGCAAGTCGCCCAAATCGATGCGAATTTAATCAAAGCAAAAGCGGATTTCCAACGTTACCAAAACTTGCAACAAGCCGGAGCCGCACCACAACAGCAGTTAGATACCGCCAGAGCTACTTATCAAGCTACCCTCGCCCAACGCAGCGCTGCCGTTCAAGCAGTTCAGCAAGCTAGATCCCGTGTCTCCCAAGCAAAAGAATCGATCGTCAGTGCTAGAGCCAAACTCGCCCAAGCGCAAGAAGGCGTAGCTAGAGCAAGATCTCAATTCGCCCAGGCGCAATCGGGGGTATTACAAGCTCGTTCCCGAGTTGCCCAAGCCCAAGAGGGAGTCAATCGCGCCAAAGCCCAACTGACCACTTCCCAAGGCAGCGTCGAGCAAGCTCGTGCTGCGAACTCTCAAACGGATGTCAACAAGAGTCAATATCAAGCCGCACTTGCCAATGTCGCTCAAGCCGAAGCTACGCTTAAGGATGCCCAACTCCAACTGTCCTACACCAATATCGTCGCACCAAATAACGGCAGAATTGGTAACAAACGAGTCGAAGTCGGCCAGCAAACCCAATCCGGCACGCCCTTAATGGCGATTGTCGATAACAATCCGTGGGTAGTTGCCAATTTCAAGGAAACACAACTTAGTAGAATGCAGCCAGGGCAAACAGTTGAAGTTAAAATCGATTCTTTGGCCAACCATCCATTTGTTGGTCGCCTGCAAAGTGTTGCACCTGCATCTGGCGCGAGATTTTCGTTGCTACCTCCCGATAATGCTACTGGTAACTTTACCAAAATCGTTCAGCGCATCCCTGTGAAGGTCGTCTTCGATCCCCAAAGCTTGAAAGGTTATGAGTCGCGCATTGCCCCAGGGATGTCCGCAACCGTAACGGTGGAATTGACTAAATAAAGACCTTCGTAAATTGACATCACCAGCTCGAACTAACATCGATCGGGTGATTTCGACGCATCGATCTGTGTGCCAATAATAGAACATAGACCGATCGATCCACACAACTTAAAATGAATCCGAAAGAAAAGTTAGAACAAATTGTCGAAAAGTCTTTATGGACGGTGCGTTTTTTAGCGATTGTACCCGTCGTGTTCGGCATCATTAGTGTGGTAGTCTTATTTATCTTGGGTAGCTTAGAAATCATCCTGGTATTGGGTGAATACGTCAACCTCATCGTGGGCAAGGAAATTTCGGAGAATACTGTAGCTAAAATCATGAGTGGCGTAATCGGCGGGATCGATCTGTACCTAATCGGGATCGTTTTACTGATTTTTAGCTTTGGCGTGTATGAATTGTTTATCTCTAAGATCGATATTGCCAGAGAGAGTGACGAGTTGCAAATATTAGAAGTTAAATCGCTCGACCAACTCAAGGATAAAATTTTGAAAGTGGTAATTGTGGTACTAATCGTCAGTTTTTTTAAGCGCGTGATGGAGCTGCATGTCAACTCAGTGACGGAGATGCTATATTTAGCGATCGCGATTCTCTTAATCTCTGCTAGCGGTTATTTATTGCGCTCGTCTCACGAAAGTTAGAATTTACCGACGAGATCGATCTGGCGATCGACATTAAAAAAGGGAGAGAATCATGTTCTCTCCCTTTTTTGGATTGTTATTTTTGCTAGTGTTATCGTTGCCGCCTTCTTTAAGCTTGTTGCGGAGCATCTGATTGCGTTTTTTGATTTGTCGCTGACGTGCCGAACCGCCTTTACCTTTATCGTTTCTCCCTTCTTTGCGGGGGGATTCCCAGCGTTTGAGTTGCCGTGCCATATAACTGCTATTGTAACTTATTATATTTTAGCAAGCTAATCAGGCGATCGCAAGACCGGATCGATCGCCATCATTAGATCTGGCTCGAACGATTCAATTAGTCGATCGCCTAGATCTAGGGTACCCACAAGGGGCACCCCTACAAATCTATGATTTTACTAATGTTTCTGTACCGAGCCAAGATGTGAGGCTATCCCAATTCAGCACAGTCAACTCCCTCAATTACGATTCATTCCACAAGCGTTCTAATTGATACTGCCACGCCGTCATCATCTCCTTGCGGGTATCTTCAGTCGCACCGATATCGCCCATAATTCCCTCAGCATAAAAGCGATCGAGCGTTTGCATTGTTTGGGCGAGTGTATCGCCACGTTGCTTGGCAATTTTTACGATTTCTCGGACTTGTTTGGTTGTGAAATCCCGAAACGCTCGATCGATCCCGACTTGTTTGAGTTCGAGAATATGTTCGATCGCCGTACTAAAATCCTCGATCGTCAATCCCGCAACGCTATGTTGCCATACGCCCCACAATACGCCCTGATGCAGGGCATAACGCGTCTCTAAGGTCACATCAAAGTTAGCCGATAAAAACTCCTCAACAAAGGTCATCGCCTCGGCTGCAGGTGCGATCGGCACTAACATTCTCACCCAAGACTGCGCTGCCGAAAGAATTACTAATAATCGATAATCTGGCGTATCTACCTGATAAGAATCGGCATCGAGTTGTTGCACCGTTCGTCCGAAGCGGTTGGTTAAAAACGACTGAATTTCTGCTAGGGTCATCCGATTTTGGATTTTAGTCTTAATTAGCTGGTGAGTTAGATTTCTTCCTCTTGTTCCTGATACTCAACTTGCTTGACAGTTTGCGGGAGATCGATCTTCGGGTTGGCTGGGGGGATATTTAATTTTGGTCGTTGAGAGTCTAACGATTGACGATCTTTCCCCCACGGATCGTCATCTAAAGTGAGCACATCCTCATCCTCATCCTCATCGATAGCTACGCTGTCCTGACGGATCGATTTTGCGGCTGGGGTAACGGTATAGGGCACATCTTGATAAACCTTGGCTGGCAAAGGTTTCTCGTGGCTGGGTTCGCTCCAATTTTCGCCATCATCATCGTCGTCATAATAACGCGCTTCAGCCTGAAGTTTTTGGGGCAATGGTGCCGATCGAACTTCCTGCCAGTTATCGTCTTCTTCTTGCCATACGGGTTGTTGAACTGGTGGAGCGGGGCGTACTATTTGTGGGGGCGGAGCGATAGGTATCCCAGGAGCTAATTGATTTTCAGGGCGAATCACTGGTGGACGATAGCT
Source organism: Chamaesiphon sp. (assembly GCA_965246715.1). GTDB lineage: Bacteria > Cyanobacteriota > Cyanobacteriia > Cyanobacteriales > Chamaesiphonaceae > Chamaesiphon. The sequence continues at coordinate 51,583 of CBDFFH010000002.1, read as the reverse complement.
GTATTCGTCTTCCCAAGGCGCTTTGCCGAGTCCGATCCGTTCGAGGAAACCAACAGATAGTTGTTCGAGTCGTTCTTCGGAACCTTCAAAAACAATCAACCGATTGGGGCCACTGCTGACAACTTCATCGATCGAAAATTCATACGTACTGATGACGTTATCGGGAATTAATGGCAGTCCGAGTGCGGCGATAATAATGGAAGTGAGTTTGCCATCATCGCAGCTAAATTTGAAGCCCCGTACCTTACCGAGCATGTCGCCAGTTTCGGTAATGACTTCACAGTTGATTAGATTGGTATAATTTTCGGGGTCGAGATCTTCGATCGCGTCATCATTGGGCACGAGGACGACATCGCCCATCTTCTCGACACTGGTGAGATACATGTGCTTGACTAGCCCGCCTGGTGCCGCCAAAAAACCATCACGCAATCCGAGCGCGACTACTTCCCGACTATCGATATCTACTAATAGATCTTTGACAATTCCCAAGCGTTTACCGGTATCTTTGGCAATTACTTGAGTGTTAATCAGATCGGCTCGTTGACGAATCAGTTCGGATGTCATGCTTAGAAGGTTGGGATGCGGAGTAGAGGGTTTAGGCTTATGGCAAGCGATCTATCTTTACCATTTTATGCCGACCGAGGCTCACATCTATTATACGGTTTTCCGATCGACGCAAGAAGATCGAAGTCAATGGCTTTCGGGAGTAAAGTACTAGCTTAGATCTAGGTTACTCACAAGGGGCACCCCTACAGGTGAATTGGGTAGGGTAGACTGAGAATAGGTACCGTGTATATTTAAAGTTGCTTATGTTCGATCCTCTCTTCTCCCGAGCTGGTATTTTGTGGGCATCGATTATCGAGTTTATCGAAACAACGGAAGGGAGCGTCGCATCAGCGCTAGAAAGCTTTACTGCGAGGCAACTAATCCGCAATCCGCAACTAGATCCGGGACAACGGAAACTGATCGTGCATCGATTTGCGATCGAGGGGGAAGTTGAAGGTCGTCCCTTGCTCGACTTGTTTCTGGACAGTCGTCCAGAGCTGACACCAACCGATCGTCAGCGGATCGAGAGTTGGCGGCGCAGCTTTGTCGGACTGATGGCGATCGTCGAAATCTACCCCAATGGCTTGGAAGTGCGAAATTGGCTGACTGCCAAGCACTATCGCATCCAATTTGCCGATGCCCAGGCTCAGGCTGCAACCACCCGATTGAAGGTAGGAGAGGTGATTATCGCCCAGCTCAGTCCGATTGTCGGTATCGATTGGGCGATTTTAGCACCTTGGATCTCGCTAGGGCGATTGGGTAGACCGAAATTAGCCGTGGCAATCGGTGCTTTTCGCCAAAATTACCCGCATTATCTTTACAGTAATGCACCCGAACTGCTAGCTGCTGCTTGGGAATCAGTCGCCATCTATCACGATCGATTTGTCGAATTTTTTGGCACTGACGAACTGACGCTGTCTGGGAGAGAACTCCAAACGCGGATCGGTGAATTTCAGACCTGGATTACCGATCGGCAGATGGATGCAGCGGGAGTCGATCGATCGAAATCGATCGCTGAAATTGCCAACGATGCGGGGGTCTCCACCGAAGAGTTACAAGCTTTGACCCAAACCCTCGGCATGACCGAAACGGATAGCTCCCAAGGGTCAAAAACTGCCACTGACAAGATGGTATCGCCTAAGGTCGAGATTCCCAAGCAGTTGCAACAAGCAGTTGCCGTCACCGCGCTGAGTCATGAATATTGGGGCCAAATGTTTTTGGCAGATTATCCGCGCTTGCAGACGCTCTTGGCACCTGTCAATCCGCACTATTTGCCCGCAGAGCTGAATTTTATCCACAAATGTCTCACCGATCCCCAAAATAATACATTTGTCTGGCGACGCTTGGCAGCGCGGTTTCCCCAACAGCTCCAAACCGCGATCGGTCAGATCGTCCAACAACCAGACTTTAATCTAGCAACAGATTTAGACTCGTTACTGACAAAATTTAATAAATATCTGGAACCAGATTTGCCCGATTTAGCTAGCGTGCCGGTTCATTTACACGAGCTGTTTCAAGCAGCAGTCCTCGAAGTGAGTAAAGATAAAGCTAAGACTAAATCGCCGCCTAAAAAGACTGGATTTGGTGCTAAAAGTTAAGAATTAATTAACCCATCCGAAGCGAACTAGACCGATCGGCTAGAATAGGGAAAACCGATCTTTAAGCTAGTTTTAGCATTCAATTAAAATTGGTAAGATAAGGCATCGACCTAAACACTAGAAATGGAGCATTAATGCTATGCAGATTATTGGTTGGGCAGTACTCGGTTTAGTAGCTGGCGCACTCGCCAAATTGATTTATCCTGGTACTCAAGGCGGCGGAATTCTTTCGACAATGGTCTTAGGTATTGTCGGCGCTTTTGTCGGTGGTACTCTATATACTTTGATTACAACAGGTAGATTCGCCATTGGCGCTGTTGCCACTGGCACCTTAATTCCTTCATTGATTTTTGCGGTACTGGGTTCGATGGTAGCGATCTTCCTGTGGAGTTTAGTTACCCGCAACGCTTAGAAAATTCATACTATTAACTCAACCTATTTGTTAGCAAAAATCTAATAAATATCGTTCGAGACTGGATGAGTCATTTGAGAGCTGGCGCTCGAAAACGCGCTAGATCGTCAAAGCCCACCTTCGGAGACTAAATATTCTCTTAACCCGCGCAGGCGGGTTTTGTTTATCTACTAGCGTTTACCCTACGGAAGAGTTAAGCAAACAACCGCTAACACCAAAGTTTTGTCAGTCAAATTGCTGATTTATTGTCTGATTTTAGTAGTAAATCCCGATGCCTTAAATTTTTTTAGTTGCAATGGTAATGACAAATTTTCGGGAACGGTAATTCGCATCTCAAAATCACTAGTTCCGGGAACGACCCGATCGATCAGACCCACACGTCCCCGATTTGGTAGGACATTATTATTGTCGGCATCATAGATCCTGCCAAAGACATCGACATCATAGACATCTTTGCCCGATTTGTTTTCCGCTTTGCCCACGATCAAGAAACAACTAGCTTCTTGTGTCACGCCGCCACTGGTTACAGCACCTGCAGCAACATCCGACGGACAATCTTTATAACTGAGATCTTTGAGCGAGATCGGCGTGATTGCCAAAGCTGTCGGCGAGATCGTCCAACTAGCCATAAATAGCATTACCGCCGCAGCAAATGTCGCGATCGTGCGATTTAACATAAAATTTTGATAAAATTGATGGGACGATTGCGAACTAAACTTACACTGTCCGATCGATCGAGGACGAGCGAGCAACGCTAGCCACGATTAGACTAGAACCATTGTCCCCCATTGAAGCGCGAATATGGTGAGAGAATTCGCAACAGCGAGTGAGTGACGACAAAATTTAGAACGCACAGTAGGGTATAGAACCCGATAAAGCCAGCCAGATTGAAGTGAACTCGATCGATTCCTGGCAATCCCAACTCGATCGACATCACGAGAAAGATTCCTTCCCAAATCGCCCCACCCAATTGCAACAACCCATTCCAATCGCCATCCCAGCGCAATCGTTGCAATTGATGGTAGATCGCATCCCACACCAATCCAAATAGACCTAAATACAGCAACATGAGTACTGTTTGTCCGGCGAGCGCACCGCCAGCTTTAATTGCCATCCCGATCGTCAGCACCAATCCCACTGTCGCTAATAATAAAACTCGAATTTGCCAGCGACCAAATAAAGTAAAGGTCATGCCATCGATCGGATAGAGTTCATCTCTATAATATCGCGATTGCTCTCCGCTTTGAAAATGTCGGCAATTACCGAAGGTGGGTTTTTGACAGCCAATCACAGTCCAACTACTGATTAGCGATCGCTCTTTTCTGTCGCATGTTCGCGATCGTCGGGCATTTTAACTAATACTTTATCGACTCTTTTACCATCCATGTCGACGATTTCAAATTTTAATTCTTGCCATTCAAAATGTTCGCCAGAAATCGGAATTCTGCCTAATTGCATGATCGCAAAACCACCGAGCGTATGATAGTTACCTCGATCGACCATTTCGGTTTCGGGAATATCGAAGCGATCGAGAAATTCTTCGATCGACAGCATTCCATCCAGTAGCCACGAACCATCCTCGCGCTGGATGATTTGAGGTTCTTCGGGTTCTTCATTTGAGTCGGTCATATCGCCGACGATCTCTTCAAATAGATCGTGCATGGTAACCAACCCTTGGATTACCCCATATTCATCGACCACCATCGCAATATGCGTGCCAAATTTTTTAAACTGCTCTAATACTTTCAATCCGCGCGTACTCTCAGGAATAAATAGCGGTTGACGTAAAGATGTCAAATTGAGTTCTTCGCCACGTAAGGTTTGAGAGAGCAGATCGGCAACATGAATGACTCCCAACACCCGATCGAGTTCGCCTTCACACACAGGCAATCGTGAATAACCGCTATCGATAATCGTCTGACGGGTGAGTGCGAGCGGATCTTCGATATCGATCCAGGTAATATCGGGGCGGGGTGTCATCAGCGCACCAATTTTGAGATCGCCTAAACTCAATACTCCTTCGACCATATTCTGCTCGGATTCCTCAAACATCCCAGTTTCGGTACCCTGCTCGATCATCACCTTGATTTCTTCTTCAGTGACATCTGGCTCGCTCGACGGCCTGATTCCCAGGAGTTTGACGACAAAATTGGTAGAGCCGCTCAGGACGATATTCAGTGGTGTAGAAGATTTTGCGAGCAGATCGATCGGAAAAGCAACCAGACTCGCAATGCGTTCGGGGCTATTTAAGGCTAATTGCTTGGGTACTAATTCGCCGATGACGAGGGTGAGATAGGTAATAATGACGATCGCTAGCACTGAAGCAATCGGTTCGCTGTATTGTGGCGGCAGCATATTTTCCAACAGTGGTGTCACGGCTCGCGAAATTGCACTTTCACCTCTAGCACCCGACAAAATCGCCATCAAGGTGATGCCGACCTGTACTGTCGGCAAAAAACGATTGGGCGTTTGTGACAAGTCTAGGGCGATTTTCGCACGGCGGTCGCCTTGATTCGCCAATTGTTGCAATCTAACTTTTCGGACTGAAACGATCGCCATCTCCGACATCACAAAGATGCCATTGACCAAAATCAGTACGAAAACTAGGAATAATTCCGCAGGTAGGGACATGAAACCAAGAATGAAGAACGATCGGAACTCTGTCTCCAGTTTAACCGGATCGGGCATAGTCGCTAGAGATCGAGATCGAGCGATTTCTACAAGAGGCTGCGACCATAACAACGGCAGCGGGACAGCGACTAAAGATCGATTCGCAAACATTCAGGATTGCCAGAATGCTCTATTCCGTTTAACCGCTCGGACGCTTGTGGCCAGTAAGCTCGATCCGCGTTCTTGGTGGGGAGGATATTGGCGCGAGCGACCGAGCGAACATACTGTAGCGTAACCGCTCTTGCTACTCGATCGCTAATAACGCGCCCTAATTCGGTACTAGCTTACCCTTGCGCCAAATTCTCTCACCTAATGCCAGTACTGCAAATTGGGGTAAGGCCAGCGTTCTCCGCCAGCGGCTAGGCTCTTGAAGCGTCCGATAGCACCATTCTAAATTCAAATTACGAATTAGTTGCGGCGCACGTTTTTTCACTCCCGACCAGACATCAAAGCTGCCACCGACACCGATCCAAATTGACTGCGGACACAAATGAAAATGTTCGCGAATCCACATCTCCTGACGCGGTACCCCCATTGCTACCAGAATAATTTTGGGTTGGGTAACGGTCAATTGGTGTTCGAGTTTGGCTTGTTCCTCGGGGTTGAGGTAACCATGCTGGACACCAACAATATTTAGATCCGGCAAATCGGTTTGCCACTTTTTCGCGGCTTTTTCGACTACTTGGGGTTTGCCACCATAGAAAAAAACCGGATAATTATGCTCTGGTTTACCAGCTAACCGCAATAGATCTTCACCCAGCTCGATCCCGGCATACTTACGCTGCACGATCCCATGTAACCGCAAGGCTAAAATAATCCCCGAACCATCTGGTGTGATTAAGTCTGCCTTGTCGAACGATTTGGGCGAATTCAGGGTGTTGATTTGCATAAATGACGATCTCGGCATTCATAGTGACAACATGGCTGCCAATTCCCTGTTGGAGCCGATCGACCAACCAGCCGACATAATCATCAGCTAGATTTACTGGTTGATCTAGAATCTCGAATTGTGGTAGCGGTGTAACCTTGCGATCGAACATGAAAGTAGCAGGAGTGTTTGATATTGTGTTCATCGTCAATCTTTGCCGATCGATTGTCAAGCTATGCCAGATCGTTTAACTGAGTTAATAACCATTCATCGACAGTTTGTCCATCTTTACGGCGCAATTGGGTGGTGACGGTCATCACCGCTCGCGAACCGACAGGTGCGGGTTGTTTGTTAAAGATAATTTCGTAATCGTTGGGATCTTCATTTCTTTGTTTGAGCCAATCTTGAACTTTGGTTATCGCAAATAATGATTGACCGCTCTCGAACATCCGATTGATTTGGAGTTGAATGCTATGGGGATTGTGTTGTGCCATAAAAATTAGGAATTATCGGTTATGAATCTTTGGCAGAGCCGCTCTACCCTAATATCGCGCTTGGTTTGTGTCGATCGATCTGGATCGCCTCATCTGCCGTTATTGCTGGGTTAAAATTGACGACACCAATGGATTAATTTTACTCACCTCATCGCTAGCGCAATGTTATTTCTTGTGTTTGTCTGCTTTCTAGCATTTTATGTTGCTTGCAATCTCGGTGCTAATGATGTTGCCAACTCGATGGGAACTTCTGTCGGATCTAAAGCTGTGACGCTCAAACAAGCGATCGTCATTGCCGGAATTTTAGAGTTTACCGGTGCGGTATTATTTGGCAGACAGGTGGCTTCAACTCTAGCTACTAGTATCACAAATCCTGATGTTTTTATCACCCAACCACAAACATTATTAATCGGGACGATCGCGGTACTGATTAGTTGTGGCTTGTGGTTGCAAATTGCTACTACCAAAAACTTACCCGTTGCGTCTTCCCATGCAGTTGTGGGTGCGATCGCTGGATTCAGCTGGGTTGCCGCAGGCGCACAGGCAGTATCATGGTCGGCATTGGGCGTAATTTCCTTGGCATGGGTGGTTACTCCGGTAGTAAGCGCAGTGGTGGCGGCGGGCTTTTATTCGCTGATTAAATATTGGATTCTCGATCGCGACGAACCACTGGTGCAAATCGATACTTGGATGCCGTGGTTATCACTGATTCTCGTTGGTGTATTTGGGGTAATTGTCTTACCACCCGTCGTTGAAACTCTCCCGTTAGATTTTCTCCCCGCAGTTCCCCGCCATGATTTTGCCCTGGGATTGGGTGGGCTGGCTGCTTTAGCAATTACACTCGTCGGCTGGCGCAAACTAGCTGAAGATCGCTTGACAACTAAATTGCCAGACGACGAACTCATCCCCTCACCGATGCAATTAGCTAGCAACTTGGATGCACGCAAGATTGTCGAGCGACAATTAGCGAGATTTCAGCTCCTGAGTGCGTGCTGCGTGGCGTTTGCTCATGGCTCCAATGATGTCGGTAATGCGATCGCGCCCTTAGCCACGATCCTCTTCATCCAAAAAACTGGTACCGTCCCACTCGCCAATCTCGAAATTCCGCTGTGGGTACTCGTACTCGGTGGAATCGGGATCGTCACTGGCTTAGCAATTTGGGGCGAGCGCGTTATTGCCACGATCGGCGAGGGAATTATCAAACTCGAACCTAGTAGTGGGTTTGCGGCCGAACTTGCCACCGCTGCGACGATTTTGATTGCCTCCCGATTGGGTTTACCTGTCTCGACTTCCCATGCTTTAGTCGGTGCGGTGGTGGGCGTAGGACTGGTGAAAAATTGGCAAGATGTGCGCCTCGATACTCTCAAATCGATCGGTTTAGCCTGGATCGTGACAATTCCGATCGCTTCACTACTTAGTGCTAGTATCTTTACTTTGCTACGCTTATTTGTGTGAAAGCGTTAGCGCCACTCGTTAGGAACCTAATTTACCGTCAGTTTCTTCTAGCGGAGAGGCTACGCCAACGGGTTAAGAATAGTTGCTACGTTCTAGTACTGCCCTCGATTGAAATCGGGGCTAAGATTACAAACTCCGGTTGTTGCCGCGAGCGGCAAAAGCCTGCCTTCGCGGACTGATTAACTAGTCCGCGAAGGCAGACTTTGCGTAACTAGCAGCGACTTCAGTCGCTAGCAGTTCCGATCCGAGAAGTATTGAAATATCTCTAAAATTAAATGGCGTTGCTGAATTAATATATGAAACGCACAAACAATTTTTGTAGGGGTAATGCCTCGTGCTTACCCCGCATCGATTCAGGGTACCCACAAGGGGCACCCCTACAAAGAATCATACCTATATTCAGCAACGCCAATTAAATATCCCCGAATTCTTCAAGAATTCGAGGATCTGGAGAGCGAGGCATTAAAAAATAGAGATCGCCGCTCTAACCTGGTTCGATCGAGATCAAACTGGTAAGGTTGCTTTAACTGCGGCGGTTTTCTTCGCTTCGCCACCGAGTGTCGGTAAGTCAGACAGCGATAGCATTTGAATCCGCGATTGTTGCGACACCGATTCCCGCTCGGCGGTGGTATTATAGCCCCAGTCTGCTAAGTATAACTTGACTGCTTCTAGCTCGGGCTGAGACGCAATTTTTGCCAACGTACTCAGTTTATCTTCCACGAACCACACCGTCGGCGATTTTTTCGCACCGCGATCGAGGATCGTTTTGAGGCTATCTGTCTTACTGCGCTTGAGTTCTTTCCCCCAAATAAATTCACTAGCTAGCTCGATCCCTTGCTCTTGTAGAAGTTGGGAGACGAAGCGACTTTCTTTGGTAGTGATAATAATTGGCTGAATTTTGCGACCGGGCAGGGAGTTGAGTGTATCGACGACCCCAGGGTAAAATTGGTGCAATCGCAACCAGCTTGCTAGATCTTGCTGAATCCACGTATCCCGCACCAAATCCAACTGCTGACTGACTTTGACCCCACTGAGCCGACTGTCTGCTAAGATTCGATCGCGAATCCGCTGCCAAGAACTTACCATGCGCTCAGTAGAAATACCTAATGTCAGTGCCCGAATCAATACAGGCATTTCCCAACCTACTTCAATCAGCGGGCGCAATTCTCGGAATTTTTCGGCAACTCCCGCCGACGGCTCTAACCTGTCGAGCTGCCATACCTGGGTATAAGTCCGCCATGCCGTCTGCCAATACTCCGCCATTCCATCGCAGATCGTCCCATCAAAATCTAGGGCGAGAATTCGCGTAGCATTCATACAGTTACTATTCCTTTGCTTAATACCACAGTCAGCCAGAGTATACGCAATCGAACTCTGACTGAAATAGTTGGACTGTAATTCTAACTGGGGTGCAAGGATTCGAACCTCGGAATGTCTGGACCAAAACCAGATGCCTTACCACTTGGCGACACCCCATTGCGATAACACTATTCATCATATCACAGGTATATGGGAATATGTCAAGCACTCGATCGAGATTTTCAGAGCTGCGATGCAAGCCATTGGCGATCGGCCCTGGCGAGAATTGGGTCGGGAGATTGGGATGGGGTAGACACCCCGCTGTAGCTTGGGTGGTTTTGAAATGGTAGTTTCACGCTAGCGATTTGCTGTTTTTACGTGGATGGCACCACCCCTGTCGATCGGCAGTAGCCATACCAAAATGCATCCGCGTTGGTGTCCCCATACTGGTGCTAAAGCCGCTCCTTTAGAATTAAGAGAATCGAGCGGTATTAAATATTACTTACGCTGCAAATAATCGCGACAAATCGATCGATTCATTCGAGCGTTAGCGCAGATCGATGTACTAAAACACATGTCTTTTTAGCTGTAAAAATCGCTGAATCCAAGGCAGTATCGAGATATTTACAGCAGAGAATTTATTAAAATCTAAAATATAAAGATTTTGTTAAGATTATTGCAGTAACAAGGTTTTACATCTATAGTTAAGTTACTTTAACAAAATAAACACAAAACTAAATAGTAAGAGCTGCAATAGCTACAAGTATTGCTGGCACAAGTTCTTACACTCTCGATCTAAGTTCATTCGAGATAGTTTTATTGAGTTATTAGTGTAGGTAGAGCCATTTTCAATCGCTCGGATAGCGATGTTTAATCTAAATAGATTAGCGAGATTATGCAGTTCCACTCACTGAATAGCTCACAATATTCAGGAGAATTATGATGAAAATTGCCCAAATTGCACCTTTGTGGGAACGGGTTCCCCCACCAGCATATGGAGGGATAGAATTAGTAGTCGGACTATTAACAGATGAGTTAGTCGCCAGAGGGCATGACGTTACTCTATTTGCATCGGGAGATTCGATTACCGCCGCGAAACTAGAGTCGATCCATCCTCAAGCATTACGGTTAGATCCCACGATCGTGGAACCTGGCATTTATGAAATGCTCCAGTTAGCTCAGGTGTACGAACGAGCTGGAGAGTTCGATCTGATTCACTCACATATGGGCTGCGCGGCGCTACCTTATAGCAAACTGACCAAAACGCCGACAATTCACACACTGCATGGCATCTTCACTCCAGACAATGAGAAGATGTTCGCTTATGCCAAGACGCAACCGTATGTCAGCATTTCCAATGCCCAGCGGGAAGATCGGCTGGGCTTAAATCATGTCGCAACGGTTTACAACAGCATCGATGTCAGTTCGCATCATTTCTTCCCAACTGCTGACGAACCTGTTTATCTAGCATTTCTCGGCCGGATCTCGCCTGAAAAAGGCCCCGATCGAGCGATCGAGATTGCCAAAGCAACCGGTATCCCCTTGAAAATGGCTGGCAAAGTCGATCCTGTCGATGTGGCATATTTCCAGCAGGAGATCGAGCCACACATCGACGGCGTGCAGATTCAGTTTTTGGGTGAAGCCGACCACTTGATGAAAAACGAACTGATGGGTCGAGCGATTGCCACGTTATTCCCAATTAATTGGCGGGAACCATTTGGGCTAGTCACGATCGAATCGATGGCGGCGGGTACGCCCGTCATTGCCATGAATCTCGGTTCGGTGCCGGAAATTATTGTCGATGGAGTCAGTGGTTATATCTGCAATACCGTCGCCGACTGTATCGCAGCGGTAGCGAAAATTCCGAAGATCTCGCGCGCAGGCTGTCGCGAATATGTCGCCCACCGCTTTAGCGTCGCTCAAATGACCGCAGGCTACGAAGCTGTATATCAAAAGGTTTTGGCAGATAAATTCGTCCATAATGGCCATCTTGTCGGCTCGAGATAGCTTTGGTTGCCAGGACTCCGCCGAGGAGAATTTGACAGCAACATCCACTTTTACAGACTAACTAGATTTGTCGCGCTTGCGCGTCGTTCGGCAAGAGTGACAATCTCCCACCGATCGAGTCAATGTTTCAGCAGATCGATAACGCCGCGCAACAAGGCAAAAATTGGGCGTTAAACAGGTTGTAGCCCTTTGGAGTAATTACTTCGGATTCTACATCTTGGCTCATTATCCACGATGCGATCGAGCGCTCGGGTGCTGAACTTAAATTTACCGATCGAGATTGATTTTTTATTGAGGTGCAGATATGTCAACCGGAAAATTTCCCACAACGATCGTTAAGAACGTTCCTACAACACAATCCCATCATCCATTCCCGATCTCCCCAGCCAAAATTCCCACCCGTCAAGCGATCGCGCTGATCTCCGAACATGGCGATCCGGCTGCTGAAATTGGCAAAGATGCCGCTGGTGGTCAAAATGTCTACGTTAGACAAGTCGGTGAAGCACTAGCGAAGTTGGGTTGGCAAGTAGATATGTTCACTCGCAAGAGTAGCCCCTACGACCCCACGATCGTCCAGCATTCCGCACACTGTCGCACGATTCGGTTGACGGCTGGCCCCGAGACCTATATTCCGCGTGACGAGTTATTTCAATACATGCCGGAATTCGTCAAGGCATTTCAGAAGTTCCAGCAAAAAGAAGGCACTAACTATCCGCTAGCGCACACCAATTACTGGATGTCTGGGTGGGTAGGATTGCAACTCCAACGCAGCCAAAATATCCAACTATTACATACTTATCATTCGCTCGGTGCGGTGAAGTACCTCGCGGTCGATGAGATTCCGGAAATTGCCAAAACGCGATTGGAGGTAGAAAAACAAATTCTCGAACAGTCGCAGCGGGTAGTAGCGACTAGCCCTCAAGAGCGTAACGATTTACGCAAATTGGTTTCCGACCTCGGTCAGATCGATATCGTGCCCTGTGGGACGGATATTGGCAACTTCCGTCCGATTTCTAAAGCGGAAGCCCGCAAACAACTTGGCATCCCCGCCAAGGAAAAAGTCGTGTTGTATGTCGGTCGATTTGACAAACGCAAGGGCATCGAAACGCTCGTGCGGGCAATGGGCGAATTGCGCAGCAAATTGGATCGAGGTGAAGAAATCGATCCGCAACACTTAAAATTATTAGTCGTCGGTGGGAGCGATCCGCTCGAAGCTGATGGTGCCGAGCGTCGTCGGATCGAAGAGATCGTCACGGAATTGGACTTAATCGCTAATACTGAATTCGTCGGGATGGTCGGACACGATCGCTTGCCGCTATACTATACAGCTGCCGATGTCTGCGTGATTCCCAGTCACTACGAACCCTTTGGGTTAGTCGCGATCGAAGCGATGGCTTGTGGCACTCCTGTAGTGGCTTCGGATGTTGGGGGTCTGAAGTTTACAGTGATTTCTGAAGAGACTGGATTGCTAGTACCAGCGCAGGATGTCGATGGCTTTGCTAACGCGATCGAACGAATTTTAACTGACGATATCTGGACGCGCAAAATTCGCAAACAGGCTTCAGCCAGGGTTCAACAAAACTTCAGTTGGGCTGGTGTCGCCGTTCAACTCAGCGACCTTTATCGTCACCTCCTCGCTCAATCATTACTCGCACCTACTGCGCGAGGATCGAGTGCTACTGCGCCACTCTTGCCCCAGCGGATTGTCAGAGCTTCTTAGTAATTTGCCCAGGGGCAGCTGACAAAATTACTTAACTCAAGTTGCTACCTATCAGCAAAGCGGTTAGAAACCGCTCCTCAGAGTGCAAAGTCCGGTTGTTGCCGCGAGCGGCAAAAGCCCGCCTTCGCGGACTAGTTTATTAGTCCGCGAAGGCGGACTTTGCATTATTACTTCTGTTCGTAATTTGGGGCGTATTAATCCGCAAAAATCGAGATGAGCGTAATTAAGCCGTTGTCCGAGCCTTGCTGATAGCAATCGGGGACGAGCAGCGATTGCTAGCGACAGTCGGTAACATCTACTGGCGATCTAGTGCCTTGACCGTCGAATGCAAAGAAGAGATAGTCACCATTTTCTTGAACCTTTATCAGAAAATTGTCGGGATGGTAGGTAGTGTTTCTGATTCTAGTTCCTGCGTAGACTGGATTGCTGCCGACGATAAGGATGCCATAAGGCGAGTCCTGAATCGTCATCGATTGGATAATCACCTCAGTCCTATTTTTGCTCGCACTGAAATATTCGACTTGCATCGAACCATTGCCACTCTTGTTGAGCATTAACTTACCCTGATGCAGAATGCCCGCATTATTTCTAAATGCCATGTTCGCACAGATCGATTTTCGGCTTTGGGCTAATTTTCCAGTGGTCGCCACGGATGGTTGGATCCGATCGACTGCGGTGACAGCAACCGCTCGATCGTGATGTTGCCAGCCGATAGTCACAATTGCGGCTACTACAACGCTCTGCCAAATTTTCTGCATAATTTTCTAGCCGTAAATTGCTTGATGTAAATAATTGAAGCTCGATCGATATATACACAATTATTGGGATCGTTTACCGAAATAATATATCCTCGATCGATAAACTTCACGATCGGATTTTTCCAGATAGTTGTAGGCTTTACTTGGAATACATTTTAATTTAATTACCCTCAGCTTATGCTTCCTCCCGCGATCGAAATTATTAATTGTCTACATGCAGCGGTATTAGTAGCCGATCTAGACAAAGCTATCGAATTTTATACGGATATTTTAGGCTTGCAGCGGATCGATCGATCGCTCAATTATCCTGGTGCTTGGTATCAAATTGGCGATTTTCAACTGCATTTGATTGCAGATCCGGATTATCGATCCGCTCCCATCGATCTGAGTATATCTACTCGCAATCCACATATCGCTATGGGAGTTAGAGATTTGGCTGCAGCTCAACAACGGCTACTCGCAGCAAATCTGGTAGTTAAAATGAGTAATTCTGGTAGAGCGGCTTTATTTACTCAAGATCCTGACGGTAATACGATCGAGTTAACACTGATAGGCGCAGCATAATGCCGAGCGAATGAATTCGCCGCTAGTTAATCATATTTGGCGTTGCTGAATTAATATATGAAACGCACAAACAATTTTTGTAGGGGTAATGCCTCGTGCTTACCCCGCATCGATTCAGGGTACTCACAAGGGGCACCCCTACAAAAAATCATACCCATATTCAGCAACGCCCCATATTTTTTGTGTAGCTGCGAATTCCCGATTGGCTCGATCGGCATGAAAAAAGCCGGGGGATACCCAGCCAAAGTTTGTCTAATTAATAATGTTGTAGCGAGAATTACATAAGGCCGAGGAAGTGAAGTGTGCCTTGTCCGGTAACTAATTCAGTAACGATAGCAGCGATGAAGCCAATCATAGCCATGCGTCCGTTCAGATTTTCGGCAGAAGGAGTGAAACCAAATTTTGCGTCGTCTTGATTTTTAGCTTGCATGTCTTTGACTCCAGATATATTAAGATTTATCATCACCTGTTAAATAATGTAACAGATAAATTGAAAAACCGCAATCATTCCCAAAAAACAGCAGATCTTTAGTATAATTTTTCCCGATCGGGTAGGCACTGATTAGTTGGTATTGGAGCTGCGCGCGGCTTATACTAAGTAAAATCGACTAGAGACCAGTCCCTCTCCAGTATTTCCGACATGAATCCGAACCGCTCTGTCCAACTCGATCGATACTATCAACAAATTCAATCGATTATCCTCGATCGTCAAAATCCGATTACGGGATTGTTTCCGGCGAGTACGGCGATTACCGCACATGGAGACTATACAGATGCCTGGGTTCGGGACAATGTATATACGATCTTGGCCGTGTGGGGATTGGCACTGGCTTATCGGAAAGTAGATGCCCCGCCAGGGCGATTGTTTGAGTTAGAGCAGAGCGTCGTGAAGTTGATGCGCGGGTTGCTATTTTGCATGTTGCGGCAAGCAGATAAGGTCGAGCAATTCAAGCAGACGCAATCGCCGTTAGATGCACTTCATGCCAAATACAGTACGCAAACGGGGGATATCGTTGTCGGTGACGATGAGTGGGGACATCTGCAATTGGATGCAACTTCATTATTTATCCTCGTGCTGGCGCAAATGACCGCATCGGGATTGCCATGTATCTATACTCAGGATGAAGTAAATTTCGTCCAAAATTTGGTTTATTATATCGGACGCACCTATCGTACGCCCGATTATGGACTGTGGGAGCGCGGCGATAAGATCAATCATGGCAGCGTCGAATTAAATGCCAGCTCGATCGGGATGGCTAAAGCGGCACTCGAAGCAATTAATGGTTTAGACTTATTTGGGGCGCGGGGTTCTCAGGCTTCGGTGATTCACGTTTTACCAGATGAAATCGCACGTGCGCGCTTGACATTGGCATCGCTGTTACCGCGCGAGTCGAGTTCCAAAGAAACCGATGCCGCATTGTTGAGTGCGATCGGATTTCCAGCATTTGCCGTGACAGATCCGCAATTAGTCGAGCGGACGCGCACGAAGATCGTCGAGAAATTGGAAGGTAAATATGGCTGTAAGCGATTCTTGCGCGACGGGCATCAAACAGTCATCGAAGATCATACCCGGCTGCATTACGAACCCACAGAATTACTCCAATTTGAAGGGATCGAGTGTGAATGGCCGTTATTTTTCACTTATTTATATCTCGATGCGTTATTTAGTGGCGATACCGCTCAAATCACTAAGTATCGGGGATTGCTGTCAAGCGTATTAGTAGACCGCGATGGGATCCAATTATTGCCAGAACTATATTACGTTCCTAAAGATAAAATTGAAGCCGAGAAAGCACAGCCACACAGTCAGGCGCGACTGCCAAATGATAATTTACCCCTAGTTTGGGCGCAAAGTTTATATTTCCTGGGCGAACTATTATTCGATCGCTTTCTCGCACCAGGAGATTTAGATCCATTGGGGCGACACTTACGGATTGGAAACAAACGTCGTCGCACGGTGCAAATCGCGTTAATTGCTGAAGATGAAGAATTACAAGCACAACTGGCTGAATATGGCATTGCCGCGCAAATACCCGCGCAATTAGAGCCGATCCAAGTGCGTCAATCGACAGAACTAGCCGCTGCGTATACCCAAATTGGCCGCAATGACAAATTAGGCTTAACTGGTCGTCCGTTTCGACGCTTGCGGAGTCTGACAACTTCGCGGATCTTTAGTATTCGGGGCGAAACGATCGTATTTCTGCCCGCGTTTTTAGATAGCCAACAATTTTATCTCACGCTCGATTACCATTTTCTGGTATCACAAATTAAGACAGAGATTGCCTATATTAGCGAACATTGGACGCAATTAGGCCGACCGACACTGACACTATTATTGACTAAATTGTTATTACAAGAAGGTCAAGATGAATTCCAGGGGCAACAATATGCTTCGCCATTATTAGAACTAATTGCCGAACTCAAACAAGGTAAATGTAATGACGTGCCAATTCGGTTGGGAGCGCTCAATCAATTGAAGCTTACAGCGGGAATCGAACGCATCGATAATTTGAACTCATTTAAATTTGAGGCAACAAGAATCGATCCGCAAGTACCCAAACAATACTATTTAGCTTACAATCCCGATCGCAATCAGCCATTAACTAATACTCAAGAATTTTTATTAGAGGCAGAAACAAGTACTTCACTGCTGCTCAAGCAATTGCGCGCATCTGAAAATCTCTATCAGCAAATCGAACTATTACATACCCTCCAACGCTTAAAAGGATTGGAATTCGATACTGGATTCGGCGGTGCGATCGTCAAGGTAACTGTGGCTAATTTACTCGATGAAGTTTATTTTAAGGCCGGAAGTTTTAGCAATCGTCCACAGTGGGCGATCGTGCGCTATGCTGCGGGATTATTAGGCAAGGTCGATATCAGTTTATCAGATGCGGTGACAGATATATTGATTAGTGGTAAACAAATTACGGTAGGGATGGCTTATAGCGAAGATGCCGCGATCGCCGCACCGATGTCGCATACTGAAATTGTCGAAAAAATCGATCTCTTTTGTCGGGAAGATATTCGCGATCGCGTCTTGACACAGGAAGTAATTATTTATCTCGGGTTATTAATCAAATCTCAGCCACAATTGGTTAAAGGGTTGCTAACATTAAGAGTTGGTTATTTGATTGTGTTACTGACTAGCGAACTAGTGATGGAGTTAAAAATTACTCAAGATGAAGCTTATGAAAAATTGATGGAACTGAGTCCATTTGAAATCCAAACGCGACTCAATAAAGTTCTGGCAGACTATCAAGATTTAGGTAAAACCGTCTTCCAGCAAGAATCTTTACATTTGAACCAGTCACAGGATCGGATCGAATGGATCGTCAATGCCACGACAGAGCTAGATTTGCCCTCGATAAATTGGTTGTACCAACGTCGGAAAGAAGGCGCGATCGCGCGAGTCGATCGAGATTTCTATCCGAGTATCTGGCGATTGCTCGAACATTGTAAGGGGTTGACAATTGGCGATAAATTAGAAAAACGCAATCGACTCGATAGCGAGTTAATCTTAGCCGAAATGACCCCAGGCGAGAAGAAATTTGCCCTCCGAATCGAGCATCTTCTCAATAAAATTGTTGCACCAGAATATCGTAAATTAAACATCGAAGCACTGATGGCTTTAGCCGCTTTATCAGAACATAATCCCGAGCTAAAAATCGAAGAATATATCGTGCTCGATGTCCTGATCGGACATGCCGTGCGACTCGCTTGGTTGGATCGAGACTTACCAAAGATCGTCGATATCCAACTCGATCGTACCGCCTTCGAGCCAGCTAATTACGATCGCTACAAATCATTTGCGTGGCGTGCTTTTTATCAAAGTTCGCCAGCTACTTGTGCGAACTATATTTTCAAGTCGCTCCAATTCCTCAGTCAACTTGCTAGCGAGGAGGTTGTAGTCTAATTGATTTTAGCTAATCTGGAAGTAATGGCTCGATCGGATTAGCGAATCGATCGTCATTGCTCACCCCCGCCAATATCGACAGGTTGAGACAGGCTTGCGCGATCGCAATGGCAGAGAAACCATTTACGATTGATGCTGCGGTTATTTTATCCAGTTAACTCAAGATGTAGCTAGTTTGATGAATTTAGAAATTGGTGAATAACATCAAATATCCCCTAGGGTGGGTAATATCCACCAGCACATTGTCGATTTAGTAATATAAATATTTGGGTCTGTTAGTATCGATCGATTAGTGAAGGGATTTCTCGATCGAAGCAAACAGTTTAAGCACCATTGTCGATTTAGTAATGCGAGGATTTAGGTGATTAAGCTCGATCGATTGGTGAAGTGATTTCTCGATCGATAAAAACAGTTTAAGTTCTCATGACTTCGGCTCTAAATTGTCTGTGGGCAGTGCCCACCCTACGTTTCTGAGTGGAATAGATGGCAAGACTGGCGGGTGAGTATTAATTACCTTGAGACTCTAACTAACTATGATTTCTTATCAGAGTTGCCAGATTTTATAGAAGAAGCAATTGAATCGAGAAGTGATGGACTATTACCTAGTAGCGCATCACTATTAGCAGATGAAAATTTTGCAGCCAACTCAATCTTGGATGCCGTTGGTAACAATCTCTCCATCGGGCAAAAGGGTTTCAGTCAGATAACAACCGCGAAGTTCGTTGATATTGACAGTAGCACCTGTAAAAGTACATCTTGTGAAGAATGCTTCACAGAGTTCGGCACCGCTGAAATTAGCATTGTTGAGACAGGAATCATCCATTCCCGACTCAGCCAAGATGGCATTCTCGAAGTTAGCTCCTTCCATGGAAGTGCTTCTAGCACTAGCACCTTGCAAGACAGCCTCACTCAAATTAGCCCCACTCAGATCGACATCCTCGATCATGATATCTGTCACTCTAGCTCCACTCAAATTAGCCCCACTCAAGTTAACTCGCTCCAGTTGACCATCCAAAAAGTACCCCTTGCTAAAGTTAGCCCCACTCAAGTTAACATCTTTCAAGCTAAAGCCATTAAAGGTTCGATTGCCAATGATACCGACCAATCTAATTTCACTGAAATCTCTCTCCCCAGCAGCATAGCGAGCCAACAACTCATCAACAGTCATGACCTTCTTCATTCTGAAAACGCTCCATTAGTTACTAGCATCTACAATACCGCCCAAACCCTCTGGCATACAACCACCCCAATCGATCTTGCCTTTAAGATCCAAGATCTCCCCACCGGACAACTAGCTGAAAGCACAATCACCAGCTACAACACCAACGGCACCCTCAAAACCGCCACCATCACCATCGACGACGATGCCAACGGAGTCGGCTGGTTCCTCGACACCACCCCACAGGATAATAGCGAATTCACCGGAACAGACTCCTATTTCCAAGCCACCCCCAACAGCCCAGCCTCCGCTAAATACGACCTCCTCACCACCATCCTCCACGAGATGGGACACACCCTCGGCATCATCAACGGCTACAGCGAATTCAACAAATACGTCAAAGGCAACAAATTCATCACCGACACCCTCACCACCAAACTCACCCCCGACGGCTCCCACCTCGACAGCACCCTCTACCCCTACGACCTGATGAACACCAGCCTCAAACCTGGCGTTCGCAAACTACCATCGGTTATGGATTGGGCGATTATTAATGCTCTGAATTTGGGTGTCGGGGGTGGGGTGTCGGGTGTCGGTAATGTTAACACCGCACATCTGACTGCTGGTGCCCTCATCGGTATCACCAACGGCGACTTCACCACCCCCACCACCTGGAACACTCTAGGTGCCACCAATATCATCAACGGCACCGCCACCCTCACCGAGCAGTCCCAAAAGCTCTCCGAACTCACCCAAGCCTTCATCATCCCCACAGGCGCGAAGACGCTTCAGTTTACCATCAAGGATAACCATCTCGTCCCAGGCGACACCACCAAAGCCGCCAACGATGCTTTTGAAGTCGCCCTCCTCGACACCAACACCTTCAACCCCCTCGCCGGAACCAGTGTCGGCTTAAACCATACCGACTCTCTCCTAAATATCCAAGCCAACGGCACCATTCATAAGAGCGATAAAGTCACCATTACCGCTCTAGGTAACAACAGTAGCATCGTTACGATCGATCTCGCCCAAGTCGCCCCAACCACCCAAGCCACCCTCTACTTCAACCTCTTAGGATTCGGTGCCAAAACCAGCACCGTCACCATCGACGACGTAAAACTCTTCACCGACACCCAAAATATCCCCATCACCAAAAACGACACCCTAGCCACCAACCAAAACACCCCCCTCACCTTCACCACCACCCAACTCACTACCAACGACACCAACATCACCCAGATCCAAGTCATCAACCAACCCCAGCACGGTACCATCACCCTGAACCCACCCCTACCCCTCCCAGGAGGGGACTTTACCTACACGTATACCCCAGATCCCACCTATGTAGGCATCGATAGCTTCACCTACCTCGGCTTCGGCTCCGACGGACAAGTTTCCAATCTCGCCACCGTAAACCTGACGATTAATAACCTTCCACCCACCATCCAAACCATTACCATTCCCAACAATATCACCGAAGGAACCATCACCACCCTCACCGCCACCGCCACCGACATCGGTAACGACCCCCTCACCTACCGCTGGTATATTAACGGCGCAACCACACCAATTCAAGTACGATCGATCGACCACACCTTCCTCGATAACGGCAACTATCCAGTCAAACTCGAAGTTCTAGACAATCGCGGCGGCATCACCACTCAAACCGTTAACGTTACAGACAACTAGCCGTAGGGTGGGCAGGTGCCCACGGACAACCTTATCCGAAGCGATAAATTCGGATTAAGGCTCAATCTCGCCCCAAGTATCACGATCGATCGAACTCGATCGTGATATTTGGATCGATTACCTCCGGTACGCTACGCGAACGGGTATGATGACATTCGATCGCTGGTATTGCTACATGCGAGCGTAATCATTTAGATCGATCGAGTATAGTGAGTGATATCTTATTCAATTACCGAGTCCAAAGAGCTTTCACCTAAATCTTGAAAACCAGATAATCTTACAGAAGGTCGATCTGGAAACTTCACTACTAACTGCAACTCACCACCCATCGCTCGAATTGCTTCCATCAAAGTAGATAGATGTAAATCCGTGCGTTTTTCCATCCGAGAAACCGCATCCTGACCGATATTTAGCCGTTGAGCTACCTGTACCTGAGTCAATTGTCTAGCTTGGCGCAGAGCGCGTAAAGTCATCTCCTCAGCAATTAGATCGTCAGCCATCGCCTGGATTTTAGCTTGTCTTTCTGGGGGTAAACTCTGAAGTTTAGCGCGAAGTGTAGTTCCCATTAGTTTTTCTCTTCTTGTAAACGATTGAGATGATCTGTAAATCTACGATCTGCCTTCTTAATTAACTGCTGGTAAAATCGTTTTTGACTAACACCTGACTTATCAGCTGCAACTAAGAGCATTGCACGACGGAGCGGGTCGAAAGCAAAGGCAACTCTCCAGACACCATCCATCGCATTGAACCTGAGTTCTTTCATATTGGCATACTCAGACCCTTGCAGAATATCCACATGAGGTCGTCCCAAGTCTGGCCCAAACTCCTCTAAAAATGCCGCTTTCGCTAACAGGATATCTTGAACTTCCGGCGGCAAACTGTCAAACTCTCGTTCAAAATCTTCCTCAAACTGAACTATCCATGTCATTGTTGCTAGATCGATCGGGTCTTTAGATAGTATGTTGTCAGAGACATATTCGTAATTATATCCCATCCTAATCCCGATCGACGAACGCGGACCGATCGAAACGATCGAACGTCGGGAAAATCGTCAACCAAATCTATGCTAGCGACCACAGCACCCTCTAAGTCTATGCTCCCTAACGACTAGTCAATTTGCTTTCAGTAAATCTGCTGATATAAAGTAGCCATCAGCTGTAGGGTGGGCAGATGCCCACAGACAAGCTTGTGCGGAGCAACAACTTTGGCTTATTCTCTCGCACTTGATGAATTAACTCGATCGTCTTTACTTGAATCGATCGTGGCTGATGAGATTCGATCGTTAATTCTGCGACCGAACATTAATAATCGATCGCAAAGCGATCCTCGATCGATAATATCGATCGTCAATTTTGATTCAGGTCGTCCCAGTAGGGTGGGCATTGCCCACCACTTCAAATCTAGACAGAGCAAGGGTTTGAATTCATTTTACGATCGATCGATTTCGGTAAATGCGATCGCTATTTATTGGCTCGATCGCTCGCATCTATTACATGATTCGATCGTCTTTACTTGAATCGATCGCTATTGATGGCATTCGATCGTTAATTTTGACTCAACCATGTCTCTAGATCCTCTAAATTTGTAAAGTCAAGTAACGCCTCACCCAAATCTTCCAACTGCGATACATTTAACTGCGCGATTCGGGTTGAAAGTTGAGTCGGCACCCCACCAAAACGACGATTCACTAATCGCAGCACCATTCTAGTCTCCCCGCGTTCTTCACCAACCAACTCAGCCGCCTGAATTTTTTCCAAATACAAAGGTGATAACTGCATAATTAATTCCTGCTCCTCCGGTTCGATAGTTACTCTAGCTTCCAAAATTACCTTCAAATTCCCCAACAAATCCAAAACATTATCCCGCTGCGGATGTTGAGCTGGCAGAGCTGCCACTTCCTGAATCGCCTGCGCCTGCACCCGTCCCTTACCTAGGGTTGAGTCGAGGGAGGCTATTAAGCCCCGCCCCTCTCAGTTAGAACTGGGCGTGCGGTAGGGTAGGTAGCCAGCGAGTTACCATTACTGGTACTTTTTCCAACCACCCCCCTCCAAACTACGCATGACCGTTTCCGTATCACGTAGCTTTCCGGTAATTTTTACGTTTGAAGGCTTCACCATCGTAGCGACCATATTGAATTTTCTCGTGGCATTGACGGCAAACTACTAAAGTTTTACGTCTACGTGCCGACATTTTCTTCATCCATTCTGGACGTTCTTTGCATCCTTGTTGCTTAATATCTGCTAATTTGCGAATATGATGGACTTCAATATTGTCCGTTGCTCCACAAATTTCACATTCTTGGGCTAAAAGGCGTTGAACGACTTCACTACGTCCGTTCCAGATATGATTTGCCTGATTATCATCAATTTCGACCCACTTGTTCCACTGCAAAGAAACTCCACCAAAATAAGTTTTCAGAGGTAATTTTCCATCACGTTCCACTGTTACTTGTAGCACCCGATAAGTGCCATCCTTTGTATCAATGGTTGCACGATATCGCTTGTAAATTTTCTGGCAAGTGGTTTTAAACTTCTTTGCCAAAGTTTTTACGAGGGAAAGCTCTGTAACTCGTTTAAGTAAGGATAGCGTGTGGAGGTTATAAGCCATACGGTAGTATTGGACTACTCCTCGATACTCCGCTTGATATTGGCTAACTATGCTGTAGGCATCATCGTTGACCCTTTGTGTCAGGTGTATTGGTTTTCCAGAGCGCATGTATTTAAGACAATGGTCTTTAATAACGCTTTTGGGCACCCTTAGCCCCACGCTACCGTTGATACATCTTTGACCACGATGGTCATGTTTATCATCGGCATGTAGGATGTGAATTTCGTACCCCAGGAATTTAGCAGCCTCATCCCTTGCATGGCTGATGAGGGTCTTTTCATCACTGAGTTCCAGTTTTAACTCATCACGTAAAAAACGTGGCGATTTTCTGTTTGATTTCCACAGCTTCAGATTTTGAACCAACTACTCCTAACAAGAAATCATCGGCATACCTTGTGTACCAAAGGCGACGAAAGTTTGGGTCATTGGGGTCACGGGACGGAATTGACTGTGCCTGTTGGTTCAGCTTCCGTGCTGCTTCCAGTTTTCCAGCTTTTCGGGCAATTGATGCAGCCTTAGTTAAGTCTCTGTACGGAGGGTAAACAATCCTTCTAAGACCTCGTGTGTATGCTGGTATTAGTTCGCATTCGACGTATTTGTCCAGTTTGTCTAGTACCAAATTGGAAAGTATTGGGCTTACCACTGCACCCTGCGGAACTCCGCTATATGTGGAGTTGTATTTCCAGTTTTCCAAGTAGCCTGCATCAAGCAAACCCTTAATTAGTCGGATAAAGCGATTGTCGTGGATTTTATCTTGTAGTATTTCCACCAGAATAGTATGGTCTATTCTGTCAAAACACGCACTAATATCTCCTTCGATAAACCACTTTTGTAGCTCGACCTTTTTGGGTAATTTTCTTTCAAGGCTGTGTGACATCCACGCTTTGGTCGGAAACCGTGAGAATGTTCGCTAAATTGCGGTTCATAGTAAGCTTCTAGTATCGAACGAATTACTTCTTGAAGTAATTTATCAGACCAAGAGGGCATACCAAGGGGTCGTAATTTACCGTTTTTCTTCGGGATATAGGTACGTCGCGCTGGTGTCCATCTATAACGCTCAGATCTCAGAGCCTCAATGATGGTATTAATTTTCTCCAGGGACATTCCATCTACCGTTTCCTTTGTAGCACCGGGTGTCATTGCACCTGTGTTGCTGTTCAGCTTGGCGTAGGCGCGTAAGTACAAATCTGGGTGATATAGCAGTCGATACAAATCTTCTACTGGCAACCCACGTTGTCCGCGTTCACGTATGATGTTCAGTATCGTTTCGGCTGTTCGCATCTCGCGTACCTCTCGATTTCTGTTTCATCTTTATTACCTGTTCTACTTCGCCATGTAAACGGCTCTCCCGTTTGCCCTGGTGGGGCGTTACTCCCACGACTACTATTAGAACTCCGTCACCATAGGACTCGCGTCCCTTAGGCAATCCCATGTTCCGTCACTGATGAACGTATAAAGAACGACTTAGGTTCCTACTCATATCCTTGAATAAGTTCATTACTTATTGCTCACTGGTCAGGGTGTACCATTAACGAAAGTTGAATTAATGGCTACCAGTGACATCGGTGTACAAACGTGATACCGAAGGATGTGCAGTTCCACCTCTGGATATTGGGGTTCAGGCAGTTTAGCTTTAACCATATCGTTCAGGCGTTGCAGAGCCATAACATACACGTTTTCTGTTATTCTCCGCTTTACGAACATGCTCTTGTCCCCTTGCCCTTTCGGGTTTAGGTAAGTTGTTCGCCTTGGAGTCAGTTACCCTGAACTCCAGCCAACTGAGTTGGCAATTCAATCAGTGCGTACCACGGCGCACAGTTTCCCTTCACTACGCTCCTGGTTCACATTTACTTAACAAGCCTTACCACCCTTTAATGGGCTGCTTGCCTTTCTGACTCCCACTTCACCGTGTATGGCTTGGTGTTGGTGACATTCTCGATGTAAAACTTCAAGATTGGACAGCTTCCAATTGATATGGTTTCCGTCTTTATGATGAATTTCTACAATGTCCCCAGGATAGAACTTTAATCCACAGGAAGTACAATTGTGTTTTTGTTTGCTCAGAAGATTTACAGTCATCCCGTTATAGTTAGAGTTTTCCCGTTTTGACCAGTAAATCATGTCTCCATCAAAAGGTGATTTATCCCCTTTTACTTTGATATGACTATTTACTTTCCATGAAATTTTGGGAAATGCTCGTTCAATAACCTTGTTGGTTTGGTGACGATTGTATCTGCCTTGCTTGCGTATGAATTTCCATACCCATAATCTTAATGACCATAAGTCATGACTACTCATGTCGCAGTATTTGTGGTAATTTCTCCATCCTCGAATAATAGAACCGCATTTATCGATTCTTTCCTCAAGATTGAATCGACTATCTTTCATCATCTCTTTGACTTTTGCCTTTACTTTCTTTGCAGATTTACGACTGGGTGTAGAAATAAATTTGTCATTGGTTCTGACAGCAAATGTCCATCCAAGGAAGTCGAAACTTTCTGTACTTTGTACTAATTTGGTTTTTGCTTCTTTTACTTTTAACCCTCTTATTCCTAAGAATCGGTCAATTACTTCTCGCAAGGCTATAGCATCGTCTTGGGGCTTGAGAATAAACACTACGTCATCTGCATAACGGAATCCGTTTATTGCGTCGATACCTCTTCCACCCCTGATACTTTTACATCTGACTTGGTGTCCAAGATCTTCAAGACCATGTAGGCTGATATTGGCAAGTAAGGGGCTGATAGTCCCGCCTTGAGGTGTTCCTGACTCTGAGATAGGGA
This sequence comes from Chamaesiphon sp., assembly GCA_965246715.1. Classification (GTDB taxonomy): domain Bacteria; phylum Cyanobacteriota; class Cyanobacteriia; order Cyanobacteriales; family Chamaesiphonaceae; genus Chamaesiphon. The sequence continues at coordinate 25,038 of CBDFFH010000002.1, read as the reverse complement.
ACTCTCCTCTAACTCCGGCTTTGATAGCTCTGAAGAGTCCGGTTTTTGCTGCTCTTGGTAGTTGAACGCTTCGCATAATGAATTTGTGGTCGATAGCGTTGAAACACCGTTCGATGTCCAGTTCCAGGATTCTTTTCTCAATACCTTTTTTTCCAAGGTTGTCGAATATCCCTTTTTGAACATCGTGACATGAAGACAATCTTTCTCAGCTTTCGCCAAGGGATTATTTTCCATTTATCGCTCGGTTTTAATTCCGTCGTCATAACATGATTTACGCATTGAGAATCTGTCTATGTAAACCGCGCCCAGTTGTCTTCAAGTCCTTACCTTTCAGATTTTCGAGCGCATCTTACCAATTTCCCCCGCTAAACCTTATTTAAGGGCTTCACTTCTTCTAGGGGCATATCCTAGATTCTCAGAAGAAGGTATTGGAAACTGTTTTATTCGTTCCTCAGTTTAGTTATTTTGCGGTTTTAGGTTCCTTCAATTCACCCACCATTTCCCAGGATTACAGATGTTAACCAGAAACTCTGTGGGTATATTCATCCTTATCGGATTATTTTGTGTGATTATCTAATCTTTCGATTAGGGGGCCTTGGATGCTTTTTTAGAAGGTTCAGACTTAACTTAACCGTTACACGCTTACCTAACGGGTATCAGCCTGTCATTTGACTTTATGGCTTCGTTATTCCCGTCCTATTCCCAGCTTCATTTTCAGAGTTTTATTCTCTGTCCATGTGGGTAGGTCTGGCATCACTCCATCCCTAGAGGGTAGGACTTGCTTACTTCGTATTTTCGGCTCACCTACACTAAACTGAAGTTTTCCTTACTTTCTTTAAAGTTTCAATTGAAACTAAGGCGGTGTAAGGAATCTTATCCCCATAACTAGTGTTATGTTTCAAAGAAACGAGCCGCACCTGATTCCGCCCTGTTCCCAGCTTCACTCTCACGAATTCCGAGTCGTGTCGGTGTGGGCAGGTAAGGATTCACTCTTGAGTTTAATGAGAAGGACTTGCACCTTCATACATCGAGAAGTTCAGCTTGGGGCTAGGAGCCTTGCGCTGTCTAACTTATGTACGGACTGATTACCGTGATTCAGTTAGAAACGAATCGCACCCCCGTTCCGGTTGAGGCATTTACGGGTGACTCATTCGGGCCTAAGAGGTTGGTGGTGAATGATAAGATGGCAGCAGATGCTTGACTAGCAAAAGTAACGATCGAGATCGTCGCCGCTAGCAATACGATCGAAGGGAAATACTTCATCACAATCCTCGGTAAAGAATAATCGAACTAGATCGATTATCCGCCAACTGATTCCCTAGACCGGTATAATCGATCGCTGACACGCGGGACAAATGGCGTGAATAGTTAATTGACAGTCGAGCAGATGATAGCCCTCTTTCTTAGAGGTTTTATCGCCAATTTTTAAGACTGATTCGTTTTTAAATTCGATCGTTTCATTACAGCGCACGCAAATTAAGTGGTGGTGGTGATGATATGGCTGATTGATTTCATAATGCTTGTGATCTTCAGCTAATTCTAGTTCGCGCAAAATCCCCATCCGCGCCATGAGTTTGACCGTGCGATAAATCGTAGACAAGCTGATATCATGCCCCTCAGTGTGGAGCAGATCGAACAGATCTTCTGCACTTAGATGCTTGCCTGCGGCTAGGTTTTGAAAGATATCGAGAATGACTTCTCGTTGGGGTGTGAGCCGCCAGCCCCGTTCGTTTAGCTCGGCTTTGAGGGAGTCTGCTGTATAGAATGACATACCCAGTAACCAGATTTAATGATTACTCACTATCCTATCGGACTTAAGAGCTATTTGCAACAAGCAAGCTTTATTGAGAACAGTCTGCTTAAATAAAGTTAATTAACTCCGGAAAATATTTGCTAACTGTGCTGGGCTTCTGGCGATCGGTGTCGGCATCAGTCGTTCGTGCAAGAGCGTTTCATAAAAGAAACAAGCAACGCCAGCAAATCGATCGGCCATAATGGCGCTAATTTGTTGTTGAATAAGTTCGGTGGCGATCGGTTTATTTTTTAATCCAGTTAAAATCCCGATCGAGGTGGGGATTTTTTGACGGATCGCTTTGATCTCTGGTTTGGCAAGTTCGAGTTTAAAAGCAGCTAATCGATCGCGATAAACCTGTAATACCAATTCATCGATTAAGCATAGATCGGCCCACTGCTGCCAATCAGCTAAATACTGCGTGCGCGAAAAATTCAGCGGATTTGGTGAAATCGAGACCAGGCAATCGCGGCGCACCGATCGGATCGCACCCACGATTTGGGTTAATAATTCTGTTAACCGTGCGGTACGCCAATCGCTCCAGCACGTACGATCGCGATCTAATGGCGCACTCGCTCCACCATGATGTTCTTGGAATAACTGCTGCGTAAATCGATCGTACCCCAGTTCTTGAGGAAAGCAAAAATGGTCGTCGAGTTGAATGCCCGCAACGGGATATCGGCGCACGACATCAGCAATCAGCTCAGTGATAAACCTCCCGACTTCAGGATGACAAGGATTCAACCAAGCATGAGGATCTACTCGCCCATCGGCACCTTGAACCCGGTGTAAATTTCCCTTCACATCGAGCGTCAGTAACTCTGGGTGGTTGAGGGCGATCGCAGATTGTGGCGGCACCATCAAGCCGTATTCAAACCAGGGAATCACGCGGATCTGTAATGGTGCGGCCAACTCGACGATCTCCATTAATAGATCGCGTCCGCCAAATGGGCTATGTGGTAAGATGGCTGCTCCCGTCCTTTGGTTGGCAACTTCACTCGGGTAGAGAGTATATCCTCTAGTCCAAACTGTGGGATAGATCGTATCGAATCCCAACTCCGCCAGCCACTGCAATCCCGCAGCAATATTTTGCCGAGAGTGGAGAATTTGACTGTCGGTATTCGTCAACCACACAGCTTTTCGCATTAGCAAAGATCGATCGGCGATGACTTGAGGATGCTCACTTCTTGCATCAAAACAAAGTTACTAGTGTTTTAGTGGCTAGTGGTTAGTTTTGGTAATTGCGAGTAAGTTTTACGACTATTCGACCGCCTTGTTAGCGCGCTTAGCGATCGGTTTTTATGTACTGTCTTGTCTCGCATAATCCGGGAGGGAGCCTCCCGGCTGCGAGCCGCTGGTGCAAGATGTGAGGATGTTAATTTTAGGCATTTTCCAAAAAGGAGAGCTATTTAAATTTAGCTAGCTCTCTTCCTTATCGATGATTACTGCCGAGGATTATGCCAATCACCATTGAAATCCATGTAATTTCGGCAACGGTGCAGATTTGGATGTCACACGTAGCAACCGAGGAATAATGCCACTATTGTAAACTCGAAACTCGCTAGCTACACTGGCTTGAGGATCGCGTACCGCTTGATTCATCACTACCGAACCGTTGGTATCGGAAACAGAACGATGGAATGTGCCTGGGGGAATCCGCAGCATCTCCCGATCGCTTTCCAACCGCACGATATGGTAGGGATAATTCCAGGTGAAATTCACCAAATAAAAAGTCCTACCGCCTGAGATGGCGAGCAGATTGTCCTCTTGATGGGGGTGCAGATAAAATTGCCAGTAGCCATCATCACTGTTGGGTGGACTGATTGCGGGGCCTTGATGGACTACTAGATCTCGGACATTTGATTCGGGGATCGTAATATCAAAAAATCTGACGCTCGGCGTATCGCGGAATTTCTTGTAGCTTAGTAATTCAAACATCTTCGGGCCTCACACAAATGTTGGTTTACTTCTGAGCCTCGCACATTCACTTCGGTCAAACCGTCAACTTTGGACATTTTAGTCTGCTTATGTATTAGGACGGATAATTACTCAAATAGTTGCTAGGTAATTTAGGAAATTAGCGAGGATGTAATTCGATCGAGCTAAAAAATTTTGCCGAGCGACCCAATTGAGTCGCTCGGCAAAACATACTTGCTAAAAAAATAAATGTTAGATCGGAGTCTAGCCCCCAGCTACAGCCGGAACGATGCTCACTTGGTCGCCATCTTTGAGTGGAGTATCGGTGCCACTGAGGAAGCGAATATCTTCATCATTGACATACAGGTTGAGAAAGCGCCGTAGTTGACCGCTTTCATCACACAATCTGGCTTTGACTCCAGGACAACTAGCTTCAAGGGCATTTAGCAACTCAGCAATACTATTACCGTCACACTCAATAGTCGCTAAATCGCTGGTAAATTTTTGCAGGGCAGTAGGGATTAAAACTTTGACAGTCATTCGATTTTAGATTTTGGATTTTGGATTGACTTCTCACTCGATCGTACTCTAGCCCGATCGTCGTGGCCTCCGCCAATTAGACGGGAGTTGCTTGCCAGTCGAGGCGATCGAGTGTTTGCGAACGTTCGAGGGCGCGCTCGAAGCTATCTAATTTGGCTTCGATGGTCAGGGGTTCGCCAACATAGCCCTGGATTGCTTCTTGGGTTTTTAAGCCGTTGCCAGTGATGTAAACTACGGTGGTTTCATCGGGGTTTATTTTACCAGCTTCGACCAATTTCTTGAGTACGGCAATTGTCGTACCGCCAGCGGTTTCAGTGAAGATGCCTTCAGTTTCGGCGAGCAGTTTCATGCCTTCGATGATTTCGGCATCGGTGACTGATTCGATATTTCCGTTAGTTTTGCGCGCCAGTTCTAGTGCGTAGAGTCCATCAGCGGGATTGCCAATCGCGATCGATTTAGCGATCGTGTTGGGTTTGACTGGAGTGACAAAATCACGACCTTCAGCATATGCTTGGGCGATCGGCGAACAACCTTCAGCTTGTGCGCCACTAAAGCGAACATTCTTGTCTTCTACCAAACCCAGTTTGGCAAATTCCTGGAAACCTTTGTGAATCTTGGTAAATAGCGAACCCGAAGCCAATGGTGCAACGATGTGGTCGGGTAATTGCCAGCCCAATTGTTCGGCGACTTCATAACCGAGGGTTTTCGAGCCTTCAGAATAGTAAGGACGCAGATTGATATTTACAAATCCCCAACCGTAAGTATTGGCGACTTCACAACAGAGGCGATTTACTTGGTCGTAATTACCTTTGACAGCCATCACCGTCGGGCCGTAAATGACCGTACCCATGACTTTGCCAGCTTCTAAATCAGCAGGGATGAATACACAGCACTCTAACCCAGCATGAGCGGCGATCGCGGCAGTAGAGTTGGCTAAGTTACCAGTACTCGCACAAGAAATCGTGGAGAAGCCAAATTCTTTGGCTTTGGAAAGTGCGACCGATACCACCCGATCCTTGAAGCTCAAGGTGGGCATATTTACAGCATCGTTTTTGATGTAGAGATTTTTTAAGCCGAGGCGACGTGCCAACCGATTGGCTTTGAGCAGGGGAGTCATCCCAGTACCGACATCGATAATATGCTCGTCGGGAACGGGGAGTAAATCTTTGTAGCGCCAAATCGAGTTGGGGCCAGCTTGAATGCTTTGACGAGTTACTTTGGTGCGGAGGTAATCGTAGTCATATTGTACTTCCAATGGCCCGAAGCAGAGTTCGCAAATGTGTGTGGCTTGAAGTGGGTACTCCTGTTTGCACTCTTTGCAGACTAGTCCTTTGGCGGCAGTGGTTCGATTGCTGTTTAGGGTCGCTTGGGTCATGGTGGGATGTCGCTATGAGTTAGATATCCGTCAACTGGTTGAAATCGATAGTATCATGCCTCAATCGAGCCGTCAAACATACCCGACTAAAATAGTCGGGTATGGAAATTTTCAATAAAAAATCGCCGCAGATGTTACTCAAGTGGCAACCTGTGGCGATCGACTAAAATATCAGGTGTTAATAAATCCGGCGTTGCTGAATATGGGTATGATTTTTTGTAGGGGTGCCCCTTGTGAGTACCCTGAATCGATGCGGGGTAAGCACGAGGCATTACCCCTACAAAAATTGTTTGTGCATTTCATACATTAATTCAGCAACGCCATAAATCCCATCTCGACTCATTCACGCCAAAATATCAGATCTAAATCGCAAATCAACGCTGGTTAATATGCCCCTTCCCTGGTTAACACGGCCCGGATCGTCTGAAACAAGATATTCAGATCCAGCGCCAGCGACCATTGCAAGATATACATGATGTCCCAATAGAAGACATCATCCGAATCGACATTCGATCGGCCCTTGACTTGCCACAAACCTGTAATCCCAGGTAAAACCTCATGCCGCAGAAAATGATCTTTAGAAAAACGCTCCACATCACGTAATGGCAATGGGCGGGGGCCAACCAGACTCATTTCACCCTGTAAGACATTGATCAATTGGGGTAGCTCGTCCAGACTATAGCGCCGGAGAAACTTACCAATTTTTGTAATTCGCGGATCGTCTTTGATTTTAAAGAGTACGCCGCCTTGAACTTCATTTTGAGCTTCTAATTCTTTTTGTAATTCACTCGCATTTACCACCATCGTCCGAAACTTCCAGACTTGGAAATGAGTTCCTTTGAGTCCCACCCGGGACTGTCGATAGAAAATTGGCCCTGGCGAGTCTAATTTGATCGCGATGGCCACGATCAGCAGAATCGGACTAATCAGTATCAAAATCAAAAATGAAGCAATTAGATCCAAAAAACATTTCAGCCGGAAATCAACCCCGAGAATCGGTAAAGATTTAAACCGGACTGTGGGTATTTCTTCGATCATCTTAGTCTCAGAGCAGTGTTGTGGCAGTTCTAGCTCGGTATGTACGATCCGCAAATGTACGCCTGCAGACTTCAAATGCCAGAATAATACCACCTGATTTGTCACCAACTGATGCGAGCAAATAAACACTTCACTGATTTTGAGCGCACGGATGCGATCGATAATCTGGTCTAATTGATGCTCGATATCCCAGACTGAGAGATCGATAATTCCGTCTACGCGAAATTGTTGAGAGCGTCTTAAGAGTTTGCGAACTTTTTCGATGCCGGATCGATCGCCCATCAGAAATACTGGGTGCTGCAATTTTGGATTGCGCTTGCGAGTTTGGGCGATCGCAAGATCGAGCAATAATCGTTCGCCAGCTATAAAAATGATACTCAGTAACCAGGCAATGATGAAAACAGATCGAGATACCCAAACGCCAGGTTGATAGAAAAAAGCGGCAATGAGTAGGACAAACTGAGCTAGTGTCAGCGATTTAAATAATTTCGCCAGCGTATGATATTTGTCATCACTACCGTAGTGCCCCGAAGCGGCTAGAGTTGCAACGCTGAGGGCTAAAATTGGGACGATCGATGTAAATAGATGAATCCCATTGACCGGTGTGCCGAGCGTATCGGCGATCGTCCACGCCCAGCAAATCATCAAAGCATCTAACAACATCAGCAAGATTAGACCAATGCCGCGAATGACTGTTCGCCGCCGAATTAAAAATTTGGTCGCCCTGATGTCTCCCGTATTCCAGGTGCTGTTGGTACGGTCGAGTATTTTTGGATCGGTCATTCGATCGCTCCGAGGTGAACTATGTGTGTTTGAAGAGAAAATTTCGATCGGAACTAGTATCGGTATTTTGAGTCGAGTTCGAGTTCGCTAATTTTTAGTTGCGATCGCGGTCACAACTTTTGGTGATATCGATCTAATGTTTTGACAGATCTATCTTCGTTCTTATCATTGCCAAAAAAAATCCAAAATGTCAATAATCATTTAGCTGAATCTCTAGTTATAATTAATACATTAGTTGAGACAGACGATCGGCTGTCGATTGCAACTAATCCGCTCTGACATGGCAGTTAATGCGATTTATATGGCGATCTAGTACCTTTATTACGCTGAGGATTACGATATCTAAACAATGAAACAAGCTCTGGAAATAATCTTATTACCCACATTTTCAGCCCATGCGTTGTAAAGTAATAAAGATAAGACCAGGTTGATAGATATAATTTTTCAAATCTAGTGAGACTTGGTGAATTCCAAATCGTTCGTTGTTGGTATGTTTGCCTGACCCAAACGGGCATCGTTGCGGATTTTGATTCACTAACAAGCTGAGTTTTAATCACATTGGCATGATTGACACTCATTCCAGAAGCTCCAGATTCCATCATTACAGTGGGAATTGTATAAAATTCTCCATCTAAAGCAAGCCGAGCTAACAGGACATGATCCCAACCAGCAATATTCGGCACATCTCGCATTGCAGTTACTAATGCTTCCCGGTTAACGACCCCGTAATTTATATCGGTAACTGCGGCCTGTTCGGTATAAATTGTGGAGATATATTTGATATAACGTTGATATGCAGGCATCCCGATTGTGGTGCAGCCCTTATCGATCGCAATTACCTTATCTAATTGTTTATCCACGCGCTGGGAATAACTATTCACGATTAATGGCGTTTTTAACCGCTCGAATTCTTTAATACAAGATTCAATAAATTGAGGCTCGCGGGCATCGTCGTCGCATGCCCAAGCAAAATATTCGCCTTGAGCCTGTGCGAGCAGGAATTGATAGTTATTAAAAGAGCCGATATTCTTTGACTGTTTAAAATATTTAATTCGGGCATCTTTTTGCATCAATTCGCGCACGACTTTCTCAGTTTCTTCTCCCTCCGAGCAGTTGTCGGACACGATAATTTCAATATTAGTATAAGTTTGAGCGATCGAGCATTCCAACATGTGCCGTAACCCTTTTGGTCGGTTATAGGTTGGACAGCCAATACTGACCAGAGGTGCGTTTTCTGTCATATATAGCTTTCTTACAAGTAAATAGATTTAATATTTTTTTATATTAGACGATCATCTTTCGACAGTAAAATGCTTCGGCATATTTGCTAGGTGAATTCGACTCCATTCCCCGGATGCGTAGCATTGCTAAAAATGTATCTTCGGTGAACCATCCTTTGTTTGACTGACTCTGGAAATGCTCGAATAGGTTGGTGATTTTCCTACGGCAAATTTCTTCGCTGAGATGAACGAACAGATTGGGAGAGCCAAGATCGCCATCATACTTTGGAATTTCGTATTCCCAAATTGTATGTTCCCGAAACGTATTCCAAGTTAAGTCAGAAATCAACCGATGATCTTGATGCCGATCCTCACGATAATGCGTCAAAATTAGATCGGGTACGATTCCAAACTTGATTTCCTCAAAATATTCTTTGATTTCAGTTGCCATGTAAGGGAAAAAGCCATCTCGAAAACCGCGAATGCTAACCTTGCGATCGGCGATCCCTGCTAGAAAACCCGCAGCACTGTTCGACGCTTCCTGCTCGCGCTGTCCGTTAGCACCCAATACTACCCAATGAATATGTAAGTTGGGATATAGCTCCATCAACTTCAATAAAGTTCCACCACAGCCAATTTCAATGTCATCACTGTGAGCGCCAAGACAAAGTATCCGATATGGAGAGTCCTCTTCCCGATCGAGATTAAATTTCATCATATGATAGGCACTTTGATAATTGCGAATACTACACGATCGATTAAGAATCACATTTTATATCACATACTTAAAACATACATCCGCACAATGTCTTATTATGCAATCTATGAATAAAAACAAAAGTTTTGGCAAAACTGTGATCTCGATCGCATCGATCGCTGATTGATGATTCTCCAAAGCTGTGATTGTTTGAACGATTTAACTACTTAAAGTTTCAGTTAATGGAGCATCCCAGACTGCCCAAGGAGTTTTACCGTTGGCATACATCTCATCGAACATCATTTTTTCCTTTAACGTATCCATGCAAGCCCAAAAACCGGGATTTCGGTATGCTACCAACTCTTGCTTTTGAATCAACCGCTGAAAGGGAGCGAGTACGAGTTCTTCCCCATCTTGAATGTGCTCGAATATTTCCTGTTTGAAGGCGAAAAAACCACCATTAATCCATAAATCCGATCGATCTGCAGACTGAATATTTTCGACTAATGAATCACCATTAAGAAAAACTACATGAAATGATTGCGAAGGTTGGACGGCTAGAAAACTGGCAATCTTGTCATGCTTATAGAACCGATCGAGATACACATCGAGATCCAGGTTGCTCAGGCCATCTGCATAGTTAGCTAGAAAAACTTCCTCCCCTTCTAGATAGGGTTGTACGATCTTCAAGCGTTGGCCGATATTTGTATTTAGTCCGGTATCGACGAAGGAAATCGTCCAATCTTCAATATCGTTATTGTGGACGCGAACGCTTTTACCACCATCAGACAAAGTAAAGTTATTGGACAAGCATTCGTTGTAATTAAGAAAATAATTTTTGATAAAATCGCCCTTATATCCCAGGCAGAGGATGAAATCTTTGTGCCCGAAATGGGCATAATAGCGCATGAGATGCCAAATAATCGGGCGGTAGCCGATCTCGACCATTGGCTTTGGTGTCGTTTCCGAATATTCTCTCAATCGCGTGCCCAGACCGCCACAAAATAGTACGACTTTCATTATATATTGCTCCTGATTACTTGTAGTTTGTACTTAAGTTTTTCATTGGTCTGATGTTAACATCAGTGATTTCGGCTGTATGTGATATTGCCAGTGTCTGAAGTACGGTTTCGGCGACATCTTCTGGCTGGATCGCCAGATCGGGTTGGTACATTCGGCCTTCTTGTTGATAGATGGCTGCTTGCATGGGAGTATTGGTGCGCCCCAAGTAAAAGCTAATGACACGGATGCCATCAGCGTTGACCTCAGCGCGCAAACAATCAGCAACCGCTTTCAATGCCTGCTTGGTAGCTGTATATTGAGCGATGCCTGCTCTGGCATTCAAACAAACACTAGAATTGATTAACACGATTTGCCCCCGGCAAGCTTCGATTAGCGGCAAAGCCTTTTGAGTTAACAAGTATGGAGCGCGAACATTGAGCTGATATTGCCGATCGAAATCTTCAATCTTAGCTGTTTCGATATTGCCCATCAAGATAATACCCGCACTGTGGATTAACAGATCGAGCCGGCCGTGCTCCGACGCAATTGTTTCCACCAATCGGTGGATATCTGCGTCCACTAATAAATCTGCTTGATAGTTAAAAATGTTGGACTTGCTTGCAGGTAAAGATGCCGTAACAGCCGTTAGTCTGTCCAGATCTCGCCCAATTAAACACACCGTTGCACCCTCGGCGGCAAGCGCTTGCGCGATTGCTTTGCCAATACCACTGCTAGCACCCGTAACCACTGCCACTCGACCTAAAAATGTTGACATAGCTGCACTTATGATAATTAGGCTAAAGCGACCCAAAATTTGTGACGATCGCTAACATCGAACTTTTTAGCTGGACTTTTGCAACAAGTCATGTTGGGCCAACGCATCCGCTGCCTTGGAAATTATCTGGAAGTCGATCCCCGATCGCTCGGCGATATCCAGTAGACTATGTTGCCCATCAGATAAGTTCAGCACCCACAACAGTGCCATTCGCTCATCTTCGCTCGTTTGCATTCCCCCATACATTTTATAGAGACCGCGTTTGCCCAGTTGCGGCTCACAGTAAGGATTGGTATTTAAATAAGTCAGATCGCGCTCGATTATCTCGATCGCGGCTGCATAAATATTCAACGAATCGGCGAGAGCCTCTGGCTTGACAAAATCCAAATTATCCGCAGAGGTGTGATACTCAGGATATTTGCCAAACGGCGTTCTACCCAAGCGTCCGACAGGCAGATTAAATCCTGGCGAACAGTATTGGCGCTCGTCATAACCGTATGGGGAAAACTCTTGGATCGAATATGGTTTGCCAGCATGTTGCAAGACATGGGCGACAATCCGATCGATCTGGGCATTGCCACGCCGACTTTTTTTATAAGTCATCGTCCCAGCATCGCCGACCCCTGATATTACCAGTCCGTGGGCGATGCGATCGGTACGATCGGCATTTAGTGCCAACCAAGTAATCGATCCGATCGTCCCAGGGACAAACACAAAGCGATAGGAATAGCGTCTGGGCAACGAACCGAGCTGTTTGGCCAGAAATGTTGCCAGCACGATGCCAGAGAGATTGTCATTGCACAGAGATGGATGACAAACATGGCATGAGAGCAAAACTTCTTCAGCGGTTTCCCCTGGCAAATAATACTCGCCATAAGTGAGATGTCCCGCTGCTAGGGAGGAATCGATGCATACTTCATACTCTCCATCCTCAAGTTGTTCCAGGGCATGATGACTCAAACAAAATCCCCATGCTTCCTGGTAGTAGGCAGTACGATAGGGAATCCAGTCGGGATGTTCTGGCAGGGAAAATAGATGCTCTGTTAATGTTGACAAGGGCATCCGTTGGTGAATCGGCGTGCTGTAGTTGAGCAGATGCAAATTCGATACCTGAAAGTCAATGACTTTCTCGCCCCGATCGTTCTTGACATAAGCATCGCGGATATTCCACTCCTTGGGCACCGTCCAATCAAAGACCTTGGTACCCGTGGGCACTTCATGGATCTCCAGCGGAATGTATTGCTGGAGAATATATAAGGTCTTGCGAACCCCATCGCCAGTAATACTCCGGCAGATCGGATACAGGTCGGACATGAGACGATACAGATCTAAACCGAGTTGCCTCGGATCGTCGATTTCTGAATTAACTTGCATACATTGGTTTTTAGTTAAGGTTCGATCGAGCGCCCGCTAGATAGCTCCAATTAGGCTGAAGCCGCTCGCACAGGCGCGAAAAGCTCCGCACTGTAGTCGTCATAGTCACGATCTCGCTCGGAGATAACATTGACTGGCTGGGGCCAGTCGATATTGAAGGTAGGATCGTTCCAGCGAAACCCCCGTGCGTGAGCGGGCTGGTAGAAACCCGACATCTGATAAAAGACCGACGTATCATCCATCAGTGTTTGAAACCCGTGGGCAAACCCTTTGGGCACATACAATGCTCTGAGGTTTGCCGCCGTCAATTCGATCGCCGTCCACTGCTGGAAAGTTGGCGAATCGGCACGTAAATCGATGATGACATCGTACATCGCGCCTTGCGGACACCGCACCAGTTTGGTTTCGGCAAATGGCAACAGTTGCAGGTGCATTCCCCTTACCGTTCCCTGCTTGTGGTTGAACGAGATATTGCACTGCGACAACTCCGAGTCGAGTCCGTGCTGAGCAAACTCCTGCTGACACCAAGTGCGCGCAAAGTATCCTCGCTCGTCCTCAAGCCGTTCTGGCTCGATGATATAGGCATCTTTTAGAGAAGTTTGGGTGAACCGCATGTTTAGGGGATAGGGGATAGGGGATAGGGGATAGGGGATAGGGGATAGGGGATAGGGGATAGGGGATAGGGGATAGGGGATAGTTAATTCCCCTCCCTACCCGCTCCGCTCTAGTAAATAGTCAGTTCGGGAACTGGGACGACGAATCTGCCACCCCATTTACTAATGCCACTCATTTGCAGCATAATTTCATCCTTAAAATTCCAGGGCAAAATTAAAACATAATCCGGTTTGGTTTCCTGGATTTTGGTGGGAGGATAAATCGGAATGTGCGTTCCTGGCAAGAACATCCCATGTTTGTAGGGATTGCGATCGACCGTATAGTCGAGAAAATCGGTGCGGATGCCGCAATAGTTTAGTAGCGTGTTACCTTTCCCTGGTGCGCCATAACCGACGACAGTTTTACCATCCCGCTTCGCCTGAATCAGGAAATCCAGTAACTTGCGTTTGGTTTCGCGTACCTGTTCCTCAAAATTGGTATAGCGATCGATCGACGTAAAGCCAGCTGCACGTTCGCGCTCTTTGAGATCGATAACACGATCGCTGACGGGTTTAGTTAGATCGTCTTGATGACAAGCATAAATTCGCAACGATCCGCCATGCGTTGGTAGTTCCTCCACATCAAAAATCGTCATCCCATGCGCGGCATAGATTTTTTCTAGCGTCGAGAGGGTGTGATAGCAAAAATGTTCGTGGTAGATCGTATCGAATTGATTCGACTCCATCAACCGCATCAGATGCTGAATCTCACCAGTTGCCACACCTTGAGGCTTGAGCAAGATTTTAATTCCGGCTACAAAATCGTTCAGATCGGGAACGTGAGCCAAGACGTTATTCGCCGCAATCAGATCCGCCTGCTTGCCCTGGCTTACCAATTTTCGCGCGCATTCTCGGCCAAAAAATTCATTAATCGTCGGAATTCCTTTCGCGATCGCTACTTTAGCAATATTCGCTGCTGGTTCGACTCCCAAAGCGGGAATCTTGCGCTCGACAAAGTACTGCAGCAAATAACCATCGTTACTCGCCAGTTCGATCACCTGACTCTGTTCGTTTAGTCCAAATCGTTCCACCATCATCGCCGTATAAGCCTTGCAATGCTCCAGCCAAGTATCCGCAAACGAGGAAAAGTAGGCATACTCAGTAAAAATATGTTCTGGACTCACATAGGCTTCTAGCTGTGCCAGCAAACAATTGTCACATACACGCACATGCAGCGGATAAAATGCCTCCATTTGATTGACGCGATCGGCACTCACAAAACTCTCACACAAAGGCGACATCCCCAGATCGACCAGCGTATGCGTCAGTGGATGTTGACAAAATTGGCATTTTGGTAATGTATCGATCGATTTCTCGATCTTCGGTTCGCTCATTGTTGGTGTCGTCATCAGTTTGCTCCAATAATCAAAAATAAAGTGGACAAAAATATAAATCTGTTGTTATAAATCAAGGTGAAATTGGGATGAGAATGTGCGTTGGCTCAAGTTGCTCCTTGGAGAATCGATGTCTCCTAGCTTCGCTCCCGAATCGCCCTCAAATGAATTTGGGGCTAGGAGCAAAAGTTCGTTTTAACGAACTAAGGGAACCTGAGTTAGGGATAAGGATGGACAATCGATAACTTCTGGTTTTTGAAATATCGTAGATATTAGAAATCTAAGAACCCGATCCACAAATCCAATTCACAGATCGACCCACAGTGCGAAGCTAATGCGAAGCGCTCTAAGCTACCCACAGATCGACCCTTGTGCAGGGGAGTTTGAGGGGCGGCACCCCGCCCTTCAACGGGGGGTCTGGGGGAGCGGCTCGCGCCCGTCGGGTTTCCCGACGCGAAAAGCTATAGTCGGTGCACCGACTATGAGCCAAGACAAGCCTCCCCCAGATCCGGGTTCCACCCACCAGTAACTTAAAACTAAGCACCCGATCGACAAGACTAGAAGCATCTCAAATCCTTGCTGTGGGCAGTGCCCACCCTACAAAAATCTATTCTATTCACTGTGCGCTAATTTTCATAAATCGATCGATCGTCTCAAGCGTCACCTGTTGCATATCCGCACCCGATCGATACGCCTTAGTCCATGACACGATCTGCTCTAGAGAAGCAGCTAGCGACAGCTTAGGTTGCCATCCCAGCTTAAATCGAGCCTTAGAACTATCTAAACTCAAGGACATGTGCTCGTGGAAATGACCCCCTTGGGCTAGTTCCCAAGTAGCCTGCTCGCCCCATTGTGCCAACATGTTGTCCACCAGCCAACCAACCGGTTTGACCGATGATTCGTAAGGGCCAAAATTCCAGGCATCCGCGAATGCAGTTCCTTTGGTATACAAATTCTCGGCTAAGATCAGGTAACCATTTAAGGCATCCAATACATGTTGCCAGGGGCGGATCGCATTGGGACTGCGAATCAAAATCGGTTGCTGTTGCAATAACGATCGCACCATATCGGCAACCAAACCATCGGCAGTCCAATCCCCCCCAGCAATCACATTCCCCGCGCGCGCAGTCGCGATCGCCACCCCATGTTCGGCGTAGTGAGCCGGATTGAAGAATGAGTCGCGGTAAGCTGCCGTCACCAGCTCGGCACAAGCCTTACTATTGCTGTAAGGATCGTAGCCACCCAACGGATCGGTCTCCCGATACCCCCACACCCACTCTCGATTCTCATAGCACTTATCCGAAGTAACACTGACAACCGATCTCACGCCACCAACTTGTCGAATCGCTTCTAGAACATGAACCGTGCCCATCACATTAGTGTTGTAGTTGGACACCGGATCGTGGTAAGAGGTACTGACAACCGATTGAGCCGCCAGATGCAAGACGATTTCGGGGCGAAAGTCAGCGACAACTTGCTGCAAATGCTCGCGATCGGTAATATCGCCAATTACCGAAGTCATCCCCCCTGCTACACGTCCAACTTCAAACAGACTAGGATTCGTCGGTGGCTGCAAGGCATATCCCCACAACTCAGCCCCTAAAGATTGCAGCCACAGCGACAGCCAACTGCCCTTAAAGCCCGTATGTCCCGTCAGTAATACCCGTTTTCCCTGCCAAAAATTGCCATCCATCTAGTGTCTCCCCCTCTTAGTTCGATCGAACTGATGTTGGGTGGAGCCAGTACTCCACCGGTTAGTTACTAACTGTTTAATCGCCAGCCAGACAAACATCGGATTGGTGCTGGCATACCGCCAAAAGAGTCGTTTCGGCTCTTGGATGAGGCGATACAACCATTCCAGACCGATTTTGCGGATAAATGGGGGTGCGAGTTGATGAATGCCAGCGTATACAGGAAAGACCCCGCCCACTCCGAGCATTACTGCCTGGATCCGCCCTCGATGCTCCGCCATCCACACTTCCTGTTTGGGACAGCCCAACGATAGAAAGACGATCCCAGCACCGCTTTGATTTATTTGTTGCACGATCGCCTCATCTTCGGCAGGAGTCATGGGGCGGAAGGGTAACGGTTCCATGCCCGCGATCGGTAAATTTGGAAATTCTCGATCTAAGCGGACTCGCATCTTTTGGAGAATTGCCGCTTCGGATCCCAAGAAGAACACGCCCACTCGCTCCACTGAAGCTTGGAGACACAGCGCCATTACCACGTCAAATCCGGCTACCCGATTGCGATCGACCGATCCCATGAGTTTGAGCATCCAGACCAACGGCACGCCATCGGGAGTGACCAGATCGGCTCGCTTTAGGACTGCGGCAAAATCTGGCTGGCGATGTGCCTCGACTAGCATATGGACATTGGCAATACAAATAGCTTTGCTAAGTCTTGCTTTGGCCCAATCCATCATCAGTGCGATCTGATTGTCAAAGGGTAAATCGGTTACTGGAGAACCGATTACCTGTTTAACTGGCGGAAATTTTTCTGAAATCATAATTCTATCTGCATAACTAGCGATCGATGTCAATTGGTTACTGGTTACTTCCCGTTCGCAAATTAATGTTTATAACTCGTTGAAGATATTACCATTAAGCCTCGTGCGAGCGAGTCTTGGCTCGATTAGGATGAATTAAACGCGGTGCAAATCATGGGCAGCATTCCCTAGATTGATTTTAAATATTAGCTAATTTATAAAATTAAAATAATATCGATCGCGGCGACCTTAATTACCTTGATGCGCCGAGCCGAAAAAGTAAAAAGATGATTAGATTAGCGATAATTTATAATTTCTATAGTGAAAACTTATCTAAATCGACATGGTGTAAATCCTTGAATTTGACAAACCGGGTAGCGATCCCATCTGGATTGTTGAAATATCGATCGTTGAGATATGCGGGATCTTTCCTGCCGCCACCACCACGCGCGATCAGGTCAGCAATATACGTACAATATTCCAACCGCAACGAGTCGATCTTGCGTAACACCCCCCCACGAATTTCAGCCGGATCGGGAGGATTAGTTTTCCACTGCCGGACGGCTCGCGCAACGAGATCGGCATCTGGGGGTACTATCGACGAGTTTTGGGGGCTAAAAAACTCATCTCGTCCACCTTTACTGGGCGTACTAACTACCGGAATCCCACACAGCAAATATTCACAAGAGGCCAGCATTGCACCCTCTTTTGCCGACAGGCACAAACCGACATAAGCCTGATTGTATTTTTTTGCCAACTCAGTCCGAGGCAGAAACTCACGATTGAACTCAGCGTGATTGAGTTCCGGACAAAAAGAGTGCAGATCGCCACCATAAGAGACAACCATCAGTCGCTCGATCTCTTTTGCCAGTGAAAGTCGCTTAAAGGCTGCTAACTGCGCGGTATAGATAGCATCATAAATTTTGGGTTCGGCTAATGGCTGGTACAGATGCTCGTTGATGTAAATATTTGCACTCAACCGCTCGCCACGAACTAGAAATTTTTTTCTGACCCGATCCTCATCTGCCGCATTTACCACCAAGTAATGCGATCGCTGCTCGAATTGATGCGCAATTTGTCTGACTTTAAACTGGGCCATTCGGTAGGATGGTGCCGCCCAGCCCGCGACAAATTCTAAAACATATTTAGGATTAAACGAAAATGGTGTAGCTATTTCATCATAACAATCACCGAGAATTTTCTTGGCAAAAGGGATTTTGGTGTTGAAGGGATAGCTACTGAAAGTCGAAACTATCAACGGCTGAGTAGACAGAATGTAAAAACCATGAAACAACATAAGTTGATTTTCCTTATTGAGTAGAATCTAACGAAGTATTCAAGCGAAAACCTGACTTGTTGAAAATAATGCGATTTAGTTTTAAGCGAATTTTTTTTGGTAATTTTGGGAAATAGTCATAGATAGCATCTTGGATGAATCGATCGATGTGTGAATCCGGAATCATCATCTGAGGATTTTTTAAGGGAAATGTCATTTTATCGGCAGGAACACTGAGCTGAAACCCATCCACCGAAGTTGAATCTGCTGAGAATGTATGAGTTGCATCGTCACCAAATCCAATATTAGAAACTAAATTGATATTGGGCAGGATCGCTAGACCATTTTGCAGCCAGCAAGTCAGGATCCATTGAAAGTCCCAGCAGCCCAAATCCATGTCAACGACATCCTGGAAAATTTTCGTCCAAGTCTGTGCTGTATGTCGATCGTTTAATAAATCCAGCAATATTTTTTTCTGCGCGATCTCTGGCCACAGCTTCATATCAAAATCATAGTGTTGCCATGCCCGTCTCCAGGTTGCCCAGCCCCAAGACATCGGGTAACGCGAGAAAGTATAATTCTCGGCACGCGGATGTTTGTTGGACCAATAATTATTGCCAGAAATATGCATGACCCGAGTATCATGGCGATATCTTTCTAATAACTCATCACAAAATGCAAAGAAGGATGGATGGGGGATACAATCATCCTCAAGAATGATGGCTGTTTCGACATTCTCGAATACCCAACTAATACCTGTGGCCGGACGCACTCCACAGCCTAAATTTGTGTCTGAAAAGTTTTTGAATACTTCACACTCCCAATCGACTCGATCGATAATTTCCCGAGTAGCAGCACACTTTTGGATATCTTCCACATGGTCTGGGCGAGGCCCATCTGCGATTACTAGTAGTTGTGGTGGTTTGGCTTGACGGATTTCTTCAAACACTCTTGCGGTATAATCTGGACGGTTAAAGATAATTAAAGCAATAGGAGTTTTCATTAGAGATTTATCAGGATTTATATTTATCTTATCGCCACAATCTAACAAATGTAAGTTATCAACAAGGGTTTGTTTAGTGTATTGACATCCAGCTAGGATCGGGATTGATTCTTAACCATGAGTTCGTAAAAATCATGGTGATACAACAGCATGCTCGAACTGATATCTGCCAACTCAGAAGTACTAATATGAAAAGATAAATATCGATATCGAAAGGACGCAAATCTTGGATCCGGCTCTTGATAAAGAATATCTTGAGCGAAATTTCCCAAGCGATCTTCTGGTAAAATATCGATCGTCATCCCGGCATGGGCAGAGGGCAACAACATATTAGAACCATGTACGCCGATCGTTAAACGACTATCAGCGTAGATTTGACAAGTTTTCTGCTCGGTGTCTTCATCAAATTTTTTAACTCTGTAATCCTCAATCCAGTTGGGAAAGTTTGTCTTAGTTCCTAGACCCACAACCGTAAATTTTGCTGTCGGCAACTTCGATCGAATCCGGTCGAAAACACTTTGAATTTTTCTATTTTGGATGAGTAGTGCTAAGTTTATTAAGTTCATTTTCTTTAAAACTTTAGTTAGCAAATTATTGCACCACAGCCGATCTTCTCGCCAAATAAAGGATATCCTCACCTGTTTTTGATTAAAATCGTGCTTACTGACTCGTGTAAACTTAGCAATATCAAACTGACTAGGATGCGAATAGGCTTTACTCACATAAATCTCATCAAACCGATCGAACTCTGTATGTACAAAATCGTTAAGTGTGGGATAACAAAGCAGTGCATGTTTTAGCGGAATATTTACCGTCCAGATTTCGGCAACGCCTTCGGGAATCATCCAGCGGAGAAATTGAGGAACGATTGCAATTGTTCCATAATCTGGGAAATCTTCCAGATGCCTCTGAATATTTAACAACTTCAACAAACAATGTCCATAGAGATAATCGATACAATTTAGAACGATTACTCGATCAAATTTTATCAAAATCTCTTTTTCGATCTTGCATTCTAGTTGCACTCGATCGTGAAGATTCTCTAGCAATGGTGGAGTTCCTAATCCTTTGCTAAAAATCTTTCCTTGTTCGAGATCTATTTTGTTAGGATCGAGTAATAAAGCATGGCTAACCTTTAAATCTTCAATAATCTCAGCACGGCATCCACCGCATTCAGACTTAACCAGAGTATGCATCCCCATCCATAGCGTGTCGATCGGCTTGAGTACAGTGGAACAGTATGGGCAAGCAGACTTGCAATCGAATGTTGGTTTAATCTGTAGCATTTTATTAAATAATTCTAATTATAAACTATCGAGATACTTATTTTTTTCTTTGGAAAAATTCACCGATCCATTTGAAACCATACAGTACAATTCTTAGTGGTAATAGTAAAGATTTGGTCATCAAAAAAGTGTTCGATCTAGTTTCTGGAAAGAAGAGATAGAAAAAATAACTGGCAGTTGCATATGAGATGAGAGTAGCAATTGCTGCACCCATACCTTCCAAAAAAGGTATCAGCCAAAGGTTGAGTAAAATATTTAAGACTGCACCTACAGCTGTGGCAATAAAGTTTTGCTTTTGTAATCCCTCTGATGTCAGCCAAGTACTTTGTGCGATCCCGATGAAAGTGAACAAACAAGTCCACAAATGAACATACAAAATTGGAATTGCTGCTGCATAGTCAGCGCCATAAAGTGCATTAATTACAAAACCAGCAGCAGGTAGAACGCAGGCGATTACACCGTAAGCCATTAGAGCCATCAGGTCATAATATTGCTGGAGCCGTTTAGTATATATCTGCTTATCAGCTTGCTTCAACTTAATCACAGCAGGATAAAGCGACGAACTGAATATCCCTGGAATCATGTACCACATTTCACTCAGACTAGCTGCCACTGAATAAATACCGACTGCCCTATTTCCGGCCATTTGGCCTAACATCACCTGATCGGCCATTAAATACAGACTTACTGCGATACCCGTAAATAGCAGCGGCAAAGATTCCTGGAAAATATATTTTCCCCGATCTAAATTTAATTTCCAACTTAACAAGCTCTGATAATGGTTCCGTTGGCCATAAAAAATAACTATTAAAAAGCTGTAAAGTGCAGCTTCGATAACTGGCAACCAAATAAATAAAATTAATGGTGCGTGGTAGTGGATAAAAGCTATTTTTAAAGTCGACAATACCACCAAAGTGATATTTCTTGAAAAAACTGGATACTTGGACTCTACCTGAGATTGGAACCAGTCATCAATAACAGCAAAAACCTTGAAGAGAAATATCGAAGCTGATATTGAAACAAATAATTGAATATTTGAATTTTCAGGCGGAAAGAGAAATACACTAAGAATAATTAGCAGTGTAGTTAAGAAGCCACAAGTGATTCTCAGGAAAAAAGCCGTGCCCATGATTTCATTCTTGGCGGCTGGGTCTTCCACCAATTCTCTGATGACAACATTATTCATGCCTAAAGTTGCCAATGGAGAAAACAGAAATACAAAAGCATTCACATATTTGAAAGTACCAAGGTCGCTCGGCCCTAAATACCGAGCGACCCAAACACTGATGAAAAATGCCACCCCGATCGATAAGACCCGATCGACAAATAACCAGACAATATTGCCAAGTATTCTTTGGAACTTAGGGCCAGAGCGATCTACGATCTCAGTCAATCGATCGAGTATATTCATAAAAATCGATCTGTGTAATTGTAAGATGCTTGCTGAAGATGTTTGCTACTTAAATTTATTTTTGCGACTTCAATACCGAGTCTAGTTGATAATATAGTATAAATAACTACATGATAACCAACATCCCACAACCCTGGTTCGGAAAGATTAGAATAAATCACAAAAGCTATAAATAAAAGTGAGATCTCTGCTTCCTTTGTTTTGCCATCATACATAACGGCAAGTGTACAGGCGATATTTCTAATCAATGAGAAAGCGAATAGTCCGACACCAGCTAAACCTAAAGCTAAGGCTAATTCAAGAAAACCATTGTGCGAATGTGTCGGCACAAAGTTAATCGTTCTGATGTGTGCGGCAGGATTTTCTGTACCGCGCCAACTTTGCCAAAAGCCATGATATCCATACCCAACTGATATTCGTTGCTGGATCGCCGCTAAAATCGCTGGCCAAAAATCCCCTCGACCAGTCAAGTTTTCATCTTTGCCAAAGATCCCCAAAATTTTACTCTTATTAATTATTAGTAATAGCGAAGATGGAATACCGATCGCAAAAAAGAATGGGACGGCGGTAAATATTTGTCGAAAATCGAGGTGTTTTAGCATCCGAAATAAGAGCGACAGACAAACCAGTACCACAAAAGTAATCAATGTGCCACTTGAGTTGGTTAGCACCATCACGGTAAATGCTAGCATAGCCATGCTAATCGATCGCCATCGCTTTTTTGGCAGATCGATTGCATTTAATCCCCACAAAATTGTTGTCAAGGCCATTACATAGCCCAATGTATTGGGATGTCCGGCAATTCCTTGCCAGCCACCTTTATCATTTTTCAATAGTGATGGTAATAAAATTTGTAATAATGCACTAGATATTGCAACCCATGCGCCAAAATATCGTAAATATTTTGTTAATTCTTGAAAATTACATCGTAATGCAATAATGCTAGAATATAAAACGAGCACTAGTAGAACTAAACTTGCCTTGAATGTATCTAGGGGCGTTTGCGACCAAAAAGAAGATAGAACGGTTAGCACGAGCAAGCCAACAAGAAAAGGATCTCTAACCAAAAATATTATCGCTTTAATAAAATAATGGATCCGAGATCTTGTCACAAATATCGCTATTATGTAAGCCATAAATTGAATAAAAACATATGCAGGTGCGTTACGGTTCTCTGAGCGATCGCTTAAATATTGTAAGCTCAAATTACCTACATATGATTGAGAATCACCTACTAATAGTAACGTCATCACTACAAAGGTAAAACCTTCTTCGAGATTTAATAAGTTTGGCTTAAGCTTTTCCTGAGTTATCAGATAAATTAAAATCAAAGAAACGACAGCAATAATGGCAAACAACAAGCTAAGAATTATAGGATTCAGCAGTAATTTCATAACTAGACTGACAGCTCCATTTTATAAGATTTCCAATTCTCAATCGTCGGAGCTTAATTTAGGTGTTCCTTTTCCCCTACAATTGATTATCATCCAATCGATCCCGATCGCTATTCATCCACATAGTTACATCAATCGCAACCACTTGTGAAGCGATCGCGATCGCAATTTGCCGATCTAAGTAATACTTCCTCGATCGATGAGCAGTTTACCCTACTCCGATGAAAGCCAGATCGCAAGAGTAATTTATGCTCGCATAAGTATCAAAATTACTGCAATGGATATCGAGCTTTCTGTCTCTAGATCGACCTAACGATATCGGTTGACAAATATAAAGCTCACGCTATGGATTGATGTTTTATCATCTCATATTTCATTAATTTTGAATTGAGCCAATATGCGTAAAACCCTAATACCGACGTAAGCCAGTTCTGGCATAGATCGCAACTAGATTTTATAAAAGCATATAATACATACATACTGAAGCGATAAATCTAACTGCCATTAACTTCAATTAGAATTCAGTAAAATAACTGATGACTTTATAAAAAATAAATCTACAATATAAAAAATATACAAAGTTGTGACAAATAGGCTGAATTTTCTAGAATCGATACTATGCAAGAGTTACAGTGATTATTTTGTCATCACTAAAAAGCTAAATCTATACTATATATGCTGTAAAAATATCGATGTATCGTCCTGCCAATCACATAAACGCCAGTCAAACATGTATTAAATGAAACAAAATTTGCTCGATCGGTATTAATTTCACGCAGCAAAGATACCTAACGATCGGGGGTTTGAGCGGTGTTTTTCGATATAAATGCAGTTGTGGCTTAGTGTTTTCACTCATAATTTTAATTTTCATTGTGCCTTTTTTGTCCCCGATCGATCGCGTTCGGGACGGTAAAATCGCTCGTAAATGCGAACATAGATTAACGACAGAGCAAGCACGAACGATTTTATTGTTAGTTTCAATTTTCAACTTTGCGCAGACAAGCATGTTAAAAAATCAACATCACAACTCAGGCAGCAAGCTAACTTGGCAAGTTACGGAACATCATGCTGTGTCTGGAGTGACAGATTAGGGATATTAATTTTATGAAACCATCTCATTCTCCACAGTCATCAGAATTAGCTGTCAGCCGATCCCAGGCACCTGAGATCGTCGTTCCAGCAGATCGGCTCCCTACCTTCGATCGGAATGAAGAACTATGGGATTTAACTTGGGTGTTTAGCGTCATCCGCCGCAAAGCCCCGCTGATTGTCACGATCGCCCTGTCAACAACAGCTGTGGCGGCAGGAGTATTATTCGCGATCGGTGCCACAACCAAACCCAAATACGAAGGTACTTTCCAACTTCAGGTTGAAGCGGCGACTGCTGAAGCTAAATCTTCGCGCTCGTTCGTGCGCGCTCAAACATCCGAACGATCGATCGAGGAAGCTCAAAGTAATGTCGAGCAGAACTCAACTTTAGATTATGAAACCCAGATTCGGATCTTAAAGAGTTCCAAGCTGCTGCTCCCAATTGTCGAGCAGCTTCAGCAGCGCTACCCCAAAATCACTTACGAATCGCTGCTGCGGGATCTAAAGATCGATCGGCTCAAAGTTACCAAAGATGGGAAAGAACAAGGCACAAAACTGTTGGAGGTTAGTTACACGGCTGCCGACCAACAA
>CBDFFH010000001.1:0-32228 GCA_965246715.1 Chamaesiphon sp. | reverse complement strand
TAATCATCGGTTGAGATTGTCAGCGTTACAGTTTCATTTCCTTCATAGATTTTGTCATCGATCGGTTTGATATCGATAACAGCTTTATTCACCCCCGCAGCAAAAATGGCTGTCTCAGTTAAACTTTGATAGTCTTTGCCATTGGTAGCTTTACCAGAGAGCTTGTAGCGTACTTTCTGTTCTTTCGTCAGATCGCCACCACGGGTAATTACAAATTGTCCGGGGTCAGAATTTGTTTCGCTGGCATTTGCATCGGTAACAGCTAAAGAAACCGGAGTATCGTCATTGAGGATGGTACCCGTCGCTGAGCTACTTGTCGGACTTAGCTTCGCATTAACTACATTGCTGAGATTGACTTTAAAAGTTTCATCTGATTCCTCGATTAGATCGCCAATAATGGGTACGACAATTTGTTTGCTAGTTTCTCCCGGTGCAAAGCTAATGGTGGTCGGATCGACCTTGTTATAGTCGCTGCCAGCGATCGCTGTGCCATCTTCAGTAGCATAATCAACTGTCGTTACGATGCCGCTCTCACCGCTCAAGCTAACGGTAAAGGTCGCATTTTTAGTACCACTTTTACCCTCGGTAACACTAGCATCGGAAATGCTAATTACTGGAGGCAGATCGTTATCGATCAGCTTTAATTTGGCAGAGATGGCATTTGGATCGATGATACCTAGTGAGCCGCCTTTTAAAAATACAGCCGAGTCTAAAATTCCATCACTAACATCCTCGATCGTGATTTCGATGATATTCTTAGAACTGGGAATCAGGTCGCCAGAAAATGTCAGAGTTTTGGTATAACCATCTAAGATAACTTTATCTTTCAGCGGCCCAGTTCCTTGAGGATTGTCAATATAATCAGGACTCCAAGTTGTCGGAGTTGCTGATGGGGTGAGGTTATTAATAGTGGCGGTTTTGCCGTCGCTGAGTTTGGCTAGATTGACACCATTCAGCGTGAGGGTAAAAGCATCGTTGAACGAACTGCCAGAATAGTCTGTAAATTCTTCAGAACCAAATACATACTGGAAGAAAACTCGATCGGCATTTTCGTCAGTATTAAATTCTATTTTGAGCGTAATCGGATCGAATCCACCAGTGCGATTGTCTTTAGTGCCAAAATCAGTAGTCGTACCACTGGAAACATTTGCTCCAGATAAATCGGTAACTTTACCAGTACTGAGGACGATACCTTTACCCAGATTGAAGGGATCGTTATCAAACGTACCGTATGCTTGCTTATCGCCAGTTACGGTTAGTTTGATATTGTTCAATCCGGTAGTGGTACCTAATAACTGGTTGAGAATTTCAGCATCAGCAAGATTGCTGGCAATTTTGAATGGTTGTGTGGGATTGTAGGTCTGAACGCCAGTACCATTATTCTTGAGGATCGATAAAGTAACGCTTTCGTTGCCTTCGTAGATCTTATCGTCGATCGGCAAGATATCGACGTATGCTGTAGCTTGTCCAGCGGCAAAGGAGACTTTACCTTCTACTTTTTGATAGTCAACTCCATTCACTGCCGAACCTGACATGACGTAGTTAACTTCTTTTGCCACGCTTACATCGTCAAGACGCGTAATCTCAAATTTTCCGGTTTTCGGCGCTGATCCAGTTAAAGTTTCCGCCGTACCATTATCGATCGCGGTAATCTTAAATAGCGGTGGTTCGGTTGGAGTGGTTGGAGTAGTTGGAGTAGTTGGAGTGGTTGGGGTGGTTGGTGTGGTTGGAGTGGTTGGGGTGGTTGGTGTGGTTGGGGTGGTTGGTGTGGTTGGAGTGGTTGGGGTGGTTGGTGTGGTTGGAGTTGTAGGCGTAGTGGGAGTTGTTGGTGAAGCTAGTTGGTAAATTCTCTCTTCACTGGAAGTACCCTCTGGTTTAATTAATGCAGAAAAATAGACAGTACCATTAACATCAATTACCTTAGAGATGACTGAACTCGATAGAGATGAACCATCTAATCCAGGACTCAAATCGAAAGTTCTTAATTCTCCAGTCGTAATATTTAGTTCTCTTAACTCCTCGCCAAAAGAAGCATCATTAGCAGAGAAGTAAAGTTTATCGCCGATCGCACTTAACTTTTCAACAAAAGTTTTACCATAGCTTGGATTTGAGGTAAAACTAGTAATAGGAGCAGTAGTGCCATCTGAGTTCAGCTTCCAAATCTGTGACGAATTTTTACCGTCGTCAAAAACAAAGCATAAAGTACCATTGACATTGACAAATTCACTAGCATCTTTCGTTGATATGGGTTGATTTATAGTTCCAGCTAATATTGCATTTTCTGGTGAATTTAGCTTCCAAATTTCTCTTCCGGAATCACTTGTGAAGTAGAGTATCCCATTAATATCAACAAAGTTATTATCGCTTATTGAATATTTGGTCGCTCCAGAATTAATATTACTAACAATAGAAGCATTTCCACTAGAGTCTATTTTTACTAGTTCCTCGGCTACCGAAGAAGTAGGTGAAGCTTTAAAGAATAAAAATTCACCTACTTTATGAAATTCTCCAGAAGGAAAATATAAATTTCCTGGTATCACAACTTCTGATGCATTATTTGTAGCAGGGTTATATTTCCAAACTTTTCTATCCTGACTCTGGAAATATAAATTACCACCAACAGATAGGATATTATTGAGGGCACGATAGTTAGTCCCACTATTTGGTAGAACGACTTTAAAGATCCCATTAAATCCTACTGGATCCACTTTAGATACAACACCAGAAGTTCTGTCTATTTTCCACAATTGACCATTTAGTTTCGGGGCAGGATCGGATAAAAAGTAATCATTATTTCCAATATTCACAATATTAGTACTATTGTCATAACCTGAAAAGAAAAGTCTATCGCTCAGGCGTTGGGGTTGACTAGTAGTTGGATCGATTCGATATAGTCCTTGTTTGATACCGTCATCAGCACCAAAATATAAAATACCGTTGACATTAGTAATCGAGTTGAATAGGGAGCCACTAGAAGAAGTATTAGTTTCAGCTACTAATACCAGGTTGTTGTTGGCATCTAATTTATATAGCTCACGCCCTTTTCCATCAAATCGATCTCCCTGGAAATATAGTTCGCCATTTACACTGATTAGTTTAGATAGACTAGTTATTAACTTAGAATTTACGCTATAATAACTTGTGGTCAAAGCAACAGGGACTAGAGATGCATTAATATTGGTAGTAGTAGTTGCCATAGTATTGATGTCAAGATTGTGTTGAGAGATCGGGATTTAAAGCTTGCTAAAATGGGCGATCGAATCTGTTGGAGCGATCGAACGGTTATTTACTATAGATATCTTGCTAACGATCGATCGAATCTCAGGTGATGGAATATAGTTAATAGATGTAGAGATTCAAATATATTGCTCTGGTGATAGTATTCCCACACTCACCTACAGATTTAACGAATTACCACAAGAAAATTGAAATAAATTTGGCATGGTTATTTGCGTATATTTACTTGCGTAGATTTACGTAAGCTTCGTTTCTAGATCTAAATCCCCCAACCCCCTTAAAAAGCTTGCTCAGATCCAGTCAAAGTCCCCCTAAAAAAGGGGGACTTAGGGGATTCAGATCTACGATCGAGTACAAAAAATCTTTTCAGACATCCTCTAAAAAAGAGTACTTAACCCGCCTACGCGGGTTTTGATTACCTAGTAGCGGTTTCAACCGCCTAGATCTACAACCACAGAGATTTTATGTAAAAATATTGTAGGTATAAGGGTTGAGAGCCGATCGACAACGATGACTACCAGACAATTTTCACCGACTTTACCATTGCTCGAAAATGGCGATCGTTTGCATCGTGCCGAGTTTGAGCGCCGTTATGCGGCAGCCCCCGATGTCAAAAAAGCCGAACTTATTGAAGGAATCGTCTACGTGGCTTCCCCCTTACGCTTTACGCCCCATGCCAAACCTCATGGCAATATGATTACGTGGCTGGGTACCTATCAAGCCGCTGTCCCCACTGTAGAATTGGGTGTCGAGCCAACCGTGCGCCTAGACAATGAGAACGAACCGCAACCGGATATAGTGTTATTTCGGGTCGTTGGTAACGCCAGCATTGATGATGAGGGTTATATCGTCGGCGCGCCGGAGTTGGTGGTGGAGATTTCGGCGAGTACTACGTCCTACGATCTGCATGACAAGAAGCGTGCTTATCAACGCAATGGAGTGAAGGAGTATATCGTATGGCGGACATTCGATCGCGAGGTCGATTGGTTTGTATTGGAAGATAGCAAGTATGTCACAGATGACACCCGATCGATCGGGTATCCTCTGTAGTCGCGAGTTTGTGGGTTTATGGCTGAATGTGCCGCAGCTATTGGCGGGAAATATGCAGATGGTATTGCAAACTTTGAATGAAGGTATGAATTCGGCACTCGATCGATGCTAAAGCTCGTCCGACTGGCACATGTATCTCAAACTTATAAAAAAGGCGCATTACTAATGCGCCTTTTTTAGACTTTGGTTTTGCAAGATGGGCATTGCCAATATAGATTTTAGGCGTTGCTGGATTGAAGTATGAAAACTTGGGTAGGGGCAATTCATGAAGCGATCGCCTCAGAGGGTGTCTGAAAAGTAAGATCGAAGACCTAAACGCCCCCTGTCTTATCGCGCTGTCTTGTCTCCCTGCTTGGTGCGCTTCCATGGTCGGGAAACCCGACCGGAGCGCATCCGCTTTTCGCGTCGGGGAACCCGACGGGCGGGAGCCGCTTTTCTGGACGGGAAACCCGTCCGGCGCGCGCCGCTAAATCCCCCAATTCTGGGGGACTTTCCGATCCGGTTCCCCCAGAATTGGGGGTTAGGGGGCACTTTTCAGACATCCTCTCAATTAGGCGATCGTACCCATAACCAGCAACGCCAGATATCACATTAGATTGCTGTAACTATTATTTCTGAGGTGGCCCTGCGGTAATTACGACAAATCGATCGGGTGATATTAATTCCTTCGCGACTTGATTGACTTGCTCTAATGTCACAGCTTTGATTTTCTTGGGAAATTCAATAATTTCGTCAGGATTCAAGCCGTAGAGGGCATTGCCGAGTGTCGCTCCGGCGATTTCGTCAGGGGATGCAAGATCGACAGTATAGTTACTAGCGATGCTGCGCTTGGAGTTGGCAACTTCTGCGGCGGTGACACCTTTAGCTTGGAGATCCTTTAGCAAGGCAGTCGTACTTTGAATCGCTTTCTGGGCATCATCTGGTGCGGTTTGCATTGAGATGACAAAGGTACCCTGACGTTTGCCAGCAGCAAAGCTACTATAGATGCCATAGGTCAAACCCTGACGATCGCGGATTTCGGTACCGAGACGGCTAGAGAGCGTATCGCCGCCGAGGATTTGATTTAGTACCAAGGCTGAATAGTAGCGTGGATCTTTACGATCGATCGCTTTATTTCCCATCAACGTAATCGATTGCGTTTTACCTGGAAGCGGCGGATTTACCAGTACCTGTTTTTCGGGTAGTTGGGCGATGGGATAGTCGAGTTTGACTGCGGTAGCTGTCGTAGACCATTTACCCAAATTCTGTTCGAGCAAGGCTTTGACATCAGCAACTTTGAAGTCACCAACGATCGCGAGGATGGTGCTACTCGGTAAATAGTGCCCAGCGTAAAAGGTTTTCAGATCTGCCGCAGTCAAACCGCTCAGAGTCTCAGAAGTGGGGAAAATCGTAAACGGATGATTTTTAGGATAAATCGTCTGCTGGAATTTCCGACGCGCCACACTATTGGGACTATCTAGTTCCAGTTTCAATCCCACGAGTGCGCGTTGGCGGCTGAGTTCAAATTTCTGTTGGGGGAAGTTCGCATTTCGGAGCACGTCGGCTAGGGTTTGCATCAGCACGGGTAGATCCTTCGCTAAAGCACCACCGCCGATACTCACACCTTCGCGACTGGCTCCAAAAGCTAATGCCGCACCGCGACTTTCTAACGTTTTGGCAAGATCGAGTGCGGATTTTGTCTTGGTTCCACTCATCAGGTTTGCCGCTGTCAGGTTTGCCACGCCAGCTTTGGCGAGACTGTCATATTCTGTACCTGCTTGAATATTTCCACTCATCGTCACTGTGGGCGTACTCGCATCAGGGAGTAAGAATACCCGCAACCCATTTGCGAGCTTCACCTCTTGGGGCAAGGATTGCTTCTGGCTGGTAGTATCTGGATCTAGTGGGGGGAGATATTTGGCGACTTCCGCAGCATCTACTGGGGCACCGGGACTAAAATTCTCGGATGTTTGCTTGCCGCTGTCGCCTGGGGCTGATTTGCCCGCAATTTGGGTCGGTTGGAAATAACCGACGGTTTTGAGCTTAGCTTGAAGATATTTTTTGGCTACGCGTTGGACATCAGCCGCTGTGACGCGTTCGACTCCCGCGAGGTATTTATCGGTAAATTGATAGTCGCCTGTGGTAGTCTGATCGTTACCTAACTGTCTGGCTTGATTGTCGATCGAGCGGTTACTCAGCAAATAGCTAGATTTGAGTTGAGCTTTAGAGCGCGCGATTTCGGCGGCGGCGGCTCCTTTTGCTTGGAGTAACTCGATTTCTTTATCGACAGCAGCTTCTAATTTGGGTAAAGATTTACCGACTTCAACGACAGAGGAAATTTCATACCAACCACCTGCGGCGAGGTTGGACGCGCCACCATCGAGACTAGTCGCGATGCCTGTTTCGACGATCGATTGATACATCCGCGAGCTGCGTCCTTCGGTGAGGACATAATTCATCACATCGATCGCGGGAACATCGGGATCGTTAGCTGCTGGTAGAGGATAAATCTCGATCGCGATTTGCGTACTACCTGGTTCTTTGAGTGTCAGTCGCCGCTTGGGTGGAGTCGTGACTGCGACTGTCGGCGGTTTGGCGACTTTTACTTCGCGGCGCGGTACTTTGCCAAAAGTCTGATTGACTTTTGCCATCAATGTGGCAGTATCGAAATCGCCAACGACGACTAAAGTGGCATTATTTGGTGCGTAATAGGCATCGTAATAAGACCGCACCTGTTCGGTTGTAAATTTCTCGACATCCGCCTTCGTTCCGCCGACCATTAAACCATAGGGACTATTCGGAAAAGCCGCACGTTGAACGGCGCGATTGAGGCGATAGCTGGGATTATTTTCATACCCTTGCAACTCAGAAATTACGACCCGCTTTTCACCAGTGAGTTTCTCAGTATCGATCGTCGCATTCTGCATTCGATCGGCTTCTAATGTCAATAAACTAGTGAGCTTATTCTTTTCAACAGTACCAAAATAAGCGGTTTGATCGTAGCTGGTAAAGGCATTAAAACTACTACCTAATGCCGCAAACAACCGTCCGAACTGTACGGGACGATCTTTGGTGCCTTTAAATAACATGTGCTCTAATTGGTGAGCGATGCCATTCACGCCAGGAGCTTCATTGCGGGAGCCAATTTTGTACCAGACTTGGACGGTGACGACCGGAGCGCTATGGACTTCTTTGGTTAAAATGGTCAATCCATTGTCTAGAACGGTCTTCTTGACTTTATCCGTTAAGGTAATCGGTGGAGCAACTGGATTATTTGTAGGTACTGTCGGGGTTTTGTTAGGCTGTGCTGGCGGTTGTTTGGCAATCTCACTATTGCCAACGATCGATTCTGCTGCAACTGCAACCGCTGGCTGCGGCGACATCACCGTCAACGGCGATGTCAATACCGCACTCAAGCAGACACTAAAGAACAACATCCCAAATCGATACCGTCGCCACATCACCCAAAAATCTCTTATTTTGAACATATCTCCACTGATTATTTATCTATCGACATCGAGCGCTAAGTATGATTGTACTGCGATCTCTGCACGATTTCATTGAGTCCTAGACGGTAGCAACACTCTGGTTAAAACTTGCCGTTGTTTCTCGATCGAGAATTTTATCTCTAATTTATTTGGTTTGCTGACTCCACATTATGCAATATTTATTGTTAGAAAAACGTATCTTGCTTCCCCGATTGACTCGATCGAAGGTCGCGATCGGGAATAATAGACAAGCATTGCAACATCAGATTTAAAAATTACAGACATGTGCTTCCAGCGGACAAACACGATCGATCCCCTCGTTGTCAAGGACAGTAATATCTGTCATTCCAGCTAGTGTAGAAAGGGACTTAATAGTCTTGACCTTGTTGTTGTTCAAGCCGAGAAAAGTTAAGTTGGTTAACTTAGAAAGTGGTGAAACATCACTAACTTTATTATTGCTCAAGCTCAAGTATTGCAGCTTAACTAGTTTGGATAGTGGTGAAACATCACTAACTTCATTAATGCTGAGATCGAGGATATTCAAATTAGTGAATCCCGACAAGGGGCTAAGGTCGCTAATCTTATTTTTATAAAGATCTAGCTCTGTCATCCTTTCGAGCTTGACATTGGCTTGTTGACAGTCATTAGTACCAGCTTCATTAAGCAGTACGTCTATAGTTAATTTTGTCGGTGTGGCTAAGGAATCTTTCTGCTGGCACAATTGCAGGAAACTCTTTGTTGGCTGCTGAGGAGCCAAGTCTGTTGTAACCGAAGCGGATTTTATTTTACAGCCTGTCAGCAAACCCAGGCAAGAAATAGAAATCAATAAAAAAATTTTCATTAAACCTCAAATCTATCTATACAATCGTTCAACACAGCTTGATAAAGCGTTCGACACAGCTTGATAAAGCTTTTAGTCGATCGATAAATATCTAGCTTTCCATATTATTCCCCTAGTTCCGTAAACGATCGCAACGGGAGCATCCTACTTTTTATTACTATATGTAGTGGCTTCTTTGGTGCAACGTGCGCTGAGGCTTCCTCCGCGCGTTGGCGAAGCCTCTCGGAACGAGATATGCATCCGCAATTCTGGGGGAACCACCGTCAACCCTGGAAGTATGTCAAGATCGAGGTATAAATCTCGATCGATCTTAAATGGAAGGTCTGTTTAAATTACCAACGAATTACTTGGCGATCGCTAATTTAGGCAGTAATTAGACTTCCAGCGCTACTTCTCCAGCCAAAAACTTACCGGAGTGAGAATGCAGGGGTTGCATCTGAAAAAACTCCGGTAAGTTAATGGTGGTTTCGATCGACATTATGCAGCTACTAACAAGTTAAATCTGACCTTCGCTTGTTGAGGGCATTGCTTGATAGGGGCGGTGATTGCGCGCGCCAACACTAGCACCAAGCGTTGCCGCAGCTAATCCGAGCAGCGAACCCAATGTAAATCCCCACCCGGCTTTCGCACCGCTGTCAGATATTTGTCTGGTCTGCTGAGCGGTGGGGGGATTGACTTTAGGAGTAGTTGTTGTGCCTGTACCAGTAGTTCCCTGATTTGTCGTAACGCCAGGAACTTGTACGCCACCTTGTTGAACTTGGCTGGCAATGGCACCAGCATTGGATGCCGCGATCCCAAATGTACCGGATACGCCACTAGCTAACAACCAAGCACCCAGCGCGAGCGCGGTTGCCCACAAAATAGCGCCATTGAGGGTAGCGGTACTACGATTGATATAGTGACAAGCGCGGGAAGTCACCCAACCGCCAATAAATAGCGAGATAAACAGGCTGACGATCGACCAAATACCAACACCAGTTGCCACATCGCCAGCATCCGATCTCGGCGAACCTGAATTAGCGATCGTGGTAAATCCAATCGCGCTACCCAGCGCACTCAATAATAGTTCTGTGCTGATCGTCACGACTAGCCCTGCCAGGATCGCACCCCAATGGATGCGATCGCCAAAATCTGTATTGTTGTTAATGTAGCGGCGTTCTGTGGTTGTTGTTTCTAACGGACGGTTGGCATAACCCATAATTTTTTCTCCTAGGATGTCGGAATTAGTGGAGCGGACTTACGCCTAATGGTGGCGTAAGTCTCAACTAAATTTATTTAGACTCAGCTAGCATCTTGTCTTGAGCTTGGCTTTTAGCAGTTTTAAACTGGGTCGCCATTTGTTTTTGTTGGTCGTCGCCAAAGTTGTCTTTGATACAACGGAGCGCTTCATTTTCTTCCTGACGAACGTGCTCCATCACAGCGTTCATCAACTGGTCTACCGCAGCTTTGAAGGAGACGGTATCTTGAGGATTCATCGCTTTGATGCGATCGAGCACTTGCTTCATTTCTGCTTGCTCGTCATACAACTCTTGCGTATCGCTGTAATAAGGACGCAATGCTGGATAGAGCACTTGCTCTTCAGCTTCAGAGTGTGCGGACAAGTCTTTGTAGATTTGTGCGAAGTACTCTTGGATCTTAGCAGGCTCGTCAGTCGCTTTAATTTGAGTGAAGAGAGTAGTGACTTTGGTATGATCTAACCGGATCAGATCGCCGATCTTCATCTCGTCGTCGGTACGACTGGCAACGCTACCAGCGATTCCTGTTAAAGCGGCAATCCCATCTTGGACGCGCGCCCAGAGTCCTTGGTCGGCTGCTTTACCAGTGAGTTCCATCGTGCCCAAGGATTCCATCATGCCTTTGAGTTGCTCTTGGTGAGCGCGGTTTTCAAAGTTAACGGCATTGAGCGGGCCGATCGCAACTTCAACATCTGCACCGACGACTTGAGCGGCTTTGTGGACGATGATGCCAGACATGGTTTGACCGTGCTTGAGCAGCTCGTGTTGAGCGACTTTCTCATACAAAGTTAGCTCCGAACCTTGCATCATTTTGCCAATTTCTTCGACCGCTTTTTGGGTAGTCTCTTTGGGTTCGGCTTTGATTCCATACTGAACGATGACAGTATCGAGAATACCTAAGTTCTTGCGATCGTCGCGTAAGAAATCTTCTAACCGATTGGTAATCTCCCGATCGGGACATTGTTTAATTAACGCTTCCTCATTCGCAATGAGTAGATTTTGGAAGGCTTTCATATCCGCGAGCTTAGTAGCGATCGCAGTACGTTTGCTATCTTCTAGTTGTACAGACATATTCAGTATTGCTCTCGTGTAAATTTACAGGATCTCTAAACATGGAATAGCGAGAATTTTTGTTCTCTGAGATCTAGATTTACAGATAGATGTTTTAATTCCTGTATAAATTGTTTGACTCAATCGAGAATTCAATAAAACTTAATTTTTACTTTTTAATTCTTTCAAGAAAATATCCCGATCGGAGATTAACAATCTTAAAGATTTGAAGAGTTCTCAAACATCTTATACAAATCAACCGTTGTTCTAGCGAAGATCGAACCTGTTTTATAACATGTTTATGTAAAATAAATAGATGAATAGGTACTAGATAATACAGAAATCGCGATATTGGATCTAGCAGCCGTCTAGTATCAAACGGCTGACCAGTCGGCGAATAAATTCGCGGCTACACAAACAAAGTGTGCCTACGCACATTGGTTGGCTGTTAGTCATAGTAAATTTATTTGCCAGACATCTACATCTCAAATTTGCTGTCGATCGCGCGTTCCGGTATATTTGAGCAACTTCTCCACTGCAACATCCCGATCGTGACCGACACATCTTCAGCTATCGATACACTCCTCGCACCATTTCATCAATTCGGCGTAAATTTAGGACTCAGCCGCATCCAGACATTACTCGCGGCACTGGGTTCGCCGCATACCTCCGTTCCGATCGTCCATGTAGCAGGGACGAATGGCAAGGGTTCGGTATGTGCCTATCTCTCAAGCATTTTGAGTGCCGCTGGTTATCAAGTCGGTCGCTATACATCGCCGCACTTATTAGACTGGAACGAACGGATTTGTATTAACAGCGAGCCGATTGGTACCGAGGTAGCGGTGAGTATCCTCGATCGAGTAATATCCGCGATCGATCCCACACAACCGACCCCGACTCAGTTTGAAATCGTCACTGCTGCCATGTGGTTGTATTTTGCCGAGTCACGGGTGGATATTGCCGTCATTGAAGTCGGCTTGGGTGGGAGATTGGATGCTACAAATGTGTGCGATCGACCTTTAGCCACTGTCATCACCTCGATCTCGATCGAACACTGGCAACAACTCGGCGATACGATCGCCAAAATTGCTGGTGAAAAAGCCGGAATTCTCAAACCCCACTGTCCAGCAATTATCGGCACTCTCCCACCCGAAGCAACAACCGTAGTCAAAGAGCGGATCGCCACTTTAAACTGCCCCGCAGTCTGGGTTAAACCTGCCGTCAAGATATCTCCACCCAAATTCACTGCCGAATCATCACATCCGTCCTGGGCAGAATTTGACGGTGTTGAGTATCCGCTCGCTTTATTAGGTAAGATGCAATTAACCAATTCCGCGATTGCGATCGCCACAATTGGGATCTTACGCCAAGCTGGATGGCAAATTAGCAATGATGAGATCGGCGCGGGGATGGCAAATACCCGCTGGTTGGGACGCATCCAACAAATTACTTGGCAAGGGCATCAACTACTCATCGATGGCGCTCACAATACTGCTGCCGCGATTGCCTTGCGAGAATATATCGATACCTTAAATTCGCCGATTAGTTGGGTAATCGGGATGCTCTCGACTAAAGCACATCGAGAAATATTCCAAGCATTACTCAGACCTGGCGATCGATTGTACCTCGTACCAGTTCCTGGGCATAGTTCCGCCGATCCAATATTATTAGCAGATTTAGCTCGATCGATCTGTCCCGATTTAGAGTCACTAAATACTCATGCAGATTTAACCGCTGGCTTAACAGCCGCCGCAACTAGCAACAACACGCATCAACTGGTTTTGTGTGGCTCGCTGTACCTATTAGGACACTTTCTAAAACTGGATCGATCGAGTTGAGTGGTATTTTGGGCGATCGCTTTCCCTCGATCGTATCAGCAGCTAATTCGATCGCTGAATCTGAACCAGACACCAGAATTAAAAGCGATGTTTCAGACAGCAGCGGACATCGAAAATATTACCCTATGTGAGTTTCTGGTAAAAAGCGCAAGAGAGGCGGCGGATAGTACGATCGCAAATCACAGCGTCTTAAAACTCAGTGCGGAGGGTAGTAGAGCTTTTGCTGATGCTATTCTGAACCCAAAGGAGCCACACCAGAAACTTAAAGACGCGGCTATTCGGTATAAGCAGGAATTCAGCAATGTCTCTGAGTATTGACTTACTCGATAGTAAGAAGCACGATCGATCGTCGTTTACCTGCGGGGTAGATAGTTTGGATGATTACATCAAGAATAGGGCATCTCAGGAATTAAAGAAGCGGGTATCTACACCTTATATACTGACCGACTCACCAGAACGTCAAGTATTGGGATACTATTGCCTATCTTCTTACTCGATCGCTTCAACCGAACTTGATGAATCAACCGCCAAGAAGTTACCCAGATACCCGCTACTACCAGCGGTTCTACTCGGACGATTGGCTGTTGATTCAGGGTATCAGGGCAAGGGATATGGGGGATTCTTATTACTCGACGCGATGAAACGATGTCTTCAATTGTCAGATCGATTAGCTGCGGTAGCGATGGTGGTTGATGCCATCAGTTATAAAGATTACGGTTTCATCGACTTTCCCGACGATCCGATGAAACTCTATGTTTCGATGGTCGAGATTGAGAAGCTGGGCGGTTCGATCGAATGACTGCCATCTTTGTTAAGTACCTGTTTCCGATACTATCCATAGCACCAAAACTGTAGATTTCACAGCTGGATTGAAAGGTTTACCCAACGTTTCACCCAACATTCATTTGCGAGAAAGCTATAAGCTTTACACTGTTTATCTTTCAGAAAACGAGCTGCATCGTTGACATCGATAAGATCCCCCGTTCGAGTCGGGGTACATCCATTGGGTTAGATCTCAAGCTAGGCAAGGTTTTTAGGCAACAAATCACTTCCTAAGAATAGAAAGTCCCCCAGAATTGCGGATGCGCGCACGCCTTTGTTCCCCGACGTAAAAAGCGGTGCAGTGCGGTCGGGTTCCCCGACCATGCAACTGCACCAAGCAGCGATTGAAATCGCGCTGAGGTCTCCGTCTGGCGACACGCCTCGCTTCGCTCGTCTACAGCGTGCGTTTCAATCAAGACAGCGCACCAAGCAGGGGGATTTAGCGGCGCGATCTGGGCGGGGTTCCCCCGCACATATAATCGCGACAAGACAGGGGGCGGATCGGGTCTAATTAATACCTGTATCCGTATTTCCAAACATCCTCTTAACCCGAATTGACTAATTAGCGCGATCGATTCGAGATCTACCGAGCCATAATACGGCGATCGCACTCACCAAAGAGATTAATCCAACAACCCAGCCAGGAAAGAGTGGAACTTTGGTTGCTTGAGACAGATATGTATTAAACAACGCACCAGCGAGTGCCGCTCCCCCAAAGTAAAATCCAATTCCTAAGCCACCTCTAGACAGGGGCACCATCTTCAAGGCAAAGGGGATTGTTGCCACCCCAATGCTGCTCATCCCGATACCCAGCAACACAATTACGCCGAACCGAACCAACTGAATCGGCACCATTAGCAGCCCAAAACCTAACGCCATTAACGCCAATCCCAGCAGCAATGTTGGCATATTCCCCCAGCGTTTTGCTGCCCAGCCAATGGGAAACACTGTCGCCAGTTGGACAACTAGCAGCAAGGTCATCAGCACGGGTGCTTGCTCCTTACCGATGAGTCCGATGAGCTGTTGCATCAAAATAACGCCCAGCGTAATAGTGGCTCCAGTCAGCGCAATTAACAGCAGGTTTTGTAAAGACGGTTTCTCTTTGTCTGCGGCGATCGTTGGAGTATTGACTTGATCGGGTTGACTATAGTTGAGTAACGTAGCTGAGAGTAGCAAAACGATCGAGCTAATCGCAAAGGCTGGCATGGCACCCAGTCCTTTGACAATTTGTTTAGCCGCAGGTAATGCGAGGCTACCCGCGATCGTGCCAACCAGTGTTAACACACTAGCAGCATAGGGCCAGTCACGTTGGTGGGCAAATTCGCCCAATCTCCCCAGCATGGGCGATCGAAACGTTGCCATCGCCATCGACCACAGAATTACTACAGCAATAAATATCCACCGCAGAAAGCTCTCAGGGTTTCCCAGTAAAGCGATACTTGGTAACACTATTAGCAGTGTGGCGGCAATCAACACGCCAATGGTGACAAATGGTGCCTTTAGTCCCCACAAAGTCTTTTGTCGATCGGACAGACTGCCAAACAGTGGCTCGATCGCTACGGCTAGAAATCCCTCGATCGCTAAAATGATAATTGCCGCATCTTTCGGAAAGCCAAACTGCACCAGCAGATCGGGAATATACATCCGATACACAATCCAACACACGACGATTGCACCTTGCATCAATGCCATCGCTAGCACTGGCTGCCAATAGGTCTTCGGGGTTACTGCGGGAGAGTTCATAAAGTACCGTACTTGTAAGAGGATTGAAAAATTGTCATAAATACCGTCCTCGAACTGGTGACAGTAAAGAGGCGGAACGATTAGATGGTGCCAGACATCACTCGTTCGCCCGTTGGTACGAACGGGGCATCTTTTTGTTCGACGGTGACAAATATTCCCGTCGCCTTTGTCCCTGGCGGTGGCACTTGCGGCGGTGCGATCGGTTGAGAGATATTACCTTTTTGATTAGATTGCAATTCCCCGCAGTAGATGGTTTGTTGATTATTTAAATTCAACCACAACCGATACACTCGATCGGCTGGTAAAGGTGGTAAATTTTGGATTGATACCACCACCTGTTGCCATTTTCCTGGTGTAAATAACAGAGTGCCACTAGTTGTCGCATTCGTTTGGCTAGTTAGGGATACCAATTTACTGCTGGGGCGTTGTAATAAAGTGGCAACTCGATCGGGAGTTTGCACTTGGGCAAAGCTGAGATCTTGCCGCAAACGAATATTGTCCCAAAGTAAAGCCAAACTCGATAGCACGGCAATGATCGCCGTAATTTTGCTCCAGTCAATCTTTTTTTTCGGAGCTATTATCGGTTCATCAACTATACCCAGGGCTGCGAGTGTTTTTGCGCGTAAATGAGCTGGTGGTTCTAATTGCGATAGATCGATCGCCAGACCGCCCAGAACAATTTGCAGGTCGCGAACTTCTTGGCGCAGAGCTAGATCGTTCAGCAGCATTTACTCGAAAGTGGTTCTTTCGTCAGACTCTAGCTCATCCAAAACATAACCAGCCGCCAGTTCTTGAATATATTCAGGAATGGGGGACGTTTTCATATTTTTAGGCTGTCTAGCTTGGTCTTTATCCATTATCGATCTGCGTTTTTAGTTGAATCAATGCTTGTCGAATCCGGCTTTTGACCACTCCTGGCGTAAGTCCCAAAGATTCAGCAATTTGGTTGTGACTCAAGCCCTGATAATAGTTCAACTCCAGTATTTGTCGCTGTAACTCTGGAAGTTTTTGTAGAGCCTGCTGCATGTTAGCCTGAGTTTCTTGGGTTATAGCAGATTCTAATGGGGAAGGGGTGGTAGATGCTTCACTAATATTTTGCTGCCACCGAGCCACAAAGCTGCTGGTTGTGGTGCGCTGCCGTAC
This sequence comes from Chamaesiphon sp., assembly GCA_965246715.1. Classification (GTDB taxonomy): domain Bacteria; phylum Cyanobacteriota; class Cyanobacteriia; order Cyanobacteriales; family Chamaesiphonaceae; genus Chamaesiphon. The sequence goes on along the minus strand of CBDFFH010000001.1, from coordinate 15,802 downwards.
TTTATCGATCGCTCTAGAACGAGTCAGTAATCCCAAAAAACTACTTAACGAGCCTCGATCGGGATTGAAGTAGTCCTTTTCCCAGAACGTAATAAAAATATTCTGGGTCAGATCCTCGGCTGCTTGGGCGTTTTGCAAAACTCGATAAGCAATGCTGTAAACCAATCCTGCGTATCGATCGTATAGAACAGCCATAGCTTGCTTTTGACCAGAGCGTAGCCTAGAGATGAGTTCGGCATCTGAGAGATTTTTCACGAATTCCCGATCGCAGGTAATTTATATAGATATTCTATTCCTCCAGCAGTGGTAAAAGTATCATGAAATGTTGTCACCATAAAAAATAAGCAATTGTGCCGATCGTCAAGTACACCTGAAATAGAATGTCATGAAATAGAATTACAATTCAAGGATTTATGAGGATCTTTGAATTGTAATTTATGTTAATCTTTGCCTGCTAAAAGCGATCGCAAATTAAAAAGAAGAGCAATTATTCTCAGCTTGTTTCGGATTGAAAACGGTACCATATACTTTAAAGCAAGTTGAACGACCCACTGGTAAAGCTTTGTCGATTACAGAAGATCCATTACCGACTACCTGAACGCGAAAAACAATATTTTTTGCATCCTTTGGTATTACCAATTTTTTAGTAAAACCAAGTGTAAGATTACCTGTTTCCGTTTTAGGTATCGGTACTATGTTTCCGCCAAAATTCTGATTAGTCATATAAACAAGAGTATATTTTGCAACATATCCACTCTCATTTCGCAAAGATACGTATGAGTCTTCGATCGGATTTGCAGCAGGTGTCGGTCTTGGGGTGATGCCAGTTTTTTGGATGGGTGTGGGTGTGGGTTTCACTGGCTGTGCCACTACATCATCTGGTTTTTTGAAAATAAGTCCAGCATACTGGGTTTTGGTTAGAGGAGAAATGGCTATTTGGGTACCGTAGACGTTGGTATTTACAAGTGTTGCACCAGTAAAATTGACGCTACGCAGGTCAGAGTCGATGATTTGGGCGTTGGTGAGGTTGGCGTTGGCAAGATTTGCGCCGGAGAGATCGGCATTCTTGAGTTTGATGTTTGTCAGGTCGGCACCACTGAGGTCGCATTTTTGACAACTACCAGTACTTTTGAGTTTTTGGAGGTCGCTAGGTTGAAAAGCATAACTAGACTGACTACTCAAAGATACGAAGCTAAGTCCATTTTCTAGTCTTTGCCGATCTTTAAAAACTAATTGGTCTAAAATATTTAATTAGATTGCAATGATGAAGCTGTTTAATAAATAATGATAAAATTCAACTAACTAAATAGTATTTCTGGCAATCTCCAGGTAAAAGTTCTAGAATTCGACACCGCTCTTCATTCAAATTACCAATTCTTTCAGTTCCCTCAAGCTTAAAGCAATGAATTCCCTGAAAGCACTGAAATATCTATCTTAGAGTTGGTTTTTGTGTTGCTTTATTCAATTGATTTTTTACGGAAGATTTTCTAGTTTTCAGACTATTTCTTATTTGTCTTTGCCCGATCGTATAAACTAGAAGACTTAATTCCATTAGCATCATCATTGTTTCTACTCTTTCAGGATTTTTGACAAATAGGCTATCTGCAAAAAAATAATGGGTCTTTGAGAAATCTAAATCCTCTTTCACAGGACTGCTGCTTCTTATATGCAAGTTCGTCTTTTACTTGCGTGTTTATTTGCTGGGCGAGTAACAAATAAATCTAAGTATCTGTCGCAAAAATTGAAGTGCGGAATGTTGGTTTAAAGATCGATCGCGTGACAAATTGCCATGAGATTGGGTCTAAATGTAATGTAGAGGGGACTATTGATTTTTATTATTTCTTGCCGATCGATAATTTAGTGATTTTTTATGGACGTTATTCAACTTACCGGGATTCGCTGTTACGGTTATACGGGCTACTTACAAGAGGAACGGGTGTTGGGACAGTGGTTTGAAGTGGATCTACGATTGTCGCTGGATTTGGTGACTGCGGGTAAAAGCGATCGGATCGAAGATACGCTCGACTATCGTGGCATTATTGCTGATGTGAAAGAGATCGTCTCGACGGCGCAATTTTCGCTCGTGGAAAAACTTGCCGATACGCTCGTAACTGCTGTTCTCAGAGACGATCGCGTGCAGCAAGTAGAGTTAAAATTGCACAAACCAGCCGCGCCGATTCCTGACTTCGGCGGTAGGATTACAATCGAGTTAACCAGGCGTAAAACTTAGACAATTGCCAGACTCGATCGAGATCGCAGATCCGATTGTATATTTCGGTATCCCGCCCGATCTAGTCGATCGCCGATCGGGTAGGCTAGAAATCGAGCATATAATTCTTTAGTATTAGACTGACGAGGGCATCTATGACTGTGCGATTGCAACGTCCGCTTTTGGTAGGAGGAGTTGGGCTGACTTTTGGTTTATGGGGCTTGGATAGCGCCTACCATAGTCTCTCGGGTGTGGGCGATTGGTTGACATTGGGCACGCTCGCTGCTGGGAGCGGTTATTGGTGGTACTCTCGTCAGGGTAGCAAAGCTAAAGTGGCACCGATTCCCCAGGAGATCGATCGTACTGTCCTCGATCGGGAGATCGATCGAGTAGAATTAGCGATCGGTCAACTCGCGCTCGAAAGTCCTCAATCGCCACAAATTGCTCGACTCAAACAGCAATTAGCCCAAGCGAAGACTACTCTAACCCGACCAGAGCGTCAGATTGCGATTACAGGTGGGCAAAGAGTAGGTAAGAGTAGCTTGATGAAGCTACTAACCATAACGCCAGTAGCCTCCGCAACGCCGCTCAGATATACAGAAACGCCTGCGCTATTTACCAGTGGTGCAGATGCTAGCTCGATCGAAACAAAAGCCAAGCAAATCGCTCTCGATGCAGATTTAGTCTTATTTCTGACGAATGGCGATTTGACAGCTACCGAATATAAATATCTAGCAACACTCCGCCAAGCGCGTCAGCGGGTAATCTTATTACTGAATCAAATCGATCGCTATTTACCCGACGAACGCAATCTAATTCTCCAAAAACTCCAATCGACAGTTACAGGTACCCTGTCCCCACAGGATATCGTCACTACGAGTACCGCACCCGCACCTGTAAAAGTTCGCAAAATTCAAGCAGATGGCAGTGCGATCGAAACTTTAGAAACTCCCCCTGTCGAGATTGGTAGTCTCGATCGACAGCTTACTCAAGTCTTGGCTACCGAGGGCGAAAAATTGGTCTGGGCGACTACCTATCGTCAGATCGCCAGCGTGCAAACTGAAGCAAAAGCCGCACTCAACAGAGTCAGACGCGATCGGGCTTTACCAACGATCGACCAAAATCAGTGGATCGTTGCCGCTGCTGCCTTTGCCAATCCAGTGCCCGCACTGGATTTACTCGCTACGGCGGCAGTTAACGCGCAAATGGTCGTCGATTTAGGCGCAATCTATCAACAAAAATTCTCGATCGACCACGCTCAAGCTGCTGCTGGTGCGGTGGGAAATGTGATGTTGAAACTCGGACTCGTCGAACTCTGCACCCAAACAGTCGCAGGTGTGCTCAAGACCAATGCAGTGACCTATGTTGCTGGCGGCTTGGTGCAAGGATTGAGTGCTGCTTATCTCACCCACATTGCTGGTTTAACCCTAATCGAATATCTCGAAGCGCAAGATCTCATTGCTCCTGAACCAGCCAGAGCTTGGAATCTCGATCTCTTGGATAATACCCTTCAAAAAGTTTTCCAAGCTAACCAACGAGTTGCTTATGTACAAACAGTCGTCAAGCAAGGAATCGATCGGTTGATGCCGGATGGTAAGGCTGCTGGAGTAGCTTAAAGAGGGGATAGGGGATAGGGGATAGGGGATAGCGATCTGTAATTCATGATTCCTTAACCTCTTTCGCTAACCAATCGATCGAGTTCCAGTTGCATTTGGTTTTCAACTACCTCGTAACAACGATCGACATAATCTCGATCGTTGGCAGCAGCGCGACCGTAACGATCGAATTCGATCGGTTGGCAGACGCGATTGTGAATTTGGGTGGGGAGCGGAAAATTGGGCAATGGCCCGAAACTAATACCCCAAGGTAAACCTAAGTAAATTGGAAAGACTACCGGATCGATCCCAAACAGCCAAGGCACTCCGAGATCGTGCAGTTGCTCCAATAATGGGTAAATATCTGCCAGTACGATCAACCCTTCATGAGCGCCGATCGATACTACCGGAACGATCGGTGCGCGTTCGCGTAAAGCAACTTTGATAAACCCCTTCCGTCCGGCTAACTCGATCTTGTGTCTTTGACTATATGGTCTGAATACGTCTTCAGCGCCGCCTGGATAGACCAAGACAGCCGCTTCGCGTTGGAGTGCTGCCATTGCCATCTTGGGATGAGCGACGACCGCACCAGCCTGCACTGCTAGTTTTGAGATGGAGCCAAAATACTGCCACACCCCAGGATGTGCCAAGCCATAGGCAAGGCGGTCAGTGCCATAGCGACTGAACCAGTCGTACATCAGCATAAACATATCTGGAGCTGCCAATCCCCCATTGTGGGAACCGACTACCAACATCCGTCCGCGATCGGGGACGTGTTCCCAGCCGTCGGTAGTTACATGAAAATAATGATGATACAGCCAGTCCCAGGTTGGTATCAATACTTCACGGATAACCAGTGGATCGCGATCGGTTAGAGACCAGCCATCGTATTGATGTTCGGGATCGATTTTCGCTCGATCGAGCAGGTGCTGAAAAAAATTTAACAATTGTCTGGATCGGGGGCTGATAATTTGCAGTCAGGCAGGTATTATATCGCGATTTATTCTACCGAAGTTAATGACATCTGCTAAATCCGCGCGATCGGATTGCAGTACCGCAACGGGAATGTAGATCATCATCTCGATCGATCTCAAATTTTAAAATTCTTCTCAAAATGCTTGCGTAGTTAGCGATGATTTGCTATATTAGTCAAGTTGCCAAATTTTCAACAAGCCGGGATAGCTCAGTTGGTAGAGCAGAGGACTGAAAATCCTCGTGTCCGGGGTTCAAGTCCCCGTCCTGGCATTAGCGAATTTAGATCTATAAAGGCCTAGATTCTTTCAATTTAAAACTCCAGATAATTTAGATCTGCATTAAGGTAGCGATCTTTGCATTTAGCTACCCAGATGCCAAGCGATATTGCGATCTGATAAGTTTAGATGGATGCAGGTGTGAAATGGTCGAGGAATTAGTAAAACGATGGCATTAATCGTACAGAAATATGGGGGCACATCGGTTGGTTCTGCTGAGCGGATTCAAGCAGTCGCGCAAAGAGTAGTAAACACAGTCAAAGCTGGAAACGACCTGGTAGTAGTCGTCTCGGCAATGGGTAAGACCACCGATGGTTTAGTTAAGTTGGCAAAAGAGTTGTCTGATAATCCCGCTCGTCGGGAATTGGATATGTTAATGGCGACGGGAGAACAAGTCACGATCGCCTTATTGAGCATTGCCATCCAAGAATTAGGACAACCCGCGATTTCCCTAACAGGCGCTCAGGTCGGCATCACCACTGAAGCCGAACATACCCGCGCACGAATTTTAGAGATTAACCCCGATCGGATCGAACGTCATCTCAAAGAAGGTAAAGTTGTCGTCGTCGCTGGATTTCAGGGCGTTAGTAATACGACAGATCGCGAGATTACAACGTTGGGCAGAGGTGGTTCGGATACTTCGGCGGTCGCGATCGCGGCGGCACTCAAAGCGAGTGCCTGTGAGATTTATACCGATGTACCAGGGATTTTGACGACCGACCCTCGGATCGTTCCCGAAGCCCAATTATTGAGTGAAATTACTGCTGATGAGATGCTAGAGCTAGCCAGTTTAGGCGCGAAAGTATTGCATCCGCGCGCTGTCGAAATTGCCAGAAATTATGGCGTACCGCTGGTAGTACGATCGAGTTGGACTGACGAACCGGGTACTTGGGTCGTATCCCCCATTCCCCAACCGCGATCTTTGACTGGTTTAGAAATCGCTCGCGCTGTAGATGCGGTAGAATTTGCCTCAAATCAAGCCAAAATTGCGATCTTACGGGTACCCGATCGAGCGGGGATTGCCGGACAATTATTTGGTGCGGTGGCGACCGAACGCGTCGATGTCGATTTGATCGTGCAGTCGATTAATGCCGGAAATACCAATGATATTGCCTTTACTGTCAACAAACAGGCGATCGAACGCGCCCAAGCGGTTGCTGAAGCTGTCGCGCCCGTCTTACACGATCAATCGACCCCTAGCAATGCTGAAGTGTTCGTAGCGACGGATATTGCCAAGGTCAGTATTTCTGGTGCTGGGATGATCGGTAGACCGGGAGTAGCCGCCCAAATGTTTAAAACATTGGCAGATGCTGGGGTAAATATTCAGATGATTTCGACTTCCGAAATCAAGGTGAGCTGCGTCATTCCCAATCGAGATTGCGATCGGGCGATCGCGGCATTGTGTCGAGAGTTTGAAATTTCTACCTCCACAACCGAATTAGCCCCAACGAAACCCGCAACTACCATCCCAGTGCGCGGCGTTGCTCTCGATCTCAATCAAGCCAGATTAGCCGTGCGCTATATTCCCGATCTGCCAGGACGAGCTGCTCAGCTATTTGGGATTCTGGCGGCGCATAATATTAGTGTGGATACCATCATCCAGTCTCAACGCACCCTAATCGTCAATGGTGTCGCCACGCGGGATATTGCCTGTACTGTGGCGCAAGCAGATGCGGCAGATGCCAAGCGATTGCTCGAATCTTCCGCTCTCCAATTGGGGTGTGGGGAAGTCGTTGTCGATGAAGCGATCGCAAAAGTCAGCATTGTCGGTGCGGGGATGATCGGCAAGCCTGGCGTTGCCGCCCAAATGTTTAATGCGCTGGCTACGGCGGGGATTAACATCCAAATGATTGCGACTTCAGAGATTAAAATTAGCTGCGTTGTCGCGCAGGAAGAAGGTATCGATGCCCTCAAAACCGTGCATCGGGCATTTGGATTGGGGTAATCTGATGATTGCATAGTCCTGACCCACCTTGCGGGCACCCCTGTCTTGTCGGTTTTTTTATTCGGAAGGAACCGCCGAATAAACCGCAGCTCCTAGGAGGGGAATTCCACCAGGAGTATGAAGGATATTAATAACTAATAGCTAATAACAACGAGTGGGTTTAGATGTAAATATCCGTCCGATATCTGTGGATGCGATCGAGTCGATTATTATCCTCGATCGTGTGTGTTTTGGTGGATTGTGGTCGATCGATAGCTATCGCCGGGAATTAGAAAATGAGAATAGTCATTTCTTGGCGATAACAGTCGATCCCAGGCTAGAACCTGAAACTGAAGGCATTATCGGTTTCGGGTGCTTCTGGGCGATTTTAGATGAGGCACACATTACATTATTGGGTGTCCTTCCACGCTACCAAGGGCGAGGATTGGGGCAATTATTGTTGTGTGCGCTGATCGATCGAGCGCGCGAAGTCGAAATGGATCGAGCGACGCTTGAAGTCCGCGAATCCAATCAGGGCGCGATTCATATCTATGAAAAATATGGATTCCAATCTGTCGGACGGCGCAAGAAGTATTATCAAGATACAAATGAGGACGGGGTAATTATGTGGCGTGGCGGTTTGCAGCATCCCCATTTCCCCAAATTCTCAATGACTGGATCGTACAGATTCGCGATCGGATCGATCTTCAGACTCCATGAGGATCGATCGCTGTCGATCGGATTGTAGTTCTTTTAACAGTGTCAAATCCAAAATCGCTGTTAAGATGAGATAGCTTGCAAATTTAGGATCGTTGCGATCGCGACTGCCTGTCTGACTTGTTAAAAATATCTCTTTGAAATAACATCGAGGCGGAAGAATATTTTTATTGAAAGCAAACAGGCAGTCGCGATCGCGTGAAATCATCATTACGATACATGACCGAATCTTTGGCTCTACCACAATTTGCAGATCCAAACTTATTTTGTGACTAGATTGAATAATTAATTAGCGATCGAGCCGAACGGATGACGATCGCTAAGCGCATCATAGCGTGTCATGCTCCTTGAGAGCGGCTTTAAGCTGGATCTATCAGAATTTCACTCGTCTTTTACGCAATCGAGCGCAAGCAAATTGTAGTGTTAGAGCGAGCGTTAGCAATCGAGAATTATAACCTAATTTCACTAACTAAACCGATCTACGTACGGTGTATCATGCGAATCCTGAAACTCAAGATACCTCGACCGTTCCAACTCATCCTAGCAATCTGTGTCTTGCTATTTCTCACGAGTATTTACGCTCACAAGATCGAACCAAATTGGCTGGAAGTCAAGCAAATTGAGATTACCTTGCCTAACTTAGATCGGGAATTTACAGGTTATCGGATCGTCCAACTTACCGATCTTCATATTGGGGATGGGATCGATCGCGCCCAACTAACTAAAATCGTCAAGGTGGTGAACGCTCAAAACCCAGATCTCATCGTCCTTACAGGTGATTATATTACTAGAAACCCAGAACTTCAAGCCAAGTTATTAACCAGCACGCTGGCAGGATTTCAGGCAAGAGATCGCACGTTAGCCGTTTTGGGCAATCACGATGCATTCAATGGTAACGCTCCATCGGTACGAAAATCGATCTTCAATTCTGGAGTAACTCTGCTAGAAAATGAAGTTTATACTGCAAAACGCAATGGTGCGACACTGAGCATTGCGGGGGTTGGGGATGTGTGGGCGCAACAAGCCAAACTCGATCGAGTACTAGCCCAACTACCTACCACTGGTGCCGCAATTATGCTCGCGCACGAGCCAGATTTTGCCGATGAAACTGCGGCAACCGGACGCTTTGGGCTGCAATTGTCGGGGCATTCGCATGGCGGACAAGTGCGAATTCCGTTCGTGAAGAAGAAATATCCAGATTATGGTACTAAATACCCGATCGGTCGCTATCAAGTCGGAAATATGATTCAGTACACGAGTCGCGGGGTCGGCTTTCCAGGCATCCACGCTCGCTTTAACTGTCGTCCAGAAATTTCAGTGTTTAATCTAGCAGCTAGTTAACAATCGATTAACTCGCCTCGATCTGCTTCCGCCAAACAAACCTCAATATCACGTTCTGGCTCCGCATATCGCTCCTGCTCCGATGCCTCTGTAATGTAGAATCAAAGACCTTCAATTAGCGAGCCTTAACGCAAGTTTAGGTTCCGCTAGAGTCAGAGGTCAGATATCATAGGATCTAAGCAAGATATTAGGATTCAAGTACATGGCATCTATTCGCGAGTTGCATCAACAGCTTGTTAGCAAACAACGATCGGCAGTAGAAATCGCCATGGAAGCGATCGATCGCGTCAATCAACTCGAACCACAACTTCGCAGTTTCCTTTGCACCACGCCGACGCAAGCCCTCGCGCAGGCACAGTTAGTAGATGCCAAAATTGCCGCAGGCGAGGAGATCGGACTATTAGCCGGAATTCCGATCGCGCTCAAAGATAATCTGTGTACCAAGGGCATCCAAACTACCTGTGGTTCCAAGATTTTAGAAGGTTTCGTTCCGCCCTATGAGTCTACCGTCACCCAAAAACTGCAAGACTTAGGTGCGGTGTCCCTTGGGAAAACCAACCTCGACGAATTTGCGATGGGCAGCTCTACCGAAAATTCTGCCTATCAAGTCACCGCCAATCCCTGGGATTTAGAACGCGTTCCTGGTGGTTCGTCCGGTGGTTCCGCTGCGGCTGTAGCGGGGGGAGAATGCGTTGTATCGCTCGGTTCCGATACTGGTGGCTCGATTCGTCAACCAGCGGCTTATTGTGGCATAGTCGGGCTAAAACCAACCTACGGATTGGTATCGCGGTTTGGTTTAGTCGCGTATGCTTCCTCCTTGGATCAAATCGGACCATTCGCGCGGACGGTGGAAGATGCGGCAATCTTATTAGAAGCGATCGCGGGTTACGATCCAAAAGACTCGACCAGTCTCCAAGTCGAGATTCCCAAATACTCCCAATTGCTCACTCCAGACTTACCGAAGGGTTTGAAAATCGGCATTATTACCGAAACCTTTGGTGAAGGCTTAGATCCACAAGTAGCTGAATCAGTCAGAACTGCGATCGAGCATTTTCGATCGCTCGGCGCGGAAGTTCAAGAGATTTCCTGTCCCCGTTTCCGTTACGGTTTACCCACCTATTACGTGATCGCCCCTTCCGAAGCATCCGCGAATCTAGCCCGTTATGATGGTGTGAAATATGGGTTTAGAGCCGAGGCGGACAATCTAATGTCGATGTATACCCAAACCAGAGCCGCTGGTTTCGGAGCGGAAGTCAAACGCCGAATTATGCTTGGAACCTACGCGCTATCGGCGGGTTATTACGATGCCTATTATATCAAGGCGCAAAAGGTACGAACGTTGATCAAAGAAGACTTTGAAGCCGCATTCAGTCAAGTAGATATTCTGATCACGCCAACCGCACCGACGACGGCATTTAAAGCTGGCGAAAAAACCGCCGATCCGTTGAGTATGTATCTTTCGGATTTGATGACGATTCCCGTCAATCTAGCTGGATTGCCAGGGATTAGCATTCCCTGCGGTTTCGATGATAAAGGAATGCCGATCGGGTTGCAATTACTCAGTAATGTCTTGCGCGAGGATCTATTATTGCAAGTCGCGCATGTCTACGAGCAATCTAACGAATGGTATAAGCGATCGCCTGGGTTATAGATTTACAAAATCGATATCGATGCGGAGTATAGAAACCATTAGAGGTTGAATTAATTCCGCTATTATTCCGCAACTTAGTTTTGGGTAATAAAATATTTAAAAAGATCGAATTTATTGTTTTGCTCTAATTTCTGTAGCAGAGATACAGAGACTTGAACTGTAAAATACTCGATCGACATGCAACAACCTCAAAAGTAACTAGAATAAAAATCAGATGAGTGGATGGAGATATTTATTATGATACCCAATCCTAATTTCACAATTTCGATCGCTACACTTTTGAGGCAGACTGTCATCTAATGGAATGGAAAGGCTCTAGTTCCGATCTCAGCCTAGTAGCGTTGCGTCAGTAAATCGCGATATCGATTACAAAGCAGATCTCACCCACTGGCGAAATTGCTTTACTAAATTATTTTCTCCGATCGAATGATTGAAAACTCAGAAATCTTACAATGTCCTCCGTCTTCAAAATTGGCAAGGCGATACTGCGATCGCGCACCAGATAATCACCATCTACCAATTCATAAATCACTAAAGATTTACCATCATATCGCCAAATTTCAGGAACCTGTAGATCGGCATAAATCGAGAAGCGATTGAGAGAACTACTGGTAATATCGATTTCAACTACCAAATCTGGTAGTGGCAGCTTTGTCAGATCGATCCGATCGACACTACGCACCTGAAGCTCATTTTGGATATAGTAACACTGGTCTGGTTCTAGCCCTTTCGCCAGGTCTTCTCGATTACAAGTCAGAGAACCCAAGCTGCGAATTTCCAGATCGAGTTCTTCTATTGCCGCTTCAATCAGACGACCGAGGATTTTTTTAAAAGTTTCATGTGGCGTTAACGGCATCCGGATTTCGAGAGTACCTCGATCGTAAGTCAGTCGAATCGTAGGTTCTTGCTCGAAGTCGATCGTCAGTGACTGATAAGTCTGCCAACTGATATGCTGTAAAACTACACGATCGGGACTTTGGATTAGTGTGGCTGTCATGACTGCTCCCAAGAATAAGGGTCGCTCAATCTATTTTAATGCAGTATCTCGATCTACAGTATTGGATATCTGGCATCAGAGACTCGCACATCAATATGACTATATTTTTTTTAAATGACAGCTTCAAGTGCCACTATGCAGCCAATCAGCTAAACCTAACGGAGCTTTCGCCTGACTCAAAATCTGCCGCAGAGCATCACCTTCAAGCACCTCTCGATCGAGCAAAACTACCGCAGTAGACACTAATAACTCCCGATTTTGTTCGAGAATCAGACGTGCCATTTGATGCGCTCGATCGATCGTTTCTTTCAACAGTCGATCGATTTCCGTCGATACCTCAGCACTCACAGCGCGACGCACATTATCCCCATTCAAAAACTGCGACTGATTGCCAGCAAAGGCGATCGGCCCTAAAGTATCACCCATCCCATACAACATAATCGCCTTCTCCGCCAGACTCGTTGCCTTCTGGATATCATCGCTGGCACCTGTAGATACCTTCCCAAAAATAACTTCCTCCGCCGCACGTCCGCCGAGTAAGGTCGCAATCTGACCGCGAATTTCATCTTCCATCATCAAGAAGCGATCTTCATCCGGCACTTGCAGCGTGTAACCCAGCGCACCGACTCCACGCGGGACGATCGAGATTTTCTCGACTTTACCCCGTCCTGGCATCAACGCACCCACTAGCGCGTGTCCGACTTCATGATACGCGACAGTTTGCCGCTCGATCGGATTTAACACTCGCGATCGTTTTTCCAAACCAACTAAGATCCGCTCGAATGCCAGCTCGAAATCAGCCATCAAAATCGCCTGACGATTGCTTCGCGCCGCCATTAACGCCGCTTCATTTACCAAATTGGCTAAATCCGCACCTGTCAATCCTGAAGTCCGCGTCGCCAATAGTCCTAAATCGACATCCTCACCCAACTTCACGTTTTTGGCATGAACGGTTAAGATTTCCGCTCTGCCGCTTTTATCTGGTCTATCCACCACCACCTGGCGATCGAATCGACCAGGACGACGTAAGGCTGGATCTAACACTTCGGGGCGATTGGTGGCGGCTATTAGAATCACGCCAGAATTACCATCGAAGCCATCCATCTCAGTGAGCAACTGATTTAGAGTCTGCTCCCGCTCATCGTTACCACCATTTGGATTTGAGCCATTACCGCGCGATTTCCCGATCGCGTCTAGCTCGTCGATAAAGATGATGCAGGGTGCTTGCTGCTTGGCTTTGGCGAATAAATCTCGTACCCGCGATGCACCGACACCGACATATAATTCCACAAATTCCGAACCGGACATACTAAAGAATGGTACGCCAGCTTCACCCGCGATCGCTTTGGCGAGCAAGGTTTTGCCCGTTCCTGGAGGGCCGACTAGTAATACACCTTTGGGAATTTTGGCACCGAGGCGGGTATATTTATCGCTATTTTTGAGGTCTAAATCGACAACTTCTTGTAATTCTTGTTTTGGCTTCATCTACCCCAGCAACATCGGTGAATTTAATCCCAGTTTTACCTCTACCATATACCCGCGCTTTGCTTTTGCCTACGCCCATGACACCATTGCCACCTTCGGTATATTTGAGTAACAATGCACCCGCACCGACTGCAACTAATGACGGTAAGACAACTCCGATTAATGCGCCCAACCAGTTATCGGCAGGTGGATTTTTTACAGTGTATTCAACACCATGCGATCGCAATAATTCGGGCAGATTTCCAGTCGAAGACTCGGAGATTGTAATGTAGGTTTCTTCACCTGTTTCGGTAGCAACTACATACTCGATTCGATTGAGATCGATCTTCACCTTTTTCACTCGATCGGCTTTAACTTGTGCGATAAATTCACCGTAAGCTGTTTGAGGAATAGTTGCCATCATATATTAAGGGTAGAGTTGATGGAGAAAATCAGGTGTGGAAGCGATCGCTCTTGACCTACTCCATCAGCATATTCGATCGACCTTAATTACCCATAGTCGTGTTGCTACGCTAAAATAGACGGGAAACCACACTTATTCGATTTTTCACAACTCGAATAAAAAGTAGATACAACTACTCGAACAATTAGGGTTACTGACTATTAGAATAACCATTAAATTGAACTATTCCGCATAAATATAGTCTGAAATAAAGATATTTTCATCGATCTAACTAAAGGTGATAGTGAAGAAGATAGGCGATTCAAAAACAAATCGATCGCATAGCCAACGCCACACGATCGATCTAAAAACTATCCACTATCCACTGTATTAATAACTATCAGTAGGATTGACTAGTCTCAATAACTTCTGCTTGATTTGATTGTCAAAGACTTCCCACTTCATCTTCGAGAAATCAGGATTGTCGTTAAATCCACATAAAAAGCCGACGGGAATCTCAAACCCACCAGCCGTAAATCGCCCACCACCAAAGAACCGTCCTTCGCTATTTTTGCCAAATGCCTCTTTTATAAACTCATCCGGGTCGAGCGTTAATTTCGACGTGCGGAGCGAACCGATCACTAACTCGACCTCATCATCTTCATCGCGGACGATGCCATATACTACCGCCGTGTGGACATTTTCTTCAGTTACCAAAAAGTCCGCAGCTTGAGGAATCGCATCTCGGTCTTCATAACGCAGATAGCCCACACCACCGATCGAGAAGTTATTTTGTACTACGCGATTGGTGAGCGATCGTTGGATCACTTCCATCACCCGTTTCGATCGATAGACCTGTAAAATAGCGTTGAGGAGCTGTGCGTCGTAAAAACGGCTTAGATACCCAGCAGCGAGAAAATCTTCTTCCTGAGCCTGCATTAGGCGATTTGTATCCGATCGTAAGCCGTGCATCAGCGCGGTAGCACATTTGACATGCTCGGCGATACTGCTATCGAGCTTGAGCATTCCAGCTTGAAGGTATTGCGTGAGGATCGTCGCCGTCGCGCGGGTCATCGGGCGAATATCGACAAATTCAGCGTCGAGATCTTCTTGGAGGCTGTGGTGGTCGATGATAACGGTAATCGGGATACCCGCTTGCTGGACTTGTTCTAATAATTGACAAGTGGTACCCTGATTATCAATCAGGACGCAGCCTTGGTAATTAGCTAGATCTTTTTCCTTGAGATTGGCACTGGCAATCTTCTTTGTTGGCAATCCGGTCAATTTAACCAGCGCGATATTCTCCTGATGGCTGAGCGCACCAGCATAGATCAGGTCGCAATTAATATTGTATTGCTTGGCAATCAGTTGATATGCCCAAGCGCCAGAGAGCGCGTCGGGGTCGGGAAAGTCCTGTAAGAGGACGATTTGCCGTTCGCCGCGATGTCTGTCTAGTGTAGCTTTGAGTGCAGCTACCCGAATATCTTGCGAGGGTAGCTCGATCTGTTCTGGTGGGATTGCGAGTGCTATTGCAGTACCATTCATCGAATGACTACCCTCACGATCGAATCTAAGTTCTGAGTGTTCGACATCTGGATCTGTCGGTTTTGTCATTTCGAGCAGTCCACGAAGAGAGTGTGTATCCATGTCTGAAGCTTGACCATTGAGAGGCTTAATCGAATTTAATGACATTTAATTCAACTGACGCAAAAGAACTAATTGAAATCAACCAATCACCAATAACCGATCGTGCTATCTCGGAAGAAGTATTTTTGCGTCGATCGGCAGGCTCTTGTGATGTCATTGGCTCAAGCCACCGGACGATCGAAGCTGACTGCTGACGAATACTTAGAACCGATCGCCTGGGTATAATATACCTAACAAACTATCATAGACAACTCCGATGGCAATGGCAATTAGAGATTTTACCTAAACCCGATCTCGGGCGATCGGAATCTACTACTTGTAACGATCTTAGCCGCCCGATGGCTGCACTTTCAGCCGATCGATTGCAAAAAGTTTCAGCTCGGTACGCGAGCGGCTGACGATCCATAAAGCACAACTCAGACTACAATCTTTGCAGTAAATTTAGGCCATGAGTATCAGTACCGCAGGTATGCAGCAAGTTGTAACTGTTACCCAAGCGCTTGACTGTCTCTGTTTGCTCGAAGCTAGGAATCCAGGGATTGGGATTGTTGTAAGCGTAATAAGTCTCTACGCCATCGATACCTAAAGATACAGCCGTCGGAAT